>CAWGCV010000008.1:0-38655 GCA_963821145.1 uncultured Acidobacteriota bacterium
TCGCTGTCGGGAGAGAGACTTCGAAGGATTTCAGTGGGATGTCATAGATGGCAGCGGCTTCGCGCGCAATGCCGTAATGGTTCATGGCGTCGACGCGGTTGGTGGTGATGTCCATTTCCAAAAGCGAGCCATTGCCGGGTCCTAGATCGAACACGCCATCGACTGCGATGCCACGCAATGTGAGATCGTCGGCGAGTTGCTGATCGCTGACTGTGAGGTCAGGCAGGTAAGAGCGGAGCCAGGTGGTAAGGATTTTCATGCGAACTGCTCCAGGAAGCGCATGTCGCCGGAGTAGAGCAGGCCGATGTCGCTGATGCCGTATTTCATCATCGCGATGCGATCGACTCCCATACCGAAGGCGAAGCCGGATATTTTTTTCGGGTCATAAGCAGGCTGTTTGCCACGAACAAACTCGAAGACGGCAGGGTTGACCATGCCGCAGCCGAGGAGCTCAATCCAGCCGGAGTGCTTACACTTGCGACATCCTTTGCCGCCGCAGAAGATACAGCTGATCTGCACGTCGGCGCTCGGTTCCGTGAAGGGGAAGAACGACGGAAAGAATCGTGTGCGCACGTTGGAGCCGAAGAGCTCCTTCATCGCGTGGTCCAGGGTACCTTTTAGATCGCTGAAGGTAATATTCTCGTCGACGCAGAGGCCTTCCACCTGATGAAAGATTGGTGAGTGGGTTGCGTCAGCAGCGTCGTTACGATGCACTTTGCCGGGGATCACGATACGGATCGGAGGCGGTTGCTTTTCCATGGTGCGGATCTGTACCGGCGAAGTATGCGTCCGCAGCAAAAGGCGGTCGCGCAGCGGCTTCTGCTGCTGGTTGGCGACAACCAGGGTGTCCTGGGTGTCGCGGGCAGGATGGTTCGGCGGAAAATTGAGAGCTTCGAAATTGTAGTAATCGGTTTCAACTTCGGGTCCAACGCCGACGGAGTAGCCCATGTGCTCAAAGACGCGAACAATTTCGTGCATGGTGCGAATCAGCGGGTGTTCCGCGCCGAGAGCTGGCCGGATTCCGGGTAGCGTGATGTCGATGGCGTCAGCGGCCGCGGAAGAGGGCGCGAGGCCTGCGAAATCAGCTTCGAGGGCGTGCTCAATCTGCTGCTTGAGTTGATTGAAATGCTGGCCCAAAGATTTGCGCGCCTCGGCAGGAGCATTTTTCAGCCAGACATCGCTGATGAGCTTGAGTCGCCCTTGCTTTCGGCCAAGCCAGTACAGACGGAATTGCTCGCGATCTTCCGATGTGCGCAGCTCCGCCGCCTGACGGGCGACGTCGGCATTCAGCGCCTGAAACGCGGCTTCAAGATGTTGTGACTCGTAACTTTCTAGAACAGGAATTTGCGAAGAAGACATTGCTTTTGAGGATAAATGAGAGAGGGCCGGATTACCGAGTCTCGATCTTGAATGCGGAGAGATGGGCGGTCGTAATTGGGGAACGTTGAGCGGTGTGGTTCAATAGGGACGTGCAAAAAACTTTGAGAATTCTGGTTGTTTTATTGGCAGTCTTGGGAGCCGTGGTTTCGGCGCTGGCGTTGCAGGTGCATTATTCCAACAAGCTGGAGCCATGCGACATTAACGCGCACTGGGATTGCGGAATCGTGAACCATAGCCGGTATTCGTCCGTTGCTGGCTTGCCGGTTGCTGCGGTTGGCATTGCTGGGTATCTGCTGATCGGCTTGCTTGCGTTGTTGCGCAAGCGAGATTGGACGCTAACCGCCGCGGTGGCCGGACTTTGCTACGCGCTCTATCTTTCGCACGTGGAAGACTCGATTTTGCAGGTATGGTGTCTCTACTGCGTGATTTCGCAGTGCCTTATTGCGTTGATCGTGATCTTTGCGGGAATACAGCTGTTTGCCGGCCGAAAGCAACAAAGCACCCCCTGAGGAGTGCCTTGTCGGATGTTGGAACGCGTTGGCTGGCGTTATGCGGCAACCGTACTGAGCGCGGTCTTTGCCTGAGTGGCAAGGGCGGTAAATCCCGCGGGATCTTTGGCGGCGATGTCAGCCAAAACCTTGCGGTCCAGCTCGATACCGGCCAGCTTGAGCCCGTGGATCAGTTGCGAATAGCTAATGCCACTCAGCTTGGCGGCTGCTCCGATGCGAACAATCCAAAGCGAACGGAATTGGCGCTTCTTCTCACGGCGGCCGCGGTAGGCGAACTTAAGCCCACGCTCGACTGCCTCTTCGGCAGCCTGATACAGCTTTGACTTTGTGAGGAAGTAGCCGCTTGCGCGCTTGAGAATCTTCTTGCGATATTCTTTGCGTTTATTGCCACGTTTGACGCGAGGCATGGTTGAAATCTCCTTTTTGCGTTTCGTTGTGCGGCTGGAGGGAGGAGTCGCGGACCTGAGGCCTGCGCTGGATACCCTCTTCACTCGCTTCTTACTCTGATCTATCTCGGAAGGATTAGTTCCGGGGGCCTCGAACGCTTTCGGGCCCTTACTCGCCGGGGCGAGTTGATCAGGCGTACGGAATCATGCGCAACACCTTGGGCAGGTCGGCATCCGAGACCATTGCAGATGCTGCAAGATGCCGCTTGGTCTTGGTAGCTTTCGAGGTAAGGATATGTCGCATGAAGGCCTGGCCGCGCTTGACTCGACCGCTTCCGGTCTTCTTGAAGCGCTTAGCCGCACCTTTGTGCGTCTTTAGTTTCGGCATGGTAATTCCAATCAAAATAACAGTTTTACGGCTTCGATCAGTATACGTGAGTTGAGGCCGAAGCGCGAGAAAAGCCTTCAGGGAGCCGGCTACGTTTATGCGCAATCCCCGTAGTCCGCTGTTAGCGAGTCAAGAGCAGCTCCGGTTGAAATTTTCGGCGTAGGGGGGCGTTTCCGGGGAAATAAGCGTTGGTCACGTATTGGTAGAGCATGCGGTGGGTGTTGAAGAAAGAGCCGTTGATGGCCATGGCCATGCGCATAATCTCTGCCCATCGGTCGGGATAGTGGTAGAAAAGTGGAAGAATTTCGTTTTCGAGTTTCTCGTAAAGAGACTCGGCCTCTAGCGCTTCGTCTTCGGACTCCACGATGGCCCAGCCGGTGGCGCCTTCGATGCAGCCTTCAATCCACCAGCCGTCGAGAGTACTGAGGCTGGGAACGCCGTTCATGGCAGCCTTCATGCCGCTGGTTCCCGAGGCTTCATAAGGGCGGCGCGGGGTATTCAGCCACAGGTCGGCTCCGGCGGTCAAGATAGCTCCCAGGTCCCACTCATAATTTTCCAGATACACGATGCGTATGTAGTCGGAATTGAGTTTGGCACTGGCTTCAATGACGTGATGGATGATGGATTTTCCAACTTGATCATGGGGATGGGCCTTGCCCGCGTAGACGATCTGGATGCCGCCATATTCTTCGGCCAATCGACCGAGTCGGACTGGGTCGGCGAACAACATGTCCGCTCGTTTATAAGCAGCCGCGCGGCGGGCAAATCCAATCGTGAAAATCCCTTCTTGAAGGGTCACGCCGACGCGCTCCCGAACGGTATCGATGAGCTTACGTTTTGCATCGAGGTGGCGGCTTCGAATTTCACTGGGAGCAATACCGATGGCAAAGCGGAGATAGAGATTGTCGCGTCGCCAGCTAGAAACTCTTTCGTCGAGCAATGCCTGCAGGGTCGGTTGAATCCAGGTAGCGGCATGAACGCCGTTGGTAATCGCCTGGACGGAGTATTCCGGGAACATTTCGCGAGAGACGCGGCCATGCTGCATGGCCACACCGTTGACATAGCGCGAAAAGCGGAGCGCGACGTAAGTCATGTTCAGCATGCCGTCGTGACAGCAGCCAAACTTTTCGAGTGCCTCAGTCCGTTCTTCGCCGAGAACCTGGCGCGCTTGATCGAGGGAAAACCGGTCGTGGCCGGCGGGAACTGGAGTGTGAGTGGTAAAGACACACTTGGAGCGAACCGCTTCGAGGTCTTCCGGAGTGGCATCCAGCAGATTGCCATCGGCGACCTGTTGCTCCAGCAGGCCAATGGTCAGCAGTGACGCGTGACCCTCATTCATGTGATAGACGTCAGGCTGGCAGCCCAAAGCTGTGAGGATTTCGATTCCGCCAATCCCTAGAACCGTCTCCTGACAAAGCCGATAGAAGGTGTCGCCACCGTAGAGGTGGTCGGTCAGTTGACGATCCCAACCATCATTGGGGTCAAGGTCGGTGTCGAGGAAAATCACGGGAACAATGTGTCCATCCGTGCCGACGATGTCTTTGCGCCAGGCGCGAATCATGACGGGACGACCTTGAATGGTGATGGCGGCTAAGGGCTCAAGCGGTTGCAGGAGCGTCTCCGGCTTCCAAGGCTCGTCTTCTTCGGTTTGCATGCCGTCGGCGTTCAGATGCTGGCGGAAATAACCCTTGCGATGCAGGAGTGTGACAGCCGCCAAAGGAAGCCCAGTATCCGCGGCGGATCGGAGTGTATCTCCCGCCAGAACTCCCAGGCCGCCGCTATAGGTGGGTATGTTGGGAGCAACTGCGATTTCCATCGAAAAATAAGCGATTTGAATTCGCTTCCAATCGTCGAGAGATGGCTCCGACGACAAATGCAATTGGCTATTAATTGCCATTCAACCTCTGTTTCCCAGGGGGTAGAGTTTATGTTCGTTCTCCCAACGGGAGACAGACCCATGGACAAATCGTCGGAACAGCATCGGTCCAGCCCAAGTTCCACGAGGCGGTTGAATTGCCGCGAAGCGACTCTACTTGTGCGATGCCTCCGACAAGGATCGCTACATGGAATATTATCAGTGCGCTCCCGAGAAGATGAATATCTAACGAGGCACACTTGCACGATTTGATCCGTGGTGTTCTGGAAGATAATTTGGCGATTTGCCTAGGTTGCAGTGTCCACGGTGGTTAGGATTTCCTGGCCCGCAGCCTCGATCCGCTCCCAAATGGCGTCGATCCAAGCCAGATGTTCGGATTTCATAAGGACAGAACGCAGGCATAGGACTTGAGTCGTTTCTGGAGCGACTGCGGAAGCTGCGGGCCAGGTATTGCCAGGGAAACAGGAGCGAGGAAGATGCACCAATGCGAGGTGTAGATTCCGACGAGCGGCGGCATCGAAGAGAGCACGTGCGCGGGCAGAACTTTCTTCCGGAGTAGCACCACGCACAGCCCAGACCACAATGTCCAGCTGTGGAGGAACGGGCGCGATAAACATGGCGGAGGCGCGAATACGGCTGTAGAGCTCGAGGGCGGCCATGCGACAGGATTGCAACATCCCGGCAAATTCCCCACCTCGGATCAAGGGCAACGCGCGCTGTGTTGCCCAGAGTGCCACGGCGGAAGCTCCGGCGCGAGAACATTCGAGACTGATTTCGCCCAGATGCAATTCATCCGAAGTGAAATAGGTATAGGGGGAATCGTGCTTATAAAAGCGGCCGACCGAGGGGTCGCGAAACAGTATGCATCCGCAGCCGTAAGGCTGAAGACCGTGTTTATGCGGATCAACAACGATGGAATCGACGGCGGAAAGTGCAGCAAACGAATCCGCCGCATCTGCGTCTAAGTTTTTAGCCAGGGTGAAATACCCGCCGTAGGCGGCGTCCGCGTGGATGCGAAATCCATAGCGGTCACGCAAGGCCAGGATTTCTGGAAGTGGATCGACGGCGCCGACGGCGGTGGTTCCCAGAGTCACGACGACCGTGCCCACGTCGCCCTTTTGAATCCTCGATTCGAGCGAATCAAGGTCGAGTCTGCCTCGCGGGTCGGCTGGGACGGAGTCGAAGGGTAGTTTTAGAACGCTGCTAATGCGACGATGCGTGTAATGCGCATGTTCAGAGGCGAGAATCGTTTTGTCTGGATGAAGCTGACCGGAGATCCAAAGGGCTTCGAGGTTTGCAAATGTACCGCCGCTGGTGAGATGGCCGAGATGAGAGGGCCATCCAAACATGGTGACGAGTCCTTGAACAGCCTCGATCTCCATTTGAGAGCTGGCGCGGCCTCCATCGAGGGCATGGTTATTGGGATTGATCCATGTAGCAAGCGCATAGGCGGCACGTGCGACAGGGTGGGGTGGTTTGAGCATCTGCCCGGCGTATAGGGGGTGGAAATAGGGAAAATTCTCGCGAAGGCGGGTTGCCGTTTCCCGAAGGACTGCTATCATCGCAGCGTCGTCAAGGGGAGGTAAGTCTTTGGAGGGTAAGGACGAGAAACCTTCCTCGAGAGTTGGAAGAGCGCGTTGAATCCAGGTGATCGATTGCTCTTCAAATTTCATGTCGTGAGCTAGCATAACGCATGAAGGTTGAGAGAGTTGGGCGGTTGTGGGCGCCTAAAGTGACGGCAGGCAGGACGAGGCCGCCGCTAACGTGCATTTTTTTCTTGCATTTGGCCAAAATCTGGTACACTGACCCTGCGTTCGAATAGAACCGGGCAGTTGTAGACTTTGCCCCAAAGCACAAGATTCTGCTAGTAGTCGCTCCGATTCCCTTCAGCGTAATTCAAATCGATTAGGAAATAAGATTCAAATGGAACAAGGCACAGTAAAGTGGTTTAACGACGCGAAGGGCTTTGGCTTTATCTCGCGCCAGAATGGCGAAGATGTTTTTGTGCATTACTCTGCGATCAATTCAAACGGATTTAAGAGTTTGCAAGAAGGCCAGGCCGTGCAGTTCAACGTTGTGAAGGGACCGAAGGGCTGGCAGGCAGCTGATGTTCAGCCGCTGTAGGAGCGAGCGCTAGGTTTTAGACAAAAAAGGCAGGGGAGATATCCTCGGCCTTTTTTGTTTCTAACGCAATTGCTCTTGCATGCCCGGTTTTCGGTACCCGCCAGCCTGCGACAGCCCTTATGGGAAGGCGGCAGCTGTAGTGCCGGAAACTCGCGAGGTTGTGCCTGCTCAACAGGCAATCAGCTCAATTTCCACCAACGCGTCCTTTGGAAGCCGCGCCACCTCCACGGTTGAGCGAGCCGGGGCGGGACCCTCCTGCGTCTGGAGATATTCCGCGTAGATTGCATTCATTGCGGCAAAGTGGGCCATGTCTTTCAGGAAGACTGTCGTCTTAAGAACCCGTGAAAAGTCCAGCCCTGCGGCTGCTAGAACGGCTTGTAAGTTTTTCAGAACTCGGTGGGTCTGATCTTCAATACCACCTGCGACTAATTGGCCTGTCGCGGGATCGATGGCCACTTGTCCGGAAGTGAATACCATGTCGCCGACGCGAATTGCTTGCGAGTAGGGCCCAATGGCGGCAGGTGCCTGTTCTGTGTGGATGGAAGTTTTTTCTGCGCTCATATCGAAAAATTGTACGCTGTGCGATTGGGAGTTTCCTGAACCCTCGCAGAAGCGGAAACGGTGGATTGGCAAACATCTGTGACCAGCTTTTGATTTGGGCGTCCAATGAGTCTGGGGTAAAGGGCATGAATAATTGCTGGACGATCACTTGGAGCAGTGTGGCTGTAGTGGTCGCGCTGGCTGGCGTGTGCGCAGCCGGATCGGCTCAGTCGGCTGCACAAGGTGGCCATGACCCGAAGAGCGTACATGAGGATCAGGCGAAGATCGACTGGAATGCTCCGTTGCCGTCGGCTGTTGAGCTGAAAGACCGAGTGCTGAAAAACCTGAAGCAATCCGAAGCAGAGCAGGAGCGGTACGTCTGCAAGACGATTCGCGAAGAGGATGACACCGATAAGAACGGCAATGTGAAGCAGCGTCATGTGCGGCAATACGACATGTTTTTCGTCAACGGCGAGGAGATCGATGAGTTGACGGGCAAGGATGGGAAGACGCTGAGCGAGGATCCAAAAAATAAGGAGATGGAGCGCGTCCAAAAAGAGATCAAGAAGGATTCCGATGCGAAATACATCGCCAAGCGAGATGCCCAGGACGACAAGCAACTCGATACGCTGCTGCATATGTTGCGCTATACGAATGGACACCGCGTGGATCGCGGCGGACGTTCTTCCCTGGCCTACGATTTAAGCGGAGATCCCAGCGTCCATCCTAAGGGGGTGGAAGAGACGTTCTTGCATGACATGTCGGGGACCATCGAAGTGGACGAACGAACGGGCGAACTAGTGGATCTGAACGCTCGCCTGGATCACGATGTGAAGATCGGTGGCGGATTGCTGGCGAATCTCCATAAGGGATTCTGGATCCACGTGCGGCAGCAAAGGTATCCTGACGGCGTGTGGCTGCCGCAGTTGGTCGAGGGCAATGGAGACGCGCGAGCTGCGCTGTTCTTCCATCCGTACTTTAAATTCAGACAAACAATGAACGGTTGCGCTCTGACATCGGTCACGACCAGTCAAGGCGCGTCATCGATCGCGAAGTAAGCGCGGCGACAGTGAGACCGCCTAATTCCGCGCGTGGCCGGAGATTTAGCGAGCTAGAGTTTTTGCTGGCGTTGAACGTCGCGAACCCCGGGAAGCCGCCGAAGCCCGTTCATGAGTCGAATCAAGTGACCCACATCGTAGGCATCAACAACGAACTCGACGATAGCCTCCGCTTCAGTGCCAGCCTTGGTTTCGACGGCGCGGATATTGGTTCCGTCATCTGAAATGACAGCGGTCATTTCACGAAGCATACCCGCGCGATCGTCACAGTAGACGATCATTTTGACCGGATACGTTGCGCGCTGCGGAGTGCCTTCATCGTCCTTCATATTCGCCCATTCAACCGCGATTCTTCGATCCGACTCATAGAGAAGGTTTTGCACATTGGGGCAACTGCGCGCGTGAACAGCGACACCCTTGCCTCGAGTGACGTAGCCGACAATTTCTTCGCCGCGAATCGGATTGCAACATCGAGCGCGATAGACCAGCAGGTCGTTCTGCCCTTCGACGGTGAGCGAGTCGGAGCCCTTGCCGAAGAAAACGCGCTTCACGGCGTCCGACATGCCGGGAGCGGACTCAGCCTCCGGTTGCTGTGTGTTTGTTGCCCCGGGTACGAGGCGGTTCAATGCCTGACGGGCAGAAAACTTTCCAAAACCGATGCCTGCCAACAAATCGACGGGGTTTGCCAACCCGTAGTCCGCGGCCGCCCTGGCGTGATCGGCATCGGTGAGTTGAGTCAACGAGATTTTGTACTTGCGAGCTTCGCGATCAAGAAGTTTGCGGCCGATTTCGATGGCGCGTTCACGTTGATGCTCGTTGAGCCAGTGTTTGATTTTGTTGCGAGCACGTGAGCTTTTAGCAAACGTAAGCCAATCACGGCTGGGTGTGTGGCCGTTCTGAGTGAGGATTTCGACGATGTCGCCGTTGCGCAGGCGGGATCTTAACGGCACCATTCGACCGTTGACTTTCGCGCCGGTGCAGGTATTCCCCACCTCCGTGTGAATGGAGTAGGCGAAGTCGATGGGCGTGGCTTCTTTCGGAAGGACGACCACCTTGCCTTTGGGAGTAAAGGTGTAGACCTCCTCCGGATACAGATCGATTTTGAGAGTCGAAAGAAATTCGTTCGGATCGGTCATGTCGCGCTGCCACTCGACAATTTGGCGGACCCAGGCGAGGCGTTGCTCATCCTTCGCGTTAACCGGTGAACCGCCGGCCTTGTATTTCCAATGCGCGGCGATGCCTTCTTCGGCGACGCGATGCATTTCTTCCGTGCGGATCTGGACTTCAAACTGATGGCCGCCCTCCGCCATCACAGTGGTGTGCAGCGACTGGTAGAGATTGGGTCGCGGCATAGCAATGAAATCCTTGATACGACCGGGAACCGGCCGCCAGATGCTATGAATCAAGCCGAAGACTGCGTAGCAATCCTGTACAGTTTGGGTGATAACGCGGACGGCGAGAAGGTCATAAACCTGATCTACTGTGATCCGTTGGCGTTGCAATTTTTGATAGATGGAATACAGCCGCTTGATGCGCCAGTCAACGCGGGCGGTGATGTTATGTTCGACAAGCCGCTCGTGCAGGATCGCGTCGATATTTCGGAGAAACTGCTCGCCTTGCTGCCGGTGCGCTTCGACGGCGGAGCTGATTTGATCGTGACCGACAGGATCGACATAGCGGAAGGACAGATCCTCTAGCTCGCTGCGAACTTTGCCCATGCCAAGACGGTGAGCGAGGGGAGCATAGATGTCGAGTGTTTCACGGGCGATCGCTTGCTGGCGTTCGGGCTGGAGATGTTCCAGCGTACGCATATTGTGGAGACGATCGGCGAGTTTGATGAGCACCACGCGAACATCGGAGACCATGGCGAGGAGCATTTTTCGGACGTTTTCCGCCTGACGGTCCTCGCGATTCGCAAATTGAATCTTGTCGATTTTGGTAACGCCATCGACGATGTGGGCCACTTGTTCACCGAAGAGTTCAGCAATCTGGCGGCTGGTGACCGGGGTATCTTCGACGGCATCGTGAAGCAGGCCAGCGGCAATGGCTGTGGAGTCGAGCTTCATTTCGGCCAAAACGCGAGCTACTTCAAGTGGGTGCAAGGCGAAGGGGTCGCCGGAAGCGCGTTTTTGTCCGGCGTGATGTTTCAGGCAAAATTCATAGGCTTGCTGAATGATGGCAATGTCGTCGCTAGGACGGTTTTGGCGCACGGTGGCAAGCAGCAGCTCGAAGGTCTCGGCGAGTTGTTGCTTGTCGGCATCTGGGGATGCCGCAGCGGTGTGCGCGGTGGCCATAATTGATTTTATGTTATGTGGGTGCAATTACGGCATATGAAGTGCCAGGCACATCAATCAAGCCGCCTGGAGTATGCGAAGATGACCACTCAGGTACGGGAAAGACGAGAGGAAAATATGTCTCCTAAGGCAGGTCGAGGGAAGACTGCAATTCAAACGGAAGGCCAATCCCAGAGATTCAAGGGAAGCACGGATGACGCGAAATCCACGAGCAAAGCCCGACCAGCGCCAGACGCAATCGTGCGGCCTATTAGCCGGATTAGCCGGCGGGCGGCTGTTCGAGTGCGAGCCGGTCATCCGTGGGTTTACCAGTCGGATGTGGAAGAGATGATCGCGGATTCGGGTCATAAAAGCGTAGCGCCAGGTTCGCTGGTTACGGTGATTGACGGAAGGGGCGCCACACTTGGCACCGCGATGTACAGCGACGCCTCACTCATCACGCTGCGAATGTTGACACGAGAATTGGTCGGCGAACGCGACGAATTTCTGGAGTTGGTCCGTCGCCGACTGAGGCGCGCAGTGCAAATGCGTATGGACGGGCTGAAAGGTCTGACAGAGACGAACGCTTGCAGACTGGTGTTTGGGGAAGCTGACGAACTGCCGGGAATTGTGGCAGATCGATATGGAGAGTTGGTGATCCTTCAATTACTCGCGCAAGGGACGCATGCGGCCGATGTGCGAGCAGCGGCCGTCGAGGTTTTTCGTGAAATGTTGGAGCCGGACACGATTCTGGAACGGCCGGATTCTCGTATTCGTGAACTTGAACAGCTGGAGGCATCGCCGATGGAGCCGCTCTACGCGCGGGATGGAGAGAAACCCATGTTGGAGACGGTTTTCGAGCTGAACGGACTGCGTTTTCATTTCGACGCAAACGCGGGGCAAAAGACTGGGGCATTTTTAGATCAGCGGGAGAATTACCTGGCGGCGGAGTCGTACGCACGCGGCCGAGCGCTCGATATTTGCACGTATCAGGGAGGGTTCGCGCTGCACTTGGCTCGTAGGTGCTCTCAGGTGACAGGTGTGGACGCGTCCAGAGCTGCATTAGAAGTGGCGGAGAAGAATCTGAATATAAATCGGGATCAGTTGGCGAGACAGGGAAGCGGCGTGGAATGGATCGAGGCCAATGCGTTTGATCTGCTTCGGGACTGGAGCGATGCAGGCGAGGAGTTCGACACGATCGTGCTGGATCCGCCAGCGTTTGCGAAGTCAAAACGGGCAGTGGAAGGTGCATTGCGGGGCTACAAGGAAATGAACTTGCGAGCGCTGAAGATGCTACGGCCCGGAGGGCGATTGGTGACCTGCTCGTGCTCGCACCATGTACCGCTGGTGGAATTTCAAGCGGCGGTCGCGGAAGCGGCGAGCGATGCAGGCAAGCGGGTGCGTCTGTTGGAAATTCGAGGAGCGGCATTCGATCATCCAGCGATTCTTACAATCCCTGAAACGCAGTATTTGAAATGCCTGATTTGTGAAGTTGACTAGGCGAGGCCGGCTCGTGACTGATGGGCACGGATTGCAGCACTGATCTCCAATGCAACTGCGAGGGCGGCGCGACCATCCCAGGCGGTCACTTCGGGCTCGGTACGCTCCCTGACGGATCTCAAAAAAGACTCCAACTCGAGACGCAACGGCTCGCCGGAGGAAATCTCAAGCTTTCGCATTGCAAATCCCGGGATGGGGTGAGGCGTTTCGACAGGCTGGAACGCGACGGCAGGCAGGTCGGCAGAGGCGCCTTGGCGCAATTCGGGAGTCTGCAGGGCGGGGACGTCGATGCAGAGAACATCCTGGCGGGCGTAATCGACTGAAATGTACTGGTGCGGCTGAAAGAAACGGATTTTTCTAACGCGCTCCGTGCTGACGCGGCTGGCGGTGAAGTTGGCGACACAGCCGGATTCAAATTCAATGCGAACATTCGCGATATCGACCTTTGGCGAAAGGATTGGAAGGCCGACCGCGTGCAGTTCGCGAATGGTTGACTGGGTCCAACTGAGGACGATATCTAAGTCGTGGATCATGAGATCGAGAACGACGTCAACGTCGAGTGCTCGAGGAGTAAAAACACTAAGCCTGTGCACCTCGAAAAAAAGTGGCTGATGAAGAATGGAGCGAACCGCTCGAACCGCCGGATTGAATCTTTCGAGATGGCCGACCTGAATGATGCAGTTATGGCGCTGCGCCAGAGCGATCAAGTCGTCGGCCTGCTGGAGGGTTGCGGTGAACGGTTTTTCTACCAGGACATCGACACCAGCCGACAAGAGTTCCGATGCCACGGAAGCGTGTTGCGAGGTGGGAACAGCAATCGACGCTGCGTCGGGATGCTCTTTAGAACGGAGCAGTTCCGACGTCGATTCGTATACAGGGACACTAAACTCGGCGGCGAGATTGATCGCAGCTCTGGAATCAGGCTCGACGATCCCAACGAGACAGACTGGAGCTCCTGCAGTTTCAAGCGCACGCCAGATGCGCAGGTGATTCCGCCCAAATACCCCAGCGCCGACCACCGCCACTCGAGATGAAGGAAGATCGGACAAGCGGCGCGGCTACTTTCCTTCGACTGCGCGAAGGCAGCGGGTATAAAGTTCCAGCAAGTGTCCGACCTGATCCTCGGCCTTGGAATTGCCGGCGGCAACAAAACCGGCTGTAGGGGTGGTGGGACGTCCAACGCTTGCGGTAACGGCGACAAACTTCAAGAGATCTAACGCGATGTCCTCATTGCGGCGGGCACCCATTCCAACGGGGAGTTGTTCCATATGCAGTGATTCCTCCAAAAGGCGATGCTAGCAGATCACGTGGAAAGGTGAGAGGGAGTCAGAGAAATTTGCCGGCAAGGCGTCGTCGACGATTGCTTCAAAACTCAGAAAGAACGTAACAAACGCGTCCAACGATACGATCGGCTGGTTTTTCATTTGAGGCCAAGGCGATTAACAGGACTGGAATCTGCGAGCTGCGAGGGCGCAGGACAAGCCGGTCTGCTTCATACTCCAGGAAACATAAGTGGAGAGCGTCGGAGCCTCGTACGGCATAGACCGTAGGAGGCTGGAGGCGATACGGCGTAAGCGAATTGTAGTGGCGATCGATGACAACGATAAAGTGTTGGCGTAGGAGGGGCTCCATCGCAGCTGCTTGAATGGCATCTACACGAACGGCGACGAAGCGCTGCCAAAGGTCCCTGCCGGGGAAGGGCTGGGCACGGGAGGAGTGGATGACTGCATCGGGTACTTGAATGGTGTCGATGATTTCTGGCGATTGAATGCGGGCGGAGGAAGACGCAGCGGTGTGGGTTACGACGGCGACAGTCTGGCTTGGCGAGACGCTGCGAGGAGCAACCGGGGAGGCGGGAAGCAAATCCGGGGGCAGCAAGTCAACGACCGACAAATTTTGCGCTGCGAGCACGCGATCGAGGCCTTCGAGGCTGAGGGAGCGCTTTCGATTGAGGAAGTTGGAGATATGTGCCTGCTGAAAATCAGTAGCGCGTGCTAGCGTTGAGCCGGTCAGGAGACCGCGCTCAATTCTGCGAAGGATTTCCAGCCGAAGGTTCTCATGAAGCGTCTCAAACTTCATGTTTGTACTATATCACTGTGATATACAAAATAAACACATATATCTAACAGAAAACATATTTACAAATCCATCTCACAACTGCTATGCATATTTTGGAACACAGAGTATCTATTAGACATTTTAGTGTTGACATGTTTCTGTAGGCATAGTATTACAAGCAGACCCTCTTCTAACAAAGAGACGAACCACTGTTGGCCTCCAACTCTCCCAAATCCAGGTCATCACGACGAAGTGTCCCCGGCTCAGCCCCACTGCAACATTTGAGGCAGCTGCGGACACCTTGAAGCGGCCGATTGAGCTGCGCTCGGCTTCGAACCGGCGGGAGAAGGTTGCGCGCCGGAACTTGGCACGATCAGGGGCGAGGACTGTTCCTGATCGCCTAGCTTTGGGAGCGAACTACAAGTAGGCCAGTGTTGTTCACTCAGAAGACGCGCCTGTTGGGCCAATGCCGAACCATAGAGTTCTGCGGCTAAGCGGTCTTCGCAACCGTTCCCTTGGGACGAAGGTATATCTAAGTCTTTGCGGGAACATTGAATTTTTTGCCTTGGAGATCATTACGTCATGAGCCAATCTTGTTTACATCTGAAAATCTGTGAGGGTTGCGGCCGTCTCTGGTTGCGCAATCACGCAGTCAGCGATGTTTACTGCCGTCAATGCGCAAATCACTTTTCGGATTTCCCTGCGCCGCGCAGTCGCAGACCTAAGGGGCGCCCGCGCAAGTTGGGCCATCTTGAAGGGAACCATGCAATCGAAGGGGGTTTGCGATGAGTGCGGCAATCCCTTTATACGACCTGCAGGCTTCCGAGCAAGTTCGACTTGTTCCAATGCAAGCTCGATTGACGCAACGGTATGGGGAAAAACAAAGCGGAACACAACCGAAACCCGAGCTGGCATTCTACCGAAAGTACACGGAGGCGATGTTGCGAAGATATGCGCGGCTGTCTTTGAGCGTTGGAAGGATGCCGGCGCTGTTAGGGCACGATGCATTTCGGGGGAAGATGAGCACCTATCGAGTGACGAGCTTTGAAGACTCAGTAATTTTTGTATACGACGTAGAGAAATGCTTGAAGAAGCTGGATGGGTTTTCGCAGGAACTAATTCGTCGGATTGCGCTGCAAGAATATACGCAGGGTGAAGCCGCCGGACTATTACGAGTGAGCCTACGAACCGTTGTACGGAGATATGGAGAAGCGGTCGATGCGCTGACCCATATTTTTATTGAACGTCAACTCTTGAATGTAGATCCGATGGGAGAGTCAAGTACATCACGATGACTACTTCAGCAACTCAATGATAATAGGATATATAGCAGGGGGGCGGGATGGCGTGCTATTGTGCTCCATTCTGTTAGCCTTAAATCACGGTGAAAGAAGAAAACTGGATGGGGGATCGGTGAGATCAGCAGAATAGATTTCGCAAATCCCATCCGCCAACTTTCAGACAACATTTTAGATTGAATTTGACACGAAGAAGATAAAGGGGCGGCCAGCGATGGTAGTCTCTTTATCTTCTTCGCGTTTAGGACAGGTGAACTGGAGTGTCGAAGGAACGGTCGAACCGGCGGGCTCCCAAGAAGAGACAGGCTACTCGGAGCAAACAGAGGGCCCAGGTAAATGAGCGGAGTGATAATACGGCGTTAAATCCCGAGATACAGGAGAGGTATCGAGAACTCGCTCGGGCGAAGGTGCTTGCCGCGTGGCCAAAGATCCTGCAAGGGCTGATCGAAAAGGCGATCGGTGGCGGTTATCAGCACACCAAACTGCTTCTGAATCTATGCGAACTGGCTGCTAAAGAGGCGCATCAATCCGACGAATCTCCCAGAGAACAGCTTTGCGACGCGTTGCTGAATAATTTACAGTTGCGCCCACCCGAGTGAGCTTGGAGAATCGGCGCACGTCACACATATGAGTTATGAACTAAGGGGACAAAGATGAAAGAGACAAGAGAGCACGGTGATCGATCCATAATGGCGGGACTGAAACAGGTGCCAACAATTTCGTTATGGCGATCCGCTGGCTTGGCTCTGTGCATCGCGTTAATCGTGCTCCCAAGCCGCGCGCAAGTAACGACGACGACTGTCCAGGACACGGTGTATCACGCCGACGGAACGACTGCGACCGGAACGATAATAGTGACATGGCCGGCATTCGTGACGGCAAGCGGAAAAACAGTAGCTGCGGGTGATATCACCGCGAACATCGGTTCGGGTGGGACAGTCTCTCTCAATCTTGCACCAAATATTGGATCTACGCCTGCTGGTTCCTATTACACCGCTGTTTATCACCTTGATGATGGCACAGTAAGTAAGGAGTATTGGTCGGTACCGAACGTGTCCTCCACGACAGTAGCTGCGATACGAAGTCTCGTAGTTCCGGCCAGTGTCGCCGTGCAAACGGTGTCGACGGCACAGATTACTTCCATGCTTGGAAGCTATTTGCCAATCAACGGTGGAACTCTGAAGGGCGCACTACAGTTACAAGCCGATCCAACCACCGCTATGCAAGCAGCGACAAAAAACTATGTGGATAGTGCAGTGGCTCCTATTGCAACAGCGGTGACAAATGTGATTTCGTCAGCGCCGAAAGCGGCCCAATCTGTGCAGCAGCCCGTTGGATCTAACCTTGCCGTCAATATCCTTCAAGGTAGTTACTATGCGAGCCAATTTCAAACGGGCAGCATGAATAACGGAATCTCCAACTTAATCAACAGTACGAATTGCTCTAGTAACTCTCCGAACGGGCTAAGTGGCTGCACCATTGATGTGGACCCGACTTATAACAACAACGAAAATCCACAGGGTTATGGATCGTATCTCTTCGGCAACAACACACAAAACATGCCTTGGCCGATCAATACGCATGTCCACGATACACGCAACGGGGTCACGGCGGATTATTATGAAAACCCTTTCTCCAAAGTGCCGTATCAGTCTGCTGGACAAAGTATTACTTCTGCTATAACGATGGACTATCAGAAATGGCCTTCCTATTCCGGCAACCTGGCGGGATCGGAGTATGTCCAAACGACTGACTTCTCCGGTGGGTATAACTTTGACAACTACTTCGGTTCAGGACAGCCGGAATACATGTTCAAGACCTACTACAATGACGCATCTTTCGCCGCTACCAACTATTCCTCTGGCCAACAGGAGTCTCTGGAGAATGTCGTGAATTGCCATGGTACCGGTGATTGCCTGGCGATGACCACGTTTGTTACCTGCGACGGAGGAGTGAATACCGGGAATGATGAGGGATGCCATGGTGGAGATTTCGTGGTATCGGAAGACCCAAACGTTTATAAGGGAACGGTGACGGCGACAGCCGCAGTCGGAAGCACGTTGGTGGCGACAAATGGGACTGCTGGCCAAGGGACCGAGGGGCAAGATAGGCAGCTATTAGACACAAATCCAGCAGTTGTGATAACTGGAAGTTCTATTACTGGTTATGCAGGGGCGCTTCCGACGGGACCGAGCGGGAATAGCGCGGTGAACCCCGACTCGGCCATTGATAGCAACGCCCACTTCCCAGTTTCGACCATGGTTCAGTTGTGTTATGCGGGGTCGGACAACGGAGTGGGCGGGGCAACGGGATGCACAGCGGGGAGTCAACCGACCGGATTCATTCCATCGGCTCCCAACATGATCAATCCGGCTTCGTCTATTGTGACGAGCGTTGTTGCTTCATACTCCGCGGTTTCTTCTCCTCAAACGGGACTTCCCGCCGGATTCTGCACTCCGAGCTCCTTACAATCTTCCAATTCATCCGGAGCATGTTATCTGCCGCCTTCTGGCACGGCTTGCATTGTCGACCAGGAAGAATATGAAACGGTCAATTACACATATAACTCAGCAACGCAGCAGGTTACACTCCTGAATCTTCGTTTTCCGCATATGAACGGACTCTTCTTCGCTCACGGAGGCCTTTGCGGCTACGGGGTTGAAGAACAAGCGGATGTATTCAGCGGGGATAGTAACAACAATGGGATTAGCCAAGTGTTCCCGGTTGAAGGATCTCCAAATGCGACGACGTTCTACTACATCAGCCAGCGAACCAACCTTGGATATACGTTGCCGGTCTTGGGCGTTAGCAACTTAATCAATGGGGGAAGCACAGAAGGTGGCGGAGAATGTTTTTCTCTGAATATTTCACTGACCCAGCTCCAGAGCGACAACCATACGGTTGTGGTAGCAACGAATATTCCATTTAATTCCGGCGCAGACCTTTCACCGATCAATGGAATGACGCTGACGATCACCACTCCGAATTCGACATACAACGGAAACTATGTCGCGAGTTGGGGATCTACGAACTCGAACGCAAACGAATTCTCTTATTATTTGCCAACGACACCTAGTGGAACCGTGCCGATGTCCGGTACCGCCTCGTTCTGCAATGAGGGCTATAAGTTGTATCCGGCGGTTCGCGTCAATAGCGTGCTCGACACGGCCACGAACAGAGTCGATGGAACGATGACGACGATGCCGGTGCCGATCGCGCTCGCGAGCGGTGATACCGTGATGGAGGCTCATTATCCGTGGATCATTACGGCCCATGACTCGGGCCGCGGTATCAATCAGTTCCTTCCGCGCATGTACAACGGTGGAGCTCTTTACGGGATGAGTTATGGCTATCTGTTAAGCGGGATGCCTTTTGTCGGTTTTCAAATCAACAATCAAACGGACCAGAACCGGTATCTCGGCTATGGTGGCACCCACATCGTACCTGGGGTTGGGTATGACCTTAGTGGAAGCTGGCAAGATGCGTACCTCACCAACTCGCCGCCGGAAGAAGCTGTCCTCAAGGTCGCAGCCTGTAAGCCGGGACCGATCGGTTGCAACAATGCACATAGCAATTTCAACGTACTTCTAATGCCTGATCAGGAGGCGTTGAATTATGACCCAAAAGTGGCGACCTGGACTTTCGGAGTCAACTATGGTGAAAATCATTATCCTTTTGTCGTCAATCCGGCCGGAACAGTGCAAGCCTACAATTTCAATGCATTTAATAATGTGAGCGCTACAAAAGTTGGAGTGGGAGGCGCGTATCTGTTCAACATGGGCGGAGCGATAGGAATTACAACTACTCCGAGCAATCCTACCTTCAGCAATTGGTTCGCAAACTATGCTTACGGGTTTGGAGCGCAAAATACCGCTGTCGTCGACGGGTACCTATATAGGGGGGCCGCAGCGAATTCGATTGACTGCGGAACGGGCACAGGTGATACGAGCTGTACCTTTACGCTTGGGACGTTGAACGCTGGAAGTTCAATAAATACCCCAGCGGTGGTTGCCTCCGCGTCGGTCGCCACCCCGAATCTCAGTGTGGGTTCCGGGTCTACGGTGTCGCGCATCGGCTACTACACAACTGGGTCGGTCACTCCGACTGCGGTGCCGGGCCAGTCCTGCAATGATCAGACATTCACGGTAAGTGGTCTTGTCCCGGCGGATAACCTAGGATCGATCCGCCCGCCGGCGCCCCTGGGAAATCTGAGTATGAATGGGTATGCCAGCGCGACGAACACAGTGCTTCTGCATTTCTGTAACGCTGCTACGGCGAGTGTGGTGCCTCCGGCCGGAGCGTACACGTTCCTCGCGATGCATTGATGCGTTTCACCTCTGAGCGATTCTAAGCAAAGCACTCAGCAGCAATCAAAGATACCTAAAGCCTTGGCGCGCTCAAGCGGGCCCCGGGACACCTTTGCGTCGACTCGGTGGACTGAAATCAACATCTCTTGAGTCGCGATGACAACTGGAGAAGCGATGGGTCTAGTCAACGGTTTGAATGCTATCAGCTCGCAAGTGTGGGCAGTCGTTTTGATTCTGCTGGGAATTGCAACGTTTGGAATGGCTTGTATATGCAGCCCTGCCGACGTTCGAGCCGCCCTGATGAGTTCTGGGACCGGAATGATTGGTGGCGGTATTGCGATGTTTCAGCACCAGCCGAAAAGCTCACAAATCAATAGCGAAAACACCCCGATGGGGAATTAGGAGAAAAGATATGGCGACAGTTCCGGCAGCAGTTACGAAAGCAAAGCAGAATGGGTTCGAGAGTTTCTTATCCGCGGCAGCCAAAGACATTGAGAAGGTGCTGAACGTCGGAATCAATCTTGCGACCGCCGAGCAGCCACTCATCAATCAGCTGCTACCGCCGCAGTTTGCAACTGCTGAGAATGCGGCGACGGCACTGATCAAGAACGTGATGCTGACAACGGAAGCGAAGTATCAAGCTCTGGGAACAACGGTATCGTACCCACAAAAAGTCGCGGAAGTTGTGGCGATTACGGGTGCCGCATTGATTCAGATCCTCGCAGGAATAGGAGTAACAGCGGGACAGACCGAGTTGACCGCCTTAGTTACCGGCGCGACAAGTTTCAGCATTTTGCCGACAGCCGGGTTAACGACGCTGAGTGCTGCAGCAAACGTTCCAGCAAATTAGCCGAACTGCCTGCGAGGGAGGGCAAGCGATGTCACCTTTATATGATTTCTTCGACAATCACATGGAAGCCTGGGGCGCCCTGTTTTTTGGCTTGCTGACCATTGGAGCGTGCGTTGCTATTGCGGTCGCGCTCAACGGATCGATGTGATTTGCAGCGAAGCTGGATCACAATCTATACCAACAGAAAGTTGTGACTTGGGACTGTGATGTTAATGAACAATTGTCTTTCGAATAGCGAGCGGACGGCTCTTGAAACAGAGCAGATTGAGCTAGAAGGTCTGGGGGCGGCCGCAAACAATCGGGCGTTCCTGGCCAGTCCGGATAACGGCGCCCACTACAACGTATTCGTGGACGTCTGGAAATGGGCGAGCTGTTTTTTCAAGAGGAAGCATGGCGATACACATCGATAATGTGGGGAGTTCGGGCATTCGTCAGATAGATAAGGTCAGTTTTTATGAGCAGCTGGAATGGGGCGATTTGATTTTCTGTTGTGGCCAGGAGCAGATCAGTAAAGAGATCGAGGTAATTACGCACTCGCCATTCTCACACATTCTGATGGCGTGGCTTCCGGACGGAGCGAACCAGTGGTTGACGCTCGAGTCAACCTTCCATCGAGGCGTTCACGTGGGGAAATTATCCGATTACGTGGATGCTTATGATGGCGATTTAGTCATAACACGGCGTCCGATGCTGACGGCTGGCGAAAAGCTGTCTGCACTGAATGCCGGGCTGAGTGTGCTGGACGACGCGTATGACTGGCGACAGGAAGTATCCATTGCGGCGCACAAGCTGATTCATGCATTGCCTATCGAGAGACCCCAGAAGGAGTTTTACTGTTCGGGGCTGCAATATTTCATGAGCCTGGCCACGCCGTATCCGCTTCGACGGCCGGGGGCAAATTATCCAACCCCGGAGGATCTTTGGATCGATCCGACGGTCATTCCAATATGTGCGCTGCCGAATCCTAATGAGTCTCGCAGATCTGATCGCGATGAAGCTCAGGTAGCCTGAAGAAAACTGCGAGGGTCGCGACTTCCCGGACGGGTAACAAGATCTGTTGGCAATCCGTTAATTGGAAATCGAATGGAAAATTCAGTGGAGTGGGACGAGGAGGCCGATTTCGGCTCGTCAGCGCGATGCGATTTGGAGCGCCTATTGTGGCTCGGACAACGATTGGATTTTCGTTGTGCCGAATTCGGTGGGGAGAGTTTGTCGACCGGGCTTGCGCGAGCGCTACTGCGAGTGCGGAATCGGTGCGGAGAGATTGTGCCATTGGAGGCAAATGCCGCGCAGCACGCCTATGAACAGAGACGAGGCGGGCAAAACATTGTGCTGAAGGCGCGCCAGATGGGCATCAGTACCTGGATTGCCGGTCGCTTTTTTCTGAAGACGATTACACAGCCGGGAAGTCTCACTGTGGAAGTGGCACACAATCTCGAAGCAGCAGAGCAGATTTTCCGTATCGTCCACCGATTTTATGAGCTGTTGCCCGAGGGATTGTGCCGTGGGGTGTTGCGGACATCGAAGGCGAACACCAGGCAGATATTATTTCCGGAGTTAGACAGCGAATACCGAGTCGAGAGCGCTGCAGATGGAAATGCCGGCCGGGGAATGACGATTCAAAACCTGCACTGCTCGGAGATCGCCCGGTGGAGTGGTGACGCTGCGGAAACGATGGCAAGCTTGAGCGCGGCATTAGTGCCGAACGGGGAGCTTGTCTTGGAATCAACGCCAAACGGGGCCCATGGATATTTTTACGATCAATGGCAGTGCGCGGAAGAGACGGGAATCGTCCGTCACTTTTTCCCTTGGTGGATGGAGAATGCGTATGCAGGGCATCCGATTGACGAATGTGAGTGGACGGAAGAAGAACGTGCGCTTGCGGAAATAAATCGGTTGCGACCGGAACAGATCGGTTTTCGAAGACAGCTGCAGACAAGGTTTCGAAAGATTGCCGCGCAGGAATACGCTGAAAGTGCAGAGGCGTGCTTTCTGGCGAGCGGCGACTGTGTCTTCGACCTGGAGTGCATTGCACGACGCGCGCGAGAGGTGCACGAACCACCCGAACAACGGTGCAATGGCCAACTATGGATCTGGTATCCGCCGCAACCGGGGCGGAAATATCTGCTAGGAATCGATCCGGCCGGGGGCGGTGCAGATGGGGATTATGCTGCGGTTCAAGTGATCGAGCAACGCACTGGATTGCAGTGTGCGGAATTGCGAGGACATCTCGCGCCAAGGGAACTGGCGAAACACTGTGCAGAACTGGCGAGAGAATATAACCAGGCATTGCTTGTGGTGGAACGCAACAATCACGGCATGGCTGTACTGGCATATCTGAGTACGATCGAACGCTATAGCTCGATTTATGAGGAGCGCGGACAAGCCGGCTGGCTGACAACGGCGATCACGCGGCCAGCGATGATCGCGCTGTTGGGCGCCGCGCTTACAACGGGGCCGGAGATCTTCTCCAGTTCCAGGCTGTTGGCAGAATGTCGAACGTTTGTGAGGCAGCGAGATGGTCGCACTGGGGCGGCTGCGGGCGTGCACGATGATTGTGTGATGGCCATCGCGATTGCGTTGCAGGTACGTGCCGACATGGCCGAATCTTCGCGGACGATGCGATAGTGAAATCGACGGGGGGATGCAACACGAACGTTGAGACTCAGAGCAGAGACCATGATCCATTGATTTGGCTCGGCCCGGCGAAGGCTGCGATCCTGGGATGGTTCGCATTCCCTTCGAGTTACAATTCTGGAGCAGGCGCCTTCTGATTGGGCAGGGTTGAACGAGCATTGAAGGAGTGAAGCCTCGGGTGGCAGTGATCGCAGTACAGCAGATCCGGCGGATGCGAGGCGGTGCACAGAGTCATCTGATGCTTGGCTCGGATGGGCACCTATACGTTGTGAAGTTTCAGAACAATCCACAACATCTGCGAGTGCTGGCCAACGAGCTATATGCAACTCGCCTGGCCGAAGCTATCGGGCTGTCTGTTCCTGCGACGGACGTGGTGGAAGTGAGCGAGTGGCTGGTTGAAAATACACCTGAGCTGTACATGGATACGGGTGACCAGCAAGTACGCTGCGCGTCCGGGTTGCAATTTGGATCTCGATACGTCGGGGGATTGATGCCGGGACAGGTGGTTGATTATCTACCGGAAGAGCAACTGGCCGAGGTACGGAACCTGACCGAGTTTGCAGGGATGTTGGTGGTGGACAAATGGACGTGCAACAGTAACGGAAGGCAGGCCGTATTCCACCGGAAACCGAGAGAGAAGCGATACGCGGCTAATTTTGTGGACCAGGGATATTGCTTTCACGCCGGGGAGTGGAGCTTCCCTGACGCGCCACTGCGAGGCGTCTACGGCCGGAACCGGGTGTATGCGAATGTTACCGGCTGGGCCAGCTTTGAGCCCTGGCTCAGTCGGGTGGAAGGACTCGAACCGGATACCGTGTGGCAGATTGCGGAAACCGTTCCTCCAAATTGGTACGGGGGAGACTTGAGGGAGATGGAACGACTGACAGTGACATTACTGGCCCGTCGAGAACGCGTAAGGGAATTGATTGTGCAATTTCGGGAGAGTTCGAGGATGCCATTTCCGAAATGGATTGGGATGGAGAGTGGGATTGGAGAAGGGCAGTTCGGGGAGCAAAAAAGGTTGGAGAATAAGGGAAGCTGAAGGGAATGGGTAGTCTGGCGGTCGAGCCAGGCAAGGAAAGGAACGCGAAGCATACGTGAACAGTGAGCGCATCCAGTGCGAATTCTTCCTGGTCCGGTACGTTCCGGATGCAGTGAAGAATGAGTTCGTCAATATTGGCGTCGTGCTGCGTGAGGTAGGGCGGCCGGAGACGGCGCGGGTGCAGTTTACACGGGATTGGGCGCGGGTCCGATGCGTGGATCCGGAAGCCGACACGGGAATGCTGGAAGCTCTGGAGTATGAAGTCCGGGAGCGCTTGTCCAGCGGAGCCTCCGAGACTGCATTGATGATGAAGGCCCTGGAAGACAGTTTTTCGAATATGCTGCAGATCACTGAGGCAAAGGCGTGCCTGGCAGATTCGATCCCGGCAGAGATGGAACAACTGAGCCGGATGTACATCGACAGCAGGAAACAGCGGGACACGCGGCGAGCCAGCGGGCGGCAGGCCATCTCGACCTCGATCCGACGGCAGTTTGAGGCGGTGGGCGTGTGGAATGTGATGCGCAAGCGGATTCAAGCGGCGATGTATACGCAGCCTGGCGACCCGCTGCGGATTGACTGCGGTTATCGACCGAACGGAGTGATCCGCATGTTTCAGGCGGTATCTCTGGAGGGCGACCTGGAAGCGGCGAAGGTGCTTGCCTTCAGCGCGCCACAGATTGCGCAGGGAGTGAGCCGGGTGGAGAATGCGACGCTGGAGCTGACAGCGATTGTTGAGCCTTTACGCGGTCTGCTCGGTAAGAACTCGGAAGAGATTCTCGCAACCGGTGCGGAAGAGGATCGCGTGGAGCAGTACCGATTCGGTGTGGAAACGATGGAGCGAAATCAGATTCGAGTGTTGACTGTGGCCGATCTGCCCCGTATCGCGGAGCGAGCCCGAGAAGAATTGCGAATGTAGGATCAATAAAATCCGATTGCAGATAAGAAGCGTGGCCCTTGGCCACGCTTCGTTATTTGGGGCGAAGCGAAGATCGCGAGCCTATTTCCATCGTCAAGCGGACCACAGAAGAGAGAGGCGGAGACAGTGAGCTGGAAAACAATGCTCGAAAGGATTTGGAGCGATCAAGCGGCACGGGGCGAAGGCCAGTCAGCCGCCAAATCTGAAAAAGATATCGCGGCGGCGAGTGTCGACGGAGCGCAGCGCAAAACCGTGCCCCTTCCCTCGATCCTGGGGCCGGTGCGACCACCGAACGCGTTATTGCCAAAGGGAACGCCGGCAAACCTGCGACGTTTTGCAGAGAGTCCGGTTCCACGTCGGGCCATCAACGTTATCAAAGATCGAATTGCGGGCATGGATTGGCAGATCCAGTTGCGTCGAGGGTACACACTGGGTGATGTTCCCGATGCGCACTTGAGAATGGAAGTCCTGCGGAGAACCTTGGAAGAGCCGAACGATTCGGATTCCTTCCGCTCTGTCGTGGAGCAGGCGTTGGAAGACGCGCTGGTGGGCGGTTTTGGCGCGATTGAGATGGAGCGAACGGATGATCCGGAGCGGCCCTTCGCTCTGTGGCCGGTCGACGGAGCCACGATTCAGCTCAATGCCAATTGGGATGGAGATCAGAGTACTCCGCGTTATGCGCAGAACACAAACGGCGTCGGGCCAGGATCAAGGATTCCTCTCCACGACAACGAACTGATGTATATCCGTCTGAACCCACGTTCGCATACTCCATTCGGATTGGGATCGTTGGAAGTCGCCTTCGAAGCCGTGAACAGCTTTTTGGCGGCTCACCGATATGCGGGACGACTGGCGAGCAACAGTGTCGTGCAATATGCGCTTTGGCTGAATGAAACGACACCAGATCATCACAACCGCCTGCTGCGGTGGTGGCAGGACGAGATCGAAGGCACGGGACGGGTGCCACTACTGACCTGCGAGCAGAAACCGGAGGTATTGAAGTTTACGGGTGGGACGGATGCAGAACTTCGGCTGCAATGGCAGGAATTTCTCATCCGCATGATCGCCAATGCCTTTGGACTCCCGCCGATGTTACTGGGCCTGGAAAACGATGTGAATCGGAATACTGCCCAGGAAATGTTGGACGAATCATTTCGCACAACCATCGCACCAATGGCGCGCATGCTGGCCGAGCATTTCACGCGGGACCTGTTCTGCAAGCGTCTGGGGTGGCGTGAGTTTGAGTTCGTTTTCAATGATCTCGACGCCGGAGATGAGCTGGAGACGGTGCAGATTCAAACAGCGTTGCTGAAAGCGGGGATATTAACCGTGGACGAAGTGAGGGCGCAGCGCGGATTACGCCCGCTGGCGCCGACCCTGCAATTGGAGAAAGCCGTGTCTGATTCGCAAATTGCCGGAAGCGAATCCTAGGGCCGGCTCGAGGAACGAGATGGCGGCTGCAACCACAGCCCGCGCAATATCCACACAAATAACCAGAAATACGGGAGAGCACATGAGACTGGACGCAATGGCGGTCGAGTTCCCAGCCATCCAAGGACACCCAAACCGGATGCCGTTCGAAGGAGTGTTGACCCTGGTCGACGTTCCCAGCGATCGTGCGCCGAGTGGATCACGTGGACACCGCGTGATCCTAAGCCGGAGCGCAGCGGAAGCAGCATTGCCGTCGCTACTGGGGATGGCAGTGGATTTTCGACCCGATTGGGACGGCCACGACGCGCGCAGCAAATGCGGAATTCTAACCTCTGCAGATATTGTCGGCCAGCGCTTGATGGTAGGCGGATATCTGTATGCGCGCGATTTTCCCGAGGTCGAAGCAAAACTGCACGATCTCGCGGCGGGAAGTATGGGGATGTCTTATGAACTGGCGGACGCGCATGTGGAAGATATGCGCTCATCCATCTGGAAGCTGAATCGCGTGACTTTTACCGGAGCAGCGATTCTGTTACGAGAAAAAGCGGCATATCGGCAAACGTCGTTTCGCCTGAAGCCGAATGGAACGCGTCGTCACGGGGTATCCCTGGCGGCGTATTCGGGCGCGGCGTAAGTCGCGAGCCGGCGCAAACCAAACATTCCGAACGCAAGCCACTGCAGGCAGCTGCCTTCCGGTGCAAGTTCGGCACCTACAGAAAAAGGAGAAATCAGTATGGAGCAGGGAGCAGAACGTTCTCTTGAAACATTGGCAGTGATGCTGGATCGCCTGGCGGGCGCAGCAAGCCTGTTGGAACAGACGGTGAACCGTCTGGAGGAACAGCACCTATCGATGTCGGGGCAGGTACAGAAGATTGTCGCAACGGTTGAGCAGGCGCCCAACACGACGCAGGCGGGAAGCGAACGTATGTACGAATTGGAACGCAAGCTGCAGGAAGCGGTCATGCAGATCGCGGAATTGCGGGCGCAGGGCACTCCTTCAGTGGCAGCAGGGCGCAAGACCGTGACCGCAGCGACGATTTCTTTGCTAGCTAAGCAGGGAATTTCGTCGCTGGAGTCGATCGAAGCTGGCTCGCTGGATGCGGCGCTGGCTGGGCTGAGTATTGAGCAACGGATTGCAGTGAAGTCGCAATTGCTGCGCGCTGGAGTATTGAACTAGGGCAGCTACGCGGAACGAAGACGAATTTGATCGACCGCGATTCGAAGATTCCCGTGACATATTCCAGCCGAGCTTTCAGACCTTATGAAACGCAACCACGGCCGAAGGGCCAGTGAAAGGACAGAATGAACGCCAATTTTCATGATATTCACGCCGCCGCAGATTACATCGGGCCAGGTGCGATTGAAGTCCCGATCTATCAGACAGAAATCACCGACATTGTCCGTCGTCGGGGGCTTTTTGGGCAGCGCATCAAGCAGGTTCCGGCGACAGGGCACCCGTCGCGCTATTTTGAACAAACCGGTATTCCAGAGCCTACCGCTGCCAATGGTTTCGTGGATCCTCGAAACATTTCCGCGCCGGTCGTAACTCCTGCGCGGGTTGAACGTGCTGTTCCCCTGAAGGCCCTGGTGGCGCAGATCAACTACAACCTGTTCGATGTTGAGTTGGGAAACCAGCAAAGCCAATTTGCTTACCTGCAGGCAAAAGATCTCGCCGACACGATCGAAGGCGTGATGCACATTCATGACCTTGCGTTGTGGAATGGCAACGACACTTCACTGAGCAGCCCCACGACCGTGCAGTATTTCGGAGCGGCAGGTCAGATTGCTGCCAGCGGCAACACGACAACAATTACCACGACGGAATTGATTGTCGACAATCTGAAGTCCACGATCGCGCAGATGGTTGCCAACAGCAGCTATGCGGTTCGGCCCACGGCGATCTATGCTAATCCGGTTCTGCTGGATCTTGTTGATCGAGAGATGAAGACCGAGTTCAACGTGGTGTTGGACACGAAGGAGATCAATGGCGGATTCCGCGTGAAAACGTTGATCACTCAGGCCGGCGAATTGCCGTTGATTCCGGATTGGTCACTCAGTTACACGGGAACGCCGGGTTCGGGCAGCGCACTGTTGCCAGCTTATATTGTGACCGAAGACCTAATCGAATATCACTGGTTGAGCGATCCCAATCCGCGCGTGTTTCAACTCGGCGTACCGGGCTCACTGGCTTCGCAATATGTTGTTGTGAAGTTTGGAGCGCCGGTGGTGAAGATGGCTAGCGCTGGCGCCCACTTCCAGGTGATCGTACAGCGATAGAGCCACAAGCTGAAAGGCAATACCTGGTAACCCTTCACTGGCCTCCGCAAGGAGGCCAGCAATTTTTGAAACTGGTCGCGAAGGGCGGCCTCTCGAAATATCTCCGGAGGACATCTTATGGGATACCTGCTGCCGACCGACTATGCGACTTATGGTCTTCCGGCGGATACAACGGACGACTGGATCACGATGGCTTCTGCATTGATCGATTCCTATTGTCATCGAACCAGCTTAAATCCGACACAATATGAAGAACGCTTGCGCATGACAGCGGGAGCTCAGACGGTACGGCTGAGCTACTTGCCGCTGGTCTCCGTCGTGCCCAATACATCACCTTTGATTTCGATCCAAGCTCGCTACAGCAGGCCCAGGCGCGGAGAGATGATTGAACCGGCCTACGAGCAAATTGCGTGGGTGTTCGGACTTCCAGGCGCGTGGTGCACGCTGAATCTAGCCGATGTGGATTTTGTGCCTAATACAGGCGAACTCACCTTTCCCACGAACATTCTTGGCTTACCTTACAACGAAGTCGACGTCGTCTATACCGCGGGTCTCGCCACGATCCCATACACCGTGCAAGTGGCATGCGCGCAGATTGTCAAGAATGCGCAGACGACTCCTGGGCTAAACGTGAAGTCCAGCAAGATCGACACCATGCAAATGGAATACTTTTCCAGTTCTCTAATTGACCCACAGGTAGCGGCCATGCTGCAGCCGTATGTGGCGACGATGTTGGGGTGAGTGATGAGTGTGGATCAAAGTGTACGAAATGCTTCGGCAGCTCCGCAGCGTGCGACTGATGCCCTGCTGCGTTGCTTGGGTGGCAGAACCGTACTCCTGCGGTTGCCAACAAACGCCATAAGTGGATCGGACGCGGAACAGTTGGGTGCAGGCAGTCCTTCTTATGAAGACTTACCATTGTCTCCCGCTGTTTTTCGCCGTTTGCGACCGAAGCTACGCGACGGGAATGCCAACCAATACGAATTGCTGATATCGGCGTCGTCGGTGCACGCCCAGCTAGGCCTGATGGAGTTGGCATCGACCGATCAACTATTCGCGATGGCCACGGGCATATTCGTGGATGGTGAACTGATGTTGATCGAGGCCGCCGCCGAAGCCGAGGCTTTTGGATGCCCGTATCTATATCGGCTCATCCTGGCCGCGCCACAGAATCAGACATTGTAAGAGGAGAAAGTGTCATGCAAAATGCACAAAATACTTTCTACATTACACTGCGCAATCGCCTTGTAGCGTTGAATCCGAACCGAACCATTTATCTCCGTGGAGTCACCAGGCCCGGAATACTCGTGGAAAGTAATGAATTTGTCGTAGTTCAGCCACCGTCGGATGTATTCGTGCTGCGGTGGATAGGACTCCACAACGATCCATATCTACCGGATGTTCTTCTGCAGATGGAATGCGAAATCGCATATATGACGGAGGGTACGGCGGGAAACCTTGGTATGGATCGAGGTGCGATGTTGACGGAGATGGATGCCGAATTGATGTCATTGCTGCAGCCGAACACCGCGCAGAAAACGAATTACTCTCTCTCGCCGCCCGTTCCGCTTGAGACTCAGATGTTCTGGTCTGAGGCTAGCTTTCAACCGCTGAAGGTAGAGCGCGATCGTCTGTCACGTATTGCTACAGTGTCGGTCTTTAGTTATGAAGAGCCGGGGGAGCAATGAGCACAACTGCAATCGTTCCACTACCATTGACGCCGCCGATTGTTCGCAGAATTCGCGCCTATTTTGCCCCGGTTAATCGGACCGCGGGTATCCCGGCAATTTTTGATCCCGCGCAGAATGGCAGCTTCAACTTGGACTCACCCCCTGCACCCTGGCTGGATCTGGGATGGCTAGATACATTCCAACGCAAGACAGAGTCGAAGGTGACTCCGTTACGGAGTGGCGCGCCGGGGCTCCCTCTGTCCCAAGTTCGAACTGAAATCGATTCGATTGTCTCGGTCAATTTTGTCAATTGGGGAAAATTACAGATGGCGGTGACAGCAGGCTCAGAGCAAATGAATCTGCTGGTATCTACGGCGAATGCACCGGCAAATGGATCTGGGGGAGTTGCAGGGAATGCGGTGCCACTCAGCAGCGGAAGTACGGCCACTTTCCTCAGCCTGGCTTCGAATCAGCTTGCCAACTTCTCTGTCGGTCAAATGGTTGTTGTCGATGTTGATTATTCGGGGCAAACGGGTTATGTAGGCAGCGGCGTCAGCGCTGCATATGTCAGTTCTGCAGGCGCAGTCAATTCTGACGTGAACTACATTCGCCGGGTAAGTTTCAATGTGGCGCGAATCATTTCTGTAACTTCAACCGGTCTGCAACTCGCGCAGCCATTGATTGCGGGGGTGCCGATTACGGGAATGTCAGTGCAACCAATTCTTGGCTTTGTCGATCGTGAAGGAAGTAATTTCTTTCAGGAGTGGTCGGGATTGTTTGTCATTCCGGGCGAGCAGGGGGACAGGATCATATTTCATTATCCGCGGTTGCAGATTTCTTCGGGCGGAGGTGAAACTGTGAAGCTCCTAACGACTCCGCTGGACAAAGTTGACACTCTAGGAAGAGTGAGCCAAGTCGCCCAGTTTCGAGGTCTACCTGTTACCGATACAAACGATGACGCTCAGGTGGTATGTTTCCGTAGCTATTTGCCGGCGGCGGCTACCAATCTATGGTGATGAGACCATTTTGCGAAAGGCTCGCCTTGTTAGACATGGAGATGCTGGATGAAAGTCACAATTGATAATCAAGACGGCAAAGGTCCGATCGACTACTCGCCAGCGCTCTGTGCCGATCAAGCCAATGAAAAAGCGGTTGTGATCAAGCGGGCGCTGAATCAGCCTAGCCTAGCCTTTCTTCATCTTGATTGCGTAAGCTGTGGTCTGGAAGTACCGGCGACAAATGCATTCGTTGTGATCACGGCAGACGACGGAACATTCCTCTTTACGGGATATCTTCCTTCAGCCGTAGAGCCGGTTTTTGCAGGATATGGTTCCACAGGTCCTCACTACCGGTTCCTAGCCAACGCACTCAGTGAGGATTGGCTACTGAATCGCGACGCAGTCCCCCAGACTGCGCCGCTCCTCGGTCAGACGGCAGGCGAGATGGTCGGAATTCTCACGAACCGAGCCGATCCATCCCTGGTACAGATGAATGGACTTGAGGATGTGGGAACCATCGGTTTTTTTAAGCCGTCGCCCAGTTTGCCCTGGTCGGAGAATGTGGCCGCGCTCGCGAACCAGGCGCGGGCCGCTTATCGAGTACTCAACGGCCAATTAACATTGGCCCCTGTTGGCTCGACGGTTCATGCACTCGAAGATACGATCGGTACACTCGAGTTTTCTGCGCCGAGCGCGAGCGAGGCGAAACAGGTAGTGAATGACGTTACGATCACCGGTTTGAGTGAACCGCTGCAGTATGTGACCGAATTGTTTGAAGGTGACGGAGCCACCGTTCTGTTTCAATTGCAGCGGCAGCCCTATCGAGTTACCAGACCAATCCTATTAAACGAAGAATTCGCTGCCTCCAGCTTGAATACCTCCATTTGGAACGTGGATGATGCAGGTGGGTACTTAAAAATTGGAGGGGGCGGATTAACATTGGACGGCGGTGCAGGTACTGACGGGACAACAACACTGACGGCGATCGATCCGGTCGAACTGGGAGGGGAGATTGTCATTGAAGCCGGGTTTGTCGCGCTAAACACCGGCAGCGATGGAGTGGTCTGCGGGTTGTACTCGGGTGCGGTCAGTATTGCTAATTGTGTTGCGGGCTATCGAGTACGGACGAGTGGGCCTAATACGATTCTTGTTCCTTTAGTAGAAGGGACTGAGGTCGGTACCGTTTTTACTCTCCAAGCAGGACACAGCTACATCCTTCGCATCCATGTTCACAGCAGCGAACTACAACGGATGTTAAATAGCTACTTCTCATATGGAAGCGCCGGTCCAACGGTGTATGGAGGCGGTACGGTCCAGTCGCCACTGCAGCTACTGTTTGAGCTTCAGGATATGGCATTACTGCCGTACGTGAATATAGGCTCGACCATTTTGTACGACGGAGCCATTCCGTCTTCACCGGCGATAGCATCCTTTGCCTGCGTCAACAGTCTTAACCTGCAGGGCAGCATCGGATACTTCAAGGTGACTCAACCGGGTACCATGTGGGTCGTGAGCACTCCGTCTTCAGGAACTCCCTTCACTCGTAGAATTGGCGCCAATACTCAGGGAGCGGATTGCAATGTTTTGAGGAGCGGATTTCTTCATTTCTACAAATTGGCAATCCCGCAGCCCGGAGAGATGTTGGCGGTTACATATCGAGTGGCGCAGCCGTCGGTGGCTCGATTCGCGAATAATGCAATTCCTGAGCCTGGTGGTACGGGTACCCCGGCAGTCTCTCAATGGGTGGGACATGTCCTTCATCCGCCGGCACGAAGCTCGGTTGACTGTGAAAATGCCTGCCAGGCATTGCTGAATTTTTCTTCGAACCCGGCAGCCATGTGGCAGGGGTCCTATCGTTTTCGCAATCTGCAAAATCAATCGGACATCTGGCCAGGGGACGCGCTGAACTTCAATTCTCCAGCAGCGGGATTCAATGTAAACGTCATCGTGCGTCGAGTGATGATCGAGTCGACGAGCAGTTCCCCGGAAGTGCTCAATTATGCTGTGGACTTCGCCAATGACTGGGCTGACACTATCGCGATGAAGCTGTCGAGCGCGATCTCGCCTGACGTTTATCTACCTCAGGAACCTGAGACCACGGCGGGTAATTACCTGGCAAACTTGAATGCGCTTCAAGTGTCCTCGATCAGCTCGACATCGCTTGTTATCAATGCGAATGCCACACCTCCTAGCGGCGGTGGCTTTGAGGTTAGGAGCCAAGACTACACATTTGGGTCAACCGGCGGTGAAGGGCTCGTACTGCGGAGTTCAGTACCGAATTTTACGATTACGCGCTCTGCAGATGAGGAACAATTCTTTATCCGCATGTATGACGGCTCAACGCCGCCATTATATTCTCGAGTATCCAGCGCCATTTTCACCAATGTGCCGACAACGTAATGGGTGAATCGAACCAATGAAGGATGGATCTAGATGGACGATTTTGAGGTGACAGTGCTGTCGGACCTGGCAGCGCTGAAGAGCCAAATGGCTTCTCTTATTGGATTGGGGCAACCTGGGAGGCTGACGATGCTGGAGCAGCGGATGGAGCAGCATGAAGTTTACTTGCAGAGGATGAAGGGTTGGGTAGCAGCCTTTTTCGTAGCTTTAACTCTCGCACATATCGCCATGGATTACTTCAAGCGTTAGCAATGAGGAGAAAGTGATTGCGGGTTGCGTTACAGTCACATAATTCACTCTAGAGTTAAGTCAGTGAGTCAGTTCTGCTCAGCTTTCTTCGGGTGCGCAATAAGTGGGACAAGCTCATGTAACTCGGAGACGAGTAAGTGGGCGGGTATCGCCGGACATGCGGCCGCTTCGGTTCCGCGGACCAAGATCAAGTTGGGGATACCCGCCGCCGCACCGGCTTGAATATCTGAACATCGATCGCCGATGAGGAACGACCGCTTCAGGTCAAGCTCGTGATCGGTCGCCGCTTTCAAGATCATTCCGGGTTGTGGTTTGCGGTCTTCGCATTCTTTGCGATAGGGACCGACTCCATACTCTGGATGATGTGGGCAAAAGTAGTAACCATCTACGCGCACGTCCTGGTGCAGGAATTCTTCCGTCATCCAATTCATGAGTGACTGGAAATCAGCTTCAGAATAGAGTTGTCGCGCAATTCCAGACTGGTTTGTGATGATGATGAGCGCAAATCCCTTTGCCTGGGCATGTCTGCAAAGGTCGAAGATGCCGGGGGTGAACTCTACCTGGTCGGGCCGATACAGATAGCCGATCTCGCGGTTAACAACTCCATCCCGATCTAAAAATAAGGCTGGACGAAAGTCTGTCATAGGGTTGCCATATTCATTGCAGGTTGGCTAGTGCAATCTAGTTGGCGAAATAAATTTGTTCCACAAGCAAGCAGAAGATATGTTCAAGGGCCAGGTGTGCCTCTTGGATCTTCATAGTAAGGTCCGAGGGCATGCGCAAGCAAAAATCGCATAACTCCACCATGCGACCGCCGCGCGCGCCGGTCAGTCCGATGGTTACAATGCCGGTCGAATGCGCCAATTCCAAAGCCCGCAAGATATTTGGAGAATTACCGGAGGTAGATATTGCCAGAAAGATGTCGCCCGGTTGTCCGAGAGCTTCTACCTGACGGGCAAATGTGCATTCGTATCCGTAATCATTTCCAACGGCGGTCAAGATGGAAGAATCTGTGGTCAGCGCGACAGCACGCAGAGCCGGCCGATCTTTTACAAGCCTGCTGACAAATTCAGCGACCAGATGTTGCGCGTCGGCAGCACTTCCACCATTGCCGGCAACCATCAACTTATGGCCGGCCTTGAGGGCCGTTGCAGTTTCCTGCGCTGCGCCCACGAGGAGCGCGTGTAATTCAGAATCCTTTGCTACATCTGTCAGTACGGCCAACGTCTGGCGCAGCTGATCTGCAACGATATCCTGCATCTGTTTTAACCTTCCTGTCGATTCCAGAACGCGTTCAAATATTCCCCTAACAGTTTAAATGTTTCACCGTGCGGACGATTGCTCCCCAATGTTTTCTGTGTCGCTTCGCACGCTGAATTGCGAGGTAATTGGGCTCAAGTCAGTTATTGCACTTGCACAGTTAGGCTGACGCTCTTATTCAGTCCACCGGCCGCAGCTGAAACCGTCACCGTGTACGCTCCCGGCGGAGTTGTAGAATTCCCAGGCAACGGTGGCGGAGTGCCAGTCCCCAGCAATCCGCCGCCTTTTCCACACGCGGCCATGGTCCCGATCAGGCCAATCAGGGCGATCATCAGCAGTAGCCGACGGCTCGAAGACTGCAGCGTAGTTCGTCCCCGGCGAATGCCGGTGAGGGTCGTGATCAGTATTGCTAATCCGATGGGCCACGGAAGCCGGCCCAGCACGCTGGCTCGATGCACCCGAGAGGCGCCGCCGACGCCCGTTGCGATCGCCACCTGGATATTCGATGGAATATTGAGTGAAACATTTGCAGGGGATGTTGTGCAGGTTGAATTCGGCGGTAGATTGGCGCAAGTCAAGGTCGCCGTCCCGACCGAACCATTCACAGGCGTGAGTTCCAATGAGTAACTGGCTGCGTTTCCACTGCTGACAGTTTGGCTTGTCGCGCTGGTGGGTGCCAACTCAAAGCCGATTCCTGTCCCGGCCAACTGCGCCGTAATGGGTGCGCTGTCCGTACTGCTTATCGTTAGGGCACCGCTCTGACCTCCGGCCGCCGAAGGTGAAAATACCGTAGAGATTTTGCAGGTTGCCGCTGCTCCCAAGCTTGTTCCGCAATTGTTCGACTCCGCAAAAGGTCCACTCACAGCAATCGAAATCCCTGTCAGCATCCCCGAACTGCCGTTGCTTAATATGAGAGTCTGTGCAGCCGACGACACCTGAATACCGACGACTCCGAAGGTCAAACTCCCCGGCGTCAGGGCAATGTTCGGCAGGTACCCGATCCCCGTAAGTGTGACTTGTTGCGTTCGGCTCGAATCCACCTCAGTAATGGTTCCGCTCTCAGGTCCGCCGGCATGAGGCTCGAATTGAACCTGAATTGTGCAAGATCCGCCTGCCGCCAGTGTTGCTCCGCAAGTCTTTGTGAACATGAAATCTGGGTTGCTGGACTGTATCTGGATTCCGGACAGGCTCGTCTGAGTATTATTGCTGAGCGAAATTGTTTGCGGCGTGCTGGCAGTGGCAATGATTTGGCCGCCAAAGTTAAGCGACACGGGGGTCAGGCTATCGCCTGTCGGAACAATTCCAGACGCGCTCAGCTGAACAATTTCGGATCGGATCGAATCGGCGACGACAATCTGTCCTGTTGCAGTTCCGACAGACAAAGCTTGAAAGGTGACGGTGATGGTGCAGGCAGATTGTGCCGCAAGCGAGCTCCCACAATTATTGCTTTCCCCGAATTCTGCGCCGACCACCTGAATGCTCAACTGCGTCAACGATGCGCCGCCGGAGTTGGTCAGCGTGATTGTCTGCGCTGGTGCTGTCTGCCCGACCTGCGTCGCAGGAAAAGTCAGCGAAATTGCCGACAACGTGTCTGTCGCCGGCGCACTCCCGGTTCCGGACAGCGAAACGATCTGACTGCCCACACTATCTGTTATCTTGATGCTGCCTGTTTCTGTCCCCGTCGTATGCGGACTGTATTGCACGGTGATGGTGCATGCGGATTGAGCATTCAGCGACGCGACGCATCCATTGATTGCCTGAAAATCTCCGGTCGTCAGCACTTGAATGCCCGTCAACGCAATTCCTCCGTTATTGGTCAGAGTGACCGTTTGCGGAGCACTCAGCGTATTTTCCGTCGTCGCAGGAAAGACCAGAGATGTCGGAGATACCACATCTGTCGCGGGATTTTCTCCAATGCCGGTCAGGCCAACCGATTCCGTTCCCTGGGCCGTAACTACGGTCAGCGCTCCGGCAGCGTCGCCTGCCACTGTGGGCTGAAACACAACAGCGAGGGTACATCCAGCGTTGGTCGCCAGGGTGGACGCGCAGGTGTTGGTTTGGATTGCAAATGGTCCGGTGACGCTTTCGGATGTGAGTGCGATCGTCGCAGTGCTGGTGTTTGAAATTGTCACTTGCTGCGCTGCAGACACTGTTGCCACTTGTTGATCGCCGAAATTCACGCTGTTCGGCAGCAGAACAATCGCAGTCTGCGTGGTTCCGGTTCCGCTCAGGTTTACCGTCTCCTGGCCGCCCGTAATGTTGCCGGCCACTGTCAATGTTCCTGTTCGTGTTCCGGATGCTGAAGGATCGAACGTTACGGATATCTGACAGGTCCCGCTCGCTGCGATCGGGTTGCCGCAGGTGTCAGTTTCAAGAAAATCTCCTGAGATCGAAATATTGCTCACCGTTAGGCTCGTGGTTCCCGTATTGGTGACTGTGACAGTTTGTGCGCTGCTTACAGTTTGCAATGCCTGCCCGCTAAAAGTGAGTGCTGTCGGGCCCACCGTCATGGTTGTTTGCGGTACTCCGCTCAACAAGGGAACCTGCCAGATTCCGCGACCATACGTGCCTACCCGAAGAAATCCTCCTCCCGCAAGCGTCGCCGAAAGAGTCACCGCAGGGGCCATGGGCAGGCCAGTTCCCAAAATATTCCAGCACTGTCCCCCGCTCCCTTCGCAATTTGCAACATTCTGAGTTACAAATACACCGCCATCTGATGCGACATAGACCACGCTTGCATTGTTCGGATCAACCAGCACATCGTTCAACGGAAGGTCTGGAAGATTTTTGGAGATGTTGTTCCAGTCCGCACCGCCGTCGGTGGACATATATAGGTGAGGAACACCGAACCCCTGAATGGTCGCGTACACGGTCTTTCCCGTGGGATCATGTGGGTCCGCGTACAGAGACGAGACATCGAAGAAGTAGGGATTGAACACCCCGTTATAGAGCGATTCATTGGCGACCGGCGAAAGCGCTAGGTCTGTCCACTTGGTTGTCCCGTTTGCCAGGTTCGCCGCCTGCGTGGAAAAAACATGTCCGCAGACAACGCCTCCGCCACCATCCAATAGTCCTGCCATTCCCGCGTAAATTACCTGCGACCCGCTATGTTCCGCGCCTGTTCCCGGTTGCATATTCGCCCCACCTGCCGCGAGCGAGCGCACCAGTGCGTTTCCGTTGCAGTTCGGTTCCGAAACTCCGTCGAGCATTGGACTCAGAACGTTGGTC
>CAWGCV010000009.1:0-146628 GCA_963821145.1 uncultured Acidobacteriota bacterium
GGTCGTGTCCCGGGCGCTATCCCTCACTCAGGCGATTGATTTCTTCCTGGTCATACTCGGCGCGCTGTTATTAATGGAAAAACGGCCGGCCCAGTTGGCAACACCATGAAACCTACATACCGAGACAGTAGCGACGAAGATCCACCCGACCTTCTGGACGACGAACTGACGGACTCATCCTCGGAAAACGGCACCACCAACCCCAGCGAATTTGCCGTAGATGACGCATCCGTTGGCCACCGGCTGGACCAGTTCCTGACCGCGCGCCTCCCTCCGATCAGCCGGGCAAGAGTGCAGCAATGGATTGATCAAAATTGCGTTCTTGTCCGCGGCAATGACGGCAACCCGCGAGCCGTGAAAGCGAGCGGAAAATTACGTGCCGGCGAAACCGTATCCGTCGTCGGCGATCCAACTGTTTCCCCCCTGCGTGCCGAAGCTGAAGATATCCCGCTCAACATCGTCTACGAAGACGCTCACTTTGCAGTCATCAATAAACCCGCCGGCATGATGGTGCATGCTGGATCGGGCGCAACCGACAGCGCACGCAACCGAGGCACGCTCGTGAATGCCCTGCTCCACCACATGGCGACTCTATCGGCCAGTGGCGGCCCGTTGCGGCCAGGGATCGTGCATCGCCTGGATAAGCAGACCAGCGGATTGATCGTCGTTGCCAAGGACGATGCCACGCATCGCCGGCTTTCAAAAATGTTTGCCGATCGCGAGGTTCACAAGACCTATATTGCCCTCGTCCACGGTTCGATCAAGCTCGATCGTGGCACGTTAAATGCTTCCATCAGTCGAGACCAACAGCGCCGTACTCGCATGACCACGCATCGCATGGGTGGCCGTACAGCCGTCTCACATTATCGCGTTCTGGAAAGATTCCAATCGCGCTACGGGCATTTCACTTTGGTCGAGGTTGAGATCGAGACTGGACGAACCCATCAGATTCGCGTTCATCTTTCGTCCATCGGACATCCTGTTGTCGGTGACACCCTCTATGGCGCGCCACACAAGATTCTTCCTTTGCTTGAAGCTCCTGCCACTCGACTCCAGAAGGAGGCGGCATTGGAGCAGGCAATTTCCGTCGACCGCAATTTCCTGCACGCCATGCGGCTTCGCTTGACCCATCCAGAATCCGGGAAAAGTATGGAATTCGAAACGCCATTGCCGGTCGATTTAGAGGGGTGGCTAACTCGGCTCAGGTCGCCTGTCCAGCAGAAATAAGCCCTTGACGCTGGTAAACTGGAATGAATGATTGGCTGGAAGAACGAACAATTGAAATTCAGATGGCATAGGTCTTGGTTGGGAATAGCTGCGTCTTTTCTCGCCGTTCTGGTGGGCACGCAGAATATTTCTCAGGCGCAAAACAGCCCTGCGCCCGCAACCCAGCCTGCAAAACAGGTGGCACCCCCCTCCCCGACCACGTCCGGGAAAACGGCGTCGAACCCAGCCCAGCAGCCAACTTCCGAAGCGCAGCAAAATGGCGCCTACACCATCACGACCGTCGTCAATGAGGTGAATCTTATTTTCACCGTCACCGACAAGCACGGCCATTTCATCCGCAACCTGACGGAGAGAGACTTCTCCTTGCTCGACAATCACATGCAGCCCGAGGAAGTCTACAGCTTTACCCAACAAACCAACCTGCCGTTGCGTGTTGGCCTCATGATTGACACCAGCAGTTCCATTCGTTCGCGCTTTCAGTTTGAACAGAATGCTGCCATCGAATTTCTCTTGTCGGTCCTGCGCCCTCAGGTCGACAAGGCCTTCGTGATGGGCTTTGATGTCACCCCGGATCTTACGCAGGGATACACAAACAACGGCGATCTCTTGGCCGCCGGCATTCGCAAGCTTTCACCAGGTGGCGGCACCGCACTGTACGACGCAACCTACACCGCGTGTCGCGATCAGATGCTTCCCATGGCTCGAGCCGGCGCCCTCCGTAAAACCCTCATCCTCCTTTCCGATGGTGAGGACGATCAGAGCCACGCCACGCTGGATGATGCCGTTAAGATGTGCCAGCGCGCCTCCACCGCGATTTACACGATTAGCACTAATGACAGTCCTAGCCGCGACCGAGGAGACGACATCCTGAAGGCTATGGCGGTGGCGACGGGCGGGCGTGCCTTCAACCCCTTCCGCATGGAAAATGTGGCGGAAGCATTCCAAAGCATTCAGGAAGAGCTGCGCAGCCAATACTCGCTGGTTTACAAGCCTGCGGACTTCAAGGCGGACGGCGCTTTCAGGCCGATCTACCTGACCGCTTACAACCGCGACTACAAGGTCAGCGCCGAAAAGGGATACTTCGCGCCCAGCACGCCAAACTAACGTTCAACGTTTGCCGCGCTCCAATAACTTCAGCAGTTCCGGTTCGTCGAGCACAGGAACATTCAACTTGCGCGCCGTGTCCAGCTTTGACCCGGCATCCGCTCCCGCAACCACGTAGTTTGTTTTCTTACTCACCGATCCGGTGACGTTCCCGCCTTCACTCTCAATTCGCTTCTTCGCCTCTTCACGAGTGAGCGAAGGTAGGGTGCCGGTCAACACAAATATCAGTCCGCTCAGCTTGGAAGAAGTATTTTTTTGCTCCGCGGCGAAATTTAAGCCTGCGGCGCGCAGCTTTTCAACCAGCTCGCGATTGCCCGGCACCGCAAAAAACTCGAGAATCGCCGCGGATATGCGCGGACCAATCTCCTGCACCCGTTCCAGGTCTTCTGCACTGGCTTCCATCACACGATCCATACTTCCGAACGCGTCGGCGAGAAACTGCGCCGTCCGCTCGCCAACAAATCGGATGCCTAAACCCAGCAGCACGCGGTCCAGCGGTGCCTTCTTCGATCGCTCAATTTCCTGCAGCAGCGCCTGCGCCTTTTTGTGTTTCACCAGGTCGAGCGACAACAGCGTGGCCTCGTCGAGACGGTAAATGTCGGCCAGATTGCGTACCAGCCCCCGCTCGGTCAATTGGTTGACGACAGCCTCGCCGAGACCTTCAATGTTCATGACTCCCCGCGCCGCAAAATGCAGCAGGCTTTCTCGCAGCCGCGCCGGACAATTGACGTTGATACAACGCCAATCGACTTCTCCCTGTTCGCGGACCACCGGGCTTCCACACTCCGGGCATTGCGCGGGAAAAACATATTCACGTGCATCTGCAGGTCGCTTGTCGCGCAGAACTTCAACGACCTTGGGAATGACATCGCCGCCGCGTTCGACGGTGACGAGATCACCGATCTTCAGCCCAAGCCGCGCAATCTCATCCGCATTATGCAGCGTGGCCCGGCTCACCGTTGTTCCGCCAATCGACACAGGAACCAACTCCGCCACTGGCGTCAACTTGCCGGTCCGGCCCACCTGCACCAGAATGTTCTTCACCTGCGTAGCTGCCGCGCGAGCGGCAAATTTGTACGCAATCGCCCAGCGCGGAGCACGGCCGGTAAATCCCAACTTGTTCTGCACCGCAGTGCTGTCCACCTTTAACACCACACCATCAATTTCATAGGGCAAGGAGTCCCGCATCGCGTCAGCTCGCGCAATAAAATCCCAAGCTTCGTCGACCGTGGCCACAACAGCCCTCTTTGGATTCACTCGAAATCCCGCCGCGGCCAACGCATCGAGAGACTCGCTCTGGCGAGAAAAAATATATCCCTGGTCGTTCAAAGCAAAATACGCGTAGAAATCTAATCGCCGTTGCGCGACAATGTTCGGTTCAAGTGTACGCAACGTTCCTGCGGCAGCATTACGCGGATTTGCAGCCGGAGCTAATCCCTGTTCTTCCCGGTCCGCGTTCAGTCTTTGAAACGCCGTCAACGGCAGAATCACTTCGCCGCGAATTTCGAAATTTTCGGGCATCCCGACACCACGCAGCTTCGCTCCAGAAATACTCAGCGGCACCGACCGGATAGTGCGAACATTGCTCGTCACGTCCTCACCAATCATTCCATCTCCGCGCGTGACTCCCCGTACCAGCTTGCCGCCCTTGTAGGACAATGCCAGCGACAACCCGTCCATCTTCAATTCGCAGGCGTAGGCAACCCCTTCGCCTCCAGCCAATTCACCCACGCGGCGGTCCCACTCGCGTAATTCTTCTTCGTCGTAGGCATTGTCCAGCGAAAGCATCGGCCGCGAGTGTGCTACCTTGGCGAAGCCTTCCTTTGGCTTGCCTCCCACTCTCTGCGTTGGCGAATCCGGCGTCCGTAGTTCCGGGTGCGCATCTTCAAGGGCGCGCAATTCACGCATCCAGGTGTCATACTGCGCGTCGGAAACTTCCGGCGCATCGAGACCGTAATAGAGGTACTCGTGATGCCGCAAGGTCTCCCGTAGTTCATCGATCTGTTTCTCGACTCCGTGGTTGGAAGAAGGCTTCGTCATCAATGAAATTATAGAGATGCCTTCGATTCCGCGGCTGCAGCTTTTCCTAGTTGCCGTGTATGCTCAGAAATTGAATGGAGCCGGTCACACATTTCTTAACGGGCGCATGCCTGGGGCGATCTGGATTCAATCGCATCACCGCCTACGCCACGCTAACCATGGTGCTGGCCGCCGAAGCGCCAGACATCGACTTGATCTGGGGACTGCGCGGCCCAGTTGCCGAGTTCCAGCATCATCGCGGCATCACGCATACCTTCCTTGGCGCGCCCTTCATGGCTTTGCTGGTCACCGGTGCCGTTTGGCTTTGGCATCGCTGGCGCACTCGCGGTATGAACAAAGATGCACGCGACGCCGCAGGTTCGCGATCGAGCCGCCGCGACCATGCCCCACCCGCGCGCTGGGCCTGGATTTGGGCTCCTGGCGCTGATCGCGGACCTGAGCCACCTGCTGCTCGACTGGACCAACAACTACGGCCTGCGCCCGTTCTTTCCCTTCAACGCTCATTGGTACGCGGGCAACATCTTCTTTATCTTTGAACCCGTGTTCTTTGCCGGACTCGTCCTAGCATTGCTCATGCCCGCCATACTGGGTATGGCCGACCAGGAGATTGGAGTTCGGCCCAATATGTTTCGAGGCCGCGGATGGGCGATTTTCGCTCTCGCCGCCGGCGTTGTTCTCGGCTGCTGGCGATGGGCGGAGCATGACCACGCCCTTGCTCTCCTCGCCCAACAGAACTTTCAAAACGAGCCGGTGTTGAAGATGACGGTCAGCCCGTATCCCGGCGACATTTTCCAGTGGTTCGGCGTGGTGGAAACAAAAGATTTCTACCAAACCGGAATTTTAAACACGCGGACAGACAGTTTCACCAGTGAAGCCCCTGACAATCTGTACTACAAGCAACCCCAGACGCCGGCAATATTAGCTGCGAAACGCTCCTGGCTGGGCCAGGCGTTCCTCGATTGGTCGAAATACCCCTTCGTGGCACAGAGAGGCACCTTCGACACGCTGAAGGATGGGGAATACACCCAGGTTCATTTTGAGGATCTGCGATTTACCTATGATGTCCTCTTTCTCCATGGCCGCCGAGATAACCCGCTGGGAGGTACCGTCACCATCGCCCCAAATGGTGCCGTGGACGAGATGCGAATGAATGGCCGCGTGCAAAAATAGCGCCGTTCCCGACGAATTCATCTCACTTCAAATTGTTGCCTGCATCACAACTCGTTTTGATTCTGCCAAAATTGCCTTGACCATTTCTCCATCCTCCAGAAACAATGAACTTTTAAAGGGAAAACCCAACTTACCCAGTTCCGTGACAATGAGGATCGAATGTTCAGCTATTTCTTCGTTTTAGCAGCAGTTTTCACCCGCATCCTGCCACATCCCTGGTTCAGCTTCACCGCCGTGGGAGCTTCGCTGCTTGTGTTTGGTGCGCGACGTTCCCCCAAGCTGTTCATTCTCCCAGTATTGGCGCTGGCCGCCGCCGATTATTATCTGACGGTCTTTGCCTATAATTTCCCGTTTCATCTGCAGGATTACTTGGTCACGTGGGCCTGGTATTTGGGTGCCTGCTGGATGGGTTATGCGTTCCTCCGCAAGCGGGCCAATGCGGGTCGCATCATAGGCGCAGCGCTTGCCTCGTCCACTTCGTTTTTCCTGGCAAGCAATTTTGCCGTCTGGGCTGGCTCCCTGCTCTATCCGCACAACGCAAGTGGACTTGCGACCTGCTATCTTGCGGGACTCCCGTTTTACCGCAATGATGTTTTGGCAACCACCCTGCTGACGAGCGCTGTGTTTGGCGTTCCCGTACTGGCCCGTCGCATGGCAGATGAGTGGGAACGTCGCAGCCTCAACAACCCCAGCGGACCGACCGCAGCCTGATTCGGTTCTCATCGTCGATCTTGGCTCCCACTCTTTTCAACGCAAATGTGAGGAGCCTCGGCTCTATTGCGCCGGGACCACAGCCTGCTCATGATGGCTGCTTTCCACCTCCGGAACGCTGCCATCATTCACAACCACCTGCGCAGGCTTACTGTCCAACAACATCCGCAAGGCCGAGCGCGCGTGAGCGGGAACGAGTAATTCCCGCGTCTGGCTACTAAATGCAGAAGAAACCGTGACCGGCACTTCTGCAGCGCAAAAGCTGTCGTTCTGCACGTCGACGCTCACCAGGTAATTCTTGCCGCTGCTGTTCTTATTCAAAATCGGTCGCCAATAGGCGCTTAGGATATGCAGGTCGGGCAATCCTCTGTCGCGATAAACCCAGTCGTCAAAAAACCACTCCAAGTCCTTACCCGAAACCTTTTGCAGCAGCGTTTGAAAATAACTGGACTCGTGGTCATCTGCCGCGACGTATGCCTGCATCGCCTTTCCCAAGGCTTCATCGCCTACGATGTTCCGCAACATCCACAGCACGTCAGTCGCCTTGTCCCGATAATAAATATCGCTCCACGCCTCAATCAGGCTTTGTCCCGGATTGACTCCTGGATCGCTTGTTTCCGCGATCGCGAGCGCTGCGCGATGTGAATCCATTTGCCCAATGGCAGTGCTGACACCGGCGCGTTGCTCAATCCACAACAGCGTCATGAATTGCGCTACACCTTCATTAAGCCAGACGCGCGGCGAAACAAAATACGCATGGCCCAGCATGTGCGCCATCACCGGACCCACCGTATCGTCGGTCGCATTTGTCTGCAACGGGAGAAATAGAATATTGCTCTCTTCAAACGGGAGATCGTCTGCACCCGGCAAATCCACCAGAACAACCGGCCGTTTCGGGCGTACTCCCAGCCAGGGCTCAATCATCGTTCGAGTTTGTGTGAACACGGTTTGATACGTTGATGCGGCTGCCTTATTTTCAGGTCGGGAGTAAATTTCCAGTCCTGGCACACTCTCCTGCGCTGCAGACATCACGAAAAAGCTCAGGGGCGCGAATCCCAATCGCGTCGGCGGCAGCGTGAAGGAAGCCACCTGCAAAATCGTATTTCCCGCCGTCGTTGTCGGCGAAGCCGAATTCCCCGGCGCTTGTTTCGTTGCAGATTCGGTGCTGGTAGATGTATTTCTTTGTGGTTGCGTGCTGGCGCGCTTCGGCGACGAAGAATTTGTCGTGGGCGCCTCCGACGATCCGGCGTCTGGTTGCACCACTGTCCCATTCAAAAAGGCAACCGTCGGTTTCACATCCAGATATTCGACCAGTACGTGCATCGTAACTTTGGCATTTGACTCGCTCAGCTTCCACTTTCCGACAGAGTCAAACATTTCCGATCCCTGTCCAAGCAGCACCGGTGCCGTTGAAACAGGAAACCAGATTACATTCCCAAATCCCCGAAGCGCCGTAAAATTCGGGTCGATCGCATCCCACTCCGAGGAGTTTGCAATCTTTGCCGGCGCGCCCAGGCGCAGAAGACGTTCCGCCGAGGGCACCACAGTACCCGAGTAAATGGCGTTCATCCGAATGCTGGCTCCCGGTGCAAGAGGCGCCTCGAGTTTGACGACCGCCTCCGTTAGCTCGCCCGTATGATCGATGTCGCTCGCTACGGTCTCGATCTCAAACTTCGTCGGCTTGCCGTCCACTTCCATCGATTCCCAATGCAGCGATGAGGAAAGCTGCAGCGCGACCCGTCCTAGCGCTTTGTCGCTGTTGTTGCGGGCTACCATCCGCGCGTGCACCGCAATCGAGTGCTGCGACGGTTCCAGATGCACTTCAAAATCGTAAGAACTATATGTCAATGAAGTACGTTCGGCATCGGTCGCAAGCGTCGCTTTTGCGGGCACGACTGCGGCTTTTGGCGGGGTCGCCAGTTGCTGGGATGCTGGCGTTGCGGCCGGAGTTTCGGTCGTCGCCGTACTGTCATCTCCACGGGAAAATAGAACCTGCCCATGGCTTGAAGAGGATTTGTTTTGGTTGTTTGCTGCGGAACTCTGCGCGAACGAGCCGCCAACCGCAAAAAGAAGAAGAAAGAAACCCAATCGATACCGCATACAAGTCATGAACCCAATCCCTTGAGGGGCCTCTTCGCGCGAACCGCACTAGACGTCGTCTCCTCGACCGCCGGCGACGCTATCGACGCGCGACGTTGTCGCGCCGCCTCGTACATCACAATCGCGCCAGCCACTGATACATTCAGCGACGAAACCTGGCCTGCCATAGGGATTCGCAACAGATGATCGCATGTGCGCCGGGTCAGTTCATGTAAACCGCTTCCCTCGCCGCCCAGCACCAGCACAAAACTGCATCGATAATCAAATCTGTCGTAATCGACGGAGCCGCGTTCATCTAAACCTACACACCACACATTCTGTCGCTTCAACTCTTCAAGCGCCCGCACCAGATTCGTCACGCGTGCAATTCGGACATGCTCAGCCGCGCCGGCAGAGGTCTTCACGACAGTGGCATTCACCCCGGCTGCCCTCCGCTCGGGTAGAACCACACCATCTACCCCAGCTCCATCCGCAGTTCTGAGAAGCGCCCCGAGGTTATGAGGATCCTCGACGCCATCCAGAGCCAGCAAAAAAAGATCGGATCCTCCGCGCTGCACCAGATCTTCCAGCGACGAATAGCCGCGCTCGGCTACGACCGCCACAACTCCCTGGTGACCATCGGTGCGCGCCAGCCTTGTCAGCTGTTCCTTCGATTCCACGCGAACTGTGATCCCGGCGGCCTGGCACAACTCCGCGATTCCATTCAGGCGCGTATCCTGACGCTGACGAGAAATCACCACGTATTCCAACCGCCGATTGCCCGAGCGAATCGCCTCTTCCACGGCGTGCAATCCGTACAACAGCTGCATAATGAGTAGTGTATCCTCCGCGATGAGGCAATTATTCGCCTTATATTCGCCAACGAGTCGCGCATTTCTTCAGCGACTACTCGCCAATCGTGAAAAAATAAGACTGGCACCCATCATGCGATTCAAGGAATATCCCCTCGCACACCGCGTCTTTCTGGATCGGGCCGACGTCTCTACAAAAGAGACCATGGCAGCTACCCAAACAGCCGCGCTCGTCGACACCCAGCAAGCGCAAGCCGCGAACGCTGAGATTGTTATTGCCCTTCGTCGTCATGATCCCGAGATGATGGAGCAGTTGATCGAACGCTACCAGCATCGGTTGTTCCGTTATTTGCTCTTTCTTGTTGGAAACCGCGACCTGGCACAGGACCTGTTCCAGGAGACATGGCTTCGGGTATTGGAACGCGGTTCGCAGTTCAGTGGTCGCTCGCGCTTTGAAACCTGGATGTTTGCGATCGCACGAAACCTGATGATCGACCACACTCGCAAACGCGTGACCCTTAGTCTGGATGACGTGACCGATCCCGAGAATGACCGGCCCGTTGAGATCGCGGCCGATCTCCCCTCACCCTTCGACCATTTTCAGACCGGAGAGCGTGCCGCGCGTATTGGCCGCGCCCTTCTTACGCTGCATCCACTCTACCGCGAAGTACTTGTTCTGCGCTTCCACGAGGAAATGTCGCTGGAGGAAATTGCCCAGATCAGCAGTGCGCCGCTGTCCACAGTAAAGTCGCGCCTCTATCGCGGAATGGCCGCATTGAAACCTGTTCTTGAACTGCATCGCGAAGCCGCGAACGAGGTGCAGCCGTGAACCATGATCCCGTGATGAAGCATACAGGCGGAGAAAACTCCGACCCAAACTTGAATCGCGTGTCGGCGATCTTTTCCGCTGAAGAGCAGCAATTCGCAACCGCTCTGCTCGCCGTGGGTGGTGTAGCAGACCGCGCGATGGTGTGCCGTGCGCAGCGCCTTGTTCGTGAGCAAGCTGTCGAAATTGCCGAACGCAGGCGCCGGGTACGCCATGGAATTGGAATCACGATTCTCGGATTTTCCTTGCTTTTCCTGGTGCTGACGCCAGTGTTCTGGAGCGGAATGCAGATGCTGCTGGATCCGCAGAATTTTCCGGCGTCTGAACTGCAGTTTGTGTATGTGATTGCATGGCTGTTTCCTGTCACCTTGGTGACCCTGTTTCTGGTGTTTTTGCGTACGCGCAATGGCGGCGGGACCAGACGAATCGATCATCGCGTGACATCGCGCTTGGACTCGATGGTCCGATAGGGCTGTCTGCACCGCTGTTTTGAAACGGGTTAGATCAATGACTGTTCTTGCTACCTGACATTTTTTCTAGTTTCAAATGCGTGGTGTTAATGCCGCGCGTGTGTTAAACGTTATTCAACAAATGGCCCGCAGCGATTCCAGTTCGTCTTTCTCTGTCAGCGAAGAACTCACCCTCATTCCTCGATGGTCGATCGTTCTGGCTTTCGTGGCCTTCGTTGGCATTCAGTATCTTTTCTTCTTTGTACTGCACACCCACTACCATAGCCCGTTCCCCGTACACGTTTATTTCGGAGCTTCCTGGGGTGCGCTCGTAGCGGTCTACATGCTGATGATCGGCTATATCAGTGAGGACGCACCGCGCCGCAACATGGGCAAGTGGCTTTGGATTTTGTTGTGTATCGTCTTGCAGGGAGGCATTGGTCCGGTGTTGTATTTTCTGTTGCGGCAACCGGTCCTTTCCCAATGTCCATGCTGCGGCACCAAGGTGGACAGCAATATTAATTACTGCCCGCAATGCGCCTATCGCGTCTCTCCCAACTGCGGGATATGCCACGAAAGCGTCCGTGTCACCGATCTTCACTGCACTCACTGCGGACACGATTTAGCGGACGACAACACGCCCGCGCGCCTCACAGCATATCGCTCCTGAGCGACCCTGTGCCATCTGCATTCCCACATTCACTTCAAAATCCTCAAGTTTCCTAATTGCAACCAACTCTCCATGATCTTCGAAGTAGCTCGAAACTTCTTTCGCTGATGTAGAGTGAACCTAAGCCATGACGATCCGAGCCGTGATTGTCGATGATGAACAACTGGCGCGCCAGGAGCTGGAGTATTTGCTTCGCAAGGCGGACGATGTAGAAATTGTCGCCCAGGGAAAGAATGGCGTGGAAGCTGTGGAACTTGTGCGCGCGCATCAGCCCGATGTAGTTTTTCTCGATGTGCAGATGCCCGGACTCGACGGGTTTGCAGTACTCAAGAAACTGCTGGAAAAAGGTCGCAAGTCTCCCCTCCCGAACATCGTCTTCGCAACAGCATTTGATCGATACGCGGTCCGCGCCTTTGAAGTGAATGCGGTCGACTACCTGCTGAAGCCTTTTGACGAAAAGCGAGTCCGTCACACCCTCGAACGGGTCAGAACTCGGCTGGCAGAAGTCGCCGCTGGATCTTCTCCGGCAGCTCCCAGGTCCTCCGGCGTGAAGGAAGGATCACCCGAGGTCGCTCCGACATCCCACGCCGTCGACGAACGGCTGGATGCTCTGGTTCGCCTGCTCGAGCAGCAACAAGCTCCTGCGAAAAACACGGCTGCCAAAATTGTTCTGCGCGTTGGCGGACGCCTCCTGCTCGTCGAACAGCGCGACATCTGCTTTGCATCCATTGAAGAAGGGACGATCAGCGTCGCCACCCACTCGATTGAAGGCCATTCAAATTGCCGCACGCTGGAAGACCTGCTCGAGCAGCTCGATCCGGGTCTGTTTTGGCGCGCGCATCGTTCCTTTGTCGTGAACATCCATCGCATTCAAGAAGTCGTACCGTGGTTCAAATCCAGCTATCAACTGCGCATGGACGATCGACGCCACACAGAGATTCCGGTCAGCCGCGGCCAAACAAAACGCCTGCGGGAGCTTTTCAATCTCTAGCCGGAACGCTCAGTCGTACCGCTCGAAGATAATCTGCTTTCGGTCCCAACCCAATTCCTTCAGCTGTGCTCGATTGGCAGCCACCATTTCGTTCAGACCGCAGATGTACGCCTGCGCCGGCTTCACCTCGCCGATCCAAGTTCGCCGGAATCTTCCAGTAAAAGATTTCTCACGTGCAGTATCAACATTTCCTCGCAGCCCTTCCCAGCCCTCATGAGGATGGTTCACGGTCGGCAAAAAATGAAAGTTGGCATGCTCTGCCGCGGTCTTCTCGAAGTAATGCTGATAGTAGATTTCCGACGCATGCCGCGCGCCATACACCAGCCAGAAATGCTTGCCGTCGCTTCGGTCCTCCCGTTCGCTCGGAAACAGAGCCTCGACGAACCCGCGAATCGGCGCAATTCCCGTTCCGGCGGCAATCAACACGGAATGCACAAGTGGCCGGCGCAGTACAAACAATCCGTATGGACCATGAAAAGGAACCGTAGCGCCGGGTCTCGCATCCGCAAGCTGGTTCGAAAAAAATCCTCCATCCACACGATCCAGGCACAGGTCGAATCGATTACCGCGCGGAGCCGAAGCGATCGAATAGGCACGAGTCTGAGATTTTCCGCGGCCGTCCTCGGCGACCATGGAAATAAACTGTCCCGGCTCAAAATCAAAATTCTCCAGCTCCGGAATATCAAATTCCAGGTGATAACACTGGGAACTCTCCGACAATAAGTTTTTCTCCAGCAGCTGCGCACTGTACATCCTGCGTTCCAAGTTCTTCCCTCCTCCAGCTCTCCAGTGTTGCCCGTACTCGTTCAGAAATCGAGGGTGAAGTAGAACGTTGCGCCTTCACCGACGGCGCCCTCGGCCCACACCCTTCCACCATGACGAGAAATAATTCTTTGCACTGTCGCCAATCCGATCCCTGTTCCAACAAACTCTCCCTGACTATGGAGCCGTTGGAATGGTTTGAACAACCGGTCTGCAAACTCCGGATTAAATCCGGCGCCGTTGTCACGCACGAAGCACACAAGTTCCCGACCCGCCCGCTTGCACCCAAATTCGATCGACGCATTCGCTGTCTTTTCTGTGTATTTCCATGCGTTGCGAATCAGATTTTCTAGTGCCACCCGCATCAGCCCTGCATCGGCCAATGCAATGGCTCCCCCGCTAACCGTGAACCTCACCTTCCTATGCGGCTCGGCAAGTTGCAATTCCTCTGCAATCGAGTTCGCCACCGCGCTCAGATCAACAGTAGACCGCTCCAAGCCAGAAGTTCCAGCGCGAGAAAGATTCAACAAGTCATCGATCAAAGTTGCCATCCGCGTAGACGAGTTGCGCAGGCTTTGCAACATCTCCTTCCCATCCGCGTCCATGATGTTCGCATAATCCTTCTGCAGCACAAATCCGATACCGCTAACAGCATCCAGCGGTCCTCGAAGATCGTGTGCAACGGTGTATGAGAAGGCCTCAAGCTCACGAACCGCTGTTTTCAGTTCAGTAGTCCGCTCCTGGACCCGTTCCTCCAGTTCGTCCTTTGCAAGGCGCAGCGCCATATCCCGTTGCTCAATTTGCGCCAACATTTCATTGAACGAGTCAATCAGCACTGAGATCTCATCCCGATCACGGCTCGGCGGAGCTCGCAGGGAGTAATTGCGATCCCTCGATACCTTGCGAGACATCTCCGCTAGCGCGACGATCGGCTCCGAAACCTGCCGTCGGAACGATACAGTGGAGATCATCGCCGTCGCCAGGCAAAGCAGCAGAATCACCGCTGCAATCAGGAGATATCGGCGAGCTCTCTGACCCAGTTCGCCCAGCCGCGCAAAAATGTACACCGACCCTTCCGAATGTCCCTGAAAGATAATCCGCTGAGCCAGGAGAACGTCTCTTCCGGATATCCAGTACTGTTGATTGCGGCCGGCAACAAGAGGTGGAAAACGCATGGCCCAGCCTTCCCTCGACCGATAGCCCGCAAATACCTTTCCATCATTTCCAACAATCGCTGCCCCCAAAATGTCACGCGACCCGCTGAGTGCCGTCAAAGTATTCACGGCTGACTGCTTGTCGTTAAACAGCAACGCAGATACGCTGTTCGAGCCGACAATTCTCGCCTCGGCCGCTAAATTGCGAATGAGGCTTGCCTGAAATGAAATTAAGTCGTAGCTGAAAAACGCCACGCATGCCAGTACCAGTGCAGCCAGGCTTACCAGAAGATTCATGCGAATCAGCTTTGCGGAAATCGACGTTGCTCGAGGAAAGAGTCTCATTGCAGTTCCTCCCCGGACGGATTTCCCACAACTCTGGTCGCCACCTTCAGAAGCTGAGAACTTAGCACAATCCCGCATTTACGCGCAGCGTTCAGGTTCACCTCAAATCGAACTCGATCCTCCTGCAAAACAAACTGAATCGTCCCCCCATCCTCCATGAATCCGGGAATGTCACTCACCGTGAGGATTGGAAGATGAGCCACCGCGGCCAGGTCTCGATCGAGATTCGATGATTCAGATTCGCCGATGAAAAGTATCGCGCAACGCTGCGCCGAGAGCTCGTCGGCTAACCGAATCACTGCCAGATGTCTGCCGTCAATCGTCTCACCAGCAACAACCTGATCGAGAGTGGGGCCGAACGGGTCTTTGCCAAGGATGCAGACATTCAGCGCATCGGCGTTCGCTTTCGCCGGCCATGTAACGAACTTCGCGAAATTGTAGAGATAGGCAGCTTCAACGTCATCCTGGGTGGGAGCAGCCGCCTGCGCCGCGCTCTGCGCCAAAAAAATGGGCGCCGCAAATAACCACGCCACCGCGAAACAGCCGGTCACGAGAATGGCGCGGCAGTCCTCGACCGCGCGTCGGCGGCTCTGATGGAGTTGCGGCCTTCGGCTAATGGTCAGCGTATTCACGGCCGCTCCAGTCTCATGGAATCCAGGCTATCCCACCATAAACTTCTCTTTTGATGCCCACTTGATTGTTATTATCACCAAGAAATTCGCGGTGCGATGGCTGTAACAGATTCCGACCGTCCACTGTAAGCCGAAAGTGTTTCTTGAACTTCCACGCCACATGAGCGTCGGCCGTCTGGTAGGCCGGTGCATCTTGCGCAGGCAACGCGCTCATATAGCGATAGTCAGGATCAATTTCGATCCCATACGGCAATGTGAAGAGCGCCTGCATGGTCGCAATATGATCGGGACTCGACCCCTCGTAACTGGCCACGTACGAAGCCTGGTTGAACCCCGCCTTCGAGTGCAGCGCCATGTGCAGGTGAGAATACGTTCCTCGCAGGTCGAGCCACGGAAAAGGCTTCCAATCCGGAGCCAGTTCCAGGCCATCCGTCACTCCCTTGACTCCATTCGCAAACATCGCGTTCAAGGATGTGTATGGATAAGGCTGCGTTGGAAACGAAATGGTAAAAATCGGCTCCCCGTAGCTTTCAAGATCGTCGTATTGATTGTGGAATAGGGATAAATCCATATACAGGTTGGGTGTGAACAATTGTCTGTACCCTGCCTCCCAACCAACCATCACCTCCGGCTTGAAGTTCGGATTTCCCAGTACCGTAACGAAGATCGGCGGAGACGGAACATAATTGCCGATCAAGGTTAGGTCTTGGTCAACTCGCCCAGGAACCCGGAGTGCACGGGATACAGCACCCCACACCGTTTGGTGCGCCGATGGGTTCCATAAAAGGCGTGCATTCGGTTCGACTCCTACACCGCTATAGTTATTGTCTTCAATCTTGGTCCCCAGAATGGCTGCCAGACGGTTCGGCAGAATCTCAATGCGGTCCTGCACAAATCCGCTATAGATATAGTCGGTCAACTGATTCGGAGTAAAGTTGATAGTCGCGTGGGTCTGGATCAGGTTGCTGGGGCTTTCCCGCAATCCTAAGCCGAAGATAATATTCTGGCGCGGAAGAGTGCCGATATGATCGACAAAATCCACGTCGAATGTATCGCGAGTTTCATCGAACTGCAGCGATTTGCGATTGGTACGATCGAAGTACGCCTGTAAATAAAAGTCGGACTTGGCGCTTAGTGTTCGATCCCAGCGCAGAACTAAGTCGCCGCCGGAGACCGGTTGCGCTCCTTGTACGACCATTTGTGCGGGCGGGAAAAATGTTCCAATCGTATTCTGGCCGCCGACTTCTCCCTGATAGATATCTCCTTCAACCATTAGAGCGTCGCGATGATTCGGCTGCCAGTCTGCGCGAAAACCGCCTCTCTCCTCATGCCAGGCATCGTAGGGATCATTCCCCGGGTCCAGTTCCGGACCACGATTGAATCCCTTTGCGTAGATACGCGCCTGCCAATGATTACGGAAATTCCATCCTTGTTGTGCTTCGCCGATAAAGCGATCGACAGTCCCGCCACCCAGCGCGCTGGCATAGGTTCCATGCGAATCTCTCGCATGCTTGGTAATGATGTTGATGACGCCGTTGACCGCATTTTCGCCCCAAACAGCGCCCGCCGGTCCGCGAATGACCTCAATCCGATCGATATCCTCCAGCGGAAGGTCCTGAACATCCCAATACACGCCCTCAAACAGCGGCGTATACACACTGCGCCCATCGATTAAGACCAAGAGATCTTTGGAGAACCCGCTCGTGAACCCGCGAATGCCTACTGCCCACGCATCGCTCTGGGAACGCGAAACCTGCACTCCGGGAACCAGGCGGAGCAGTCCCGGAAGTGTCGTCGCGCTCGACCGGCGTATGTCATCTGACGTGATCACAAAAACCGCCGCTGGCGTTTTCCACACCTCCTCCGGCAGTTTGGAGGCGGTTGTGACTTCTACATTCCCTAACTGCTCGAGCGACATCGACTTTAATTGTTGTTCCTGGATCGGACGAATTTTTGCCGCCGATCCGCCATAGCAAGCGACTGCCGATGCCATCTCGGCTAGAACTATTGCGTTTCGCAACCAGATGCAAACTCTCGCAATACTCAATTCGGGGTTGGTTGGATTGCGACGGCTCATCTGGTGTCGCCGCCTGAAGAATTTAGCCCTGAATCCGCCAGCAAACTGGAAATCGTCGCAATCAACTTCTCCGGTTCACCCTTGCGCACGAACTTCGTGGCGTAAGGCACAATATCGGCCGGCATCTCGAACATGTCCGAAAGAATGACGATTGGAACGTTCGGATATTTTTTCTCAATCTGCCGAGCGGCTTCCACCGCAGTCAGCGTGCCGGTAAGGCGATAATCCAATACAACAACATCAAAGCGATCTCTCTCGGGCAGACATACTTCGTTCGACAAAACCTGGGCTGTCACGGCGCGAAAGCCGGCTGCATTCATAATCCACCCGTAAATCCGGAGATGAACAGGGTCGTCGTCTACTACCAGGATGGATCCCCTGGATTGCATCGAAAAGCCTCCCCACACAATTTCGAAGCAGGTGCGTTTCAATCCGTGATTTACAGACGGCAAAGCTGATGGAATGTAGACCGTGCGTTAGGATGCACCGTCTACATCCCAGGCTGCCCGCTAATTGTGACGAAAGTCACATCGAAAATCTGGCATGCGTTGAGGTGGTCGGACAGTGGAATTCGCAACCTAAGTCCCAATTTCTGCCAGGCAGCGGGCAAAATAAAAACGGCGTGAGCTTTGAGTCGCTCACGCCGTCATCTCCCCTAATGCCAAAACGTTGGAGTTTTTAGGCAATCAATAATGCTTCATCTTGGGTGGGTAGCGATCGATCATCTTGTAGACAGAATGGGCAATTTGCTTCTCTTCAGCGTTGCCACTCTTGGTCACATCGTCCTGTATTGCCTCACCTCGCCATACGATCTTTCGCGTATGGGCGTCAATCAGATCGATGGTCAGAAAGCCAATGACGCGCGGAGACGGCCGTGTTTGGTAGTAACTCATGCCACCCCAGCCACCTCCCCATCCCCATCCACCCCAACCCGGGCCGAATCCGTACCCGTACGTATTCCAGTCCATGACATCTCGGGTGGAGAAGTGATAGGTCACGTAGAGATCAGGATTTTGCGCAGCGGTGACCTGTTGCAGACCTTTCTTCTTGGTCAAGGCGTAGTTCACGTACTCGCCCACATATTGCCGGTAGAACGGGTGGTTCGTGGCTTCGCTGGGTACCCACTCATAAGTTTTATATTGAGCAAAGGGCGCGTCTTTACTCCAATTGGCGCGAACTTGCTGCGCAGATGCAGACAAAGGCAATCCTATTGCAACGGCGACGCCTACGACCAGGGTCGCCCCGGAACGAATCGTTGCGCGTAATGTTTTCGTCAGGTTCACAACAGTCCCTCTTTCCTTCTGACTTTCGATGCCGGGAATCCAAGCCTGATGGAGGATGAAGCTCGCCTGTCATCGGCATCGTCTATTAGAGTGAAGATCGATCTTTTCGTTAGCCATGCCAGCCGATTTCAACTTCACCCAATGACATTCAACCAGAATCTCTGGCGCGACTTTTTTGTTGAAACTCCGTTCTTACTGATCAGTGGCAGAATTGCTTCGATTGCGGTATTTTGTTCGAACTGTACCCCTTTGGTCACTACCATTCATAGCACGAATCACGTAATCTTAAACCCAGGTTGAAATGAGAAGTTGCCTCCTTCAGTTCGAAGGCAGATCCTGCCTCGTCAGCAGAGCTGTTTTAGCTTTTTGCCTCGCCGTGATCTTATTTGTTACGCCTTTCCTATCAGCAAGTTCCACGCAGGCAACCGTTGCTTCAAGAACGCACACAAAACGCCTGAGCTCCTCCCATGCCAAGCCTAGCCGAAGGCAGGCGGAGCTCCGCCGCCTTGCAGTCGAGCGGCAACGCCAAGCCCGCAATCATCGCCGACGCAAAACCTATGCCCGCAGCCACCGCTTGTCGGTAACTTTGGATCAGGTCCACTCGCATGCTGCCATTATTGCGGAGACCACACCGCCGGCGGCGGCTCCGCTACCCGCGCTTGCAACCTCGGCAAGCGACCAAGACGCAGCCTCGGCCGGCAACACCTCAGTCTCGCGCAACATGCCGCTATTCAATACTTCAGTCCCCAGCTACATGCCGGTCGCTTTGCGCGGCTCCCATGAAGTACTGGTACACCAGAACATCATTGCCGATGTCGAAGGACTAAGCCGCATTCAGGATGATGCGCAGCTTAGCGCTATGGTCCGGTCCGGCGATCTGGTGGCGTTACCCGCCTCCGCGGGCTTGGCAATCGACCCCCGCCTCCCGCTGAATCGCCGCTACACGCGCCCGTGGACGGCGCAATTCCTAAGCAATCTGGCTCGCGCACACGAGGATCTTTTTGGTCGACCCTTGCAGCTTACTTCCGCTGTCCGAACGGTCAATTTTCAACGCCACCTTGCGCACTACAATGGCAACGCGGCACCCACTTCCGGAGATACCGCTTCTCCCCATCTAACGGGCGAGGCGATCGATCTTGGTAAAAAGGGAATGTCGCTGAAAGAAATTGCGTGGATGCGAGCCGTGTTAGGGGAGCTTCAAGCCAGTGGCAAACTTGATGTCGAGGAAGAATTCGAACAAGCCTGCTTCCACATCTCCGTGTATAAAACGTACGAACAGCACAGCGGTCCGCCGGCTGAACTGGTGGCACACAACGACGCCCCGGCTGAACCCGCAGCAACTCCGGCCGTCGTAGAAACTGTCAGCCTGCCTGTGAAGCATACGGTTCATGTTGAGCATGGACATAGCTACTACGTCCATCACGTGCGACGGGCCACATACGTCCATCGTCGCCGCCATCATAGAAGCATGTCTCTGCTCGCCGCCGGGCTTCGGTAAACACGACATCCACCTGAACCGTCGGTTGATCCCATCTGGCACGCGATGAATTCGCGTCAATGTTGCGGCTCAGCCGTGGCGGTTTCATGATCCGCTCCTAGCAACTCGTGTTCAGTCAGTCGGTTCACTTTTCGCAGTGAAGGAAACATCCATGTCCAGGCGGCAGTGACCGCGATGGCTCCTACGCCTCCAACCACGACCGCCGGCACGGCGCCCCACCATTGGGCAGTGACACCACTTTCAAAACTCCCAAACTCGTTGCTGGCTCCAACAAACAAGGCATTCACAGCGCTCACTCGCCCGCGCATCGCCTGCGGCGTCGCTAGTTGCAGCATCGAAGAGCGGACAATGATGCTCACCATATCGGCCGCCCCCACGACAAATAGCGCGGCCAGCGAAAGCGCCATATTGCGCGACAGTCCGAACACCACCGTAGCCACGCCAAATATCACGACCGAATACAACATGCGCACTCCAGCGTTGTGGCCGATTGGACGCCATGTCATTAATACGGAAACGCAAAGTGCCCCCAGCGCAGGCGCGGCGCGCAGGATTCCCAATCCTCTAGGGCCGGAGTGCAAGATGTTTTCCGCAAAAATTGGCAGCAACGCAACGGCTCCCCCGAGTAGCACCGCAAACAGATCCAGAGTTGTGACCCCCAGCAGTAATTTTTTGTGCCACATATAACGGAATCCTGCCAAAAGCGTCTCCGCCGAAATCGCGCGCTGTTCCTGCCTTCCGGGCCGAACCGAAAGCGATGCCAGAAGAAACAGAAAAATGAATAACGTGACCAAGGCAAACGCGTAGGCGATTGCGCCACCTGCTAGATGTTTGCCTGTTGGGCTCGGAAGCCATTGTGCCAGCGGCAGCGTGAACAGCAATCCACCCAGCGCTGGCCCGACAAAATTCGCAAGTTGAAAGATGGAAGCGCCCCAGGAAACCGCGTTGACGAAGTCTCCTTTCGGCACCAGGTGTGGCAGCAATGCCGAACTTGCCGGCCCGCTAAAGGAGCGCCCAGTCCCGACTAAGAACAAGACCGTAAACAAAGCAGCAACATTTTGAGTGCCGATCCAAGAAAGATAAAACAGTGTTCCCGTACATAGACACTGCAGCCCATAGCAAACCAGGATGATGTGCCGTCGATCATAGCGGTCGGCGGCATGCCCGCTCACCAGCAGGAACAAGATTCCGGGCAGAAATAAAGCCAATCCGGCATAACCAAGATCGATGGCTCGATGCGTGATCGCATAGATTTGCCATGACACCGCGACTGCCTGCGCCTCCGCGCCAATAATGACGAGCAGCCGTGCCAGTTGATATCGACGAAAATCGCGGGAGGCAAATGCGGCAGCGCCGCGAGCCGGTTCGTGCGGAAGCGACATTCCTTCTATCCTGTCACAGTTTCACTGGGTCACGCTTTGGACGAGAGATCGTCCGCCCTGCCGGTGCTTCACGCAGAATTAACAGTTCTGCATGTGAGGACCGCTAGCTCACTTCCTGTAGGGTGACGCGCATTCCGCGCTTCAGTATGGATTCGATATATCCGCTCACCGTGTGAGTCATGGCCGGCAACTGGCACAAGTCTTTGCCCCACCAGTCATCTCTTTGCAGTACAGCCTCCGTCAACAGGTGAATCCCCTCCGTCGACCCGTCAAACTTTGACCATAGACTCGCAAATGTTTCCAAAATTGTTTCGTTATCTTGAATGCGGTGTTCCTCGCCGCTGCGATGGCCAATCAGTGCCCCATCCCTAACTTCCGTCCCGCGATAAAACGTAATCAGCGCGGCCAGCGCCAAGGTCAAGCGAGCGGGCAGCTCGCCCTTAATTGCTAGATATTGTTCAACAGACGGCAACACGCGCGTTTTATACTTCGAAATTGAGTTGAGCGATATGCTCAGCAATGCGTGCTGAATAAATGGGTTGCTGAAGCGCTCAAATACTGCGGCCGCGAAAGCATCCAATTCCTGCTTCGGCAAAGTAAGGGTCGGAATCACCTCGTCGTAGATCGCGTGTGTCATAAAGTCGCGAATCAGCGGATCCTTCATGCATTCACCCACCAGGTTCTCGCCCGCTTGATATGCGGCCAGCACGGTGGCTGTATGAGCCCCATTCAGGATGCGTACCTTGCGCTCTCGATAGGGCGTCATGTCGTCGGCGAAAATAACGTTAAAGCCAGCTTCGCGCAGAGGTAGTTCCGCGGCCAAAGGAGGTGGCCCCTCAATCACCCACAGATGAAATACTTCCGAGGTGTTGAACAATTCATCGATGTAGCCGGACTCTTTCCACAAGGTCTGAATTTCATCGCGCGGAAAGCCTGTAACGATCCGATCCACCAGGGTGTTTGCAAAAATATTCGCCTCGGTAATCCATTCCACAATGCTTGGATCCACGCTCCAGTTTGCCGCCGTTTGCAACACTGCTTCTTTCAGCTTGTCGCCGTTGCGCTCGATCAGCTCGCACGGTAAGAGTACAAATCCCTTCGACCTATCACCTTCAAACACCTTATAGCGTTCGATCAGGAGTAGTGTCAGTTTCGCCGGAAACGACACAGGAGGCCGATCGCTTTGCCGGTCTTGCGCCCGGTATACGATGCCTGCCTCCGTCGTGTTGGACACGATGAAGCGAAGATCCGGATTGCGCGCACATTTCAGATATTCATCGAAATCCTGCTGGGGATCGATGCCGCGGCTTATCGCAGTGACAACATGTTTTTCCTCGACCAGCCGGCCATTCTCGATGCCACGTGCGAGATGTGTATAGGCTCCACTCTGCTGATTGAGTGTCGTTGCTGTTCCAGGATTTATCGAAGCCACCACAACCACTCGTCCGCGGAACAAGCCTTTCCTGTTCATGCCGTCGATCATCCAATCTAAAAAGCCACGAAGAAAAACGCCGGCGCCAAACTGCAGGACGCGCTCTGGGAAAGACACACCGGATTCTTCAGGCACCAGTTCCGGATGATGTTTCAGAAATTCCGCGTTCAAGCGCGGCAAGGTTGCAGTGGTTGATGCGTCCATCTTTGCCGGTTCACCTCATCTCCAACACAACTGTACCAGCGTGACGATGCCCTTCCGGCATGTGGCTTTTGCAGAGTAAGGACATGAATCCTGGATGCGGTCCGGATGGTAAGAAATGTGGCAGAGGAGAGGGGCCGCGCTTTTAAGAAACGAGCAGTCGAATCAATTCGGCCAGCGCCGCGATCGAGGTGTGGTCATGGCTTCAATTCACATCCGTATCTGCCGGTGCAGGTACCGACGATCCGCACAGCATTTTGATGGGGGAGGGCTTCATTCGTGCAAGGTCGTGCGAACTGCGCGGAAGGTCGAACTTACACTTCCGCGTAGCTCGCCAGCGCCATCTGGTTGTGGATCAATAACGTCGAACCACGAAAATCCAGCAGGTGCCGATTTTTAAATTCGCTCAGCGTCCGCGTCACCGTTTCGCGTGAAGCACCAATGCACTCGCCGATTTCGCCATGCGTTAGGGTGAGCTTGAATTGGTTGCAATGATTGGTTGCATCGGCCGCCGCGCACAGTTCCAGCAGCAGTCGCGCCAACTTTACGGGAGCGCTGGGCGCCAGCCCGACAGTGCGCAGTTGTTCGCAGGCCCGCGTATAGTCCAGGCTTAGATCGCGGGCCACGCTCGCATAGGCGGCCGGATAACGCATCAGGAATTCAAGAAAATCCTGTCGCCGCACCGATGCGATTTTGCAGGGATGCAGCGCCTCCGCGGTCATTTCGTACTCTTTGCCGGAAAGAACTGAGGTCAGCCCCGGCAATTCACCTGGTCCGGCAATCCGCAGGATCAGCCGGCGACCATCAATCGAATTCATGGACAGCTTCACCTGACCCTCCAACAGAACGAAGACTCGCGACGGATTTTGCTTCTCTTCAAACAAAACTTCCCGGGGTTCATACGTCTGTCGAATTGACATGGACTCAAAGTCGGCCAGCGCTTGTGGCGGCAATGCTTTGAAAAACTCGGCTGCATGGTACGACTTGCAACGATCTGTCCGGTCAGCGTGATAGGTGTGTGGCATGTCAATCATTCTCCTGATTGTCGTTCGTTGTATTGCGTTGAGCTTGCTCAGCAAAAGACTCGGTCAACGGGCTTGCAGTAAGAATTGCCGGATGTTTTTCTCGACAAATCTGGCGCAAAACCTGCATACCGCGAACGTCAACATAGGTCACATCACGCAGATCGAGTGTCGCCGAACGCTTGTCGAGCGTGGTTGCCAAGTCGCTCCACACTGCAGCCAGTTCCTTGGCCCATGGTCCAACGACTCTTCCCTCAAGCTTGACGACGGCTTTGTTCGGATTGTTGTCGATCGTTATGCGTAACGTATATTGGCTCGTGCCTGCGCCACGTACTCTCTAATGGCACGTCTCGGGCCAAACTTAAAATGTCGCACGGCTGCGCGCTGCATGTTGTTTTCGGAGAATGAGTTACGAGTGGATTTCGGTGCGAGGATAGGTTCTATTTCACCACCGGGTGACGAAGTGACGAAGACGATATTTCGTCGCCGAGACTACATATAGTCGCTGCGCTCGATGCCCAGTTTTTTGAGCTTGGAGTTCAGCGTGGTGCGCTTCAGGCCAAGTCGCTCTGCAGCTCCACCTGGTCCGCCAATCATTCCACGGGTCTCGCGCAACACTCGCAGGATGTGCTCCCGTTCGGCAGCTTGCAGGTTCGGGTCGACTTCGGAGACCACTTCGGAATCAGCGATCGCCAGCTCCGCGAGGGGAACGTGAAGCACGTTACCGCGGCTTAGAATCACAGCGCGCTCGATAAAATTTTCCAGTTCCCGAATATTTCCCGGCCATTTCCAACTCACAAGAGCTTCCATGGATTCTTCAGGAATGGATTCAATCGTCTTCCCCATGCGCCGACCGTGCTTGTCGACAAAGTGGCGAACCAGCATCGGGATATCGCTGCGGCGATCGCGCAGCGGCGGAGAAACCACCGGAAAAACCTTCAGTCGATAGTAAAGATCGCTGCGAAATTGCTTTTCTGCGACCATCTGTTCCAAGTCACGATTGGTGGCCGCAATCAAGCGAATATCCACGCGGATGTTCTGCGTTCCGCCCAACCGCTCGATCTCCCGCTCCTGCAAAGCGCGCAGCAGCTTGGGCTGCAGATCCAGAGGCATCTCGCCGATCTCGTCCAGGAAAAGTGTGCCTTCGTGCGCCAATTCCAGCCGGCCCATTCTGCGCGAAATAGCTCCCGTAAAGGCGCCCTTCTCATGGCCGAAGAGTTCGCTTTCCAGGAGGCCCGCTGGTATCGCGGCACAATTCAGCTTAATGAACGTCCTTTCGCGTCGAGGACTCAGCCGGTGAATCGCGCGCGCCAGCAGTTCCTTGCCGGTTCCCGTCTCGCCTTGAATCAGCACCGTCGCATCGGTCGGCGCAACCGTCTCAATATCCTTCAGCACATGCCTCAGGCCGGTACTCTCGCCGACAATGTCTTCAAAGCGATGCTCCATATTGAGCTCGTCTTCAAGGTATTTCTTCTCCTGCGAGAGTTTGTCACGCAGGTCGGCGATCTGACGGAAGGCAAGCCCATTATTCACCGCCATCGCAATCTGGCTGGCAATTTGCCCCAGCATGTCGGCTTCTCGCTGCGTAAAGGCGGACTCCATCCGGCTGGCCACCATCAACGTCCCCAGTGTCTGTCCGCGGTTGATCAACGGCACCCAGCATCCGGACATCATCTGCTTGTCCGTCAAATGCCGCACCGCTTCTCTGGCGTAGGGGCCCAGGTTAATTTGATTCAGCAGGACAGGCTCGCCCAGCCGAAACGCCGAACCGGCGGGCGAATTCTCAATCGAGATGATGGTCTCCGTCTGGATCGCTTGTTTGCCCTCACCGGCTTCAAGAAACTGCTCCCGCAATCCGCCCGATACCGGATCGCGCAGCGCCAGGGTCGCGCAATCATGCGGGACGACATCGCGAATGCTGGCGGAAATTGCCGAAAGCATCTTGCGGATATCCACATTGGCCAGCAAAACGGTACTGAGCTGCAGCATCAACGCTTCTTCCGCACGTTTGCGGTCGGTAAAGTCGCGCGTGATTTTGGCAAACCCGGTCAGTTCATTGTGCCCGTCGAAAATGGGAGTGATGACGACATTTGCCCAGAATCGCGACCCATCTTTCCGGATGCGCCATCCTTCGGCTTCGAATCTTCCCTTGGCTCTGGCGATCTTCAACTGCTCGTCGGGCTTTCTCCGTTCCGAATCGTCGTCCGGATAAAAGACGGAGAAATGCTGGCCGATGATTTCGTCCGCGGTATAGCCTTTGATTCGCTGGGCTCCCGGGTTCCATGTCGCCACATACCCTTTGCTATCCAGCAGGAAAATCGCATAGTCTTTGACGCCGTCGACAATCGACCGCAACTGCTGATCGGACCGCCGCAGCGCGTCCTGCGCCATGCGTTGAAAAGAAACGTCCCGCACAAAGCTCAGAACGATCGGGCCATTCGCCGTGTCCACCGGGCGAAGCATAATGTCGACTGGAATTTCGCTGCCATCTTTCCGCAGGCCAAACAGGTTCAGACCGCCGCCCATCGATCGAGTTCGGGGCTGCGCGTTATAGTCCTCGCGATGCGCGGGATGACGACCGCGAAAACGCTCAGGCACAAGACTGTCGATCGGCTGACCGATCAGTTCTCCCGGAACGTACCCGAACATCGCCTCTGCCTGGTGATTTGCCGCACGGATATTTCCGCGCGCATCGGTGACCAGAACGGCGTCAGGCGAAAAATCGAACAGCTGCTGCATTCCTGGAAAAGCAAATGTATCGTCGGGAACCATGTGTACTACATACTGTAAGCGCAATGGCCTTCGGGCGTTGAGTACCCGAAGTCGATATCAAGGATTTAGAATGGTTTGCCGCATCCGGAACTGCCCGTCGAACTGTGACATTGTGACGCGGGCCATCCTGCTCCGATCGCGCTTACTGCAACGACAGGGTCAAGCGGATTGACCTAGAATCTTTGCAGATCCTTGGAAATAATGGTGGATCGCCGCCCTTGGCCCAATCATCAGACCCTTTTGAACGCCAAAGTTAAGGATTCTGCGTTAAAGGAATTGCAATCTTATGAGCAAGGTCTCACCGGAATTAGCCTCCCAAGCCGTCAATCCGACTGCACCCCGGATGTGGGCCGTCAGCCTCACCAGCCTTTTATTCATTTTGTTACAGAGCGCCTGCACGGTCGCCGTCGCTTTCAGCGGTATCAACGCTGCTGTAGGGCTGGGGTCGTTCGCAGCCGCCATCGGGCTTACGCGGCTCACGGGCAGTTTTCACGCAGACCTGATTCGACTTCCTATGATGGTTTTGGCCCTCGCGGGCTCGGTATTCACCCTTTATATCGTTCGCCGTGCTCGGGTTTTGCGCGCCCGGCCCGCATCCCAATGGCGGATCCGCCCCTTAACTCCGCAGGAAAAACGAAAGGAAATCGTTCAGATTGCCATTTCCAGCCTTACGATTCTGTTGATCGCCGCCGAACTCGTCACCCACGTGGTTCTGAATCACGCCTTCTGATTGAACCCACGATCCGTTAGACGGGGCGATTGAAACTCCAGTCCTGGTGACGCGGCGGTTCTGAAGATATCCACGCATTTATCACAGATTTTGCCCTGCAACCGATGAATCGCGGCGAAAGCCTCCAAAGCATGCAATTTGTGCCTGTCGGCCAAATAAATTTCCCTTCCCTGTAACCAAATGCGGCTTGTAGGATTCTAACGTTGCACAGCCCGCGTGGAAACTCGCGAGACTGCACAACCAGGAGGATTCACAATGAAGAATTCGATGAAATCGATCATGCTGAGCGCAGCGGTGGGTGGAATGCTCGGACTTCCCGCAGTAGCTCTCCATGCAGCTACTCCGAACTCTGCGCCCAACACTGTATCGGCAAACGGTCAGTATCTTGGTCAAACCGCTTTTACCGGGCTGTCCGCAAAGGACAAGCACTCGTGTAAAGGCAAGAACAGTTGCAAAGGCAAGGGTGGTTGCAAGTCCAGCGACAATGGATGCAAAGGCAAGAACAGTTGCAAGGGCAAGGGTGGTTGCGCCACCGATGGCTCGAAGATGCCTGGCTAGTTCTTCGTGGAATCGTTCCTCCTGCGAAGAGACTTTCCTCGTCGCAGGGGGAATATTTCGACAGCAGTTCCTCAGGATAAGACATGCCAGCCAATCGTTTTAATGGATTTACCGAATACGGCGTAGGGATTGGGCTGCGCTTGCCCCACTACCAGCACATTTTGGAGAAGAAACCAGTCGTCGATTGGTTTGAGATTATCTCCGAAAACTACATGGTGGATGGAGGACGTCCGCTGACCGTGCTGGACTCCATCTTGGAGCAATATCGCGTCGTGCAGCATGGCGTCTCCATGTATTTTGGCTCGGCCGATCCGCTGAATCGTGAACATTTGAAGCGTCTCAAAGCCCTGGTTCGCAGAACTGGCACAGCGTGGCTGTCCGACCACCTCTGCTGGGGTAGCGTTGATGGTCGATATACGCACGATCTGCTGCCCATGCCCTACACGTTTGAGGCAGCCCGATTAACCGCGGAAAAAATTCGCCAGGTGCAGGATTTTGTCGAAGTTCCAGTGGTGGTCGAGAACGTGAGCAGCTATGCGGAATTCCATGTTTCCGAGATGACGGAGTGGGAATTTCTGAATGAAGTCGTCGAGCGCGCGGACTGTGGCATTCTGCTCGACGTGAACAATATCTATGTTTCTTCGCAGAACCACAATTTTGACCCTCGCCTGTATGTTGACGCGGTCCCGGCGCACCGGGTCGCGCAGATCCATATCGCAGGGCATTCAAAATTTGAGAAATACATCCTCGATACGCACGATCATCCCGTTCTTGATCGTGTATGGAGCCTCTACGAACGAGCCATCGAGCGCTGTGGGCCCACGGCTACATTGCTCGAATGGGACGATCGCATTCCCTCCTTCGATGAAGTGCATGCCGAAGCGCTGAAGGCGAACAAGTATCTGAAAGCAGTGTCGACCAAAGAATCGAAACAGGAAAACGCTTTGGAGTATGTGCGATGAGCGGCCTGCAGGAATTGCAACATCGCATGGCCAAAGCTGTCATGCAGCCGCTGACGTCACGGGAGCAGATGCGGCGCCGGAATTCTGCTGGCCAATCGAATGACGCCGAAGCAGACCAGTTCATTCGACCCAATGATCGTTTGACTTCATTCGAACGCCTGGAGATTTACAACCGACAATATTGGTTTCGCTTGTTTTCAAGCTTTGAAGAAGATTTCCCCGGCGTGCAGGCAGTCGTGGGTTGGAAGCAATTTCAGGCACTCATGCGAGCTTATCTCGAGGCGAACCCTTCCACCTCATTCTCGCTGCGCAACCTTGGATCGCATCTGGTGAGCTGGCTGGAAGAGAATCCCACGTGGACTGAACCGCACTCCGAAATGGCGCTCGAAATGGCCCGCCTGGAGTGGGCGGACATCGAAGCCTTCGACAATGCAATATGGCCAAGGCTGACTGTCGAAGCTCGAGCGGAAATTGGCGCCGAGTCGCGGTTGACGCTGCAGCCGCACCTGCGACTGATCAAGGCGCACCACGCAGTTGACGATGCCCTGATTGAACTTCGTCATGAAAGCGGAAGCCGAGATACCTCCAGCAATAACGCCTCGACGGGCCACGTGAGTAATCGCAGGCGAGTTCTTCGCGAAATGAAGCAAGAAATCGTGCATATCGCTGTGCACAGGTTTGAAGACACCGTGTATTACCGTCGACTTGCGGCGGAAGATTATCGCTTGCTGCAAGCGCTGCAACAAGGAGTCACGCTGGGAGATGCAATCGACATCGCTTTCGACGGCAGCCTGATTCCAGAGGATGAGCGGCCGGCATACTTGCAATCTGCTTTCGCTTATTGGACAAGCATGGGATGGTTTTGCACACCGCCCAGCGATCAAGAAGGTAAAGAGAATTCATGAAAGCTTTAGCGAATTTGTATGCTCGTTTTTCTGCCCTGGCCTGCTACCTTCAGTCTCCATTTCTGCTGGCAGTGCGCCTGTATTGGGGATGGCAATTTGCCCAATCAGGTTGGGGACGCCTGCACCACATAAGCCAGGCCACTTCATTCTTCGCCAGTTTGAACCTCCCGTTTCCAGAGGCGACGGTCATCGTAATTTCGACTCTGGAATTTGTCGGTGGAATTCTGCTGATCGTCGGGCTCGCATCACGGCTCACCGGCGTATTGCTGGCCGGAGATATGTTCGTCGCTTATGTGACCGCAGACCGCGAGGCACTGTCCTCCATCTTCTCGGACCCCGGAAAGTTTTATGGGGCTGACCCCTATACGTTCTTGTTTGCGGCTTTGATCGTGTTGATCTTTGGAGCCGGGCTGTTCTCTGTGGATGCATGGCTATCGCGGCGCTATCAGGCCGGGATTGATCGACTATGACGCAGACGCTGCAGGGCAGAGATGAAGCCCAGATGATTGCTTCCATCCTTGCCGGGGACTCGCAACTATTTCACCAGCTTATCCGTCCCTATGAGAGAAGACTGTATGTCATGGCATTATCCATGCTGCGGAATGAAGCCGATGCAGAAGACGTAGCGCAAGAGGCGTGCCTGAAAGCGTATCGGAGTCTGGATAGCTTCCGAGCGGATTCGAAATTCGGTACCTGGCTGGTCAGCATCACGCTCAACGTGGCCCGCAATCGGCTGCGCCGAAATCGATTGACGCATACGGAGTCTCTCGACATTCCACCCGACGAGCAAGGACATGTTTCGCCAGCGCTCTTGCGGGATTGGCGCGAAGTGCCGTCGGAAATTTTAGAGCGTGGAGAGGTACGACTGATCTTGCAGAAGGCGATCGTTGCGTTGCCGGAAATCTATCGCGAAGTATTTCTTTTGCGAGACGTGCAAGAGCTGAGCATTAAAGAAGCGGCGGAAACATTGGGAGTGAGTGAAGCGTCTGTAAAAGTGCGGCTGCATCGCGCTCGAACGATGCTGCAGAAAACTCTGGCGCCGGAATTGAAAAGCCTGGTCCCTCAGAAAGGGAGGTGGTTTCCATGGTTATAGATTGCAAGCACGTTTGGAATAACATCTCGGGCTATTTGGATGGGACTCTCGATCCTGCTGTCTTGCAGCAGGTGCAGAAGCATTTGGAGCAGTGCGGTATTTGTTCTGCCATTCTCGACTCGACCCGAAATATCCTAATCCTGACTGCGGACGAGCGCGTATTTGAGTTGCCTCTCGGCTACAGTGATCGCTTGCATGCTCGGCTGGAAGCAGAAATCCAAGGGATATCCCTGTCTCCGAATGGGGCTTGATTCGTAGATGCAACGCCATCAACTTTCGTCTCGGATCTCTTCCAGCATGCGATCTTCTCCGCCGGTTCAAAGACCGATTCAGCGCTCCTGCAAATAACACATCATTTTCTTCATTGACCTCCGTCGTAGATACTGTTCCTATGTCAGCGACCGCTGCGGTTTTAGGAAAGATCGGGCTTCCATCTAGTCTCCGCGAACTTGCGTCCCGTACATGGGATGTCGTGATCATCGGAGCTGGACACAATGGTCTGGCCTGCGCTACGTACCTGGCTCGCGCCGGCAAGTCCGTGCTGGTGCTCGAGAGCCGCGAGCGTGTGGGAGGCGCCTGCACCATTGAAGAGCCTTTCCCCGGAGTGATGATGTCTCCGTGCGCCTACCTAGCTGGTTTGCTTCACCCCTTGGTGGTCGAGGAACTTGATCTGCCGCGCCGTGGTTTTGTGTGGACGCCTGCGGTGAATGGTCTGTTTGTTCCGTTTTTGGATGGCAGCAGTATTCAACTTTGGGATGACGACGATCGTTGTGAACAGGAAGTACGCCGGTTCTCTCCGAAAGATGTTGAGGGCTGGCGCGCCATGAGTGACGTCATGCGGCGTTTGCGAGATTTGGTCCGACCCGCAAGCGGGATGTTGGACGGTAACGCGGACGACAATCGGCGTGATGCTTGGGTAGGGGATGCGCCGGCCCACGAACGACTTGAAGAAATGCTGGCCGGTGATCCCGAAGCCCGCAGCCTGCTCTTCGACTGGTCCATGGCAGAATTCGTCGAGCGATATCTGACCGATGAGCGCTTGCAAAGCGCCTATCTCGGCCAGGGAGTGATTGGCACCAACGCAAGCCCGTTCGACCCTGGTACGGCTTCCATCCGATTTCATCATTCCTCCGGGAGGCTTGGCGGCATGCCCGGCATGTGGGGATACGTAAAGGGTGGCATGGGTATGGTCTCGTTTTATTTTTGCGACGCCGCGCGCGAAGCGGGAGCGGTCGTGGCCGCGGGCGTCGCCGTCTCACGCATCCTTCCAGGAGAAGGCGTGTTGCTCGAAAGCGGCGAACGGATCACGGCCCTGATTGTCATTTCGAATGCTGATCCGATTCGCACACTCGGCATGCTGGATGGCTCTGCAGACGGCGCATGGGAGAAGCAAGTGCGCTCGGTACCGATCCAGGGATGCACCGTTAAGCTGAATGTGTTGCTGCGCGAACTACCCAACTTCACGGCGCGCCCAGGTACTCTCGAACCCCATCACTTCGGCCAGATTAATGCGCCATTAACGAAATCGGAGTGGAAAGCGAGTTATGCCGCGGCTCGCGCGGGAGACCTTGCAGACCACCTGTGGTGCGAACTTTATTTTCAAAGCGTGCATGACGAAACTGTAGCGCCGCCTGGAATGCAGACCATGAGCGTCTTCGCGCAGTATGTGCCATATGCCTTCGCGTCCGGTAGCTGGGAAGATCGGCGCGATGAAGTGCGCGCCTTAGCGCTGAATTCGATCGGCCGTTTTTGCAGCAATCTAGAAGATGCTGTAGTCGATGCCCAGGTGCTTGGGCCGCCGGATATTGAGCAGAAAGTCGGCCTGACAGGTGGACACATTTTCCAGGGCGAGTGCCTGCCTGCGTATATGTGGAACCATCGCCTGTCCGCCAGAACTCCAATGAAGGGTGTCTATCTCTGCGGCGCGTGTACGCACCCGGGCGGAAGCGTCATCGGCATCAATGGCCGTAATGCTGCGATGGCTGTTCTGCGCGACCTGAATGGCTCCTGACAGGTAACTCCCGCGGAAATAGCCATGGGGGCTGCTTGCGAAAACAAAAAACTGGCAAGCGAGTGTTCGATGGGAGTACAACAAAACCAGCGCTTTGGACTTATTGCAAGGAGGAAATTGTGAGCGACTCTACACTAGCCCCCACAGCACCCGGTGCAAAAAGCAGCGGACGAACAATCGTCGGCGTCCTATTGATCATCCTCGGTCTTCTCGCCATCGTTCTGCCATTCATCGCAGGCATTGCGATCACCGCATTTATCGGCTGGCTTTTATTATTTGCCGGCATCGTGCACTTAATTTATTGCTGGCATTCGCGCAATACCAGCGGTGTGATCTGGCAGCTATTGATCGCGATCCTGTATTTATTTGTCGGCTTCTATCTGATTTTTCATCCCGCGCGCGGCCTGATTACGTTGACACTGCTGTTAGCCTCCTACTTTGTGGTGGAAGGCGTCATTGAACTTGTGCTTTATTTTCAACTGCGTCGCTCCCACAGTTCCGGATGGTTTCTTTGGGACGGCCTAATCACGCTGCTGTTAGGCATCCTGATATGGGCACACTGGCCATTCAGCTCTGTCTGGGTGCTCGGTACTTTAATCGGTATCAGCCTGCTGATCAGTGGATTTACTCGGCTCTTCGCCAGGCCAACATTGGCTTCAGGACTGCTATGAAACATTTCTGAAAGTCGCATGCGTCTAATGAAAATCGTGGGAACGGAGGACAAGCGCGCCGTCGGACAAAGTCATCAGTCGAGATGCTTTCACATGAATCACACCATCCTGATTTTGCAAGGGTCCTTCGACGATCAGGAATTTGCTGCGCGTAACAACTAGACGCTCTCGCTCGTACAGGTCGGGCGTAACGATGACATTGGCAATGCCGGTTTCATCTTCCATGGAAAGGAAGATGAAACCCTTTGCCGTGCCGGGACGTTGCCGCGCAATGATGCAACCCGCTGTACGCACGTAGTTCCCATCTTTCTGTTCGCGCAATTCCTTTGCAGAAAGTACGTGTTGTTGCTGCAAGGCTGCGCGACGATAGTGCATAGGATGTTTGCCTACCGTAAGCCCTGTACCAGCGTAATCGGCAATCAACCGCTCCTCAATATTCATTTGTATAAGCGGCTTTCCCTCCGAATCATCCTGTAACGACGCAACATTCCGCTGAAATAAAGGCCCTTCCAACTTCCCTGCGCGTTCCACCTGCCACAGAGCATCGCGGCGGTGCTCAACACCATTCAGCTGATTCAAGGCACCAATGCGAGCCAATAACGTCAGCTCTTTTCGATTCAACAGAGGAACGCGTTGTGCAAGATCTTCCACCGAAATGAATTGTCCCTCACGCGCTCGAGACGCGACAATCGCCTCTGCCCCCTGTTTGCGCAGCCCGCGCGCATAACCCAGTCCCATCCGTAATGAGAGGCCGCCATCGTGCTCTCGTTCCACCGTGCAGGCCCAATCGGAAATCTGAATATCGATAGGTCGCACGCGCAGGCCGTGACGTTGCGCGTCTTTTACCAAAACTGCGGGAGCATAAAAACCCATCGGTTGATTATTCAAAATAGCGCAGGTGAACGCGGCCAGGTACTTCACTTTGAAATATGCCGAAGCATACGCGATCAGTGCAAAGCTGGCAGCATGTGATTCTGGAAATCCATATAACGCGAATGAACTGATATTTTGAATGATGTTGTTTTGCGTTGTGATATCAAGTCCATTTGCGGTCATGCCAGACCGCAGCTTGCCTTCGAGATTTTTCATTCGCTCCCAGGATCGGCGCATTCCCACCGCACGTCGCAGCTCTTCGGCTTCCGAACCAGAAAAGTTTGCGACCACCATCGCCATGCGCAGCAGCTGTTCTTGAAATAGCGGCACGCCGAGAGTGCGCTTCAATACTGGCTCCAACGATGGATGCGGATAGCTAACCGCTTCCTTATGCTGACGTCGCCGCATGTAGGGATGCATCATTTGGCCAACGATCGGACCCGGGCGAATGATCGCCACCTGCACCACAATGTCATAAAAAACTTCTGGGTGATTTCGTGGCAGCGACGCCATCTGTGCCCTGCTTTCCACCTGAAACATTCCCACGGTATCAGCCTGTTGCAAAGTTTGATAAACGTCGGAATCCTCTGGGAGTTGAGCCAGGTCGATGGGCTCGCCATAATGCTGAGGAATCAATTCCAGGCAATCTTTCAAAACAGCCATCATACCAAGCCCAAGTAAGTCGACCTTGATAATGCCAAGATCTGCACAGTCCTCTTTGTCCCATTGCACGACGGTGCGGTCTGGCATGGAAGCTCTCTCCAGCGGCACCACATGATTTAGTTGCCCCTGGCAGATCACCATGCCGCCCGAATGTTGGCCCAGATGTCGTGGCAGACTCTGAATCCGCATGGACAGATCAAGGTACTTAGCGATGCGCGGATGGGTAATATCGAAGCCAGCATCATGAAATGAATGTGCCATGGTGTCGGTTTTCCCACGCCATTCCCAGTTGCTGACCAGACTGGATAATCGCCCCAGGGTATCCACGTCGAAGCCCAGCGCTTTACCCACTTCGCGAGCCGCAGATTTGCCGCGATACGTAATGACATTTGCAGTCATCGCCGCGCCCAGCTCCCCGTATCGCTGATAGACATACTGGATAGCCTGTTCGCGCTTATCGACAGAAGGCAGATCGAGATCGATGTCCGGCCACTCGCCGCGGCTCTCGCTCAAGAAGCGCTCGAACAGCAACTCCATCCCCACGGGGTCGATGGCGGTAATTTCTAGCGCATAGCAAACAGCCGAGTTGGCGGCGCTTCCGCGACCCTGGACCAGAATGTCATGGCTCTTGCAGAACTGGATGATGTCCCAAACAATCAAAAAATATCCTGCAAACCCTAGCTTCGCAATCAAAGCCAATTCATGCTCGACCTGCTTTTTTGCCCGTTCCAGCAGATGTTGATTTTTCTTCGGTTCGTATCGCCTCGCCACACCATCTGCAACTCGCTTCCGCAGAAAACTATCCATGGTGTCACCGTCTGGCACTGGATAACGAGGAAATTCATACCCAAGATCATCCAGCGCAAACGTCAGGCGCGAGGAAAGATCGACTGTGTTTTCGGTTGCATGCGGCACATCTCGGAATAAGGATGCCACTTCTTTCGCCGAGCGCAGGCACCGTTGATTGTTCCGCGCTAAAAGACGCCCAGCTTGATCAAGTTCCGTATGATGGCGAATGGCCGTGAAGACATCCAGAATCTCTCGGTCATACTCCGTTGCATAGCGAACACCGTTTGTAGCAAGCACAGGTAACCCGAGAGAGCGCGCGATACGTATGGCCGCTTGGTTGCGCCATTCTTCTTCCCGTTCCTGGTGCCGCTGGAGCTCTACATAAACATTTTCTCTTCCAAAGATTTGAGTCAATTGTTCGACGACTCTGCGGCCCGCCATCTCTCCACCTGCGGCTAGTGCAGCGGCGAGTGGGCCTTCATCCCCGCCCGTTAGGCAAACCAAGCCATTCGCATACTGTTGCAAATCTCCAATCGTTGCGGCACCTTCGCATTTGTTGTGCTCGCGCATTTTGAACTGCGTAATCAGCTGGCAAAGATTTTGATAGCCTGCACGAGATTCGCACAGCAACGGCAGGCGCACTGGTTCTGGAACAGGCTGGTGCGGTAGCCATACAGGAGGCGTCAGCCGTGACCCGAAACTGGAAACTGCAATCTCCGCTCCTATATGCGCTCGAACACTATTTAGCTTAGCGCTGGTATGGAAGCGTGCGGAGCCGTAGACACCGTTGCGATCTAGCATCCCCATCGCGGGCATTTCTAATTCGACAGCCCGTTCGACCAGCCCTTCTGGTTGCGATGCGCCTTCAAGAAAGCTGAAAGCGCTGGCAGCGTGCAGTTCTACATATCGCTCAGTCATACAGCGCCACCATCTCCCAGCAATTCCTCGCTACATCGCGGACGATGCAGCCGCACAACAAGCTGCCATCCGCGGAACGCGCTACGATGTCCCACTGCTCCACATTCCACAATTCCGGATTCCACCAATCCCCACTTGTGCGCCATGGGCCATAAGCTTTCTCGATGATGTAGCGTTTCTTTTGCAGAAAGAATGAAGCCGGCCGTTCATTCTGCAATGTCACGGAAATATTTTCGGGTGGACGAAACTGCCGCAACGCAACTCGTGGCTGAGTAACAGCCGTCTCGGCGACATTTTTTGCAATGACTTCGAAAGGCTCCATACGAAATTCATTGGGCTGATGGGTATCGCGCAGGACGGCTCGTCCCACGCATTCTTCGCCAACAATAGCGCGGATGCGCGCCAGCGTGACATCCAGGCGACCGGGCTCAGGCAGTTGGGGAGAAAACAATCCCATCTGCACCTTGCTGGTGCTTCCCGGTTCCGCTGTCAGCGTCAGCGAAAGAATAGATGCCGACGGCGGATGAGCCTCGAGATCCAGGTGCAGTAGTTTGATCCAGAATTGGCGATCGTTCGTCGGCAACGCGGGTCGCACCGTTCGCGTATGCGACCCACCCCCCTCCAGACGAAAAACAATTGTTAGCGCAGCTAGCGCCAGCATCCTTGAAGTGGCGCGCAGGATGAGTTGCTCCAGCATCACCCCCACAACAAACAACAGAGAATCCAGAATTTCTACCGGCGAATCCAGCTCGCGATACTCTTCCAATGTGCTCGCAGGTTCGACCGGCAGAAACAGATGCGGCAGATTTCCCAGTGCCAACTGGCGAAGACGTTTGCCCTCCTGTCCCATCCGCGCAATCAAATCTTTTTCAGGCAGAGCCGCCAACATTCCCAGTGTGCGGATTCCCCATAAAGAAAACTTTTCAGCCTGCTCTTCAGAAAGAGTCAGTACTGAGAGCGGAAGCAGAGCCAGAGCAGCGCTTTCCGCACCCGACTGAATGACAGTTGTCGAAATGTTGGCAGACATGCCACGCGCAAGACAGATCGCCGCATGAAAATTCTTGCTAACTGCAACCGACGCCGTGATACCCAACGCCTTGACACGATTTTTTAATTTCTCTGCCAATGTGGCAGCGAGGCCAAATAGTTTCTCGGTCCCCGCGATATCAAGAACACAGAGAAATGCCGTCTCCGTGCTCGCTTCTTCTACTCTGGGAGTGAAACTCCCCGCGCATTCCAGTAACGCTATTCGTGTTGCAGCTTCTTCCTGCAGGGAACGCGGCAACACTGTGACCGAAGGAAATGTCTCTATCTCTACGAGAGTCATTCCCGTAAGAACGCCAAGGCGGCGCGCTTTTGTGTTCATCGAGCAAACCTGCTGCAGCGGAGGCTCACCTTCCATCACTGCGCACGGCATCTCCTGTAACTCTGGTCGAAGTCGCAGTAAGGATTGCGCAGCAAATTCCTTTACGTACAGGCAGGCGTACAGTTCTTGAGGGTTCATCGTTGCGCCGCCCATGTTGTTTCGCTCTGCCAGTGTGCGCAGCGCTCGCGTTGTGGCGGCTTACGCAACGGGACAACTTTGGCCGGCATCGGCTGGAAACGCTCTCGTGTAACTGCCACCCCATGCTGCACACCCGAAAAAACAGTCGCTTCTTTCTGCAGCGCGTGGGCGGTCTGCATATGCATCACCAGTTCAGCACTGCTTTTCGCGCAGGCTCGCTGTGTCAGCAAAAGAAGGCTTGTCTGGCTGTGTTCCGCAGCCGCGCGATAGCGGAACCATGTTGCCAATGGCACTCGCAAAGAAAATTCAGGCGCTAGGCTGGCCATATCCAGCACAATCGCGCTGAAGCCGCCAGCCTGTAAAAGAAGATCCGTTACTCGAAGTGCCTGCTCAATTCTTGCCCATGGCTTGGCAGGGTTGACTGGTGCCATTTGTCTTCGCGAGCCGGCGACCGGATGAGGCTCAAGCGTAGATTTTTCTGTCCGCGGCTTTGCCTGCGAACCTGCATCTTCCAACCGCCTTGTCTCATCCCTGAAAAAATTATGAAGAGCATCGGGCAATCCCTTTCCCTCTCCTCGCGGATGTGGACCGAAACCACCGCCATGCAGCCCTTTCATAATCGGCGAGGGAACCAGGTATTTTCCTGGAAGGACAAATGTATTTTTAGAAATTTGCCGTGAGTTATTTTTAGTTGTGACGCCGCATCGTACCCACAGCATCCGATCAAGATCGACGCCCGATGCAGCTGCGGATTCAGGATGAAGGGCATCCGAGACATCAATCCACGCACATACTTTGGCATCTCGTGTGATACCAGCAAGAAATAAAAATACCAGCGCGGTTCGACCGGAACACTCCGGACCAACAATCTCCGTGATTGCGCCAACGGGAAGGCCACCCTCCAGAACCTGGTCAAGTGTCTGAATACCGGTAGCTACAACCGGGCGAATGATCCTCTGCACGGGAGTCAGCGCAGATGGAATTCTGTGTGCCAGAGAAGCTTCAATTTTGGCGCGAAGGATGGCTGCAGTCGGCATAGGCTATCTTCGTCTTATGTTCGCCTATTTGCCCGGATATTTGTCAATCATGATCTGCTGCACTCTTGGTGCAATACCCCGCAGGCAACAGATACATAAGGCTTTATTTACCTAATCCTTTCAGGACTCTTGCCCTGCTTTTGAGGCACCCATTCTTAATAGGGTCTCTGAAAGGGCAAATTCCACTTCTCTTCCAGATCGCTCGAAGTATGCAAAATTTTAAGATTCTGCACGTGGAAATTTCCTTCTCGTTTTGCTTTCAACTCCAATCACTGTTCCTGCAAATCGCGAAACTCGAGGCATCTATTTCATAGCTGAAGGCGTCTTCTGAACTCATGCAGGCCCCCACAACGACAAAGCCAAAAGCAATCTTCGTCGCGTGGCTGGCTATCTTTCTTATGTCGGCAGAATGGATCCTGTTAGTTGCCGGCACTCACATCCACGAAATGATTGTGGGAGCAGCATCCGTTCTTGCCTCCGGCGCATTTTTGTTCGTTGTTCACCGGTCCAGCACACTTCACACCGATTTTTGCCTCTCCGACATCGCAAAAGGCTGGCGCATTCCCTGGTATGTGGTCAGCGATATTTTTGTCATTACCCTCGTACTATTGAAAGATCTTTTCGGCATTGAAAAAGCGAAATCGCTCTTTCGCGTCTCTGGATTTCAAACTGGGAAAGAAGATCCAGTTCTTGTGGCGCGCCGTGTCCTTGCCATCGCGTATACATCCGCATCTCCCAATGCCATCGTCCTCGGCATCGATTACACATGCAGCAGAATGCTTTTTCACCAGCTCAAGCGCGCTCCTCTTCCTCAGATGACAGATGATCTCGGTGCGAAATCATGAACCCCTGGTTGATTGCCGGCATGTCAGTTTCTGCAACACTGGTTCCCTGCGCGGCAATGTGTTTGCACGGTTCTCCTGAACGCCGCCTGGTCGGATTGGAAATGACAAGCCTGGTGGTCACCATCGCAATGGTGATGTTTGCCGTCGGCTATGGCCGTGCTCCTTTCGTTGATATACCTCTGGCACTCGCCATCCTCTCTTTCGGTGGAGGGCTTGTGTTTGCGCGTTTCCTGGGAAAACATTTGTGACCGCTCACTCGATTATCGAAAATTGTTTTCTCGTCCTGGTGGTGCTGGCATGTTGGCTGGGGGCAATCGGCATGTGGCGCATGCGAACTCCAGTACAGGCGCTGCATTATCTTTCGTTGCCGGCGACTGTGGGCGCATTTGCGTTGGTCATCGCTGTTTTTTTGGCCGACGGTGCCAACCAGGCTTTCTGGAAAACGCTTTTGATTGCTTGTATTTTGTTCGCCACCAATTCTGTCGTAGCGCACGCCACCGCCCGTTCCTTCCGAGCTCGCGATCTGGGGCATTGGGAGCCATTGGACGGCGATCCCTTCGAATTCGTCCGTGACACGGAGAAAAAATGATCTGGTTTGGTGCAGCACTCATGCTACTGGTCGCCGTCTCAGGGTTCCTGGTCGTACAAACTCGCGACGTCACAGCCCAGGTGATTGCGCTGGGATTCTACGGCCTATTGATGGCGCTGGTATTTTTCTTCTTCCAGGCTCCTGATGTCGCACTGTCTCAGGTGACCGTTGGAGCAATCGCACTGCCCTTAATGGTGATGCTGGCGATATCGCGCATGAGGTTCCGCAGCGCGCATTCCCAGTCCGCCGATACCAAGGGGGATAAGCATGACTGAACGCATGCGTATCCGCATCTTTCTGATCGCCGGCTGCATTTTTTTTGGACTGTACTGCTATGCCAGCCTGAACATGCCGCCCTGGGGACACTACCGCGGTCCCTACGGAGACGCTATTGCACGCGTCGCCGTCTACGAACGCCATGCAACCGATGTCGTGAACGCGATCAATTACGATTATCGCGGCTTCGATACGCTGGGTGAGGAGTTCATCCTGTTTACCGCCGTTTTGGGCGTGATGATGTTGTTGCGTCGGGAAGAAGGTGTTCCAACGCGTTCGGTCGGCAAAGTGGAAGACGACTCCAAGCTCAGTTCTACCGTCCGCGTGATGTGCCGTCCGGCAATAATGGTCTCGCTGGTATTCGGTTTCTATATCGGTTTGCATGGGCAGCTAACCCCCGGCGGCGGCTTTCAGGCTGGAGTGATTCTTGCGGCGGTGCCATTCCTGATCTACGTGTGTGAGAACGTCAAGGCATTCGAACGTGTCACGTCCCATGCAGTAGTTGAAGTGATTGAGGCGATCGGAGCGGGCTCGTATGCGCTGATCGGCATTGCCTCTTTATTTTTTGGTGTTCCGTTGCTGACCAATATTCTTCCGCTGGGAAAGGCTGGAGATGTGTTCTCCGCCGGCAATATTGCACTGATCAGCGCCTGTGTCGGAGTCGAGGTGACAGCGGCGTTTCTCCTGGTTGGCTATACCTATCTGCAGGAAATTATCACAGGCGAATTGCCGGAGAAATAGCGTATGCCGCACATCTTAGATTCACTTCCATACTTTGTCTCAGCGTGGCTTTTCGTTTGCGGCCTGTACGGCATCGTCACCAGTCGCCATCTGGTGCATATGGTTGTCTGCCTGGCAATCTTGCAAAGCTCTACCTACATGCTGCTGCTCAGCATTGGATATCGGATCGGAGGTGCGGCACCGATATTTGCGGATATCTCTCCCAGTAGAGTGGTCGTGGATCCCGTGGTGCAGGCGCTGATGCTGACCGATGTTGTCGTCGAGGCCGTGGTGGTCGCGCTTTTGCTTGCGATGGTGGTCAAAGCTTACGAGAAATCTGGCTGCACGTCACCGGCGGATCTAAGAATGATGCGGGGATAACCGTCGACCTCATGTCTGGGCCCTCCCCACTTACGCCGTTGCCCGTAGCTGTACCTTTGCTTGGCGCGGCCGTGCTCGCGGCTTTACGAAAATGGTTAGGTCGCACGCTTTCTGATAGTTTGGGCATCCTGTTTGCGGCGGTCACGCTCGTCCTGTGTTCCTTGTTATTGGTCCATGCGACTCACGGAACCACAGTCTATTGGTTTGGCAATTGGTATCCACGCGGCTCCATGGTGATTGGAATCGGCTTCGTCGTCGATATCATTGGTGCTGGGCTGGCGACGCTAGCGGCGTTACTTACGTTTCTCGCCTTATTGTTTTCCTGGCGATTCATCGACTCCGGCAGCAATCATTTCCAACCGCTCATGCTCGTGTTTCTGGCGGCCATGTGTGGCTTTTCCCTGACGGGAGATCTGTTCAACCTGTTTGTCTTTTTCGAACTGATGAGTACCGCTGCCTTTGCGTTATGCGGTTTGAAGACTGCCGAGCCTGCACCTTTGCAAGGATCCTTCAACTTCGCTGTTACCAATACGATTGCGGCTTTTTTGATTTTGACGGGCATCGCACTCCTGTATGCGATGACTGGCGCGCTGAATATGGCGCAGATTGGGCTTGCGCTTGGAGCGCGGCATGATCCGCTGGTTTTGTTTGCTTTCACGCTGCTCACTTGCGGATTCCTGATCAAAGGCGCAATTGTTCCATTTCACTTGTGGCTCCCGGATGCTCATGCGGTCGCTCCCACCCCGGTGTGCGTTTTATTTTCAGGCTTGATGGTGGAACTGGGACTATACGCGGTGGTGCGCCTGCATTCCGTAATTTTTGCGGAAGCGCTGGCCTCCCATAGCTCTCGGCTGCGTTGGATTTTGATTCTCTTTGCCGCCACCAGCGTGGTGATCAGTGGACTGATGTGTTATTCCGAACACCATCTGAAACGGTTGCTCGCTTTTTCAACGGTATGCCATGCCAGCCTGATGCTGCTCGCCTTCGCCATGCTGGGTCCACTGGCAATCGCGGCGATGCTGACCTATTTGCTGGGGCATGCCCTTATCAAGTCCGGACTTTTCTTTGTGTCTGGAATGATGCTGCACCGGCTGCGATCCATCAATGAGCGAATTCTATTTGGCAAAGGAGTGAAACTGCGCTGGACTGCAGGATTGTGGTTTCTCGGAGCAATCGGGTTGGCAGCTGCTCCTCCGTTCAGTTTGATGCTGGGCGAAGCTGGAGCCACGCGAGCCGCTGAGTTGGCGGGTGTGCATGGAATCTGGATCTTGTTTGTATTTGGCGGTGCCATCACTTCCGCAGCGGTGTTCCGTGTGGGTGCCCATACCTTCCTCGGCTGGGGCGGTCCACCGGCAACGGACAGGTCTGCAGAAATTGGCGAGCTTCCCGAGACGAAGCCAGAGGAGAAAAAGATCTTCTGGTACCACTTTTCCCCGGCCGCGGTGTGCATCCTGGGAGCTTTGGTGCTAACGTTTGTGCCCGTATGGCTGCAGGTTCTTCGCAATGGAGCCGCCGCGCTTGCCAGTCAGCCTGCTTATCTGCACACCGTGTACACAGGTCAGAACGTTGCCATCACACAGCCCTCGTGGCGACAGGCTTTCCCCTCGGCGGCGCTGCATGGAGCCCTCGCACTTCTGCTGGCTATTCTGCTGGCGGCAAATTCGGTCTTCCGGCTTCGGTTTCCACGAGGGTTTCGCTTAGGGCCATTTCTTGAACGCGGACTCCGTCCATTACGGACCATGCAGAGTGGTCATCCCGGAGACTACGTCATGTGGATTACGGTCGGGCTGGCTGTTTTCGGCCTCTCCGTTCAGGTTCTGCTGCGCTGACTCCATGAAATTCCAACTTTTCGATCTCCATTTGCCTCGATGAAATCACGTCGGGCCCCGATGAAGCTTGACACTCGCATTCTGGACGATAAAAATTGTTCTTGATTTAAATCGTTTGAATAAGAACTCACAATCCGCCGGTTTCATTATGGAGGAATGCAGGTGAAACTCTTCAGAATTGGATTTCTCGTATTCGCTTCGACCGTTTTGTTTCTCGGCATGGGAACGTCTCAAGCCCAACCGCCGTCAACAGATCCAGTAATTGCGAATTCTGCGGAAGCGAATCCGTTCCTTGGCCGATGGGACTTGACTCTGTATGCCCCCGACCAGCAGTACTCGTCATGGCTGGAGCTAACAGACAACGGAGGCCAGTTGCAAGGCCGCATGGTTGGACGTTGGGGTAGCGCGCATCCAATTTTGAACGTCAAGATTCAGAACTCTGTTCTGACCTTCGCCTCGCCGAAAGAAGAAGAAGACACACCAAAGGATATGCCGTTCCAGGCGAAGCTTATCGGTGGGCGGTTGATGGGAACCATGTCCGGACCGGACGGGACAACCTGGAAGTGGACAGGTGTGCAAGCCCCCTCGTTAGACCGCACCAAGGTTGCAAAGTGGGGCAAGCCCGTCCAGCTGTTCAACGGAAAAGATACGACGGGCTGGCACTTTGACAGTCCGAGTGCCGCGAATGTCTGGAGCGTGAAAGATGGCGTGCTGGTGAGCACTGCCCATGGAAGCAACATCATTACAAATCGCAAATTTCGCGATTTTAAGCTGCACGTAGAATTCAATTGCAAACCGGGCTGCAATACCGGAGTGTACTTGCGCGGCCGCTATGAAGTACAGATTGCGGACAATGCGGGACAAGACCCGCCAGACCTACAAACTGGCTCCGTCTACGGATTCATCACAGCGTCTCCGCTGATTCCTCTCCGTCCTGGAACCTGGCATTCGTACGATATCACTCTGATCGGTCGAACCGTGACAGTTGTTGAAGATGGTCAAACCATCATCGACAAGAAAGAGATCCCCGGGATCACGGGAAGTGCGCTCGACAGTCACGAGGGGCTTCCGGGCCCAATTTATCTGCAGGGAGCTGAGGCTCATGGAGGGTTTTCTTACAGGAATCTGGTCATAACTCCAGCGCTGGATTAAGCTCGTACGCTTGCCGTCGTGAAACAATAGTCGGATCCACGATGGCGACTTCTGACAACATCCTCAACGAAATTCTCGCGGCCAGGGAACGTATCCGCGACTTTATCTGGTTAACTCCCTGCCAGCTCTCAGCGGAGCTTTCGACTGTGACTGGCCAGCAGATTTACCTGAAGCTGGATAATCTGCAGCGGACCGGCGCCTTTAAAGAACGCGGGGCTTTGAATAAAATTCTGCGGCTGAACCCGGAAGAAAAACAGTGCGGAGTCATTGCCGCCAGCGCAGGAAACCATGCCCAGGCGGTTGCCTACCATGCTACGCAGCGCGGAATCCGAGCGCAGATCGTGATGCCGCTGACGACACCTCTGGTCAAGGTTTCCGCGACCCGTGGCTTCGGAGCCGAAGTCATTTTGCACGGCGCTAACTACGATGAAACCTACGCCGAGGCCGTTCGCCGCAGCGAGTCGGAAGGCATGACCTTTCTGCACCCCTTTGACGATATGCATGTCATCCACGGGCAGGGCACAATCGGAGTTGAGTTGATCGAACAGGTTCCAGATCTGGAGGCTGTCGTCGTCCCGATCGGAGGAGGCGGACTGATCAGTGGAGTGGCAGCCGCGTTGAAAGAAATGAATCCTGCGATTCGTGTCATCGGCGTTCAGACGGAGCGTTTACCGTCCATGCTGGCAGCTTGCAATGCAGGGCATCCCGTGACCTTGCCCGCGGAAGCCACGATTGCCGACGGAATTGCGGTTCGCAGAGCAGGCAACCTGACGCTGCCACTGGTGCAGCGATATGTCGATGAAATTGTCACCGTCGATGAAGAAGAAATCGCGAACGCCATTCTGGTTTTGCTGGAGCGGGAGAAGACCTTGGCCGAAGGAGCAGGTGCAGTTGCGTTGGCTGCGGTCCTAAATAAAAAAACGAACCTGACGCATCAGAAAACGGTCGTTCTGGTATGCGGCGGCAATATCGACGTGAGTCTGCTGGCGAGAATTATCGAACGTGGATTGGTAAAAGACGGGCGCAGAGTTCGCATCCGCGTGCATCTTTCAGACCGCCCTGGTGCGCTGCATCAACTCACCAGGATTCTTGCGGAGCAGCAAGCCAACATCGTGGAGACGCTCCATAACCGTTCACACTATGGCGTGAATCTTGGCGACACGGTTATTGACATAACGCTGGAAACACGCGGCATGTCGCACATCCAGACGATTTCGTCTGCGCTGCAGCAAGCCGGCTACAAGTTCGAGCACATTACCTAGGGACTGTGGCGTTCTCTGCCCCAGCAGCCACCGCGTTCGAACATTATCCCGCTACGCCAACCAGACTGGCATCGCGAGCATTCGGAACTGCACGCAGATATTCATCCACTGCTGCTGCCGCTTTCCGTCCTTCAGAAATTGCCCATACCACGAGAGATTGTCCACGCCGCATATCGCCTGCTGCAAACACTCCCTCAACGGTCGTCATGTAGCTGTTATTGGTCGCGACGTTGCCTCTTGCGTCGATGGCAACTCCCAGCTTTTCCAACATGCCGTTGCGTACAGGGCCTGAGAAGCCCATGGCCAGCAATACCAGGTCGACTTCCAGCACAAATTCACTACCGGGTTGCGGCTCGAATTTCGGCGGAGGACCGACTTGAACGCCGTGCAACTGCTTCACGTTGCCGTGCTCATCGCCGACAAACTTTGTCGTTGCCAGGCTCCAGTTCCGTTTACCGCCTTCTTCGTGCGCGCCTTCAGTGCGTAGCTGCATCGGCCACAGTGGCCATGGCGTCAGTGGCGAACGATCGGAAGGAGGTACCGGCATAATTTCAAATTGCTCGATCGAGAGTGCCTTCTGGCGATGACTTGTACCCAGGCAGTCCGCGCCGGTATCTCCGCCGCCAATGATCACAACTCGCTTACCGTTGGCGAGGATGGCTCCGGCTTCCGAAACCGCGTCGCCCTCGCAGCGCTTATTTTGCTGCGGTAAAAATTCCATCGCGAAGTGGATGCCATTCAGCTCACGTCCAGGAACGTTCAGATCCCGCGGCTGCTCCGCACCGCCCGCCAGCAAAATCGCGTCGAAGTCACGCTGGAGATCTTCAACCGGCACATTTTGGCCGACGTGGGCACCGGTCACAAATGTCACGCCTTCCAATTGCATTTGTTCCAGGCGGCGATCAAGAATCGTTTTCTCCAGCTTGAAGTTCGGAATTCCATAGCGCATCAATCCGCCGATGCGATCTGCCTTCTCAAAGACGGTGACTGCGTGCCCTGCGCGGCGCAGTTGTTGCGCAGCCGCTAAACCCGCTGGTCCCGAGCCCACCACTGCAACCCGCTTGCCGGTAGAAAATGACGGCGGTTCAGGATGGACCCAGCCCTCTTCATAGGCGTGGTCGATGATATTTTTTTCAATCTGCTTAATCGTCACCGCAGGAGCATTAATACCCAACACGCATGCCGCCTCACAGGGCGCCGGGCAAATTCTTCCCGTGATCTCCGGAAAATTATTGGTCGCATGCAAGCGACGCACGGCCTCTTTCCATCGACCGCGATAGACCAGGTCATTCCAATCAGGAATAAGGTTGTTGACCGGGCAGCCTGTGTGACAAAACGGCACGCCGCAATCCATGCAGCGCGCGGCCTGCTGTTGCTGCTTTTCTTCCGGAAATGAGCGGTAGATCTCAACCCAATCGTTGACGCGCTCTACCACCGGACGCCGCTCTGGCAGCTCGCGTGGAAATTCCATGAATCCTGTCGACTTACCCATGGTGCACCTGCTCAGCGATCGTCAATGTAGGAAGTTCTCCAGTCGTGACAGCCATTTCTCCGCGCTCACGCAGGACGCGCTTGTATTCCTGCGGAAATACCTTGATGAACTTTGGCAGGCTCTCATTCCAGTTGGCAAGAATCCAGCCTGCGCGCGGACTCCCTGTCAGATCGCGATGGCGTGTAATCAGCGCCTGTAGTTCTTCGATCTCCCGCTCATCGATCAGCGGCTCAAGATCGACAGAAGCTGGATTGCATCGTTTCTGTGCGAAATCGCCGCGCTCATCATAGACGTAGGCGATTCCTCCATTCATTCCGGCAGCAAAGTTTCGCCCACATGCTCCCAGAACGACGACGCGGCCGTTGGTCATGTATTCACATCCGTGGTCGCCCACGCCTTCCACAACCGCCGTGGCTCCAGAATTGCGGACAGCGAAGCGTTCTCCAGCGATTCCATTCAGGAAGACTTCTCCGCTGGTTGCGCCGTAAAGAATCACGTTGCCTGCCAGAATGCTTTCCTCTGGTTGAAAACTGGAGTTGCGCGGCGGGAAAACAATAATCCTGCCGCCCGAAAGCCCCTTGCCGACGTAGTCATTCGCTTCGCCTTCCAGCGTCAGTGTGACGCCGTTGGGCACAAATGCTCCGAAGCTTTGCCCGGCAGATCCCTGGAAATTGAAGCGGATCGTTTCCTCGGGCAATCCCGCCGGTCCGTAGCGCCGCACGACTTCACCACCCAGCATGGCCCCGACAGTGCGATGGATATTTCGAATTGGCAGTGAGAATTCCACCGGGTGCTGATGTTCGAGTGCCGGTTGCGCAAGCTCCATCAAGTGATGGTCGAGTGCCTGCTCCAGGCCGTGATCCTGTTTCTGCACACAATGACGAGCCACGCGGCCCGGCAGCGGTGGGCTATACAAAATGGACGACAGATCGATCCCTTTTGCCTTCCAGTGATCAATCGCTAGATGAGTCTCCAACATGTCGACGCGACCGACCATCTCATCGACGGTGCGGAAACCGAGTTTCGCCATGTGCTCGCGAACCTGCTCCGCAAGGAAGAAGAAGAAATTAATCACATGCTCCGGCTGACCCTGGAACCGCTTGCGAAGTTCCGGATCCTGCGTCGCGATACCGACCGGGCATGTGTTCAAGTGGCACTTGCGAATCATGATGCAGCCCATGGTGATGAGCGGAGCGGTCGCAAAACCAAATTCTTCCGCACCCAGCAACGCCGCAATCACAATGTCTCGTCCGGTTTGCAGCTTGCCATCGGTCTGCACGCGAATGCGGCTGCGCAGATCATTCAGCAGCAAAACCTGCTGCGTTTCCGCCAGTCCAAGCTCCCACGGAATGCCGGCATGTTTGATAGAACTGAGCGGCGCGGCTCCCGTCCCACCGCTATCGCCGCTGATCAACACAACGTCGGCATGCGCCTTGGAAACTCCGGCAGCAACGGTGCCGACTCCAACCTCTGACACCAGCTTCACCGCAATGCGTGCCCGCGGGTTGACGTTCTTCAAGTCGTAGATCAGTTGCGCCAAGTCTTCGATGGAGTAAATATCGTGATGCGGAGGCGGCGAAATCAGTCCCACTCCAGGAATGGAGTGCCGTAGCCGCGCGATCACCTCATCCACCTTGTAACCCGGCAGCTGTCCACCTTCTCCGGGCTTCGCGCCCTGCGCCATCTTGATCTGCAGTTCGTCCGCATTCATCAAGTAGTTGGTCGTCACGCCAAAACGTCCGGAAGCGATCTGCTTGACGGCGCTGCGACGCAAATCTCCGTTGGCGTCTGGCGTGAATCGACGCGCATCTTCTCCGCCCTCGCCGGTGTTTGACATGCCGCCAATGCGGTTCATGGCAATCGCCAGCGTCTCGTGCGCCTCTTTGCTGATAGAACCGAAGGACATGGCTCCGGTGGTGAATCGTTTGACGATTTCCTTGGCAGGCTCGACTTCTTCCAGCGCAACTGGCGTCTTCGACTCCTTGATTTTCATCAGGCTGCGAAGCGTGCACATGTTGCGACTTTGCTCGTCGATCAGGTCGGTATATTCCTTGAACGTTTTCGGATTGCTCTGCTGCACCGCATGCTGCAGTTTGCTGATGGTCAGCGGATTCAGCAGATGCTCTTCTCCGCCCACACGGAAGTGATACGAGCCACCAACATCTAGATCCGTTTCGGAATCGTTCAATGGCGCGAACGCGTACTCATGCTTCATCTGGGCTTCTCGCGCCAGCACATCGAGCCCCACGCCTTCAATGCGCGACGCCGTACCCTGGAAGTATGTCTCCACCAGGTTTCGATTCAAGCCGATCGCTTCGAACACCTGGGCTCCGCGATAACTCTGCAAAGTCGAGATACCCATCTTCGAGAACGTTTTCAGCAAGCCCTTGTTCACGGCCTTGATGAAATTCTTGACCGCCGTATCCGGAGTGATGCCATTCGCAAGATAGCCGCGATGTGCGAGGTCACGAATCGAATCGAACGCTAAATAAGGATTGATGGCGCTAGCTCCGAAACCAATCAGCAATGCAAAATGCATCACCTCGCGCGGTTCTCCGGATTCGAGAATCAACGCAACTTGCGTGCGAGTTTCCTCGCGCACCAGCAGGTAATGAACCGCCGCCAAGGCAAGCAGGCTGGGGATGGGAGCATAATTCTTATCCACGCCGCGATCGGAAAGGATCAGCAACGTATATCCGGATCGAACTGCCAGAGATGCGCGCTGGCACAACTCATCTAGTGCTCGCTTCAATCCAGCCTCGCCATCTTCTGAGCGGAAATGCGTTGGCAGAGTTGTCGCCAGCAAGTCTCCAGTAGATACGCGCCGCAGTTTTTCCAATTCGCGATTCGTCAGGATCGCATGCGGAAGCTTCAATGTGTGGCAGTTTTGCGAGGTCTCTGCCAGAATGTTGCGCTCGCTTCCGATAAAGCTAGACAGCGACATCACCATCTCTTCGCGGATGGCATCGATCGGCGGATTGGTCACCTGCGCGAACAGTTGCTTGAAATAACTGAACAACATCTGCGGCCGGTCAGAAAGGCACGCAAGCGGAGTATCCGTCCCCATGGAACCAATCGGCTCTTCCCCCTTGCTCGCCATCGGCTCCAGAATCATTTTCATGTCTTCTTCGGAGTATCCGAACGCACGCTGGCGGCGAAGCAGAGTGTCTGGATTGGCCCCATAGACTCGTGAAGGCTCCGGCAATTGATCGAGCGTAATCTGCTTCTCCTTCAACCACTCTTCGTACGGTTGACGAGAAACAAGCTGCTGCTTGATTTCCTTGTCGGAAATGATGCGTTGCTGCACGGTGTCGACCAGGAACATTTTCCCGGGTTGCAGCCGGCCCTTTTTCTTGACGTTCGCCGCCGGAATATCGAGAACACCCGCCTCTGACGCAAGAACAACAATGTCATCCTTGGTCACGACGTAGCGACCAGGGCGCAGCCCGTTGCGATCGAGGGTCGCGCCAATCACGCGCCCGTCCGTGAAAGCGATCGCAGCGGGACCATCCCAAGGCTCCATCAGCGACGCGTGATATTCATAAAAAGCCCGCTTTTCCGGTTTCATATGCGGATTGCCGGCCCACGCCTCTGGAATCAGCATGGCCATGACGTGCGGCATGGAACGGCCAGATTGAAACAGCAACTCGACCGCGTTATCGAACGCCGATGAATCGCTGCTTCCGTCCTCGACGATGGGAAATAGCTTTTCGATGTCCGGGCCAAACGCCGGAGACTCCAGGATCGACTGGCGCGCATGCATCCAGTTCACATTGCCGCGCAGCGTGTTGATTTCGCCATTGTGCGCAACATATCGGAATGGATGCGCCAGTCGCCAACTCGGAAATGTATTCGTAGAAAACCGCTGATGCACCAGGCACAGCGCACTGTCGACCTCGGGATCAGCTAACTCACCATAAAAGCTGGCAATCTGCGGCGCAAGCAGCAGCCCTTTGTAAATGATGGTGCGAGACGACAGAGAAGGAATATAGAAAATTTCCTTGTCTTCAATGCTCGACTCGGCGATCTTCTGTTCGGCCAGCTTACGGACAACATAGAGTTTGCGCTCGAAGGCATCCTCGTCCATGCCGTCGGGTTTTCCAATGAAAATCTGCTGAATATAAGGTTGCGATGCGCGCGCCACGCGGCCAATTGCGTTTCCGTTGCAAGGTGTGTCACGCCAGCCCAAGATCGTCAGACCTTCTTCCCGGACGATTTGCTCGAATATTCCTTCGCATTGAAGGCGATTCAGCTTTTCTACCGGCAGAAAAACCATGCCGGCTGCGTAAGCGCCGGGCTCCGGCAATTTGAAGCCGAGCGCAGCGCATTCGCGCGCAAAAAACCGGTGAGGAATCTGGATCAGAATGCCCGCTCCATCGCCTGTTTCCGCGTCGCAACCGCAGGCGCCGCGATGCGTCAGATTGATCAGGACCTCAATGCCCTTCAAAATAATGTCGTGGCTTCTCTCTCCGCGGACGCTGGCCACAAACCCGATTCCGCAGGCATCATGTTCGTGGCTGGGGTGGTACAGTCCCTGTGCGGAAGGTACGGCTGAAACTGCATGGAATTTAGACATTGATTCCTCTGCTAAACATTCACTTTTAAGAGTCCTGTGCATGGTGCGGACCGTCAGGCGGCGTCTCACGAGCGAGAGGCGCTGATCCGCTGGGACAACCGGGGCTGAAGAGTCTTATTTTATACCAATGCTTCCAGTTTACTGGCTTACCGCCGATAATTCTCAGCCTTGGCAAGCGTGGAGGCGTGTTGAGATCAAACGTCATCCACTGGCCGTCGCGGGCTTGCTTCGTGACGCATATGGATGGAACAGGCGGCAGTCTGAGCTAAGATCACTGATAATAAGAATAGAATGAGTGTTTGCGACGACACTGAGGCCTTCTCCAAGTTTGATTGAGATACGATTCCGGATCTCGATCAGCGCTCTTTCAGGCTTCAGAATGAGCTGGACACAACGGGCGGGCTCGCACCGTTCTCGTCCAGACCCCCTTTTAACCCACAACGAATACGACAAGTGACCCTTACCTTATGGAAGAATTTTCTCGACTGACTCGGCTGCCGGCCTATGTGTTCAACATAACCAACGATTTGAAAGCGGCCGCTCGGCAACGCGGCGAAGACATCATCGACTTCGGCATGGGAAATCCCGACGGTGCAACTCCGAAGCACATTGTCGACAAGATGATTGAGGCTGCGCAGAAAACGGCCACGCATCGTTATTCGCTGTCAAAAGGCATTCCTAGGCTGCGCAAGGCAATCTGCAGCTGGTACAAGCGCCGCTACGATGTCGACCTCGACCCGCTCACGGAAGCCATCGTGACGATCGGCTCCAAAGAGGGCATCGCCCACCTTTGCCTCGCGACTCTGGATCGCGGAGATTCCGTGCTGGTCCCCAATCCCAGCTATCCAATCCACATTTTCGGGCCCATCATCGCCGGAGCAGACGTGCGCTACATCGAAATCACTAGCGCAGCAGCTTTTCTGGCGGACCTGCGCGCGACGCTTCCATCCATGTCGCCGCGACCGAAAATGCTGATCCTCAATTTTCCGTCCAATCCCACCACACAATGCGTCGATCTCGCTTTCTTTGAGCAGGTTGTGGCGTTGTGCAAAGAGTACGGCGTCTATGTTGTGCACGACCTGGCGTATGCCGACTTGGTTTTCGATGGCTATCGCGCACCCTCGATCCTTCAGGTTCCAGGGGCCAAGGACATTGCGGTGGAGTTCTTCACTCTCTCAAAGAGCTACAACATGCCCGGCTGGAGAGTCGGCTTCATGGTGGGCAATCCCACCCTGGTCGCTGCGCTTGGCCGAATTAAAAGCTATTTTGATTATGGAACATTCACTCCTATCCAGGTCGCGTCCATCCAGGCGCTGGAAGGTCCACAGGAATGCGTGCAGCAAATTTGCGATAACTACCGTAAGCGGCGGGATGTTCTGGTCCAGGGCCTGAATCAGGCGGGGTGGCAAGTCGACATGCCGAAAGCAACCATGTTCGTCTGGGCGCAGATTCCGGAAGCCTACCGAAAACTGGGTTCCTTCGAGTTTTCAAAGCAGCTGCTGACAGAGGCCAAGGTCGCCGTCAGTCCAGGGGTTGGATTTGGCGAGCACGGAGACGGCCATGTCCGCTTTTCGCTAATCGAAAACGAAGAGAGAACACGCCAGGCACTGCGCGGGATCAGGCAAATGCTTCAAAGAGTTCCTGCATAGCAGGGTTCTCGAAACAGTGAAGGCGAACGAAATAGCAGCGCAACACATTTCCGATGCAGATTAGATTGTGGACAATCGTTCCAACAAATCCAGTGGATGGTGACCTCGCACAATGATGAATGCCTCCCGTTCGTTTCTATTCGTGCTCGCAGTGCTTGTCGTTGTTGGCGGTTCCGCGGCGCTGGCGCAGTCGTCCGCCACGCCCACGGTTCCGGCGTCCCAAGGAACAGCGGATCAACAGAAGCCGCACCGGCACGCCAGGTCTTTCGAACTGCAAGCGATCACTCCTGAATTCTGGGAGGTATTCGACAAGAACGCAACCCTCACGACAATGGGAACGGGCTTCGGTTTTACCGAGGGCCCGGTGTGGGATCCTACCGGATTTCTGTGGGTGAGTGACGAGTCGAAGAATGAAATCGACAAGCTCTATCCGGATGGCCGCATCGAGAACATGGTCTCGCTGGTGGATCCCGACGGCAGCACGTATGACCGGGAGCACCGCCTGTTGAGCACCGCCAGCGGGCTGCGAGCTATCATTCGGCTGTCAGCAGACGGCAAAAGCTTCGAGACAGTGGTCGATCACTATCACGGCAAAAAGCTGAACACGCCGAATGACATCGTCATCGGTCCCGATGGCGCGATCTATTTCACTGACCCGATCATCGATATGACGAAAGACCAGCACGAAGAATTGCCTCCTTCCATCTACCGCCTTGGAACCGATAACACTATATCGCTGCTGACCGCGGAAATGAAGGCACCCAACGGCCTTGCGTTCTCTCCGGATGGAAAATACCTGTACATCGATGACGACGACAGCATGAAAATCCGGCGCTACAAGTTTCACAAAGATGGAACGATCTCTGACGGAATGGATTTTGCCGACATGACCGACCCGGAGAAGCGTGGCGTTCCGGACGGAATGAAAGTCGACGTCAAGGGCCGGTTATTTGTCTCGGGACCCACCGGCGTCTGGGTGTGGAATCGCAAGGGCGTCCACATCGGTACCGTGCAAATGCCCAAGGGCATGGCCAACCTGACGTGGGGCGGACCGGATAATTCGAAGCTCTACATCACTGCCAGCGACACCGTTTACATACTTCAAACCAAAACGCGCGGAATCCTGGGCTATACCAAGAAATAGCGCGATGGGGATGGCTGGCGTACCCTCGGACTTTGCCTAGGGCAAGGCGAAGGCAAACACGTCATCCCCAGCGGCCACGGCGAAGTACTGATTGCCGTCGATCGCGTAGGACATGGGCGAGGCATGCATGGGCTGTCCGAGTTGGAACGCCCATAGCGGCTTGCCGGTGCGAGCGTCATCCATCTCGAACTCTTCGGTGTCGTTGCCGAAGGCCACCAGGCCTCCCGCCGTCGTCATTACTCCAGCCCACGCCTGTTCTCCGCCAATCTGCTTGTCGCGCCATGCGAAATCAAGCTTGGTCAGGTCGAACGCGTTGATATAACTATCGTCTTCCACGTTGCCGGGAGGCGTTCGCGAGCCGGTTGAATAATACGGACGCCCGGGCTTGAAAGGTTCTTTCTTCGCCACCAACACGTCGCATCCCTCGAATGAACGGAAATAGAACATGTTTGTCTGCGGATCGTAGCTTGGCGAATACCAGTTGGTCGCACCTGCGAAGCCAGGACAAACCTTAACGCCTTTTGAGTCGGGAATCAGATGATTGGAGATGGGCCGCCCGTTCTTGTCGATGCCTTTGGCCCAGTTCATTCGGTTCATGAACTGCTTCGAATAGAGATACTCTCCCGTTGTGCGATCGAGAATATACAAAAAGCCGTTGCGGTTTGCCGTCACGATCAGTTTGCGCGGCTTGCCATCGAATTTTGCGTCCACCAGTATCGGCGTCTGCACTGAGTCATAGTCGTAGAGATCGTGCGGATTGAACTGGAAATACCATTTCAGTTTCCCTGTGTCCGGGTCGAGCGCCACCAGAGAGCTGGTATAGAGGTTGTCGCCCGGCCGTACACTTCCGTCGAAATCAGGTGCGGGATTGCTGGTCCCCCAATAGATCGTGTTCAGTTCAGGATCATAGGTTCCCGGCATCCAGGCGGTACCGCCTCCAAGCAAATAGGCATCGCCTGCCGGCCAGGTTTCCGAGCCTTTTTCACCCGGAGCGGGAATCGTCCAGAAGCGCCACACTTCTTTTCCCGTCTGTGCGTCGAAAGCGGCCACAAAGCCGCGCACACCGTCGTCGCCGCCGGAAGTACCCACCAGCACTTTATCTTTCACAATCAGAGGAGCACTCGTGGCACCGTAACTCTGGGTGTTGTCTGCATACGCTACATCCCAGATCAGGTTGCCGGAACGTGCATCCAGGCATAGCAAGTGCGCGTTGTCCGTCTCCATATAGACGCGGGTTCCAAGCACGGCAACACCGCGGTTGATATGGCCCGAAGCGTCGTCAACCAGCCCGGATGTGACGCCGCGGGCATGGTGCCACAGCAGCGCACCTGTCTTCGCATCCAGGGCATAGGCATCGTTGGAGCCGGTAATAAACATGACCCCGGCCACCACCACCGGAGTCACCTCCAGCACACCGGCGTTTCGAGTGTGGAAGACCCACTTGGCAGCCAGATGGCTTACATTTTGCGGCGTCACCTGCGACATGCTGCTATAACGGCGGCCGGTATAGTCTCCGTTGTAGGAAACCCAATTGTTCGTGATGGTCTTCTGCAACAGATCCCTCTGTTGCACATGAATCTGACCCAGTGCGGTTCCCTGCTCCGCGTGATCCCCCTGAACGCTTGCCTTCACCGCAGACCGTCCCTGCATGGCGAGGACCGCCATCATCATGGTGGTAGCGGCAAGCCCAACCAGACTCCTGCAGCCCCTCGTCATCGTCCAATTCCTTCCATCATGTCGGAGTTCTGCAGCCTTCTAGTCATCGTGATGCCACCTGGATTTCGGCGGTGCGGGTTCCGTCGGAGCATTCCTGCCAGTCACGATCAGAAACGCAACAAGGTCATCGAGTTCCTTTGATGTTAATCGGGTTCCATAATCATGCGGCATCAGGGAGTGATCGGTATAGCTCACAGCGGCCAGGCTGCTCCTCGATAGAAAGTGGTACCGTCCATCCTCCGTTTGCAGGGTAATGTTCAGGTTATCTTCCGAGCGCACCACGCCGGTAAGACTCTCTCCTGCATTGGTGCGGACGTGTACCACGCGCGATGTCGGCTGCAAATCCGCATCCGGACTGACAATCGCCTGCATGATTTCATCCGCCGATCGATTCCTTGCGAAGGAGGTCAATTCTGCCGCCATAAATCCGCCTTTGCCAAGGATCATGTGGCAAGTGGAGCATTGCCCCTTGCCGTCAAAAATTTTCTGGCCCCTGCCCGGATCGCCTGGCAACTTTGCGGATGAACCGTCGACGGTCACTCCCTGAAGCGTGCGCAAATACCGCACCACCGCCGCTGTACCCTCATCACCTAGATCAGGAAATGCCGGCATGCCTTGGTCTGCCTCACCCTTGTGCACAATGCCAATCAAGTCCTGATTCGACAGTGCAATCACTTTCGGCAGCGTCGCAATCGCTGGGGCACGGCCACCCCTGCCATCCGCACCATGACAGTACGCGCACTGGGATGAAAAGATCTGCGCACCTTGATTTTGGTCGGGAGCCATGCTCAGTTCGTCTTGTCCGACGGCTGAACCGCCAAACAGAACGAGAAAAAAAAGCATCCCCATCACTACAACACGGTTGCATGTCATGGCTTCAAATCTCTCACTCAAGATTGGCAAAGCCAAGGCTCGCATAGGACGCGTTTCTCCGTGAACAAAATCTTCTACCTGGCATTCGTCCCATCATTGGAAGGAGCCGGAAGTACCTGAACTTCTCCCAGCGGTCCGCGATCGAGACCGTTGGAATCCACCAGATGCACTGAGACCCGCGTTGTTTTCGGCGGCGCCTGGATAGTGATGTGCAACTGCACAGGCTCGGTGGGAACGACAGACATCAGCTTGACAGTTGTTCGAACCCCTCTTCCGTACAGGTGGGCCACAAGATCTCCTGCATAGAAGACCCCAAAGCTACCGGAAAGTTCGAGGTCACCCGGCGTCGCCGTAGCGGTCAGCGGCGTTCCAATCACACCACTATATGTCGTTGTCTTGAAGTCCTCTCCCATTCGTGTCGGATACCATTGCGTATCCATCGCGTAACTTTCGCCGGGCGCCAGTTCGACCATCGGACCGTTCATTTCCGCCTCTACAAATGGGCCTTCGCGCGGTTCAGTGCCTTGCCCCTTCGGCGCGGGAGGAGTATCTTCACCGGTTGAATAGAAAATGATTGTGGCTTTGCCGGGATATACAGCAGTGGGATCAATTCGGTGACGCTCAACCATCGTGTATCTGGTCGAACCATCCACCGCCGCCAGCCATCCCGATGGGGAGTCAATCCACACCTCTTGCATGATGTTGTTCCAGTGCACACGGAACGTACCGTCCTTCACAGTGAAAGCGGGATTGTCCGCCGGCCCAGTGCGAACGTGGTAGCCGTTCAAATAGACGCTGGTTGGGTTTACCTCCGTGAATCCCCAGAATTTTGTGTTGTCATTATTTGAGCCAGGGGGACGAGAGGTGGGGTACTCGGTAATCGTTTGCTCTGACCACGTCCGCGGATAGCCGCTCATGTTCTGCATCACCACGTGGAATGAAATCACAGGGGTGTCCGGCCCGATACTGATGTCACGGATATACCTCTGCCCGATTTCAGGATCGACCGGACCCGTCAACCGCACCGCACACGTAGGTCCGGTGGACAAGACCTGCAGCGTAAAGGGAGCTCCATCCAAGTTTCCGCCGCCAGACCAATGCTCCTCATCCTGATTGCCCTCCGGCATCGGCCAGATCTTGTCTCCGCCGTAGTTGCGATCTTCGAACCCCGTGGTTTCCGGCGAAACCACCTTCCCTTGCACCGAGGGATTGACGTAGAGAAAATCATGGCCGCCAAAGGTCACCTGGATCAGCCGCCCACCGATCTGTGGAACGATCTCCAGCTTCAACCACGGATTGGATAGTTCTTCAGCTTTCCATCCCAGGTAATTTGTTGCACGCACCTGGCAGCCGGACGCGGAAGCAGCACACTGCAACGGCAAACCCAGCAGCACCATCGCGGTAAACATTGCTGGAAACCATGCTCTGGTTTTGATAGAAGCGACCTGCACGCACTCTCCTCAGTGAAGTGGCTGCCTCACCGCGATAAAAGAAATCTGCTCGACATCTTCCGACTTCATATCGAAATTCTGCTGCAGCGTCGTGCGCGCCGGAAAAGTATCTTTGAAGAATGTACCGTAGAGAGACACGACTGGGTCTTGGTCCGTCACATCGCGGAGATAAATCGTCGAAGACACGACGTTTGAAAAATCCATATCTGCCTTCTGCAATCCATCCAGCAGGCTGCGCATGGACATCCTCACCTGGATACCTAACTCCGGCGAAAACAAGCCCAAGGCCGGAACATATGCGTCCTTCGCCGAAAGATACAGGGTATCTCTATACAGGATGCCCGGGCTTGCGGTGGGGCTGGGCTTCTCATTTCTGGGGCGAATCGACATGCGTTTGGATAGGTCTGCACCTGCAATGCAACTGAACACAATGTGCGCGTGATTCGGAAGTTCCACCACCTGAATTGTTCCTCTGCCGGGCGTATTCCCGAACTCAAAGTAGGACGCATAGATTTTGTTCATCACATGTTCTGGGCCGCTATCGCTGCTCAGGTACGGATTGACCCAGATGACATTCGCCATGCTCATGTTGGCAGCCTTCGCCACCGCCGCCACATTGTCGAGAGCTTGCTTGACCTCTCCGGCATAATCGGCCGCAACTTTTCCAGTCAGCGGATCTGCCCCACTCTGCGCCGACATATAGAGAACGTCATCGGTCTCGATTCCAGCAGGATCGATGTGCGGTCCCTGCGGCCATCCCGTCGGATGAATCACGCGGCGGCGGGCGGCACTACTCACCGCGATGCAGTTGATTTCGATATTTTCGCCATTGGGCAGACTCGCGACCCCCAGCACGGTGCGGGCAGGTGGGTCTGCTCCGATCGTCTTCCAATAGACCTGATTCATCCCATCCAGGTTCGACATGTGGGTGAGATAGATGTTCATCCACACTACATTGCCGAAATCCATTCCTGCCGCTCGCAACAAGCCTTGCACATGGTCCAAAGACTGGCGCACTTCCTTCTGAAAATCTTTAGGAACTTCGCCGTTCGAATTTCGTCCATCCTGGCCGGAAACGTAGAGCGTCCGATTCACCAGAATGCCGGCGCTCGAAGCCGACCCCACGTGATCGCTGTCAACCTTGATAACCTTGATCGCGCCGCCAGCCTGCGCAAACAATTGCGCGCCGGCCACGGCCAGCAGAAAACATAAGACGATATATCGGTTGCATTTCAACGGATAACGCATTCGTCCTCCCAGGAAAACCGCTCCCTCTCCATATGTTCGTTCCCCGCTGAATCACTTGCGCGACGGCAATCCACAATCGAGTCGATGAAATATTATTCCGACAACTTAATGTTGAGCTCCCTCTTGCTGCATGCCCGGGTACCATGAGCGCACGCAAAGCAGTCGCGATGTAACATTGGGAGCGCTGTAATATCCAACCGTGGCATTGAGCCGAAAAAAATAGGCATCGCCGGCTTTTGCAGGATGTCGTCCGGCAATTCCGTCCATCCCCCCGCCGGCCACGATGTCGCCATGTCCGCTTAACACCAGGTAAATCTCTTCCTCACGCTGGTGATGATGAGGAAAGTTGGTCCCGTCGGGTGCGATCTCCATCAGAAAAAGGCTGGTCAGTACGCGACCCGCCGCAGTCCGGTCACGCCTACTTTCGACATCTCCCATCAGCAGACGAAAACGGGTGGAATCCGGATGGCCATTGACCAGGGTGGTCGGAACGTCCTCGATATTGGCCTTCAAGGGATGCGATGGAATTGGAGCTTTCTCAAATCCTTTGGTGTAAAAACCCATGACTACCACGGTCAGCGGCGCCGCCGATGTATTCGTTAGAGCATGGGCAACCGTCGATGGGATATATAGATAATCCTCGGTCTTCAGCGGCACCTCGTCATCTGCGTATTTTGCGTAGCCGTTTCCATGGAGTACGACGTATACCTGGTCTTCTTGAGAATATTGAACCTTGGCGCATGAGCCGTGAGGATCGATGACTGCCTCTCCATATCGAGCGACGCCAACCACCACGGACGTATCAGGGTCGCCCTTGCCGAAAAGGGGTTTGTAGTGGCATGTAGCCGTGGTGATGTCGGAGGGTTTCTCTGGGGCGGTTCTTGTGTTGCGATACAGATATGTGGGATCAATTTTGCGATCGTCGGCGTGGATTGATAGCGTCCACACGATGGCCGCCATCAGGACAACTGGTGCAACCGCGTACCGTCGACTGTGATGCATTGGGAGATCACCTGTCTTGCCGTACAAATGAACAAATTATTCCGCGTATAACCAGAAATCGCTTCACGCAGATTGTTTGCGCGCTTTGTTGAGTACCTGGCGGAGACGATTGCCAACGATTAAGTCTTCTCCAGGTTGCAGCGTCATCGAGATAATCTGCAAAGGATTCGGATGGGATCGGTGGTGCCGCTTCGGATCACGCGGGATGCGGTCCAGAACTCCGCTGGGATTGCTATCCGTCAGTACCTCAATCCGCGGGTCTCCATCGCTCAACTGCTTCGCGCATTGAGCGATCGTCAATCCAAACTTTGCCTCATCCCACATCACGGACAAAGTTGGATAACTGTTGCCGTCGTCGGGGGTCATAATATTGGTCGTAACTCCGGGCACCGTTTCGATCAGCTTCTGGATGCGTTCCACCCGGCTCTGCCACTCCTTATTCAAAACAGTCATGTCTGCGCGCGACCAATATTCAACCGCCGCAAGAATACCCATGATCTCTTCCTTGCCGACTTTCATCGGGCGGCATACTGCGCCTTCCCATGGATTGGTGTTGTACAGCGCCGCATCGATCAGATCTTTGCGGCCTAGCAGCACTCCCGAACATTGCGGGCCAGACAGTCCTTTTCCGCCGCTAAAACAATAGAGATCGACGCCGATCTTTGCATAGTGTGTAAACCACTGGAATGGAGGAATGCCAGCCGCATCATCAACCAAGAGAGGAACTCCAGCGGGCTTGGTGATCTTCAGAATTCGCTCCAGCCGGTCGTCACGCCAGGTGGTATATACCATGGCGGTTTGGGGAGTCATTACAGACGGCAGATCTTCCACCGTCTTGGCCACGACTAGCTTTCCTCCCGCAAGCCGGATTGCGCTGTCGAAGGGGCTTCTGCCCTCCATCATGACAACTTCGCTCCTGAGTCCGGTGGTATCGGGCAATTGCCATACGTTTTTAGGATCTGACCCAGCGATACAGGCCGCTGTCGCTGAAGCCATCGCGCCGGCCGAACCTGAGGTGACCATTCCGGATTCAGCTCCAGACAGCTTCGCCAGATAACGTCCCACTCCCGCCTGCAATTCAAACATGTCGACAAAGTAGTGAGACGCCTCCTCCTCCGCTCGTAGGGCCTCTGGCAGTTCCAGAGATCCACACAGGTACGTCCAAGTACCACGCGCGTTGATCAACGGGCGAACACCTAAACGAGTGTAAACATTGTTGGAGAAGGTACTCTTTCCAGCCGAAGCCACGGCGGAGGCCAGACTTCGGGTTCCAATTGTGGCAAACAGAGGAGCCGCCGCCAACAGCTTGATAAACGACCTTCGGTCACTTACCCCAGGTTGCTTTTCATCCACCGATAACATAGCGCTCCTTGACCTATTCGAGAGAAGCAGTACCGAAAAATATCTCAGCGATCGACGATCCTCGGCAACCGTGAGATCACATTCAATCCCTGCCCAGCGACAGTAAGCTACAACTGGAAGTCAGGGTCGAGCACCCTTGTAACGCCCGAGCGATGCCCCTGAATATACATAACGGTAATATGTAGAAACAAGCCATAAGTTTAGAAAACCAGATTCAAAGGCACGCGAAACGCGACGCGGCTAAATTGCGGGCCTTCCCTCGAGAGGACGTTCCGGGTGCACAGTCAGCCAGCAAGCAGCGCTGATGAGTGCAAGCGAAGCGGCAATCGCAAAAGAGGTTGTCCACCCATAACGCTGCGCAATCCAGGGAGTCAGCGATGCCGTCACGGCTCCCCCGATCTGACCTCCCATGTTCATCATGCTTGAGAAGATACCGGAATTATCACCCGCGATATCCGCTGAGGTCGACCAGTACGAGCTCTGCGATACATACAGCGCGCCCGCTCCACAGGCTAGAATCAAACCGGCCAGATGGGGGCTCCCGGTCTGAGAACCAATAATCAGAAACAGCGCCGTCACCACCATTGAAGCCGCCGCCAGCATACACCTGCCAACTCGCAAGCCATATCGTTCGGTGAGCTTGTCGCTCAGAATCCCGCCCGCAAGACAGCCCACGGTCATCGAGAGGAACGGCAGCATCGTGTAACGCGCACTGGATCGGAGATCGAATCCCCGCACCTGCGCCATATATAGAAAAAACCAGCTGAAGTATATCCACGCGATATAGCCATAACTGAAGTAGCTGGCCATCAAGGCAAGCAGGTCGCGCCGATGAAAAATCGCTCTCCAACGGATGGCCGGCCTCTCGCTTTCACTGGCGACGACCCTTAGGTTCAGAGCGCTTTTGATCTCCCGCAACTCAGCCGGCTGCACTGCCGGATGTTCCTCCGGAATATCGCGCGCGATCAGCCACCACACAATTCCGACAACACAACCCAGAATCGCACTGAACCAGAACGCGGAGCGCCAGCCATGGTGGCTGATCAGCCACGCAAGCATCGGCGGGGTAAATCCGCTGCCCGCTCCCACACCAGCAAAGATCAGCCCATTGATGACGCCTCGCTCCTGCTGCGGAACCCATCGCGCCACAAACTGGTTAGCTGCGGGATAAACAACCGATTCTCCTACCCCCAGAAGAAAACGCATTGCAATTAACAGCACCACCGCGTGCTCAATTTTGGTCGGCAGCATCGCCGTCAGCGCCGTCGTGGCCCCCCATAACAGCACTCCAACGGTCAGCACTCGACGCGGTCCGAACCGTGATGACAACCATCCTGCGGGCAATTGACATACGGCATACCCGATCAGAAACGAACTAAAAATCCACCCTAGCCGTTGGTTTCCTAGTCCGTATTCCCGGCTGATAGCTGATCCAGCTATCGATATATTTATGCGGTCTAAGTATGCGACACCACTTAATATGAATAGCCAGAATGCCAGTATGTAGCGGAGTCGTATACCCTTCACAGTCGACATCTGGCGACTACTCGGCCATGCAAGCACGCGGGTCGGTGCGCTTGGACTGGAATGGAACAAGTTGGCTGGACCAGAAAAACCAAAGCGTCCTATATCTCAGGATCATAAGTAGGCCAATTGTCAGCATGACAATCCATCACAACGACATGGAAAACAATGCTTCCATGCGGGGAATTGCAGTTCGTCGGACATTTCAATTCAGGTGTGGCGATGCTTTTGCGCAGGCTGCAGGGTCGTTCTTCTTCTCGAGCATGCTCGTCATTGACGGTCTCCCGACTACGATAGGAGGTTGATCACTCGATTCATTCTGCTTTCTATCTTTCCCTGGCGTAAATCGCCGCAGAGTGACTCCAAACGCAACTATCTACAAGTGAAAAGATAATAGGGGCCTGTATCTGCCGATGTCAATGACTTTTGAGAATTGAGGAATTCAGGCTCAGCCGCTGCACATGAACCATTCGTAATTGTCATTGGCCTTCAGCGGGGAGCGGTGATCGCTCGTCGTATTCGGGCTTGCGGAGCATGGTCGTCGAACTTGATCTGTCCATTGTCGGACTGAACGCCGAGTTGCTTCCACAGCCGATCTAAATCAATCGGAGCATACGGCGAATTTCCCATTTTCTTATAGAGATCAGCTAGCACAGAGGTTCCCGTGGCTTGATCTCCCGCGTCCAGCACCTTGGCGATGGGCCAGTCATGTGCAATTGAGCCGCCGGCCGCAAGGATCCCACGCAACGCATCCTGCAACCCTTTCTTATTTCCGGTCTGCTCGCGGATCGACACATCAGCCGCCAGGCAGAAGAGCGCGCCTCCCCAGTAGGTATTTGCCCAGGAATGCGTCTGATCCAGGCCATCCGCACCGGGCTGTGGTTCACCCTTCCCCATGTCGCGTACCATCCCTCCCCACACCTGCTCGGCGGATAAAGTACCGATCTGCGCGCGCGCGATAGGTTCAACATAGGTGGCCAAGCCCCTCTTCCAGCCAATGATGATCTGGAGAAAGGGAGGGGAGTGCGGTGTGCACAAACTCGTGCGTCATGGTCCAATCGTCGGTCAGGGTCTGCTCCGTCGTATGCTGGCCGAGCCGCATTCTTGTGAATGCCGGAAAGCCATCGACATCACCCCAGGTGGTGCCAGTTAACACTCCCCGTTCGTCCGCAATGGGTACTATCAACACCCTCGCGCGAGCCACAGGGAACTTGCCGTAATACTTCGACACAGCACGGGCCGCCGTCTCGATCCACTGGATAACATCGCTTTTTGGTAGATCGAGATCACCGGGAGCAAAGTCAATCTGGATCGAAGCGCCTCCGACATGGATCACCTGCGATGAGGCGACTGGACTGCGCCATGGTGGTCCATGGCCGTGGCGAGGCATTTCAATTTGGCTCGCCCATCCTGCGGACAAACACCCAAGCACGATCGAAAACATGAGCCAGACATGCCGGAGCCGGAACTTCACGATTGTCACCTGAATTCTTAAGATGTCAGTTAACAACATCGCGGCGCAGACGGAACTCGAGATTTCTCGGCCGGTGAGGCGGGCAGATTCTCAGCCGCCCGCACGATCGACGCTCGCAAACAACTATTGCTGCCTTTCCTCCTCGTAAAGAGAAGCCAGAATCATCCGCTTAAATTGAACCGGCGAATCCAGCTCCCTCATCTTATTGAACGGGAGATAATCGATGTCCACCATGACTACGGAAGCCCTTGAAACCCTGAAGCATGCAGATCCGATTCCAGGTGTACACGAACCCATTCTGCGACGCTGGAGTCCAAGAGCCTTTGCCGACCGCCCCGTGAGTGCGTCTGATATGAAGAAGCTATTTGAAGCGGCACGATGGGCGGCTTCTTCTTTCAACGAGCAGCCGTGGCGATTCATTGTGGGCCGCCAAGGGGATGCAACGTATGGCAAGATTTTCGAATCGCTCGCCACATTCAATCAGGCATGGGCAAACAACGCACCGGTATTGATGTTGTCTGTAGGCAAAAAGACTTTCACTCAAAATGGAAATCCCAATCACTACGCGTTGCACGACACTGGTGCGGCTACGGCTAATCTAGGGCTGCAAGCGACGGCCTTGGGATTCCACACGCACTCTATGGGAGGATTTGATCGCGACAAAATACGCGCTGCGTTCCAAATCCCCGAGGATTTCGAAATTGGCGCGGTCACGGCGATCGGATATCTCGGCGACGTTGACGTGCTTCCAGATTCGCTGAAAGCTGCGGAGACCTCTGCGCGGAGTCGCAAGCCGCTCTCCGAATTTGTATTCTCTGAATGGAATAAGGCCGCGCAACTGGAATGAAGCCCCGTCCAAAATTCGTTTTGGGAAAGTCTTGCAGAGATGCCGTCTCGTTTTTTGTTTCTGAATTCCAGCAAGCCGGAACCCGCTGCGAATCAAGCTCAAGCGGTATGCTTGGAGAAGTGCCCGTACTGCAGTGTATCCATTGGCTGCAGGTTGGTCTCGCGTAAGTCTATTCACCATGGCTGCTGCCAATACACATAGCTCGTCGTTTGCCCGCACGCTGGCCAGCGCCAAACAAACCATGGTGCTCAGCGAGATTATCTCGCTTGCGCTCGACAGTTTTCGCGCCAATAAGGTCCGCTTTGCGTTAACCGCTCTCGGCATGGTGATGGGATCAGCGTCGGTAATTTTGGTCGCGACCATTGGCCTGACCGGCCGACAGTACGCCATCAATCTCATCCAGGGTATCGGGGCGAACATGATCGTTGCGGATTGCCAGTGCGGCGGCATGAACCCCGACTCGCTTACGTACGAGGATCTGACGGCTGTCATCCAGCAGGTTCCCGGAATCATCTGGTCTTCGCCGATGCTCGAAATGCAAGTTCCGATTAGCTTCGGTGACGGCAAAGTGAAGGACATCCTGATTCTGGGTGTTTCTCCACAATATAAGGACGTACGAAATCTTGTGGTCCTCAATGGGCGTTTTTTCGACCAAGAGGATACTCTGGGCCACGCCAAAGTGGCCGTGGTCACAGTTCCGTTTGCCGAGAGCCTGTATGGAACCGCGGATCGCGCCGTCAACCGAACGTTTACGATTCGAGGCATCCCATTCACAATCATTGGTGTCTTTAAAGAAAAGGTGAACTCCTGGGGAATGTCCGAAATCGCACGACAGACGATCCTGATTCCCTACCCTGTGGGACGGTATTTCACCGGTACCAACGCCGTAAAGCAGCTTTTTTTCTCTGTACGGGATTTCAGCGATACGCCGCGTGCACGGGACGAGATCGCAAACGTGATCCAGTCCCGACATCGCGCTGGGTCGGTCTATGACGTAACCGAATACACAGCCTTGGTCAACACCGCAGCACACATCGCGGACATTATGACGCTCGTCCTGCTGTTGGTTTCTGCTATTACGCTGGCTGTCAGCGGAGTCGGCATTATGAACATCATGCTTGCGACAGTCCGATCGCGCATCCGTGAAATCGGTATCCGCAAGGCCGTCGGCGCCACCTATCGAGAAATCCAACTTCAATTCCTTGCCGAAGCCATCCTGATTTCGCTGAGCGGCGGAATCGTCGGCACTCTGCTTGGACTGGCGCTTCCGCTCTCTGTTCGATTCCTCTTTCCCGCCTATACAGTTCCTATTTCTCCATGGTCCGTCATCATTTCCCTATCTACGGCGATGCTGGTGGGAATCTTATTTGGAACCTTGCCCGCCACACGCGCCGCCCAGATGGATCCTGTCGAATCGCTGAAGTACGAGTAGCAATGGCCACGGGCACGAAACGCATACGGCCAGTTCCGCCAAATAATTTGGACAGGAATGAGGCGTCTCAGATTGTCGCGATCTCCCGCGCAGCCTCCCTGCCGAAACGGATCAAATCGGGAAGTCCGACTCCTCGATACGCGTTACCAATCAGCCGAAGATGCGGAAGCTTCGTTAGGCGAGAATCCAGTTCTGCCATGCGGTCTGCGTGCCCTACCTCATAAAGTGGGAGAGAGTTCGGCCAGCGCCGAACGAGCGCAATCGAAGACTCCGGCAATTTCCCCAAATGGCGTTCCAACTGCGCTCGAGCAATCCGATTCAACTCGGCGTCATCGTGGTGCAGAAGTTTTGGAGCCACAGGACCGCCAAAAAACGCACGCAACAAGATCGCGCCATCCGGCACCGTATTCGGAAATTTCTGATTTACAAAAGTACATGCAAGCATCGCTTGATGGGCGCGTTCATCGCCAGTCTCATTGGCGGACCGGGCCGCGACGCGGGCGACATCATCCGCGTGGAGCTCGTGTTGCGGAACGAGGAATCCAAATCCTGGAGGAATATGCATCGAGCGTGCCTGGTCCGCAGCGAATCCCAACGCCACGACAATTGCTGACGAGGACTGCTGCGGCAACAACTCCCCTAGCCGGGTGTCGACCGAATTCAAAAGTCTGGCTGTGGTCTCTGCTGGAGTCGCAACCAAAAGTGCATCGAAGCTTGCCTCAACGGGACGGAGGTTTCCACTGTGTATCGTGTGAACGCGCCACACTCCACTGATGTGTTCGATCGCCTCAACGGTGACGTTCCGCTCAAAACTGCGCTCCGGAAGACGAGATTCCATCCCTGCTATCAGCGACCCCAATCCACGTTTCAGCGAGGTAAAAATAGGCGCGGGGTTCTTCTCTAATCTCAACCGCTGACGCAATCCAAGGATGAGGCTGCCATGCTCTCTTTCCAACGCAACGAACGTTGGCATCACAGAGCGCACACTCAGCATCGCAATGTCTCCCCCGAAAACGCCGGCAAGCAGGGGCGCGGCAATCGTATTCGCGACTTCCTCGCCAAAATGACGCATAACAAAATCGCGAACCGATTCATCGCGATTGCCGTCGCCAGCATCCAGCGCGGTCGCTTTCAATCGTTCCGCTATTTCTGGTTCGTGGAGATATGCGAGCTTTGCCTGGTCACTGAAAAGGGGCGAATTCGCAACGCTGCCCCATTGCGTCGGCACCATCATACGCATGCCGTCCGGCATGGCAGTCAATTCGTTGCCCTGCACTATATAGGTCTTCCGCCGCTCATCATTGGAAGACACCAACTCGTTTTCAAGGCCCAGTTCAATTGCAAGTTCGCGCGCCCAGGGCTTTTCGGTCACCCAGCTGTCGGGACCGCACTCAATCACAAATCCATCGCGTCGAACGGTTTCAACAATGCCGCCTAAGCGCGACCCCGCCTCGAATAAGACAAATTCAATCGCTGCGCCGGCACGTTGATGCAGGGCAATTTCGTAGGCAGCTGCAACCCCCGCAATACCGCCGCCGACGATGGCGATTCGCTTCATTTTTGATTGGATGGAACAACGACCGATGAAATTGCAGACTGCGCAGCACCCAGATGCAGCAGGCCCTGAGAGGCCAAATCCGCCAGCGCGGCGATCAACAAAGGAGATGCGTTCAGGGACTCAGGCCGGAACAGCTTCAGCCCCAGTTTCCTGGCTGTTGCCTGAAACGCGATATCAATGTCGTAGAGAATTTCGACGTGATCGCAGAGAAAACCAATGGGTTGCAACACGACAGCTCGACGGCCTTCGCGATGGAGGCATTCCAGGGTCTCTTCAACAGTCGGACCGATCCAGGGTCCGCCTGACATGCCCTGGCTTTGAAACGCAAAATACCAGTCATGCGAAGTCAATCCATCGGGAAGTAGACGTTCGGCAACCAGAGTTGCTGTGTGTTTCGTCTCAATCGCATACGGATCGGGCCCAGCGGATGCGCCGGACGGCAATGCGTATGAACGCTCCTCCACAGTGGGGCGCACCGGACCCGGCGACGTTAGCGCTGCAGAATTTTCGCCGCTTTTTACCGGCGCTTCCGAATGCGAGGGGCTCGGTTGACCAGACGCACTTGCAACCTGAATGGTGCGGCAAGGCACGCTGTGCGCGGTGAACAGCACCGGTACTTGTTCCGCCACCGAGGCACACGCCTCTTTCCAAGTCGATCTCAATCGATCCGCAAACGCATCGGCCAGTCGAGGATGGTCTGCCCACGCATCGATGAAGTGAAATCGAAACGCATTTCCCGCTTCTGCGTACGCCGCTCGCCGGTAGAGTCCTACGCTGGTGCGGGAGTTTTGTGGCGCCAGGCAAATCGCCACCGCGTCCGTCACTCCATCCGCGCGCATTTGGCGCACCGTGTCCCCTATATAAGGCTTCCAATTTCGCATGCCAACATACACAGGCAATCCAATTTTCTGCTGTAGTAGCTCCGCCTCCTTTAGCGTCCACTCAGTCAGCGGGCTCTTGCCGATTTGCGCATATCGGCTTTGAATCTCTTCCACAACATGCTGCGGCATGGCGCGTCCACTTACAACATTCTTCAAATATTCCGGAATCTCGTCGACCGTATCGGGTGTACCGTGCGCGAGCAACAACACCGCAAACTTGCGCTCCCCGATGATCGAGGTCGATGGACTCGCTTGAATTGGAGTCGTCATACCGACCTCGACGCGCTGGCATTCCATTTTCCCACGCCCTCATCTTTCATTTGCGCGCAGATCTCATGCACCCAGCGAACCACATGCTGCACATTTTCCACCGGCGTCGTCGGCACAATTCCATGGCCAACGTTGAATATGTGTCCCGGATTCCCTCCAGCCTGACGCAACACCTCTTCTACGCGAGCACGCAAGATTGCACCAGGAGCGAATAGTGCGATGGGATCAAGATTTCCCTGCACCGCGCAGTGTTGCCCAACAAGTTGTCGTCCCACGTCAAGGGGGATCCGCCAATCGAGCCCAATCACATCCGCGCCGGTTTCTCGCATGTTGGGCAGCAAGGTCGCCGTATCGACGCCAAAATAAATCACCGGCACTCCCAACGCCTGCACCTGCCGGACCATCGACTGCGTAATCGGCAACACATATTCCCGATAATCCGTGACCGAAAGCGCCCCCGCCCAACTGTCAAAAATCTGGATGACGTCGGCGCCGGCCTTTACCTGCTGCGCCGAATACTCAACCAGTACAGTCATCAGCTTCTGCATCAGCACTTGCCATGCAGCCGGATCTGCGTACATCAAGCGCTTGGTTTCAATGTAGTTTCGCGAACCACCGCCTTCAATCATGTAACTGGCCAACGTAAATGGAGCGCCGCAAAACCCGATCATGCCCATGCGATCGCCAAAGTGGTCCACCACTTGGCGGATCGCCTCCGCAACATACCCGAGGTCGGCGGTGCGATCAGTGCGCAACGCGTCGAATCTCCGCCGAGTTTCGAAGCGGACGGTGCACTTTCGGACCCTCGCCAGCTTGAAATTCGAAATCCAGACCCATCGGCTCGAGCGGTAACAAAAGGTCGGCAAAAATAATCGCGGCGTCGACGCCCAGCTTTTCTGCGGCTGTAATCGTCACCTCGGCGGCCAATTCCGGCCGTTTACAAATCTCGATTAATGTATGCGCCCGGCGGACGGCCTGGTACTCCGGCATATAACGACCTGCCTGCCGCAAAAACCATACCGGCGTTCGATCGACCGGCTGCCGCAAACAAGCGCGCAGAAAGCGGCTGCCTCCCGTCGTCGGACCGTCTATTGGTAGCTCTTTTTTCCGCAAAGATCCTATCTGGCTCTCACGCGATTTCATGTCCTTCTATTATCCCCTGTTCGACGATCCCGGTTGTCCCTGCTATGGAGGCTTTATCTCACCGACGCGATTTGTGCATGACACTCGCTTGCCGCGTCTCAAATTGATGGTCGCGAAAACGGACTGAGAACTGTTTTCGTATTGAAAGACATGAATACGAAACTGCGGTACGATGGAGTCCATTACACAACTGCTCTGCTGTTGGAATTGAATTCGTCATGCGAATCTCTCTGTTTATCACGTGCTACAACGACACGCTGTTTCCAGAGATAGGCATTGCTGTGGTGCGAGTGCTGGAGAGGCTCGGGCACACAATCGATTTTCCATACGCGCAAACCTGCTGCGGACAGATGCATTACAACACCGGCTACCAAACTGAAGCCCTGCCACTGGTGCGCCGATTTGTCGAAGTATTTCGCGACAGCGAGGTGGTCTGTGTTCCGTCTTCCTCCTGCGTCACCATGATGCGGGAGCATTACGAAAAAATTGCTCTGGCGTCAGGCGACAAGACGCTTCAATCCGAGGTAGCCGCTTTGCTACCTCGCGTCTACGAGTTCACAGAATTACTCGTGCATCGGCTTGGTGTCGAGGATGTCGGTGCCGCCTATCCGCACCGAGTTACATACCATTCCAGCTGTCATTCTCTTCGCTACTTGCACTTGGGGGACGTTCCAATTCGCCTGTTGCGGAACGTGCGCGGACTGGACTTAATCTCGATGGAAGCTGGGGACTTGTGCTGTGGCTTCGGCGGTACCTTCTCCATCAAGAACCCCGACGTTTCGGGAGCGATGCTGCAGGAAAAACTGCAGTACATCCAGAACACACAAGCCGAGGTCTGCACTGCCTGCGACAACTCCTGCCTCATGCACATTGGCGGAGCGCTGCATCGCCAGCGTGCCGACATGCGCACTGAACATATCGCGACAATTCTTGCCGGTGACGGCAACGCTCGCGTTCCATCAATCGGCACCCGATAATGTCTACCTTGCCGGCACCTGACTTCAAGGACTCCTGCTCACCGGACTTTCCGACCGCTGCGCTTCCGTTGTTGCAGGACGTGCAATTGCGCAACAATGTTCGGCACGCAACCGGCGTCATCCAGGGAAAAAGGGCGCGGGTTGTGGGCGAAATGCCCGATTGGCAGGCACTCCGCGATGCGGGTCAGCGAATCCGCGCCCACACCCTCGAGTACCTCGACTTCTACCTCGAGCAGTTTGAAGACCGATGTACGGCATCTGGCGGCCACGTGCATTGGGCGCGTGACGGTGCAGAAGCTAATCGCATTGTCGTGGAACTAGCCAGGAATTCAACAGGTCGAGTCATCAAGATTAAGAGCATGACGACCGAAGAAACCGGCCTCAACCGGGCGCTAGAAGCTGCCGGCATCATCCCGGTCGAAACCGACCTGGCCGAATTGATCGTCCAACTAGGGCACGACAAGCCTTCGCACATCGTTGTGCCGGCCTTACACAAGAATCGCCATCAGATCCGAGAATTGTTTTCGCGCACCATGAACCTTCCCGACCTCGGAGACCGACCCGAGGACTTGGCCGAGGCTGCGCGCGTGCATTTGCGACGGCAATTCCTCTCCACTCCGGTTGCCATCAGCGGCGCAAATTTCCTTATCGCAGAAACCGGCGGCGTTTGCATTGTGGAATCTGAAGGCAATCGGACGAATGTGCCTGACGTTGCCCAGGACACTCATCTCCGTCGCGGGCATCGATAAGATCATTCCTCGCTTCCAGGATCTCGAAGTCATGTTGCAAGTGCTGCCAAGATCCGCAACCGGCGAGCGTATGAATCCATACAACTCCATATGGACAGGTGTTGCTCCTGGCGACGGTCCAGAAGAGTTTCACATCGTGCTGCTCGACAACCGCAGAACAGAGGTTCTCCGCGACCTGGAAGCGCGCGAAACACTGCACTGCATTCGTTGCGGCGCCTGCCAAAATGCGTGTCCCGTGTATCGCCAAACGGGTGGCCACGCCTATGGATCGGTGTATGCCGGCCCTATCGGAGCCATATTGACGCCGCAGCTCGCACTGATGGAACGCGGTCAATCCCTACCCTACGCATCCAGCCTTTGCGGCGCTTGTTATGAAGTGTGCCCGGTAAAAATCAACATTCCGGAGATTCTGATTCACCTGCGTGGCCGAGTTGTCACTGGCAGATCCAAAGCGCTAGGTGCGGTGCATCCGGAAGCCATCGTGATGCGCACCATGCAAGGGATATTTTCCAACCCAACAATTTTTAGCCTGGCGCAACGCGCCGGCCGCATCGCGCAGCGGCCCTGGATTCGCCGCAGTGGCTGGATTGAGAAGTTGCCGAGCGTGCTCGGTGGATGGACGCGCACCCGGGACCTGCGTCCGCTCCCCGCACAGAGTTTCCGCGAATGGTTTCAGGCGCGGCAAGCCGAACCATCAGCGCCAAACCAGCCCGAGGAGCGCCATGAGTGACATCTCCATGCAGGAGCGACTAAGCGCGAGATCAGAAATTCTCTCTCGGATTCGTTCTGCAAACCGAGGAATTTTCGGGGCGGATCGGGATAAAAAGCCGGACGAATCCTGGCAGACCATCCCCCGACAGTACCGGCGCAGCGGATCACTAGCGGATACTGGGCGTCTCAAACTCCTCACGGAGCGGTTGGTCGACTACGGCGCGGGGGTATATCAATGTCCGGCGCTGGAGACCGCTGCCCACGTCGCAGAAATTCTGCGGTCTCGAATGAAGCAGAAAATCCTGGTGTCATCCAACGTCGACCCGAGCTGGTTGCCGCAGGATGGCCTGAAGTTTGTCTACGACGATGCATTGCCCTATTCCGAGATTGAGGCCTGCGATGGGGTATTGACGGGATGTACCGTCGCGATTGCAAGCACGGGAACCCTGGCCTTATGTCACATTTCCGGCTGCGGCCGCCGTGCCCTAAGCCTGCTTCCGGATTACCATCTTTGCATCGTCAATGGATCCCAGATTGTCGAAACTGTGCCAGAGGGATTTCGCGCACTGGAAGCACATCGCTTGCAGCCCATCACCTTAATCTCTGGCCCATCTGCCACCGCAGATATCGAGATGACGCGCATTCAGGGAGTGCATGGGCCGCGCGTGCTGGACTGCGTGATTGTCATCTGAAGCTTTCAACGAAAGCCACCTTCATTGGCGCTTTCGCCAAGTAGATAGTTGTACATTGGAAACAATTCATTACAGGTGACTCGGTTGGCAAAGACATCGCCCAAGCGGCTCTATCTCATCCCGGTTCTCTCTAAGGCGCTCGACGTGTTGGAAATTCTCCAGCGCGAGCGTAAGCCTATGTCGTTGGAGACCATGCATCACCGGACGAAAATCTCAAAGACTACGGTGTATCGCATCCTGAAAACCTTGACGCATAGGGGCTACATCGCCCAGTCGCAAGATGGGCTCTATCGACCGATCAGCAGCCCCACCAAGAAAGTATTCGGTTTCGGTTGCCAGTCCGGTGATATGTCTTTCTCGCAGGCAGTCACCAAGAGCTTGCAATCCGCAGCCGCCGATACCGGAATCGATCTACTAATTCTCGACAACCAATACGATCCGACGATTGCGGTACGGAACGCAGACGAATTTATCCGTCACGGAGTCGATCTCGTGATTGACTTTCAAGTGGATCAGGACGTAGCCGCCATTATCGGCGACAAGATTGCCGGCGCCGGCATTCCCTTGATTGCTGTCGATATCCCACATCCGCATGCAGTATTTTTTGGAGTCGACAATTTTCGGGTTGGTTTCGAGGCAGGGCAATTACTTGCCCGTTACGCACAACAGAACTGGGGCGGCAAGCCGAGCTGGGTTCTTGGCCTCGACCTTGCTGAAGCGGGCCCGCTGGTTCAGAGTCGAATCACCGGCGCATTTGAAGGTGTGCGGGCAAACCTAACGGGCGTTCCCATCGAAGCCTTTGTTCGCATGGATGGCCGCGGCTTGCAGGACATCAGCTATCATCTGGTCTTGGATTTTCTCCATCGCCACCCCAAGGACAAGGGCATTTTGATTGCCGCCGCCACGGATGCCAGTGCCCTGGGGGCGGTCCAGGCCGCTCGTGCGTTGAAGCGCGAGCGTTATGTCGCCGTCGTCGGACAGGACTGTATTGAAGAGGCGCTGGAAGAAATTGCGTCCCCTCGAAGCCCACTGATCGGCTCGGTCTCACACGAAGCAGACACCTATGGCGCACGCCTGATCCAGCTAGGCCTTTCCATGTTGGCCGGCCGAAACGTTCCGCCATATAACTACGTGGAACACAGAGTGGTCGAACGGCCGCAATCGCTTCCAGACAGTACAAAATCGAGGAAATAAATTACAGGTGTTTCACATCTGAAACAGTTGCCCTATTGTATGATCATGGAAGCTAGCGGTCTGCTCGCAAACCGACACAGATATGCTGTAAGGTAGGGCGTCTGCATTCCGTTACCGGATCCCGGGTTCAGGCATGCTGCGCATCCTCTGAAGACCCTGCGAATCCGTTTCAATTCTTATTTGGGCCAGAATAGAGAACTTCCTCGCCCGCAACTGCTAGAAGGGGCATAATGCCGAATCGTTACCTGGAAAATCGCTGGGACAAGAACATTGCCGCGACGTTAACTGAACCCGAACTCCTACGCTATCGCTCTAACCTGCTCGGATCTGATTTGCGCATCACCAATTATGGTGGCGGAAACACCAGCTCGAAGGTCACTCAGGCAGATCCGCTGAACGGGAAGCCTACGCAAGTATTGTGGGTCAAAGGGAGTGGCGGCGATCTCGGCACCATTTCCATCCACGGCTTCGCAACTCTTTATCTGGACAAATTCTGCGACCTCGCCGGAATCTATCGCGGGGTTGAGCATGAAGACGACATGGTCAAGTTCTATCCGCTCTGCGCATTTGGCGAGAATACCGTTGCCGCGTCGATCGATACCCCTCTCCACGCCTTCCTCCCTGCAAAGCATGTTGACCATTTGCATCCCGACTGGGGAATCGCGCTGGCAGCCGCAGCCAATGGCGAAGAGCGAATGCAGGAATTCAACAGGCGCTTCAAACGCCAGTTGGTGTGGCTACCCTGGCAGCGCCCGGGTTTTGAACTCGGCTTGATGTTGAAGCGTGCCGTTGAAACCAATCCAAACTGCGATGGGATCGTCCTCGGTGGCCACGGATTATTTTCCTGGGGAGAAACTTCGGAATCCTGCTACCTGAACACCATCGAGCTCATCGATCAGCTGGGTCAGTTTGTACAGGAGCATGTTGACGCGGCGGGAAATAAACTTTTCGGCGGCCCACTCTATTCATCGCATCCGCAGCGTGAAGCCATCGCGGTCGACCTGCTGCCCTTCCTTCGTGGACGCCTGTCGAATCCGCTGCGAGTCATCGGCAACTACTCCGCGCTTCCCGAGGTCTTGCGATTTGTAAATGCGAAAGAAGCAGAGACACTGGCTGGACTTGGCACCAGTTGTCCCGACCATTTCATTCGCACCAAGGTTCGGCCTCTGTTTGTTTCTTGGAATCCGTCCCACGATGCACCGCAGTTGCGTGCCGAATTCGACGCGGCCCTGGAGAAGTATCGACAGGATTATGCCGAGTACTATCGCGCCCACGCTTTGCCTGACTCACCGGCGATGCGGCCGGCTAATCCAGCGATCGTTTTAATCCCAGGCATCGGGATGTTCAGTTTCGCCAAGAGCCGGACCGAAGCGCGCCTCGCCTCCGAATTCTATGTGAATGCCATTCACGTGATGGAAGGGGCGTCAGCGCTGGCCGACGTAGATGCTACGAAGAAAAATCACGAGGAATATCCGCAGGCGGGACCGGCAGCGCCATCATCGGCTTTTGAGAGTTACTCCAACTACGTTGCGCTGCCCATTGGCGAGGCATTCCGGATCGAATACTGGGCTCTCGAGGAGGCGAAACTTCGCCGCCAGCCACCGGAGAAACCGCTCAGCCGCCGCGTCGCCATGATCGTGGGTGGGGGCAGCGGTATCGGCCGCGAGGCTGCGCTTTTGGCTGGAGCCAGCGGAGCCACGGTTGCCGTCGCCGATCGCAACGTTCCTGCAGCAGAAGCTGTTGTCGCCGACCTTAGAAAGCGCTATGGCCGCGATGCCGCACATGCAATCGAAATCGACATCACGCAGGAAGCATCCATCCGGGCTGCCCTTCGTGCCGTCATTGCATATTGTGGAGGCCTCGATCTCCTCATCAATACAGCCGCTCTTTTCCCCGCGTCGGCGGACAACACCACTTCTCAGGCGCAATGGGGAAAGACCCTCGAAATTAATGTCACCGCCAACTATTTTCTCGCTGAGCAAGCGGCTCACATCTTCCGTGAACAGGGTCTGGACGCGAGTATCGTGCTCACGAGTTCGGCAAACGCGGTCGTGGCAAAACGTGGCAGCGAAGCCTATGACGTGAGTAAGGCCGCCGTCAGCCATCTGGTTCGCGAGCTGGCAGTTTCGCTTTCGCCACTGGTCCGCGTCAACGGTATCAGCCCTGCAACCGTTATCCGGGGGTCTACTATGTTTCCGCGCGAGAGAGTCATAGCGTCCCTGAAGAAGTACAACATCAACTTCGACGCCGCATCGACTGACGACGAACTTCGCGATCTTCTTGCGGAGTTTTACGCGCAGCGTACTCTGACGCATCAACCGATCGATCCTGTCGACTGCGCGAGAGCGGCTTTGTTCCTTGCCGGGCCAGAAGCGCGGTGTACCACCGGACATATTGTCCCAGTCGATGGCGGCCTGACCGAGGCCTTCTTGCGGTGAAACTCCCAGCTGATCGGCGGGCCATCGTTGCCGTTGATTTAGGCGCACAAAGTTGCCGTGTGTCTCTGCTCCGTTGGCTTCCAGAAGGCCCCAGAATTCAGTTGGTTCATCGCGTGGCCAACGCACCGGTGGAAAGCAAAGGTCAGCTACGCTGGAATCTTTCCTTGATCTGCTCTGCTGCGGACGAAGGCATGCGCCAATGTGCGGCAATCGCGACGGAAGGAATTGCAGCTGTCGGCGTCACCGGATGGGCGGTGGATTATGTTCGCCTGAACGATAACTTTCCCGCCGCATCCTCAGATTCTCGGCGTCTCACACCGATCGCCGATCCATTTTGTTATCGCGACCCACGTACCGGGGCCGCGATGGAGGCGCTCCACGCAAAGATTCCACCCGAACGACTCTACGCGCTCACCGGGATCCAGGTGCTCCCTTTAAACACTCTGTACCAGTTGTATGCGGATGGAATCGCCGGTGTCCCGGCAAATCTTCCATGGCTGAATTTGCCCGAGTACCTGCTCTATCGCTGGGGTGCGAAACCGGTTGCAGAATACACCAACGCCACCCACACCTCGATGGTCGCGCTCGGCAAGCAACAGTGGTCGCAAGAGGTTTTTGATGGAGCCGGCTTGGATATCTCCGCCGCTCCTGAAATTGTGCCGCCGGGTTCCATCGTTGGCTTCCTGCAGGGCCCACTCACCGACCTTCCTGCTCTGCGAAACACGATGCTGATTGCTCCTGCCTGTCACGACACCGCTTCCGCCATCGCGGGAATTCACGCGCACGGCGATGATTGGGCCTACATCAGCTCCGGCACCTGGTCGTTGGTCGGCACCTTACTGGATCACCCTTGCGCCGGGCCCGAATCCGCCAGCTTGAACTTTACAAATGAAGGCGGCGTTGGCGGAGCGATCTGCTTCCTGCGCAATATCAATGGACTCTGGCTACAGGATCAATGCATGGAAACCTGGAAGGCAGCCGGCGAAAGTCATTCCGTGGAGGATTTGATCGAAGCCGCCTCCAAGCTCCCTTCTCCGGAGTCTTTGATTGACGTGGATGATCCGCAGTTGATTGCTCCAGGAAAAATTCCCGAGCGCATTGCAACGCAACTTGAAAATGCAGGTATTTCTGCGAAACCGTTTCTCTCCTCGCCTCCGGCTATGGTCAATCTGATTCTTCACAGCCTCGCAGCACGGTATGCGGCCGTCATCGATCAGATTGAGACCCTGACGTCGAAGAGGTTTCGACGGCTCTATATTGTTGGCGGCGGCAGCCGAAATCTTTTGTTGAACCGCCTCACACAACGAGCGACCCAGCTGGAACTGGTGTGTGGAGCGCAAGAGAGCTCCACCCTGGGAAATATATCCATTCAACTGGCTGCTCTGGAAAAACAGCAGTTCGACCCAATAGGCGAATATCGTGAGAATGTGCAACAGGCAGGGGTGGACCGCGAGGCAGTCTCCTCCTGGGCAGGTATGCTTGCGGATGCGCAATTGCAATCCACTTCAACCATGCAATCGTCCCGTGCATAAAAACAGCGCAATAGCGCAGAACGAGGAAATCGTCCATGACTACAACTGGTCCATCGAATGCAGATTCACTTGCCATCACTGACCGCCTGTCAAAGCAGCTGGATCAATTTGCGATCGAAGTTCCATCGTGGGGCTTCGCCAACACGGGCACGCGCTTTGGAAAGTTTGTCCAGCCCTCGGCTGCTAGCACGCTGGAGGAAAAATTTGCGGATGCTGCCCAGGTGAATCAGCTTTCCGGCGCCAGCCCCAGCATGGCGACGCACGTCTTATGGGATTTCCCAAATGGCCTGGGGGATGTCGCCAAGGTTCGCGACCTCAGTCGGCATTACGGAATTCGGGCGGGAGCGATCAATCCAAATCTTTTCGAGAGCCAGCAGTATAAGTTTGGCTCGTTCGGCAATCCTGACCCGGCAATCCGGCAGCAAGCTCTTGATCACGTGCTGGAGTCCGTCGCCATCGCCCAGGAATTAGACAACGCCGACGTTTCTCTCTGGTTCGCCGATGGGTCGAATTATCCCGGCACGCAAAACATCCGCCACCGCATCGATTGGTTTCAGGAGGGGCTATCGAAAACCCACGCGGCCCTTGCGCCGGGCCAACGCATGTTGGTCGAGTACAAACCGTTCGAGCCAGCTTTCTACCACACAGATATCGCGGACTGGGGAATGGCGCTGCTATTTGCGCGCGCGGCTGGGCCCCAGGCTTTCGTTCTAGTCGATACCGGTCATCACTATCAGGCACAAAATATTGAGCAAATTCTGGCGTGGCTGCAACGTGAAAAAATGCTCGGCGGTTTCCACTTCAACGATCGCCGATATGCGGACGACGATCTCACCTTGGGCTCCATCGATCCTTATCAGGTCTTTCGCCTGTTCCATGAGATTTTGTCGTACCACTCGGAGCATCCGGGCGCGACGGCGCCAGCCTATCTCGTCGATCAAAGTCACAATCTGAAAAATAAAGTGGAAGCCATGTTACAAACTGTGCTGATTGCGCAGGAACTGTATGCGAAAGCCTGCCTGGTCGATCACGCGAAGCTCGCGAAACTACAGCATGAATGCCGCCTGGTAGAAGCGGAGGAATGCTTGCGTTCCGCCTTCTGGACCGACGTGCGACCGGCTCTGCGACAGTGGAGACGCGAGCGCGGACTTGCCGAAGATCCGCTGCAGGCGCTTCGCGACAGCGGGTACATCGAACGCGCAGCCTCGGAGCGGGGGAGCAAAAATAAGAGTGCCGTTTCGAGTTATGCCTGATTCTGCCACGCTGCATCGACCCGGGTTACACTTGAGAACATGAAAAAAATCACCCGGAGAAAATGCATTGTGGGGCTTGCAAGCCTGCCGTTGGTCAACCAGTTATCTTTGGCGGCCAGCGGGCGCAGCAAGCGAATCTACATTGGCACCTATACCAAGAAATCCAGCCAGGGTGTGTACGTGTACCGCTGGAAACCTGAGTCCGGCGAGATGGAAGAGATTGGCCTTGCCGCAAAAACTCAAAATCCAAGTTTTCTGACCCTGTCTCCGAACCGTAACGATCTATATTGCGTGAATGAACAGGACCACGCGACCGGAAATGTTTCCGCGTTTGCGATCGATCACACGACCGGAAAGCTGATCGCCAAAAATGTTGTCCCATCAGGTGGCTCCGCTCCTTGTAACCTGACAACGGATCACACGGGCCAGGCCCTTTTCGTCGCAAACTACGGTAGCGGCAGCGTGGCCAGTTACAAGATTCTTTCCGGTGGCGGGTTAAGCGAGCCTGTCACCAACATCTTCTTCAAAGGCCACAGCATCGATCCTGAACGGCAGAAGGAGGCTCACACTCATTGCACAACTGTGTCTCCGGAAAACAAATATCTATTGGTGAACGATCTCGGCCTGGATCGCATCATGGTATTTCATTCTGATCCCAAGACCGCGAAACTCACACCGAACGATCCCCCCTATTACAGCGCAACGCCCGGTTCCGGCCCGCGCAACCTGACCTTCCACCCGAACAAAAAATGGGCTTACTCGATTGCAGAAATGGGAAGCATTATTGAATGCATGGATTGGAATGGTGACAAGGGAACACTCACTCGCTTCCAGGTGATTTCATCGTTGCCGAAGGAGCACAAATCTCCCACGGACGCGGCGACGGTACAGGTTCATCCCAATGGACGTTTTCTTTACGGCTCGAATCGCGGAGACGACAGCATCACTGCCTTTTCAATCGATCCCGCGAATGGCCACCTCACATTGATACAGAGAATTTCTTGCGAAGGAGGCAGCCCGCGACATTTCGCCGTTGCACCAGATGGTCGATGGCTGGTTGTGGGCAACCAGGACACGGCAAATATCGTCATCCTGAAATGTGACCCCGCAACTGGAAAGCTCGCAGCCACCGGCCGACAGTATCCGCTGGACTCCCCAGTCTGCGTCGTCTTTGACTAACCAAGAGAAGAGAATCTGCATGCGTGTTGGAGTATTTACGCCGCTGTTGTCCCAGCTGCCGCTGAAGGATGTGCTGGCGAAACTTAAGGCGCTACACATTTCCACGGTAGAACTCGCCACTGGAAATTATCCTGGCGATGCCCACTGCAAATTGACTATGTTACAAGACACCGGCCAGCTGGCCGACTTCCGGCGCCTGCTCGCAGATCAAGGAATCAGCATCAGCGCTCTCAGTTGCCACGGAAACGCGTTGCATCCCAACCCAGCACGTGCGCAAGAGGCTCGAGAGACCAGTCGCAAAACAATTCTCCTGGCAGAGAAGCTTGGCGTTCCGGTTGTCGTCGACTTCTCCGGGTGTCCTGGCGATTCCCCTCAAGCCACCGCGCCCAACTGGGTCACGTGCCCCTGGCCGCCCGACTACCTCGAGGTTCTCGATTGGCAGTGGAATGAAATCGTCACTCCGTATTGGATCGAACATGGAAAGTTCGCGGCGCAGCACAATGTCAAAATCGCCATCGAAATGCATCCGGGCTTTGTCGTGTACAGTCCGGAAACACTACTGCGCCTGCGTGCCATTGCGGGGCCAGCGGTTGGATGTAATTACGATCCCAGTCACATGTTCTGGCAAGGCATCGATCCCATCGCCGCCATCCGCATATTGGGAGATGCCATCTTCCATGTGCATGCGAAAGACACGCAACTATATCCGGCCAACCTATCACGAACAGGCGTATTGGACACCAAGCCGTACACCGATGAGAAAAATCGCGGTTGGATTTTCCGTACCTGCGGCTATGGCCACGGAGCGGAATGGTGGAAGGAATTTGCTTCCACCTTACGGATGTTCGGCTACGACGATGTGCTTTCCATCGAGCATGAAGATAGCCTGATGTCCCCCGAAGAGGGTTTGACCAAAGCAGCGCAGTTTCTGCGTGAACTTGTCATTGAGCAGCAACCCACAGCCGCGTGGTGGACTTGATAGATTTTAGAACACTCGCGATGGTCATGTAGCCGTTATCTAAGGAGCGGAATTGAAACGAATTCGAACGGCAATTTTCGGAACGGGATTCATGGGACGCGTGCATCTGGAGGCGCTGCGCCGCATCGAGGGGGTCGACGTTGTGGCGATCGTGGGACGAGAGTTGGCTTCAGCCGAACGCCTCGGCTCCGGATACGGTATCGAGACATTCGATTCCGATTATCGCAACGTGTTGCGCGACCCTAGTATCGACGCCGTCCACATCTGCACACCCAATGCGCTTCACTTCGCAATGGCAAAAGATGCGCTGCTCGCCGGCAAACATATCCTTTGCGAGAAGCCTCTTTCCACTTCGATTGAAACGGCTGAAGAACTCGTCAAGCTCGCCCGCGATCGAAATCTGCGCAATTGCGTCTGCCATAATCTGCGCTACTATCCGATGGTGCAGCAAATGCGCCGCATGCGCGAAGATGGCGATCTCGGCCGCATTCTAATGATCCAGGGCAACTACCTGCAGGATTGGCTGCTGGATGAGTCAGCCTGGAACTGGCGCATCGATTCCGAAACCGGTGGACAACTGCGCACCATGGGAGACATTGGAACCCACTGGTTCGATATGGCCGAGCACGTGACGGGACTGCGAGTTCGTTCCCTCTGCGCCGACCTCGAAACTTTTTATCCGACGCGGCAAAGACCCGCGAAGAATGTGCAAGCTTCCATCGCCCAGCTCTCCACAATGCCGGCCAGCAGCGGTGAGCAGGTGAAGGTCAAGACAGAAGACTTTGGCGCAGTTGTTTTTCAAATGGACGAGGGCGCGCGTGGCACGATGACGGCCTGCCAGATGGCCGCAGGACGAAAAAACCAACTTCGAATGGAAATTTTTGGCACCAAAGCGTCGGTCAGTTGGAACCAGGAGCGTCCCGATGAATTGTGGATGGGCCATCGCGACAGCGCCAACGGAATCTACATCAAAGACCCCGGTCTGATGAAGGAAAAGGCACGCGGTTATGCGGATCTTCCCTGCGGGCATAGCGAAGGCTATGACGACACCTTTAAGCAGGTCTTTCGTCGATTTTATGCGTCGATTGAGCAGCCGGACGCGCCGGCGGATTATCCCGAGCTCGTGGACGGGTTGAGGCACATGCTGCTGATGGACGCCCAGCTGAAAAGTCATCTTTCCAGAAAATGGGTCGACGTTAGAGGCGTCTAAACACGAATATGGGGGCGAGGTTTCCCGTCGGTCTCTCACCGCCCGAAATTCCGCATCCCATGGAACACGCGAGACGCCCCCTCCATTTTCCATCCTGCGCATGCCAGCCCTGTATGCAGTAAAACCGCAGCGGACGCGGCCTGCATCCAACAGTGCGGCGGTATGAGAAGCAAAGAGGATGCACATTCGGTTCGACTTCGTGCGAGTGCGCATTGTGGCGTCCGCGTTTCCTCTGACCCTAAATCGCTTCGGGTTACGAAATGGTGCGCCATCGTACTCATCGCACTGGGATTTGTAGCTCCCTCCGCCATGCTTGCGCAGGCAAACAGTGAACCACCCAAAACATCCCCGCAGACGATCGACATTTTGCCGTCGTACGAGGGACAGAATGTCACCACGATTGAAGCTGCGGGTCAGCCGGATTTGCGCACCAGCCAGTTCGCGTCCAGCATTGCTCAACATTCCGGCGAACCATTTTCAACGGAAAAACTGAACGCGACCATCGCCAATTTGAAACGCACCGGAAAATTCAAAGCGATCCGACTCCAGGTATCTCCCGAGGCAAACGGCGTGCGCGTGTTGATGGTTTTGGAGCCTGCATACTACTTCGGAATTTATCAATTTCCAGGAGCCGAGCGCTTCGCGTATTCTCGCTTGGTGCAAGTGACGAACTATCCTCCAGAAGCAGCGTACAACGCCGATGACATTCGACAATCCACGACCAAGCTCATCACTTTTTTTCGACAGGAAGGATACTTCCTCGCCACGGTCGAACCTGAAACGCGCGTCGATGCAGCCCACAAACTGGTCAATGTCATCTTCCATGTAACGCTGAACCGGCGGAGCAAATTTGGCCAGATCGACATTGCCGGCACATCGCCACAGCAAACCGCAAGGCTGAGCCAAGATCTTCAAACATTTTGGGCGCGCCTCCGCGGAGCGGCAATCCGTCCAGGGAAAAACTATCGCCGCAAAACACTGACCAACGCTTCGCGGTATCTGGAGAATAAGCTAGCCAAGCAGGGTTACTTGAATGCGCACGTCAAGCTTTCTGGGGCGGAATACATCGCTGCCACCAATCGCGCAGATATACATTTTGATGTTGATACCGGTCCCGTCATCAACGTGAAGATCGAGGGTGCACACTTGTGGAGTTGGACGCGCACGTCACTTCTACCCGTGTACCAGGGGATCGGCGTGGACGATGAAGTTGTCCAGGAGGGCAATCAGTACATGATCTCCTACTTTCAGTCCAAAGGCTATTTCGACGCTAAGGTAGAATCGCGGTTTCAGAAAGGACCTTCCGGCGATACCATCGTGTACCAAATCGTGAAGGGCACAAAACACAAGGTGGAAGCGGTACAGCTCACTGGAAATCGACCTGGGACTTCTCAGAGAATGATGCCTTTTGTCACCGTGAAGAAGGCCCAGTTTTTCTCTCGTGGTAAATACAGTGAGTCCCTGGTCCGCAGTAGCACAAGAAATCTCACCAACGTTTATAAGTCAGAGGGATTCAGCGAAGTCAAAGTCACTCCGGCAGTGGTGAATAACGGAAAGAATGTTCGGGTCACATTTCACATTCAGCCAGGGCCCCGAGACGTGGTCAGTTCCCTGCAGATAGTCGGCGCGAAAACCTTGACGGAGGCCCAATTTGCTCCCAAGGGCCTGCAACTGGGCCCGGGTAAACCCTACTCGCAAAGGCTTGTCCAGACGGACCGCAACAATATTCTCGCCCGCTATCTTGAACTGGGATATTTGACTGCAACCTTTCGGGAGACCGCGAAATCCGTTTCAAAGAATGAGTCGCATCACATCGATGTCACCTACCACATCTATGAGGGACCCCAAGTCTTCACCGCCGACGCGCTCACGCTGGGACGTAAACATACACAGCAGCGACTGATCAATCGAGATGTCGCGTCCATCCAGCCGAATCAGCCGCTGACCGAAACCAAGCTTCTCACCTCTGAGAGCACACTCTACAACAACACGGGTGTCTTCGACTGGGCAGAGGTCGATCCCAGGCGACAGATTACAACGCAGACAAAAGAAGATGTACTCGTCAAGGTGCATGAGGCGAAAAGAAATCAGATCACGTATGGTTTCGGTTTCGAATTGGTGAATCGCGGAGGAAATATTCCCAGCGGTACCGTTGCGATTCCTACCCTCCCGCCGATCGGATTGCCGTCGAACTTTACGACCAGCGAGAAAACGTATTATGGTCCGCGAGCTACGTTCGAGTACACGCGCAATAATATGCGCGGCAAGGGGGAGTCCCTCTCCTTAACTGCGTTTGCCGGCAGATTGGACCAGCGCGGAGGAGCCTACTACATTGACCCCAACTTCTTATGGTCAAAGTGGACATCGACCTTGGCGTTGACTGCTGAGCACGATGGCGAAAATCCGATCTTTTCCTCGCAACAGGAAGTGGCCAGCTATCAGATTCAGAGGCCGCTCGACAAAGAGAAAAAGGATATTTTTTTCTTGCGGTACAGCTATAGCAAAACTGACTTAACTAACATCGAGATCCCGGAGCTGGTTCCACCGGAGGACCAACACATTCGTCTCTCGACAGTTTCAGCCAGCTTCACCCACGACACTCGCGACAATATTCTGGACGCTCACAAGGGATTGCTTCAGAGTGAGGAAATCGATTTCAATTCGACAAAGTTGGGTTCGAATGTGGATTTTGCCAAGTTGACAACGCAAACTGCCTACTACAAAAAAATCATGCACAACATTATCTGGGCGAACAGCATTCGTATCGGATTGGCCCAGCCGTTTTCCGGCAGTTTCGTTCCGCTGAGCGAGGCGTTTTTCAGCGGCGGCGGCAGCACCTTGCGAGGCTTTCCACTGGATAGCGCCGGACCTCAGCGAGCGGTGGAGGTCTGCAGTACGGGCTCGTCTACCGACTGCACCTATATTCAAGTACCGAACGGCGGCAACGAACTCCTCATCCTTAATTCAGAATTTCGCATTCCTGTGCCGATCAAAAAGAATCTTGGCATGGCAGTTTTTTATGATGGCGGCAACGTATTTCCCAATGTCGGCTTCCATGACTTTACATCGCTGTATTCGAATAACGTCGGCGCGGGATTGCGCTACGCCACTCCCGTCGGCCCGATTCGCTTCGACGTTGGGCGCAACCTGAATCCTGTACCCGGGATCTCGGCAACTCAGTATTTCATCAGTATTGGACAGGCTTTCTAAGAGGACTACAGTGACTTCTCGAACAGTTCCTCCCGAACACGACAATGACATGAAGCAACGCGGGTTGTGGAGGAGAGTTGTACCGTGGGTCGCGGGCGGCATCGTTCTTGTCATCCCGTCGCTTTTGGTTGCGGTCGTCGCGCTGATGCACAACGGTCGCTTCCATGAGTACTTGCTGCACAAGGCAGATCAAATTGCGAGCGAGAGGCTCGGGACTCAAGTCACATTACAGAATTTCTCGATTCACTTATCCGACCTTAGTGTGGACTTATATGGGCTGACCATCGATGGCGCTGCCCCATACTCCACCCCACCGTTGTTGCAGGTACAACATATTGGGCTCGACTTCCGCGTTATCTCGATCTGGAACAGGAAATGGTATTTCGAAAACATCCGCGCCGACAATCCGATCGTGCGAATTTTGACTGATGCCCGTGGGATTTCGAACCTGCCAGCTGTAAAAAGTACCTCAAGCTCCCAAACCAATATCTATCAGCTAGGCGTCCGCAATGCATCCTTGCATCAAGGGGAGTTGTACGTCGATGACAAGAAGATCCCTCTCGACGCCCAATTGCGTGACGTAAACTTTGCCTCGTCCTTCGATACCGCGAAACAGTCCTATTCGGGTTCACTGAGTTATCGTGACGGTCAATTGCAGTTTGGCTCGTTCAATCCGATTCCTCATAACCTGGACGCTCAATTTACAGCCACTGCGATTAACTTCGAATTGGCGAACGCGAAGATCGACAGCGGCTCCTCCGCATTCAACGCGACAGCGACACTTACCAACTATGCTGACCCAACCGTCACCGCACAGTACAACGCGATTCTCGACGGCACTGCTGCTCGACAGATCCTCAAGAATACTTCAATCCCTTCCGGTATCGTCGCCACTCGGGGCTCCGTCCAATATCATCACTCTTCCCAATTGCCGTTCCTCGATTCGCTAACAATCGACGGATCACTCACAAGTGGTCAACTCGAAGTGCGCGAGAAACAAATTCGAACCCAAGTGCGCGATGTTGCCGCCCACTACTCGCTCAAGAATGGAGATTTGAGTATTCAGCAGGCACGCGCAAATCTGCTCGGCGGCGCAGCCAATGGCGACATCGTCATTCGCAACATCAGCGGCAACTCACGAGGGTTGCTGAACGTCTCGATGCGCGGAATTTCGATGGCACAAGCGCAGCAGCTTATCGCCCACGTCGCGGCCACACACGACGTGGCACTCCGCGGAGCCTTGAACGGCACCGTCCAGGCCAATTGGGGACGCACACTCGACGATCTGATAGCTCAAACCAATCTGTCGATCCGCGGAGATGTTTCCAGCCTTCACGCGGAACAACGCAACGCAAACGCGCTCCCCATCTCTGGAGTAGTCCATGGAACCTATTTAGCTGCGAGTCAGCAAATCAAACTCATCAACAGTTACCTCCAGATGCCGCAGAGCTCGCTCACAGTGAATGGCACGGTAAGCCAGCGATCTAGCCTGGCGGTGCATTTCAAATCGAGCGACCTGGCCGAACTTCAAAAGCTCGCCGAAGCCTTTCGTCCGGACGTCACTGGCGACTCAAGCGATCTCGGTCCAGGCGGAACGGTTTCGTTCGATGGAACGATCAACGGATCCGCTTCGTCACCTCACGTTGCAGGCCAACTGATCGCATCCAATCTTCAAATCCACGGCACGCAATGGCGATCGCTCCATACCAGTGTGGAAGCAAGTCCTTCACAGGTGAGCTTGGAGCATGGAACGTTAGTTCCAGAGCCCCACGGAAGCATTGATTTCTCTGGCAGTGTCACACTGCATGAGTGGTCGTTCACAAAGGAAAATCCGATCCAACTTGAACTCGACGCCAAACAGATCGACCTCGTCGATATAACCAAGCTCGTCAGTTCGAGCCTGCCCGTTGAAGGAACATTGGCGGCAAATATACACCTCCGCGGAACCGTCCTGAATCCGATCGGCCACGGAAACATCTCCCTGACCAACGCGACGGCTTATGAACAACCGATCCGATCCGCCAATTTGAACTTCACCGGATCTGACGGGCAGGTTCAAGGCAATCTCTCCGCCCACATCGCTGCCGGAACCGTGCAAACTGCATTCAGCTTTCGTCCCGATCAAAAGAGCTATACCGTGAAGCTGACGGCGACCGGCATTGTCTTGGCCAAACTTGAAATTCTCCAGGCCCATCATGTTGAAGCCAACGGTACCGTCAACTTGAATGCAAGCGGTGAAGGCCTGCTCAATAATCCACAGTTCACCGCAACGTTGCAGACTTCGAAGTTGGAGATCAGCCACCAGCCAATCGATGGATTGGCATTGCATGCTTCGGTCTCAAATCATGTTGCAACGGCGGATCTCACCTCACGGGCGATCCATAGCTCGATTCGTGCGCACGCAAAGATTAACCTCACAGGCGACTTCGCTGCGGATGCAACGCTCGACACGCAGTCGATCCCATTGCAGCCATTGCTCGCCACGTACGCACCAGATCAGGCCTCTAACCTGGGTGGAACGACCCAGGTCCATGCGACGCTGCAGGGCCCGCTGAAAGCCTGGAAGCAGCTGGAGATCCGCGCCACGTTGCCCGAACTGAAAGTGAACTACGGCGATTCAGTCCAGCTTGCTGCGGCATCTCCCATTCATGTCGACTATACCCATGGCGTGATTGCTCTCCAAAAAGCTTCTATTCGCGGGACTGACACAGATTTGCAAATCCAGGGAACCATTCCAACCGTCGGCGATGGCCCTATCCAGTTGCTGCTCCTTGGAACGATGAATCTGCAAATTGCGCAGCTGCTTGACCCGGACTACAAGAGTTCCGGAGAGCTGCGTTTCAACATCAATTCCTATGGAGCGAGAACCGACCCCAACATTGAAGGAGAGGTGGATGTGGTCGACGCCAATTTCTACGGCGGTGACCTGCCGCTTGGGATTCAGCACGGCAACGGAGTCTTAACCCTGACGAAGAATCGACTCAACATTAAAACATTCAAGGCCAACTCCGGTGGCGGAACTGTAACTGCGCAGGGAGGAGTTACATTCCGCCCGTCAATTCAATTTGACCTGGGAGTCGCCGCGGAAGATATCCGCATGCTCTATCCGCAAGGCGTTCGTGAGGAGTTGGGTGGCGACGTTCGCCTGGTGGGAAATACTGACAATGCTTTACTCAGCGGTCGAGTTCAAATTGAAAATTTGTCCTTTACTCCCGACTTTGATTTAACCAGCTTCACCAGCCAGCTATCGGGGGGCATATCTCCGCCGCCGTCGCAGGGGTTTTCGCAGAATACTCGAATGAACGTGGCGATCAGCTCCATCAATAACCTGAATCTAGTGAGTCGCACGCTGAGCGTGGACGGAACCGCCAACTTGCAAGTGCGCGGAACCGTCGCCCAGCCGGTGATTCTGGGCCGCGTCAATCTAACGAATGGAGATTTGATCTTCAACGGCAATCGCTTCACCGTCAGCGGAGGAACCGTTCAATTCGTCAACCCGTCCGAAACGCAACCCGTGGTCAACCTTGCCCTGAACACGACCATCCAGCAATACAACATTCATCTGCGCTTCAATGGTCCCGTGGATCAACTGCGCACAAACTACACCTCAGATCCGTCGCTACCCGCTGCGGACATCATTAACCTACTCGCATTTGGCGAGACAACCGAGGCCAGTGCCAACAGTCCTGCGACACCGACAAATCAGGCGGCGATGGGGTTGGTCGCTTCTCAGGTCAGTAGTCAAATCACCAGCCGTGTTGCGAAGATTGCCGGCATCTCACAGCTCTCCATTAATCCAGTATTAGCCGGCGGAAGCATTCAGGGGCCTTCCGGAGCTGTGGTCACGATTCAGCAACGAGTCACTGGCAATCTCTTTGTCACCTTCTCTACGAACGTCGCCACCACGCAGAATCAGGTGATCATGGGGCAGTACAACGTGTCTCCCCGACTGTCGTTCAGTGTGACCCGGGACCAAAATGGAGGAGTCGCCTTCGACACTCTGCTGAAGAAAAAATGGTAGCCACAGCAGTGCAACTGGCACATCAACTCCTCAGATTGCAGGGCCGTTTTCAGCCGCATTTCGGCGGATCTAAAGTCGAATCCAACCTGCCCGAATCGCCAGCAGCGAAGCGGTTGCAATGACCGCCCACAGGCACACACCCTGAAGAAACGGACGAACACCAACTCGGCGAATTGTGTTTTTCGATAGCCCTGTGCCAATCAGGAACAACACCACGGTAAGACCAATTTTGCCCAGGTGACTCAGCACCGGATAGATCGTCGGCTCCCGCAGGAATGTACGTCTTCGCCACGGCCGCCAGGCAGAACAGCAGAATGAACCACGGCCACTTGATGCGCGTTTTGCTTTTCGTGGCATACGCCGTCACCATCGACACCGGGATAATCCACAGTGCTCTCGCCAGCTTTACTGTTGTTCCAATCTGCAGTGCTTGCGCTCCGTATTTCGCGGCTGCACCCACCACCGAACTGGTATCGTGAATGGCCAACGCTGCCCACAGACCAAACTGCGTCTGGGTCATATGGAGTGCGAAACCAATCGCGGGAAAGAGTAGAAGGGCGACGGAGTTGAGAACGAAGACTGTTCCCAGCGACATCGCCATTTCCTCTTCATCCGGATGGGTAATCGATGAGATCGCGGCAATGGCGCTGCCTCCGCAGATGGCCGTACCCGCAGTGATCAGAAACGAGGCCTTCTTCGTCACTCCGAGCAGACGGCCTAACGCCCACCCAAGCAACATGGCAACGGTGATGCTGATCGCAGTGTAAGCAAATCCGGCACGGCCTGCGTGAATCACCTGGCGCAGGTTCATCCCGAATCCCAACGCAACTACCGCGGCTTGCAACAGAAAGTGAGATAGATTTCTGCTGTCCAAATGGTAGGGATGAGGGAAGGTGAACCCATAGGCGATCCCGGCAACCAGTGCAACGGCTGGCGACACGATTCCGCTCGCGGTCAAAATCAGCCCAATAAAAAAAATCGTCTTCGAATTCAGCGAATTCAACGGTTCCTCCAGTCTTTAGTCTCCCGACGGCAGAGACGCTAGTCCAAGAGGAACTTCTTATCGCGAATTCCTTCTGCTTATACCTGCACAAATCCACAATGCATCGCGAGATCGGCCTGATCCACGACATTCTGAGACAATCGAGAGGATTGCTCGTGGCGCTTCCGAAGCGAGCCCAAATGGATTTGGGCGGACTAGACTTCGCGCGACCGAGATGACCTTGCGATGGAGAATTTTCGACTCAAAGTCTTTCGAATCGTGGCGCAGCACCTCAACTTCAGCCGCGCTGCGGAGGAACTATCGCTTTCACAGCCCGCTGTCACACAGCAGATCAAAGCCCTCGAGGAGGAATACGGGATTCCCCTGTTCGATCGAAGCGGCGGTCGAATCGCGTTGACAATGGCCGGCAATGCCTTGCTTCCCTATGCGAACAAGCTGAAAGCAATCTCAGACGAAGCCTACGAGGCCGTCATCGGCACCGGCGGTGATCACGCCGGGAATCTTGCACTCGGCGCGTCCCAAACCATTGGGCAATATCTTCTGCCACAACTGGTGGCCGCTTTCGTCCGGGAAAACCCGCGCATTGCAATCACCGCAACCAGCGGCAATACGGATGAAATGCTCACAGCCCTCGCTGCCGGGCGAATTCAGCTAGCCTTAGTCGAGGGCCCCGGGTTGCGCAAAGATGTCCATGTCGAACCGTACATGGAAGATCACATGGTCCTGGTGGTGCCGGCGAGCCACGAGTGGGCCGACCACGAGATCGACATCGATCAACTAAAAAAAGAACCCCTGCTCATGCGTGAATTCGGATCGGGATCGCGCCGCGTTGTGGAGGCCGCCTTGTCAAAGGCCGGCCTGCAGAAAAGAGACCTGAAAACGACCATGGACCTCGACTCCACTGAAGCTTTACTGAGCGCCGTGGAGGCTGGCCTGGGCGTCACCTTCGTGTCGCGCTGGGCGGTGCGGAACCAGTTGGCACTGGGCACACTTCGACTGGCCCGAGTGCGAAAATTCAGCTTATCTCGAATGTTTTCTCTCGCATACCCGTTAGGACCAGAACCGAGTGGGAATGCAGGCACCTTCCGTCGCTTCATGTTGCATCGCGCCACCGAGCTTGCCCCCCGGGTGACCGGAAAAGCCCGAAAGAAGGGCTGATAGCCGTCCAAAATCACGCCGATCGATCGAAATTCCTGTCTTGTCGAACAAACGCCGAAGCCCGCTGCATTCCAAATTAACTTTCGGAGGCCTCAACGGAACCCATCGGGGAATCCGAAGGAAAAACGTTGATTATTCGCATTAAAAGGGTACCATTCGTAATGGAACGGGTTATACTCGCAATTACCTTGCATGGCCGTTTCACCCAGACAAGGCCCGTAGTCCTTGAAGTTTTGCCCCTCCGCAGCACTATCCCCCTGGAGGATTTCGTTCGATTCGAACACCGCAATTGTTTCTTCTCCCTTGGCGATCAACAGTCACGCTTAGCTTGTGTGGGTATGTTGTCGAATGTCCGTTGCCAGCGCAAGTTGCCCTTTTCGAAAGAAAGGAACGATATCTGTGAAGAGCAGTTGGATTCGCCGGCGCGGGGCCGTTCCCGCTACATGCATTGCCTGCGGAGTTCTGTCGATCCCCTGTCTTTTGAGCCTCGCTACGGCTCACGCGCAGACGAAGGTATTGCAGATTCAAATTAGCGCTTCTGACGGAACATATAGCGCTGGCGTTGCTGGAAAGAGCGAATTTGTTTTGCACGCAGGCGTCGCCGCTCAGGTAAATGGCCAGTGGTTGCGGTCCAAGGATTATCCAAAGCATGCAACCGCCGAATCCAGCGTTTCAGATGACATGGGGACCGCCCACGAATGGGCCGTGACATTTTCCGGTTTGGCTGGCGAGCCCGACCTCATTTATCGATTGCGCGCGTATCCCGACAAGCCATTTGCGGACGTTCAGGTCTTCGTTCGAAACACTACGGCGCAAATGATCAATGTGGAGTCGATTCGCCCGGTCGAAGCGCTCGGAAGTTCGATTCTCAACCTGAATGGAAATTCCGCGGAAGATCGCATCCTTTCCGATAGCTTCAGTGAGGATCGCCCGAACATTACGATTCACGACCTGGGCGACAATGATATGCATCGTGGCGTTGGCAGCCAGCTGGTTTACAACCGCCAAAGCCGCGAAAGCTTTTTCGTGGGCGCATTGACTTCCGATCGTTTCCTGACCATCCTCCGTATCCACCTGGATGAGAAAAGCCCCACCAAACAGATCGCTGCTTACGAAGTAGACTCCACCGGAACAACAGAGATGGAAACCGATGAGTGGGGCTCGCTTCACGACGCCAGGCCGGAAGATGAAATTGCGTTGCAAACACCACTGGCGCCGGGCGCTGAACTCGCCTCAGAAAAATTATTGCTCAGCATCGATTCTGATTACCATCATCAGCTCGACACCTATGGAACCCTGATCCGGCAACTCCATCACCCCCGCATCTCAGCGCCAACGCCCATGGGTTGGTGGAGTTGGACTGCGTACTATTTCGGCCTGAACTCCGGGACTGCGCTGACCAACGCGCAATGGGAGTCGCAGCATCTGAAGTCGCTCGGCTACGATTTCTTCCACATCGATGAAGGCTACCAATACGCGCGCGGAGAATACAGCACACCGAATGCAACGTTATTCCCCAATGGACTGGCTGGAATGGAGCAAAAGGTCACCAATCTCGGCCTGGTTCCGGGAATATGGACCGCTCCCTTTGAAGTTTCAGTGCGCTCGTGGGTGTATCAAAATCATCCGGACTGGCTTGTCCACAACGCGAACGGTGAACCCATCCACATCGGCTGGGTCACAGACCACAACGACGCTCTGTATGTATTGGACAGTACCAATCCCGGCGCCCAGGAGTATCTGCGGAAGACCTATCAAACTCTGGTTCGCGACTGGGGAATTCGCTACATCAAGATGGACTTTATGGACGACACCGCGATTGAGGGCAATTACTATCGCCCCAATACTTCTGCCCTGCAGGCGCAGCGGATCGGCCTGGGAATTATTCGCCAGGCGGTCGGAAATGAAGTTCTACTCGATAAAGACGGCAGCGTGATGCTCAACCCTGTCGGCTTTGTCGACTTCGGACGAATTTCGCAAGACACCGGCCACACGTTTGAGGCCAGCAGCGAAGCGGCTTCCGGCATCGCCGCTCGTTACTATATGAACCGCAATTATTTTGTGGCCGACCCGGATGCATTCAGTGTCTCCAGGCAGACTGTCGACGATCAGTCGTGGCACAACTCAGCTACGCCTCTCTCGCAGGATGAGGCCGAGGTTTCCATTGCTCTGGCCGCGGTGTCGGGCGGTATGTACGAAATTGGCGACGACCTGCCGACGCTCGGGTCAGAACCCGATCGGCTAGCTCTGGTGCAGAATCAGGACCTGATCGATATGGTTCGGCTTGGCCATTCCTCTACTCCCTTGGACTTGATGTCGTATCTACCCGAAGATCGCCAGCCGAGCATCTTCTTTCTGAAAGAGAGTGCCCGACAGAGCGTAGCAACAATTTTCAACTGGACAGACAAGGCGCGTACTCACACCCTCACGCTTGCCAGTCTCGGACTGGATGCGACCGGATCTTATACGGTCACGGATGTGTTGGACAAGAAGCGGAGTTCAATCTCGGCCACAAAACCGTTGGTCGTGTCGCAACCGCCTCACTCTGTGCGAGTGCTCAAGATTATCGATACTGCTATTCCTGCGCGACCACCGGTAGTGCACGCAAACCATTCGACGGCCGCCAAAGCAGGCGAGACCGTCACGTTCTCGGCTGTAACCTCCAATTCCAGTGATCCTGTGTTGTCGTATCAATGGGATTTTGGAGACGGAATATCTCTCAAAGGGCCTCAGGTCACCCACGCGTACACCCATGAAGGCAGTTACGCTGTGAAGTTGAGAACGGTCGGTTTGGATGGTCTAGAGACAGTCGATTCGTCTCAATTGCAGGTCAGCGGTGCGATCGCAACACGGTTCGTTCCAAAGGAAAACCAGAGATATAAGCCAGTTCAATAAAAGCAGAGATGTACATACGAAAAAGACATTTTGTCACAGTTTGTACCTATTGAAATATTGAACAACTAATTTCAGGCTTGACAATGATTGCAATCAAGAACTAAACAACCTTGTGCGTAATAAAAATATTATTTCGATTTCTATTGTTTTTTGGGAGGGTATTGTGATGAAGGCAGGTCGGTTCGCTATTCTTCTTGGACTGATAATCGCGATCGGTTGTCTTTCCTCGGTCGTGTTGGCCCAGTCGATTAATCAGACACAACTTCGTGGAACTGTCACGGACTCGTCTGGAGCGATCGTCGCTGGAGCGAAAGTTACCATTACGGATGTCGGGACGAACATCTCCCAAACCACTACATCCAATGCGACAGGAACGTACGCGTTCACTGCACTGCGAGCCTCCAATTACAAACTGCTGGTCGAGGCCCCTGCCTTTGGCTCGGTCGAGAAGGAAGGCATTACTCTCACAGTCAACCAGGCCTCCACTCTCAACATAACGTTGAAGCCGGCGAGTCAACAGGCGAGTGTGACGGTCCAGGGGATTCCCGTGTTGCTCGATACGGGCACCGCCACATTGGGAACGGACATTCCAAGCAAGTACCTGACTACCATCCCGCTTGAGAATCGTGACCCGTTTGGCATCGCATTTCTAGCCGCGGGTGTTACGGAGTCCGCAGGTTCCGGCATCAGCGATTCCTACCCGTCGGGGACAAATTTCATATCCAATGGTCAGAGAAATTCAACGGCGAACATACGGCTCGACGGCGTACTGATCACAGCTCCTGAACAAGGTGAAGGCGGCAACTCTAATACCTACTACCAAGCCACCGTAGAAGGACTGCAGGAAACGAAAGTGCAGAATAATAGCTTCTCGGCGGAGTATGGTGGGGGCACCGTCATCGACGAAGTGATGAAGTCCGGGACCAATCAACTTCACGGGAGCGCTTACTGGTTTAACCAGAATTCCGCTTACGATGCCCGTGACTATTTCAATAGCGGTCCCAAACCTGGCCACAAACAAAACCAGGATGGATTTTCGATTGGTGGCCCGATCGTCAAGAACAAAACGTTTTTCTTCGGCGATTTGGAGTCTGTGATTGCCAGCAATCCGGTCAACATCGTCGCGACTGTACCAACAGCGGACGAGATCAATGGCAATTTTTCCGCAGCTATGACCTATGACCAGAACGGGAATCTAGTTCAAAACCAGATTTACGATCCTTTTTTGATCGACCAGACCACCGACACACGCCCTGCCTACAATAACAACACCATTCTTCCAAGTGAAATTGATCCCGTCGGACAGGCGATCATGAAACTGTATCCCGCACCCAACACAACTCCAGACGCCACCGGCTCGAATAACTACCGTGATGTCATTCTCAGTTCGTCCAATTCTCTTCAGATCGACGTCAAAATCGACCAGCAATTCACGCCGAAGTCTTCTCTCTCTGTCCGCTACAGCAATATCTTTGGCAGCGGATCGACACCAACGGTTTTCGGCGATGGCGAATTCAACGACGGACTTGCCTATACTACCCGCGTCTTTAACGATGGCATCAACTACTCTTATATGCCAACTGCAAATACGTTGTGGACCACAACGTTTGGGTTGGATCGAGTATCACAGCCGTCCCACACAAACTACCCGAGCCCGACCTCGGTAGGATTTCCGTCCTATCTGGAACAAAACGGCGTCGTCCGTATGCCCTCCATCATTATGGAAGATTCACAATGGACTTCCATCTATGACCAGTGCTGTGTCGATACCCAGTTTGCTCACACGCTGTATAACTACTCCACGTCGTTCTCGTGGACGAAGGGTCAGCACACGCTGAAGGCCGGCGGCTCACAACAACTGTTTTATAACAACTTTTTCCAACCCAACTATCCCAATGGCTATTTCAGCTTTAATCAGTTCGTTACATCCCAATCTCCATTTGACACAGCAAACGGCGTCCAGGGAAACGACTTTGCAAGCTTACTCGTCGGCTGGGGTGATCCAGGCGCCAGCGGTATCAATGTCACTCAATCCGTCGCTGACAAATCGTCAGAAACTGCGTTCTTTGTGCAGGACGACTGGAGAGCGACCAGCAAATTAACGCTGAATCTGGGCCTGCGCTACCAGTGGGACACTCCATATACAGAGCGGCACAACAATAGCCAATTTAGCGACTTCACCGGAGATAGCGGGATTTCCGTCGCAGGATATCCTGGTACGTTGCAGGGAACCACCATCTTCGCCTCTTCTAAAAAGAGAACTGTTCCTACGGATTTCAGTAACATCGATCCGCGCATCGGCTTCGCCTACATGGTGAATGAGAAGACTGTATTTCGCGGAGGAGCCGGAATTTATACCGGATACAGCGGCTTTACAAACTTCCAATACCCCGGCGCAGCCTACACCGCAAGTCCGGACGCATTCTTCAGCAAGGATGGAGGCATTACCCGTTACGCGACGATGGAAAATCCATTCCCCGGCGGAATCCCTCCAGCCCAGGGCCAGACCTATGGTCCGTTGGCGCTATGGGGATTGCAGGACCCGAACAATCTAGGAACGCAGACTGCAAAGAACGCCAAGATCTACCAGTGGAATATCGGGATTCAGCGGGCACTCCCTGGCGACATTGTTCTTGCCATCAACTACTCAGCAAATCGCAGCACCTACCTTCCGTGGGCTGGAACGGATAACCGCAATTTCATTGCTTCTTCGATACGATCGCAACAAACAAGCCAGAGTCTCAGCAACCTGGTTACGAACCCATTTCAGAGTCTGTTCTCTGGACCCGGCGCAATTTTCAACGTCCCGTCCTCTCGCTACAGTGATCCTCAACTCCCGTTGCTGAATCTTCTGCGACCTTATCCGCAGTTCGATGGCGTCTTTAGCGGCTACAAGGTGATTTCGGCGAATTCCTGGTATAACGCACTGCAGCTAGTCTTCCAGAAACGCGGCGGCAAGTACCTGAACTTTGAGGGGAACTATACCTGGTCCAAGAATATGGATGACTCCTCCGCGGGCAATAATGACTGGGTTGGGACGCTCTCGGGGGTGAATGGAAGTTCCCTGCCGCAGGAGTTAGACCACCTGAAACGCGAGTGGTCTGTAAGCGCGAATGATGCCACCAACCGACTCGTCGGCGCTGTCATCTTTCAACTTCCAATCGGACGCGGATACCTGGTGGGTGCCGATATGAGCCGTGCACTCGACGCAGTGATTGGCGGCTGGCAAATCACCGCCCTGGCAACGTTCCAAAGCGGACAACCTCTAAATATCTATATGGGCAATCCCAGGCTCGCCGATGGAACCCAGCGGCCGAATCTGGCTTGCCCTGCATCGACTCGACTGACAACCGGCATCAGTATTCGTGATGCGGGGCGCTATGGAATTCCCTGGCTGAACTCAAGCTGCTTCTCCGATCCTGGAGATCAGCAGGCGGGAAATGCTCCGAGATACTTTAGTCAAATCCGCGCGGAAGGTATCCACGAAGCCGATATTTCTCTGCAGAAAATATACGACCTAGGCGGTCGAAAGGGCCAGATAGAAGCTCATGCCGACTGCTTCAATTGCACCAATACCGAACGATTCGGGTTGCCGGATACCGGCTATGAGGACTCAACATTCGGCATTATTTCGTCAACGGCCGGCGGCTACTTACCCAGAAACATGCAACTCGGATTGCGTTATCAGTTTTAGTGAAAATAACGCAGCTCGCCAAGTTGCCAACTTAACTCTAGAAATGTAGAAACACCAGCCCAGTTAGGTCACTTCGAAAGAAGTGGCCTAACTTTATGGAGCAAGCTCATGCGAAAACCGCGCCGTTTTGGCTCCATCGCGACGATCTCGTTTGCCGCCGCTTCCCTATTATGCGGAGCGCTTGTGTCGGGCCAGCAGTCGGACAAAAATCCTCGCGCTTGGATGAACAATGTGCGCATTGGCGCGTATGGGCTGAGTTCTACAAATGCCGCTCAGATCGTCCAAAAGGCGACCAGCAGCGGCGTGTATGGAATTGAAGTCGACAATGACATCCCCGGTAGGTATGAGAGCTTCGTCGACCCTACCGCCAAGCTGCAGGCGATTCAACAGGTGGCAAAGCTGGCTCACGAACATGGCAATCACGCCTTTGTCTACATTGCAGGGTTCGAGTGCATCACTGCCAACGCGGCAAATTCTCCGCACACGATGGCGAAGGATCATCCGACATGGTTGCAGCGCAATCGATCTGGCGAACCAGCCATGTTCACCGCCAACGCAGCGTTCTGGATAAGGAAAGGCGATGAAGATGTCTGGGTCACGCCCTATGCGCCGGAGTGGCGCAAGATCTACATGCAGCGCGTCCGCCAAATTGCTGCGACCGGCATCGACGGAATTTACGTCGACATTCCATACTGGATGACGCATTTCACCGGATGGGAAAAAAGTTGGGCCAGCTTCGACGACTACACGGTGAAGGCATTTCACGACCAGACGGGCTTGAATGCTAAAACCGACATCAAGCTAGGCGATTTCAACGATCCGGGTTTTCGTAAGTGGGTTGATTTTCGCATCCAGACCATCACCGATTTCATGGCGGAGGTTCGCAAGAATGCGGTCTCTGTGAATCCAAATATCGCGGTCATTCCTGAAATCTATCCCGGCATCGAAGAATCGGCTGTGCGAGTCGGCGCCGATGTATATCAGCTCTATCCCGTTGTTGACGCGGTCGCGCACGAGTATGAATTCGGTGAAGGTGAGGATCACACTGCCGCCAGCCGCAGCCAGTTCGATTGGTTCCTGTATCAGGTCGGTATGCAGTCGTTCCGCGCCTTTGCGGGCAACAAGCCCACTTGGATGCTGAACTACTCCTGGGATGGCAATCCGCGAGTCACTCCCAGCGATGCGATGAAGAACCTCGCCATGTCAGAGTTAATGGCGGGCGCGAACTTCTGGGATGCCCCCGGCCATAGCATGGCCGGTTCCAATGACATGACCACGCGAATCCAGATCTTTCATTGGATCGCGGCAAATCAGTCTACCTTCAGCTCGCCCAGAACACCCGTCGGCAAGGTCGGCGTATATTTCTCTGACACGACGCGCAACTATTATCCGGATGAATTCATTCGTTCCTATCAGGGCGTTCTCTTGCTGCTATTACGCAGCCATATCCAGTTCCAAATCGTCACGCCACGAACTCTCGCTTCCTTTCATGGCGCAACTCTGATACTGCCCGACGTCCGTGTACTAAGTTCGAAAGAAGTCGACGAGTTACATAACTTGGCGGCATCCTGCAAAATTATTTCGACTGGGAATATCGATCCTCAGCTTGCGAGCTTCAAGCAGATTATCCAGATTCAAGGCGATCCCGGCAGTAGTTATCTCGCCCTGGCGCAAAAGGATTTTGACGGCGCTTCTCCAGACACTCAGTCTCAGTTCTTGGATTCCCTCGCGAAGGATTCCGAATTTTCGATCAGTGCGTCGACGGACATGGTCGCTTATATCGCAACCGTGCAAAACCAGACGCATTGGTTTTTCGCGAATTTCAAAGGATTAATACAAGGCGCTGCCACCGTACCTGTGCCTGAGAAGAATGTAGTTCTCGAGGCTCCCCTCCAGGGCGGCACCACACTGCATTTCTTGCCGTTTCTTGGCACGGAGGTCAACTTGAAGGGAGCGGTTTCCGGAGATCGGGTAAAGTTCACAATCCCGGAAATCGATCTCGGTGCGGTTGCGTGGACAGACCATAACGGCACAGCGCCAAAATGACCGCAACCTTGAGTGTAGAGTTTACGATCGGACGACTTAGTGGTGGGCCCGGAGGGATTTGAACCCCCAACCAAAGGATTATGAGTCCTCTGCTCTAACCGTTGAGCTACAGGCCCTTCAATGATGTCCAGCGACCGGATGGACTACTGTTGCGGTCGTCGTCGCTTTGGCCTGATTACGGTGGGATTTCCAGGGAGCTGAAGCCGTTCGAAAGCCTGCCCAACCGCACCGGTGCTGAGCGCGGCTACAACACTGCGATATTGCTACGCCATGCAATCCGCATCATCGCAAACGCGGCCACCCCTGATTCACCAAGCCTTGAAAGCATTGTATGGCGTAGAGGGTGGAGTACAAAATCTTCCCGGAAATATCCTGCCGGGAAGCTTTCTCCCTCAATCGTCATTGTGTGGTGGCTGGCGCTCCGCAGGGAGATGTCAGTAGATCGCAGAGATCGCCGCTCTGCTGCTCCCGAGCAGTCTGCGCCGCAGTGGGTAGCTCACCGAGATTCCAATTCCACTGGATGAAACGGAGGATGGAGACGAAGTCCATCTGCTGATGAGAGATGTAGTTCGTTTTGGCAAAGGGAGAAATGACGAGCACGGGCACCCGCGCTCCCAAACCCTCAGTATTGGGCAGTTGCGGAGGGGGAACGTGGTCGTACCAGCCGCCGCTTTCATCCCACAGAACGATGATGGCCGAATTCTGCCAGATGCTGGAGTTCTGTACGTCCTGCACAACATTCGAAAGAAACTCTACGCCGTCAAGGACATTGCCGCCGCCGGGATGCATATCTTCGTGGCCGTCTGGCTGAATCCATAGCACAGAAGGAACGGTTCCATTGTTGAGATCCGACTGGAATGACGCCAAGGTGAAGTTCTGGATGTTGGGTGAGTTTTGCGTACTGGTGAAGTACTGAAAGGGATTTTCCTGCGGTGTGTAATCCGTGCACGTCCCGCTCTGTGAATTCGCAAAACTCGTCATGTAATAGCCCCACGAAACCTGGGCTGCGTTCAGTTGGTCGCCAAGGGTCGTCGTTGTGAGAGGACCAGCGATATGGCCCGCATTGCCGTCCTTCTGTTGCTCGACGGCACTGCAAGGGTCGTAGTAGGGAAGACTGGAAGCCGTCGTGAGGTCGAAGGCGTTGGCCGCCACCATGTAGAACTCCTGGGCGGGCTCGCTGTTCATGGCGGAGGCAAAAAAGTTGTCGGCCAGCGCATACTGCTGAGCATAGGACCATAAGTTAGCGATGGACCAGGAGGTGCTGTCACTCGCCAGCCCTGAGATGGTGTTGTTGTAATACTGCATGGAAAGATCGCCTTCCGCGTACGCGAACTTATCCATCAAGCCGTTGTCCCAACTGGCGATGTAGCTTGGCCGATTGTGAGTGGGATCTCCAACTTCCAAGGTATTCACCAAGGTGGGCGAAATCGTTCTTCCTTTAGCATCCACCTGGGAATAGCTGGGCAGCGACGCGTTCAAGCCGTTTGCACCTGGATAGGTACCAAACAGGTTGTCGAGCGAATGATTCTGCATCATCACAATGATCAAGTGCGTGATCGGCGAGTTTGTAGCTCCCTGGGTCTGTACCGTTACCGTACTGGAGGCAGTGACGCTCGCGCCGCTGTTAGAGGTTGCGGTTAAGACATATTGCGTGGTGGAGGTTGGGGAGACGGCCGTCGATCCGGTGGCGGAAACGATTCCGATGCCTTGATTAATGGAAACTGTCGTAGCGTTGGTGGTCGACCACGAGAGCGTCGCCGTGTTCCCTCCGGTGATGGTAGCCGGCGAGGCGGTAAGCGCCGCAGTGGGAACTGCCGCCTGCACCGTCACTGTGGCGGCGGCGGTCGCGGTGCCGCTTGGGCCGCTTGCGGTCAGGGTATATTGCGTGGTGGCAGATGGTATCACTGTCGTCGATCCGGTGGCCGGAACCGTGCCGATGCCGGGGGCAATTGAAACCGAGGTCGCGTTAGCGGTCGTCCAGCTCAGAGTCGCCGGATTCCCTGCGACAACACTCGTGGGTGCGGCGGAAAGAGTTGCCGTAGGTGTGGATGCCACAGTCAGGTTAATGGTCGCAAACGAGGACTGTCCGCACTTATCCCACTCCTGGATAACGGTGTGGTTGTAGCCGGGATTCAAATTCAGCTGCGTATTGATCTGGGCTGCTCCATGGGAGCTGTACACCTGGACATTGTTCACATAGATGCCCATAGACCCCACACCCGCAGCGCAGGTGGGTGAGGAGGCGACAGCAATGTACTGCACCGGTGATGTGACAGTGGCTCCGGGGCTAGGGCTCGTGACGGTGACGGTTGCGAACACGTGGACTGCGAATGCTATGACAATCAGGGGAAAATAACGGATAGCTTTCATGACTCGGCCTCGAGCAAATAGGTTCTGGCAGACTGTTCAATTTCACATTTCGGCTAAGGGGAGCCTTGAACCTAGGATGCAGCACGGGCGGTCTGAGGACCGTCTCTCGGCTAAGAAACTCTACGCCAAAACGTGGCGTGTGCAACTTAGTATACAGGCGTTGTTTGCCTGGTAATAGCAAGTTTGACCATGAAAAGGGCGGTTACGGATATCCATTATCCTGGTGCGCTTTAAGCCAACAAGTCTCCCATCTGAGCACGCAAAGATTGGAGCGTCTCCACAGCGGCATATCTTGCCGGAGTGCCTTCCAACTACCCGCCGTAACAATGATCATGCATACTATTTCCTATTGCCGATGCCTGCGTTGACCCAGTAGGCTCCGAAGATAAGCTCGCACCTGCGCGATCGAACCAAACGTGAGACTGTTACTGTTCGAAAAGATCTTGCTGCAATACCGATTGATTTTTGATAACCCGCCACACTGGATGGGAGTTTTGTTGTGACCGAACCTGTGTTCATCTTCCGTGACGTCGCGATGGTTCTGGCGGCCGCCCTTTTTTTTGGCTTTTTGTGCTGGCGTCTCCGCCAACCCTTAATTCTCGGCTACGTCCTCGCCGGCCTGGTGCTCAGCCCGCTCACTCCGGGCCCGCATGTGCATGATGTGCATACGTTTGAGGTCATGGCGGAGGTGGGGGTCATCCTGCTGATGTTCTCCGTGGGAATCGAGTTTTCCATCCCGGAGTTGCTGCGGGTCAAGTGGGTCGCACTGGTGGGTGCTCCCATAGGAATTTCTCTCTTGGTTGGGCTCGGCATTGGGGTGGGATCGCTGCTTGGCTGGCCGATTCTTCAGAGTGTCGCTGTGGGTTGTATTGTTTCTGTCGCCAGCACCATGGTGTTGATGCGCCTGCTGATGGATCGAGGCGAACTCGGCTCAGAATCCGGTCGCATCATGGTTACCCTTTCGCTGGTAGAAGACCTTGCCGTGGTGATTCTGACCGTTGTGCTTCCCAGCCTCGGTTCTTCTCATGGCGCAGATTTCCTTCAGGTCTTCCTGAAAATCGGCAAAGCGCTTCTGCTCCTTGTTCCTGTTATTTTGGTGGGCTGGAAGCTTGTTCCGCGTCTCCTCTCCTACATTGAAAAAACCTGTAATGACGAGATTTCGCTGCTGCTGGGCCTGGCGATTTGTCTCGTGGTCGCCGCCATTACGGAAGCAGTCGGCTTGTCCCTGGCCCTCGGCGCATTTGTAGGCGGCATGCTCCTGGGCAGTTCTCCTTATACCCACAAGCTGGCCGCACAAACGCTTCCGCTTCGAGATGTCTTCGTAGCCCTGTTCTTCGTCACCATCGGAATGCTGATCGATCCGTCGACCTGGCTTTCCGGCTGGCGACTTCTCGCTGTCATGGTCGGGTTAATTCTGGTTGGTAAATTTGTGGTTTGGTTTGCCGTGGTGCGAGTCTTCCGCTACAGCCGGGAAACCGCGTGGCGGGTTGGCATCGGCCTGACGCAAATTGGTGAATTTTCGTTCATCCTGGCCCAGGTGTCTTTGCACTCCCACCTGATTACGTCGGGAGTTTACAACGCCACGTTGGCGGCGTCTCTAATCACAATTCTGATTAACGCAACTCTGTTTAAACTGATACCGGCCGCACCGGGTGCCATCGTGCAACAACCCGCGCATGCGTAAGCGCTAATTCTCACTTGCCGCGAATTATATCGTCGACCGCCAATCGATTCACTCAGGGAACTATTTGTCGATGCGCATTCCAGCGCGGAGAGCGTCCTCGGTCAGGCCGGCAAGGGCATCGAACAGATGGACCTGAAATGTTCCCGGACCTTGCGCTCTTCCGGCCGCAACCTCGCCCGCGAGTCCGTACGCAGCCAAAGCCGAAGCAGTCGCGATGACGGCGTCGTTTTCAACCGCGGCACAGGTCGCGACTACAGAGGTCGCCATGCATCCGGTGCCCGTTACCGTTGCCATCATCGGATGCCCGTTCGCAATCCGCAGGAATCGCGCGCCGTCTGTCACAACATCGATGGGCCCGGTCACCGCAGCAACACATTCGAACTTCTTTGCAAATTGACAAGCCACCAGGGCGGCATCGCCGGCCGACCCTACAGATTCAACACCGCGAATCCTGGCCTCCATTCCCGCCAATGCCGCAATTTCTGCCAAATTGCCGCGCACAACCGCGATCGATAGTTCTTTCAGCAAGCGGTGAGCGCTCTCTGTTCGCAGTCGGGTTGCACCCGCTCCAACCGGATCCAGAACAATTGGAATGCCGCGCTGATTGGCGCGACGTCCGGCGAGAAGCATCGCTTCCACCTGCTCCGGCCATAATGTTCCCAGGTTCAGGAGCAACGCGCTCGCGGCGCTCACCATTTCCTCCACTTCTAGTGGAGCATTCGCCATGACGGGAAGCGCGCCCATGCACAATGTGATGTTCGCGGTCGTGTTCATCACCACAAAATTTGAGATGTGGTGAATCAATGGCCGTTGGCTTCTCACCCGCGCAATCACTTCACACGCAGCCTCTGTTGTGTCCCTCATGCGCGCCTCTCTCTAACTGTACCAATCCGCCCGCAGTTGTCTCTGCGCTGCTGCAACCGCCGCTGGGTTGAACGAACGTGATACGGCGCACATACAACCATATGTCCATTTCGGAATAGTTGTGTTCGCAGGACTCATTGCGAAACCGCCTGTGCGATCGCGCGGAAGGACCTTGATTGTATGAGCGTCTTTAAAGATTCAGGACATCTCTTTCGATTGGCCGCGCTCTATATAGTCGGCTCGTTGACGTTTCTAGGGATACGTGGCTTTCTCGTGCCGAAAAGCTTTGGGCAATACGGACACTACCGTGGAAACGCGATTGCTGAGATTGCCGCTCGTCCGGTCCATTTCGCCGGTCACCAGGCTTGTGAGGCCTGCCATACCGACGTTCAACAAATGAAGCAAAGCGGTATGCACGCGCAGGTGAACTGCGAAGCCTGCCATGGTCCCCTCGCCAAGCACGCCGACGATCCCTCCGTGCAGCCCGCCAAACTGGACACCGCCGTATTATGTGTGCGCTGTCACACGGCCAGCGCCGCCAAACCTAAGGGATTCCCGCAGGTGGTCGCTTCGGATCACTCCAATGGTCTGCCTTGCGAAACCTGCCACAAGCCGCACAGTCCGGCCATCAGCGCGGGAGGTGCCAAGTGAACATTAGTCGGCGTCAAATGTTGATCCTGCTGCCTGCGGCCGCCATCGCATGGGAGTCCGTCCTGGCGGGTACCCCCGAGTCCTCCCCCAACTACAAGATGACCGAGCACTGGTGGGGCATGCTGATCGACATTCCCAAGTGCATCGGTTGCGGCAATTGCGTTCGGGCGTGCCAGACAGAAAATGACGTGCCGGATGGATTCTTTCGTACCTGGGTCGAGCGCTACCACGTGACCGACTGGAATCTGGAAAATCCTGAAGTCATTTCACCCGACGGAGGCAAAGAAGGCTTTCCCCCCGTCACCGAAGATGCAGACGGAAAATATTTCTTCGTCCCCAAGCTATGCAACCACTGCGCCGATTCGCCTTGCACTCAGGTCTGCCCAGTAGGAGCGACTTTTATTAGTCCCGACGGCGTCGTACTGGTGGATCAGACATATTGCCTGGGTTGCGCCTACTGCGTCCAGGCCTGTCCTTACGGGTGTCGCTACATCCATCCCGAGAAGAAAGTTGCGGACAAGTGCACCCTCTGTTATCACCGCATCACTAAGGGATTGACGACTGCTTGCTGCGAGGCTTGCCCCACCGGCGCGCGTCAATTGGCTGACTTGAAAAACCCGAAAGATCCCATCCATGCGTTTCTGAAAACCCACAATGTGCAGGTGCTGAAGCCCCAAATGGCGACCGGAGCCAAGGCTTTCTACAACGGTTTGGATGGTTCAGTGCGATAAGCGCTGGTTAGGCGCTTGGTGCATGAAGGAGATTGGAAATTATGACGACCGGCGTTGAAGGTTACATGTATCCGAACGAGATCACGCTTTATTGGAGCGTGCTGATCGTTTTATACCCCTACATTACCGGCCTGGTGGCGGGCGCGTTCATTCTCGCCTCCCTGGAGCGTGTTTTTCGCGTGGAGGCGGTCAAGCCCACGTATCGATTGGCGCTCCTCACAGCCCTGGCCTTCCTGCTGGTTGCGCCGCTGCCTCTACAGTTGCACCTGGGGCACCCCGAGCGCTCACTGGAAATGTATTTCACTCCCCATCGCACCTCTGCCATGGCGATGTTTGGATTTGTCTACCTGTGGTACTTGATGGCCGTCCTGACTGTTGAAATTTGGCTGGACTACCGGCACGACATTGTCGTCATGGCTCAATCCTCGACCGGCTTGAAACGATGGTTCTACAAGGTGCTCACACTGGGCTCCAACAACATCAGTCCACGCGCACTTGCCATCGACGAACGTATCGGTTGGATCATCACGCTGATCGGCATTCCGTCCGCATTCATGTTGCATGGTTATGTGGGATTTATCTTCGGCTCCATCAAAGCCAATCCCTGGTGGTCATCCCCAATGATGCCGGTGGTGTTTATTTTCTCTGCCATGGTTTCCGGTATCGCCGCAGTGATGCTGCTCTATATGGTGGCCACGCGTCTTCGCAAACAGAAGATCGACATGATTTGCGTGGATACAATCGCGCGCTATCTGTTCTACATGTTCGTCGTCGATTTCAGCTTGGAGATGCTTGACCTGATTCATCGCATCTATGAAGCAGACGAATCGTTTCGCAGTTTGAATTTCATGGTGCACACAAAACTATATCTATCGCAGCTCGTGATACAGATTCTGGTGGGTACGCTGATCCCGATCGGTCTACTCGGCCTCACCCAGGTGTTGAAACTGCCTGCTATTGCGCGAAAACGGATCTATGTCATCTCAGGATGTCTAACTTTGATGGGCATCTTTGCCATGCGCTGGAATGTTGTGATCGGCGGCCAGCTGTTTTCAAAAAGCTTCCTCGGTTACACCACCTACAAGATTGGATTGGTCAGTCGCGAGGGGCTTCTCATGTCCGTTGCTTTGACCATTCTTCCACTGTTCATCTTGTGGGCGTTGGTTAAGCTGTTTCCTCCGTGGCCGAAAGCAGAGAATGCTGAAATTCCCTCAGAAACTCCGCAGAGTAGCGCAGCGCTTGTGTAACAACAGCGGTGGCCACAATGGACGAACTGCTTCCCGACGCTCTGGCTCGACTTAGCGCCACTGTGGAGACTCTGGAGCGCCGCGTCTACGCTCTCGAACACCCGACTACGAAACAGCAAGCGCCCTCTCAATTAGAGGAGATTGACTCGCTAGCCGCGATTCCAAGGCCACTTCCCTTTGCGCAAGCGGGTGGAGTCTTCTCAGTAGTAGGGAAGTCCATGTTCGGAATTGCCGGAGCGTATCTACTGCGGGCGATAGCAGAATCCACCACATTCCCGCGCGCATTGGTTGTCGCAATTGCCCTTGCCTATGCTTTCCTGTGGCTGCTAGCGGCCGCCCGGGTAAAAACCGAGGCGAAGTTTGCCAGCACCGCATACGCCGGCACCTCTGTCTTGATTCTGATTCCCATGCTGTGGGAACTGACCCTAAGATTCAGCGTCTTTTCGGCGGCGATGACCGCTGGCGTTCTCGCCATATTCGTTATCGCATCCTTTTTCCTGGCATGGAAATGTCACTTCGCTGAAGTCACTTGGGTGACAACCGCCGCCTGCAGCACATCTGCTCTTATCATGGCGGTTGCCACCCGCGATCTGGCGCCTTTCATCGTAGCCATCCTGGTCATGGCCATTGCAAACGAGTACGCAGCGGCCCTCGATCGCCGTTCGACCCCACGGCTATGGATTGCCCTTGCCGCCGACATCGCCGTGTGCGCCCGTGTCTATATCGCGTCCAGACCTGCGGACGCTCGGATGGACTACAAACCGATCAACGAGTGGTTGCTCCTCACGGCCGGCCCGATGCTTTTGTTGCTGTACGGAGCAAGCGCAACTGCGCGAACAATACTGCGCGGCCGCAGGATTACTTTTTTCGAAGGAGCGCAAACGCTCGTGGCATTCATGCTGGCTGCCTGGAGCATGCTTGCATTTCGGTCAGGCGCCGGCGCGGTCCCGCTAGGACTGCTCTGCTTGTTGGCGTCTGTCGTGGGCTATGCACTCGTCTATCGACGTTTCGGCGCGTCTGCACAGCAACGCAATTTTCGCGTATATGCGGCCGGAAGCGCGGCCCTTTTTCTGACGGGCGTCTACCTGTCTCTGCCGACATATTGGCTGGTTCTCGCCTTCACTCTGGCTGCAATTGCGGCGACCATCGTGGGGGTTCGAAGCGAGCATCTTACGCTGGAGTTTCACGGAGTCGTATTTCTTTGGGCAGCCGCACTCTCCTCTGGCCTTCTGCTCTATATCGCTCATAACTTCGCCGGGATCGTTCCCATTTCACCTACGGAGCCGATCTCGATTGTTGCCGGCGCGGCCGTTGTAAGTTACACATTGGAACGTCGTTTTCAGGCCGATCAATGGCAGCACTATTTTCTGGATGTCTTGTCGGCGATTTTGGCGGTCGGCGCCACTGCAGCTTTCCTTGTCTACGGGCTGGTTCGCCTTACTCAGGTCGCCATCACTCCCGGAGCTTCCCATGTCGCCGTGATCCGCACAGTGATCACGTGTGCCCTCGCCTTACTGCTCGCCTACTCCGGCTCTCGTTGGCAACGAAAGGAGCTGGGATGGCTGGCCTATGGCGCCTTGGCATTTGTTGCGTCGAAACTGGTGTTTGAAGACATGCGCCACGGCCATTTGGGATTTACCGCAGTTTCAATCTCCCTGTATGCCATCACCCTGATGTCGGTTCCGCGTTTGGTGCGTCTAGGACAGCAAACAAAAGGGTCTAACTCGATAACAAGATAGGTGCCGCGACCCCATCCAGGGTCAAAGTCGCCCCCGTAAAAGTGAAAGCCGCCCGAAACTCTATTCGTCAACTGCGCCGCTGTGATTCAATGAATAGAGATGACGGAACGCTCCTCCACTTTGGCTCACAGGTCGGTTCCCCGCCGCATGAAGGCGGTGACCCGGCGAGTTCGCGAACTTGCCTCCATTGGGCACGCGCTGATAACGACAAGCCATCCCTATATGGCGCACATTGTACCCATGCGGCGCTGTAACCTTTCCTGCACCTATTGCAATGAGTTCGACGATGTTTCCGAGCCCGTTCCTTTGCCGGAAATGCTTCGCCGCATTGACGATCTCGCTCGGCTCGGCACCAGTGTCATCACCATCTCCGGTGGCGAACCGCTGCTGCATCCGGAGCTGGAGCAGATCATCGCCCGCATCCGGCATCATGGCCGCATTGCCGGCATGATTACCAACGGATATCTGCTGATGCCCGATCGTATCCACCGCCTGAATCGCGCCGGCCTCGACCACATGCAGATCTCCATCGACAATGTGCAGCCCGATGAAGTGTCGAAAAAGAGTCTAAAAGTACTTGATAAGAAATTGCAGATGCTAGCTGAGCACGCCGATTTTCACGTGAACATTAATTCGGTCGTCGGCGGCGGCATCAAGTATCCGCAAGACGCATTGACGATTGCGCGGCGCGCATTGGAGCTGGGATTTACCTCCACTATCGGCATCATTCACGACGGCGACGGTCAACTGAAACCGCTGGGCGGCGAAGAGCGCCGGATATATTACGAGGTGAAGAATCTCGGTAAAAAGCATTACTCGCGCTTCAATCATTTTCAGGAAGCCATCGTCAAGGGCGAGCCCAACGATTGGCGCTGCCGTGCCGGCGCACGTTATATCTACATCTGCGAAAACGGCCTAGTGCATTACTGTTCGCAACAGCGCGGCTGGCCGGGCACGCCACTGTCGGAATATCGCCGTCAGGACGTGCAGCGTGAATTCCTAACGGAGAAAACCTGCGCTCCCAACTGCACCATCTCTTGCGTCCACCAGGTCTCCTATATCGACCACTGGCGCGCTCCGCAAACCTCAAAAATCTCTCCCGGTTTGCCGCCGACGGGGTCCGTGCAGGATCAGGAACTGGTTCATATTCAACTCTCGTAACGCGTTACCCTAAGTACACTTCCAACAAGGGCAATGCGCATCGATGAATCCATCTGAAAATCAGACGCGGCTTGCAGTCGAGCGCGGCCACCGTTCCGACCGCTGGATGGATTGGCTGCTGTCGCTGCCAGCGTTGTGGATGGGAACCGCCCTCGCATTTCTTTCCGTTGCGGACGGAATCCGCAACAGCGTTCTGTATTCGCTCGATTTTCAGTGGAGTCCGGCTCACCTGCTCGCGACCCACATCGATCCCTGGGCGACGTATCTCGCCGGCGATCCCAGCCATCGCATCCTGCTGAATCAGGTCCCCAACGACCTCCATGAGTTGTATCTGGCGATGCTGCCCTTTGGCTATCTGCCGCTGATGCCAGCCAAAATCATCTGGGCGGTTATCAACGTCGCGCTAGTGTTATTGAGTTGTTGGCTGGTCACAGAACTGTACGAGCTTCGCGGCCGCAAAGCCTGGTTGTTCACGCTACTTGTGCTGACCAGCACATCCGCGCGTGTCACCATCGGAAACGGTCAGGTCACAGCACTGGTGCTTGCATCGCTGGCGATGTGGGCTGTCGCGGAAACTTCCCGCTCACGCGGACTGCTTTTGGGAATTGCCTGGGCCAAGTACAGTGTGCCGCCCGTGCTTGCGACGTTTCTGCTGCTGCGGCGTCGCTGGCGGTTGCTGTTCTATTCAGTCTTGCCACCTGCGGTAGGATTTTTATTCTTCTACGGTTGGCTGCGCACGACCTTCTGGACGCTGCTTTCGGAGCCCTTCCGCACCTCGACGAATAATGTTTCCCCGGGCCTGGCCAACGTGATGGCCGTCAGCGAAATCGCACTGCGACATCCTCCGTTGTTTCGCCCGGTGCCCGACGCTTTCTACCTGTCGCCTGCAGGTGGATGGACAGCGGCAGTTCCCTACCTCTGCGGAATTGCCATGGCCGTCGGTATCGCGATGTATTTTTTCTTGCGCGGCAATCAAGTCGACGGTCGCGTCGTGATGGCCTGCCTCACGACTGCCTGTCTGCTCTGCTTCAAACACCAGATTTACGATTTTCTTTTCCTGATGTTTCCGCTAGCCCTTGCGCTACGAGCAGAGAGCAACGCCGCGCGCAACTGGCTGCTCGGGCTGATTGCTTATTTCTGGTATGGCGAGAGATTGCTACACATTCGGCGCTGGGAATTCTGGCCGGCCGTCGTGCTCGTCAGCTTTTTTTTGTTGCTGGTGCTCATCGCCACGACATGGAAGCTGCACAACCGCGCACAATGGGAGACAGATTGGCAGCTTTAACCGCCTGCGATTTAGCCTTCCCAGCAAACGGCCGCCGCCTAGACGTTGCTACTTCGCGCTAGAGATTTAGGCGCAGTACCATCGTTCGTTCCAATCGAAATTGCAGAACGCTTTCCGCCGGCACCTTGACTTGCTTCCCTCGGGTGAATACCTGTGTGAGCGTGCCACCGCCTCCTCCGGCAAGCGCTCCAATCCCCGCTCCCCTCCCCCCGCCAAAGATTCCTCCGAGCAATGCGCCTACCGCCGCACCACCCCCAAGAAATTCCGCCGTGCGACGATTCTTTCCTATCCCCTTACTATTGGTCTCATTCACGTTTGAAGTGGCGACCCGAAATTGTTTCGCTCCGATCGCGACGGAATACAAATCCAGAACAAGCTCGGGGCTATGAACGGCACCTCCGGTTTTGATATTTCGAACCAGCAGCCTGGCAGGGGCTCCCGCCGGGATGGCGACTTTTCCAGCGCTGTCAAGCACGCTGTTTGTGATGGAAGCTCGATACAACTGGCCTGAGTAGGAGTGCGAAGAGTCAATATTTTCGTCAGTATGAACGGACAGGTCGGTCCCGATCGGCAGGATGATAACTTCCGGCGACGCCGGAGCAGCCGGCGCTGGGCCGCCGCTGAAAACGATCGAGTCGACGTCGTCGATGGGAAATTTGTAGTGGATGCCCTCAGAGCCCGCGAACGCAATGGGATTGGTTCCCATAAAATGCCCCGAATAACTTTTGCCATTCCCCAGCGTCACCGTATCGAGCGCCGAAGAGAATACCAAGGACTGCACATCACGTAACGGAAATTGATATTGGATTCCGTGTGTGTCCGTGAAGGCAATCGTGGCCGCGCCTTCATAATGCCCCGTATAACTGGAACCGCCGCGGACGATAATCGTATCGGCCCGAACGACGCCGAGAAAACAGAAAAAACTGAACACGACTGCAAGAAATTGCTTCACTAGAACGCTCCCCGCGCCGCTCAGATGAAAGCCAGAAGGATAGGAGTTGTAAGCGGCAATCAGATAACAATGACACGAAAGGTACTTGGAGTCACGGAGAATTCCATTCGACGAAGGAGATTCGTCAAGCACAAAGGAAGCCGTCCTGATACAAAACGAAAAGGCCATCTCTCCGCATAAGATGGCCCTCCGATATTTTCGCTATCTCAGCGGTTAGTACTTCGGCACGTTCATATCAATTTTTTCGGACCATGCCAGGATGCCACCCGCAAGGTTATGGACCTTCTTGAATCCATTTTGTGCCAGAAATTCTGCTGCCATTTGGCTACGGCCGCCTACTTTGCAATGCACAATAATTTCCTGGCTCGGATCCAGTTCCCGCACTCGCTTCGGCAGGTCGTTCAACGGAATCAGGTGTCCTCCCATTTGCGCTATCGCATATTCGTACGGCTCACGCACGTCCAGCAGAAACAGGTCTTCTCCCGCGTCTCGGCGTCGTTTCAATTCTTCCGGCTGCATCTGTGGAATGCCATTTACCAGCGCAACTGGTGCCGTGGACTTGGACGGCAACCCACAGAGTTGCTCATAATCCACTAACTTGGTGATCGTGGGATTGGTGCCGCACGCTGGGCAATCCGGATTCTTACGGAGTTTCAATTCACGAAATCGCATGGCCAGCGCATCGACCAGTAGCAGACGACCGACCAGGGGCTCCCCGGCACCCAGAATCAACTTGATGACCTCCGTCGCCTGGATGATCCCCAGCAATCCCGGCAGAATGCCCAGCACTCCGCCTTCTGCGCATGAAGGAACAAGCCCCGGGGGTGGTGGCTCTGGATACAGGCAGCGATAGCAAGGACCGTCTTTCATGCTGAATACACTCGCCTGCCCTTCAAAACGAAAGATGGACGCGTAGACATTCGGCTTCCCGGACAGCACAGACGCATCATTGACCAGATAACGCGTTGGAAAATTGTCGGTACCATCCGCAATAATGTCGAAGTCCTTGAAGATTTCCATTGCATTTTCGCTGCTGAGCCGCGCAGGAAACTTCACAATTTTCACGTTGGGATTGATGGCCTTCAGCGACTCTTCCGCGGAGTCGACCTTCGGCCGGCCAATGTCGTTCGTCCCGTGAATCACCTGGCGCTGCAGGTTGCTGGCTTCGACTACATCGAAGTCCACGATGCCGAGCGTTCCTACTCCCGCCGCTGACAAGTACATGGTCAACGGCGCACCCAATCCACCCGCACCGATACACAAAACTCGCGCGGCCTTCAATTTCAGTTGGCCTTGTTCGCCCACCTCAGGCAGAATCAGGTGTCGTGAATATCGCGCCATCTCTTCCGGAGTCAACGCGTCCGCGACAACCTGGTTCGCTTCAATTGGAGCGCCTCCGGCACGGAGCGGAGCGGGAATATCGATCTGCATGATTCAATCCTCGCATGTTTCTAAATGCTGATTGGGTGGATGCGACTAGACAGCAAATTATGGTGCGCCAACTTTAGTCATCACTTCCATCGGCTGGCGTTCGAAGCGCTTATCTTCCTCGTCCGTTCCGGCCAGCAGAAAGGAGTTCGTTATGATCGCCCGGCATCGCATTGCATCGGCGACACCGTCTTTGGCCTTCCCATCCACGCTGGTAATCACGTAGGAACACCCAATCCAGTGGGCTTCTTCCAGGTCGGTCTTCGACCACTCCGCAGGGTGGTCAGGATGCGAGTGATAAAAGCCAACGATGTCCAGCCCGCGACCGCGTGCCTGTTGCTGGATGCGGATCAGTTCCTGCGGCGCGATCCGATAACGATTGTGGGCGGAGTCTGAACGGGTATTTTTTGCCGGTACCGCTTCAATCACGGTGCAGCCATCTTCTTCCATGTGGCCCAGCAATATCCCGCAGCACTCGTTCGGATAAGTTTCTTCCCCATGCCTGCGAATCGCGTCGAATTTTGCTTGTGCAATGCGCAGCATCGCGATCTATATTCCGGTCAAATCAGTTCGCACCTAAGACCGTCCGTTAACGGTGCATTGGTTTCGTCACGATATACTAAGAGTGTAGAGTCAGCGAAGATACGTCGCTATCGCGATTTTATGCCGCATAACTCTACACAGTCGAAAATCAACGTTCGTCGATATTCCTATGAGCAAGAAAACCACTGCCCCAGTCAAGACCTTCGACAGTGCGCTAACTTACTTCCGCTCGCACGGGTTTGATGTTGCGGAGGTACCCGGAGTCGCAAATCAGGTACAAGTCCAAAAATATGGCTGTGGCGCTGTGCTGGCCAAAACGCCAAATGGTGGCGCAGCCTACATAACGCGGCCCGGCTGCCTGATTGGCGGCGAAATTTCCCTGCTCGTTGACCGCGGCTATCAGAAATTCCTGCGCACCAGCAAGATTGAAGTCGCGGCCACGGCTGCCCACCTGCAAGCATTGCATGCGTTCGATGAAGAGCTGTGCGAGGCCATCGGAACAACCGACTACTACAATCTAGCCCTGGGCACAGTCAGCGATTTGTATCTCTACGACCGACTCAAAGGTCGCGAAGTGGCTCCGAAACCGGCCGCAGACACGCACTAAATCCGGCTACTTCACATTATCGAAAGATGATTTATTTGCGGCGACCTGGCTCTCGCTGCCACTCTCGATAGACCTCACTTTTTGACACGCCCCGATCGCGAGCGACGCGCTTCAGAGCCGCCTGTTCATCCAATCCTTGCCCCAGGTATTCAGCCATGGCACCGCGAAGATCGCTTTTCGGCGCCCCCGCGGCTGGCGCGGCTGCCGGATCAGCTCCGGCCACCAGCAATGTCATCTCGCCTCGCAATAGTTCTCGGCCCGCGCAGATCGATTCCAACTCCTGCAATGTCCCCCGTAAGAATTCCTCATGGATCTTGGTGATCTCTCGCGCCAACACAGCTCGACGCTCCGCCCCAAATACATGAATTGCATCTCGCAGCGATTCCACCACGCGATGCGGCGCTTCGTAGAAAATCAAGGTCGCCCTTTCCGTACGGAGTGTCTCAAAAAAACTGCGCCGTTCTCCAGTACGCGGCGGAGGAAATCCAACAAATAGGAACGACGTCGCATCCAGTCCCGATGCAGTGATAGCCGACACAACCGCGGAGGCACCCGGTATCGGAATCACTGGAATTCCAGCGGCGACCGCCTGCGCTACCAGAAACTCCCCCGGATCGGAAATTCCTGGCATCCCCGCATCGGAAACCAGAGCGATACGCGCTCCACCCTTCAATTCCGCGAGCAATTCATCCGCGCGCTGGCGTTCATTGTGCGCATGGCAGCTCACCGTCGGCACAGCGATGCCAAAATGTGAGAGCAGCTTCTGTGTCTGCCGTGTGTCTTCGCAGGCGACTCGATCGACACTGCGCAATACACGCAACGCCCGCAACGTGATGTCTTCCAGGTTTCCAATCGGGGTTGCAACGATGTATAGTCCCGGTGCAAGCGGCTTCGCCGGTCCACTTTGCGTTGTCGAAGGTGGACTCTTCGAATCGTGGACGTCTTTGGCCATCAGGATTTCAACTGGACTGCTGTTGCAGTCGTCGGCTTTCCGCCAACAATCCCATGCTGTGCATCAGGTTCTGCAGCGTCACGATGCCGACAATCTGCTCGCCATCCAGAACCGGCACCAAAGAAAGTCCACGCCCCGCGTTGATGCGGCGGAAGGTCACTCCCAGGGAATCTTCCGGCTGCGCTACCTGAAATCCCCGCGACATGATGGACTGCACGTAGCCATTGCCATCCATCTGCAGCGTCTCGACAATTCGCTGCCTCGAAACCACACCGACCAGCAAACCGCCGCGTACCACCGGAAAATCATCCTGCAGGTTATGGATGGATTTGTAGACCGCATCCTCCAGCGTGTCGGATGCCGAGAGACAGGCAAAATCCGTCAGCATGATGTCGCGCATTCGCACCGTATCCACAACGGATTGAAAAACCATCCCCTGATCCTCTAACTGCGCGCCCACAAAAATGAAAAAGCCGGCCAGCAGCAACCATGGACTTTGCAGGATCACGCCAGCCACGAATAACGCCAGTGCAATTACTTGTCCAATACCAGACGCGGCGCGGGTACCCTTCAAAGCTCCCTGCGCGCGCGAGAAGTTGCCTCGTACTAACCTTCCCGCATCCAGCGGGTAAGCCGGGAGCAGATTCACGACCGCGAGGAAAACGTTCAGCCAGAATGCGCTACGAAGCAGGTGTTGGGCGCTGACCCAGGGTTTGGCCATCACTGAGACGCTCGGTGAAACTCCCACGATAAAGCCCAGCAATACGAACGCCGCAAGGAAATTTGTGATGGGTCCAGCCATCGCCAGGGAGAGCTGGGCGCTACCTTCAGAAGCATGCTCCGCCGACTCCGGTGTTGCATACGAGGGCAGCCCTCCGATCGGCAGCAGCAACAGACTGCGCATTTCCAACCCGTGGTACGCACAGACGATGGCCCGGGCAACCTCACGCAATCCAACGATGCCCAGCAGCAGCAGCCACAGGGAGACTCCCCGGATCGCCGCCATGCCGCTCATCCCCGTGTACAACAGTGAAAGACCCAGCAAAAGTGCGAAGAAAAAGTGCAGGCGAACGTCCACGCCCAAAATACGACCCATCGGGATGGACCAACCGCGCATGTCAGAGCCTCTCCAGTATTGTAGATGGAGTTGCCTACACCTTCCGCGGCGAGAAACCGCGATGGTCACGAAAATGATCTTCAGCTTCGTGAATTTTGTGCGAAAGCGAACCAGAGCAGCCCTGATACTGAACCCATGCGCGTTATTGCAGGCAGATACCGTTCGCAACCGCTCGCCTCCCCAAAAGGCAGTGATACTCGTCCCACCAGCGATCGGCTGCGCGAAACACTCTTCAACGTCATTGCTCCCCATATTCAGGAAGCAGTCCTTGCGGATCTGTTCGCCGGCACCGGCGCTGTCGGAATTGAGGCCATCAGCCGGGGAGCTCGGCAGGTCTACTTTGCCGAGAACGCAAAAATCCCCCTACAGACCTTGCGCCATAACCTCGAGCGGCTCGAAATTCGCGATCAGGCGATCGTGGAACCGGCGGGTGTCATGCCCCTGCTGCGGCGGCTGTGGCAGCAGAAAGTGACCCTGGATCTGATATTTCTTGACCCACCCTATAAAGACCAGCTAGCGTATGAGACAGTCCTCAGGTTTTTGGCAGAGCACTCAATTCTTCGCGAAGATGCCATTGTGGTCGTTGAGCATTCTCGACGCTTTGGTCTGCCAGAACTGAACATTCAGCTGCAGCCCTATCGCCGGATCGAGCAAGGCGAGGCAGCCCTAACCTTCTTTCGTTGCAATACAAAAACTGCTTCGCATCCCTCTGCTGACGGCGATTAGAGAACTTTCGTACGAGCCTGGTGTTTTCATTTTGGAACCCTGTCAGTTACCCGGGTTACCTGGACATAACTAAAGTGCGGTGACCGTATTCCTTGTTATGGTGTAGGTAGCCCGCTACCTTAGGTTCACTCCAACGAGAAACGTTGGTCGAGGCTAGTAGACGAGGATTGATGAAATGAAAATTAACTTTTTGCGCGGTATGATTTTTTCTGCGGTTCCGATTGTTTGTGCTTTCTCCATCACTGCCACCCAGGCATCGGCCCAACAGGCTCGCGGCTGGTCCATGGGTCATGTCGAGAATGTTGTTTTCGACGGATCGACACAGGCGGGATGGTATTCCTTTCCCGGCCAGAGTCCCAAGCTTCATTTCAAAGGCGACCAGGTTCGCATCAAGTCGCGCGAGCACAGCACTGTGCTGCTGAGCCGTGATGCCGACGCTTCCGGTACAGCCGCCGAGGTTGAACTGACCCGCGCGCCCAAAAGCACATCATCCATCTCTGGCCTGGGTTTGGTCGGCGATGCAGACCACGCAATCGTCATTGGGCTGGGAGACGGCAGCATCGTCCTGTGGCAGCTCGAACCCAATTCCGCGAAAGTGTTAGCTCGCCAACCCGTCAATACCAGCTCGCAATTCGAGTTTCGAGTCTCCGGCGGGGGCGCACAGGATGTACGGTTCTTCTGGCGTCATCAGGGCGACAGCGCCTGGCATCCTCTGGGCAACGCTGCGGTCAGTCGGGTTCTAACCGCATGGCAGGAGCCTCTTCGCTTCGGACTGCTTCTCGATGGTCCGCAAGGCAGCGAAGTGGTCTTCAGCAACTATCGCGCTTCGCTCGCCAACGAGGCCAGCGCCTCGCTGCGTCAGCTGGTTGTCGCCGGTCAGTAGACTTTCTTTTTTTTCAAAGGGCCTGAGCGATTTATGGCTTGGGCCATTTTTTTAAGTTGGGCTCGGTTCACTCAGCGGATCCACAGGCACCGCCAGTGTGTTGACCCGTGGCAAGGTCCACTGTAAACGGAACCTCCGAGTCGGTTTCGAGATCCCACCCGAATCCATGCAAACGCTGGCCATCGGTTCCGGACACTCGCAAACCTTCCCACGATAGACGACCCGTTTCCCAAGCTTTTCCCTCCACGCCTAATGCCCACAACCGGTGAAAGCTGGCAAACAGCAGCAGCTTCTGTTCTGGTGCCACATTGACCCAGGTGACAGGGCGGTAAGGAATCTGCATCCATTTCTCCGGTTGATCGATGTCGACCACATAGGCATATCCGCCGGCAAGCGCGCACACCTGACGTGGGTTGGGACAGCTCCAGACTCCATGGGGCAGTGACGGATCAGCAAATCCCAGCGCGAACGTCGCCATGGCCGTCTCTGCATCCGGTCTCGACCGCCAATAAATTTGCAGGGCGCCGCGCTCTACTTCCTCGACCGCTTGCGGATATATGTAGTGCCGCGTAGGCGCGATCAAAGGCGGAGCTTCCAGGATTTCAGCCTGCCAATCATGAGGAAACGTTGTGTCGGGATGGTGGAGTTTTTCAGGCGTCATCGAAAGTCAATCGCTATGATGAATCTAATGCAGCACGACGCCGAAATCCTCGATCAATTTACCAGGCAGGCAGAACCGTTCCTGAGGCGGCACGAAAATAGCCATGAAAACCTGCTGCAATTGATGGTCGAGTGCGCGAATGTCCAACCGCACAACACGGTGCTCGACATCGCCTGCGGACCTGGGATCGTTTCCTGCTATTTCGCTCGACATACCTCTCACGTCACCGGCCTGGATATCGTTCCTGCCATGGTCGAACGGGCCCGTCAGCTCCAGGCGGAAAGGCAACTCAGCAACATCGATTGGAAACTTGGAGAATCGACTACTCTTCCTTTTGCAGATGATTCCTTTGATCGCGTCGTGACGCGATTTTCCTTCCACCACTACATGGAACCGCAAATCGCCATTGCGGAAATGATGCGCGTCTGCAAACCCGGCGGCATCGTATTGATTGCGGATGTAGCTCCACGCCCGGACGCTCAAGAGCGCTTTAATCATTGGGAAATCCTCCGGGACCCATCGCACACCCGCGCCCTGACGGAAACAGAAATCGAATCGCTTGGAGAAAATGCAGGATTGCAACTGGCCAGAAAAGCGAATTTCCGCATGCGCATGGACCTGGAAGACCTGCTTGGCAGTTCCTTTCCAAAGCCCGGGGATGCCGACAATATCCGCGCGTTATTTGAAGAGGACATTCAGAGAAACATCGATGCTCTCGGAGTATGCGCATCGCGGGAAAATGGGGCGGTGAAACTAACCTATCCGATTGCAATCATGGCCTGGAAAAAACCCTAGCGACTTCGAAATCAAAGCCTTAGACACCGGCGCTTGCATTCAAGGCCTGACCTATATCAGCGAGCAGGTCCTCGAGATCTTCGCAGCCAGCGCTCAGCCGGATGAATCCTTCAGAAACGGCATCATGTCCCCAACGCGCCCGCCGCTCGGCCGAGGAAACAATACCCCCAAAGCTGGTCGCTTCCACCAGTAAATTCGACGCCTTCAAGAACCGCTCCGCAGCCGCTCGATGCACCAGATCGAAACTCACCACCGGCCCGAAATAGCGCATTTGCGCGCGCGCCAGCGCGTGCGCGGGATGCGAATTCAGCCCAGGATAGTTCACCGATTTAACGAGCTTGTGGCTCTCCAGAAACTCCGCGATGCCTTGCGCATTTCGCGACTGCTTCTCCAATCGCAGCGGCAACGTCGCCAGCGATCGCATCGCCAGCCATGCCTCCATCGGTCCCACCACCGAGCCGGAAAGAGTACGCCAGCGATCAATTTTGACATTGAGCTCTGGATCACTCACGGCAACATGGCCGAGCAAGAGATCGCTGTGGCCGGTTAAGGATTTTGTATCCGACGAAACGGAAAAATCAGCGCCCAACGAAAGAGGTTGCTGACCGAGCGCGGTTGGCGTTGTGTTGTCGACTGCGACCAAGGCGCCGGCCCGGTGCGCCGCATCCACCAGCATGCGAATGTCGCAGATGTCCATCGTGGGATTGGAAGGCGTCTCCAGCCACAGCAACTTTGCTCCCTCCAGGAGTTTACCCTGGGCATTGCTCGCGGTCGGGGCAAGCCGCGCCGTAATGCCGAATGAGGCCAGAAATTCCCGAGTCAAAATGCGCGTGGTGTAGTAGCAATCGGAGGGCAAAACGATGGTATCGCCGGGCCGAAGCACCACCGCAAAAACAGCCATCACCGCCGCCATTCCAGAAGGAAAGATTCGCGCGGTACCTCCTTCCAGAGCTCCCAGCGCATGCTCCAGTTCGTCCCATGTCGGATTATGAAAGCGCGCGTAGGTATACGCGGACTCAGCAGGATCGCCCGGCGTGGCATACGCGGAAGCGAAGATCGGCCCAGGATGAATCGGATCACCCGCCGCTACTTTTTCTGGCGGTTCAGGCAATCCAACCCGAACCAGACGTGTGGTGTCTTTCATCGTTTCCCCTTGGAGCGCTGCAGTCCCGCGCGCCCTCTATCGCGCCTGCGCGGCACTAGCCAGCACAAGATCTCCGTATATAAATCCTTCTCGTTCGACGTTGTGCGTGTGCTCGACGTCGATCGGTTGCGAGAACATTGGCCCTGCATAGGCGAAGCTGTGAAACTCTCCGCGCTCTCCGCATGGATCGACCGAGGCAGGCAAATCGGTCAGAAATCTGGCGTCGAATACGCGTCCGCAAAATGACGCAGACAATTTACGCGGATCGAGGCAAGTGATGCGAGCCCGTAGCCCGGCGGCGACCATGGTTTGCGCGAGCTGATCTGTTGGAATTCCCCAGATAGGAAACACCGGTTCCAGCCCTGTCCCGGCAAGATGTGCGATGCGATAGGCACGGATGTCCTCTAGAAATAAATCGCCGAACGCGACCGCTTCAAAACCTTCTTGCACCGCGCGCACACAAACAGTCTGCATACGCGACTCGTACGCTTCGTTGGAACAGGGATACGGCAGCGGAATCTTCCAGAGCGGCAATCCGACGGACTCGGCCTGCAAGTCCAGCAACTCTTCCCGAAAGCCGTGAATCGCGACTCGGTTGAATTGCTCGTTCACCGTGGTCAACAACGCAGCCACTCGGTACGCAGGATCCTGGCGCAACGTGTGGAGAGCCCACGCACTATCCTTGCCGCCGCTCCAGCTCAAAAGCGTCTTCTTCGGTTGCACTGGTGGATCTCCTTCATGCAGAACAGTCGCGATTCAAATTTCAAGCCGGTGGGAGCGCCGCTAGAAATCCCTCGACGCGCTGTCGTACATTCAGAATCGGATTCGGCAAAACCAGCCCACTTCCAGCTTCGATCAGCGGCACCAGCTTGTCGAATTCCGGGCCCGAGTGCGCGCCGGTGATTGCGATTCGCACCGGATGGAAGAGATCTTTCCCTTTGACTCCTGTGGCTGCCTTCACTTCATTCATCGCCGCTTTGAACGCCTCCGCCGTGACTGGCGACGGCTGCGCGGCAATTCTCGCGGCAAATGCCTCGAGGACCGCGCGCGCCGACGGGTTCGCGAAGACCGCAGCATTCTCTTCATTCGCCAACGCTGCCGTTGAATCCACCGAAAAAATGAAGCGAGTCTTCTCTGGCAATTGATCCAGTTGGTCGACGGCCGGCACAAAGATTGTCAGCAGTTGCAGCATCCATGCGTCAATTTCTGGCGTGCTTGCGTCTGGAAGCCAATGGTGCGTGACAAAATATGGTCGCGACAGCTGCAGCACTCGAGCCGGATCCGCCACCTTCAGGTAATGCCGGTTCAGCCAATGCAGCTTGTTGAAATCGAAAATCGCAGGCGACGGCGTGACCCGCTCCAGAGTGAATTCCGCAGCCAGCTCAGACATGGTGAAAGTCTCGCGGGTTCCCCCCTCTGCGCCCCAACCAAGCAGGGCAAGATAATTTGTCAGCGCCTCCGGCAGTACGCCCATCTCTCGAAAGGTGGCGATCGATGTCGCTCCATGGCGCTTGGAGAGTCGCGTTTTATCCGGCCCCAGGATGGTGGAAAGATGCGCAAACTCCGGTACCGTCCATCCGAACGCCTGGTAGATGGCGACCTGTTTCGGCGTGTTGGAAAGATGATCGTCGCCGCGAATCACGTGCGTGATCTTCATCAGCGCATCATCAATGGTAACGACATAGTTGTAGACCGGCATACCGGACGAGCGAACCAGGATGGGGTCCGAAACAGCATCCGCTGCAAACTCGACCGCTCCGCGAACGATGTCGTGAAATGCGATCGGGTCGGCACCGATCTTTAGACGCACGGCAAACGGCTCGCCCACAGCCGCACGGGAGGCACTGTCGTCCGGCGAAATATTTCTGCAGCGACCGGAGTATACCTGCGGCAGATGCGCGGCGATGGCCTGTTCGCGCTCACGATCCAATTGCTCGGCCGAACAGAAACAACGATAGGCGCGACCTTCAGTCAGCAGTCGATCCGTGTGCTCACGGTAAATCTCCAGGCGTTCCGATTGCCGATAAGGGCCGAACGGGCCTTCGCCATTGCGCGCTTCGGGCCCTTCATCCCAATCCAGACCCAGCCAGCGCAAATCATCCAGCAACTGTGCTTCATAACGTGCCTCGCTACGCTCGATATCGGTGTCTTCGATCCGAAGCAGGAAATCCCCCCCAAAGCGGCGGGCGAAGAGCCAGTTATAGAGCGCGGTGCGGGCGTTACCGACGTGGAGCTGCCCAGTGGGTGAAGGAGCAAAGCGGACGCGTGGTTTCTGCAAACTCATGAATCCTGATGGTAACAAAGGAGCGGGTGGTGTCTGTCCGGGGATACTTGCAGATCAACCTCGGCAATGAAGTTGGCCTAACGATTTAAGCTATCTGCGTGACCGAATTCTGGTCTTCTCGTCTAGAATTCGACCAATGTCTACTCGGTTGTTAGTCGGAATTGCGGCTGTAGCGGGAGTCTCCGTTTGTGGCCTTCTTTCGGCTTTGATGAACTACAAGATGATGGATCAAGTAAACAGCAAACTACCTAAAGACGCGCGATTCTCCCCGGTAGGCAGGTATTTCGCCAAGAATTTGCGCCTCCATCGTGAATATCGAAGACTTTTTCCGGGTGGACACCTCCCCTTACAGAGCCGTCTCCTCTTAGGCTTAATGTGTGGCTCCTTAGTGGTTGGAGCGTGGGCGATGGGCTTTCTCGGCAGATGAGGCCCTGAGCCGGAAGCTTTCGGAACTAGGCTAAAGCCGTGCTAGCTAAAGTGCTCCCAACCGCCCGGGGGCAGCGGCCTCGTGTCCCTTCGACCGTTGATTAATTCTATAAGCTGGACGCGCGGAGTCCGAGACTTGTCAGCGCGCATTTCTCCGATGCAGGTGACAGGGACGCTCGCAACCTTGCGCGGAACCTGCATCTTTGGTGACGCCGTGAACAACAATTCGTAATCCTCGCCGCCATGCAGCGCAAGCTGCAATGCCTTGTCACGATCCAGTCCTGCAATACGCTGCACGAGCGGATGTACAGGAATCGCGGATGCATTGACAATAGCCGCCAGACCAGATTCTTCACACAAATGATCGAGGTCCGTCGACAGACCGTCGCTAATGTCAATCGCGGAGCTGGCGCGATGATTCTTCAGCAGCCACCCACCGACGGCCAGGCGCGGTTCTGGAAACAGATGCGGATGAGAATTCGACAGTCCGGCATCTTCCGTTGCAGTTGTCGCGTTCCGAAACCGTCTAGGACTTTTTACCAACTGTTCCAGTTCAGCGGCGGCACCACCTAAATACCCGGTGACGTAAATGCGATCCCCGATTTTCGAGGTAGACCGTCGAAGCGCACGCCCTCGCGGCGCAGTTCCGAGCAGAACAATGTCCATCAGCGCCAACCCTGTCGCCGCTGATCGTAGGTTGCGCCGCGATGCCGTTGGGATCAATGGCGACTGCGCCGTATCCCCGCCCGCGAGCGGAACCTGGTACTTCTCCGCGAGAGCAAGGAATCCGTCGAAAAAACGTTCCCTCCAGGATGGACGACCCGCTCGACTCCGCACCAGTTCCACCGGAAGCGCCAGCGACAAGAACGCCGCCATCGGCTTAGCTCCCATGGCGGCAAGGTCGCTCAATCCACGCGCCAGGCATCGATGCCCGACAGATTCGGGCGAATGCCACTCGCGCCGGAAATGCACCGATTCCAGCGTAAAGTCTGTTGTGACAAGCACTTCATGCCCGAGCGGCGCACGAAGGATTGCGCAATCATCGCCAACACCTGCGACTACCGGAGAAAATGGCGGTCCCACGGCATTGCGCCGCCCCCGAGACGGCTTGCGAGGGACGTCACCCGACTGCTCCAAACGCATTCGCAACGACGATATAAAAACGCGTTCCCCGCTCATGGATGACCGCCTCATCGAATGCCCAGAATACTGCTTACGACCGTAACCTATTGCAGATTGAGGACTATGTGTATGCTAATGCACTCTTTGATACCGGGTTCAAACCCCGCTTTTACTCATTGACGCCTCTAGCCACCTTTGCTAGGCTGGTCCCTCAGCATATACACTGGCGTAGTGCGCATCTCCCCCGATTCGCATGAGTACCTTCTCTTGTCCAACTCGATCACTCGGGGGATTGTGTCCCGTCCAGAATTGGACTCGCTGAAAGGAAACGAGTTTCACACGTGCGTAAGCGTCACTACATCGTATATGTAACCCGAGATGATCAGGGCCAGCTGCACAAGGTCCCTATTCCAATGCGCTACGCGTACGCATTCGTGACAGCGGCGGTTGTTGGTCTGTTCACGATAACCGGGCTCGCTGGATCCTACGGCAGAATGCTGCTCAAGACGGAACAATTCAATCGAGTCCGCAGCGAACAGCAAACTCTTCGAAAGCAGTACCAAATATTGCAGAAGGACGCGAAGCAGAAAGATATTCAGGTCGCCTCTCTGGGCTCGCTGGCAAGCGAAGTTTCTATGCTCTATGGACTACGGCAGAGCAAGCTCGGCGTGGTGAAGGCTCCCCGCACCACTGGCGCGACAACCACTGTTCTGGCAGAAAACGATACGTATGAGAATTCGCTCGACCGTCTTTACGCATTGCGCAATACCGCGCTTTCCGGCGTAGCGACACGCGCGCTGACTTCTGGACTTGGACCGAATTCTACCCTGACCGACTGGGTGAACCTGGCCGACGCGCCTACGCTGTGGCCGGTGATGGGACGGATCACGAGTTCCTTCGGCGAGCGGACCGATCCATTCGCCGGGGACGAGGGTGAGTTCCATCGCGGAATTGATATTGCCGCTCCTACCGGAACCGCCATTCACGCGACTGGCGATGCCGTAGTGGCAAGCGCAGGCTGGGGTACCGGTTATGGGCGCGAAGTCGTTTTGAACCATGGCCATGGAATCACAACTTTGTACGCTCACATGGCTTCCATCACAGTGGTTCCGGGTGAGAACATCACACGCGGCCAGGTGATTGGCTATGTCGGGGTGAGCGGACGCAGCACCGGCGCCCACCTGCATTATGAAGTTCGGATTAACGACACTGCAGTCAATCCTCACCGATACATGCGGATGACAATGGCTCAAATGGCCGAAACCACCGAGTTGCCGCAACAATCCGGTCAGTAATTCTTGCTGGCGGACTGAAAATAGATCCGTCCCACCCCTCGCAATGTCGGCGGAATTTTCAGCAATTACAGAATCCAACCGCCGCCCGCAACTTCATCTCCATCGTAGAAAACAGCAGCCTGACCTGGAGTTACGGCACGCTGAGGCTCATCGAACGTTGCCGTAACTGCATCGTCGGCTGACATTTCCACCGTTGCCCACGCAGCCTCATGCCGATGACGGATCTTTACCTGCAACCGCATCTTGCCTTCCAGGCGCGGAATTGAAATCCAGTTGAGACGGTTGGCCTTCAGGATTTTCGACGTCAGCTCCTCGTTGCTGCCGACCACTACTTTTCTGTCTGCGCCGTTGATGCCGATCACGTAGAGAGGCGAACCGGTTGCCATTCCCAGGCCCTTGCGCTGACCGACCGTGAAATTATGAATGCCGTTGTGATGTCCAATCACTGCGCCCGTCGTGGTGACAAGATCGCCGCTGGTGTCCGGCATGGCTTCTCCACGTTCGGCAAGATAGGCGTCGAGGAACTGCTTATAATCACCGCCGGGGATGAAACATATCTCCTGTGAATCCGGCTTGTTCGCGAGTGCCAATCCCTGCTGCTCCGCAAGAATGCGGACATCCGGCTTGCGATATCCTCCGAGTGGAAACAAGCTGCGGCTGAGTTGCTGCTGCGTCAATCCAAAAAGAAAATACGTCTGATCCTTGCTGGCATCTGCGGGGCGCTTCAAAATCCAGCGGTCACGCACAGGATCATATTCGTTGCGAGCGTAATGCCCGGTGGCAATGCGCTCGGCTCCAATCTGACGTGCTGTATCCAGTAGCTGCGCAAACTTCAAATGGTTGTTGCAGAGCGTGCACGGCACGGGAGTGCGACCGCTCAAGTATTCCTGAACAAACGGCTGCACCACATCATGCTCAAAGCGGTCCTGCTGATTCACCACGTAATACGGGATGCCGAGATGCTCAGCAACCCGGCGCGCATCATACACGTCGTCGAGCGAGCAGCAGCGGCCTTCGCTGGTCTCCGGCATTCCGGGCCGGCCTGCGAGGCGACGCTGGTTCCATAGCTGCAACGTCAGGCCAACGAGGTTGTAGCCTTCCGACTTGAGCATGGCAGCCACGGTGGAGGAATCGACTCCACCGGACATGGCAACGGCAATGGTTTCAGGTGTAGACATGGTGTTTGAAACGTATCTTTCCTCGACTAAATTTGCGCGGTCGCCACTCGGCCTGTATTCGCCGGGACATCGTCGTTTTTGTGATAGAACGGCGACAACTCCCGCAGTTTGGCAACCGCTTGCGGCACCAGTTCGATCGCGTAGTCCACGTCTTCCACAGTAGTCAGCTTCGACAGGCTGAAGCGAAGGCTGGCGCGGGCGCGATCGGCGGGAACACGCATCCCCGTCAGCACATGCGAGGGCTCGCTCGCCCCTGAGGCACAGGCAGAGCCACCCGAAACTGCCAGGCCCTTCAGGTCGAGGGAAATCACTAGTGCTTCGCCTTCCAGGTGGTCGAACCACATGTTCGTAGTATTAGGCACTCGCGGTACATCGCCAGAATGCACGCCCGCATCGGCAACGCGAGCAAGAATTTCATGCTGCAGCCGGTCGCGCAACGCAGCAATTCGCTGCGTGGATCCGTCTTCCAGGCATCTCGCCGCGATTTCCGCTGCCTTGCCCAAACCGACAATCCCAGCCAGATTTTCTGTTCCGGCGCGGCGTTGACGCTCGTGCGTGCCACCGTACATCAGCGGCTCAATCTTTGTATCTTTGCGCACGAACAGAACTCCCGTTCCCTGCGGCGCATGAATTTTATGGCCGGAAATCGAGAGCAGATTGCAGCCGATCTTCGCGACTTCCATCGGTAGCTTGCCGGCGGCCTGCACGGCATCCGTGTGAAATTGCACTCCGGCTTCTGCGGCAATCGCGCCGATGGCTTCGACCGGCTGGATGGCTCCAGTCTCGTTGTTCGCCATCATCACGCTGATCAAACGCGTGTTGGGACGAAGCGCGCGGCGCACATCTTCCGGGTCGACCACACCGTTATCATCGACAGGGATAAATGTGACTTCGCGACCGGACCTAGCCAGTTGCTCGGCGGCATGCAGCACGGCATGGTGCTCGATGGTTGTCGTAATTACGTGATCGCCAGGTCGCGTGGCGCCAAACAGGGCCAGGTTGTCGCTCTCAGTTCCGCCGCTGGTGAATACAATTTCCGCCGGACGGCAGTGCAACAATGCGGCCACTTTGATGCGCGCCTGCTCTACCGCTCCGCGGGCCTGCTGGCCGAAAGAGTGCACCGAACTGGCGTTGCCAAATCGCTCGACAAAGTACGGCTGCATTGCCTCCAGGACCTCCGGCAGCAGCGGCGTCGTCGCATTGGCGTCCATGTAAACACGGCGCATCATGAAAACACTCCCAATGCTATTGTACGGCGTGACCTCGAGCCACGCTCAGGGCAGAAACTGCGCGACTTTTTCTCGCTGCGGAGGCGGTGTGAGCCAACTGACGACAAACAGGCAGATGAGCGACGCAATCAGCGCAGGGAAAATCGCGTCGCGATGCAGAAACATGGCAGGCAGATGGCGATGTACGAATCCCGTATCCCACACCACAGTGACAAATGTGCCTGCCGCGATGCAGGAGACGGCGCCGTAAGAATTGATTCGTCGGGAATAAAAAGCGGCCAGGATGACCGGCGTCAGTGCGGTCGAATAAATGGTGTAGGCGTAGAGCGCCTTTTCCAAAATCGAGACCGTGTAGGCGCCCTGGATCAGCGCCCAGATGCCGAGGCCAACCACCACCAGGCGTGAGACCAGCAAAATCTGCTTGTTGCTGGCTTGCGGATGCATGTAGCGGAGAAACACATCATTGACGAGATTCGTCGCCGGCGAAAAAAGATAGTTGTTCGCCGTCGAAATCACCTTGGCGAAGACAGCGCCCAGCAGCAGGGCACCCAACAGCGCCGGTAAACCGTGGCGTGCGGTATACGCAATCACCTCACGTGGATTTTGACTCACTTCTCCGGTTTTGTAGATAGCCGAACCAATCACTGCGATGGCAATGATTACGGTTTCGAGAATCACGGTGCCGATCACCCAACCAACCACTGCGACACGCGCGTCTCGCTCCGATTTCGCGGAAAAGAATTTCTGATACATCGCCTGATTGCCCAGCATGATCAAGAGAACCGGCAAAAAGAATTCCATAGCGCGTGTGAAAGAGATGGATCCCAACACCTGGAAATGGCTGGCCGGCAACGCAGCGTGTAGCCCGGCGACACCGCCAGCCTCATGCATCAAAATCGGCACCGAGACCAGCAGAGCAACCGTGACCAGCAGACCGATCGCCACGTCCATGTAGGCGACGGATGCCATACCCCCCAGCGCTGTAAATACGATGACAAACGCCGTAATCATGTACATCGCCGCCGTGCTGCTAATGGCATCCGGAAAGATGAGGTGGAGAATATCTCCACCGCCACGCAATTGATAGCTGGCGATGGCGGTATAGGCGAACAGGATAGCGATCACCCCCAGCACGCGCGCTGTCTGGTTATAGCGTGCTTCCAGCAGGTCGGGAATGGTGTACTGCGCGAATTTCCTGGCCCGCGGTGCGATGAAATAAATCAGCAGCAGTCCAGCCCAGCCACCAGCAGGTTGCCATAACGCCGCGAAGCCGTTGCGATACGCATTCTCCGCGCCAGCAAACAAGGAGCCGGCGCCAATCCACGACGAGAGCAGCGTGAACACCAGCACGAACGCGGGCAGGGAGCGTCCAGCCAGCAGATAGTCCGCCTTGGTCTTTACGCCGCGAAGCTGCGACATCGAGACGACCAGCAGCATAAGAACAACGACGCCTAAAACCACGGCATAGAGCGATGGCATGAGTTCGACCCGCACGAAAAAATTGAAAGAACCCGTTCAGTGTATAGAAGGCAACCGCGAATGACACCGCAGAAATTGCCGGAGCTAGCGGGCGGCTGGCTTGGAAGCTGTGAGCAGCGGCTCAATCAAAGCGAGGATTGCTGCGCCGTCTCGCCCAGCAATCAACACGCGTTTGTCGCGAGTGTGCTCCCCGCCAACAATCGTAACCGCGCCGCGCGAAACCTCGAAAAGCCCGGCAAAAAATTGCTGCAGCTCATCATTGGCGCGGCCGTCGACCGGCGGCGAGGCGAGCGCCAGCTTCACGCGGCCGTCAAGGATGGCCGTAATCGCGGTACGCTTGGCGCGCGGATGGACGTGGACTTCAAACACCGCACCCTGAGGCGTATCGCGTATTCGGAGGTCGGTCTCCTCGATCACGCCGGCGGCCTTGCTCCAAAGATGGCAGTGCCAATGCGCACCAGCGTTGAGCCTTCTTCGATGGCAACGGAGAAGTCGTGTGACATGCCCATCGAAAGCTCGTCGAATTGCAACGCGGGGTATCGTTTTGCAAGCGAGTCACGCAACTCGCGCAGTCGCCGAAAATAGGGACGTACCTGTTCCAGATCGTCAGAATACGGAGGAACAGTCATCAGTCCACGAAACGTCAGGCTTTTGAAATCTGGAAGGCGCTCGAGCAGTTCCTGCAGTTCGTCCCCGTCAGGAGCGGCGCCGTGCTTGGACACCTCTGGGCTCAGCTTGATCTCAACGAAAATAGGAAGGCGTTTGCCGATGGCTGCACAGGCTTCATCCAGCCGTTGAGCCAGCCTCACCGAGTCAACCGAATCGATCGCGTCGAAAATTTGTGCGGCGCGAGCGGCTTTGTTCGACTGAAGCGGGCCAATCAAGTGGAAACTCGGCAATCGCCCGTTTAAGGATATTCCAGCCGCCCGCAACGCCGACTGCTTGGCAGCGAACTCCTGTACGCGATTCTCACCGAACAGGCGAATGCCACAGGCGACGGCTTCCATCACGAGTTCCGCTGGGTACGTCTTCGACACTGCCATCAGCTGAACACTGTCGCGAGGACGCATCGCACGTCGACAGGCCGCTGCTATTTCTTCCTCAACGCGCGCAATGGAGTCGGCAATCGACATGGCAGACGGTCAATGCCCGTGTTCTTCCAGGTATTTTTCCGCTTCGAGAGCCGCCATGCAACCGCTTCCTGCTGCGGTAATCGCCTGACGATACCGCCTGTCTTGCACGTCGCCACAAGCGAACACGCCGGCCACGCGGGTAAAAACATAGTCATGGGTGCGGATGTACCCGTCGTCGTCGAGTTCAATTTGACCGGTGAACATCTTCGCGTTTGGCACGTGACCGATGCCAAGGAACATGGCACTGACAGGAAGAATCGATTCTTCCTGGGTCACTAGATTGCGCAGTCGCAAACCCGTCACTTCTTTTTTCTCCACACCCAGCACTTCCTCGACGGTCGTATTGGTGAGGAACTTAATTTTTTCGTGACCAATGGCCCGGTCCAACATGATTTTGGACGCGCGGAATTGTTCGCGGCGATGGATCAGCGTGACCTTGCTGGCGAAGCGCGTCAGGAACAATGCCTCTTCCATGGCAGAATCGCCTCCACCGATCACAGCGATTTCCTGGCCGGAGAAAAAGAAGCCATCGCAGGTGGCGCAGCTGCTAACGCCGTGGCCAATCAACGCATGTTCGCTGGCCAACCCCAGCCAGCGCGCAGAGGCTCCGCTGGCGATAATCAACGTGCGCGCGTGCAGCACATCTTTTCCAACATGCAGTCGAAAAGGCCGTTTGGAAAGATCGACGCTGGCCAAGTGCCCCAGGCGAAAATCTGTGCCGAAGCGTGACGCTTGCAGTCGCATATTCTCAATCAACTGCGGTCCCTGTATGCCTTCCGGCCATCCAGGAAAATTCTCGACCAGGGTGGTAATTGAAAGCTGTCCCCCTGGCTCATGGCCTTCAAGAACCAGAGGTTTCAGGTTGGCGCGAGCCGCGTAAATTGCAGCTGTAAGTCCGGCACAACCGGTGCCGACGATAATGGTGTCGCGAATTTCGTCTGTCATAATCTTTTCATCGATACCCGTCTCATTTGTAGGGCACTGACCGTGACGGATACGTAACAGTTCCCTCGGAGCAAGTCTCGACCATTCGTCCTACCTAAAAATACGACGTACCGAGACTCCAATTAGTGTATCGGGGAGTGGATGCGAACGGGAGGGTGAAAGACTCAAACCAGCACAGGTCAGCGCCAGGGCCTGCGGAAAATGTCATGCCGTCGACGGAATCCTCCGTCCTCCGCAACTCGGCTGCATCTAAAAAGTAACGGCGTTCACACATCCTTGATATATGTGGTGACAACACAGCGGCCTGCAAAGTCCGCGAAATGGAGGGTGGAGCATGGCAAACGAACCTAAAAGCATCCCTCGCAGACCCCGCGTCGTGATCGTGGGAGCCGGGTTCGCCGGCTTGCAGGCGGCTCTCCACCTGGCTCGCAAGCCTGTGGACGTACTTTTGATCGATCGGCGCAATCACCACACCTTTCAGCCGCTGCTGTACCAGGTTGCGCTGGCCGCGCTATCTCCAGGAGACATTGCACAGCCGATCCGCAGTATTTTCCGGAACCGCCGAAACGTGGAAGTGCTGATGGATGAGGTTGTCGGCATCGACACTAAGGCAAAAACGGTGCAACTGCGGAGCTCGGCGACGATGCCCTACGACTATCTGATTTTGGCGACTGGATCGACCCACTCCTACTTTGGACACGATGCATGGGAACCCTTCGCGCCGGGGCTGAAAACGGTAGAAGATGCGATTGAAATCCGCCGCCGGATTTTACTGGCCTTCGAGCTGGCAGAACGGCAGGCGCTTGAGCATGGCTCGCATCCGCCGCTGAATTTTGTCGTAGTTGGTGGCGGACCCACAGGTGTGGAGTTGGCGGGCGCGATCTCCGATATTTCGCGGCTCTATATGCGGGAGGATTTTCGCCACATCAACCCCAGTAAAGCGCACGTGATGGTGCTGGAAGGAGCGCCGCGCATCCTGGCCAGCTATCCCGAGGACTTGTCGCGCAAAGCCACGGAAGAATTGGAGAGCCTGGGCGTCGAGGTGCGCACCAATTCCCAGGTCACCGACGTGCAACCCGGATACGTCGTTGCCAACGGGCAAAAAATCGAGTCGGTTGTGACGCTGTGGGCGGCTGGCGTACAGGCTTCACCGCTAGGAAAAATGCTGGGCGCTGAGATGGACAAGAAGGGCACAATTTTTGTCGACCCATTCTTGAACCCACCTGGTCATCCGGAGATTTTTGTTTGCGGTGATCTGGCAAACATATCGGAAAACGGCCACCGCATCCCCGGAGTTGCGCAGCCGGCCATGCAGATGGGTACACACGCGGCGAAAGAGATTCTGGCCGACCTGGATGGCAAGCCACGAACACCGTTTCACTACTTCGACAAGGGCGACATCGCCACCATCGGCCGTCACAATGCCGTGGCGGACCTGAAATGGCCGTTCCGTGCGCATATGAGCGGTCTTCCCGCATGGGTAGCGTGGCTAACAATTCACATTTATTTCCTGATTGGCTTCCGCAATCGCATCGTGGTGATGCTGCATTGGATTTGGATGTACTTCGCGCTTTCGGTAGGGCCGCGACTGATCACCGGCAGCCAGAAATTGCCGGGATGGGCAAGGTTAATCGGCGCAGAATCCAACCCGAATGAAAAATGGCTTGACCCGAATTCACCTGGAGCGGTGGAAACGCCTCCATCGTAATTGGGAACAATCGCGAAGACCGATCCGCTGGCGGCGCCTTACTTCCACGAATTTTCCGTGCTGCGAATGAATGCGGCGGCATTGTCGTGCAGCCGATGCAGTGATTCATCCCGCGCGTACACCATGTGCCCGGAATCATAGTAGTCGTATTCGATATTTTTCGTCAGGTTTGAGTTGATGGGCAGATGATGCTCCTCGTACGTTGCTGCGAAAAATGGCGTTGCCAGATCGTAGTACCCCGCATTCAACATCACCTTCAATTGCGGATTGGTCTTTATAGCAGTCGCCAGGTCCGGCATCACGTTCATCGCGTTTGAAGCGCCCGATACATTGCCGTCGGGCTGGGAGTGTTTGCTGTCCCAGTTATAAGTGCCGAACAGCGCCTGCTTCAGGTAGGTCTGACCGTCGCCATACTTCAACACCTGCCGCGCATACTGGTTGAACAACGAAAGATACGCCGAGGTGAGAGCCGCACTCTGCGGGTCATATTCTGCTTCTTCGCTGAGAGGATCCAGCGTTGGCCCGGAAAATCGAGCATCCAGCCTGCCGGTAGTCAGGTCTTCATCGTCTTGCAGATTCTTCTCAAAATTTCCGCCACTGACACGGAGATCCGCCTTCATCCAGTAGGCAGCGGGAAGCCCGGTGTAAGTATGCAGTTTCTCGGCGATGGTTTTCTTTTCTGAGTCGGAAATCTGGTTGCCCTCCCACAACGCATGCGCGTAGTCTCCGGTGGCGAAGGTCTCGACCTCCTTCAAAAAAGCTTGCAAATCCGCCGGCTGCTGGGGCAATTTGTGATGGTACGCGGCCGTGGCGGCATAGGTGGGCAACGCAAGCTCATAAGGAAGGTCGTTGCCGGGATTTGATTTTGGTCCGTCCGGCAGATCTCCAAAATTGAGCACCTGGGACAGCAGCATCACGCCATTCAGGTCAATTCCCTTGCTGCTTTGCAGGAGGTTGGCCAACACCGCCGAGCGCGTGGTTCCGTAGCTTTCTCCAAAAAGATATTTCGGCGAATTCCAGCGGTTATATGTCCCAAGAAATCGCGCGATAAAGCGAGCGAAGGCATTCGCGTCCTGATCGACACCCCAGAATGCCTTTTCCTTATCCTTGCCATAGAGGCGTCCGAAGCCGGTCCCGGGCATATCGATAAAGACCAGATCGCTGGCGTCGAGCAAACTGTACTCGTTATTTTCCAGATGATAGGGCGCTGGCGGCATGTGGGTATCGAGCGGCGTCGAGACACGTTTTGGTCCGAAGGCGCCCATGTGCAACCACATGGTTGAGCTACCCGGGCCACCGTTGTACAGAAAAGTAATGGGTCGCGTATTCGGGTCTGCTCCCTGCTTGAAATATGCGACGTAAAACATCTGCGCGGTCGGCGGATCCTGCGCTGGATCTTTCGGCAGAGTGGCCTGGCCAGGAAGCGGCTTACCATCCGCGCCAATCATGGCATCCTGCTCGTCGGTTGCACCCACGGTCAGGGTGCCGGCGATCGCGGTATAGGCAATGGTTTTGCCTTCAATCTCGACGGTGCCTTCGGTCTTCGATGGCGCGAACACTTCAGGGCCTTGGGATGTGGAGTTCTGCGCTGCCGCAGCCGAATCGTCTTTCCCCGCAGCGGAGTTTGAAGGCTGGCTGAAGGCAGCCACCGGCAATAGCGCAAGTGCCACGACTCCGGCCATTAGAACGGAGGAAAATTGTCTCACCATTTTTTGGATCGCTCCAGACGATAGAAAGTCGTACGTACGAGTTCTAACACGTTCGACGGCTGCGATCAGAGGTCGAATAAGAGCTGGCCGAACTACCAATCCTGAGGCGACAACCGCAAGGTGGCAAAGTCTCGCTGGGTTTCAAGGCAGAGAACTTCGACCACCAACTCATGATCTTCTCGTTGCGGAAGTCCGGATACAGTCACGGAGCCGATGACGCCTACATTCTCGACGGTGATCGGAAAGCTACCGCCATCCGCCGCGTAATCGGCCGCAGGTAGGGCGTGCTTTTCCATCAAAGTGGTCTTCTTCTCTCGCAAGCCGAGTCCTACTGCATACGAGCTGCGGAGGAAATGGGCGACTACATTTCCCTTTCTGCGGACCCAATCTGAATTTGCCGGAGAGGTACCTTCCAGAGCGCAATAAAACAGGGAATATCTGAAGCGGCGAACATCGATCGCCACGACCGCCTTGCGCTGCCGCGCCAAATCACGAAGGGTTGTGCCAATTCGCCACGCAATGTCATTGTCGAAACGCGGAAGTACGAGCGCTCGCTCCTGCTCCGCCAATTTCGCAAGATCATCGGTGATCGACAACGGCACAACCCCTTGTTGAATGCTGCGAAATCCTCAGACTATGCAGAGACCGGCTCAGCGACGGCAACCTTGACCGGCGTCAGCCAATTGAATCGATCCGCTCGCTGACCGGACACGATGCCAAAATATTCGGCCGCCAATTGCTTGGTGATGGGTCCGGCCAGTCCATCTTTTATCGTGATGCGGTCAATCGAACGGATCGGCGTCACTTCCGCAGCCGTGCCCGTGAAGAAAACCTCGTCCGCGATGTACAGAAGCTCGCGCGGGATCGGCTGTTCCACCACCGGGATTCCAAAGTCGCGCGCCAGCGTAAGGATGGACGAACGAGTGATGCCGGCGAGAACCGAACTGCCGAGATCGGATGTCAACAGCTGGCCTTTGTATACAATGAAAAGATTTTCGCCGGATCCTTCGGAGACCAGGCCGTTCACATCGAGTCCGACACCCTCGTCGAATCCATTCAGTTTGGCCTCCATATGGATTAGCTGAGAGTTCATATAGTTCGCACCGGCCTTTGCCAGCACCGGCAGCGTGTTCGGCGCCATACGATTCCAGGATGAGATGCAGATATCAGCACCGCGATCGCCGGAGACATACTTTCCCCAGGGAAAATTGGCGATGTAGAACTCAATCGGATTCTTCATTGGGTTCACACCCAGTTCACCATAGCCGCGAAATGCAATCGGCCGGATGTAACAGGGCGCGACGCCATTCGATTCCACAGTCTCAACGACAGCATCATTGAGCTGGTCGAGGGAATAGCCGAGGTCCATGCGATAAATTTTGGCTGAATCGAGCATGCGCTGCATGTGGTCCTGCAGGCGGAAAATCGCCGCGCCCTGCTCCGTCTTGTAGCAGCGAATCCCCTCAAACACCGACGAGCCGTAGTGGATGACGTGGGACATCACGTGAATATTGGCCTGGTCCCAGTGAATCAGTTTTCCATTGTGCCAGATGTTTTTCGTCGGCTGTAAAGGCATGGCGTGAATCTCCTTGATGAGAACGTGAACGCTTGGAATCAATTTCATTATATCGGTCGCGGCGGCGACAGCGATTTCGAAGCTTCGAGGACCGCTGAACTGGCCACGAAATGAATGGCCACCAGCGAGTTCGCAGAACGCTCGCCTGCCGCTGGCGTAGGCTCCGATATACAATCCCACTCAAGCTGGAAAGCTCGCAACTCCCCGGCAGCTTGTGGCTCAATCTCTTCGCTCTCAACGAGGTACTGAAGATGTCTGACAAGTCTGTCGAGTTTTCGCTTGATATTACGCGGAGCGGTAACACGGCCACCATACGATGCCACGGCAAATTAGTTGCGGGCCAGGACAATATCCTTTATCACGACGTCAAGCAAATTCTGCCGGATTACAAATGCATCGTGCTGGATTTGACTGACCTGACCCGCATGGACAGTATGGGACTGGGCGCACTGGTTCGGTTGTACGTCTCTGCGCGTTCTGCCGGCTGCAGTCTGGAGCTCATCAATCTCAGCAAACAGGTCCGGATGCTGCTGAAAACTGCCAACTTGCTATCGGCCTTTTCCACGGTCTGCGAATACAACATCAAGATGGGCTAATTAACCCTGCGGCTGACTAAAGACCACAGGGAGTCGTCCGTCGATCGACGATTCCAATCGGATCATAAACGCACGACACAACGCACGACGACCGATTCATTGCTTGTCCGCTGCAAGAGTGCGACGTCAGGAGTGGTGTTTGCCGCCGGCAATCGTATTCAGGTCGATTTGCTTCCAGTCTCCGCGTTCAATACCGGCGCGGATCTGTTCCGGAGTCCAGCCCTTGCGCGTCATCTGATACGCGTAATAGCCTTCTTTCGCGCAGGTTCCACATTCAGCACCATGCAGGTCCTCAAAACAACTGCGCAGACTAGTGTGCCCGATGGCCCGGTCGCAACGACAGTAGCAGGGCAACTGATAGAGGACACTGGAAACCTTGGCCGCATCCTTATAGACCTTCACCTGCCAGGCCAACTGAAAATTGATGCCGGTCAATTGCTTGCCGTGCAGAATCGGTGGCAGCTTTGCGTCTGCCGGCGGAGGAGTCGCGTGGAACGCCGGAAGATCGACGGTCGGATCGGTCCATTCGGCATGGCCGGCAACGCAGATAAGTGCGACGATAAGGGTCAACCAAACACGGCTAGGCATCGATCTTCAATCCCCCAAAAGCATTTCCAAAATTGTACGATCCTTTCCTCGAAAACCCGAAATTTCCGGCTGCACGACAGAACGCGAAGCCGCATCCAATCAAAATGTACCGCTGTGAATTCAGGCTGGTGTTCGTCCGAAATAATCGCGCCAAACATCCTCCCGCGTGAGTTACAACGGTAACCCTCTGCACATGCTTGGCGTGGCTCGACTGCATATTATCCCCTCGAATATTTGCAAAAGTGCTAGGGTAAGGACGTATCATGCAGGCACGATTCGGTCGGTCGGATAACCGACAGAGACCGTCACAGGTTTTCCTGCCAACGGAATCATCCGACAAAGATTTCTGCGCTGATTTCCTATGTTGAATTTCGCACCGCTGCCGGACTTACTGGCCCTGACAATCCTTGTGTTTGTCTTCTGGTCCATCCTGCGCCGCCGCGCGGGTGGCAAGTTGCAAGCCTGGTTGCTGGGCTGGATCTTTATTTTGCTGCACTTTGCGGCGCAATTGTTCGGCGGCCGGCCCGGAGGCTTGCAGACCTTTGTATATGCGGTTTCGGCGATGATGCTGGAGTTGGCGGGAACCTCCTTTATTTATGCCGCGGGCGGCGCCTACTACAGTTTGCGAATGCGTTGGATCACAGCTACAGGCTTGCTAGCGACGCTGCTCTATATTCTTATCGACTTTCTAAGCAATGAACCGACGCACTGGTACTACGCCACCATTGCGCTCCTCCTTTTGACAGTGATTGCCGCCTTGTTTCGCGACCCGGATAGTCGCGCCGGAGAAAGACACACGTACGCCCTGCTGGCATTTTTCCTGGTTATTTTGCTGTGCCTGGCGGTGTATTACAAGCAGCAGGATTACGGACTGGACTGCATTTTCTTTGTCGTCTACCTGATGGCCGGCGTTGAATACTGGCGAAAGTTTCCGCAAAGGACCACAGGCTCTTTAACTGCGGTGGTTGGCTTGGTCGTGTGGGCGCTGGTGTTCCCGGTCAGTGCGTATCTGACGACGTTCCGACCCGACCTTCATATTCATGACTCGGTTTGGAATCTTCCGAAATATATTGTCGCCATCGGGATTCTATTGACGCTGCTGGAAGAGCAGATCGATCACACCCATCATCTGGCGTTGCATGATCCCCTCACGGGATTGCCCAATCGCCGATTGCTCCAGGACCGTTTGACCAAGGCAATCGAGAGAGCCGAACGCAATGGTGCTCGCGTAGCCGTGCTGCTCATTGATCTCGACCATTTCAAGTTGATCAACGATACCTACGGCCATCCCGTTGGCGACGAAGTGCTGCGCATCGTTGCCACGCGATTGCAAATGCGAATTCGCAAAGCAGACACAATTGCCCGAGCCGGCGGAGACGAGTTCATGGTGATTGTCTCTGATCTGCTGCAGCCGCATGGGGCGCGCGTTTTGGCGGCGAAGCTGGCGGCGGATTTGAATGAGCCGATCGTCTTAGGAGCGGTGCGCTTGCCGGTTGGCGCAAGTATCGGCCTGGGAATTTATCCCGACGACGCGCAAACGGTGGAAGAACTTTGCGCCAAGGCGGACTCCAACATGTATGAGCAGAAACGGCTCGGCAAGTAGCGCTCGCGTCAATACTCATTTCGACTGAGGGTAGTAGAAGTGAAGCAGCGTGGCTGGGGTTTGCGACAATAACCCGGCACTGCAAAAAAAGACGGCACGAACGGTTTATTGTTCGTGCCGGGAGGCCAGTGACGCAACTTGCTAAGGATGGAGCGCCAGTTCTGGGTGTTTTCAGCAGCGCAGCGTCATTCCTTTACAACCATAGGATGCCACAGAATCTCCCCTGATGCACGAAATATTTGCATTTTTCATATATTTTTTCGACCCCTTCTCCAGAATTCCATAGAAACTGGCCCTCTTGGTAGGTCGGAAGCTTCGCCAGGCCAAGCCGAAATGACCTGTTTTCCACTGATTCTAAAGATAGATAGCTGAAAATATGGGCGGATGTGCCATACTAACCAGGAAGTCCAGCCCCAAGTGAGGCTGAGAACGGAAGAAATGATGAAACTGTCACGGAAACGAGAGATTCTGGATCACGAACCCATTTCCGCGGTCCCGACAACCGCGCCGCCCCCTCCCAATCGAGGCCGCTGGTCGACCGCGTTTCTGATGGCGGGCTCTGCCCTGGTGGGAGCCACCGCGGTCGCTTTCTGGAACCGACGCACCATTGCGAACATGCGCGTCCAGTTCCTGGCGGAAGCAGCGAAACCGCAGCCTCGCGTCAACACGGATGACGAGATCTTTTGAGCGGAAAGTGCACACGCACGCGGCTCGGCTCGTGTGTGCCGCTTGTTTTCAACAGTCTTCCACGGCTTTTCAACAACGATCATGTTGCGTAACCGCTGGAATCAGAGTATGTTCGTGACTGGGCGTAAAGAACTCCGCAAGCCCATCGAGATATCTACAGTAGAATTCGTAGTCGAGCTGAACGGAACCGCCTGATCCAGGCTTCTTGTTCGCACTACCATTCCCATAGATAGCCAGAAAGACTTTTGAAAATAGCCGAAATGGCTATGTCGCAGATCCGGCTTTCACAGCGAATATGCGGCGGGCGAAACGCCTCTAAAAAAGTCGCGAGTGCACAGCGGAGACTGACCTTCCATCGTTAAGACGGAAAGTCAAAAAAAGAATTACTTTTGTTTGACAGTGGTAGCCAAATCTTGATAGTCTGGTTTGGTCGCGCAAAAAACAGAAGCCAGTGTTGAAAAGCAGTATTTCCTGGCCCGCGCACAGTTCGAGGACCTGCTGGAATCATCCAGCAGCTCGATCCAAAAAGAACTCGCTCAGGCGAAAATTCTTAAGGATCTTTGACAATTGGTTGAATATGCCAGTCGTGAGATGACGATGAAGTTGTGGTTTAGTCATTCTCACTAGTATAGGCTTCGCAGCCTTTCGAGCGCTGCGGAGTAGCATCTTGCTCTTCGACCTCCGTCGAATCAAGATGCATCAGGTTTCAAACGAGAGTTTGATCCTGGCTCAGAATCAACGCTGGCGGCGTGCCTAACACATGCAAGTCGAACGAGAAAGTGGAGCAATCCATGAGTAAAGTGGCGCACGGGTGAGTAACACGTGACTAACCTACCTTTTAGTGGGGGATAACCTAGGGAAACCTGGGCTAATACCGCATAACACTTACGAGTCAAAGCAGCAATGCGCTGAAAGAGGGGGTCGCGGTCGATTAGTTAGTTGGCAGGGTAATGGCCTACCAAGACTGTGATCGATATCCGGCCTGAGAGGGCGCACGGACACACTGGAACTGAAACACGGTCCAGACTCCTACGGGAGGCAGCAGTGGGGAATTTTGCGCAATGGGGGAAACCCTGACGCAGCAACGCCGCGTGGAGGATGAAGTCCCTTGGGACGTAAACTCCTTTCGATCGGGAAGATTATGACGGTACCGGAAGAAGAAGCCCCGGCTAACTTCGTGCCAGCAGCCGCGGTAATACGAGGGGGGCAAGCGTTGTTCGGAATTATTGGGCGTAAAGGGTGCGTAGGTGGTTCGGCAAGTCTTGTGTGAAATCTTCAGGCTCAACTTGAAGTCTGCACAAGAAACTGCCGGGCTTGAGTATGGGAGAGGTGAGTGGAATTTCCGGTGTAGCGGTGAAATGCGTAGATATCGGAAGGAACACCTGTGGCGAAAGCGGCTCACTGGACCATTACTGACACTGAGGCACGAAAGCTAGGGGAGCAAACAGGATTAGATACCCTGGTAGTCCTAGCCCTAAACGATGATCGCTTGGTGTGGCGGGTATCCAACCCTGCCGTGCCGAAGCTAACGCGTTAAGCGATCCGCCTGGGGAGTACGGTCGCAAGGCTGAAACTCAAAGGAATTGACGGGGGCCCGCACAAGCGGTGGAGCATGTGGTTTAATTCGACGCAACGCGAAGAACCTTACCTGGGCTCGAAATGTAGTGGACTGGGGTAGAAATATCCCTTCCTAGCAATAGGTCGCTATATAGGTGCTGCATGGCTGTCGTCAGCTCGTGTCGTGAGATGTTGGGTTAAGTCCCGCAACGAGCGCAACCCTTATCTCCAGTTGCCATCATTCAGTTGGGCACTCTGGCGAAACCGCCTCGGATAACGGGGAGGAAGGTGGGGATGACGTCAAGTCCTCATGGCCTTTATGTCCAGGGCTACACACGTGCTACAATGGCCGGTATAAACCGCTGCAAACCCGCGAGGGGGAGCTAATCGGAAAAAGCCGGCCTCAGTTCGGATTGCAGTCTGCAACTCGACTGCATGAAGCTGGAATCGCTAGTAATCGCAGATCAGAATGCTGCGGTGAATACGTTCCCGGGCCTTGTACACACCGCCCGTCAAATCACGAAAGTGGGTTGCACTAGAAGCCGGTGCGCTAACCGCAAGGGAGCAGCCGTCCAAGGTGTGGTTCATGATTGGGGTTAAGTCGTAACAAGGTAGCCGTAGGAGAACCTGCGGCTGGATCACCTCCTTTCTAATAGAGAACGTCATGGCACTTGTTACCTTCCGCGATTGCGGACTCGTTTCGGCGAGCGGTAACAGGATGTTGTCATGTACCCCTTCACAAATGTCCTGACACGAGTGAAGGGAGCTTGAACTAAGCCCTCTATTCTTCTCTGAATCAACATCGATGGTCAGAAGCAGCGTAGCTGCTTCGCATATTCAACCAAGTCCTCGAAAAGATTGACTGAAAGCAAGTCTGAGTACCCAATTCGAGTACCCGGACCCGCATTCGAGCGGCGCATTCACGGTTTCGTGCCGAAGTCGCACGTTCCTTGTGGGCCTGTAGCTCAGTTGGTTAGAGCGCA
>CAWGCV010000010.1:0-286645 GCA_963821145.1 uncultured Acidobacteriota bacterium
TTGAGTCGCCGCTCCGTGCCTGATCCCTCTCCTTTTGAACGCGGCAACTATATCAAGACACTCAGCAGTTACACCCTCCGCACGACGGTGACGTAGACCTGCGAATCTGTTGGCAAGGACGGCGAAAACCAGGAAGGGATCGGTGTGTATCCCGGAGATACGACCAGTCGCGAAAACAGCGCCGCAAATGTGATCTGGGCGGCGCTGGAATACAATAAATATGAGGCAAAGCGGTGAAGAGTTTCCGTGGAGATGATCCAGGCTGTCGAGCCGCAGGATCACTCGCCCAAGAGGCTTTTAATAAAAGCCCGTGGTCAGAACCTCCGTGGATTTACCGATGATACGTATCCCCAAACATGGAAGGAATGCATTCAACCAATGACCACTCCTCATCTTGTGGTGCAGGAACAGCCAGGGCTGCAACCTGCCGGTGGCGTCCAGCAAATCGTCAATAACTTTTCTATTCAGATTGCCACGGTAAACGGTTCAGGTTCGCAATCTGCCAATAACGTCCTGCTGCGCAGCATCTTTCGCATGGGCGTTCCTGTGTCGGGCAAGAATTTATTTCCTTCCAACATCGCCGGACTTCCCACCTGGTACACGATCCGTGTCAGCAAAGACGGCTGGGTTGCGCGCAAGACGGACATCGATGTCCTGATCGCGATGAACGCCGAGACAGCGCAGCAGGATGTGCAATCCTTGCGCGCGGGTGCGGCCGTCATCTACGACCAGACGCTGAACCTGGATAAGGTGCGCGACGATCTGACGTATTACGCAGTCCCTTTCGATCAGCTGGCAGCCTCCACCGGCGCGGACGCGAAGATTCGCAAGCTGGTCAAGAACATGGTCTACGTCGGCGTGGCAGCGCAGCTGCTCTCGATCGACATGGACTGGGTTGAGAAGACGGTTCGCAAACAGTTTGCGAAAAAAGTGAAAGCGGCGGAGCTGAACCTGAAAGCGGTTCGCGCCGGATTCGATTATGCGGCCAGCTCGCTGACCAAGCAGGATCCATTCGTTGTGGCGCCGATGAACGCGACCCAGGGAAAGATCATCATCGAAGGCAATGAAGCCACGGCCATGGGCGCCATGTTTGCCGGAGTCACGGTAGTGACCTGGTATCCCATCACGCCGTCGTCTTCTGTAGTGGAAGACCTGATCGATTACATGAAGGAATATCGCATCGAGCCGGATGGCAAGGCGAATTTCGCCATTGTGCAGGCGGAAGATGAACTCGCCGCGGTCGGCATGGTGCTGGGCGCAGGATGGGCCGGCGCACGCTCGATGACGGCAACCTCTGGTCCGGGAATTTCGCTGATGGCGGAGTTTGCCGGTCTGGGATATTACGCGGAAATTCCTGGCGTGATTTTCGATGTGCAGCGTACTGGACCCTCGACTGGCTTGCCGACGCGCACCTGCCAGGGCGATCTGACCTTTATCGCGGGACTGTCGCATGGCGATACCAAACACGTCATGCTGCTGCCGGGAACCGTGAAGGAGTGTTTCGAATTCGCGACCGAAGCCTTCAATATCGCGGAACAGATGCAGACACCCATTTTCGTTCTCTCCGATCTTGACCTGGGCATGAACAACTGGATGTCGGAACCGTTTGAGTATCCGGAAAAGCCGATCAATCGCGGCAAAGTTCTGGACGCGACGCAGCTGAAAGAACTGGGCGGATTCGCGCGCTACAAAGATGTGGATGGCGATGCAATCCCGTATCGCACGCTGCCGGGCACCGATCATCCGGCTGCGGCCTACTTTACGCGCGGCTCCGGCCATAACGAAAAGGCGCAGTACACCGAGCGGCCCGACGATTACGAGAACAACATGCTCCGGCTGGCGCGCAAGTTTGAGACGGCCAAAACCCTGGTGCCCAAACCAATTCTTGAAGGCAAAGGTCGCGAGAAGGTCGGCATCATTGCCTTCGGCAGCAGCCACTGGGCGGTCATCGAAAGCCGCGATCAACTACAGCGCGAATCGAAGCTGGGAACGGATTATCTTCGCCTTCGCGCCTATCCGTTTACGCAGGAGATTCACGATTTTGTCGCCCAGCATGAGCGCGTCTACGTTGTAGAGCAGAACCGCGACGGACAAATGTTAAATCTGCTGAAAGTCGACCTGGATCCGACGCAGGTTGTGAAGTTGCACAGCGTTCGCCACTTCAACGGACTTCCCATCGACGCACGCTCGATCACCACCGCGATCGCAGAACAAGAAGGAGCAGCCAAGTAATCATGTCGACGACCCCTGCCGCCCCCCAGCCCAAGACGAACCGCATCGGACTCCAGATTCTGGATTATCGCGGAGGCAAGACCACACTCTGCGCCGGTTGCGGACACAACGCGATTTCTGAACGCATCACCGAAGCGTTTTACGAAATGGGAATTCAACCCGAGCGCGTGATGAAGATGAGCGGCATCGGCTGCTCGTCCAAGTCGCCGGCATACTTCATGTCGCGCTCCTTCAGCTTCAACTCCGTTCATGGCCGCATGCCCTCGGTCGCAACCGGCGCGCTGCTGGCCAACAAGACCATGCGCTCGATCGGCATCAGCGGCGACGGCGATACCGCCTCGATCGGCATGGGACAATTTGTCCACCTGCTGCGCCGCAATATTCCCATGATTTACATCATTGAAGACAACGGCGTGTATGGCCTGACCAAGGGACAATTCTCCGCGACCGCCGACATCGGCTCGAAGCTGAAGTCCGGCGTCATCAACGATCTGCCTGCCATCGATACCTGCGCGCTGGCGATCCAGATGGGCGCGACCTTTGTGGGACGTTCTTTTTCCGGCGACAAGAAACAGCTGTCTGCCATGTTGAAGGCCGCCATTGCGCACCGGGGAACGGTGATGCTGGATGTGATTTCACCCTGCGTCACCTTCAACGATCACGAAGGTTCCACCAAGAGCTACAAATTTATGCAGGGTCATGAGGAGCCTGTCGCCGAGGTAGGATTTGTCTCTCACTTCGACGATATCGCGGTGGATTACGATCCCAACACCACGGTCGATGTGGAACTGCATGACGGCTCGCATCTGCATTTGCGCAAGCTGCATGATGACTACGATCCCACCGATAAGGTTCGCGCCATGAACTTGTTGATGGAAGCGCACGCCAAGGACGAGGTGCTGACGGGCGTGTTTTATGTGGACACGCAGAAGCCGGACTTCACTGCGCTGCTGAACATGGTGGATGAGCCGCTGGCCACGCTGGCTGCGGAACGTGTTCGTCCGGGTCGCGATGTTCTGGCGCAGATCATGGCAGAACACAGCTAGACGTCTTCAGCTATCTGCAAGTTTTCTGGATGTTACCCGTGCCGCTATCTCTCGAGGAGAGAGCGGCACGATTGTTTTGGGCGTGATTGTTTTGCGAAGGATTCGCGCCGGCTGGCTTGGTTGCGCGTCGATCCCAATGTGCGCCAGGATTGACTGCTCGGCGATCAGCGCGCCCATGCAGGCCAGATAGGGGATGAGTTCCCCATAGAGCCGGCTCTCAACAATAATTCCGTAGAGAAACATCAGGCCGAACCACGCCGGCAATGTCCACAGCCAGAGCCGAAGCGTCACGTCTTTGACTTGCCTACGATAGAGCACAACCGGAAGAATGAGATAGCCGCCGGCTGCGAATAACTGCGGCCATGCGGGCGGCCATGCCAGCAGAACCAGGTTGATCTTGTAGGCCGGAATCCACGCCGTATGGTTGCTCGAGTAGAGTCGATTGACGTACACGTGCCACGCCATCCAGTAGATCGCTAGCGGGACAACGACCGCGAGCGTGCGCGGCGCATAGCCGCGGCGCCAGTCAATCTCTCCGGACTCGGTCATTGCTGCCAGCACAAAAAACAACAGCAGCACCAGGGTCGTTTCGCGGTTCAGAGTGGCGATCATAAATAAAGCTGCGAACCAGAGCCGATGCTTGCGGAAGTAGATGAGATAGAGCCCCACGGCAAAGAATCCCAGGCTGGGCAGGTCATAGTAAAAGCTGCGCGCATGCAGCGACACCAGCACATACGTGACTGTGCACAAGACCAGCACCAGCGGATACATGTAAGCCGACAGCAGGCGTCGCTCGGACGCAGCATCGTAGATGCGGGTTGCCACCCATCCAGCGAGAACAACTCCGGCCGTATCGGTGATGGCGAGGATGATTGTTTCCGGAGTGATGTGGGAGCGATAAATCGGCGTGAATCGGGAGAGCAGATCGGCCATTCGAATGAGGAAAACATTGTGATGCGCCCACCGCAGCAGCCACATCATCAGCACCCGCGTCTGGCAAGGCGTAACCTCCAGGCCATTTTCATATCGGTCCAGATGGAGATACGGCGGCACGCGGCTGTGATAGGCCCAGACGAACTGAATGGTGGCGAGGGTGTACACGATCCACGCCACTGCCGGATGCTTGCGATTTGGCGCGGCCGGGGCGGTTTGCAATTCGGGCTTCACTTGGCCGCCTCGGCGCGAGGTGAAATCCGCTCGAACAAGATGGTGTTGGTGTCCTCGTAATCCACCTTCCAGCCGGCCGTGTGCCGCAGTAAGTAGGCCAGCGGGCGATGGTTTTCAAACAAGACATATTGGATGGAATATTTGTCGAGGATCTGCAGGCTGTTCTCAATCCGAATCGCATGCAGATAATCCTCCAGCACTCCGTTGCGCTCAAACACATCCATACGTGAATCAATGAAAACCGGAATCTGGCGCACATTCCAGACCAGGTAGCCGCCCCACAAATAATCGTTGAAGACATTGCCGCGCGGATGAAAGCTTTGCAGATAATTCTGCGCAGCGGTGTCGGGATAGATGTCGGAGTCGCGACTGCTGAGTTGTCGATTGGAGGGGAAGAGCAGCGCCATGGCGACAACCGCGCCAAGCATGATGGTGGCATTGAGCCAGGGTTTGTCTCGATCCGCATAGTAGGGCATGGCCGGCGCCAGATCCTTGGCCAGCAGAGGCACAATCAAAATTGCGGCGAGAAATAAAAAACGCGAGTAGGTCAGCGCGGCATACGTCCCGATCAGCAGGAATAGAACTTCATCCAGCCGCCACCTCCGCCGCCGAACCAGCTGCAACAGAATCGCAGCCGCCATGATCGCGAGGACAATTTTTCCTCGCGGGGAATGGAAGTCGAGACTGCGCCACTCATCGACACTGGCGATATTCAGTTGCTGATGGAATGCCAGGTCGAACGGATAGAGCACCAGCCGCCATCCATAGGGATTGACGAAGAGCGCGAGAGTCGACAGCAACGAGACCCACGCGAGCTTGCGTGCCTGCGGGCGCGTCCAGCGCGTCGCCTCAATCGAACCCCACGTGCCCCCGACGCAGCCGGAGAGAGCGACCACCGCAAGAAGTACCAGGCCGATGATCCAGGACCCATGGGTATTGATCCACAACAAAAAGACAAATGGCATCGCCCACAGATAATCGCGCCCACGGCGAAATCCGGCGAGCAGGCCCAGCTCCAGCACAAGAAACATCCAACCGAATAGAAGGGTTCGCGGGCCGAAGGAAACACTGGCCAGAAACATGGCGGCAAAGCCAACGACAAAGGCCGCCTTGATGCTGCCGGATTCCAGATAGGCCAGGCCGAGAATGCCGAGCAGGATAGTTTCAATGGCCACCAAAGTGACCAGAAAAATCCCACGTGACCCGAACGCGCGCCACCCCAGATAAAAAGGAATCTCCGCCAGCCATTCATGGTCCATCCACGGTTTGCCAGCAGTGGTGAGGGAATAAACATCCCGATGCAGGAAAGCATGCGTCTGGAGTTGGATCTGCGCGTTGCGTAGATGCCAGTCGATGTCGGGATCGGCGACCTTTTTTGGAACGGCGAGAAACACAACCAGTGCGAATAGAACTGTGAGCAGAACGGGAAAACCAAACAACTTGCGGATCAATGGCGAGCGTTGCCGAAGCGTCGTTTCTACTTCGGGAGCAATTACGCACGTAACCATTGGAGTCGAGAATTCCTGTCTGTGAGAGCTACCCGTGTAGCAAGATATTACCCAAAGAACCATTCGATTCCGCCCTGTGTTGATGCGCCTTTGCATTACTTAGGTACCAGCGGCGAGCAGCCGGAAGCGCATGCGACATCGCCAAGGGCAGTCGATGCCGTGCGGGCAGCCGGCGCACGACGGCGAGCAGTGTGGTGCTCGGATGAGACGCGGAAGGATTGTGGGTATGCGAAGGAGAGGACACAGGCTGGCATTGCGACACGAAGGGGGACAGAGCCTGATCGAGACCGCGATTTTTCTGCCAATCCTGATTTTGCTGGTGGCCTATGCCGTCGACTTTGGATACTTCTTTATCGTCGCGGCGAACCTTACATCCGCTTCGCGGAATGCGGCGGAATATTCCATTCAGGGCCATTCTTCTCCAGCGCAAAGCACGTTGCCGATTGCGGGGCCGATCACGACAAATACATCTGTGGCAGCGTTGGCGGTCGGCGATCTTTCCAACCTGGCGGCCAGCGCGACCACGACCAGCGTCGAAGTGTGCTCGAAGATCCTGGGCACCACCAGCAATGTGACCAACTGCTCCAGCTACGGTCCTGCGGGTACTGTCTTTACGCCGGCGACAGATCCGGAGGCGCCAACTTTTTACCTGAATCGCGTCGACGTTACCTACACGGTGCAGCCGCCGATTCCGATGAGCTTTTTTTCTCATTCACTGGTGCCCTCACTGAAGTTCCATCGGCAGGTTTCGATGCGGGCGATGGATTAGATGAAGCCAGCCGGTCTATCTCCGCCATGGTTTCAGAGTGTGGGGCGTCAGCAAGGGGATGTGAGCCACGCGGCAAGAAATTTCCTGCGCGCTGTTTTGCGTCGGTGGCATCGGCGATTTGGAATCGGCCGGGTACGCTCTGAGGAAGGTTCGCTGTTAGTCGAGACGGCGCTGTCTTTGTTGATCGTGATTCCGATGGTGTTCTGGATGTTTGAGATGTGCATGCTGACCTATACCTACAGTGTTCTGGGAGATGCGGCGCGCCAGGGCGTGCGCTACGCCATTGTGCACGGCACAGACAGCGGCAACTGCAGCGGGCCGAGCAGTGGATGCGCCGATAGTTCGGCGGCGAATGTGAAATCCGTGGTGACGACGGCCGCGGCCTCTTCATTTCACGATCTGAGCAAGATGACGGTGCAGGTGAGCTACCCCGACCTGGCATCGAACCCTCCGTCGCGCGTGAACGTCACCATCAATTACACCTATGTCCCGTACATCAAGCTGCCGGGCATTGCCAACTCGGTGCAGCTCAGCGCGCAGGGACGGATTATTTACTAGCGGGCGACGAGGCTGGAGGCGGGGGTTCATGCGCAGCGATACGAGAAGCCGAATCACGACAGCCGGAAGGCTTGCGGCGTCGTCAGGTTCGAGCAACTGCGCCGAATCCGGCCAGATCATGGTGTCGCTGCTGCTGATGCTGGCGATCTTTCTTCTCGTGATGGTCGGCTTCGCGGTGGACCTGACGAATCTATGGTTCCATCGTCAGGCGGCGCAAACAGCAGCCGATGCCGCATGCCAGGCAGCCGCGATGGACATGTTGATGGTGGCGGTGGGTACGCCGATGCCGAACATGGGTTTTACTCCAGGAACCCCTGGAGACTGCACCTCGGGCGCGGGCACTATTTGTTTTTATGCCAACGCGAACGGTTATAACGGCACAGGACTAACTGCAAACAGCTCTTCGAACTCTGTGAATTGGCTGTTCCCCAGTTCCGTCCCCAGTGTCACCACTCCATCCAGTTCGCTGACCGCCTACCCCTTCTTAAAGGTTGTGGTCAGTGAAAATGTAAAGACTCATTTTCTATACACGATTCATGGCACAAGCTATCAGCAGGTGGCCGCTGCCTGCACCTGCGGTCTCACCGGCACCGTACCGCAGGCGGCGCCGATTCTGGTGTTGAACCCGACCATTCCCGAAGCACTCCATTTGAGTGGCGGCTCACACATCGTGATTGTCGGGGGTCCGAATAATAGTATTCAGGTGAATTCATCGGCGAATGGAGCTCCCAACACAAATTCCACTAGCAATGCAGTCTACTGCGATGGCGGCAGTGGCTATCCTGTCGACACAACCCTGGCCGGTCCCAATGGGACGGGCGGGTACCTATCCATTCATGGAGGGCCGACCTCCAATCAATATTGCGGAGCCAACTATATCTTGAACGACGTTCTCAACGGGCTGCCCGCAGGCAAACTCTGGAAGAGTCCGGTTGCCACCTTCGCGGATCCCTACAGCAGTGTCCCCCAACCGTCTCTTCCTCCGGCTCCCGTGGCGGCAAGCCACCCCGTGCCTGGCGCTCCAGTCCAGCCGACCACGCAAGGCACCTGGGTCGCAACCGGGACTGACAGTTGCCCCAATACAAACCCGACGCAGCATTACCTGACCTACAGCGCCCAATATGGCAATGTCTACGGAAATTGCCTGGAGTTCAACCCTGGCTATTATCCCAGCGGCATCGACTTAACTTCGCTTGCAGGCTACTCCAGTGACGTGGCGATTTTCATGCCTGGGATCTATTACCTGAACGGGAACCTGCACGTGGGCTCCAGCGCCACCATTCGAAATGCGTGGGTTGGGTTACAACCGTCCACCCAGGGCGTGATGTTCTACTTCATCAGCGGAGGTCCTGTGTTCGACGGCGGATCAGGGCAGCCCAGCAGCTACATCAACACCGTGCCGTCGTACTATCTCAACTGCACGGGTACGACCGGCTCCAGCTTGATGCCGTCATCGCTCGCGGGAAATGTCCTTGCGTCTCAGTGCACCTCGCAGGGCACCTACGTCGGCGCTCCGAGCACCGACGTGTTGTCCGCTGCCGGAAATCGAGGACTGCTCTTCAATTTGGCGTCCAGCGATGTGTACCAGGGCACTGTGATTGGCGCCGGCGCGACGCTGAATTTCACCGGGGTGCTCTATTTTCACAACGCCACCTATCAGGATCAGGTAACGTTGAACGGCGCCGGAACTTCCACATCCTATCTGTTAGGAAACATCGTGACGGACCAGCTCACGCTGTCCGGAAGCGGCACCATCAAAATGGGACTCACCGGGGGCGCAACCGCAAGCAGTTCTCCTGCTGCCGCCATCTTGCAATGAATGATGCAAGAACAGCATCAGAGTCTCAGCAGACAACCGCATCTCTTTCCCGTTTTGAAACTCCCTCTTCATAACTTTTCCCTCCATTACCTACGTACTGTCGAAGGCCTGCAATTTCCATCATTCCCCCATCGTTCCTGCGTAGGATTCATTGCAACGACACAAAGCCACCCGGCCTCCAGACTTCACTCCAACGTTTTCCGGGGACAAGTGGTGCGTGGCGAGATGAGACACCATACAGAACGATTAAGGAGAAGCAGCGATGGCAAACTTGAAAGCAGTTTTAATCCGCCTGGTACAAGAAGATTCCGGTCAGGACCTGATCGAATATGCGTTGGTGGCAGCGCTGATCGCTCTGGGCGCACTGGTTGGGATGAAGACCCTGGCCAATGACATTGGCAACGCCTTCAACAGCGTCGGCAGCACACTCACCAGCGCAGCGGCGTAGTTCCTATCCCGCACGCAGGACAGTATGGCCTGAAGCAACCATTCGCCCTTCCTGAAAACGAAGCGCGAGATGACCATCCAGGCCTCGTGGCTCGGCAAGCATGAATCGCCGCGCCGTGCCCTGGCAGCGCGCAGACGTTGCGGGCTTCGAACACGATTGCAAATCCATGTTGAAACTGCATCAGTTGCCGATTCAATTGTCCAGTGGGCTGCGATGAAGCTATCCCTTGAGTGCATGTATCTGCTGCTCGCGTCGCTGTGTGCTTCCGCGGGCGCAATCTCCGACGCGCGAAGGCGGCGCATCCCCAATCTGCTGACAGTCACGTCGATCGTCTTTGGGCTGCTGCTGCATCTGGAGACGGGCGGCTGGAGACAGATGGGCATGGCGGCTATTGCAGGCCTGGCGGGCGGTGCTGTGTTTTTCATTTTCTTTGTGGTGGGAGCGATGGGCGCGGGCGACGTCAAGTTGATGGCTGCGATTTCCGTGATCGCTGGATTCGGTCATCTTACGGAATTGTTCATCGCGATCGCCCTAACCGGCGGCGTGTTCGCTTTGGTTCTGGCAATTTCGCGCGGACGTTTGAAAGCGACGCTGATGAATGTCGGATCCCTGATCCGGCATCATGCCGCCTCGGGCGCACTCCCGCATCCTGACTTGAACCTCGATAACCCGCACGCGCTGCGTCTTCCGTATGGCGTGCCGATCGCTGCCGGTTGCTGGATTGTGGTGCTAATGCAGCTGGTGCCGAGATGACGCCATGATCAAGCGCAGATTGAGTTCGGCATTTCTGCTTGCGCTGCTGGTCTCCGGCGGATGTACCTACCTGCTCAGCCGAAGAATGAATCTGCGCGGAGCCGCCGTGGTGACGCAGGCGTATGTGGCCGCCGCCGCTCCACTGGAAGCGGGAGAGGTCTTGGAAGTGGGCAAACTCAAGTTGATCCAGTGGCCGGCATCGATGCCGCTGGCCGGCGCATTCGTGAAGCCACAGGATCTGGTTGGGCGATCGCTGCTCTATCCGCTGGCCGCAGGCGCGCCCATCCTGGATCGCGATCTGGCGATTCCAGGCACTGGGCTGACAACAAAAATTCCAGATGGAATGCGGGCCCTGGCGCTGCGATCGGATGAAGTGGTTGGGGTCGCGGGATTTCTTTTTCCCGGATCACATGTGGACGTGCTGGTGACGTATCGCTCGGAGACCGCTCCCGAGCCCGCCACGGCGACCGTCTTGCAAAACGTGGAAGTGGTGGCGGCCGGCAGCCAGGTGCAGCCGAATCTGGACGGCAAGCCGTCGAGCGTCAACGTAGTCACCGTGCTGGTGACGCCGAACGATGCCGAGCGGGTGGTGCTGGCAAGTACCCAGGGCACGATTCATTTTGTGCTGCGCAACAGTGGGGATCACAACCAGGTCGACACTGCGCCGATCGGGCTTGCGCAATTGATTCCTGGAACAGGCCCTGCACCGGTCAGTGCAAGAAGAGCGGTGCGTACCGGAGCGATTCGCCGTGCCGCGCCTGAGGTTGTCGAGACGGTAATCGGAGATAAGCAGTCTGGCGTGAGTTTTTAGGCAGTAGTTGTGTGGGAGAAATTTGAACCGTAGCAACTCAATTCGACCGCTGGGTTCGGTGATGGCGCTGCTGGTAGTGCTTGTCATGACGAGCGCCTGTGCCTTTGCGCAGCAGAAGAATGCCGCTGCAGCTGCGCCGAAGGCTGTTTCCGCGTTGCAACCGCCTGTACCGCCCCAGCCGACCGCTCCCAAGGCCGCGATGCCTGTCAAAGTCGACCTGCCGCTGGGCATGGATTTTCAGAATCGTGAGACGGAAATTCCGCTGCACCTGCTGATCGGGCATTCGATGTTCCTGAAGACCACGGACAAGTTGCATCGTGTCTATGTTGGCAGTCCCAAGGTGCTGCAGTCCTTCATCCCCAGCCCGAAGGAACTGGTGATCACCGCGGTTGCGCCGGGAACCAGCAGCGTCGCGCTGTGGAACACCGCCGGGCAATCCGTGCTGTATGAAGTTTCGGCGGATCTCGATGTGACCAAGTTGCGCCGATCGCTCCAAGACGCGCTGCCGGGACAGGAGATTCATGTCGATTCTCAAGAAGGGCGCGTGTATCTGTCGGGAACGGTGATTGGCGACGACTCGTATAAGCAGGCCCTGCAACTGGCTTCCTTCTACTCCAAGGATGTGGTGAGTTCGCTGGCAGTGACCTATGTGCATCCCGCGCAGGTGCGGCTGCAGGTACGCATCGCGGAAGTCGATCGCGCCAAGCTCGATCAATTCGGGTTCAACTTTTTCAGCGGCGGCACCAATACGTCGAGTGCCAGCACCGGCCAATTCAGCAGCCTCAGCACCACCCAGACCAGCAGCACCACCACGGGAGCTGGAAGCGCCATCCAAACGGCGTTGTCGGTCAGCAATCCGCTGAATTTCTTCCTCTATAACTCCAAGCTCAATATCGGCGCGACCATGGCTGACATGGAGGCTCACAATGTCCTGCAAATTCTGGCAGAGCCCAGCATCACCACCGTCAGTGGACACGAAGGTGACTTTCTGTCGGGCGGAGAATTTCCTTATCCCGTGATCCAGGGCGGTGCCGGCAATTTTGCTTCGGTGACGATTATGTTTCGTCCCTACGGCGTCAAATTGAAGTTCACTCCAACCGTGAACCCGGATGGAACGATTCTGTTGAAGGTTGCGCCGGAGGTGAGTGCGCTCGACTACACCAACACGGTCACCATTTCCGGCTATACGATTCCGGCAATTTCCACGCGGCGTGCCGAAACCGAAGTGGAATTACGCAACGGGCAAAGCTTCAGCATTTCCGGCCTGCTCGACCACCGGACGACTGTGCTGCTGAACAAAACGCCCGGCATTGCCAGTGTTCCCATCCTGGGCGAATTGTTCAAGTCAAAGAACAACAACCATTCCGTCGATGAATTAGTGGTGATTGTCACCGCCTCGATTGTCGATCCGCTGCACCAGGATACTCCGACCACCTTGCCGAAAGATGCGCTACCGAACTTAGGTGTCGATCAATTCGACAAATCCGTAAATCCAGCGGCCAAGACGGCGGCGAAACAGTGATCCCATGACGACCAAGCCGCACAATTCGAGTTCCGCAAGGTTTACCGTCTTCACTGTCTGTGTCGATCCGGAGACGGTGGCCAACGTGATGGATGGCTGCGCCTATGCGGCCGACACGGAATTCGCCGGTGAGTTTCACGACTACATGGGCCATCACAAGCGGCCGCAATTCTCGCAGCGAGTCAAGGAATCAGCGGCCCAGATCGCGTTGATCGATTTTGATCGCAAGCCGGACGAAGCCGCGCAGTCCGCGGAAATTCTCCACCAGATGTTCCCCGGAAAGATCGCGATCATCGCGGTTTCAAAGCGCAGCCATGAGGAGCTGATCCTGCAGGCGATGCGCGCCGGATGCAGCGAGTTTCTGCCGTGCCCGTTCATTTTGTCGCAGTTTACGGAGATGGTGGGACGGCTGCAGTCGCGCTTTACCGCCCTGGCCCCGGAGAGCGCGAAGAATGTCGGCACCGTGATTGCGCTGTTTGGCGTCAAAGGAGGCGTGGGCGGTACCACCCTGGCCGTCTACCTGGCCACGTTTCTGGTTCGGCAGCATCGCAAAAAGGTGTTGTTGATCGATCACCATCACCAACTCGGCCATGTATGTCTTTACCTGGGCCTGACGGAGAATCCTTACTATTTCGATGAACTGCTGCGCAATGTCGATCGGCTGGATGTGGAACTGCTGGCCGGGTTCCTGACCCGCCATCCCAGCGGATTGGATGTTCTTCCGTCTCCGGATACCTGCGCGGTGCGATACAGCAGCAGTCCGCACGACATGGAGCACGTGCTGTCGTTTCTGCGCAGCGAATATGACTACGTGATTCTCGATTCCTCGCTGGAAACGCAGAATGTCAACTCCGCCATCATCGACTCCGCAGATGAAGTCTACCTGGTAGCCACACCCGATGTGGCTGCGTTGCGGGACCTGTCCCGGCATGTGGAGAATTTCGGCCTCGATGCAAAGACGGCGCCGAAACTTCGCATCGCCATCAATCGTTCCTCCTCGAACGATGCCGTCAGTGCCGAGCAGGTGGAAGCAGCGGTACGTTTTCCCGTCTCAGTAACGATTCCGAACGCCTATGCGGAACTAATTCACGCCATCAATGCGGGCGAGCCGTTGTCTCCGCAGCGACGCTCGGAGTTCACCACCAAGATCAGCAAATGGGCAAACCGCATGGTTCATGCCCAATCGAATCCAGACACAGATACGCCGAAGAAGCGTCGCTTGGCGTTTTGGAAATGATGATGTCCGTTGCCGTGAAACATCGCAAGCAAGTGGAGAGGTGCACCCATGGTTGAAGCCTTATTGCCGATGACGACGCCGGACAGAAGTTCGCTGCCTGCTCCGATGCCGCCTTCCGTGTCGCTGAAGACACAGCAGGAGATCAAGTCCGCAGTCCATCAGGAACTGATCAAGCGGATGGACCTGGAGAAGCTGCCGTTCATCCAGGAGAACAAGGCGGCGCAGCGTCAGTTGATGCACCTGATTCACCAATTTATCGGGGAACAGGGCATTCCTCTCAGCGCAATGGAACGGGACCGCCTGGCGAAAGAGTTGATGGATGAAGTATTCGGGTTGGGGCCGTTGGAGCCATTGCTGCAGGACCCAACGGTCAGCGACATCCTGGTGAACACCTGCAACACGGTGTATGTGGAACGGCGCGGCATTCTGGAAGAAACCAATGTCGTGTTTAAAGACGATACCCACCTGATGCACATCATCGACAAGATTGTTTCTGCCGTGGGCCGGCGCATCGATGAGTCCTCCCCCATGGTGGACGCTCGGTTGAAAGACGGCTCACGCGTCAACATCATCATTCCGCCGCTGGCCGTCGATGGTCCCATTCTGTCCATCCGCCGCTTCGGTAGCACGCCGCTCGAAGCGGAGGACCTGATGCGCAATCGCAGCCTGACACCGCAGATGATGGAGACGCTGAAAGGCGCGGTGCGGGCGCGCATGAACATCGTTGTCTCAGGAGGAACCGGCGCGGGCAAGACCACGCTGCTGAATGTGCTGTCGAGCTTTATCTCCGAGCGGGAGCGCATCGTCACCATTGAAGATTCCGCCGAGCTGCAGCTGAAACAAAAACATGTCGTCCGCCTGGAATGCCGTCCGCCGAACGTCGAAGGGCGCGGAGCCGTGCGGCAGCGGGAACTCGTCATCAACGCGCTGCGTATGCGACCCGACCGCATCGTGCTGGGCGAGGTGCGTGGCGAGGAAGCGCTCGACATGCTGCAGGCCATGAACACCGGGCACGACGGCTCGCTCACCACCATCCACGCCAACAACCCGCGCGAAGCCATTTCCCGCATTGAAACCATGGCCATGATGGGGAACATTGCCCTGCCGGAGAAGGCGATTCGACAACAGATTGCTGCCGCCGTGCATTTGATTGTGCAGATCTCGCGCATGAGCGATGGCACGCGGCGCGTGACCCACGTTTCTGAGATCACCGGCACCAGCGGAGATGTGATCAGCATGCAGGATATTTTCCTGTTCGAAAAGCAGGGCATTACCAGCCAGGGAAAAGTGAAGGGAAGGTTCTTCGGCACCGGCATTATCCCCAAATTCGCCGAGAAGCTGAAGGCATCCGGGATCGCCCTGCCGCTGAACATGATGGATCACTCGATGGACGCATAGCCAATGTCGAGAAGGGTTTCACGGTTGCAGAGCTCGGACACGCGTGACAAGACAATCGGTGCCGAGATGAAACGGGTTGTTCGCAAGCAAAGAAAATTGCGCTTCGGAGTTGTTGCATGCTGCTGTTGATGATTGTATTTCTCGGGACACTGCTCACCAGTTTCGCTCTGGCTCTATGGGCCACGCGCCGAACGCGTTCGGAGAAGGCGGTGCAGCAGCGTGTCGGCGATATCCACCTGGCGCGCCAGGTGGACAAGACGCGCCAGCTCGATGCGGAGCGAATTCTAAAGCTGGATGCACCGGGAAAGTTTCAATGGCTCGACAAGTTGCTCGATCGTTTTCAGTTTTCGCACAAGCTGAAAACCCTGCTCCTGCAGGCGGGCAGCAACTGGACGATCGGCACTTTGGTCATCTATAGCGCGGCTGCGGGCATTCTGGCGTTCCTGGTCTCGTATGTTTTCTTTCCGGCCGTGCTGTTGGATGGCGCAGCTGCGGTGATTGGCTGGATGGCTCCGACGATGTACCTGAAGCATCGGCGGTACCGGCGTCTGGCGGCATTTAACCAGGGGCTGCCGGATGCGATAGATCTGATGGCGCGAGCCCTGCGCGCGGGTCATTCACTCAGCTCCGCGATTGAAGTCTTGTCGGAACAATCCGGCGCCGGCGTGGCCACGGAGTTCAACGTCGTCTTCCGCCAGCAGAATTTTGGCCTTCCCCTGCGCGATGCGTTGCTGCAGATGGCCGACCGTGTGCCCTCGAAAGACTTGCGCTTTCTGGTGACGGCGATGCTGGTGCAGAAGGAGACGGGCGGCAACCTGACCGAAATTCTGGATCGCACCGCGCATGTAATTCGGGAGCGCATCCGCATAGGTGGCGAGGTTCGCGTACGCACCGCGCAAGGCCGGCTGACCGGCACCATTCTGAGCCTGTTGCCGGTGCTGATGCTGGTGTTGATGACGCTGATCAATCCGGAATATGCCCGCATTCTTCTCCACGATCCCGTCGGTCAGAAGCTGTTGTACCTCGGCGCCGGACTGATCGTGATTGGAAGTTTTTTCATTCGCAGAATTGTCGATATCAAGGTGTAACCGGCATGACTCACGTTTTCTATGTCGCGGTGGCGGGCACAGTGTTTTGCACGGTCCTGTTTCTCGCCTCCCTGGTGTTTCCGGCGGCCTCCAGTTCGACGCGCCGCGTGTTGCAGGTGACAGCCAGCGCACAGATGGTGGACATTCGCCCCCGGCGAAGCGAGCGCTTGAAGCAGGCAACACTGCGCGTGGTTCGCGGGCTGCGGGCAAAGATCGGATTGGCGGAAGGAGAGCGGCTGCGGCAGCGCTTTCTCAACGCAGGGCTGCGCGGATCGGGCCCGGCGGAAAAATATTTTGCGGCGCAGATGCTGGGACCGGTGGCTGCGATTGCCCTCGGCAGCTTCATTCGTTCGAACACTTTCATCTGGGTCGCGGGCCTGGCCACACTCGCCTATCTTGCACCGGACTTCTGGCTGGACCATGCCGTGAAGGCGAGGCGCGAGCGAATTCGCCGCAGCGTGCCCGACGCGGTCGATCTCCTGGTCATCTGCGTGGATGCCGGCCTTGGGCTTGACCAGGCCATGCTGCGAGTCGGCGTGGAGCTAAGCATCAGTCATCCGGAAATCAATGAGGAGTTCTTGCAGATCAACCGCGAACAGCGGGCCGGCAAGCCACGCATGGACGCGTGGCAAAGCATGGCAGACCGAACCAGCCTGCGCGAGATCGCCTCCTTTACCAGCATGTTGTCGCAGACGGAAAAATTCGGGACCCCGATCGCTCGCGCCTTGAGCGTGTTCGCCGATGGAATGCGACAGGAGCGCCGCCAGCGTGCGGAAGAGCTTGCGGCCAAGACGACGGTCAAAATGATTTTTCCGCTGGTGCTGTTTATTTTTCCCAGCATGTTTATTGTTCTGCTGGCGCCCGCGGTTTTAAGTATCGGTCGCGGTCTGGCCGGTTTGGCACATTGAAAGCCGGCCCAGCCCCAGAACCGGGGATTGGGCGGGATTCAGGAGTTCGCAGGATCACCTGCAGAAAGGAGGAAATTTCGATGGATATGTCCTTGATTGTGCGTGTTGTTGCAGCCATCGCTTTCGTGGTGGTTCTCGGCATTCTGGTCGTTCGCCGGAAGAACAAGTCTGCGTAATTCAGATCGAGTCGAGTTCCAGAACCCTATACAGAGGAGAAGCAAAGATGAGCCTGAGTACGGGGATTCAGGTGGTCGCCGGCGTTCTGTTTGTCGTAGTTCTTGCTGTTTTGATTCTCCGTCGCACTCGAAAGTCGGCATAGCGACCGGGCAAAAAACAGTGCGAAGCCGGCAAGCCGGAAAGTGGCGAAGCATCCAGATGGAGCAGGTAACAATCCGGAACGTGACGCGGGCGACTGTGATCGGAGCCAGGATCGCAGTCGCGGACACATGCTTCACTCGGCTGATCGGATTGCTGGGACGAAGGGGGCTCGAGTCCGATGCGGGCCTCTGGATCCGGCCGTCGTCGGGCGTGCATACATTCGGGATGCTGTTTCCGATCGATGCGATCGGGCTCGACCGCAAGCTGCGCGTGTGCGCGGTGTGGCCGAAGCTTCGTCCGTGGAGAATCAGCGGGCTGAGTTGGCGGATTCATTCCGTAATTGAATTGCCAACCGGATCGATTCAGCGGGCAAACATCCAGCGCGGAGATCAACTGGCAGTGCTGGATCGACCGCCAGAAGCAACAGCATCGGCGTGAAATTCAGATGTCTCGGGTCGGATACTGCTGCGGATCGCCGCTAGGGCTGCGTAGACGACGTCGGCGGAACTCCCCGCGAAATTTTTCGAATCAGAAATTCCTGCAATAATGCCGTCCCTCCTCCGGCGGCAAGGCCGATGAGTGAGTTCTCCATCGTCAGTCCAAAACCGCGGTCGTTCGCAGGGTAGTAGGCGTTAGAAATTCCTCCAGCAGCAAACGTTCCCAGCACATTGGAATAATTTGGCTGCCAGCGCCCATTGTCGCCTCGCGCGATCACCACGGTGGAGAGCGCATAGAGCGCACGAGAGCGAATGCTGCCGGTGCCTTTGTAGAAATAGCGCGGATCCTGATGCAGAATGGATGGGAAAACCGCGCCGCCAAGCATCACGCCGATGAAGCCGTCAGCATAGTTGGCGCCATAGCGTTTCGCGTAGCCGGAAGCCCCCTGGCCGTACTCCTCGAAATCATCGTCCCACTGCTGAATCCCCGCGATTGCGCCCGTGGTGAGAAATGTCACAGGATCGATCGCCGACTTCCAGGCAAGCCGGAATTTCTGTCCCGCGGTCAGCGGCTCCGCCTTCCACACATAGCTGGTGTAGAAATTCGGAAATACGCCGAGGACGCGCTGCTTTTCCTCAAGGTGCACTTGCTGCTCTGCCAGATCGTACCCGGTAAAGACTGCATGGACGGTTGTACTGGCCGAAGCGATCTCGAGCGAAATTTCGGGTACCTGGTATTGCTGGTTCGCAGAGAGAGCAATGTCATGCGAAACCCAGGGAGCGAAGCCGATCGCGGTGACCGTGAGCTGAAATTTTCCTGCCGCCAAGCCTGGGAAGTGAAATGCGCCTTCGCCGTTGGTGACGGCAGTCTGCTGCGATTTTGACGGTTGCGCCACCAGCGTTACCAAGGCATCCACGATGACGTGTCCGTCGGGAGCGGTAACGGTTCCGGCAATGGCCGCGCTAGATCCGCTGGCGGAGTTTGGGGCCGGGCTGGGTGCATTTGCCGGCTGTTCTGCCTGCTCCGCGCTGGTTTGAAGTGTCGCCGGGGCAGTCGCCGTGGTCTCGGAGGCTGGCGGCATCGCAGCCACCTGCGCTTGCATGTCGGAGCCAAGCAGAGTCAGGCAGGCGAAAGAACACAGCAGGAGGAGATGTCGCAAGATTCGAATACGGGTTACCCGCGATTTCTTCTCATTCTACCGTGGGCGAAGCGCCCTCCATCGATCAGCCGCTGCACCGGGACGCAAACACAGCAACACAGGTGACTGAGCGCCGCATCGCCCTCAAAAAAGCGACGATCGACATCGCCGCTCTTGAATTAAGACCAAACTTATCGTATATTATATACATGCGACCGAGTCGCAACTAGGATCCATGCTCAAGAGACACGATTTATTGCACGATGCCGCGCAACAGGGAATTCGATTGACCGCGCAGCGCCGCGCTTTGATCGAGACCATTCAGGAGGCGAAGAGCCACCTGGATGCGGAAACCTTGCTGCAGCTGGCGCGCAAACGCGATGCCAACATCGATCGCGCCACCGTCTACAGAACTCTTGAGCTGCTCAAGCGTCGCGGCATGATTGATGAGCTCGACCTGATGCACCTGAACGGCGAAAAGCATTATTACGAAGTCAAGACGCAGAAGGACCACCTGCACCTGGCCTGCTTCGGCTGCGGAAAGATCGAAGAATTTACAACCCCCACCTTTGAGAAGCTGAAACGCGAAATCGCGGAGAAAAATGATTTTTCCATCCAGGTAATGCGCTTGGAAGTGGGAGGACTGTGCGGACAATGCGCCGCCCGGAGAGAGGCATTGGCAGGATGATTTGAGATGAGAGAACCAGATCCACGCGGCTAACTCTTGGCGGAGTACACGTGGATCTGGGTGACCACAGCCAGAATGACTGCGGGCTTCCTTCACTATAGGGCTCCCGCCCCACTGGTTTCAACCATTCCACGCAACAACCGTATTTGTGTGCCTGTCAGAATCGGCAGGTGCGTCGTGCGAAATCGACGCGGCGCGTGTCCAGCCGGAGACGTTATGGGGTCCATCGGCTGAATCTTCAATTGCCGGAACAACTGCGGTCGCAATGCTGCTGCATTTTTTGGAGGGTTTCACGTGATGCCTGAAGTCTTGGTCGGCCGGCGAAGGCGTATCGCCTTCCGGACTGCGTTGCTGTCGGCGATTTTCGGCTGCCTGCTGTTTGGCTGGATGCAAAAAGCCAACGCGCAACAGGAGCCACCGTATTTTGTCACTTACTCCTCCGTGCTGGAAGAGCCGGGCAATCTCGAAATCGAAAATCAGAATATTGCGGCCGCGCCGAAAAACGCGAACAGTTTTTTCGCGCCGACGGTCGAGTTCGAATATGGCGTGACCGCCTGGTGGACGGCGGAAGCCTACCTGCAAGGGCAGACAACGCAAAACGACTCTACGGTCTTTACCGGATTCCGTTTTGAAAATCGCTTTCGCCCGCTGCCCCGCGAATACTGGATCAATCCCGTCCTCTACGTCGAATACGAAGACGTGAACAAAGCCGACAAGAGTTTTCTTGAAGTGACCGGGAACGACAGCATCGCCACCCTGCAGGTGCCAAACGCAGTTCTCCGCAAGGAAGTTGAGCGCTCGATTGAGGGCAAGCTGATTCTCTCCAGTTATTCCAGGGGATGGAACTTTTCGGAGAACATCATCTCGGAAAAAGCTGTGAACGAAAACGAGCCGTGGGAGTTTGGCTACGCCCTGGCGGCTGCGCGCCCGCTGGCCTTGGAGGGAAGTCCGAAGTCGTGTGTGATTTGCCGACAAAACATTTCCGCGGGTGCGGAACTATTTGGCGGACTGGGAACCCGTTACACCTTCGGCCTGAAGCAGACGGAACAATACGCCGGGCCGACGATTGCCCTGAATACGCCGCAGGGCTGGACCTTCAAATTTTCGCCTGAGTTTGGTCTGAATGACAATTCCGTCGGCGTTTTGTGGCGCTTTGGCGCCTCGTATGAAGTCCAGCAATTTCGCGACTGGTTTCGGAGGAAGAAATGAAGGCTGGAAATTGGATTCTGGCGATCTTGTTGACGACTTCTGCTTTGTGTTTCGGCAAGGCGACGAATGATTGGTTGAAGAGTGTGCCGCAGGCCGATCGCAACCGCGTCAATCCCTATGCCGGCAAGCCAGATGCCGTGGCCGCCGGCGCAATTCTGTTCCATAACAACTGCGCACAATGCCATGGCGAGGATGCGGCGGGAAAATATTCGCGCCCCAGTCTGCGAAGTGAAGAAGTACAAAATGCGACCGATGGCGACCTTGCATGGCTGCTGAAAAATGGTGATGTCTACCGCGGCATGCCCCGCTGGAGCGGTCTGCCCGAGCAGCAACGCTGGCAGATTATCGCGTATATCCACAGCCTGGGACCATCGACCTTCGCGGAGGGAGAGAAATGATGTCTCCGCGAAAGATGCTGCTCGCAATCCTCGTGCTTCTCGGGAGTGGATTCATATTCGCCTTCACCATTGCAGGCTGCGGCTCAGGTCAGGCTCCCGCAGCTCCCACAGAAAGCGATGCGACGCCACCGGCCGATTCGATCGGCGAGGCGCTGTTTCTTGATACTCGCTTCGGCCAATTCTTCGCTGCAAACTCAACCGGCGTCAACACGCCTCTCGCAACCGGCGATCCTGTCGTAGCGGAAGTGCAGACTCCCAACGGACCGCTGCCGGGCCCATTCGCGGGCCAGGCGATGAACTGCCGATCCTGCCATTTTGTCACGGAGTTTCAGGGCGTCAGCGGCGCGGGCAATCGCACCTATGCCGACTTCACCACGCGCAGTCCGATTCCGCGGCCGCAGCCCAACGGGTTCGACCACACTCCGCGCAATGCGATGCAGATTGTCGGTGCCTTCACCAGCCGCTCCGGCCCCATCTTTCTGCACTTCGATGGCGAGTTTGCTACTGGAGAAGACTTGGTGATCGGCACGCTCACCGGGCCGGAATTCGGCTGGCTTCCGTCGCAGTCGACCGAGGCCGTTGCGCATATTGCCCAGGTAATTCGCCAGGATGACGGCAGCAGTCAGCTCGCGGCCGATCGCCTGAACGGGTTGAGCTACGCGGTGCTTTTCAAGGGAACGGATCCAAGGATTCCAGGCAATCTATTGTTGCCTCCGTCGCAACGCATGGATGTCTCGACCGCAACCGACGCGCAAGTAGTGAACGAAGTGGCGCTCTGCATCACGACCTACATGCAGGATCTGCTGTTCAAACGAGATGCGTTCAAGCGCTACATCGGCTCGCCGTACGACAATTTTCTGCGAGTGAATCATCTTCCCGCTGCGCCGTTGGCCGGCCAATCGAAAGCCGCATACAACCAGGAGCTCTATCAGCAGGTGCTGGCGTTGAAGAATCCCATCTACATCACGCCTGCGGATGGGACCTTCAAATATCACGCGCAGCCATTCCAGTTTGGAGCGCTCGAATTGCAGGGGCTGAAAATCTTTCTGGCATCCGCGGCTGCAGGCGCGACCAACGCGCACGCCGGGAATTGCGCCGCCTGCCACAAGGCGCCCGACTTCTCTGATTTTCAATTTCACAACAACGGTGTCTCGCAGGAGGAGTATGACGCAGCGAACGGCTCCGGCGCATTTATGAATCTTTTTGTACCGACCAACGCGCAGCGGCTCGCGAACTTCAATGCGTATTTGCCGCCTTCGCCGAATCACCCGGACGCGTCGGAAGCCATGCGCCATCCAGCGGAAGTGGGGCAGCCGGAGTTCGCGGACCTGGGGCTATGGAATGTCTACTTGAACCCGGACATGCCAAATCCACAGGTGAATCTGCAAGGTTTTGTCTGCGCGGCTGGAAAAGACTGCTCGGTCGATCAGGGGCTTGCCTCGACCATCGCGCAATTTAAAACGCCGGTGCTGCGAGACCTCGAAGACTCCGCGCCCTACTTTCACAACGGCAGCGCCGCGACATTTACCGATGTTGTGAACCACTACATCGCCATGTCGGCCTTGGCGCATCAGGGAGAAATGCGGAATGCTCCGCCGGAGTTCGCCAACATGTCAATCAGCCAGGATGATGTCGCGGCATTGGTGGCGTTTCTGCAATCCCTGACCGAGGACTACGACGACACCTAGAGCGCTGCTGTAGTTGGTGAATCGCGTTGCGTGAATGCGATAGATTGATTGCATGTGTGGGCGCTATGTTCGACGGTCAGATAAGCAGCGGATCGCGGAATATTTCCGCACTGGCGAAACTGTGTTTGATCTGCCGCCGGATTACAACGTTGCGCCGACAACCTTCCAGCCCGTCATCCGACTGAGCAGAACCACTGGCGATCGCAAGCTGGTGATGATGCGATGGGGCCTGGTTCCCAGCTGGCACAAAGATCCAAAACATCTCGGTGTGTCTGCGATCAACGCGCAAGCAGAATCGCTGATGGAGAAGCCGATGTGGCGTCGAGCCCTGCAGAAACGCCGCTGCCTGGTGCCAGCCGACGCTTTCTACGAGTGGCAAAAGCTCGATGCCAAAAACAAGCAACCGTATGCATTCGGCATGAAGAACGGGGAACCATTTGCGTTCGCCGGACTGTGGGAGCGATGGATGGCGCCGGACGGGAAGCCGCTCGACAGCTTTGCCATCATCACCACAGATCCCAACGAAGTGGCCGCCCAAGTGCACACCCGCATGCCGGTGATTGTCGAGCCAAAAGATTACACACGCTGGTTAGCCGCTGACGATGAAGCGCGTCCGCCGATCGACCTGCTTCGCCCCTACGATGCCGATGCGATGAAATTGTGGAAGGTAGGCAGTGAAGTCGGCAACGTTAGAAACAACGATGCGTCGCTGTGTGTGGAAATTCAATAATTGCGTCGTGTCGCAGCGTGCGGTTTGAGAACCTTCCCTCGCCGGAGTTGAAAGACTTACACAACCGCATTGCGCGCGATCACCTCGCGGTAAAATTCAGCGCTGAGCTTTGGCGTTCGTTTCTCCGTTTTGAAATCGACATAATTGATCCCGAAGCGTCGCTGATATCCATCGGACCACTCGTAGTTGTCGAGAAAGCTCCAGAGAAAATATCCGCGTACAGGAACACCCTCGGCAACAGCCCGCTGCAGATGCATCAGGTAATTGCGCAGATACATCACCCGGCCCACGTCGAAGACTTTTCCTTCCGGAGTGAGCGTGTCGATCGCGGAGGCCCCGTTTTCGGTGATGTAAATTTCCTTCACCTTCCACACCTGCGACACCAGTTTCGGCGCCCAATAAAGCGACTCAGGTCCAACGTTGAGCCATGGGCTATACATGTGCGGAAATGATTTGGGGAAGGGAACCATCTCGTATCCCTGGGAGTTATCGGCCGCACGCACGTACGATGGCGTGTAGACATTCAGGCCAACAAAATCGAGCGGACTGCCGATAGCGCGCATTTCTTCTGGGGTGAACTTCGGCGCAGACGGACCGAGCCGATGCAAATACGCGTCGGTGTATTTCCCTTCCATGATCGCTGTCAGGATGGATGCATTTTCTTCTCGAATCGCAATCGAGGCGGCCTTGATATGTTCCGCGGATTCGATCACAGGAGTAGTGACGGTCGGATTGTCGGCAATCCCCACTTTCGTTCCGGGACGCGCGTGGGCGCGAATGGCCTGCACTCCCCACCCATGCGCCAGCACCGCGTAGTGCCTGAGCTGGGCGAATGCCGCTTCATCGACGTGCAGACCGGGCGCAGTGTCGGAGCTGTTGTAGCCACTGATAAAACTGCCGATCTCGTTCAACGTCATAAAGTGTTTGACTCGATCAGACAACCTGCCTGCAACGAATCCTGCATAATCCGCAAACGCTTTCGGCGTATCGATCGATTGCCATCCGCCTTTATTCTGCAGCGCCTGCGGCAAATCCCAATGAAACAAGGTGCAGTAAGGCGCTATACCCGCGGCCACCACAGCATCGACCACGCGATTGTAGTAGTCCAGTCCTTTTTGATTGACCGCGCCCGTGCCGTCGGGAATCACACGCGACCAGGAAACAGAGAAGCGATAGCACTTCAGTCCCATCTCCTTCATGCGCTGGATATCTTCGCGATAGAGATGGTATTCATCGTCGGCAACGTCGCCGGTGTCTCCATTTGCGGTGTTGCCAGGAGTGTGCGAAAACGTGTCCCAGATCGAAGGGCCACGTCCGTCCACGTTGGCCGCGCCTTCCACTTGATACGCCGCCGTGGCAGATCCCCAAAGAAAGCCCTGGGGAAATCGGCGAAGTTGATTTGTGGAGGAATCGGATTCGTTTTGTGCGGGAAGAGAAGAAGGTAGAAATGCGGCCGGCGCCGCGGCTCCGAACAACTTCAACAAACTGCGGCGCGAAAAGAAATTGGGCACTTGGATTTGACCCACCTCGATGGAAAGCTTGAGAACGTGGCAATGGTGGGCGAGGCGGGAATCGAACCCACAACCCCCGGCTTAGAAGGCCGGTGCTCTATCCGATTGAGCTACTCGCCCAGACGCGCGCCTGCAGCCACACGCGTGGCTTCGCTCTATTGTAGCGTTCCAACTTGGCCGAAGAGAATGTCGAGTCAGCTACGCTCGTGATTCTTAACTGGCGCTGGGCTCAGTTTTTCCGTGCAGCGGCACGCCCATCTTTTCCGCAACGACCTCTTCCATCTTCTCGGCGACGTTCTCTGCGATCGGAGTTGCAGACGAACCGAATTTCTCTGTGGCCGCTTCGACTACTTTCTCTTTTGCGGACTCCAGGATGCCTTCCAGATCAAAGCTCATGATGTTTCCCCCCAAGCGAAATGTGATACATCACGGAATGTACTGATACCGGAGACACTTCGACAAGTGAAAAAGTGAAGAAACCCAGGAATTCATGCATTTTTACGATCGCCTGAAAGTTGCCGTCGGTTCGATCAAGGCCCGCAAGGCTGCGTCCCATGCAACTGCCGCCGACTCCGGTGAATCGCCGTATCCCCAGCAGTAGAGCGTGGTCGCAAAGCCATTCTGTGAGGAATCTTGCGCTTGGATAGGTTTTTTGGCTGCAGGAAATATTCTCGCGGGACGCAGGGTCCACTCCGATCGGCAGGCCGCCAGGTCGATCGACCGAGAGATTTCTGTCCAGGCGCGCAGTTGTCGTTCGCAGGCTTCAAAACTGGCAAAGGTCGCAGCGTCGGCGGACAAAAGATCAATGTAGCTGCCGCGCGCGAAGGCGAATCCGGGCAGATCTTCTGCGTCAAACAGTTTTGCCGGATAGCTCCATACATCGCATTTCGCGGTCAGCAGTAAAGTGTCTTGCTGATTCCACCGCCGGAGCGCTTCCGCCACGCACGGATACTCCGCGGCTTCCGGAATGTCCTGCATGGTCTCCGGCGATTGCCTCAGATCGATAAAGCGCAACGCAGGATTTTTCCCGGACCAGGGGATAACGATCTCGGGATCATCGGCGGCACATGCAACCGTCCAGTCGGAGTGCATCTAGATTGGCTCCGCTGCGGACTCGACGGCGGCGCGAATAAAACCCTGCAACGTGGTCTCGGCCCAGTAGCCATCGTCGACATCGGTTGCGGCCGCGAGAAAACCGCAGTGCCCGCCATGCTTCGTCTCGACGAATGCGATGTGGGGATTGGCGGCGATTTTCTTCAGCGTTTCCGGCAGGATGCGAATGAAGGGATCGTCAAGCGCATGCAGGATCAACGTCGGTACAGCGATGCGATCAAGAACTCGCGCCGACGCCGCGCGGTAGTAGTAATCATCCGCTCCCAGAAAACCGCAGTTGGGGGCAACGATGTATTCGTCATAGGTGCGGATGCTGTGAACACGGTTGCAGTTTGCGAGTGAAAAACGTCCGGGGAGCAGCTCCGCTTTGCGGCGATAGCGCGCCAGCATATTGTGTAGAAAATTCCATTCGTATACGCGATTGCGCGCATCGTGCAGCGCGTCTGCCGACGGTTGCAGATCGAGCACCGGCGAAACCCCGACCGCGGCGCGCAACCAGACGGGCGCAGAATCGCCATACTCGCCGGCAGCCTTCAGCACCATGTTCCCACCCATGGAATAGCCGGCCCACGCCATTTGACTCAGGTCAAAACGTTCCGCAAAAAACTCCGCCACCGCCCGAACATCGCCCGAAAGTCCCGAATGGTAGAGCGTGGGCGACAACATTTCTGTGCCACCGCAGTTGCGCATGTTCATGCGGATTACATTCCATCCGGCCCGCCACGCTTTCTCTGCGTTACCCAACATATATTGCGATTGCGAGGACCCTTCTAGGCCGTGCAGTAAAAGCAGCGTCATGCGCTGGTCGCGCACCGGCTCGGGTTGCCAGTTGCAGTGGCACAGAACGCGGCTCTGAGTCGTGGGATCCACTTCGACGATGGTGTCTTCGGGCGCAGGCAGGTCGACGCGGCGCGGCAAAAAATTCGCCAGCAGCGTCTGCAGGTCGCCGTTGCGGACTCCGCGTCGCGGTCGAAATTCTGTCAGCCAAGGAGTGACCCGTTCGCGCTGGGCGAGTGAGTCAGAGGTTGGATGGAGGATTTGCGCGTCGTCCACGGAGCGCATCATATTGAAGCAGCAGTCGCAGCAGAGTATAGGATCGGGGAAAGATTTGCAGTTCGGCGGCGTTGCTTTGGGGCGGCTAGTGGGGGTCGAACCCACGACATCCGGTGCCACAGACCGGCGTTCTGCCACTGAACTATAGCCGCCATGAACAAATAGAATTGTAGCATTCACCGCACCTGATGTTTTGCGGGTGGATCGGAGCCAGCCCTTGCCAACGCGCATTCATCCGCAGCATCCTCCGCAGATTTTGCCGCCACGCGGCGGTCGCAGCAGTCGTGTCTTCAACGATGAAAATCTCGACATGCTGTCGCATGTTCTGGATGACTGGCTGCGCATTCCGGGAACCTCCATTCGCTTCGGCCTCGATGCTATCGTCGGCCTTGTTCCGGGAATCGGCGATGTGCTGGGCGGCCTGGCATCCTGCATCCTGATTGTGGCCGCCTGGTTTCGCGGAGTTCCGTACGTCACGTTGATTCGAATGTCGGTCAACGTTGGCATTGAGGTGCTGGTCGGTTCGGTTCCTTTGCTGGGCGATGCATTTGACGTTGCGTGGAAAGCGAACCGGCGCAATTTTAAACTTCTCACGCGGCACATGGAGCAGCCGAAAGTGCATACGTGGAAAGATTGGGCCTTTCTCGCGACGCTCGCGGCAGCACTCTTTGCCGTGTTCGCGTTGCCGCTGATTGTCCTCACGTGGATCGTGGTCCGGCTGCTGGAATCCCACGCGGGGAGCTAGTGTTGCACCGCGCTGAACCCTCAGACGAGGCCTGCGCGTGCGATACAATCAACAGATGTCGGGGCGTAGCGCAGTCTGGTAGCGCATCTGCTTTGGGAGCAGAGGGTCGGGGGTTCGAATCCCTCCGCCCCGACCATCGAATCATCGCCTGCCCGCACCTCTTACTTCTTACTTCTGTGCCGAATCCAAATCGTCAGGTAATCCCAGGGCTCGTCCAGTTGCTATCCGGGATACGCCATTCCGTGCGGATTCTCCCTGTGCGGATGCACATTCTCGACGTCCAACTGTACCTTCGCTTTTTGCTGGTTACTAGTAACTAGCGTTACTAGTAACCGAATCCGGAGGTTCGATGACTACCTTGCAAATAGACAGGTGAATACACGTGACTGTTGACCCTTAGGTTCCATGAATGCATCCACAGGGCAGCGTGATACGGTTCCTGTATCGTTCGATTGCGGCCGTGGGATGGGTCGTTCGCTGCATCCATTCCTTATGTTCGGTCCGATAAGCGAACGATGTGAAACTCTTTGTCCCATGCAATTAGTTCGCATCACGAAAGGAAAATATGGCAGTAAAAAACCTTGGTTCAGCTGCACAGCCGTTCATGAACAATGCTGCAAACAGTCGCACGAGAAACTTGAGGCCCATAGAACTCACAACCACCAACCCGCTCATCTCGGATGAAGCCATGATCTGCGTCCAGTCCTTTGCCGACGCCATTGGTCTTCCGCTCGATTGCGTTGTCACCGAGGCGCTCTTGTACTGGTGGGATACAAATGCTGGAGCTGTCGTTTCTCAGCTGGAGCGTTGCTACATGAACTAGACGTTGCATAGCAGGGACAGGTCGATCCAGGGGCAGGGGCTATTTGAGACCTGCCCTTTGTGATGTTCCGCAGGTGATGCGTGCCCGAGTGAGGCCACGGGGCAGATGCAGGCAAAGTTCAAAACCTGCAGCGACGAATCCCTGGTGCAATAAGCTCGCTATTGCGGAGGGCTGGGACGATTCTGCTCACGGGCTACGGTGGGAACAGGGTTCCGCGTGGCCAAAACCTTCGCCACCGTCTGTAGAAACTCCTCGCCGGTGAATGGCTTGGGAAAGACCTCAATTCCCTGGATGTCCCACTGGTATTGCAGTCGATCATCCTGAAGAAATCCACTCACCATCAGAATGCGTATGCCATGGCATTTTGTTCGCAGGTACAGGGCGGCTTCATAGCCTGAAATTCCGCTCAGGTACGGGCGAACCAGCAGCAGGTCCGGCTTGCATCGGCTCAGCCAGTCCACGGCGCGCGACAGATCGCTGGCCGGCAAAACCACATAGCCTTTATCTTCCAGCACTTCCTGCAATACCAGGCGCAGGTTGGAGTCGGAGCATAGGAGGAGGATGGTGGTTTCTTTTCTGACTACTTCAAGTGGTTCGCCAATCACGGGGCCTCGCAAAGATTCTTCGGATTCAACGTTGCATTCTACTCGTTCTTGTTATCCTGTCGCACCAGAATTCTGGCCTGTCCCGTGACTACTTTGAATCTCGGCGTTTTTTCCACCGCGACGGCGCCGCTGGGAGCCATGGGCATATTGCGAAGCCGCGTACCCGTGGCCGCGAAAATGGCGTTGCCCACAGCCGGCGCCAGGCCAATGATGCCGCTTTCTCCCGCACCAGCCGAGGGCAGATCCTTGCGGTCCAGAAGAACCACCTCAATTTGCGGCGCATCGCGAAAACGGGGTACGCGATATTGCGCGAAGTGTGGGTTGAGGATGCGACCGTTGGCAAATTGAATTTGCTCAAACAGCGCGCCGCCAATCCCCTGAACGATCGCTCCGGAAACCTGGTTGCGCAGGCCGTCGGGATTGATGATGGCCCCTGACTCCCAGGCTTGAACCACGCGCCGAATTTTAACCTTGTTGTCGGCGGGCATCATCTCCACTTCAACGCAGGTGGCGACGTATCCCCCTTTATCGTTGCCGCAGGCGATACCAAACCCGCGCTGGGGAGTCGACTTCGATGCGCTCCAGTTGAATTTGTCTGCCGCAGCCTGCAGCACCGCCCGCAGTCGGGGATCAGTCAAATTCTTCATGCGAAATTCGAAGCGGGTCCATGCCGACTGCATGGGCCGCCTCATCCATGTGAGACTCGCGCGCAAAGTTGTTCGCGGTAGCGGCAAGCGCGCGGTACGATCCCTGCCGCAGCGGCGAATCTGCCGGGTGAAATTGACTCACCTGGTGAGTCACGTTGTACGGTGTACGGATGGCGGCGGGTCCGGAGTTGTAGTTGTGATGTTCCCACGCGACCAGCGTGCCGTCGTGGTTGGCGCCGCTGCTGATCTCAATCAATCCGGCAGGACGAAAATAGGCCCAGGTAAATTCCTCTTCGCGCGTCCAGACAACTTTGACGGGCTTGCCCGCTGCTTTGGAGAGTCGCGCGGCTTCAACCGCGGCTTCGCCTGTATGCTTGCCGCCGTAGCCGCTGCCCATGTCAGGTTGAATGACGCGAACTTTTTCCGGCGGAAGATGAAACGCAGCCATCAGGTCATCGCGAACGCCAAAGGGTCGCTGGGTTCCGGTCCACACCGTCAGCTTGCCATTTGTCCACTCGGCCACTGCGGCACGCGGTTCCAGCGGCGCATGGGCAATGTACTGCACCGTGTATTGCTGATGCAAGTGGATCGGCGCCGCAGCAATCGCCTGCGAGACAAAGCCGGCGGAGGGCGCCGGCCCGTCGTCATCCTCCGTGCCTTTGGAAGATTGTTTGAACGATGCGAACAGTCCTTGATTAGAGGGTTGGGCAGGCACGTTCCATTTCGCTTGCAATGCCGATAGAGCTCGTTCTGCGGTCGGCGGATCAGGGGCAGCAACGGCGATAAAGTCGCCGTCGTGCACGACGGTCACGCCGGGGATTTTTTCCGCTCGGGTCGTGTCCAGCGACGCCAGCGTGGCGTTGAATCCCTCCGGCCGCAGCACTTTTCCGAACATCATTCCCGGGCGAACAATATCCGATGGATATTTGTGTTTGCCAGTGACAAAGTCGCGGCCATTCACCTTCGGAACAGCGGTCCCCGCGATCTTCCAATCGCTGGCCGGGGTCATCGAAACCTCGGCGGATATGGTCTGCACCAGCTTTTCGCCGCGGGTTAACTCGCCATAGCTGAGCGATTGCCCCGCGTTCGGACTCGACACTTTCGCGTCCGCTGCAGTCAAGCTTGACGGGTCAACCTTCCATCGCTTCGCGGCCATTTCAATCAACACCTGACGCGCGGCCGCTGCCATTTTGCGAAGCTGCGGACCCATCGTCGGCGTGGTGCGGCTGCCAAACGTTCCCGCGTCCCATGGCACCAGGTCTGTATCTCCCATCAGCATGGTGATGGAGTCGAAGGGAACTCGCAGCTCCTCCGCAACCTGCTGCGCCAGGGAGGTGCGAATATTCTGTCCCACTTCCACCTTGCCGGTGAACACCGTAACCTTGCTGTCGGCGCCGATGGCAAGCCACGCAGCGATGTCATTCGGAAGTTCGTGGCTGCCGAATGTGCGGCCGGATTCCTGCGCCAGGACAGAGTGGTCGGTCAGGCAGACCAGCAATCCTCCGCCGAACAATTTAAGAAAATCGCGGCGGTCAAGACGAAACCAGTACGGCTTGTCGTCGATGGTATGTTGCGCAAGCTCGGCCGGCAGCGGATCGAGGGCATTCATTGGCCACCTGCCCTTGGCGTTCCCGAGGCTCGCTGCACCGCCGCAATGATGCGCGGATAGACGCCACAGCGGCAGATATTCCCATTCATATAGGCGACGATTTGGTCTTCCGTCGGATGCGGCGTTTCGCGCAGCAGCGCGGTGGCTCGCAGTACCATGCCGGAGGTGCAGTAGCCGCACTGAAAGGCGCCTTCCTCCACGAAGGCCTCTTGCACGGGGTTGAGCGTACCGTTCGTTTCCAGCCCTTCAACCGTGGTGATGCTGGAGTTCGCCGCCGCCGACAGTGGAGTGATACAGGAGTGCACCGGCTTGCCATCCAGCAACACCGTGCAGGCGGCACATTGGCCTTCGCCGCACCCATACTTCGGCCCGGTCAGGTCGAGACGATCCCGCAGCACAGAGAGCAGGCTCTCGTCGGCGGAAGCAGTGACATGTCGATCCGTCCCGTTAATTTTCAGAATGAAATCGCTCATCCCACGCTCCTAATGCAATTCGGCCAAGGCCAGAATACGCACACAGAATACGCCAATCGCCGGGCTGCGGGCTCCCCGCTGCGTACACGCTTCCGTCCCATTTCAAGCCAGCACGGTCAGCGTATACGCCCGCTGCGGCGCTTCCACTGGCGCGCTGAGGTTTCCTTGTTCGCCGGCCGCAGTCGCGTAATATTCGAGGATGTCATCGCCAGCCGCAAAAGGGCCAAGCCGCGCGGAATACACCGAACGCCCCACGTGCATCACTGGAGATGTCTGCCACTCCTGCATACCCTGGCGTCGCGTTAGCAACTGGATTGGAAGAATGTTTTGCTGGCCCGGCGCGACAATGAAAATTCGCAACGCCTCTCCCGGCCTCAGCATCGAAGGCCGCGTCGGAATGAAGAGGCGTGCCCGGTTCGCGGCCGCCGGCGTTGTCGCAGCGCTGTAGGCCGTGTCCATTTCGTCCGGCAAATCATTCAGGAATTCCTTAATGGAAAGCCGAAGCCTCTCCAGCGACAGGCGCACAAACTTGTTCTGCATGGAAGCGAGCTGCCCCTGATCGTTGCGGGTTGCAATCGCGGCCTGATATTCCAGCATCGTTTGCCGCACCAGCGGCGCCATCGCCCGCCACAGAGGAACTCCATGCTGCAATACTTCCGCCCGCGCGGCATCGTTGTTGCCGGCCGCACGCAGCGCCACCGCGCGTTGCAGCACTGCGTTCAGTTGGTGCGCTTTTTCAAATGCATCACAATAGGGAACCATGAAGCCGACAAAGCTGGCGAAGTATCCAATACGATCCTGCTCCGTCGGCGAAGCCGCCTGCGACACAAGCTGCTGAAATTTTTCTGCCATCTCGCGCTGATGCGGCAGGACCGATGCTTCCGGCTCGACCGTCGCATAGTTGAACGCTTCATCGTAGTCGCCGGTCAGCGCCAGCGTCTTCGCGAAGCCCTGCTTGTCACGCGTGCCGAGAAACGTCGAAGAAATATCATGGCCGCGATCGCATTCCTCAAACAGCTCGGCCATCTCTGCTGCGCGACCGCCCGACGCCTGCGCCGCACAGAAATTCTGATAATGCTTCGTTGCCGTCAGCTCGCTGTCCCAACTCGCACGCGCAAGATAGGTGGCAGTCGGATCGACAATGCGATGCCTCCAGTGAATACCGAGCACTCCCTGGCACCCAAAATTCTGCGCGCGATTCATATCCATCTGAAAACGGCTGGCGCGAAACTGCGGAAACCACATGGAAGGGTCATCCTCCAGCCACGGAATCGGCCATCGCTGGCGGCTGCCGAGCTTGCCGAAGGCTTCATTCACAGGATCCCAGCCAAGCGAATCGCTCAGCGCAGAAAACACAATATCCTCCGGCAGCCGCTCGTGCAGCGATTGAAAATGTCGCGTCACCCCTCCCCATCCGGCGACGACGAGCTGCTTGTTCGGAGCATTTCGCTTCAGAAAATTGTGCGCCTGCAGAAACGGCGTCACGGACAGCGGGATCTTTTTGTCCCGACTCTCCCAATTCGCATTTTCATCCTGCCACAGCCACACGTAGTCCACCATGGGATAACGCTCAAGCAGATCAGCGAGCCGCCGCTCCAGCAAATCCCGCGCTGTAGTGGATTCAATAAATCCATTCGGGTGAGACAACGCCTCCGGTGGCAGCGCGCGAACAATTTCTGCCGGGTTCTGATACGGCTCAAAACCAATCCCTGTGCGGATGCCAAGCTCCCCTGCAAAGTTGAATGCCGCTCGCATCATTGCGGTCGTCCGTGCCGCAATGTCCCAGTTGTCCGCTGCGAGACGAGTCGCGTCCGCACCAAACGTATCTGTATCGAAGAATTCCGCCGCGCCCATGGAATAAGTCGAGGTTCGCTGCGGCAAATATCCCCAGCTGCGCATCGTCGTGTCTTCGAGCGCAGCGCGATGGCCGCTGCCGGCAAACTCAAATGACAGGTACGACTCCGCCATCGGGTTAGGATCGTTTTGCGTGTACACGTGCATGCCAAACATGTTGAAGCGCATCCGCAGCATCGCCGCAAAGTAAGCACGGAAATCTTCTTCGTTGTAGACGCTGATGCAGTTCAAAAAATCCGGCCAGGGCAGCAGACCGCGCACCGCAAATCGCGGCGTCCCGCTCCATGGTTGACCCTCCATCGGGAGCTGCAGCGGCGCCGGCAGATCGATCGGCACGGTCGTGCCATCCATGCCAAACACCAGTCCCTGGCGCTCCAGAAAGTCGAACACGGCGTACAGCAGCGCCTGTTCATTGCCCGCGCTGATCGTGGCGCTCTTGCCGGAGGAAGCAATTTCGTACTCTTCTGCTTGCCTGAATCGCGACGGCTCTATCCGCAGCGTCAATTGCACCGCACCCGCCGGGGAAGCGTCACCGCCAATATCTGTTTGCGGAGCGCTCTTCAACATGCGCAGCCCGCTCAGCAATTCGCGCGTCGCCAGCCGCGTCTTGACAGAATCTGGCGCCTGATTGCGAAGACTAATGCGCTTCGGCCGCAGGCGTTGCGCGTCCATCGGCGGATTCGAAATCAAACTGCTCGCCGACGCAATCGCGCTTGCCTTTAAGAAATCTCTGCGATCCATAGTGACCTTGTTTCCTCAGGCAAGTACTTCACACTCTCAAGAATGATTCAAGAACACTCTACCGCCCCAACTTAAACAGCGCGATCGCGATACACCTTGGCTCGCGGCTCCGCGGTTTTGGCAATGTGGGGTTTGGGGAGGCGGCCAGACCAGTTCGCCCAACCCCAGAAAATCGCAGTCGTAGAACTCAGCAGCCCGGCAACGGTGCCAATCTGGCGCGGCGAGTAGTGTGTGGAAGCGATGCCCGCGCCCATCATCGAAATCATCATCATCGTCCAGGTCAGCGTCTCAATCGTGGCGAAGACGCGGCCGCGATAATTATTCGCAACGGTGCGCAGCAGGTAAGAGTAATTCAACACCGAGTTCACCGCCATGCCGCCGCGCGAAATAAAAATGAACAGCAGCGCCAGCTTGAACCCTTGCGCACGACTGAACGCCACATACGCCGCCCCGTGAACGATGTAGTCGATGAAGACAGTCAGCTTATACGCGTCAAAAGAAAGTCGCCGGCCCAGCCAGTTCGCGAACACGCCACCCAGCAGCAGGCCGAGCCCAGCGCAGCCCCAGATGATGCCAATCCCCGAAGCTCCGCGATCGAAAACCACTTCACCAAACAGCGTGAAACAGAATTTGTGCCGCGCCGCCGCCCATGGCCCAACCCACCGATAGCAGCGCAATGGCAAGCACCAGCGGGATCGACCGCATGTAGCGCAGGCCCTCGCGATATTCATGCCACGGACGTACTACTTCTTCTTCCGCCAGAATATTTCGTTTCGCGCGAAAACCGTGCGCATCCGGCGCCTTCAGATGCGAAATCGACCAGGCGGAAAAAACGAACGACAGCGCATTAAAAATAAACGCCCACTTGTAGCCAATGGCGATGACGGTGGCGCCAAGAAATGTCCCGACCGTCAGCGTCATCCACTGCGTTGTCTGGGTCAGGGAATTGGCGGTATGGATTTCCTTCGCGTTGGCGATGGTCGGCAGAATGGAAGAACGTCCCGCCGTAAAAAAAGGAGAAGCCACCATCAGCAAGGTGCTGAACAGGTACAGCACCCAGACGCGGTGCGCTGTCACGGCGAAAATAAAGCCAAGCGCCACCAGCGCGCGAACCAGGTCGCTCGCGATCATAATCTTTTTGCGGTCCAGCCGATCGAGCACCACGCCCGCGACCGGGCCCATGGCGATCGCGGGGATGGCGCGCGCCAACAGAACGCCCGTGACCACCAGGCCGGAATGGGTAAGCGCCATGGCCAGCGCAAAAACGGCAATGTTATTGAAATTGTCACCAATTTCGCTAACAATTTGCCCCATCCAGGTGTAGCGATAATTTCGATTGTCGCGGAGAAGTTGGAGAAACTCGTGCATCAGCCAGCCACATTTCCTGGAGCGTACGCGGGCTGGGTCGCCTGGCCGGTCATGGCATTGAGCGTACCAAAGTCGAAGGGTCACCGCGGCGCGAAAATCACTTAGAAATCGTCGATGGTGTGACCGCGATCACTGCGGGGGTTGCGCCCGTTTCGTTACACCTAATTCAGGTTCGTACGGAAGGGTCGAGCATGGAGACTCTTGCTAAATCGGAGTCACATGAACATCGGCTGGGCAGGGTTCACTCTGCCTCCGATATGTGACTCAGCTTGGTCGGCGAATAGGCGGGCCGAACAGGCTTGCATTCCTTGGCAGGCAGAAGTGGCGATGCCAGTCGCTGCTCTGCCTGCTGCCTTCTCAAGTTCGTCACGGCCGTAAGGGTCCCATCGCACAATTCACCTGACACCATCTAAGATATCGACCAAGACCCTCGCACCTCGGAACTCGTCGCGAACTGGAGAAGTACATTTGAACCTTTTTGCCTCCGCAGCTCTCAGATCAATCCCGCAATTCGCGCGAATCTATCGATTCCATCCACCTGCCGTCGGTATCTGCGCTCCCAGGTCAAAACTTGCTCGAGGGCTGCGGTTCGCAGGGATTGCTTTGCTCTTTGCCGGAAGCTTCTCGACGATGCTGGCACAAGCAAGCGCGGCCACGTCGAACTCCACAGTCTCCGAGCTTTGGCAGGCCGGACCGCGTTCCTTTTTCGTTTATGTATGGACGGCAAGCCGTCGGCGCAATGGCTGCCTGGATGGCAAATCTCCCACTCAATCGTCGCCGACGCAAAAGGCGAGATTCACCGAACCACCTACACAGATCCGGCAACTCATCTGACCGTGATGGCCGATGTTCGCGTGTATCCTGATTTCCCCGATGCTGTGGACTGGGTGATTCGCTTCCGCAACGACGGTACCGCCGATACGCCCATTCTGGAAAACATCTTGCCGTTGGACGGATCCATCGCGGCTTCCGATGGCGACGTCATGCTCCGCCATGCTCGCGGTAGCAATGCCGCCGCCAACGACTTCGAACCGCTCGAAGAAACGTTCGGTCCGGGCGGAAGCGCCCATATGGAGTCGCTCAACGGAGATTCGTCGAATACCACTACGCTGCCTTTTTTCAATCTGCAAACAGGCGATCATGGCCTGGTTGGAGCCATCGGCTGGACTGGTAACTGGAAAGCCGACTTCCAAGTTGCAGGCGACGGCAAGTCCATCGCGCTGAAAAGCGGTATGCCGGTGACCCATCTGCGCCTCCATCCCGGAGAAGAGATTCGCACTCCGCGCATTGTGCTGATGCGTTGGAGCGGAGGAAACTGGCAGGATGCGCAAAACCTCTGGCGACGCCTCCTGTTTGCGCACTACACGCCGCAGGAACACGGCAAACCCATGGCCGGGCCAATCCTGTTTGGCAGCTGGGGTTCCGAACCCATCGCGGATAAGCTCGCCTACATCGACTGGGTGCACCAGCACAAAATTCCAGTCGAGGTGTATGCCGTCGATGCCGGATGGTATGGCGCGTCGGTCGGCGCCGAATCCGATCCGACGAATCCATGGTGGAAAAATCGCGGCGACTGGTTTCCCAGCCCGATCTATTATCCCAACGGCATCCAGCCGCTCGGGGAGGCATTGCGGAAGGATGGCTTCGGTTTCTCTCTGTGGATCGAGCCGGAAACAACCATGCCCGGCAAAAAAATTGCGCGCGAGCATCCGGACTGGTTTCTGCATAAAAATCCATCGTCCGACCAGGCTGAATTGCTCGCAAATCTCGGCGACCCCGCCGCACGCGAGGGAATCACCGAGATGGTCTCCGGATTCATCCGTCAGTTTCAGATGACCTGGTATCGCCAGGACTTCAACATCATGCCGGTACCGTACTGGAAAACTGCGGATACTCCGGACCGCATCGGCATGACGGAGATTGGAGATATTGAGGGCCTCTATAAAATGTGGGACGATCTGCTGGCCCAGCATCCCGGCCTCCGCATCGACAATTGTGCCAGCGGCGGTCGCCGTCTCGACATCGAGATGATGTCCCGCAGCTTTTCTGTCTGGCGAACCGATCACGGATTCCATGACACGTTAGCGGAGCAAGCGCAGACGCAAGCTCTCGCCTATTGGGTTCCGCAGAATATGGGGTTCGAGAGCTACACCGCCGATTTGCCGGCGAACAAAGGTCCGTGGGCAACGCCGGGCCCCTACAGTACCCCAAAGAATTTGTATCTGATGCGTCTTGCCTACGATGCCGGCTATGGGGTCACGCCGGGCGCTGCCGGGGTCAACAACGAGGCCTGGGTTGCGTGGATCAAGCAGGCCATCGCCGAATATCGCGAGGTTCAACCCTATCTCTATGGCGATTTCTATCCGCTGCTGTCCTACAGCCTGGGGAATGACACCTGGACAGCCTGGCAATGGGATCGTCCCGAAAAGAAGGACGGCCTGGTTATTGTTCTACGCCGACCCGGAAGTCCGTTCACAGCGATGAATCTGAACCTGCAACATCTCGAGCCAAATACCACGTATGAGGTGGAGATCCGCCCGACTTATGCCAGGACTGCAGCCAGAGAAGTGAAGGGCAGCGATTTGATGCATCTCGCAATTCAGCTACCCGAAGCGCCAAGTTCCACGTTAGTCTTCTACCGGCAGAAGTAGCCACGCGGCCCATGTGTACCCTCGAACGCCAAAGGGTCCGCGGCTACTTTTTCGGCATTGTCGATAAATGAATAACCGCCGCCGCCGCCGTCAATTTGACCTGATACTTTGGATCGCTCAGTCCAGCCGTTACATCCGGCAGCAACGAAGCGTCGCCACGTCGCGCGATGGCATCGTACGCAGCGGCACGAATCACCCACTCCTTATCATGCGTGGCGACAACAAGCGCCTTAGCAGTCACAGGATCGGGATCCTTCGCCAGTATTCGGATGGCCGTCGCTTTCACCAGCGGCCCTTTTTCCTCACTGGAATGAATCGTCTGGTAGGCCTGCAGACTAATACCTCCAAACGGCACGAAACCCATCCCCTGTTCGAACGCCATATCTTCCATCTGTTCCGGATGTCGCATCAGGTCGTCCAACTGTTTCTCCTGGCTGCCGATCAACCCCGCGCCAGACTTCCGCTGGCCCGTCAGGATGGCGTAGTAAACGGTATAACCCTTTTCGTCCCCAAGCTGGATCAGGGACTTGGCGGCCGCCATCACCACCGACCCTTCCGTATCGCCTTTGGCCGTCGCCAGCAACGAAGGGATCGCAGATTTGGAATCCATGGCGCCCAGCGAGAGTGCGGCCGCTCCCCGCGTCTCCCGGTCTTTATCTTTCAAGCCCTGCTCCGCCAAAGTTACCGCTGCGGAATTCCCGGGAATCAATCGCAGCACCCGCATCGTGGCCTGGCGCTGTTCGGTACTCTTATCGGTCGCTCCCTCGTGCAGCACCGTCCAGGCCTGGGCGACCGGCGTCTGGGCGATCGCAGGAGATGCGGTGAGCGAACATGCAGCGCTGATGCAGACTGCAACCACAGGCAACCGCAATTTCAATTTTCGATTCGACAGGAGTGGCATAGCTTCCTTTTCTGCTGCGAACAGTTGGACCCTCACGCTTGCACTTCCGACATGCGCAACCGGCAAAGGTCTGTTGGACTTGAAGTGTTGCACCCAATGTAGCCCGTGACCGCAAGCTCCGCAACTGGCGAACGAATTGAACCGACCACGCAGCGTCGGCGTTTTCGCGTCGTCAACCCGCCGCCACTGGCGTCCGGGCCACGCCCCCATTTATCCTAAGAGCAGCGATGATATCCGACGAAACTGACGCAAAGGGGAACGACATGGCGACCAAGGTAGACCAGGCCGTTCAAAACGATTTGACCGCTGAGGTCGCAGAATGGATCGAAGCATTTGACGAGGTGGTTGCGCAGGATTGGGAGCAGGGTGCCGCTCTGCTGGCCGCTCTCCGCGCACGCGCCCGCGAAGCCGGGGTGCCTGCCGTAGGTGAAGTGGTCACGCCCTACGTGAACACCATCCCCAAGCACGATGAAGTTCCGTATCCCGGCGACCGCCAGATGGAGCGCCGCATCGAGGCCCTCCTCCGCTGGAATGCCATGGCCATGGTCCACCACCAGAATAAGGAAGACGCCGGCATCGGCGGCCACATCTCCACCTACTCTTCCTGGCGACCCTGCTGGAAGTCGGCTTCAACCACTTCTTTAAGGCGCGCTACGGCGATCAGCCCGGCGACCTGATCTATTTCCAGGGCCATGCCTCTCCCGGCGTCTATGCCCGCGCCTATCTGGAAGGTCGCTTCGATGACGACCGCCTCAACAATTTCCGCCATGAATTGCGCGACACCCCCGGCCTCTCCAGCTATCCCCATCCCTGGCTGATGCCGGATTTCTGGCAGTTTCCCACCGTTTCCATGGGAATCGGCCCGCTGAACGCCATCTATCAGGCACGCTTTATGAAGTACCTGGAAAACCGCAATCTGATCGAGAAGACGGATCGCAAGGTGTGGGCCTTTGTCGGCGACGGTGAGACAGATGAAGTCGACACCCTCGGCGCAATTTCTCTGGGCTCGCGAGAAAAGCTGGACAACCTGATCTTCGTCGTCAACTGCAACCTGCAGCGCCTCGACGGTCCGGTGCGCGGCAACAAGCGCATCATCGATGAACTGGAAGCCACGTTCCGCGGAGCCGGCTGGAACGTCATCAAGGTGATCTGGGGTTCAGACTGGGATGAATTGTTCGCCCGCGACCACCAGGGTCTGCTGGTGAAACGCATGGAAGAGTGTGTCGACGGCGACTACCAGGCCTTCAAAGCCAAGAACGGCAAATATCTCCGCGAGAATTTCTGGGGCAAGTATCCCGAGCTGCTGAAGCTGGTCGAGGACAAGACCGATAAACAGCTTTTCAAGCTGCATCGCGGCGGCCACGATCCGGCGAAAATTTATAACGCCTACAAGCGCGCCGTCGAGCACAAGGGAAGTCCCACCGTCATCCTGGCCAAAACCGTGAAGGGTTACGGACTGGGTTCGGCGCAGGCTCGCAACGCAACCCACTCAGAAAAGAAGCTGACCGACGAAAGCCTGGCGGAGTTCGTCAAGCATTTCGATATTCCATTGCCGGCAGACGCAGCCAAGCATGCGGATTTCTATCGCCCCGATGAAAGCGATCCGGCGATCCAATACCTGCAGGAGCGCCGCGCCGCGCTAGGTGGCCCAATTCCGAAGCGCGAGGTTCCCAAACCAAACTTCGAAGCGCCGAAGCTGGATTTCTTCCACGAGTGGATTGCTGGTTCCAAAGGTCGCGCCGTTTCCACCACCGGCGGCTTTGTGGGCATTCTGCGCGGACTGATGAAGGATGAAAAGATCGGCAAGCTGATCGTCCCCATCGTGCCCGACGAAGCCCGTACCTTCGGCATGGAGTCGGCGATCAAACAGGTTGGCATCTACGCCCACGAAGGACAGAAATACACCCCCCATGATTCCGATATGCTGCTCTCGTATCGGGAAAATGTCGACGGGCAAATCCTGGAAGAAGGCATCACCGAAGCCGGGTCCATGGCATCCTTCACGGCAGCGGGAACGGCCTACACCAACTACCGCATTCCGATGATCCCGTTCTACATGTATTACTCGATGTTTGGCTTCCAACGCATTGGAGACATGGCGTGGGCCTTCGCCGATTCGCGCGGCAAGGGCTTCATGATGGGCGGCACCGCCGGGCGCACCACCATGCTCGGCGAAGGGCTGCAGCATCAGGACGGTCACTCGCATGTGCTGGCCGGCACCATCCCCACCTGCCTCACCTACGATCCCGCGTATGCCTACGAAATGGCCGTCATCATTCAGGATGGCATTCGTCGTATGTACGAAGCGGGCGAAGATTGCTTCTACTACATCACCATGTACAACGAGAGCCTACGTGATGCCCGCGATGCCGCAAGGGGAGGGAATTCAGGAAGGAATTCTCCGTGGCATCTATAAATACAAAGCTGCCGAGGGCGGGAAGGCGCAGGCCCAACTCTTCGGCTCCGGCGCCATTTTGAACGAGGCAGTTCGCGCCCAGCAAATTCTGGCGGACAAATATAAGATCGCTGCCGATGTCTGGAGTGTGACCAGCTACAACGAGCTGCGTCGCGATGCGCTGCAGGTCGAGCGCTGGAACCGCCTGCATCCCGGCGAAAAACAGCGGACACCTTATGTCGTCGCGGCTCTCGGCAAAGCGGTCGGCCCCATCATCGCGGCCAGCGATTACATGAAGTCGATGCCGGACAACTTGGCCCCGTGGCTCGGATCGCGCCTGGTGTCGCTCGGCACCGATGGCTTTGGCCGCTCCGACAATCGCGAGCATCTGCGCCGTCACTTCGAGGTAGATGCCGAGTCGATCGTCGCATCGACCCTTTCCAAACTGGCCCGCGAAGGCGTCATCAAGGCCGATGTCGCCGAAAAAGCTTTTGCGGAACTTGGATTGTCCACCGAAGGCGCAGGCTCAGCCTTGGCTTAACAGGCTGCGGAAAAACACCAGATTGCCGGAGCTTTGTATCAGGGCCCGACTTCAGTCGGGCCGTAAATGGCCGAAAATCCGCAGGGCTTTAGCCCCTGAGGGAACTTTCTATTGACTTAATCAGAGCTTCTCTAATTCCATCCGGAAGCTCGCAAAAGCGGCATGGTGGCCATTCCCCACCATGCCGCTCCTTTTTTCGCCCGTCGCACGACCATTACCGCGGATCGAAGAAACCCGCCGGAAGCTCGCGCACCAGGTTTCTTACTTTCCCGACGCCGGCAAAAATGCAAACGGCTTGGCATTCTCGAACTTTGCCGCTGCATCTCCGGTGTAAATTTCGCCGCCGGTCAACGTTAGTTTTTTCACTGGTTGGCCTTCTGCAAACTTCATATCGGCGAGATCCACCCAGAAGATGTTCGGGCTGCGCGTCGACTCAAAATAGTAGCGGCGATTCTTGTGGTCTGAAACTGTCCGCCAGATCGTGGACGAAATATTCGGTTGTCCCGGCGTAGAGATTCCCAGCGGTACCGAGACGTTGCGAATCACAGAGAACGCGCTGGCTACGGCCTCGCGATCGTCCGCTGTTTTCGGAATCGCGTTGATGTAGAACGAAGCCCGAACAAAACGGTCGGCAGCCCGATTCGTTCCAGGCAGCATGGTGGTTCCGCCGATTTGCTTCCAGTACGCATTGAGCGCCAACTGTTGATCGTAGGTGGGGGAGTTGGTCATCACCTGGTATTCCTTGCCATGATGAATGATCATCTTCCCGTTGATGTATTCGAAGATGGCGGAATCGCCGCTCGGATCTGAGACAGCCAAATGCACCGTGCCCTCGTGGCCGTCCGGGGTTGGAACCGGAAGCACATAGAATGTACCGGCTTGCGCGCCCGCGACAACATCATCTACCGTGGCGTAATTGTCGAGCACGTATTGCGCCCACACAGAAATCGACATGGGCTGACTCGTGCTGGTGGGCGGCGCTTCGGGGTATTCCGATTCCGCCAGGTACAGCATGTTCGCAACCAGGCCTTTTTCATTCATGCCGTCGGCAGTTGCCGCTTCAAAGGCACTGGCCACGACACTGCCATACTTCGATGTCCAATGAATGGAAGTCGGTCCCGCCGCTCCATCGCGCTGCATACCACGCGGCAACACCCATAGGTTCGAACCCAGATCAGTTTGCCAATCCATGCTGCGGACGGTGATCACCGTACCATCTGGCCCCAGGTAAACCGCTCGGGTGCAGGCGTAGGTCGCAATCGGTACAACGGCAGAAAGCACCAGCGCGGTGCTCCCAAGTAGGCTGAACCATCTCTTTCGAATCTTCATATGTCTCCTCGGGGGATACCGAGGAGTATAGGCGCAACTCACGCATATTCAAGAGAAGACTTGGACAAGCCTTCTACGCCACCACCGGCCCATGATCGAGTCGCCAATGCAGGGCTCTCTGCGCTTCGAGGATCGGCCTGGTCGTGTGGCGTGAATCCAGACTCAACTCGATACAATAGATGTAGACACCCAGAACCCACCGTGCCACCCAGAGTTTGTCGGTACTCCATAGCCTGCCCTGAGCTTGTCGAAGGGTCCCGCCTCTGGGACAGGGGACTAGGCAAGAGTGCCGGGTGCCCCATTCAAGTCGTTTTTTGGCTTGAGTGGGACGGAAAATGGCCCCGCCAGAGCGAAAAAAATAGGCTAAACCGTTGTGGAATATATATTTATAGGTATCGCGGCCGCTGCATAATCCTTCAAATAGCCTGCACAATCCTTCAAATAGCCTGCACAATCCTTCAACTAGCCTGCACAATCCTTCAATTAGCCCGCATAATCCTTCAACTTCGCGCGCAATTCCCACTACACCACCAGCACCTGATCGAGTAGCTGATTCACCGCTCGCTGTGCCTCCAGGATTGAAAACCGGTGATCCATCGCCCCCGCCAGATCCGTATTGGCAAATGCAATCCGCCCGAACGGCGCACGCCGCAGAATCTCCCTTGGCGCAGGCTGTCCATCCTTGCCAAAAAAGAATCCCGGCTGCGGACTCAAATACGCATGTCCCCAGCGATTGAGAATAATCCCCGCAATATCCCTCTGCGCATCGAATCCATACTTCCCGAACATCGTATTGAACTGCTCGCGAATCGATCTCTCATACTCCCGGAACGAAGTCCCAAACAATTCCCATCGCCCACGGTTGCCCTGATCCTGCGTGCTCAACCCGGGGTAGGAATACAGCACCTTCAGCGACAGAACGATCGGCGAATCCGGTCCAATCGTGGGATCTTGCAGCCCCGTCAGCGACGTTCTGCAAACCTGCGTGTAATTGCCGACCCCTTCAAACCACTGGCATCCGCTGATTCCCATTTTGTACAGGAACTGCCAATTTCTCACTGCAACATTCGCCATCATGCAAGGCGAGCGATAGAACTGGCTGTACGCGTTGCGCTGCGCCTCGGGAAGATCTCGCACAATATGCTTCGTGGTCCAGCTACCGCCGGCTAACACCGCGGACCGCGCCTTCACGCGATACAGCTTTCCCCCCTTTACATATGTGATGTTCAAAAAATTCGCCTTCGCAGGATCGCCGTCATGCTCCACCGCAACCACTGTCGACGAAAGCCGAACCCTCGCGCGAGTCTGCGGAGTATCGAGCGACGCAAAGTTCACCGTATTCTTGCTGACGTCTTCCACCGAGTCGGCACCGTCGATCGCCGCTGGATTCAGGCTCTTCAACATCAACCGCGCGATCGTGGTATTGCCTCCGGGAAACATCTGCGTCATGTCTCCACTCGTGTCATGCAGCGGATGCAGCATTTCGAATGCGTAATCACAATAGCCCGATAACGCATCCGGCCCCAGCCCCGATCCACCGCCTTCGACCGGTGAGAGAAAGGTTCGAATAGTCTCCTGGCTCAGCCCAAATCGCTTCATCATATGTTGCTCGAGCGTGATGGAATCCAGGTAGCGCGATGTCGCGTCGCCCTCCACCTTCGGCGGAACAAAACTGTCTCCCGGCAGCGGCGTTCCCTTCAGAAAGCGAAGCAGCTCTGTCCGTGCAGTGTCAGAAATGGGAGCGCCTTTGAGTCCACTCCCCAGCGGATCGATCACCCACATTCCAGATTTCTGTCCAAACTTCGCACCGAACCAGAATCCGTATTGGCCGTTCTCCATTCCCACCGTGTCGTAAGGATTGTTCGCGAGCGGCATCGCCTTTCCAGGTCCGCCCCATGTTTGATATTGGAGCTTCGGAGTTTTCAATCCGATCGAATTATAGAAGCGCGTGAAAAAGCTGTTGGGATACATCAACTGATAAATCGCCGAACCCTGGTGCGAGATCAACCGTTTCCCGTCGACCACAAATTCATTCTGCTTCGCTTCGCCGCCAAAGATGGGGTGATTTTCCAGCACCAGGCAATTCATCCCAGCTTGCGTATTGCGCTGGAAGAACAGAGCCGCCGCCAGTCCGCTGATGCCACCGCCAATCACCACACAATCGAAAGTCTCTCCAGTATCCGTGATGTTGATGGGCAGGGTGTTGTAGATTCCATCGCGGATGGTGTGGCCAGCCTGCATCACCGGCAACGTGTTGCCGTTGGAATTGCTATATTCGCCGACCCCGCCATAGCCGGTAAATTCGTCGGTGGTCGTGGAAGCCAATAAATCCGCGGGCTTGATGCCGCTGAGCAGCGTCGCTCCGGACACCATCAATGTGGAGCCGAGAAAATCACGGCGTGTGATGGGTTCATCCATGCCCAGGCTGGTGTCGCCGGACACAGGACATTTAGGATCGGAATCGGACATTCGCGACTCGCTTTCGATTGGTTTTTCCGTGCAATGAATCCTATCGTATCGCCAGATTTCTGTAGGATATTGAAATTGACATCTATGCGAAACATTCCGATGCGTAAAAATCGATTGAACTTGCGATCATTCAGGAACATTCCAATGATCCGCCGCTGCTTCTGGATCTTTCTACTCGTCGACATTTGCGGTGCAGGCATTCGCGCAAGACGATACCGTGGTGATTCGCCCGGTCGAGATTCAGGATGTTCTGGTGAATCCCGGCATGGGGATTACAACATTCCAGCGATTCAATGGGGATGCGATCAATCCGAAATTTACCTGGTCGGAACGCGGCCCGGTGACACGGCTGCAACCGGCGTCGACCAAGCCGGATTTTCCTGATACCTCGATCGCCTATGTTCGCTGGTACTGGAACACCATCGAGCCGGAGCAAGGAAAATATCGCTGGGACATTATTGATCTCGCGCTTCAGGAAGCGAAGGAGCATGGCCAGCGCTTGGCGATTCGCCTGATGCCGTATGCCGGACAAGAGGGCTCGATCGAACCGCTGCCAGCCTGGTATCGCAACTCCGGCGCGCGGCGCGCGAACAAGCCGACAGATAACGACGGCGAGGTTTGGCAGCCGGACTTCAGCGATCCGCTGTATCTGAAATATTGGGGAGATTTGGTTGCGGCCGCGGGAGAAAGATATGACGGAAATCCTTACCTCGACAGCGTCGACATATCGTCGGTTGGATATTGGGGCGAAGGCTGGAGTCCGTACATGCCGGAGTTCTCCGTTCAAAAACAATTGATCGACATCTGGCTCAAGGCGTTTCCGCACACGACGTTGCTGATGAACTTCGACCAGCCCGAAGCGCTGGCCTACGGAACGCAGCAGGGTGCGGGCTGGCGATTAGATTGCCTGGGCGACATGCGCTTGTCATCGAACGATAAATATTTTTCGCCGGAGATGTTGGACGTCTATCCGCAACAAGTGGTGCGTGCTGGAATCGAAAATGTGTGGCAACGCAGCCCCGTTTCGCTGGAAAGCTGCGGCACTCCGTGGAGTTGGAAGAAGGATGGATTTGATGTGTCCTACATCCTCGACCAGGCGCTACGCTGGCACGTCAGTTCGGTGAATATAAAGTCTTCTCCCATCCCGCCGGACTGGGAGCCGCAGTTTGAGGCGTTTGAAAAGAAAATGGGCTATCGCTTTATCCTGCGGCGCCTGGAATATCCAAAAACGGTGAAGCCAGGTGAGATGATGCCCATGCATATGTGGTGGCTGAACGCCGGCGTGGCGCCGATCTATCGAAATTATTGGCTGGCCGTGGAACTGCGATCTGCCAATGGCAGCGCCGTGATTCGCGTTCCCGCCGATATACGTAAGTGGCTGCCGGGCGATGCGGTGGTCGATGATTCGCTGTACATTCCCGACAACCTCGCTCCAGGAACGTACACGTTTCGTGTCGCAATGCTCGATCCCAGAACGCAGCTGCCTGCGATTCTCTTTGGCATCCAAGGGCGTCAGCCAGACGGATGGTACGACATGGGAACTATCGTGATCGCCGCGCAAAAATAGTGCACGCGCTTTCGCGGCAGTCTCTTTCAGCGCATGCTTTCCGACGGTTGTGAAAGTACGAGGAATTTTCGTACTCGCTTCCGAACGCGCCCTCGCTGCGTTCATCAATCGCGTGTTCGACCTTTTCAACAGAATGATCTTCCGCTGTCTGAGCTGATTCATGCTCTCCGCTTGAAACTACAATCCATCGCAAATCGCGAATTCACCAACACTTCATCGATCGCGCAATTGGATTCATCAAAAGGCCGAATGCCCCGATGTATATCTTTGGCAATTACTTTTCTATTTCAACCCCGAAGGTAGGAAAGGGCATCCCCCATGTCTTTGAAAATCTGTTTCGTTCTATCCTTGTTACTCGCCGGAGTAGCAAATGCGCAAGATGTACCGACATCGAAACACGTCTGGGTACTCACCGAAGAAAATCACAGCTTTGAAGATGTCGTCGGCAATTCTCAAATGCCGTACTACAACCAGCTCATCAAAAAATATGGATTGGCGACACAGTTTTATTCTGACCAGCATAGTTCTCTTCCAGCATTAATGTGGTACGTTGCCGGCGCTGCCGTTGAAACCAACAACGACACCGTTTCATGCGATCACTCCAGCGACAACATTGTTCGTGAACTGTTGAAGGCCGGCTACAGTTGGCGATCGTATCAAGAGGACATGCCCTCTGCCGGCTACCAAGGTCTCTATGGTGGCCCGAACAATATCTACGCGCGCCGACACAATCCACTCATCGATTTCACGGACGTCTGTCCGGGAACAGGCCAGGACACGAATAGTGTTCCTTATACGCAAATGGCAACGGATTTCGATCTCGGCAATGTTGCAAACTTTGCATACATCACTCCGGATCTGGACAATGATGCTCACAACGGAACTCTTGCGGCAGCTGATCAATGGCTTCAGGCAAATCTTCCGGCGATTCTTGCGCGGCCAGAATTCCAGCCCGGCGGCGATGGCATTCTATTCATCATTTGGGATGAGGGCACTCTGTCTACTGACAACCGTTGTTCCGCCACCGTTGCAAGCGGTTGCGGTGGACGTGTTGCCACGCTGGTGATTGGGCCGCGAGTAATACCTGGCTATCAATCCACCATCACCTATCACAGTGAGAATGTGTTGAAGACAATCTGCGTCGCGATGGGTTTATCGACCTGCCCAGGTGCGGCGCAGAATGCTGCACCCATGGCGGACTTTTTCACGAACGGCACATCGTCTCAAGGGCAATCCGACGGTGTTGTCATTTCATCTCCTGGAAATGGAGCCACCATCTCTGGATCTGTCCACCTGATCGCGTCCGCCTCGGAGAGCGAGGCCGTGAGTCAAACACAAGTCTGGGATAACGGTGCAAAGCTGGGAGTTTACGGAACCCAGGTCGACGCGATTTATAACCTGGCGCCCGGCAGCCACACGACCACCGTCCTCGACCTGGATTCCACCTACAAAATCATTCATCAAACGGCCGTAACTTATACAGTTCAGCCGCTTGTCAATGGCATCCAAATCGTTTCACCTACTCCGAGTGAAACCATTAACATGTCCACGGTCAACATCATTGCCCAGGCCAATGAATCCGTGCCCATTAGCCAGATGCAGGTCTGGGATAACGGCGTCAAACTTGGCTGGTATCTGGGGGCGACCGTGAACCAATATTTCACGCTTGCGCCGGGCTATCACACAGTTACAGTGATGGATCTTGACGGCAGTTACAACATGATCCATCAATCGAGCGTTTCATATCTTGTGCAATGAAATAGTCGAATCGCTGCGGGATCCGACGGCATCCCGTAGCGATTCAGGGGAACGCCGGTGGCAAACTTGCAGCTTTTGTTATTGAACGCTGCCAAATTGTGTGGGAGGGGTGCGGCAGATATTTCGAATTATGGTAGGCACGAGGAGACTCGAACTCCTGACCTCTACCGTGTCAAGGTAGCGCTCTAACCAACTGAGCTACGCGCCTACAAGCGCTCCATCGATTCTAATGCCAGCGAGGGGTGGGGGCAACCTGGGCCTGTGATTTCACCAGTTGCGTTAGGATGAATCAGGGTCCCATCGCCATTCTTGCGCTGCGCCAATTACGTGCCTTGCCGAATCAGTTGACGTTGCTTCGGCTTTCGATAGTGCCATTCCTGGTCCTCGCGATTCTGGACGGCCATTATCATCGTGCATTTATTTTGATGGTGGTGGCCGGCGTCAGCGACGGACTGGATGGCGCGCTGGCGCGGTTGTTCCGTCAGCGGACAGAACTCGGCTCCTATTTGGATCCGATCGCCGACAAGTTGTTGCTGAGCACGCTGTTCCTGGTGCTGACGCATGTCGGCCTGGTTTCCATGAAGATCACAGTCATGGTATTCAGCCGCGATCTTGGCATCATCGTAATTTCAGCGCTACTGTACGCGACGACGGGAACGCGCGATTTTCATCCCAGCTGGCTGGGGAAGGCAAATACTGTTGCGCAGATTTTGGCGGTATGTTCCGTCGTTCTGGCACAAACGCATTCGCAGTATTGGGTGCTGTGGACGCGCCATGCTTCACTGGAAGCGACCTTATGGCTTACCGTGTTTTCTGGATTTCACTATCTGTGGCGCAGCGGCCGTCGGCTGGGTTCGCCGGTGGAAACAGAAGCAGGCGTGCGAGGCTAGTAACTCCCGTCTTCAAAATTTATCGAATGTGAATGGGACCGTGAGCCCCGCGCGAGGTGCGGGCATTGGTCTCATGGTTCGCCCTGCAGCAGCAAGAATCGGTTCGGCTATTCGTCGGACTGTTCGGCGCTTTTCAGGCTTTTTTCTTCGATGTCCATGTCGGTGAATTCGTGCGAGTCGAAGACCTCGCCGCATTCCAGACATTCCACAAATTCGGCATCTTCTTCGCGGGTTAGTACGCGCACGCGTGGGTGCTTACAGGCTTCCATGGCTGAGTATTTAGATGCGGGAGTCACCCCGATTGCGCCAGTGTCCCGTAAGTCGATGCTGTTTGTCAAAAGAAAATTTACCGAATTGCGCGAATTCACAAGCAGTTGAACATCATGGAACCAGAGGAGTCATCTGTCGAGCCACTTCGAACGGTCTGTGCGCAGCCGGATGAAGGATTTCTCGGTGCTGTCTCCTCCAAATCGTCGTTTGGCAGGTCCTGATTCTTCTGGTGGAATATCAGACGTCATGACTCTTCGATCGGAACCCTCACGCCCCGTCCACTTTGAGACTGAAGTTGTGCTCCGTCAGCAGTTAGTTGACTCTCTCCACGACGACCGCGTGCACGCGCCGTTCGAGAAGATTTTCGAAGGCGTCCCGGCGAATCTGCGCAACGCGAAGCCAGAAGGACAACCGTTCACGCTTTGGCGGCTGCTCGTGCATATCCGCTTGTGCGTGATTGATTTTCTGGATGCCTCCAGAATCCCCGGGTATGTTGAGCCGCCGGTGCCGGAGGGATTTTGGCCGGATGAAAATGCAACTGCGGACGATGCCGCGTGGGAAGAAGATCTGGCGGGATATTACGCTGCCATGAGCGAATTTGAGGCGATGCTTCTTGATCCCTCGACGGACCTGTTTTCGCCCATCCCTGGCAGCGACGGCCGCAACATTCTGCGCCAGGCTCTAGCTTGCCTGGATCACAATGCCTGTCACCTGGGGCAGGCCATGTTGGTGCGCAGGCTGCTTGGTTTGTCGAACCTATAACGTCACACTCAGAAATGCCAAACCAGGCCAGTTGATAAGCGTGCGAAGTAATTGGGAACACCGTGGATTTCAGGCGATCCGGAGCTAAAGTTTGTGTGCAGCATACCGCCTTCAATTCGAAATGCTATGCGAGGTGTGATTTGCCGATCGTATCCGGCGCCTACAAATGCAGCAAAGGAATTAGTCGACGTGGGCGAAGGCGGAAGCCCATCGCTGTTGACGTGCCCGAATCCTACCTGACCCTGGATGAATGGACGGTTTCGGCCGAACGCCCAAGTATATTGCGGGCCGGCAAGCAACAAGATCGGTCTCTGCGGCGAGCCAAGGCTGGTGCCATAGTAGCCGGAGACGTCTGCCTTCACGCCCAGTCTATGCCAAGAACTATTGTCGAGTTGGTGCCCGGCTCGAAAAGCGAGGCCGGCGTCCCAACCGTTCAGCGGCACATGGGATGTTCCGGGGAAGCTGTAGTCGTTGAATGAGTTGGAAAGAAAGCTATAGCCACCGAATACGTCGTAGCGTTTGTAGCCTGGCACCTGGGAACTGGCTTTCTGGGCCAACAGGGCACTTGGAACCGCGATGCAAAGCCACACTGAACTTACAACCAACAATAGAAAAGTGCGCATATGCACCTCTTAAATGACTAAGAGATAATCTACCGCATTATCAATCGGTTGCCGGGAAAGAAAAAGCGAGTTGCAACTAGGACTTAAACAGTCCTATAATGAATTTGTTGACTTGACGCGGGTAAAACGGTCGCTCACCGGTCGGAAAACTGAATTCTATGCTGCGACTCACCAAAAAATCGGATTATGCGCTGATGGCGCTGAAACATCTTGCCGAGCATCCCGGCAATCCGACGCAGAGCGCCAAAGACATGGCGGAGGCATACCATATTCCTCCTCCCCTACTGGCCAAAATTTTGCAGACATTAGCGCGTTCCGGACTGGTGATTTCGCATGCTGGACTCCATGGCGGTTATTCGCTGGCAAGGCCGGCGAGCGAGATCACTGCATTCGAAGTGATTCACTCCATCGAAGGGCCGTTGTTCATCGCGTCCTGCACGACCAGCCATGGTGATTGCGATCTATTGAGTTCCTGCATCGTGAAAGAGCCGCTGCGGAAGCTGAATGACACCATTCGAGATTTGTTGAACGATATGCGCATCTCCGATCTTTGTGACGAATCTAAATTGGGAGCCTCAGGATATGCGCGCAGTGTCCAAGCGGGATCGTTAGTAACGCTAGGCCGGACCATGTCGCGCGCGTAACGGAGAAGTATCACAGAGTTTTTGTTTCAAAGGGAGCCTCAATGAGCACCGTTCTAAGCGAACCGAAATTGCCCGCCGGAGTGAAGTTGCCGATCTACATGGATAACCATGCCACGACGCCGCTCGATCCGCGCGTGTTGGAGGCAATGCTTCCTTATTTCACGAACAAATTTGGAAATGCGGCGAGCCGCAACCACTCCTTCGGCTGGGAAGCGGAGAAGGCGGTTGACCTGGCCCGCGAACAGATTGCCAAGCTGATCGGAGCGACGGCGAAGGAAATTATTTTTACCTCTGGTGCGACCGAGAGCAACAACCTGGCGATCAAGGGTATTGGTGAGATGTACCGCGAGCGCGGCAATCACATCATCACCCAGGTGACGGAACACAAGGCGGTGCTGGACACCTGCAAGCGGATGGAGAAGATGGGCTTTCGCGTCACCTATCTGCCCGTCAACGCCGATGGTCTGATTGAGATGGACGACCTGAAGCGCGCCATCGATGACAAGACGATCCTTGTCACCATCATGTTCGCGAACAACGAAATTGGCGTCATCCAGCCGGTCGCGGAGATTGGCAAGCTCTGTCACGAGAAGGGGATCCTGTTCCACACCGATGCAGTGCAGGCAGTGGGCAAAATCCCTGTCGACGTGAACGCAATGAACATCGATGTTCTGTCGCTCTCGGGTCACAAAATCTATGGACCCAAGGGTGTCGGTGCTCTGTATGTTCGTCGTCGCAACCCGCGCGTGCAGATTGCGGCGCAGATGGATGGCGGCGGTCACGAGCGCGGCATGCGTTCGGGCACGTTGAACGTTCCGGGAATTGTTGGACTGGGCGCGGCTTGCGAGATTGCCCGTGTTGAAATGGACGAGGAAGCGGCGACGCTGAAGGCGATGCGCGATCGGCTAAAGGACAAGCTCGAATCCAACTTGGACTTTATTCATGTGAACGGCTCGATGGAACATCATCTGCCGGGAAATCTGAACATGAGTTTTATCCATGTCGAGGGTGAGTCGCTGCTGATGGGAATCAACGATATCGCGGTTTCAAGTGGATCGGCGTGCACCTCCGCGACACTGGAACCATCTTATGTATTGAAGGCGCTTGGACTGGGAGATGATGTGGCGCACAGCTCCATTCGGTTTGGGCTGGGACGATTCAATACGCAGGCCGAAGTCGACTACGTCGCGGATAAGGTCGTCGACGTAGTGCAGAAATTGCGCGAGCTTTCGCCGCTGTATGAGATGGCGAAAGAGGGCATCGATCTGACGAAGGTTCAATGGCAGGCGCACTAACAGCAGCGCACAGTTTTCAAGTTCACAGTATTTGGAGGAAGTATGGCATACAGCGATAAGGTAATTGAGCACTACAACAATCCGCGCAACGTCGGTCAGATGGATAAGAACAGCACCGAAGTTGGCACGGGCCTGGTCGGCGCCCCGGAATGCGGCGACGTGATGCGGCTCCAGATTAAAGTGAATCCGGAAACGCGCGTGATCGAAGATGCCAAGTTCAAGACCTTCGGCTGCGGTTCAGCAATTGCTTCTTCCTCCCTGGCAACGGAGTGGGTGAAGGGCAAGACGGTGGACGAAGCGCTGGAGATCAAGAACACGGACATCGTGAAGGAACTGGCCTTACCGCCGGTGAAGATTCACTGTTCTGTGTTGGCCGAAGATGCAATTCGCGCTGCCATCGGCGACTGGAAAAAGAAGAATGTGGCCGACGGTCAGGCAGTGTCGACTCCAGTTGCGGTTGCAGCGAACTAAGCTGCGCGGCACGCCTGTGTGTATGCGCCAATGCGGCGCGGTTTAAGGACGAGGGAGATGAACGCGTTGGAAACAGTTACGATCGGCAATGCATCTGGCGCTTCGGAAAGCTCTTCTGGCCAGCACGCTACAGGATCGTCCAACGCGCCCAATTCGCCGCAAAAGGGAATTCACGTTACCGATCGTGCGATCAAGCGAATTCGAGTCGCGATGGCGAAAGAAAATATTGCTCCCGATCAAGGCGGCCTGCGACTGGGCGTGCAAGGCGGCGGATGTTCGGGTCTGAGCTATAACATTCGCTTCGATACCCAACCGCGTGAACGCGACCGCGTGTATGACTACGACGGCGTGCGCGTTTTCGTCGATCCAAAATCGTTTATTTACCTGAACGGCATGACCCTGGATTACGAAGAGACGTTGATGCGCCAAGGCTTCAACTTTATTAATCCAAACTCTACCAAATCGTGCGGTTGCGGATCGTCTTTCTCTGGCTAACGCAGAGCGCCTGTTGACAAGCCGACGTCGCGGCGCGGAATTGGCGGGCGAGGGTCGGATCTTCAATCAGCCAAGAGAGAGCGCATGACAGTCGTAGCGGAACCTCCGAAGAAATTAGTTTGTTGGTCATGCGGAAGCGAGAACGACGCGGCTACGCAGTTCTGCGCCAAGTGTGGCAAGCTGCAACCGAACACGCCGACCGACTACTTCGCATTTTTCGGACTGTCACGACGGTTTCAGCTGGACACGGCAGCGCTGGAAATGCAGTTTTATCAACTCAGCAGAAAGTTTCATCCCGACTTGTATGCGCGGGCCGGTGTGGACGAGCAACGTTGGAGCCTGGAGAAAAGTTCGGTGTTGAACGATGCCTGGCGCACGCTTCGGGATCCGCTTAGGCGCACGGAATACCTGTTGGGCCTGGCTGGAATTCGGCTGGAAGAGCAGTCCCGTGACGCATCGGATCGAGCGGCAGAAAGCGGTACGGCCAAGCAGCAAGTGGTTCCGCCGGATCTGCTGGAAGAGGTGTTTGAGCTAAACATGCAGTTGGAAGAAATGCGCATGGTCAAGGCCAGCGGAGCGGATGATCCGGAAACGCGCGGAAATCTGGAGGCCGCACAACAGAATTTTGATGCGCAGATGAAGGCGTCGGAGCGAGACCTGCAGCGCTTGTGGGGCGAATGGGATTCGGCCGCGGAAACGAATGACGAAAAGATGCAGCAAAGCGCACAACAAAAAATGGTCGACTTGCTGAATCGCCGCAGCTACATTCGCAACCTGCTGCGCGATGTGGAAGAGGCGTTGAACAATTAACGCGGTAGTAGCATCTCGAGAAATGGAATGTATAACGCATGGCGGATGAAAGAGTAGTAGGCATCGATCTAGGTACGACGAACTCGTTGATCGCCTTTATGCAGGGCGACCAGCCGGTGGTAATTCCCGGCGAAGACGGTTCAAATCTGGTGCCGTCGGTGGTGGCATTGTCGGCGGATGATCGATTCGTCGTCGGCAATGGCGCGAGAAAAAATCTTCTGGAGACTCCGGATCGCGCAGTGTATTCCGTCAAGCGTCTAATGGGTCGCGGTGTTGAGGATGTTCAGGACGAGCTGAAGTTCTTTCCATTTCGTTTGGCGGATGATCTTGCCGCAGGAGAAGTGCTTCGCATCAAGCTAGGCACTCGCGAACTGACGCCGCCAGAAGTGTCCGCCTATATTCTTCGCCAGCTCAAGCAAAACGCGGAACGCTTTTTTGGCCCCGGCGTGATTGTGAAAAAGGCTGTCATTACGGTGCCTGCGTATTTCAACGACACCCAGCGCCAGGCAACAAAAGATGCGGGGCGAATTGCCGGCCTGGATGTGTTGCGCCTGGTGAATGAACCCACTGCAGCCGCGCTCGCCTACGGATTGGATCGACAAAAAGATGGAATCGTCGCGGTATATGACCTGGGCGGCGGTACATTTGATATTTCGATCTTGAAATTGCACGACGGTATTTTTGAAGTGGTGGCGACGAATGGCGATACGCATCTCGGTGGCGATGACATTGACAATCTTTTGATCGCGATTGCGCTCGAGGATATTTCTGGCGACCTGGGTCTTGATGTGCGGCACAATGGCGAAGCGATCCAGGCAATCCGCAAATCGGTGATCGACGCCAAGATCGCTCTCAGCGCCGAGGATTCTGCCAAGCTGGACGTCACATTGCCTACAGGGCAGCGCTATGCTCGCGAAATTACACGCGAACAATTCGAGCAGTTAATTCGGCCTATCGTAGAGCGCACGATTGCTCCTTGCCGGCAGGCGATTCAGGATGCCGGCATCAAAATCGAGGAGATCGGCGAAGTTGTTTTGGTGGGCGGATCGACACGGATTCCGCTGGTGCGCAAATTAGTGGATGATGTTTTCGAGCTGGGGGCACGCGGAAAAAAGCCTCATGCCGAAATGAATCCAGATGAGGTGGTCGCGCTGGGAGCAGCGGTGCAGGTCAACATTCTCGCGGGAGATTCCTCGGCGACTGACAATATGTTGCTGCTGGACGTGACACCGTTGTCGCTCGGGATTGAAGCGCTGGGCGGCGTCGTAGCGCGCATCATTCAACGCAACTCTACGATTCCGGCCTCTGCGACGGAACACTTCACTACCGGCATTGACGGCCAGACCAATGTCGCCATCCATGTGCTGCAGGGCGAACGTGAGCTTGCGAAAGATTGCCGATCGCTGGCGCGTTTTGATCTAAAAGGAATCCCACCCATGACGGCGGGAATGCCACGCATTGAAGTGAAGTTCCTGATCGATGCCAATGGAATTCTGCGGGTCACAGCGCTGGAGCAGCGTAGTGGCAAGCAGTCCGAGATCGAAGTGAAGCCTACCTACGGGCTGACCGACGAACAGGTCGAAACCATGATTCTGGAATCGTTCGATCACGCCGAGGAAGATTTCCGCGAGCGGCAATTGATTGAAGCCAAGAGCGAAGCTGAGACGATATTGATTGCCGTAGAGAAAGCACCTTCCAGTCCGGCATGGAAGCTGTTGCAGCCGGACGAAGTGACGCGTATCCATACCGCGCGCACGACGTTGGAAGAAGCGCGGTGCGGCAACGATTATCACGAGATTCGCAATGCGATCGAGGCACTCGACAAGGCGACCAGGAATTTTGCCGAGTTGCAGATGGATGTCGCGGTCGGCTCCGTGATGAAAGGCAAAACCATGGACGCGGCTGGCGAGCGCATGGGCAAAGGTCCCGCTGCCCATCATCCCATGGCCGCTGCGGAATTTGAATCTGCGCCGAAAGAATCCGAAGTTCAAAACAAGTGAGAGCACGCTATGGCACACACGACTAGTCCTGATACCGAGAAGCCGATCGATCTGAGCCAACCGCCCGCTGCGGGAATGGTTCGAGTCACATTCCTTCCCGAAGGCCGCACGGTGGAATTTGAATACGGGACCATGCCCTACGATCATCATGGCAAGCCGATGTCGTTCCTTGACGTGGCAGAAAACTTCGGCATTTTTCTGGATCACGCCTGCGGCGGTGCTTGTGCCTGCACTACGTGTCATCTTTGGATTAAGGATGGCACATCCGGTATCAGCGAGCCGGATGACGACGAGCTCGATCGCATGGAGACGGCTGCGGATGTGCAGCTGAATTCTCGCCTTGGCTGCCAGGCGGTCATCACCGGACCAGGCAGCTATGTGGTGGAAATTCCCAAGTGGAATCGCAATTACGTTTCTGAAGGTAAGCCGCTGTCGCTGGTAGAAGAAAAACCGGCGCCTACAAATCCCTGACATAATATTGTTCAGACGAAAGGGAGCGCGCCGTGCCACAGATTACCTGGAATGATGCGGAAGAAATTGGAATCCAATTGCAGGAGAAGTTTCCTGAGACTGATCCACTGACCGTGCGCTTCACTGAGCTGCATCGGTTTGTGACGGAGCTGCCAGGCTTCGCCGACGATCCGCAAAAGTCGAACGAGTCCAAGCTCGAAGCCATCCAGATGGCCTGGTATGAAGAGTGGAAAGATTCGAAGCAATAAAAATATTTCATATCGATCACTTAGAAGAAAATTAAGGAATAACGTCCACTCCATCTACACAAGTGCTGGCCTGCTGGCACGAGCAGCATTCAGAAAAGCAGCTAGGGAAGCGCCAAGTCCTACACGCGTCAAGTGCAGAGTGACGCCGCCATGTTATTTCCGTCCAAAAGCACTGGGAATCCCGATCAGGATACGGCTCATGAGATAACGGCATACTATTGCTGAAAGGGGCATGCAGCGCGGACATTGCTCGCGCTGCCTACCGGTCTAGAGAAACGAGTTAGTCGATGCGAATATCTCCTGAGCCGGTCGCTGCGCGGACTTCAGGGCCACCGCCGTTCAGTTGTGCCTGCACATGGTGATGATCCTTCGAGTATTGCATCGCTCCAGAAGAGGGCGCAGAGATGTCGCCAGAACCTGTTGATGCGTCAAGATTCATCGGCGCACTTCCCGTTGCCAAATGAATGTCGCCGGAGCCAGCCTGGAGCTTCCAGGGTGAAGAGGGTGTTCCAGCAGCCTTGATGGTGCCCGATCCTGTTTGCGCCGTGAGTGCGCCGTTCACGCCTTTCACGTCGATGTCGCCAGAACCTGTCTGGGCCCATGCATCTCCCCGGCCTGCACTGTCGATGGCGATATCTCCGGATGCAGTCTGAACTTTAAATCCGCCCTGAAGCCCAGAGGCCGTAATGTTTCCCGATGCTGTGTTCAATTTCGCCCCGTTGCCAACGCCGGTATCGGCAATATCACCAGAGGCGCTCGAGGCATTCAAGATGGCATCGGCAGGCGCTTCAATCTGATAGCTGATGCTGATGTTGTGCAGGTTCTGCTGGTGTGCCCCGATGCGGACCGTGTTTCCATTCTGCTCGATGGGCGGATTCGCAGCGATCTTTTGCACCTCTGCCGGGTCGCCATTCTGATTCGCCTTGACGATGCCGTGAATACGGATTTGGTTAGCGGTTCCTCGGGTGAAGGTAATGTCGCCGGAAGCAGTGCTCACCGAGAGATCAAGCGTGCCGTTGAATGACAAGCTGCGATCGAAAGTAGCCTCCGCTTTGGCGGCGCCCTCCAGTAAGGCCACGGGTGGAGCGGGAGGATTTGCGAGAGCAAGTTCAAGCCGCGCGGGGGCGGAATTGGCGGCAGAGGTGGCCACTGCGGCCGGTGTTGAACCTGCTCGCAAGGTTAACGAAGTCTCCGGCTTCGTAATAGGCGCCGAAACTGATTGCGCCGATTGCGATGTTGTAGCCGGGGCGATTGAAACCATTGCAATCGGGCTCGGCTGGGTTGCTGCCTGCACGCGAACGATTGCGCCTGCGGCAAACAATATCGCGGGAAGGACAAGGACGGCGCCGCGAGCGCGGGCGCCACCGGAGAACGCCTGGCGCAGGTAACTGTCGTTAAACAGCTGTTCAATACGGCGGGAGATACTGCTGGGACGGGCCATGGCGACTCCTATAAGGGTTGGGCGCGGTGCAGCTGCAAATTCAAGCAGAATTTGGGCATATGCCGAGCGGTTGGATGCTGCATGGAGGCCGGAGCGATCGCTGATGGCCTCACCAAGATCGGAGAGATTGCGTTTGAGCCACCACCCCAGCGGGCTGAACCAAGTCAAAGCCGCATAAAGCGAGGCGAGAATCTGAAAATGAAAATCGTGCAGGGCCACGTGCGAGCGCTCGTGCGCAAGGACAACCTGAAGCTTCTCTTCAGTCCAACCTGTGTAGTCTGCGGGCAAGACAACACCTGAGCCGATGGTGACGGGAGTGGAGATACGGTGGCTGAAGCGCAGCTTGAAGTCTTCGCTAATCTGCATGTCGCCGCCCAATGGAACTGGAGTGGAGGAATACCAGAGGCGCAGTGCGCACGCGAAGCCAAAGAGCAGACGGAGAAGGAGTGTGACGGCGACCAGAAGGTAGGCGAGCAGTGCGACACCTACTAGCGAGAATTTTCCGCGGACGGCGTCGGGTTGGGCAGAGCCGGCGCTTGGATTTGGCAACTGAACTGAGTCGGAAGATAGAGCGTGACCGCGATTGCGGCCGACAGTTGTCACTGCAGTTTGTAGAGTGCTGCTTCGATCTTGCCGTGGGGCGACGATCATGGGGCCGTTGAACGATTCCGTTCCTGACGCGGCTGGCAACGTCGTTGGCGCGAGCGCCGGTCTAAGGCCATCGAGCGAAGTTGGCGTAGGAATCGTTGCAAGGGGAAGGACATGCCAGCGCGCGGTGAAAGGAAGTGCAAACGGCATCAGCAAGGAGCCTACGAGAACTGCGATCCATGCGGAGCGCTGCGAAACGACGTTCTGGACACGGAAGATCCGGAGGGCCGCCCAGACAACCAGTGCAAGGATGAGGGATCGAAGAACGGCTTCTATAAACGCAGCTAGCATGGTTCAACCTCCAACTTTCCGATCGTGGAGTTCGCAGCAATCATCATCGGTAACCCAATGCCCCTCACGGCACCGACGAGCCGGGAGATAGGCGACCGTTTCCAACAGACTCCAGATCTGCCGCGCTACCTTCAGTCTTCGGTCTTACGTTTGTCCTGCTCGCGCACGGCGGCAATTCTTTGTGCGAGCCGCTGAAGTTCGGCGCGATCCAATATCTTCGAATCCACCATACCGACAAGCAGCGTTTCGACAGATCCCCCGCAAAGCCAGTCCACGATACGTTTCGCGGCACGGCCGGCAACGCGCTGCCGCGATTCTGCCGGCCGATACACAAAGGCACGGTTCTCCACGGTGTGCTCTATATAGCCTTTTTCCTCAAGTCGGCGCAGCATGGTGCGAACGGTAGAATCCGTCAGTTGCCGTTCGAGCCCTTCGCGCACCTCCTCCGCGGTAACCGAACCCTCACGCCACACAATCGAGAGAATGCTGCTCTCGAGTTCTCCCAATTCGGCTGGATTATGACGCTTTGGAGTAGTCGGCTTCATTGTGTTACTGACAGTAACATAATCAGGCGGTCTGATGTCAAGAGGAGTTTTGAGTCATCCAGAGTTCGCAACAACAAACCGCCAGCGTTGTAAATTTTAGTTCTTTCATGGAACGACCTGCTTCTCTCCAACGTATCCAACGATATGCGTCAGGGTCCTGACGTGTGCGCCCCCGACTGTTCGTATTCGGACAGTGATGTCCGGAAATGGACGGCCAGCGCCGGGAGCGCAAACTATTCGAGCAGTCGTCGCCATGGAGTGATTACAGATAACATCGGGAGATGTAGCTTAGGAATTGGAAGTCCACTTGCTGCGTAAACTTTGAACTCATTTCCCCTGAGGGCAAGATCTGGATGAAGCAGTTTGAATCTTTTCGGCTGGACACCTCGAACGAATGCCTCTGGCAAAACAGAGTGCAGATCAATCTTCCGCCAAAGCCGTTCGCGGTGTTGCGTTACCTGGTGGAAAATCCCGGCCGTCTGATCACTCATGATGAACTGCTGGATGCGTTGTGGCCGGAAACCTATGTACAGCCGCAGGTATTGCGGACCTACATGCTGGACCTCCGAAAAGCTCTGGGAGATGATCCCGCGTGTCCTCGATTTATCCAAACGCTGCCCAAGCGTGGCTATTGTTTTGTAGCTCCGGTCAAAGATGCGGGCGTGGCTGATTCTGCCGCGGCTTCCTCAAGTGAAGCGGAACCTGCGGTGTTCGACGGAGTTGTCGGACGTGAACAGGAATTGGCTCGCCTGAAGACCATGGCACAGGCGCTGGCGAGCGGACAGCGGCAAACGGTCTTCGTCACCGGTGCCACAGGAATCGGAAAAACCGCGCTGGTGGAGGCGACATGTCACCTGATGGTGACTATGTTGCAAGCCAGTGTGGCTTGTAGTCAGTGCGTCGAAGGGCTCAGCAAGACGGAAGACTATTACGCGGTAATGGAAATCCTGCGACAGTTGTGCGCTTCTCCGATCGGGGAAACGGCGACGCGAATTCTCGCAAGCATTGCGCCGGCATGGCTGGCCGCGCTTCGCCGGGAACCGGACGCAACGAACGGTGATGCGCGATCAACGCAATCAAAGGCGCCGGGTGATCTTTGTCGCGCGCTGGAAGAACTGGCGAAGGAAAAAGCGCTCGTTCTGGTGTTTGAAGATCTGCATTGGGCAAATGATTCCACGTTGGAATTGATTTCAGCTCTGGCTCGACGCAAGGCACCCACAAAACTGATGGTGATGGGGACCTACAGTTCTCACTGCTCGTCTGCCGAACAGCCCTTGAAGGCACTCAAACAGGATCTCGTGATGCACCGGCAATGCACGGAGCTTGCGTTAGCGCCGCTGGCCAAGACGGCTGTCCGGCAATTATTAAGCAAAGAATTGGGACAGGAAGCGTTACCGTCGGGCCTGGACACCTTCGTCTACCGGCACTCGGAAGGAAATCCTCTATTTGCGCTTGCGCTTTTGAGGCACCTTATTGCCGATCACTACATTGCGCGCGAAGGCGCAAACGAAGCGGGAGATTGGAAGCAGCTGGCACAGTTTCCGGAAATGGAAGCAGGAGTGCCGCAGGAGCTGGTGCAGCTGATTGATCCGGAAATTGAGCGGCTGAGTGCGCCCGAGCAACGCATTCTGGAAGCAGCCAGTCTGATGCCGGTTGTGTTTCCCGCGTGGGCGGTGGCAGCCGTGCTGCAGCAAGATCCCACAGAAACGGAAGAGGCGTGCGACAGGCTGGCACGCCGCTTATGTTTTGTTCACCGCGCCGGGCACGATGAACTTCCAGACGGCACCCGTTCAGATTTCTATGCGTTTGCCCACGGACTCTATCGCGAAGTTTTATACCAGAAGCAGACCGCGTCACGCCGCGCCAAAGGACATATCCGGATTGCAGAGCGCCTGGGCGAATTATTCGCGGGTCGCGAGGACAACGTAGCGCGAGAGATGGCCATGCATTATGAAGCGGCGGGCAACTGGAAGCGTGCGACAAGTGCGCTGCGAATCGCAGCGCGGCATGCGCACCAGCGGCAGGCATATTCAGAAGCCGCGCAGTTATTGCAACATAGCCTCGCGATCGCGGAAAATCTGAATGATGCGGAACGAGGCGTGATTGAGAAAGAGGTCCAGTCCGAACTGGAGATGGCGCGGTCTGCGATGGAGACCACAAAGCACCCCCCGAATTTGTCAGAAGAAATTGACGGATTCTGGATGGGAACTTGACAACTTTATTTTTGCGAATCGCTACTGTGGTGAACATAGGCAGGAGGTACCACATATGCGATCCAAACTTCATACCATTCTGGCGTCGGCAGCATTGATGGCGGCAGCAGTCTTGGCGACAAACTCCGCAATGGCGGAAACAACTCTCAAGGTACCCTTCAGCTTTACGGTTGCCGGCAAGATTTGCCCCGCTGGTCACTATACCGTGAAGGAAAACGCGATTGGCAGCTACGTGACGCTGACCAATGAGGATTCCAGCCGTGTGTTCACCTGGATTCTCTTGCCCAATTCGCCGGATTTCAAGAGCGGCAACGTCGTGCTGAAGTTTGACGTGGCGGGTCAGACACACCTGCTGCACTCCGTTCAAATCGGTTCGATGACGACTTCGGTGCTGGATAAGAACGCTGGCACGAACGAGTACAGGTCGGCTGAACTCGCGGCGCACCAGGGCCAGTAGTTCAGTTCGGACACATACTGTGGACTGGCAGGCATGCGCTCGACGACCACGCAGGGAGAGGGCTTATCGAATTATCGATAAGCCCTCTCCTTGTTATTTATCGATGACGAGTTCTAAGCACGGCGCAACATGACCCTCGTACACTGGAAGCATGAAGGCATTGCCAAGGTTTGATGTGGAAGGTCAAGTTGCGCTGGTGACAGGCGCAGGTCGTGGGTTGGGGCGGGCGATTGCGTTGGCATTGGCCGAAGCGGGCGCCGATATCGCGTTAGGGTTGCGGCAAGAGGGCAACGATGGCGGCCTGGCGCAGGAAATCGTTACCCTCGGTCGCCGAGTTTTGCCGCTGCAAATGGACATGACGGAGTTGCAGCAAATTCGTCATGCGATCGACGCGGCGGACCGACACTTCGGAAAGCTCGACATCCTGGTGAACAACGCCGGCATTGCTCCGGACAATCTAGCGGAAAATGTAACTGAAGAAGATTTCGATCGGACTCTCGCCATCAACCTGAAGGGGACCTTCTTCGCTAGTCAGTCGGCGGGCCGCATCATGATTCGGCAGAAGCGTGGCTGCATTATCAATATGGGGTCCCAGGCCGGCTTTGCTGCGTTGCCGACTGAGTCTGTGTACTGCATGACCAAGGCCGGCATCAGCCATTTGACGAAGTGTCTCGCGGTGGAGTGGGGCAAATATAACATTCGCGTGAATGCCGTGGCGCCGACATTTATTCATACGCCAGGTACGGAACCGGCGCTGTCCGATCCCACATTTCGAGCCGAAGTGATCCAGAACATTGCTGCGCTGCATCGCATTGGCGAGCCCATTGAAGTGGCTGGAGCAGTCGTGTTTCTGGCGAGTCCCGCAGCTTCATTGATTACCGGCGAGACGCTATTGATCGATGGCGGATGGACGGCGCGTTAGTGCATCGGGAGTTCTGCGAAATTGTCAGTGGCGTCAGGGCGTTTAGCGCTGAGACAGATCGCGGATCCATAGATCTTTGAATTCCATGTTGCCGTTGCCACCGGCGTGCAATTGCAGCGCGATCTTGCCGTCGAACGAGCTTGGATTGGGATCGGTGAAATCCACCATCTGCACTCCGTTGAGCCGCGATTTGTAATGGTTGCCGACCACCTCCACCAGGTAGTCATTCCATTCGCCCATGCGCACCACGCTCTCGTTTTCTGGAGCAGGCCACACCACCCAGCCGCGTCCGTCTTCCCCATACACGCCACCGGTGTGGTGCATCATTGTGCAATCGATTTCAAACTGCATGCCTTGCGTCGTATCGACCGATCCGGGTTTGAACCCGGTGTGAAAAAATACGCCGCTGTTGCCATCGCCGACGCATTTGAATCGCAGGGACAGTTGGAAATCTTTATAGTCTTTGTTGGTTTCGAGATATCCATACGCCGGGGTCAGACCCTTGCCGTGAATCACTGCGTTCTCGACGGTCCAGCTTTCATGGCCAATTTTCGTCCAGCCGCTTAGATCGGTTCCGTTGAAAAGCGAAACCCAATCCTCGCCGGGGAGCTTCTTTTTTCCCTGTGCGATCAGAACAGTGCCGGCGACAGCGATCATAGCGAAGAGGAATAGACCGGCTAGAATCCGCCTGCGCCGCCGAACCAAACTTTCTCGAGTTCTTGATGGAACATTTAGGCGTGAACTGGGCGAAGACACGCAGGGAAGTTTCATTCGAATGGATCCTCCGATAGCTGCACATCAGGATATCAGTGTGAGAAGGGGGTCTTAGACGCTCAGAACTCGGACACCGGCTTTTTCAAATGCAGCGATTGCGTCCTCGGGGATCCCGTCGTCCGTAATCAGGACATCGATGGCAGCCGCCGGACAAATGATAGCTGGGCTGATCATCCCCACCTTACTGGAATCGGCGACCACGACCACCTGTTTGGTCTGGCGGGTCATGGCGCGAAACACCGCGGCCTCATCGACTTCAATTGTGGTGGCCCCGCGTTCCGGATCAACTCCGCAGACACCGACAAACACGCGGTCCATCATGACAATATTGAGGGCTTCAATCGCAGCCGGCCCAATTAATGAAAACGCCCCCTGCCAGCGCATGCGCCCACCGGTCAAGGTGGTGTCCAAACCGGCACTGCTGCTGAGTTCCATTGCAATATTCACGGCGTTGGTAATGATGTGGAGATTGTTGCGATGGCGCAGAAACTGTGCCACCTTGGTGGTTGTTGTGCCGGCCGTCACCCCGACCGTTTCATTCTCCTGCACCAATCCGGCAGCGGCCTGAGCGATGCGTTGCTTTTCCTTGGCGAACCGTTCCTCGCGAACGCCGAAGGAGGCGTCGAAGCGGAATGGTTCATACACGGCCTGGCCAGCAAGCATCGCACCGCCGTGGGTGCGATGAACCAGGCCACGCTCTTCCAGCCGGACCAAATCGCGCCGGACGCTGGCCGGTGACATTTTAAGAATTCCAGTCAATTCGTCGACGGAAGTTTTGCCGTGGTGCAGTAACAACCGAAGAATCTCCTTGGCGCGCTTGTCGATCTTGGAAGATACGACGGCAGGACTATCCTCGATTTCGCCGGCCGCGGCGAAGTGCGTATTATTCGTAAACACCCTGGACCGCTCCACTCGAAATCTTGTCTAACGTATCGCGCAACCCACGTACATTCTCTTCGAGAACGACATAGCGCGCAAATTCGTCATTTGCAACCGAGCCCAATTTCAGTGAATCATTCCGGAACGTGACGGGACTCTGGGTCTTGATTCTGAGGGAGCAGTGGAATTCCGTCGCTTTGGTTCGCTGGGCAATTTTGCGGATATTCTCCTGGCGAATTCCACCGCCCACCATCACGCGAATGCGACCTTTTGCGGCATCAATCAGATGGGTTACGCGTTCGGCGCCCTGGGTGACGGTCTGCACGCCGCCCGAAGTCAGAATGCGATGCGCGCCCGTCTCAATCACCCGCTCCAGAGACTCATCCAGATCCGCCGACATATCGAAAGCGCGGTGAAAGGTCACCTGCATGGGATCGGCAAGTTGAACGAGCTCGCGAGTCCGTCGCACATCGACGTGCCCATCGCGATCGAGCAAGCCGACAACGATGCCGTCCGCTTTCAGCTCTTTGATGCGGATGACGTCCGCCTTCATCACATCATATTCATAGGGTGTGTAGAAAGAATCACCGCCACGTGGCCGCACCATGGCGAACACTTCGATTCCCACATGCTTGCGAACCGCCTGGGTCAGGCCGTCGCTGGGCGTAATACCGCCCTCGTTCAGATCGCTGCACAGTTCAACTCGCTGCGCTCCGCCTGCTTGGGAAGCGATCGCCGATTCTACCGAATCCACACAAATTTCGAGAACCATGATGACTGAATCCCATTTTCCCGGATCGCCCGGATTCCGTATCGTTCATATGGAATCCGGACGCAAAGAAGATTCGGGCACGTGCGCTGTTGCGGGTTGTCGCGACAGCCTGCAGGTTAAAACGTATAGCGCAAGGAAAACTGCAGATGCCGCTCTACCGACCGAATTTGGCCCTGGAGTGCGATCTCTCCGAAACCTGCATCGGTAACACCGGTATCGGGATTGCCGTAGCTGACGATGTTAAACGCGTTGAACGCATCGAAACGGAATCCGATGGTCTGCTGTTTGTAGGTCTGGAAATCCTTGAAAGCGGAAAGGTCCACGTTTGCATACCTGGGACCCCTCACAGCACCATTGCGAGAAGTGCCGAAGGTGTTGGGTGCAGGTACGCCGAAGGCGCAGGTTCCGTTGTCCACCCCCGGTGTAGTGCACGGTGTTGCAGACGGGTCAGTGCCAAACCAGCTGCCATTTGGATTGGTCGCCGTTGGGAATATTTGACGATTGACAATCTTCAACTTGCGATACTGGTTGGCGCGCGATGTGCCATAGCTGTTGGAGTTATTGCCGGGGGCGGTGATCGTCTCCGGGAATCCGGACCACACCACGCCGACAGCTGAGACCTTCCATCCTCCGATGACTTCATCCAAGGCACGATTCGCATTGGTAAAGTACTTCTGCCCACGACCTGCCGGCAGCGCGTACACGCTGGTGAAGGACAGGTTGTGAGTTGCGTCATAGCCGGCCGGACCGTAATCGGCGGCGCTGTCGTAATAGTTCTGGAACGCTCCGCTGTATCCGTTGACTTGCAGCGAGTAATTGCCAAGGCTGTTGGTCATCGCCTTGCTATAGGTGTAGTTGACGGTGTATTCCAGACCATCCGTCAGGCGCTGGCGCAGTGTTGCCTGCAATGCGTTGTAGTTCATCATGGCGCGCGATTCCGTAATCAGCAACGAATTGGGACCGATGCTGACGCTTGGATCAACCGCATTAATTCCCAGGTATTGATTGTTATAAAACGGAGCAGAGGTCGGATCGCCGTTCACCTTGTATTGGTTGACGTTGCCGTAATCTTCAATGTGCTGACCTTGCTCCCCGATGTAACCGACCTGCAGCGAAGTCGAGCGGGTCAGGGCATATTCACCCGTCAGACTCCATTCCTGGATGTAAGCTGGCTGAATGTTCTGCGGGTACACATTGAAGGTGCCTCCATACTGCACCGTACCGCCGCTGAACCCCTGCTCCGCGGTGCGGGGATCGCCCGGATTGCCGGGTGTTGGCGTAATGGCTGTGACATTGACTGCCTGGATGAATGGAGTGATGGAAGTGAGGCGCTGGTTGGAGGAGTTGCCTTCAAAGAAACTGGTCGCTCCGTATCCGCCGCGAACCACAGCACGATCGGTCGGCTGCCATGCAAATCCAAGGCGCGGCATCCACTGGCGGAAGTTCGGTTGATAGCATCCGCGGTTGTTGCAGACACCCGATCCAACCGGCGCTCCGGTAGGTACCTGGCCAGCGTAAATCACCTGGCCGGTGCTGAGATTGATGTTGCCGGTCTTGTTATTTTCCTCGATCCAGGGCTCGTCATACTCGAACCGAAGCCCAATGTTGAGGGTCAGGTTTGGGCGAATTCGATAGTCATCCTGTGCGTATCCCGCGATGCGCCATTGGCGTTGTCCGACGTTGACGCTGGCAAGAGTCGCGGCAGCTGAGCTGACGCGATCGAGCAGGAAGTCCGCGCCTCCGTAGCCGCCTGCATTCGCCATGCTCGGATTCGTGGTGAAAGCGCCGCTATATGTGAGCGATCCGAGGTAGCCGTTGTTGTTGGCAGTCGGGTAGTTGTTTTGATATCGCAAAGCCTCGACACCCATGCGGACTGAATGCAGTCCGCGCTGCCAGGTCACATCGTCGATGTAGCTGTAGGTGTTGTCGATCAGGCCGCCGCCGAACACCGGATTACCGCCAGCGAAAAGGCCGCCGCCGATCGATTGGTAGGTGTAACCAGCGAAGGTTTGGTTTGGAAAGCTGATGCCAACCTTGGCGTTTCCGGTGTCTCCGAATTGGCCGGTCGAGTCGATCGGGAAATTCTGGGCCCAAACCGTGCGGGTGAAGCCAATTCGTCCGGAGTTAATGAGAGACGGCGAGAAGATATGTACCCAGGTTGCTCCGCCTAGTTTGGTCGGATAAAGATTCACTCCAGGGAAGGAGATGGCCAGCACCGGGGTTGATCCGTCGTACGCCGTCGACATGGAATAAAATCCGGTAATCTTGTCGGAAGAACGAGGATCGTACTCAATCTTGATGTCGCCCTGATTATTGGCCTTATAAGTGCGCTGCGGGCCTTGATAATCATTGGCCGCGATTCCATCGCTCGGCGTCGCGTTCGGCAGCGGGTACAAAGTTGGATTGGCGAACAGGAAATTCGCCACTGGGTTCACGACAGGAATCCCCTTGTCACCGGTAAAGGGCACGAATCCATTTTCCGAATCGTACAGTTGGATCGGATTCTTCTGAGCTAGCAGGGTCGAGAAATCTCCGCTACGCATGGCTTGAGTGAGCACACTTTCTGATCCCGTCCCGCCCCTGTGGTAGCGCGAGCCAAGGTAATCCACAAAGAAGAAGAGTCTGTCGTGCTTGATAGGACCGCCCAACGCGCCACCGAACTGCGCCTGGGAATATGGGTTGATCGGAATCGCCGGCACCTGTTGATTGTTGGTCCAGGTGTTGGCGTTCACTCTGTAGTCCTGCACCAGCCCGTAGGCCACCCCGTGGAACTGGTTGGTGCCACTCTTCAACACGCTGATCACGTCGCCGCCGTTCACGTTGCCGTAGTCGGCAGGCGCATTCGCGGTCATCACATGCACTTCCTGCAAGGATTCTGGTGCAGGGCTGTACGAGATGAGGTTGTTGAACGTCTCGTTCATGTCGATACCATCCAGGGTGTAGTTATTCGCCTGGGCGCGGTTGCCGTTCATATTCGGTGTATCGGTGTTATAGGTGCTGCGCTCGATTTGCGTCGTACCGGACGTCCCGGCGGTGTCGATCGATCCCGGCACATACAAGGTCAGCGCGGAAAAGTCGAGACCGTTCAACGGGAAGTTCCGAATGGTGTTGGCCGTCAGCGTGGATCCGAGGGTCGCGTTCGTCGTATTCAGAATTGGCGCCGCTGCGGAGACATTCATGGTGGTCGACGCCGATCCGACCGTCAGCTTGACGTTGAAGTTCGCCGTCTGCAAAACTTCCAGGCTGAACGCTGGAACGGTTTCTTTATTGAAGCCGGGAGCCTGGATCGTCACTTCATAACGGCCGATTGGTAGTGACTGGATGCGGTAAAAGCCGTCGGAGTTCGTCGTGGTAGGTGAATCGACGCCGGTGCTCACGTTGTGGGCAATTACTTGTGCGCCGGACACCACGGCTCCGCTGGGATCGGTGACCTCGCCCGTGATCGTTCCTGTAACGGTCTGGGCAACCGCCGCGCTGACAAACATCAGGGCCAACAACAGCGTGATGGACTGAATAATTCGAGACACTTTCATTGATTGCATCCTCCGGCCTAAAGTTCGTGCAAGTGGTAAAACGTGAGCATAGTGCTCACAATTTGATTGATTCTTTCGTCGTCGTGATCATATAGCTCACTTACGCTCGTGTAAACTGTTTTTTTGAAGAATATGGTCAATTTTTGACGAATCCTTGCGCAAACGTCCTTTGAAGTCAATGCAGAGACAGACTAGAAAACCTTGCTATTGTGCTTCCTTTGAGTTCTTTAAACCTGCAGCGGCAAGAAATTCCGGGGGATGATAGAGAATGGACCGGCGCCGATTCATCGCTTCTCTCACCGGAATCGCCGCGAGCGCTTCGATTCCCGCGGGCCTCTCGCTGGAACAACCGGTATCCGCTCAAGTCGACGAAAAACACAGCGCTGCCGTCCATTCTGCGCTGGCTCTTCCTACTCCGGATCAATTGAAATGGCAGGACCTCGAAATGGGAATGTTCATCCATTTCGCTCCGAACACCTGGCAGGGCGTGGAGCAGGATAACTTGTCCACCCCGATGTCGGCGATCAATCCAAAACTCCTGAACACCGATCAGTGGGCCTCCACTGCAGTTGATATGGGCGCAAAATACATCGTCTTCGTCGCCAAGCATTCCGGCGGGTTCTGCATGTGGCAGACAGAGACGACTGACTATGGGATTTGCAACACGCCGTGGCGCGGCGGTCATGGCGATGTGTTGGCAGATGTCTCCGCCTCGTGTCGAAAATTCGGATTGAAGCTGGGCGTCTACGTGTCACCGCGCGATGCCAAGCATGGCGCGGGAATCGGCGGCCTCTGCAAAACGCCTGCACAGCAGAAAATCTACAACGCCATTTATTGCCGCCAACTCACCGAGGTGCTGTCGCGATATGGTTCGATGGTGGAGATATGGTTCGACGGTTCGAACGTCATTCCCGTCGGCGACATTCTCGATCGATATGCGCCGCACGCGATGATCTTTCAAGGGCCGCATGCGACTATCCGCTGGGCGGGCAATGAAGACGGATTCGTGCCGTATCCCGCGTGGAATTCCATTTCGGCCGCCGATGCGAAGACCGGCGTTGCCACCGCGTTGAATAGCGATCCCAACGGACCTGTCTGGATGCCGAATGAAGTGGACGTTTCCATCCTCAGGCCGAACTGGTTCTGGAGCACAACCAGCCAGCGCAACCTGCTCACCCTCGATGCGATGGTGGAGATTTATTACCGCTCCATCGGCCGGGGCGCGCAGTTATTGCTGAATGTTCCGCCAGACACAACCGGGTTGATGCCGGCCGATGACGTCGCACATGCCCAACAATTTGGGAAAGAGATTCAGCGCCGCTTCGGCAAAAGCGTAGCGGAGACATCCGGTTCTGGTGAGAGCGTCGCGCTGCCGCTGCGCGCTGGATCTCGAATTGATACATTCCTGATGGAGGAAGATTGTTCCTTCGGCGAGCGTGTGCGCCAATACCGGATTGAGGCGCGCCAGGCAGGGAAGTGGGTGACGCTGGGCACCGGGACCGCGATCGGACATAAAAGAATTCAGCCCGTCCCCCCAACCGTCGCCGACGCGGTGCGACTGGTCGTCATCGAAAGTGCCGCTCGACCCGTGATTCGCAGACTCGCAGTCTTCGATACACAAACTTCGCCGCCCAAGAACTGGAACGCTCCGGCAACGGCCTGGGCCTACGACGAAGTGGGAAACTGGAGCGACTACCGTTTCCACATTGACGTGTCCGACAAGATTCTCGCTGCGACGCAATATCGTTTGCGCTTCGTTCCGCTGGCAGGATGGGGCGATTGCCCAGACCCGAGCACAGATCCGATCGAGCGCGTAACAGTGCAGATCGGCGGGGTACAGGAGCCAAAATTGTTGAGGCCGCTGGCTGGATCGCGGGATGTTCTGATCCTCACCATGCCCGGCATCGGCCAAAAGGTCATCCTCGAAGGTCGCCTTAGATGCGCTGCCAGCGGAAGCATTCTTCTTAGGAAATTATGAGATGATCGGGGAGCGCCACTTACGAAACCTTGTTATAGAAGTTGCTCGCCACAGGCGGGCACTCATTGCAACACATTTAGGAGGCATGTCCATGCGTACCTTTTGCATTCTGCTGGGTCTTGCGATCAGCGCGCCGATATTGCAGGCACAACCGAAAGCGCTGTTTTACATGACCAGCGGTCAGACCTCGGTGCAATCGTTCCTTGATCACGCCGACAAAATCGACATCCTGGTCCCCACCTGGTATTCAACCGACGTTCGTGGGATGGTGTGGGGCGGCCCGAATGCGCAGGTGATGCAAGTGGCGCACGAACATCATGTCGAGGTGATGCCAATCCTGAGCGGTAGCGCCATGGGTACCGCGGAATACCATCAGTTCTTCAATGATGAATCCGCACGGCATTTGATGGACGAAGCCCTGGTCCGCATCTGCAAACAGAATGGCTACGCGGGGATTCAGTTCGACTTCGAGGACATCGACTGGCGAGACGGAGACGCGCTCTCGAAAACAGTGGCGGAAACTGCGGCGGCGCTGCATGCGGCGGGCTTTCAGTTATCAATCGCTACGGTTCCCAATGCGCCCGGCTATCCGCCGGAAACCGCCTACAGCGCGTGGATGTTTCGCGATTGGCGGGGTGCGTACGACCTGAAGGCTCTGGCGCAATCCGCCGACCTGATCTGTCTGATGACCTACGATCAGCACACCGCCTACACGCCGCCGGGTCCCGTCGCAGGGTATCCGTGGGTGCTTGAAAATCTGAAGTATGCGCTGGCAGTGGTACCGAAAGAAAAGCTTTCGCTCGGCATTCCGGTGTACGGCTATCACTGGTTTGCCGGCATGCCGGTCGGCGGTAAGAATGTGCCGAACAATTCCGCAGAATACATCGGCACTCCTGCGGCGATGCAATTAGCTCATGCCTACAACGCCAAGCTGCAGTGGGACTCTGAGGATAAAACCGCGTGGTTCTATTTTTATCGTGCGCAGGATCGCGAGTACATCTTCTACACCGATGCTCGCACTTTCGCCGTGCGCTACGACCTGGTGAAGCAGGACGGGTTGGAGGGTTTCTGCTCCTGGGTGCTGGGTGAAGAGGATCCCGCAATCTGGCAGCAGTTGCCATCGCACGATCATGCTGCCGCCGGCCCCACATCGCAGGCAAAGAAAAACTAGCCCGTGGCATACTTCGGCGGCATCGACGCGGGCGCAAACAAACCAACTGCGTCCATGGCACGCACACGGATGCGGGAGAGCATGATCGCAACTATCCTTCAACCCGACACTTCTGTCGAGTTTTTATCCCAGCCGGCCGATCCTCCGTTGGGCGCATGGTGGAGCACGACGCACATTTCCGCTGCTTGTTGACTACGCTCTCGCAACGTTTTCAATCCGAATCACTACAGTGCTGAGAGGGAAGATATTTAGCTTCGTTGATTCGTTGCGGAAGCGGTCGCGTTTTTTTTTCGCGGGAGCCCCTGTTGAAGTTCCCGTGATATATTGGGCGCGCAACTTGGCAGCTTGAAAGGAAGCCCGTTATGCGAATGACAGCAACTTCTCCTGGTATGCGGCGGTTGACGTGGATTACCGCTGCCTTTTTGTTGGCGTCGGTGAGTGCGGTGGGCGCGCAGGTAGTGATTGCTCCATCGACTCCACAGATTGGATCGTCGAACCCGGTGACCGCTGAACCGTCTGTCCCGCGGCCCCACACCAAGCCATGTGTCGTCCAACTTTTTCAAAATTTGGAGTTTGCGGATTTCAATACCAAGGCCTTTAGCTACACTCCTCCTGCTGCCTGCCCGGGTCCCTGGGCGAAAGTCGTTTTCACTGCAGACTTCACAGTGACCGCCGGTCGCCAGTATGACCGCACAGCGGCATTTTATTTAGGCCATGCAAGCATTTACTACGGAACGACTGCCGAACCCCGCGCAACGCTGAGCCCGTCTTGGCATGTGGAGCGCGATGTGACAGACCTGACGCCGATCTTTAAAGCCGATCAGACTGGAGAAGCCAACATCGGAAACTTCGTCGGTGTGTCTGGTGGAGTCACATACAACGGCATCATCTACGCCAATGCCGCTCTGGAGTTTTATCCAGCCTCGTGGCAAGATGGGCCGGCCGTGACGCCGGACATCGTAGTCCCAGTGAACGGTACCGGTGGTGATGCCGGCACACTGAATACAACCTCCGATCAGATTACGCAGGTGCTGAATTTGCCGATGAACGTGGAGCGGGTGTATCTCGACATCATTGCGCAGAGCCAGTCGAACGACGAATTCTGGATGTTCTGTGTGCCCAACGATCAGACCAGCAATCTCGAAAGCTGCGGCAATACTGCCTTCCGCGAGACAGAGGTGACGATCGACGGAAAACCCGCCGGCGTTGCGCCGGTCTATCCGTGGATTTATACCGGCGGCATTGATCCGTATCTGTGGGAGCCAATTCCTGGCGTGCAGACTCTCGACTTCAAACCATACCGGGTCGACCTGACACCGTTCGCTGGAGTTCTGGACGATGGCAATCCGCACACCGTTGGAGTTGGCGTCTACAACGCGAATAGCTACTTTCTAGCGACCGCGAACCTGCTGGTCTATACAGATCATGGCAAACAGAAAGTCACGGGCGGCATTCTCAGCAACACTCTATCCGCGGCACCGACACCGGTCGTCAAAGAAAACATCACAGCTACAGGACCGGCTTACACTGGCACCATCGTCGTCAGCTCGAAACGCAACTTTGAAATCAGCGGGTATGTGAATACTTCTCACGGTCGTGTCGATACGACGGTCCAGCAAAACGTAAACTTCCGGAGCACCCAGGAGTTTGACGTGAATCCCAGCGCGGGCACACCAGACATCCAAAACGCGCAACAACTCACCACGGTCGATTCGGAAACGAATACCCGCGGCGGATACTATTCGGGAACGGTCGAAAAACATTTCACCTATCCGATCAACATCAACTATTCATTTGTCGCCAATCCTGACGGCACGTACACGCAGGCGACATCCGTAGATCAGCAAGACCTGGTGAATACATCGCAGCAGGTCAATCGATTCAGAGCCTATGAAAGCAATATGAGCAACGAAGTAAAGGCCGCCGACACGCTCACCTTTGACGCCAACTTCAACGTCACGGGCACAACCGGAACCAAGACCACCCAGACATACCGCTTCAAAGATTCCTTTGGTCATTGCTACGATCGCACGCTTACCGCGGCGAATCATGTATTGACCAATGTAAGCGGCGGCTATGATTGCGGAGATCACCACTAATACGGCGGTATCAACGCGGTGTACGGAAGGGAGTTCGGCCCAAACGCCGAACTCCTTTTCGCAGCAGGGTGGAAGCAACCAATCCCTTGCGGTATAAGTATCCTTCGGTCGAAGTTGCGAAATAACGGCGATGAAAGGCGACTATGTCAGCCCTGTTTTCATGGTTAAAGCGGCCATTTTGAGTGTCAACCTATCGATGAGCACCGGTAGAATTTCAATGAGCGCCTGGTCATTCATGCAAACGCACGCCCAACCTTGCCACTGGAGGATGCATCTTGAAACAAGTTAGCCTGCCCCGTTCTCTTCCCTGGATTCTCGCCTGCATATTGGTCTTCCCAATGCATCTCAAAGCGCAATCTCAGACGACACTGCCGATCATGCCGTTGCCGTCGCATGTAGTTCAAGGGCAAGGTCAATTTCTGATCGAAGGGAATTTCGGCATCGCATTGCAGGGTTACACAGAGCCGCGATTAGAGCGCGCGAAGCAGCGCTTCCTGGTGACACTGTCGCGGGAAACAGGCATTCCCCTCTGGCGCGAGGCCCAATTCAATCCACCTAACTTCGTCATCAAAACTGCGGCAGCCAGCGACGCTGTGCAGCAGCTGGGTGAGGACGAATCCTATCACCTGGAAATTTCGGCAAACCATGTTGTACTCAGCGCGCCCAATCCTCTCGGAATTCTGCACGGGTTGCAGACGTTTCTGCAATTAGTGCGAACCACACCGCAAGGGTTCAGTGTTCCCGTCGTCACCATCGATGACCAGCCGAGATTTCCATGGCGTGGATTGATGATCGATGTCAGTCGCCACTTCATTCCGGTTCCAGTGCTCGAGCGGGATCTCGATGGCATGGAAGCAGTCAAGCTGAATGTCTTCCACTGGCATCTATCGGATGACCAGGGTTTCCGCGCCGAAAGCACCAAATTTCCGCTGCTGCAGAAAGATGGATCGGACGGCCTGTACTATACGCAGGATCAGATTCGGGACGTGATCGAATACGCGCGCGACCGCGGTATTCGCGTCGTTCCAGAGTTCGATATGCCCTGTCACACCACTTCGTGGTTCGTGGGCTATCCGGATTTGGGGAGCGGAAAGGGGCCGTATCAAATCGCGCGTCGCTATGGCGTGCTGGATTCGGCGATGGATCCGACGAAGGATTCCACCTACAGGTTCCTCAATACGTTCATTGGGGAGATGGCAGATCTTTTTCCCGATCCCTACTTCCATATCGGTGGCGATGAGTGCAACGGGAAAGAATGGAACGCCAACCCGCAGATTCAGGCGTTCATGAAAAAGCATGGGATCGCGAATAACGCAGCCCTGCAGGCCTACTTCACCGCCAAGGTGCAGAAAATCGTAGCGTCTCACCAAAAGATTATGGAAGGCTGGGACGAGGTCCTGCAGCCTGAAACTCCAAAAGATGTCCTCATTCAATCGTGGCGAGGCTTGGCCTCCCTGGCACAAACGGCGCGGCAAGGGAACCGGGGAATTCTCTCGACTCCGTACTACCTGAACCTCGATCACCCAACGTCTTTCTACTATCTCGCGGATCCACTGGCAGACCAGGCGGCGTCCCTGAATGCCGAACAGAAGCCCCGCATTCTTGGTGGGGAGGCCTGTATGTGGAGCGAATATGTCGATCCGGAAACCATCAACAGCCAGATCTGGCCGTATCTGGCAGCGATCGCAGAGCGATTCTGGTCTCCTGAAAATGTGCGGGACGTCGATTCCATGTATCAAAGACTCGCGATCGTCTCGGGGAAACTGGAGTATTACGGACTGAATTCCCAGGCCGACGTGAATGTCATGTTGCAGCGGATGAGCGGCGACGCGGATCCGGTTCCGTTGAAAGTCTTCGCCTCGGTGATGCAGCCGCCGGCCGGATATAAGCGATACGACCTTGAAGACGGGCCGAACTACACAACGTTCACGCCACTCAACCGCATGGTCGATGCTGTTCATCCGGAAAGCGAGACGGCTCGTCAGTTCAGCGATCTTGCGAAGCTGATTGCTTCAGGGAAGGCGACTCCGGAGCAATGGCGGCAGGCGAGAGAATGGCTGACGCTCTGGCGGAATAACGATGCGCGATTGCAGCCTCTGCTGACGCAATCAAACATAACCGAGGAACTGGTTCCGCTCTCGCATGGATTGAATCAGGTTGCCGTGATTGGATTGCAGGCGCTCGACGCTCTCGAAAATAATCGTGCCATAGACGCGAATACACGATCGCAAAATGTATCGTTCCTGAAAACCGCTGCGAAACCTCAGGCAGTTCTGATCGACATGGTGGCGCCGTCGGTCGAATTGCTGGTTCAGGCAACCAAGGCTCAGTAGAGATTTTTCCGTTTGACGTTCGAGACCACACCAACCTTGACTTCAAGGAGAAGAACGTATGCAGCGACGAGATTTCTGTAAGCTGATGGCCGCAACAGCAGCGGCAGCGGCGGTGCCTTCGATAGCGCAAACCGCGGACGATAGCCAACTCGCGATGCCCGCCGAGTTCGATAAGTATGTTGAAGACTACGCCGCATTCTGCGCCAAGCCCGCAGATCAGCGGGTGTTCTATGCGTACGAGGGCGGCAAGATCATTCAGGAAAAATTGGATGAAAAATCATGGACGCCCACTGGATGGGGCTCGCCACCGGCGCTGCCCATCCCCGGCGGATCATGGGACGGCGTGCCCATGAATTCTCCGATCGCCAACCTATCCGGCGACGGACCCTATAAGCCGACCTGGGATTCCTTGCTGCAGTATGAGGCGCCGGAATGGTATCGCGATGCCAAGTTCGGCATCTGGGCGCATTGGAGCCCGCAGTGTGTTCCCGAAGCCGGCGACTGGTATGCGCGCGACATGTATCGCGAAGAGGCCAGTGACTACAAGTATCAGTTGCAGCATTATGGGCATCCTTCCAAATTCGGATACAAAGATCTGTGCCCGCAGTGGACGCTTCTGAATTGGGAGCCGGATGCGTTGATCGCGCGCTACAAGAAAGCAGGCGCAAAGTTTTTCGTCGCGCTGGCCAATCACCACGACAGTTTCGATACCTGGGACTCGAAGCATCAGCCGTGGAATGCTGCCAACATCGGGCCACATCGAGACGTAATCGGCACATGGGCTACCGCTGCGCGCAAGCAGGGACTGCGTCTCGGCGTAACCGTGCATCAGGGAAGAAATTGGTGGTGGTTTCAGACGTCGCATGGAGCCGATAAAGCAGGCCCACTTGCGGAAGTTCCCTATGATGGGGATCTGGTGCAGGCGCAAGGAAAAGATCAATGGTGGCAAGGACTCGACCCGCAGCGGCTGTATGGCGCGAAACATCCTCACAATGCGTTGCCGGACGTTTCCTATGTGAAGAATTTCTACGATCGCACCCGCGATCTGGTCGATCAGCACGACCCTGACCTGCTCTACTTCGACAATCCTCTGTTCCCGCTGGGATGGGGCGGCATGAATATCGGCGCCTACTTCTACAACCACAACCTGAAAACGCATGGCGGAAAACTGGAAGGCGTCATCAACATTAAGAACGTGCCCGATCGCCTGGCGAAATCCGTCATCTCAAATTATGAACGCGGGCTGACCAGTCAAATTATGCCGTATGCCTGGCAATCGGAAACCTGCATCGGCGAGTGGCATTACAACCGGGGCCTGTACGAAAAGCCCGGGGAGTTCGGCGGCTATCTACCGCCGCGTGACGTGATTCACTGGCTGATCGACACTGTCAGCAAGAACGGCACCATGGTATTGAATATTCCTGGAAGACCCGACGGCACCATCGACAGCAAAGAGATTGCAGTGCTCGACAAAATCACGGACTGGATGCAGGTCAATGGGGAAGCGCTCTATGCCACGCGGCCATGGAAGATTTATGGCGAAGGACCCGACGTGGTGAAGAGCGGATCCTTTCAAGGCACCAGCATCAGCAAACTCGACGCCAAGGACATCCGTTTTACACGGAATAAAGCCAACACCGTCATTTATGCCATCTCGCTCGGTTGGCCGGTTGGGGAGCTTGTGATCCAGTCGCTGGGAACATCCAATGCAACGCAGCCGGGAAAAATTCAACATGTACAACTGCTGGGTACTGACGAGAAGTTGAAATGGAGGCAGGGGTCGGATGGGTTGAGAGTCGAATTGCCGCGACGCTTTCAACCAATCAGCGACTTCGCTGCGGCCCTGAAGATTTCGTTGGGGTAGGGTTTGTCGCCAAGGCGCTATGGAGGATGACGGGTGTTCTTTATTCCCTCTACACTAAAAGGGAACCCGCACCAGGAAACGGAAAAGATAAACAGTGAAGCGAATCATTGATGGAGTATTGAAGTTCCAGACGGAAGTTTTTCCAAACCAGAAGGCGCTGTTTCAGAAGTTATCGAGCGGGCAGCGTCCGCAGGCCCTGTTTATCGGCTGCTCGGATTCTCGCGTCATCCCCGAACTGTTCATGCAGCAGGGTCCTGGAGAGCTGTTCGTGGTTCGCAATGCCGGCAACATTGTTCCCCCGCATGGGGTCGCGCCCGGGGGTGTTTCCGCCAGCATTGAATACGCTGTGGCTGTCTTAGGCGTCCCGGATATCGTGATCTGCGGTCATTCCGGCTGCGGAGCGATGACGGCCATTCTCAATGGCAGAGAGCAGTTGAAGGCGCTTCCTGAAGTGGCACGCTGGCTGAACTTTGCCAATGCTGCGACGCAGGTGATTGAAGAACAGCATGCCCACAAGAACGAGGCCACGAAGCTGGATATCCTGGTGCGCGAAAATGTTCTGGCGCAGCTGGTGAATTTGTTGACGCATCCCGCAGTGGCGAATGCTGTGGCGTCAAAGGAAGTGCGGTTGCATGGATGGGTATTCGATATTCCTACGGCGACAGTGTTGACCTACGACGCCGAAACAGGCGATTTTGTTCCGCTTACGCACGCCTCATTTGTTGGCACGAAATCCTGACAGCGCCGCGTCATTCCAATCGAAGGCGCCACGGAACAATTCAAATTCCGGCCGTCCGCCAGGAAAATAGACCGACACAACATCGAAGCGGACTGGAATCATATCGGAATGCTCCAGCTGGCGGATGTATTCTCGTGCCATCCGCGCCAGGTTCATTCGCTTGTCATGGTCGACGGCCACTTCGGCAGGCTGAAAGGTACGCGAGCTTCTTGTTTTCACTTCAATGAAACATAGCCACTCGCCGTCCCAACCAATCAGGTCGACATCCCCACGCAGTTTCGGGTTGCTCCAGCGGCGAGCCACAATCGTATAACCCAATTCGCGAAGATAAAAATATGTGGCATCTTCTCCTCGCAAACCGGTCATCAAATGCGCCGGATGCTTTGGGGATCGAGTCGACCGACCCGCCGCCTGATCCAGCCAACCCAGCGTTCTCTCAAGGAAAGACAGACGGGCGTGCCCTAGTTGGGAAATCGTTTGCATAGGGGGTGTGAAACCACTCTAGCAAGCGACTTGCTTCAAGGGCAGCGAATTCGTGCTGCCCCTGTTGTCAAATCAGCCACCTACGCCTTGGCAGCGGCCAGGGCAGGAAGGTGCTGGTGCTCAACTTGAGCAATGCTTTCCTCAAGAATATCGAGGGCAATGTCGGCTTCTTCCTGCGAGACGATCAGCGGCGGAGCCAGCCGAATCGAGGTCTCGCCGCAGCCCAGGATGAGCAGTCCGCGGTCAAAAGCCAGGGTTTCAATCTGGTTGCGCCATTCCGCCGCAGCTTCGCGGGTACCTTGATCTTTCACAATCTCGATGCCGATCATGAGGCCGCGTCCGCGAACTTCGCCGACGATCGGATGCTTCTTCGGCCACTCCTTCAATCGCTGCATCATGGCGTTGCCAACCTTGACAGCATTGGCGACGCCTTCCCGCTCCAGAACATCGAGTGTTGCCATGGCTGCCGCAATCGACACCGGATTGCCGCCGAAGGTCGAAGCGTGCGAGCCGGGTTTCCAGTCCATGATGTGTGCGCGTGTCATGCAAATGCTCAAGGGCATGCCGCTCGCGATTCCTTTTGCGATGCAAACGATATCCGGCTCAACGTCCGAGTGCTCGATGGCCCACCACTTGCCGCTGCGGCCCACGCCCGACTGCACTTCGTCCGCGACCAGCAGAATGCCGTGACGATCGCAAATCCTCCGTAGCTCCTGCATGAAAATTGTGGGCGCTACAACGTAGCCGCCTTCACCTTGAATCGGCTCGACAAAAATTGCGGCCACTTCCTCGGGAGGCATCGTCGTTTTGAAGAGTTTCTCTTCGATGAAGCGAGCACAACCCAGCGCGAACGCTTCCTCCTCCTGCGGACCACCACTGCAGCCGCGGTATGCATACGGATAGCGCACATGCGTGATGCCGGGAACAAGCGGACCGAACCGGCGTCGTTGCTGGGCTTTCGAGGCCGTCAGCGAAAGCGCTCCCATGGTACGGCCATGAAATGCACCAAAGAAAGCGATGATGTTCTGCCGTCCTGTGTGGTAACGCGCCAGCTTCAGCGCACACTCGATTGCTTCTGCACCAGAGTTGCCGTAGTAAAACTTGTGCGGTCCGGGCATGGGTGCAATCTTCGACACACGTTCGGCCAGCTGAATCATCGCCTCGTAATAAAAATCCGTGCCGGACATATGAATCAACTCGGCAGCCTGCTCCTGGATTGCCTTCACGACTTCGGGATGACAATGTCCGGTGGAGCAGACACCAATTCCGGCGGCGAAATCCAGGAACTGATTGCCGTCGACATCTTCGATTCGCAGCCCGCGACCGCGCTTGGCCACCAGCGGATAGGACCGCGTATAGCTGGGAGAGAGCCATTTTGTATCGGCGTCAACGACAGCTTTTGCCTTGGGACCAGGCAGCGGGCCGAGCAGCTTGGGGCCGAATTTCGCGTACTTGTCAGAGTTTTTGTAGGAACCAGTTCCGTTGTTCTGCATCGTCGCTCTCCTCGCAATTGGAAGTGTGGGTGCGGACTGACAAATGGCGCCAGCCGAGCAATTTTCAGTGTGAGAAACTCAAGGATTTTTCGAAGCCGATTGGAGCAGGGCTCACGCTCGTATGATCGCCAGACGAGGTGCGGACAGCTTAGTCGCTGCCGAACAGACTAGGTCGCAGCCAGGTGGGCAGGCTGTGCAGGTGCGGTCGCGGGTGCTCTTGTCCCATTTGTGTTGCTGGAACGTGGCCGCCGGACTCGACGATAGTGGCAGAGGGTCTGCGCATAAGAAACCTGCTGAATCCAGTATAGCGTGATTGGCAAAACAGGTCGGCATAAAAATTCTGAGCGCTGGAGATGGCGCATTGGATTGCGTCCTGATCGCGTGTAAGTCACCTAGAATACGAAGAGATCATGGAGACTCCTCGCGCAGGCCACGCTTCTTCGTCAGCTGTGATGTTTGCCTTTGCCTGCGTGTATGTTTGTTGGGGCGCGACCTATACGGCTGCGCGGCTCGGCGTGCATTTCGTTCCGGCTCCGGCATTGGCGGGTGTCCGGTTATTGATCGGCGGATCGTTGATGCTCGGATTTATGGCGCTGCGCGGAAAGCGCCTGCTCGGCAGCATGCGAGAGATGCGCCGTCTTTTTATTCTCGGCGTGCTGATGCTGTTCTTCGGCAACGTCGGTCTGGTCTGGGCGGAGTTCTACCTTCCCAGCGGTCTCGCAGCGCTGCTGGTTGCCATCATTCCCGTATACATCGCAGTGATTGAGTGGTTGATGCCGCATGGAGAGAGGCTGCGTACACGCGGCGAAATCGGTCTGGTCCTTGGATTTATTGGCCTCGTCGTTCTCGCGTTTCCAAGCGCTCGCACCGGCTTCCGCGGCGACTGGCATCAACTGGTCGCGATTGTGGTCCTGCTGCTGGGGGCCCTGTCATTTTCCATCGGATCTGTCTGGTCGCGAGGCACGCGGTTTTCGCTGGATCCGTTTGTCTGTGCGGGGTGGGAAATGCTGGCCGCATGCGTATGTGATTTAGTATTCGCAACCGTGCGTCATCAATGGGGGCGCGCAACCTGGAACCACGAGAGCGTTTCCGCCATTGCGTTTCTGGTGCTGTTTGGCTCGCTCACGGGATTCTCAGCGTACACCTGGTTGTTGCAGAATGTTCCGGTATCCAAAGTGGCCACTTATGCGTACGTCAATCCCATGGTGGCTGTGTTGTTAGGAGCGATTGTGTTGGGCGAACGCCTTCACGGCAATGAGTGGGTTGGCATGGTCATGATTCTGCTGGCGGTCTTTCTGGTGACTTCATCCAAAATGCAGCCAGATCATGAAATGCCCAAGATCGAATCGATGGCGGTTGAGAGCTAGATCGATTTGCGCAAGCAGAAAGACCAAATTATTTTCTGTGCCAGCGAACGCCGTCCGCGCCATCTTCCAGCAGAATTCCTTTTTCGGCAAGCTCTTTGCGAATGGCGTCGGCGCGAGCAAAGTCTCGAGACTTGCGTGACCTGGTTCGCTCTTCGACTAGCTTGTCGATGGCCTCGTCACTCAAGGAATATCCAGCGACCAGTTCCAGCGTAGCTTCGCTTAGCCGATTTTCCTTTGCCGCCCAGTCGAGAGCAAATCGGGTGACCGCATCATCGTGATTGTCGAGCACTGCGAATACCTGATCAAACTGCGCCAGCACGTCAAGGATTGGATCGACGTTTTCCTGTTTCAGTTCGCCGCGATCTGCGCTGGAATTCGCCAGGCGAACCAGCTCGAAAATTGCCGCGCGCGCTTCGGCGGTATTCAGGTCATCTTCCAGCGACGCAATGAAATTCTTTCCGGCACGATGTGTCGCTTCCAGAATGGATTCACTCATGCCAGGAGGGAACTCGCCGGTGCGCATTCGCTGCGCGAAAGTACGCAGCCGCTCGACGGCATTCGTCGACTCTGTAAGCCCCTCAAATGTGAAATTCAACTGGTTGCGATACGGAACGGCAGTCAACAGAAATCGAATTGCGGAGGCTTTGTACCCGCGCAGCAGCAGGTCGCGCAGGGTGTAGAAGTTGCCGAGTGACTTTGACATCTTCTTGCCTTCCACCAGCAGAAAACGGATGTGCATCCAGTGGCGTGCGAATGTTTTTCCGCTGGCCGACTCCGACTGCGCAATCTCATTTTCATGGTGGGGAAACATGAGATCTTCGCCGCCAGTGTGAAGATCGAAGGTCTCGCCAAGGTAGGCCGTTGCCATCGCGGAACACTCGATGTGCCAGCCAGGCCGACCCGGCCCCAGGTCGGTATCCCAGTGAAATTCGCCGGGCTTCGCTGCCTTCCACAAAGCAAAATCGCGGGCACTGTCCTTGTCGTATTCGTCGACGTCGACGCGTGCGCCATCTTCCATTCCGGCTAAGTCTTTTTTGGAAAGTTTGCCGTACCCAGGAAAGCTGGCGATCCGAAAATAGTACGAACCGTTTTCTCCGCGGTAAGCACAGCCGCGCTCGACCAGTTTCTCAATCAAGCCCACCATCAGCGGAATATTCTCGGTGGCTCGTGCCAGGTATTCCGGCTGCTCGATGCCAAGCGCTTTCAGATCTTCAAGAAATGCCGCTTCATATTTGGCGGTGTAATCGCCGATGGATTGGCCCGCGGCCGCCGCTTTGGCCATGATTTTGTCGTCGACGTCGGTGATGTTCATGACGTGGCGCAGCGGCACTCCCTGCAGCTTGAGAAAGCGACGCAGAATGTCGACATGAATGAAGGTGCGGAAGTTACCGATGTGGCCGTAGTCATACACCGTGGGGCCGCAGGCGTACATGCCGAGCGGCTGTCCGGGCTGCGGCTTCAGCTCCTCGACCTGTCCGCTGAACGTGTTATAGAGGCGAAGTGACATGCAATTTCTGATTGTACGGGCAAACCGCCAAAAGGAAAGTGATCTAGCCCAGCGCCAGCGACGGTTCGGCGGTCAGGCTCGCGGTAGCCACGTCTCCTGCGACAAATTTCGGCCATGCGGCAGCCGCGATCATCGCGGCATTGTCGGTTGAAAGTTCCAGCGCTGGAAAGGTGACCGGCAGGCGGCGTTTTCGACCCTCCGCCAGAAAATGGTGGCGCAATTCGCGATTTGCGGCCACGCCTCCAGAGACCACGATACTTGCCGCATGAAAGCTTTCCGCCGCCTTGAATGTTTTGCGGACCAGATCGTCGACGGCTGCACGCTGAAACGATGCGATCAGGTTGAGCGTTTCGGTGTCGCACAGAGCCAACGCATCGGCTGGCTTGGCATCGGGGATCTTTGCGAGTGCTGCGTGGCGAGCCTCTATCGACGGCTTCAAGTCGTGCAGCTGCACATAGCGCAGGACTGCCGTCTTTAATCCGCTGAACGAAAATAGAAAACGCGGACTCTGTATTTGTTGGGCGCGATACGGTTTTTGTTTCACCGTGATGGGGCCGAACAGTACGGCATGCGGGTCGCCATGTTGCGCCAGCCAATCAATCCACGGACCGCCGGGATAGCCCAGCCCAAGCAGCTTGGAAACTTTATCGAAGGCTTCGCCGGCCGCATCATCGACGGTTCTGCCGACATTTTTATAGTGCCAGGTGCCCTGCGCTTCTTCCGCCAGATATAAATGCGTGTGGCCGCCGGAGACCACCAGCGCCAGCGTCGGCTGTGCCACTGTTTGCTGTTGCTTTTTTGCCTCCAGCAACACGGCATGAATATGTCCCTCCAGGTGATTCACGGCAATCAGAGGCTTGTTCAGCGCGAATGCAAGGCCTTTGGCGTACATCACGCCAACCAGCAGAGCTCCAGCGAGACCGGGTCCTTCTGTGACCGCGATGGCATCCAGGCCCTCGAGATTGCATCCGGCTTGTTGCAATGCGGCTCGAACTACCGGAACAATATTCTGTAGATGCTCACGCGAGGCCAGCTCCGGAACTACTCCGCCGTAAGGCGCATGGGTGTGGATTTGCGATGCGATCACGTTCGATAGGACTTCCGCTCCGCCGCGCACAACGGCCGCTCCCGTTTCGTCGCAGGAGCTCTCAATCCCGAGGATCAATCCAGTTTTGTGCGGCGATTCCGGCGTCTGCGCCGCGTCAGAACTGGAGGGAAGGATAGAAGGCATGTCACCATGGTAAAGGCAGCGCTCCATTGTCCGCCGCTTCCAGGTCGATTGCAATGACCCTCAGCCAACCTTCCGTTCCCGCATCCGCTCGTCAGCAAGCTGCAACGCAGATTGTCGACCGTCTGCGTGCGGCTGGCCATGCGGCGTATTTCGCTGGCGGCTGCGTACGCGATTTACTGCTGGGGCGGGAGCCGTTGGACTTCGACGTCGCCACCAGTGCGACGCCGGAGCAGGTGCTGGCCATGTTTCCGCGAACGTTTGCCGTGGGTGCGCAGTTTGGTGTGGTGCTGGTGGTCGACGCCTTTGACGAAGCGGAAATTCTGACTGAGGTCGCGACCTTCCGCAACGATGGAGCCTACAAAGACGGCCGCAGACCGGAGTCTGTGTCCTACACGGATTCGGCCGAACAGGATGTTTTGCGGCGTGACTTCACCATCAATGGCATGCTGCTCGATCCAGAAAAATTACGAGCGGAAGGAAATGTCGACGAAGCGGTCCTCGATTTTGTTGGCGGCAGGGAAGACCTGCAACAAGGCATCATCCGCGCCATCGGCGATCCGCGCCAGCGATTTGCGGAAGATAAGCTGCGTATGCTGCGGGCGGTTCGTTTCGCGGCTCGATTTGGATTTGAGATCGAAGATCAAACGCTGGGTGCGATACGGGCGGCCGCGCCGCAGATTCAGCAGGTCAGCTACGAGCGGGTGCGCGAGGAATTGACGCGTATGTTGACGGAGGGCGCGGCTCGACGAGCGTTTGAATTGCTGGAGCAAACTGGGTTGCTGGTGGAGGTTCTGCCGGAAGTCGCGCGCATGCGTGGTGTCGAGCAGCCGCCACAATATCATCCCGAAGGCGACGTCTTGATACACACATTGATGCTGCTGGAGCAACTGCCGATGGGAGTTTCCGCCACACTGGCGTGGGGTGCGCTGCTGCACGACGTTGGCAAGCCTGCTACATTTCGTATCGCGCCGGATCGCATCCGCTTTGATGGTCATGTGGAAATTGGAGTGAGGATGGCGGAAAAAATTTGTCAGCGGCTGCGGATGTCGAATAGTGATACGGAGCAGATTCTGGCGCTGGTGGCGAACCATATGAGATTCGCGGATGTGGAGAAAATGCGCGATTCAACATTGAAGCGATTTTTCCGCCTGGACCGATTTGACGAACATCTGGCGCTGCATCGCATGGATTGCATGGCCAGCCACAGAGATGTATCGCTCTATGAATTTGCGCTGGAACGGTATCAAACAGCGGCTCCAGAGCACATTCGTCCCACTCCTCTGATGACTGGAGATGACCTGATTGCGCTGGGGTATCGACCGGGTCCGGAATTTCGAACCATGTTGAATTTGATCGAGGATGCGCAGTTGGAGGGAGCTATCAATTCCCGGGAAGAGGCATTGGGGATGATCGCGGAGCGGTTTCCGAAGCCAAAGAGCAGAGTGAAAAAGTAGTTGCTAAGGCGACTATTATGGTGAAATTGGTTGCCTTAGCAACCAATTTCACCGGGCTGTTTTTGCACCGGAATCAGTGCATTTTAGGGCTATTTGCTGGCTAATTCGAAACGTTTGTTAATTTCTTCCCAATTTACCGTGTTCCACCAGGCGGCCAGGTAGTCGGGACGCTTGTTTTGATATTTCAGGTAGTACGCGTGCTCCCAAACGTCATTGCCGAGGATTGGAAAATGGCCTTGCATCAAAGGACTGTCCTGGTTGGCGGTGGTGATGATTTTCAGCTTGCCGCCGTCGTAGATCAACCATCCCCAGCCGGAGCCGAATTGCTTGGCGGCGGCATCGTTGAACTGCTTCTTGAAATCCTCGAAGCTGCCAAAATCCTTCTTGATCTGATCGGCGATCTTGCCGGTGGGATCTCCGCCACCCTTGGGCTTCATAATCTGCCAGAACATGGTGTGGTTTACGTGACCGCCGCCGTTGTTGCGGACGGTGGTGCGAACATCTTCCGGCACGCTGTCGAGTTTGCGCAATAAATCTTCTGCCGGACGGTTGGCCAGCTCAGGATGTTTTTCGATGGCGGCATTCAGGTTGTTGACGTAGGCCTGGTGATGCTTGTCGTGATGCAAATGCATGGTGGTTTCGTCGATGTGGGGTTCAAGGGCGGCGTAGTCGTATGGAAGTGGTGGAACTTCGTGTGCCAATGGAATCCTCCTGTGTTTATCGCAGGTTTTGCCCTGCTTTGTGGTGCGAAGTTTGTAGGACAGTGCCGGTGAAGGTTTGATTCCCGCAGCACTCCACGGATGTGTCCGGCAAGCGGAAGCGACAGCCGAACGGAACAACCTTGCGGGATCAGTCGATACAATTCAAACGCACGGTCATTTTACGCTCGACGGTTGCTACCCGTAGTCATTTCACTCAGTTGGATGCACGGGTGGCGGTTCCGGTCGCAACGTAGGGTGTGTATCTTTCTTTCAGCTCACGAGTCAAACCACTGTCTGAACCGTCTGTGCATTGCGATGAGGCAAGGGCCTTCATAGAATGGCATCCATGCCGATGCTGGCCGCTGTACCCACACACCACAAATTAACACTGCGTTTTTGGAGGCGTAATGGTTCTTGATTCTCCGGATTATTCCTGGATCACGGCGGGAGGGCTTGCCTTCGGTGCTCCCGGCATGCCGCCGCGCTGGACGTCGAGCGAGAAGCAGACGGTCGGAACGGCCTATTCCGCTTCGAGCCGCGTGTGGTACACCATTTCGCACGGCATCCTGAATGAAATTTATTATCCGACCATCGATCGTCCCCAGGTTCGCGACATGGGTTTTTTGATCAGCGATGGGGAAACATTTTGTCACGAAGAGAAGCGCGATCTGCAACGCAGCTTTGAGTACATCGACCATGAAGCCCTGGGAGTGCGACTGACGGCTCGTGATCCGCAGGGCCGGTACGCGCTGATCAAGGAAATCATCGCTGATCCGCATCAGCCGGCGGTGCTGCTCCATGTGCGCATGGAAGGCGATCCCGATTTCCTGAACCGTCTGAAGGTGTACGCCTTGCTGGCGCCGCACCTGGAAGTAGGAGGAGCCGGGAACTCCGCGCGTGCGATTGATGTTGGTGGCAAGCGGGTATTGCTGGCCTGGAAAGATCACACCTCTGTGGCGATGTCCACCGATTGCGGGTTCAGCCGAACCTCCGTTGGGTACGTGGGCACCAGCGATGGCTGGACGGATTTGAATCAGAACTTCCAAATGAACTGGGAGTTTGACCAGGCGCTGGACGGCAACATTGCGCTGATGGGGGAAATTGAGGTTGCACGTTTCCCGGAGTTTACGGTTGCGATTGGGTTTGGAGAGGGCCGTCATGCAGCCCTGACCTGCACCATACAGTCGCTGGCAACGGGGTTTGAGGCGCACCGGGAACGATTCCATGCGCAGTGGCATCGCGTGCGGTGCCCGTTACAGTTGCTCGGTTCGGCCGGGGATGGCGGGCACCTGCTGCACATCAGCCAAAGTGTTTTGCTGGCGCATGAAGACAAGACATTTCAGGGAGCCTTTATCGCTTCGGCATCGATTCCCTGGGGACAATCGAAAGGCGACGACGATCTGGGCGGGTACCACCTGGTGTGGACGCGCGACATGGTGCAGACAGCGACCGCACTGATGGCGGTGGGCCGTAACGAAACGGCGTTGCGCGCCCTGGTGTATCTGATCTGCGCGCAGCGGCCGGATGGCAGTTTCGCGCAAAATTTCTGGGTGAATGGCACCCCGTATTGGTCGGGGATGCAACTGGATGAGGTCGCTTTCCCCATTATCCTGGCATGGCGCTTGTGGAAGCAGAACGCGTTGGACATCGTCAATATTTTTCCATTTGTGGAGCGTGCCGCCGGTTGCCTGATGAAGTTTGCCCCCGTTACCCAACAGGAGCGCTGGGAAGAGAATTCCGGATATTCGCCCTCGACGCTGGCCGTGGTGATTACAGGATTGATTTGCGCCAGCGAACTGGTTCGCGCCAATGGGGATCCCGAGCTGGGGGAGTTTTACGCAGTGTTTGCGGACTGGATTGAATCGAACCTGGAAAAGTGGACGGTCACCGACGATGGTGTGCTGTTGCCGGAGGTACGCCGCCACTACATGCGGATTCGACCCCCAGCTCCGGGCGATCGTTATTACAACCCTGCGGTGGGCGAAGGCAGGCTGCAACTTTCCAATCGCGGGCCGGGCGAAAAGTCCAATTTTGATGCCCGGGAAATCATCGATGCGGGTTTTCTGGAGCTGGTGCGCTACGGAGTCCGTTCTCCGCACGATCCCTTGATTGTGGATTCGCTGAAGGTGGTGGATGCGGTGCTGGGGGTGAAGACGCCGTTCGGTCCATGCTGGCGCCGTTATAACCACGATGGATATGGCCAGAGGCATGATGGCGGACCCTATGAGGGGTGGGGGCAGGGTCGAGCCTGGCCGCTGCTGACTGGCGAACGAGCCCACTACGAACTGGCGGCGGGCAGGGACATCCAGGACCTGGTGGGGGCGATTGAACAGTTCAGTTCTGAGGGCGGTATGCTGCCGGAGCAGATTTGGGATGCGCCGGACCTGCCGGAGAGAGGGATGTTTCTGGGCCGCCCGTCCGGTTCTGCCATGCCGCTGGCGTGGGCCCATGCGGAGTACATCAAGCTGCTGCGTTCGCGGGAGGATGGACAGGTATTCGACCGCGTGGGACCGGTTTGGAGCCGCTATGGAGGCGCGCGCCGCAGCCTGCCCATCGAAATCTGCAAGCGAAGCCATTTGCTGACCCAGATCGGCGCGGGAAAAACCATGCGGATTGTCGAGTGCAGTCCTTTCCAGGTGGTGTGGACCCAGGATGACTGGAAGACGCAGCATATCACCGAGTCGAAAACCATGGGGGAATGCGTCTGCTATGCGGATATTCCGATTGGGCAAGCGGCGGCGGCGGACCTGGTGTTTACGCTGTACTGGCCGGACGACGACCGTTGGGAGGGCAGAGATTATGAGGTGCCGATCGGGTGATGTTGAAAAGCTGGTGAATCCGGCTGAGGCCATTCCTGGCGGCGCGCATCTATACAATTATTGACGAGAGACTAAACCCGCCCACTGGGCTTGAAGTTGGAGAGCACGAATGACGGAACTGGATCAGCTATCGATCAATGCATTGCGTTTCCTGGCTGTTGATGCCGTAGAGAAGGCGAATAGTGGACATCCGGGCGCGCCGCTGGGCGATTCACCGATGACGTATCTGCTATTCCACAAGTTCATGCGGCACAACCCGGGCAACTCCAAGTGGACGAACCGCGATCGCTTTGTGCTGTCGAACGGGCATGCGTCGGCGATGCTCTATTCGGCGCTGCACCTGTCTGGGTACAAGGTGACGCTGGAAGACCTGAAACAATTTCGTCAATTCGATTCGCACACGCCGGGACATCCGGAGCGGGGCGCGACCGATGGAGTGGAAGTGACCACGGGGCCGCTGGGCCAGGGGCTTGCCATGTCGATTGGCATGGCGGCGGCGGAACGGCATTTGGCGGCGCGCTACAACAAGCCGGGCCTGGAGATTGTGAATCACTACACCTACGTGATGTGCGGCGACGGCGACCTGATGGAAGGGGTCTCGCACGAGGCGTGTTCTTTCGCCGGCACGCTTGGGCTGGGGAAGCTGATCTTGCTGTATGACGACAATCTTGTTTCGCTGGATGGGCCCACGGATTTGTCGTTCACCGAAAATGTCGAAGAGAGATTCGACGCCTACCACTGGCACGTGCAACGCGTGGCCGATGGAAATGATCTGGAAGCGATTTCCAAGGCGATTGAGGTGGCGAAATCTGTGACTGACAAGCCTTCCATCATCGCGGTGCGCACGATTATTGGCTATGCCAGCCCCAAGGCCAGCACATCGAAGGCGCACGGAGAACCGCTGGGCGCGGAAGACACGAAACTCACCAAGGAACAACTCAGCTGGCCGGCGGACAAGTTCTTTTATGTTCCGGAGGAAGCCGCAAAGAATTGGGCGCGGGCGAAGGATCGTGGGGCAAAGTTTGAGGCTGACTGGGATGCGTTGTTTGCGAAGTACAAGCAGCAATTTCCTGAGTTTGCGGCGGAATACGAGCGCGTCTTTGCAGGGAAACTGCCGGCGGGATGGGAAACCGGCATTCCGAAATTTCCTGCGGACTCGAAGCCGGTTGCGACGCGCGTTGCCGGCAGCACGGTGATGAACGCAATCGCTATCAAGGTGCCGGAATTGATTGGCGGAGCAGCGGACCTTTCTACTTCTACAAAAACCACGATTAAAGACAGCCCAAGTTTCCATGCGGATCCGAACGGCCGCAACATTTTCTTTGGGGTGCGCGAGTTTGGGATGTGCGCGTTTGTGAATGGGATGGCGGCGCATGGTGGGCTGATTCCTTATGGGTCGACCTTCTTCGTGTTCAGCGATTATGCGCGACCTGCGTTGCGGCTGGCGGCGTTGATGCAGGTGCCGTCGACGTTTGTGTTCACGCATGATTCGATCGGGCTGGGACAGGATGGACCGACGCATCAGCCGGTGGAGCAGATTGCGTCGCTGCGAGCGATTCCGGAGTTCACAGATTTTCGACCTGCGGATGCGAATGAAACGGCGGCGGCCTGGCAGGTAATTCTGGAGCGCCGCAAGCCTTCCTTTCTTGCGCTGTCGCGGCAGGACTTGCCGATTATCGATCCCACAAAATACGACATCCTGAATGGTGTGCGGCACGGTGCGTACGTGCTGCAGGATGGTGGAAGTTCGGCGGACGTGGTGCTGATCGCAACCGGAAGTGAAGTGAGTTTGATCCTGAAGGCGGCGACCGCGCTGGAGTCGCAGGGGCTGCATGCGCGTGTGGTGTCGATGCCGAGCTGGCGGCTGTTTGATGCGCAGCCGGAGGAATATCAGAAAAAGATTCTGCTCACGGGAGTTCCCAGGTTGGTGGTCGAAGCGGCCAGCCCGATCTGCTGGTGGAAGATTGCCGGCGATAGCGGAGACGTGCTGGGGCTGGATCGATTTGGATCTTCGGCGCCGGGAGAAATCGCGATGGAGAAACTTGGATTCAACGTGGATAACGTGGTCCGCAAAGCGACCGCCATTGTTGCGCGTGCGGGGAAGACTTCCGCCGTGGCGGGAAAGTGAGATAGAAATGAAAATCGCGATTGGATGCGACCACGCTGGATTTGAGCTGAAAGAAGAAGTTCGTAAATATATTGCCGACCTGGGACATGAGGTGCTGGACGTAGGCGCGTTCAAAGAAGATCCATCCGACGACTATCCTGATTTCGCCGAGTTGGTGGGAAACGTGCTGCACGCGAAGGACGCGGAGCGGGGGGTGCTGATCTGCGGCTCCGGGGTCGGGGTATCTGTAGCGGCAAACAAGATGCCGGGGATTCGAGCGGCGATGTGCCATGACACGTATTCCGCGCACCAGGGAGTGGAACACGACAACATGAATGTGATTGTTCTGGGGGCGCGCATTATCGGGACCGCATTGGCAAATGAGGTGGTGGGCGCGTTTCTGAAAGCGCAGTTTCAATCGAACGAACCACGGTTTGTACGCCGCTTGAATAAAGTGAATGCCATCGAAGCCCACTTTATGACCAACAAGTGGGACGCATAGCAGGAAAGATATCCAGAGGGAGTGCGGGGAAGCTTGGATGGCGAAAATTCGCGCAACGTTTTGGGATTGCGGCGGCGTTCTGCTGACCAATGGATGGGATGAGCATGCTCGCGAGCGTGTGGCGAAACATTTTGGGCTGAACTTCGACGAGCTTGAAAAGCGACACTACCCCGCCAACGACTTGTGGGAGCGGGGCAAAATTGATGTTCATGAATATCTGCGCGAGACGGTGTTTTATGCTCCGCGGGCATTTTCTGAAGATGAATTTTTCGCGAAAATGCGCGATGTCAGCCAGGTCTTGTATCCCGAGATGATTGAATTTCTTGGTGCGCTGCGGGCGCGGGGTTCGCGAGACAACAGCACCTACATGTTGAGTAATGAGTCGCGGGAGCTGATGGAATATCGCATCCCGACATTTGGTTTGTCGGGACTGTTTGACGCCTACCTGGTTTCGGCTTACATCGCATTGCGGAAGCCGGAAGTCGCATTTTTTCAATGCGCCCTCGATATTTCTCAACGCCAGCCTGACGAATGTGTCTTTATCGACGACCGCGAGGAGAACCTGGAAGGTGCTCGGAAATTGGGGATTCAGGGCATTCGCATGATATCCCCGGAGCAGGTGATTGCGGACCTTCGCCGGCTGGGAATCACTGCTGATCGAGCCGCGTGATGGAAACGAATTTTCGACAAAGGGAGAATCAATGGAAATTGGGCTGATCGGTCTGGGAAAAATGGGTTTCAACATGGCGGAGCGGCTGCGCCAGGGCGGCCACAAAGTTGTCGGCTTCGATTTCAACGCTGAGGCCGTGAAGAATCTGACTGCGGCCGGTTCGGTGGGTGTGTCTTCACTCGATGACCTGGTGAAGAACCTGAAAGCGCCGCGCGCGGTGTGGATCATGGTGCCCTCCGGAGACCCAGTCGACCAGACAATCGCCAAGCTGGAAACCTCGATGCAAAAGGGCGATATTTTCATCGATGGCGGCAATTCAAATTACAAGGATTCGCAGCGACGCTACGCGCAGCTGACCGCCAAGGGATACAACTTTGTCGATGTAGGAACTTCCGGTGGCGTGTGGGGGTTGAAAGAGGGTTACAGCATGATGATCGGCGGCGACAAGGACATCGTCGAGCATCTGCGACCTATTTTCGAAACGCTGGCGCCGGCTGCCGATAAAGGATGGGGCCATGTGGGCCCGTCGGGTGCGGGACACTTTGTGAAGATGGTGCATAACGGCATCGAATACGGATTGATGGAAGCCTACGCCGAGGGCTTTTCGATCATGAAGCACAAAGAGCCGCTGAACCTGGACCTGACGCAGATCGCCAGAATATGGCAGTACGGCAGCGTGGTTCGTTCCTGGCTGTTGGATTTGACGGCGGACGCGCTGGAGAAGAATCCTAAATTGGAAGGGCTGGAGGCGTACGTTGCCGACTCCGGCGAAGGCCGCTGGACAGTGTTTGAGGCGATCGATTTGAACGTGTCGGCTCCTGTTATTACGGAATCGTTGATCCGCAGAATTCGATCGCGCGAAGAGAATAATTTCTCCGATCGTATGCTGTCGATTATGCGCAACGAGTTTGGCGGTCACGCGGTCAAGAAATCGTCCTAGCCGAGCGGTGTTTCGGCACGGTGAAGTTCATCGTCATCCGCAAGACAATATTTGTTGGGTAAGGAGAATAGCCATGGTCACGACAGAAGTCTCAATTTCCCCTGAAGAACTCCAGGCGTCTCGCGTTCCCGAGCGGGTGCCGGAGCCATGTGTGGTGGTGATCTTCGGCGCTTCCGGCGACCTGACGAAACGAAAATTGCTGCCGGCGCTGTATCACCTGGAACAGTCCGGCCTGCTACCGGCGGAGTTTGCCGTGGTTGGCGTCGCCCGACGTCCGCTGAAGGATGAGTTCGTGAACGACATGAAGGATGGAATCATCAAAGGCGGCGGCGTCGAAGCCAATGACCCAAGCCTGCGTGATTTTCTGCAACGAGTGAACTACCATGCCATGAACTTTGACGATCCCGACGGCTATACCCGGCTGAAGACCCTGCTGGCGAGCCTGGATGACAAATATGGAACAAACGGCAATCGGTTATTTTATTTAGCCACGGCGCCCGATTATTTCTCAGAGATCGTGGGTCAACTGGGCAAGCACAACATGGCCCACCCAGAGAAGGGCACTGTCCGCTGCATTATTGAAAAGCCTTTCGGTCACGACCTGGAATCTGCCAGGGAGCTGAATGACGAAATCAACAAGGTGCTGTCGGAAGATCAGATTTTCCGCATCGATCACTATCTGGGCAAAGAGACGGTTCAGAACATTTTGGTATTTCGATTTGCGAATGGAATCTTTGAGCCGATCTGGAACCGCAATTTTATTGACCACGTGCAGATCACGGCGGCGGAAAGCATCGGCATCGAAGGCCGTGGGCCGTTCTATGAGAAGGCGGGAGCGCTGCGCGATGTGGTGCAAAACCACGTAATGGAATTGCTCTCCTTCGTTGCGATGGAGCCGCCCGTCACGTTTTTCTCCGCGCCCATACGAATGGAGAAGGTGAAGGTTTGGAAGGCGATTCAGCCCATCAAGATGGACGATACGGTGCGAGGGCAATATGGGCCCGGGACCATCGACGGCAAGCCCGTGATTGGGTATCGACAGGAGGATCGGGTCGATCCTAAATCCAACACCGAGACCTTTGCCGCCATGCGATTCCAGATAGAGAACTGGCGCTGGGCCGGCGTTCCTTTTTATGTTCGCGCCGGCAAGAGGCTGGCGAAGCGGTATACGGAGATTACGATCCAGTTCAAACAGCCGCCGACGATGCTGTTCAAAGACAATGTGGGAAGCAGCAAGTGCGGTGAAATCCAGCCGAATATCATCTCGATGCGCATCCAACCGGATGAAGGTATTTCGCTGCGGTTCGCCGCCAAAGTTCCCGGACCGTCGATGCAGAGCTGCCCGGTGATGATGGATTTCGATTATGCGGCGGCGTTTGGTGTCTCCTCTGCGAATGGATATGAGCGCTTGCTACTCGATGCGATGATGGGGGACGCGACGCTGTTTGCTCATCGTGACGGAGTGGAGGCGACCTGGGCCTTGATGACTCCGATTCTGGAAGAGTGGGCCGCAAATCCGCCCAAGGATTTTCCAAACTATGCCGCTGGAAGTTGGGGTCCAGCCGCCGCAGATGCGCTGTTGGCGCGCGACGGGCGCAAATGGCGACGTCAGTAGTTGACGCGGAGTGGCAGAATGGGGAGGACAATGGCGAAGAAGATTCAGGTTCATTATCAAGTGGAAGACAACAGCGAAGCGGCGAGCGTGACCGCGGCAGACTGGATCGCGTCGTCTGTGGAGGCGGCCGTTCGTGCGCATGGAATTGCCAGGATTGCCATCTCCGGCGGTAGCGGGCCCAAGCGTACGTTTCAGCTGCTGGCCGATCCGGCGCACCCGTTCCGAACGCGCATCGATTGGAAGCGACTGCTGATTTTCTTTGTGGATGAGCGATGCGTGCCGCCGGATAGCCCGGACTCCAACTATCGCCTGGCGAAGGAAACATTTTTGTCGAAGGTGCCGATGCCGGAAGAGAATGTGATTCGGATTGAAGGCGAACTGGAGCCGGAGGAAGGTGCGGCGCGTTACGAGTCCTCCATCCGCAATCGATTTCGGCTGGAAGGAGCGCAGTTGCCGCGCTTCGACCTGATTGTGCTGGGCATGGGGACGAATGGGCACACGGCATCTTTATTTCCCGACTCGGAAGCCCTGCATGAGATGATGCGATTGGCGGTGGCCAACCACGTGGTGGACAAAAATCCATGGCGCATCACTCTTACGTGGCCGGTAATCAACCATGCTGATAAAATCTTCTTTCTGATTCAGGACGGGTCAAAAGCCGAAGTGTTACGAGAAGTTTTACTGGGGCCGTATCAGCCGGAGACGTTGCCGTCGCAGCTGATTCAGCCGGAGAGCGGCGAATTGAGCTTTTTGCTGGATCGAGCCGCGGCCGCCAAATTGCCGCAGCCGGATGCAGATGGTCGAGGATTGCTGGAAGTGAGCCGATGATTCTTGCTGGCGACGTGGGTGGTACCAAGGCGCACCTGGCGTTATATCGCTTTGAGCAAGGCACCCTGCAACACGTTCGGGATGAAAAGTTCGCGGCGCAACAATATCCAAATCTGCAGGCCATCGTTGCCGAATTCCTAGGACCGAAAGAGCAGCAGGATTCGGAGGGGATCGAGGCGGCTTGTTTCGGCGCGCCGGGTCCGGTTCGCAAGAACGTAATCCAGCTGACGAATTTGCCGTGGACACTGGATACCCATGAGTTGTCGCGCGATCTTCACATTGAACATATTTTTCTGATCAACGATCTGGAAGCCAATGGCTACGGGATCGCAGAGCTTCGCCTGGACCAGATCTACACGCTGAGCGAAGGCGACAACAGCCAGGTGGGAAATCGCGGACTGATCGCGGCGGGAACGGGACTTGGCGAAGGGCTGCTGATCTGGGACGGGAAAAGCCACGTTCCGATGGCATCAGAAGGCGGTCATGGTGATTTTGGGCCGCACAATGATCTTGAGATCGACCTGTTGCGATACCTGCGGTCGGACCCAAAAATGAACGGGCATGTGAGTTGGGAGCGGGTCTGCTCTGGCCCCGGGCTGAAGAATATTTATACATTTTTGCGCGACTGTAAAAAGATGAATGAATCTGCCGAGCTGCGCCAGCGGATGCAGGAAGAAGATCCGAATGCGGTGATTGGCGAGCTGGGTGAGTCTGGCAGCGACGAATTGTGCACCAAGGCGCTGGACGTTTTTGTGTCGATCTATGGGTCGGAGGCGGGAAACCTGGCGTTGAAAATTTTGGCGCACGGGGGAATGTATATCGGCGGCGGGATCGCACCGAAGATTCTGAAAAAGATGCAGGATGGCGCGTTCATGCGGGGATTTTGCGACAAGGGACGCATGCACGATTTAGTTTCCACCATGCCGGTGCGCATCATTCTGGAAAGCCGCGCGGCGTTGATGGGGGCTGCGTCCTACGCTGAGATGCGAGCGGCGGAAATCTCCGGGCGCTCGATTCGCGCTGCGTCGATCCACGTGACCGCCTGAGTTGCGAAGCTGAGAACGGTAGTTCGAACAAGATAAAAAGATGGAGGCACTTTAAATGACACGCTTTTTAGGATGGACTGCAACCGTGGCGATGGTGCTGCTTGCTGGATCGCCGGCTGCATTCGCTCACGCCATGCTGGTGCACTCCACACCGGCCAATCAAGCGGTGGTGCATAGCCATCAGGTGGATATTGCGCTCGATTACGATTCCAGAATTGAAGCCAGCCGTTGCACAGTGAAGTTGACGGATGCAGCCGGCAAGCCGGTGGCGTTGCAAATGGAGCACAGCGCCAAGCCGTCGGAGTTGAACGCGGTGGCGCATGGATTGCCCAACGGAAAATACCTGATTCACTGGCAAGCACTGGCGAGCGACGGTCACATTACGCGCGGCGATGTGAGCTTTACGGTTGCCGCCCAGTAGGAACGGTGGCGCGCACGCCTGCACGGTCCGAGGAAGATACCATTGCTCTGGTTTCTGCGTGATTACCCGCTGGCTGCCCTGCTGCTGCGTGCGGCCACTCTGGCCTTCGACTCATTGTTGATTGGCGGGCTGGTATTTTGTACGGTGCTGTTGCCGAGGTCGATTTCCTCCTCAGCCACATTCGCAAAATTCTCCCCACGCGCTTTGCGCCTGCTGCGGGTTGGGGCGATTGGACTGGCCGCAGTGCAGGCTATTTTTGTCGCGCTGGACACGGCCATGTTGATGAGCACCAGCGGCCTGGGCGTGTCTGAGCTATACACCGCGAATTATTTTCTGGCGGGGTTGCTGCTTTTCTTTACGGCAGTGATGTTTCTGTTGATGACTCGGCTGGGACTGCCACGAAATCCAGTGTGGCTATTGTTTCTGGTGCCGCTGATGGCCGCTACCGTATGGACGAGCCACGGTGCGTCGCGTCTGGAACATCAAATTCCATTGATGGTGCTGACAGGGCTGCATCAGCTGGCGGTCGCGCTGTGGATTGGCGGAATGCCGTATCTATGGCTGCTGATTTCTTCGCGCGGTACTGACAGCACGGTCGAGGATGGTGCTGCGGTTCTGGCTGTGCGGCGATATTCCACAATGGCTGTCGTCAGCGTCGTGGTTCTGGTGGCGGCGGGCGTGGCCATGGCATGGGTGTATACGCAGTCCTGGAGCGCCGTGTATGGGACTGCCTACGGCGTAGTATTGATCGCAAAATCGATCATGCTGGTGGCGGTGTTGGTGCTGGGCGCAGGCAATTTTCTGTTGATTCGGGGGCAGCGGTTCAATTCGTCACCGTGGCTGTTACGTATTGGCCAATTTTCGGAGGCGGAGATAGGAATTGGATTCACGATCATCCTGGCGGCGGCTTCTCTCACAGCGCAGCCGCCGGCAGTTGACCTGGTGCAGAATCGCCTGACGCTGCCGGAGATTTCAGCGCGGATGACACCGCAATGGCCGAGTTTTTCAACTCCGCCGGTTCGAGCTTTACCGCCGGTACAGTCGATGAAGGCAGCCATCCAGACGTACGCGCAGTCGCCGGACGATGCCAATGCCGCCAATAACAAGATGGAGCAGGAGTGGTCGGACTACAACCATCACTGGGCAGGGATCATCGTTCTGCTGGCGGGATTGCTGGCGATGCTGGGCCGATGGGACCGCGCGCGCTGGGCTCGTCACTGGCCGCTGGCGTTCCTGGGGCTGGCGATATTTCTATTTCTACGCGCCGATCCGGAGGCGTGGCCATTGGGTCCGCGCGGCTTCTGGGCGAGCTTTTATAATCCGGAAGACCTGCAGCATCGTCTTTATGTTTTGCTGATCATCAGCTTCGTTGCGTTTGAGTGGAGCGTCCAAACCAAACGGATACGGTCGTCGAAGGCGGCGCTGGTGTTTCCTGCGGTGTGTGCGCTGGGCGGCGCGCTGCTGCTGACGCACAATCACACCCTGGGCAATGTGAAGGAAGAACTGCTGACCGAAATGAGCCACACGGCGATCGCGTTATTCGCGGTGTTTGCCGGGTGGACCCGCTGGCTGGAATTGCGAGGATCGGGGCGCGGTAAATTGATTGCTGCCTGGGTCTGGCCGATGTGCCTGATGTGTATCGGGCTGATTTTGCTGAATTATCGCGAGGCTTGACGCCCAGGCTGCTGGGCATGATCGAGGCCTTTCGAGGTGACGGAACCATACCTCAGCGAGTATCGTAACTGTGCTGGGCCATACTTCTGGCCCTTTTGTTTGTGCCTATTTTCAGGAGGAATTTCACTTGTACCATTGTTCCCGTCTTTCATTCGCAGGACTCTTTGCAGCGTGCGCAGCGCTCATCTCGTTCACGTCTTCTCCGGCACTGCAGGCGCAACGCCTGCCCACAGATGTGACTCCGCAGCATTACTCGTTGACGCTGCAACCGGATTTGAAGGCAGCCACCTTCACCGGTAAAGAAGAGATTGATGTCACGCTGGACAAGCCGTCGAACAGCATTACGCTGAATGCGGTGCAGATCACGTTTCAAACTGTAACGATCACGGCGGACGGGAATACGCAGACGGCGAACGTGACCGAAAATAAGGCGGACGAGCAGGCGACCCTGCATGTGGACAAGGAAATACCGGCAGGCGCGGCCACCATCAAAATTGAATACACGGGAATCCTGAACGATCAGTTGCGCGGCTTTTATCTGTCCAAGGCGGCTCATCGCAACTATGCGGTGACGCAGTTTGAACCGACCGACGCGCGGCGTGCGTTTCCATCGTTTGACGAGCCGGCGATGAAAGCGACGTTTTCGACAACCTTGATTGTCGACAAGGGCGACACGGGGATTTCGAACACAAACATCGTTTCCGATGAGCCGGGACCGACCGCGGACAAGCATACGATCCATTTCGCGACGACGCCCAAGATGTCTACCTACCTGGTTGCGTTTCTGGTGGGAGATTTCAAGTGCCTCTCCGGAGAGAGCGACGGCGTGCCTATCCGAGCCTGCGCCACTCCTGACAAGGTGCAGATGGGTGCGTACGCGTTGAAGGGTGCGGAGTTTTTCTTGCACTACTACGACACGTATTTCGGCATTAAGTACCCGATGCCGAAGCTCGACATGATTGCAATCCCGGATTTTGAAGCGGGCGCAATGGAGAATTTTGGCGCCATTACCTACCGGGAGACTGTTTTCCTGATCGATGATAAGACGGCGTCGCCCAATGCGAAGAAAACTGTTGCCATTGACGTGGCTCACGAAATGGCGCACCAGTGGTTTGGCGATATGGTCACGATGAAATGGTGGAACAATCTGTGGTTGAACGAGGGTTTTGCCACCTGGATGGAATCGAAGGCGGTTTCGGCGTGGAAGCCGGAATGGAACCTTTCGCAGGACGAGGCGCTGGATCTGGACGGCGTGCTGAACTACGACGCAGGCAAGATCACTCGAGCGATTCGAGCCAACGCAGATACGCCGGGCGAGATTAACGAGATGTTTGACGGTATCACCTATCAAAAGGGCGGTGCCGTGCTGGCGATGACCGAGAACTATGAAACGCCGGAAGTCTTCCGCAAGGGCGTGCACAATTATCTTGAAGCGCACATGTATGGCAACGCGACGGCTGAGGACTTCTGGAATGCGCAGACGGCAGCCAGCGGCAAACCGATCGACAAGGTGATGGACAGCTTTATCACGGAGCCGGGAGTTCCGCTGCTGACGTTTTCCTCTCCCCAGGGCGGATCGACGGAAGTTGCGCAGCAGCGATTTTTCCTTGATCCGGAGGCGCATGCGGATCATCCGCAAACCTGGACGGTGCCGGTATGTTTCCGGGCCGGGGAGACGCCCAAGTGCGAATTGCTTAGCGCGGCACGGCAAAAGCTGTCTGTGCCGGACGCTGATTTCTTTTTCGCCAATGCAAACGACCGTGGCTACTATCGCACGCTGTACGATGCGACCGATTACAACAAAATCCTGAGCATGGCGGAAACCAAATTGTCGCCCGCGGTGCGGATTGGGTTCGCGGGGAATGAGTGGGCCCTGATGCGGTCTGGACGAAGCGGCATTGGCAACTACCTGGATCTTGCGGGGGTGTTGAGCGGAGATCAGAATGCGGGCGTGATTGAAGACCTGGCGGGCGCTATCGACGCCACCGACGAGCGCATCGCGACACCCGAAGATCGGGTGAAGTTGGCGGCGTGGGTGCGGCAGGAATTTCGGCCGTCTTATGACCGAGTGAAAGAGATTTCTCCGTCGGATTCCGTGGAGAAAAAGCAGCTACGCGCAATATTATTTGGCGTGTTAGGGGAAATCGGTCGCGATCCGCAGATTATTGCGCAGGCGAAGGATTTGACCAACAAGTACATCGCGGACCAGGCCAGCGTGGAGCCATCGCTGGTGCGGCCGGCGGTGATGATTGCGACGGAAAATGGCGACAGTCGCTTGTTCGACCAGTTGCAGCAACTGAGCAAGACGTCGAACAACCCGGATGTGGAGGAGACGGCTTTGATTTCGCTGGCTAATTTTCATGATCCTGCGCTGGTTCGGCGTGCGCTGGATTATGCGACCTCCGGCCAGGTGCGCAATCAGGACTCTATATTCCTGTTTATCGTGGCGTTACATAGCCGCGACACGCGACCCATCGCGTGGGAGTACATCCAGAAAAACTGGGACAAGGTACATGCTCAGATGACTACGGCGTCGGGAGGCTACCTGGTGCAGTCGACCGGAAGCTTCTGCAGCGCGGACCGTGCCCAGGAAGTGCAGACCTTCTTCGCAGCGCATCCAGTGGCGGCGGCGCAGGAAGCGATCAAGCGCGCCACAAATTCCATTCATGACTGCACGGTTCTGCGGGCAACGCAGCAACCCAAGCTGACGGAATGGCTGGCGAAGCAGAAGATCTCCAACGGCGGAATGTAGGTCGCGACAGGGAATCCTATCCTTCGCGATGAAACGTGAAGGATAGGTCTCGGTTTTTTCTTATTGGGTATAGTCGCTATCGCGAATGGAGAACGGCGTTAATATCCGTTGGCGATCAGGTATTCCACGGTCAGCTCGAAGGGTTTTTCGGTTTCTGCGGGTGCGGCGGCGCGCCGTTCGGCATATTTCGCCATCACGTCGACTTCAATATTGATGGGACTACCCGGTGTGAGCGTGTGCAGATTCGTCACTGTATATGTATGCGGAATGATCGCGATGGTGACGGCGTTGCCTGCGATTCGAGCGACGGTGAGGCTGATGCCTTCAATGGCAATCGAACCTTTCTCGACCACGTAACGGACACACTCATCTGGAATGGTCAGGCGCAACCACCAATCGGTTGCGGAATTTTGTGCGCCTGCTACGAGGGGCTGCAAGGATTGCACGGTGCCCACGCCATCGACGTGGCCCTGCACAATATGACCGCCGAGCGGAGTGCCGGCCTCGGTCGGTAATTCCAGGTTCACGATTGAGCCTGAGTGCAGGCGAGAGAGCGAAGTGCGCGCGATGGTCTCAGCCGCAAGGTCGGCGACAAAGAGACTGCTGTCTGGATTGATGTCGACCGCCGTCAGGCAGACGCCGCTGACGGCCACGCTGTCGCCGGCACGCAGGCGCTGGACGAGAGACGCCGGACCCGCAACTGTGATGCGCGTGACTCCCTTGTGATCCTCCAGAGAACGAATGGTGCCGGTAGTTTCAATTAGGCCGGTAAACATTACGCGCTCTCCCAGGGATTGTGGATGTAGCCTTCGACGGCAAAATCTTCGCCGAGTTCATGCAGTTGGTAGCTGGTGAGCCGGGTGGCAAAATAGGTGTTGGCTTCGAGAGAGCGAACCACGGGAATTGCCGCGTCCCCATAAATTGCCGGCGCGTAAAACAGATAGAGTTTGTCGACAATCTGCGCTGCCAGGGCCGAGGCGTTAATCTGCGAGCCGCCCTCCAGCATCACGCTCAGCATTTCCATGTCGGCCAGCCGCTCCATGACGGCCCACATGGGGACGCGACCGGTGACTGGATCGGGATCGAGGCGCTCCACGCGCACGCCGCGCTCTTCCAGGGCCTTGGCGCGCCGTGTCGAGGGCTGGGTGTGAAATACAAGGACGTCCTGGCTGGCAGTGCGAACAAGTTGCGAGTCGAGCGACAAGCGCAGCGAGGAATCGAGCACCACGCGCAGGAAAGGGCGACGGCGCTGTCTGCCGCTGCGGTCGGTTAATAGCGGGTCATCGTTGAGAATCGTGCCAATGCCGGTGAGAATTGCGTCGGCGGCATGGCGCAGCTCCTGGACTACTTCGCGCGAACGGTCGCCGGTGATCCAGTGGGTGGAGCCGGAAGGAATGTGATCTTTGGTCGGCGGAGGCGCAATGCGGCCATCGAGCGTCATCCCGGCCTTCATGGTGACAAAGGGGCGATGGGTTCGGATGAACTTCGCAAAGGCTTCGTTCAAACGACGTGCGGCGGCTTCTTTCACGCCGATGGTGAGCGAAACTCCGGCAGCCTGCAATCGATCGAGACCGCGGCCACTGACCTGCGGATTCGGATCACGCACCGCGACAACCACTCGGGCGACGCCAGCTTTGATGAGCGCGTCGGCACAGGGTGGAGTGCGACCGTGATGACTACATGGCTCCAGCGTGATGTAGGCAGTGGAGCCGCGGGCTTCCGCGCCGGCCTGCTTGAGGGCGACGATCTCGGCGTGATCCTTGTCGGCATAGGAGTGAAAGCCTTCGCCGATGACGTTGCCGTTCTTGACCAGAACACATCCGGTGACGGGATTGGGGGAAGCGAGACCGATCGATGCCTCGGCCAGCCCCAGCGCACGTTCCATCCAAAGTTCATCCGCAGTCGATTCCGTTGGTGCCATGTTCCTCGCGACCTTTAAAGGTTGGGTTGCTGGAGCTTACTGTACGCCGTTTGCCGGAGAGGCGCGCCCCTTATCCTTCCAGCAATGAGTCCACGAATGCGCTGCTGTCGAAGGGAATCAAGTCTCCCATTTGCTCGCCGATGCCGACGAAGCGGACGGGGAGCTGCAATTCCCGGGCAATGGCGATTACGATTCCACCCTTCGCCGTGCCGTCCAGCTTGGTGAGGACGATACCGGAGACCCGCGCCGCATCGGTAAACAGGCGAGCCTGCTGCAGGCCGTTTTGCCCGGTGGTCGCGTCCATGACCAGGAGGGTTTCATGAGGTGCATCCGGGGAGAAACGCTGGGCGGTGCGACGAATTTTATCGAGCTCCGCCATCAAATTGTTTTTGGTGTGCAGTCGTCCGGCGGTGTCGACGATGAGCACATCGGTTCCACGCGTCTGTCCGGCCTGCAATGCGTCGTAGAGCGCAGCCGAGGGGTCGCCGCCCTGACGGGTGCGGATCATCTCGACGCCGGCACGCTGGCTCCAGACTTCCAACTGCTCAATGGCTGCGGCACGAAAGGTGTCAGCAGCGCAGAGGAGGACGGACTTTCCCTGGTTGCGGAAATAGGCTGCCAGTTTTCCCGTAGTGGTGGTTTTACCGGTCCCGTTGACTCCGACCATCAAAATGACTTCCGGCTTGGCGCTGATGGTGTGTTGCGGGGTGGGAACGGAATCCAGGATGCGCAGCATTTCCGCCTTCAGCAGGCGGCGTAGTTCCTCGCCATCGCGAATCTGCTGACGGGAGGCTTGCTGGCGAAGCGCACCGATGATTTCCTGCGAAGTGGTGACACCGATGTCGGAGGCGATCAGGGTGCCTTCCAGCTCCTCCAGCGCGGACTCGTCGACGGGGCGGGCGAGGGACAGAAGGTCGTCCATCCGCTCCTGCAGCCCGGTGCGGGTGCGCGCGACCGCCTGCTTCATACGGTCCATCAATCCGGGGGTTGGTTCTGGGCTGTTGAAAAGTGACTGCAACATGAGGTGTGCGAACGGGCTACACCTTCAGTGTATCAACCCCACCTGCTGTGACCAGCGAAGGGGATTGCAGCGCTTCATCGGATAAAACAAGCGCGGGGATGCGGGAAGGGTCAGGAACCAGCGGCGACCTGAATTCGGGATCGTCGACATGTCTCTTTGGAAGCTCGATGAGTCCAGCGGAATAAGCGCGGCAGAACGCTTCGACGGCGTGCTCGTCAAACTTTCTGCCAGCCATGGTGCGGATAATTCGGATCACGTAGGCGCCATCCATGGCGTCCTGGTAGGTCCGATTGTGCGTCATGGCGTCAAAGGTATCGGCCACGGCGATGACGCGGGCCATCAACGGAATCTGGTCACCCTTGAGTCCATGTGGGTAGCCGGAACCGTCCATAGATTCGTGATGCAATTCCACGCCGGGGAGCAGATCGGCAAACTCAGGCACGGGGCGAAGCATTTCCGCGCCGCGAGTGGTGTGGGTTTTCAGGACGGCGAATTCGTCTGGAGTAAGAACGCCGGGCTTGGTCAGGATTTGCTGATCCATGCCAATTTTGCCGATGTCGTGCAGCAGGGCGGAGAGGCGAATCCGCATGCTATCTTCCGGGGATAGACCGAGCTCGGTGCAGATCAAGGTGGAATATTCGGCAACGCGTCCGGAGTGGCCACGGGCATAAAAGCTCTTGGTGCTCATCGATGCCGACATTGCTTCCACCAATCGAACAAAAATCGCATGATGATCGCGTGACAGCAGAATCCACTTGGCCAGGGATGTATCCGGGCTTTCGTTCATGCCGCTCAGCTCGCGGGCGAGCTCTTCAATTTCCGGAAGCCCGGCGCGGCCCGATCGCAGGATGAATTCTCCTCGCTTGATGGCTTGCAGGGTCTCGAGAAACTGGCGCATGTCACGCGAAAAATCCCACGTGACCGCCCAACATTTAACGGACAAGCCGGCGGCGCCAATGGCCAGCAGCAGCTTGACGAGTTTGTCGTACCACGTCGGAGACTGGAAGGCATTGACGGCCAGCACCAGGGACATCACGACTGCGGCTGCAGGCAGCAGCAAACTCAGGTAAATGACCCACAGTCGTGGGTTACGTTTGACCTGGCTGCGATCGCCGTGATGTAGGGACGGGGTCATGTCTTTAGGTAACCATCTTACCTCTTGAAGATATTACCTTGGGATGCACCAAATGTGGAAAAAGATAGCGAAACTTTGGGGCCGTATCGTTGGTTTCCCGATTTGGTTGTGCAACTGGGTACTGCGCGGGCGCAAAACCAGAGTCCAGGCCAGTTTGGTCAGCGAGATGATTCGTCGCGACCGGGTCGTGACATGAGTTCGCGCATCGCATTCTTGGCCGAGATTTGCTCGTGCAGGACCGCGGCAACTTTTTCGGTGATCGGCATCTCGACTCCAACCCTGCGGGCAACGCCGAGGGCCGCGTCGGTGGTTCGGACGCCCTCTGCCACTCGGCCATGCATGTCGACCAGGATTTCCTTCAAACATCGGCCGCTGCCCAGTTCCAAACCCACATGGCGATTGCGCGAGAGAGCTCCGGTGCAGGTGAGCACCAGATCTCCCAGGCCGGAGAGTCCTGCAAGGGTTTCTCGCCGACCGCCGCAGGCGACCGCAAGCCGGGTCATCTCCGCAATGCCGCGGGTGATGAGAGCCGCAACGCTGTTGTGGCCCAGCTCAAGACCGTAGGTGGCGCCGGCAGCGATGGCGATGACATTCTTCAGTGCTCCGCCCAGCTCGACACCGACAACATCCTCGTTGGTGTAGAGGCGCAAGGAGGGGCTGGAAAACTCTTCCTGTACGCGGGTCGCGATGGCCGGATCGGAGGAGGCAATGGTGATTGCGGTTGGACTGCCGGCGCCGACTTCCTGCGCGAAGGAAGGACCGCTGAGCACGCCGCATGGAAGTGCCAGATCGTACTTGCCGAGCACTTCTCCCATGACCTGGGTCATGCGCAGATAGGTGCCGTCCTCAATGCCTTTGGTTGCGTTGACGATCAGCTGTTCGCTGGTGAGGAGCGGCGCCATGGCGCAGCAGATACTGCGCAGATGTTCTGAGGGAACCGCGAGGATCAGGATTTCAGCGTGATCGACCGCTTCCTGGAGATCGGTGGTGACGGCAACACAGTCGGGAATGAAAAGGCCGGGAAGATAGATGCTGTTTTCGTGGCGTTGCCGAATCGCGTCGGCAACGACCGGCGTGTGCGACCACATGGTGATGCTGTGACCGCCGCGCTTCGCCAGCACCAATGCCAGCGCGGTTCCCCACGATCCTGTGCCGATGACGCCAATGCGGCTCATGATGCGGCCGAGCTTTCTTTGCTGCCGAAGCGATATTCGGTTCCATGCAGCAGCCGTTCGAAGTTCTTACGATGTTTGATGAGGATCACCGCTGGAACGAGGATGGTGCTGGCCATAAAGATGGCTCCCGAACCGTAATCGATGCCAAAAAAATGTTCCGCGATCCATACCCAAACGGGAAAAGACGCGGCTGCCAGCATCGAGGCCAACGATACATACCGTGTCGCCAGAGTGAGGAGGATAAAAACCAGCAACGAGGAGAGCGCAGGCAGAGTGGCAAGCGCCAGAAAAACGCCCAGGGCCGTGGCCACTCCTTTGCCGCCTTTGCCATGGAGCCAAATGGTGAACACGTGTCCGATGACGGCGAAGACTGCAGCGATGGAGCCGGCGACAACAGCGTGGTGGCCGGTGGTCAGGTGGCGCGCAATTTCGACCGCAAGAAATCCCTTTCCGATGTCGAGGACGAGGGTGAGGATTCCGAGCCAGCGGGAGCCGGAGCGCAGCACATTGGTAGCTCCAATATTGCCGCTGCCGGTTTCACGGATGTCTTCTTTTCGAAACAGCCTTACCAGCAAATAGCCGAAGGGAATTGACCCCAGCAAATACGCAATCGCCGCTGCAATAAAATCCACTGTCATGTGAGTACTGTTCGAGTGTAGCAGTGGGGCACGGGAATTGAGATGAACTTCCGAATGCAGCGACTCCACGCCAGTTTTCGACAGTCGCGAAGGCCGATGCAGACTACATGAACTTGCGACGGATCATGTCGAGAGCCTGCTGGCTGGCGAACCAGCGTATGCGGTCGCGATCTCCACGGAATTTTCGCTCGCACACGTTGATTTCTTTGCCGTCGTCGAGCGCGATGTAGACCAGGCCGACGGGTTTTTCCTCTGTACCTCCGGTGGGACCGGCAATGCCGGTGATGCCGACACCGATGGTGGACTGGGCGCGACGCCGAATTCCGTGTGCCAGGGCTGCGGCAACTTCGCGGCTGACGGCGCCTTTCTCCTCCAGCATGTCTTCCGGCACGTCGGCGAACTCTACCTTCAGCGCATCGCTGTAGACGACTGCTCCGCCAACAAATGAGCGAGAGCTGCCGCTGATGCTGGTCAGCCGCTGCGCCAGCAAACCGCCGGTACAGCTTTCCGCGACGGCTACGGTAGCACCGCGAATTTCAAGGTAGTAGAGGACGATTTGTTCCAAGGTTTCGCCGTGGGAGGAGAAGACCGAATCTTCCATTTCCTCTTCGAGACGGCTGGCCAGTTCGTTGACGCGGGACTGCGCTAACTCGAGAATTGCCTTGGTACATTGCAGGTGCAGTTGGATCTCGCCGGCATGCGCCAGGATGGTTGTTTCGACATCGGTGAATCGGGTGTAGATGGGAGCCAGGCGCGCATCCACTTCGGATTCCGGCAGCATAGCAATCTTCAACACGCGGCGAGCGATGTGGCGGGGAGGCAGCGCTTCCTTCAGTCGCGGCATGCATTCCGCGGTGAACATGGCTTTCAGTTCCGCAGGTGGACCGGGCACCAGCAACATCAGCTTGCGGTGTTCGCCGATGACGGTGTCAATCCACTGACCGGGCGCGGTGCCGTTGGCGTTGGGCAAGATGTCTGCGCCGTCGATCAGGTCGGCCTGCTTTGAATTGTTGGCGGGCATGGTGATGCGCCGTTCGGCAAATCGCTTGTAGAGGGCTGCCAGCAGGTCGCCGTTGCGGCGGACGCGCACGCCCAGGGCTTCTGCGACAGCTTCACGCGTCAGATCATCCTCGGTGGGGCCGAGGCCACCCGTGATGCAGACGATATCTGTGCGAGCGAGGGCGAGGTGGATGGCTTGCACCAGGTTCGCCTTACGATCGCCGACGATGGTTTTAAAGACAACGCTGACGCCGAGCGAATTCAGCTGCTCGGTGACGAACAGCGAATTCGTGTCCTGACGGAAGGGGGTCAGCAGTTCTGATCCGACGGCAATGATTTCTGCAAGCATGGGTGTGATAAGAGAACCAGATCGATTGCCAGCCTATAGCAGTTTTACAAATGTTGTACGTAGAAACGAGTTTGTCATTCTGGAGGAAGTGACGACTCCAACCTGATGACGCCAACCGTCCATGCGCTTTAGGAGAACCGCTTTCAATGCAATAATCTTCCGACGATATCTAAACCAACATGATATACGGTATCGCGGGTGGCGACCGTTGCATCGCCCTCCGGTAAAAAAGCGAGGCCGACGATTCCCGAGCCGGAAATGACCAGGGAGGCTTCGCGCCTGGGCGTGATTTTGACGACTCCACGGCGGCCGTGCAAGGAGGCGGCGACATAGACATTGTCGTCGACGTCTAACGCCATGCCCTGGGGACGGCCCAAGCCGGTGTAGAAGCTGGAGATTTCTCCGTTGGGCTCAATCGCATGGATGGATTCATTGGCGGAGGTGGTGGGTCCGCTGACCAGTAATGTGCCACCTTCGTTGAAGGCCAGATGGTAGGCGGAGACACTGGGCTCCAACGTGGCGAAGACGAAGACCTGGCGGGTAGGCGAAATTTTGAAAATGGTTCCGCTGCGATCGCCGACATAGAGAAATCCATCGCGATCGAAGGCCAATCCGGTGGCGACGCCCATGCCTTCCGCAAATACAGACTTTGCCCCGCTGGGAGTGACGCGGTAGACGGTACCTTCATGCCGCGAGGAGACGTATAGATTTCCCTCCGGATCGAGCGCTACTCCGGTGGCGTTCAGAATGCCGGTGGCGAAGGGGCGAACCTGGTATTCGGGATCGATCTGAAACACGGAAACCGGAGTCTGCTGTCCGCGCTGCCCGGAAAACGCGACGTAAATATTTCCTTCAGGATCGACCACCGGGCTGGCAACGGGATCCATTTCCTCGGCAATGGCGACGCCTACGGACAATGGCATGGCGTTGCTGGTGTGTCCGTCGACGCGCAGCTGAACATTGCCGGAAATCGCGCCGTCGGGAACATGCAACAGCACCTTCGAGGCGTGGCTCATCCTGACCGGAGAGGGTTGCTCGCCGATGGTGGCTGTGGGTTGACGATAGGCTTCGGTCGCCAGTTTGCGGCCGTGTACTTCCACCTCGCCGCCGGGCAACGCTGCCAGGGGAGTGATGGAGGTGATGTGGGGGGCAGTGTCAGTGGTGTGGATTCCAAATTTCATGTGCGTCGCGCTCCGGCGCGGTGGAGCAGATTCAGGCAGCGATCCAATTCGTTGACGTTGAAACTTTCCGCAGGTATCGACCAGCTGTGCACGACACCCAACAAGACAGACTATTCCGAACTGGGCGGGCTAGAATCTCCACCCGGTGGAAAAGAGCCGGACCAGCCAGACAACTGCCATCGCATAGATACCGGCAGCCACATCATCCATCATGATGCCGAATCCGCTGTGCATCCTGTCAAACTGGCGGGCCGGAGACGGTTTTAGGATATCGAAAACGCGGAAGAGCACGAAGGCCAGCAGCCATTCCCAGGGGCGAGGGGCGGCGGCGATCAGGGCGATCCATTGGCCGACAACTTCATCTGCGACGACAAAGCTGGGGTCCTCCGTTGCGGCCTCACGAGAAACAATGGCGGATGCAGGAATGCCGGCGAGCAGCAGGACGAACGCCGCGACGGCGGTGCCAAGTGCCAGGTACATGGGCGAGGGATGAAGCCAGTGGGCCGCCGCCAGCCACAACAGCAGGCCTGCAACAGAACCCCACGTACCGGGTGCCGGACGCAGAAAGCCCACTCCAAAAAATGTCGCCAATGCCCAGGCCCAGCCGGTCCTTTTTGGCGTCATTTATTCGTCATCGCCAGAGCCGCGTCCGCTGCGGTGCATCTCATCCAGGCCTTCCAGCACTTCCGGATCGAGGATGGGAGAGGAGATGCGATAGGCTCCGCTGGCCCATTTCCCCAGGTCGATGAGACGGCAGCGGTCACTGCAAAACGGAAAATCCTCGTCCGTTTGCAGCACGAGCGTATTGCAGGTGGGGCACCGAAGCGCCGATGATTTCTTACTTTTCTCTTTCGCCATACACAGAATCTCACAATGTAACTGTAATAGTTACATTTCGAAATGATTTCACGTAGTTTACGCCACGATACGGGCAATCAGGTCGTAATCGTGGGCATCGGTAACTTCACAGCGATAGAATTTTCCAGCCTGCACGGATGCATGCGGGCCAAAGTCGTTGATCAGGATTTTTCCGTCGATCTCCGGAGCATGCATGGCGCTGCGACCTTGCCAGAGCAGCGGAGTTTCTTCGCTTTCGCCTTCAATGAGCACGTCCATCACGCGGTCGACCTGCGCTGCGCGGGCTTTGCGGCTAATCTGCAATTGATTCCGCATCAGCTTACGCTGGCGCGCACTGATCGTCTTGCGAGGAACTTTTCCATCGAGGGCGTAGGCGGCGGAACCTTCCTCATCGGAATACTCGAACACGCCCAGCCAGTCGAAGCGTGCCTCGCGAACAAAGTCCATCAGCAGATCGAAGTCGGCGTCTGTTTCTCCGGGGAAGCCGGTGATGAAGGAAGTGCGCAGCGTAATCTCCGGCATGGTGGCGCGCACGCGTTCGATCATTTTCAGGAAAATATCCGCGCCACCGCCGCGCTTCATGCGCTTCAGCACATTGGGTGCGGCATGCTGCAGCGGAACGTCCAGATATTTGCAGATGTTGTCATGCCGAGCCATGGTTTCAAGCAGCGCCGGCGTCACCTTGTTCGGGTAGGCGTAGAGAAAACGCAGCCAGCGGACACCGTCGATGCGCGCCAGGCGATCGAGCAACTGCGCCAGGCCGTCTTTCATGCCGAATTCTTCGCCGTAGCAGGTGGTGTCCTGGCCGATCAGCGTGACTTCCTGCACACCTTCGGAGACGAGTCGCTCTACTTCAGCAACGACAGATTCAAACCGGCGCGAGCGAAACTTGCCGCGAATCTGCGGAATGATGCAGAAGCCGCAGGGATGATCGCAGCCCTCCGCAATCTTGACGTAGGCAGAACTGCGCGCTGTGGTGCGAAGGCGCGGCGTGTGCTCGTTGTAGAGATAATTCGGCAGGCTGGCAATGGCGCCGTCCCAGCTTTCGCGGGAGAAGCGACCTTGAGCCTCGCGAAGATCGCCTTCGGCTCGATGGGCAACGGCTGCTTCGGCGACAGTCAAAATGCGAAACGGGGAATCGGTCGCGACTGACGTCGGGGAAGTCAGGCCTGCCGCGGTGAGAATTTGTTCCAGCTCGCCGGTGCCGACAACGGCATCGACCTCAGGAATATTTTTCTGAATTTCGTCGCGATAGCGTTCCACCATGCAGCCGGCAACGACCAGGCGCTGGGCTTTGCCGCTGGTTTTGTGCTGCGCCATTTCGAGGATGGTGTCGACGGACTCCTGCTTGGCTTTATCGATAAAGGAGCAGGTGTTCACCACCAGGACGTCGGCGGTTTCGGCGTCGGAGGTGATGGTGGCTCCGGCCTCGGCGAGGAGGCCCATCATCACTTCGCTATCGACCAGGTTTTTGGGGCAGCCCAGGCTGACAAATCCGATCCTGGGACGCGAAACCTGTTGCCCTGGGATGGCTGGGGCTGGGTTGATTTCAAGACTGTTCACACCTTCTATTCTATCAACCTGAACACCGAATCTCAGGCCGCCGCCCCGGCTAGCGATCACTTCGACGTTGGCAGGTGGAGCGGCCGCTCCGCGAATGCGACATCCCAGTAACGGTCGAATTTTCGCCCAACTTCGCGAAACACGCCGACTGGTCGAAAGCCGAATTTTTCGAGCAGGGAAGCAGAACCGGGATTCGGCATCGTATATCCGCCGACGATGCGATGGATGTCTTCCTTCTCGATCGCTTGAAACAATGCTGTAAACAATTTGCAGCCAATGCCTTTTCCAACTGCTTCCTGAGCGCAATAAATGGTCGCTTCCACCGTGGTGTCATACGCCGCCTTGGCGCGAAACCGCATGGTTCCGGCGTAACCCACAACGATGTCGTTCTCTTCCGCGACCAGCAGTCGATGGCGGCCTGTGATTGCGAACTGATTCAACCAGGCTGCACGCTGACTTGCCGTATAAGGTTCGAGATCGAACGTGATCGGAGTGTGAGTTACATAGTGGTTGTAAATCTCGGTCAGGCGAGGTAAATCCTGCGATGTGGCGGCGCGGATGAGAGTGTCGGGCATGCTGTCTCCCTCTGACGACGATGGCTTTATGGAAGCAGGGTACAGGCTGTAAGTCGAACACTTCCAGTGATATCATCGAACCTGTGCCGGGTCCTACGCGACGCAATCCCGCCAACCCCGCCAGGTCCGGAAGGAAGCAACGGCAACGGGCTCATGCGTGTGCAGTAGGGAACCCGGCGCTTGAAGTTCAGCCATCCGATCCGCTGAATGCAGGCAATCCCGGGCAGACAAGAAACAGTATTTTTCGAGGCCAACTCATTGAAATTTGATCTTCGACCGCGGTCGCTGCACCGGGCAAAAATTAGCGCGCTTGGCACCTACGTTCCACCTCGTTTACTGACCAATGCGGACCTGGAAAAGATGGTCGACACCAACGATCAATGGATCGTGGAGCGTACCGGCATCCGCACCCGGCATATCGTGGATCCAGGGGTGGCAACCAGTGATTTAGCGGTAGAGGCGGCGCGCGTCTGCCTGGCCGAGCGCGGCATTGACGCGAACGAATTGGAAGCCATCATCGTGGCGACTGTCACTCCGGACATGATGTTTCCATCTACCGCCTGCCTGGTGCAGAACAAGCTGGGTGCGCAGAATGTCTGGGGCTTCGACGTTTCTGCGGCGTGCTGCGCGTTTGTGTATGCGCTTCAGGTGGGCACCAAGCTGATTGAGTCCGGCGCGCACAAGAAAGTGATGGTGATTGGCGCCGATGTGATGTCGTCGATCATCGATTACAAGGATCGTGCCACCTGCATAATTTTTGGCGATGGCGCGGGCGCTGTGCTGCTGGAGCCAGCCGAAGAAGGCGAAGTCGGTATGATCGACTACCTGCATGAAATCGACGGCTCGGGCGCGGCCTCACTGTACATGCCGGGTGGCGGCAGCCTGCATCCGCCGACGGCAGAAACCGTGGCGAAAAACATGCACGTGGTGCACCAGGATGGGCAGGCCGTGTACAAGTTTGCCGTCCGCAAAATGTCAGAAGCGACGGAAGCGTTGCTGGTGCGCAATGGCATTCACGGCAGCGACTTAGACTGTTTTATCCCACACCAGGCGAATAAGCGCATCATCCAGTCAACGGCAGAGCGGTTGGGGATCGCGAGCGAGCGAGTCATTATCAATATCGACCGCTTTGGCAACACCACTGCGGGTACCATTCCCCTGGCCATGCAGACGGCGCGGGAAGAGAACAAGCTGCATAAGGGCGACCTGGTGCTGCTGGCGTCTGTTGGGGCCGGATATACCGTCGGCACTTGTTTATTGCGCTGGGAAATTTAATCGGGCGCGACATCGATCGAGGTGCTTATTCCTCGTCGTCAAGCTCAAGCAATTCACCGAGTCGATCAAGGCGCCGTTCCAACTGCGTGCGATGATCATTGATCCACTGCTGTAGAGCCGTAAAACCAGCGGTGTCGATGCGGCAGGTGCGGGTTCTCCCTACCTTTTCCGTGTGTACCAATCCGCTTTCTTCCAGAATTTGCAGATGCTGCATTACCGCTGTTACGGTGACGCCGAGCGGCTCCGCTAATCGGGAAACGGAAAAAGGTCCTTGGCAGAGCCGATCCAGGATGGCTCGACGCGTTGGATCGCCGAGCGCGTGAAACAGGCCGTCAATATTGATCTTTGGACGCGGCATAGCGAGGACCCTTTCCCATATTGCCGGCAAGCGCGGTTCGTTTGCCGGCATCCGTCAAAGCGATGCGACTGGTTTTCACTTGCGGTCGCAGCGAAATAGAGCCTACGGAACTGAGGCGCGAAGAAATCACCCTAACTGGCCAGTTCCTTGTCCAAATTGGCAAATATCTTGCGCCAGCCGTCTTCCCGCATTTCAGGGCCTCCCGAGCCTTCAAAGAATGCTCCCTGGTGGGTGCAGATCAGGTCGGTTCCTTTGTCTGTGGGAAGAAGCTCAAACGTGACCAAGGCGGCGGAAACGCGGTTCTCTCCAATCGTCATGGTGGAGCAGGTGACGATTCGCCGGTTGGGTGTGATGTCCAGATAATCCGTATCTGTGATCATGGGGACGCCGGGGAAAGGCGAGTTGTCGTTGAAGCGCAATTGTGCGTGCTCGCGTCCTCCCTCGCGAAAGTCCAATTCATACTTCTCGAGGTCGGAACTTCTTCCTGTGAAAAACCAGCGACTCTTCTGCGGCGCGCTGGCAAAGGCGGAAAAGACACGCTCGGGTGGTTTGGGATAGCTGCGCTCGATGACGAAGGTGCTGTGGATGACGGATGGATCTTTTTGCTTATTCATGGTGTTCCTTTCTGCCAATAGTTAAGTGGCAGCTTCAGTATCGCGCGGGTGGAATAAATAGTCAAGTGAAAACTTCAGTATTCCTAACTTATTGGAATGATATGCGGGTGCGAAACTTTCTGTGCGTGTGCGCGTCTCTAGAAGTGGAACATTCAGCGAGGTGTGTCATGCGCTTACGCTTTCTTCTTCCCTTGGTTCTCTCCGGATCTTTAGCCCTGGCGCAGGATGCCGGCATGCAAGCCGCCCAGATGGCGGAACAAGCCAACCAGCAGGCAATGCAGGACGCTCAGATGGCCAATCAAATGGCCATGCAAGCCAGCCAACAGGCATCGCAGGACGCACAGCAGGCAGCCCAGCAGGCGATGCAAAATTCCGATTCGGGCGTGTACGGAATGCCGATGGCAGCCACGCCAAAACTGTCTATGAAATCCGGCACCTATCCCGGGTCGATCACGCTGCGGATGAAGGACAAGACTCGCGGGGCGGTCATGTATTACACAACGGACGGCTGGACACCGACGGCGCAGTCGACGCGCTATGTTGGGCCGATCCAGATCACGTCGACCACGCATCTGCAGGTGATCGCGATTGCGCCGTATTTTATGCGGAGCCAGATCGCCAATGCGTCGTACATTCTTCCTGGAACGACACCGACTTCTACAGCTGCGCCCGCGAGCACCCGTTCGCAGCCGAGTGCGGTGACGGCAACTTCGCCGGAAAATCTTGTATTGACGAGAGGGACAGAAGTTCCGCTGGTGGTGACGGCGGACGTGACCTCGAAAAAGCTGGCGATTGGCGATTCCATCCCGATGGCGTTGGCGCAGGATTTAGCCGTGAACGGCGTGGTGGTTGCGAAAAAGGGAACGCCTGCGGTGGCGACGGTGTTGCAGGTCGATGGCGCCGGGATTGTTGGCCAGCCGGGAACGATCACTTTTGCGGTGCACTCGCTGGATGTGCCGGGAAACGTGATTCCGTTGGACGGCACGGAGACAAAAGAAGGTCAGGACAAATACAACACGGTTCGATCTGTGGCGATTGTGCCGTTTGTGGGTATCTCTGCGCTCTTTGTGCATGGCAAGCAAGCTGAGATAACGCCGAATATGAGCTTGACTGCCTTGGTCGACCAGGACACGCCTGTGCAGCCAGCGGAATAACTTTGGCCGGTCGACACGCGGCGTAGCGGGTGGTGCTCCCTGGCAGCAGTCGCGCGGCAGCTTCTTTGGATTGCTACACTGATCGGTGACGCAGCGCCTTCGCATTTCCGCCATTCGATTCCTGAATCCCGCGCCGCTGATGTGGGATTTCGAACATCCACCGGAGATGGAAAGGCTTGGCGGAGCGCTATCAGATTCACAGCGCCATGCCATCGCAATGTGCGGCTGAGTTGGCGGACGGTAGCGCCGACATCGGCCTGATCCCAATTGCCGCGTACGCAACCACACCTGGACTGGCCGTTCTTCGCGGCTGCACGATCGCGTCGCTCGATCGGGTGCGCTCGATCATCCTGGTGGTCAAGCATCCTGACGGAATTGCAGCGGTTCGTCGCGTGGCCGCAGATACGGATTCGCGAACGTCCAACGCGTATGCGCAGATACTATTTCGCAAGTTTCATCGCACGGATCCGGAGTTTCTGCCCTTTGCGCCGAATCTAGACGCTATGCTGGAGGCCTGCGATGCGGCGATTTTGATTGGCGATCCGGCGCTGCTTGCGCTGGAGGATCGGGAGGCGCGGTTGGCACGCACCGGCGAGCGGTTGGAATATCTGGATCTTGGGCATGTCTGGAAGCAGCACACTGGAGTGCCTTGGGTTTCGGCGGTGTGGGCGGTGCGACCGGAAGCGATTGAAGCAGAGAAGCTAAGCGCGCGGCAGGTGACCGAAGATTTTCTAGGTTCGCGCGATCACGGCATGGCACATATCGAGGACCTGGTTCGAGAATGGGCTCCGCGGATTGCTGTTCCTGCCGCCACTATTCGCAGCTACCTTACAGAGCACATTCACTACGTGCTGGATGAGGCGTGCCTGGCAGGCATGGATCTATTCTTCCGTTATGCCGCGGAAACCGGTGTGTTGCCGCCAGCGCCACCGTTGCGCTGGCTCGAGTAGAGTGGTTTGCATACGCTGTTATCCCAGCGCATGCACTGCTGACGTTGTCATCTTATCTGCGAGGTGAATCATGAATCCCAGCCGCCGTAATTTTCTGATACAGGCAGGTTCTGCAGTTGCGCTTGGCGCCTTCGCGGGCGAAGCGTTTACAGGTGCGATGCGTGCTGAAACTGCGATCCCTCAAGCCGAAAATGATTCGGCGAATTCGTCATCGACGGGTGGAAAGAAAATCGGCTACTGCATTGTCGGGCTGGGTCGGATTTCCATGAACGAGTTTATGCCCGGCGTGAAGATCTCGAAGGACTCGAAGATTGTTGCGCTGGTCAGCGGTCATCGTGACAAGGCGGAACGCATCGCCGACGAATACGACGTTCCGCACAACGCGATTTACAACTATCAGAATTACGATTCGATCCACGATAATCCTGCGATCGATGCTGTCTACATCGCGCTGCCCAACGGCATGCATGCGGAGTACACGATCCGCGCCGCCAAAGCGGGCAAGCATGTGCTGTGCGAAAAGCCGATGGCGAATTCGGTGAAGGAATGCGAACAGATGATTGCCGCCTGCAAGCAGGCCGATCGAAAATTAATGATCGCGTATCGCTGCCAGTACGAGCCGACGAACCTGAAGGCGATTGAGTTACTGCGCCAGGGTTATGCGGGCAAGCTACAGATCATGAGCAGCTCGAATGGATTCAACATTCGCGCCGGCGAATGGCGACTGAATAAGAAGATGGCGGGTGGTGGCCCGTTGGTCGATGTGGGTATTTATTCCATCCAGGCGATGCGATACCTGACGGGCGAAGAGCCGATCTCCGTCGAGGCCTATTCTTCCGTCATCGATCACGACGGCAGGTTTAACGAGGTGGAAGAAAACGTGGTGTGGACATTTCACTTTCCCGAGCGGCGTGTTGGCGCATTGCGCGACCAGTTACGGTACAAACTTTACTGGGGGCTGGGCGCGCGCGGTTGGGTCGGAAGGCATGCTGGAACTGAATCCAGCCTTCGGCTATCAGGGATTGCAATTAACGGGAAAGTCGCAGGGAAAATCGCCGATCGAGATCGCCTTCAATAATCCGTCTCCGCGACAGTTTGCCACCGAGGCGGATTATTTTTCCGATTGCATTCTTGCAGAATAAAGAGCCGAAGACCGGAGGAGAAGAAGGGCTGCGGGATGAGCGCATCATTACGGCAATCTATAAATCCTGCGCCGATGGCAAGCCGGTGAAGTTGAGTTAACGTGGTTGATTTTTCTAAGATTCTTCCCAGTAGCCCTGGTCGCGCAGGAAATAGCTTTGGTTGTGGGAGTTCAGCGCGGTCAGGAAAAACATTCCGGCGATGCGCAAGTGACCCATTTTTCGAAAGCGACGGTTTGACGTCATCACGGCGCCGGGGATTACGGCAAATCGCTTGTTCGCGACCTGCTTGGTTAACAAGTAGTCTTCGGCGTAGAGAGCCTGCTCGTTGAAGCCGCCGAGCCTTTTAAATTCCAGCCGGTCGAACATCATGAACATTCCAGTCGCAAAGGGCAGACCCCAGCGGGAGAGTTTCTGAACGACGTTGCTGCCGCCAAACAGCAGCCGATCGGCGGCACTTCCCTCGATGCAGCGGATGTTGGTGGTCAGGCAATGCAGGTCATGCCGCTGCATGGCGCGCACGGCGCGACGCAGCAAGGTGGGGTCACGCAGCTCTACATCCGCGTCAAGAAAAAGCACATAAGGTGTGGTAGCGAGGCGCGCACCTGCGTTGCGGCCCACAGAAGGCAGACCTCCGGTGAGTACTTCAATGGGGAATTTAGCCGCAAACGAACGTGCCATCTCGGCTGTGCCATCGGTGGAGTTGGCATCAGCAACGAACACTCTGGTATCCGGCAAGTGCAGGTAGTCCTGCTGATTCAAAGAGGTCAGCAGCCTCGGCAGTGACTGGTTCTCGTTCCGTGCTGGGATAACGATGGTGAGTTCCGCCGGCATAGGTCTGTATCTCCACGCCTTGCTGGTTGATGGTGAGGAAAGTGGCGCGTGCGTCGACCCACGAGCCGGAGTTGTAATACTCGACGCCGTCGCAGAGCAGCGACAGCGCAACATGGGTGTGTCCGCAAAACACGCGTTCACATTTTCCGATGCGCGCATAGTGAATCGCTCCGCGCGCCACTTTGTCCGAGAGCAGCAGCCAGCGAGTGTTCATGCGGTCGAGGAAGCGTGAAACACATTTGGTCCGCGAATCGACTTTCTGGATTTGCAGGAAGATCAACTCGCCTAATCGGCTGATCCAGAGATTCTTTTTGACGAAGCCGTCGAATTGATGGCCGTGCATTGCAAGGTGCCGTTTGCCTTCATACTCCCAAACGTAGCGCTGGTAGACGGGGACGCCGACCAGGTGCGACATCAGATTGGCGAGGCCAGTGTCGTGGTTGCCCTCGACCCAGACCACTTCAACCTGTCGTTTCGGATTAGAAAGTTTGCGGATGTAGGAAAGGAACTTCCAGTGTTCGCTGGTCAGGCGGCGAAAGTTGAGATCGGAAAAAATATCGCCCAGCAGAACCAGCCTCTTGTAGCTATATGTCTGCAGCACGTCGAGCGCGTCCTGTGCCCGACTCACTTCGGACCCGAGGTGGATGTCCGACAGGATTATCGTGTCGTACGTCGCCCCACTCATGCCCTAGTTATGCAGCATTTCCAGAGACAGCATGATGACTCATCGATGAATAATCGGTGAATCATTCGGGCGGGAATCCAAAGCGTGCAACACGTTGAAATAGCCACTTCCAGGGGAGCATTTAGGAGGCCAGGAAGAGGGGGGCGGCTTGACATTCGAGCCTGCCACGGATACGCTCTCGCAACATCGAGCCAATTTTTCGAACGGAGCGGATGGTTCCGCGGAAATGTTGTCTCCTATATATAAAGTTAACGATGAAAACTTCGGCACAAACGGGTGACAGCCCGCAAACCGCTGCAGCAACTGTCGCTCCTCCGCAAGCACTGGAGGGCGAGCGGCTGGCGTGGTTGGCGCTGACGATGACAAGCGGACTGGGTCCCACTCGCATTTGGCGGGCGGTAAACGCCACCGGCACCGCGCGAGGTGTGCTGGGTCTGCCACTGACGCAGTTGGAAGGTTTGCGATTGCCGACTGTCTCGGCGCAGTCGATTGCTTCCGGCAAATCGCTGGCGGAAGCGGAGAAGGAATGGAGCCTGGTGCAGCAGGGTGGGGGAACGTTGGTAACCCCTGCGGACGAGGAGTATCCGGGCAGGTTGCGGGAGATTTTTGATCCGCCAACATTATTATGGTTGCGCGGTGACAAGACGTTGCTGGCCCAGCCGGGAATTGCGGTTGTGGGCACGCGCCATCCGACGCCGTATGGCACTGGCATGGCGGAGATGCTGTCGCGCGATCTGGCGGTACATGGGTTGATCATTTTGAGCGGCATGGCACGCGGAGTAGACACGGCGGCCCACCGCGGAGCGCTGGATGCGCGAGGTAAGACGGTTGCAGTTTGGGGAACGGGAATTGACGTGATTTACCCCAAGGAGAACAAGCGGCTGGCGGAACAGATTCTTGAGGCCGGGGGAGCGATCCTCAGTGAATACCCGATGGGAACATTTCCAGCGCCGCAGAATTTTCCTATTCGCAATCGGATCTTGAGTGGGATGAGTGTGGGCGTGCTGGTGATTGAGGCCAGCGAGAATAGTGGAACTCGGATTACCGCCCGTTGTGCGCTGGAACAGAATCGCGAAGTGTTCGCGGTGCCTGGGAACGTGACGTCGAAGAATTCCTGGGGGCCGAATACGTTGATTAAACAGGGCGCGAAGTTGGTGGCGACCTGGGAAGATGTGTGGGAAGAATTGCCGACGCAGATCCGGTTAGAGGTGGAGGAGCGACAGGGAATTGCATCCTCCGACGGTTCTGGTGCATCGTTATTCAGCAAGCCGAATTTGCCCGACCTGCCGGAAGACCAGGCGCAAGTGTTCGATGCACTCCGCCCCGACCAGGCATTGCAGCTGGATGAACTGGTGGAGAAGCTGGAGGATAAATTGAGCTCATCGGAAATTTTCACTGCGCTTTTTGAATTGGAACTGGCAGGACGCGTACGCGCTATGCCGGGCAAAAATTACGTGAGGACATTTTAGAGAAGCCAATTTCGTAACAGGCGGCGGTCTCGAATTTCGCCTCCAGGCTGGTTGATTTTGCCGGCCAGGGAGGGAGGATGAAATTGAGACGGTGACAGGGGTCACTGGTGCCGCGCGGCGAAACCGTGGTAGTTTCGCACTTGTTACCTAATTTGCCGGAACGCGTCTTTTGAACAACCCGCAAAGAAAGTCTGTACCTGAAGAGGAAAGTGTAACTGCATGGCAAAGTCATTAGTCATCGTCGAGTCGCCTGCAAAGGCAAAGACGATCAACAAGTATCTCGGCAAGGATTTCGTAGTGGAGGCGTCGATTGGCCACATTATGGATCTGCCGAAAAGCAAGATTGGCGTCGACCTGGAAAATGGCACGTTTGAGCCCGAGCTGATTGTGATGCCCGGCAAAGAGAAGGTTGTCGACCGGCTGAAGAAGCTGGCGTCGACCATGGAGGCTGTGTACCTGGCGCCTGACCCGGACCGCGAAGGTGAAGCCATCGCGTGGCATTTGGAATTGCAGTTGAAGCCGCAGCTTCGTAATAAGGCGACGATTCAGCGAGTCACATTTAACGAGATCACGCAGAAGGCAGTGAAGGCGGCGTTTCAACATGCCGGCCCGGTGGATGCACGCCTGGTGGATGCACAGCAGACGCGGCGGGTGCTGGATCGCATTGTGGGGTATCAGATCTCTCCGCTGTTGTGGGACAAGGTGCGGCGCGGATTGTCCGCAGGCCGTGTGCAGACCGTCGCGGTGAGATTGATTGTGGAACGCGAGCGACTGATCAAAGCATTTCAACCGGTTGAATACTGGACGCTCGATGCGCAACTGACGCCTGCTTTGGGCGGTGGTAAAGAGGGCCAGGAATTTACCGCGCGCTTTATGGGAATCGACGGCAAGCGCGCCACAGTTGAGACGGTGAATGCGCCCTCACTGCCGAACCAGGCGGAGACGGATGCAATTGTCGCAGCGCTCAACAAGGCGGACTGGAACGTTCGCGCGGTAGAGAAGAAGGAACGCCGTCAGAACCCGACGGCTCCGTTCATCACCAGCAAACTGCAGCAGGATGCGTCGCGCAAGCTTGGGTTTAATGTGCGGCGAACCATGGGTGTGGCGCAGCGTTTGTATGAAGGCGTCGAAGTCGGCAGCCAGGGAACTGTTGGCTTGATCACGTACATGCGAACGGATTCGGTCCGTGTTTCTCCGGATGCGATTCAAGATGCGCGCGCGTACATCGGGAAAAAGCTGGGCGAGAAATATTTGCCGGCCAGTCCGAACGCCTTCAAAGGTAAAAAAGATGCGCAGGACGCGCACGAAGCGATTCGCCCCACCAATGTGGAACTGGCTCCGGATGAGATCAAAAGCTATCTGAGTGATGAGCAGTACAAGCTGTACAAACTGATCTGGCAGCGGTTTGTGGCGTCGCAGATGGTGCAAGCTGTGTTCGATCAGACGACGGTCGATATCGTCGCCAAGTCCGATCGCAGTTATGACTATCGGGTTACCGGGTCGGTGTTGAAGTTTGATGGTTTTCTGAAGATTTACGAAGAAGCCAAAGACGCGAAGGATGCCGATGACGAGGCCTTGAGCAATCGCCTGCCGGAACTGAATGATGGACAGGCGCTGAATCTGAAACAGCTGAAACCGGAACAGCATTTCACCGAGCCGCCGCCTCGCTTTAATGAGGCTTCGTTGGTGAAAGAGTTAGAGGAGCGCGGCATCGGGCGGCCTTCGACCTATGCTTCGATCATCAGCACGATTCAGGATCGCGAGTACGCCGTGAAGGTTCCGCCGAAGGGGTCGGGCAAGTTTTATCCGACAGAACTTGGCCAGGTGGTGAACGATCTGCTGGTCAAGAATTTCCCATACATTTTCGATCCGGCGTACACGGCCAAGCTGGAAGTGGAATTGGATGCGGTGGAAGACGGAACGGAAAAGTGGACGGATTTGCTGAGCGGCTTCTATGGATATTTCCAGGAGGAATTGAAAGTCGCAGATAAAAACATGGAAGACATCAAGCGGATGGAGCAGCCGACGTCGGAGAAATGTCCGGAGTGCGGAGCGCCGCTGGTGTTGAAGTGGGGCAAGTTCGGTTCGTTCTATGCGTGCTCGGCGTACGACAAGAAGAAGCCGGTCACGATTGCTAACTCCGCGTGGGAGAAAGATGCGAAGAAGGCGATCAAGAAAATTGAGAGCAAGCTCGAATATCCGATGACGGTGAAGACGACGGGCGGCACGGGGATTGCGCCCGCGGCTGTCACTGCGAAGAACAGAAAAGAACTGGAATCTGGGTTGAGTGAAGTTGCGGCTCCGGAGCGCAAGCTGGTTGTGGAGCAGGTGAGCTGCAAATTCACGCGCGAGAATTATGAGGGGAAACCCAACCTGCAGGCGGCGGAAGCGCAGGGAGCGGAAGCCGAGGAAGAGTTCTGCGAAAATTGCGGAAGAGTGATGGTGCTGCGGAATGGACCGTTCGGGCAGTTCATGGCGTGTCCGGGATACAACGAAGATCCGCCGTGCAAGACGATTCGCAAGCTGACGCACAAGCAACAGCAGAAGCCTCCGGTACCGCTGGATGAAACGTGCCCGAAATGCGGCATGCAACTTGTGCTGCGGAATGGGCAATATGGCGAATTCGTGAGTTGCAGCGGCTATCCAAAATGCAAGTACATCAAGCAGAATCTGACCGGGGTCAAGTGTCCGACCTGCGGGACGGGTGACATTGCGGAGCGCAAGGCGCGGCGTGGAAACTTCTTCTATGGCTGCACGAATTATCCCAAGTGCGATTTCACTTCGAACCTGAAGCCTGTTCCACAGACGTGCCCGGAATGCGGCAGCCCGTACCTGCTGGAGAAGTCGCTGAAATCGGGCGTCTATCTTGTATGTCCGAATAACGAGAAGCAAACTGCGGCGGAGGAAAAACGCGGCAAGGGGCGAGGCAAGAAGGGTAAGGAAGAACAGCCGGCGACACCTGCGAAGACGGTGGTGTGTCATTATGAAAAACGGATCGGCGATGCGCGCGAGGCAGAAGAAAAGCCTGTTGAGGCTGCCGCTGCGACAGTCGCCTAGCCCTGTATGACGGGCATCACAGCTACAAATGCAGGCGCTCAATACAATTGAGCCAGGAAAGTGAACACGGATGGAAAGTCAGATCGCAACACACAACGACGCCGACATCATTTTGAAGCTGTACGACCTTCGCCGAGAGGAAGTGTTGCGCAAGGCGCGTCATTGGATTGTGTTTGAGTTCAATCCGAAAACGCCAGAGGAATTTCTGGCGGTGCTGCAGGGAGCTGGGTCGCAGGAGAACGCGTATTTTCGCCAGGCAATCAGCTATTGGGAGATGGCAGCTTCGCTGGTCATTCATGGTGCGGTGAAGTCGGATCTGTACCTCGACTCGAATGGTGAGGGGATCCTGATTTTCGCCAAGCTTTACGCATTTCGAGAGACCTATGCGTCGAAAACCGGATTTCCGTTTATGCGCCAAACAGCGCAAATGATCGAGAAATATCCCATGGCGCGGGATCGGTTCAACGCCAGGATCAAGATGATTCAGGATCGCGCGAAATAATTCGCCCCAAGATTTCGGCTATCGTACGGCGGAAAATCAAGCCCATCCATTTTGGCAGGACCACACGGCCGGTTGCCATTCGTTTCAGCGAGACCGTACAACTGGTTTGTTCGCAGGTGAACTCCCCATGGGGAAGAAAGTTTTTAGGAGCCAACAATGAAACGCATTGCATTTGCACTAGCCCTCGTAAGCATGACGGCGTTTGCCGGAGCACAGACAGCGAAGACCCACAAACTCACCGGGTGGATTGGCGATTCCAAGTGTGGTGCGTCCATGCACACTGCGGAATGTGTGAAGAGCTGTATCAAGTCAGGACAAAAAGCGGTCTTCGTCGACTCAGCAAATAAAGTTTGGGCGATCGATAACACCGACGCTGTGCAGAATTACTACGGCGACAAGGTGAAGGTGGTTGCGACGGTCGACGCGACAAATAACAGCATTCACATTGACTCTGTGAAGAAGTCGGGTAGCGAAAGCTCCATGTAATCGCTGGATTCGCTGGGTCTGACGATGCTGGTTGGGAAGTTTATGAAGAGGGTGCGCTTGGGTGCACCCTCTTTTTACGTGCGGCTTTGCCAGCGGCGCGCCGACTACGCCAAACCGACGTATCTGATATTGTTGTAGATGAAGGAGTTTTAGGCGAATATATGGCGAAAGCAGTTTGGAACGGCAAAGTATTAGCAGAAAGTGAAAAAACGCAACTGGTTGAAGGGAATGTGTATTTCCCGCACGATTCGATCGATCGTGAGTTTTTCCGCTCCAGTTCGACGATCTCGACGTGTCCGTGGAAAGGGCAGGCGCGGTATTACACAATCCTGGTAGACGGGCAGGAAAATTCAGACGCAGCCTGGTATTATCCCGATCCCAAGCCGGCCGCGCGCGCCATCAAAAATCATGTTGCGTTCTGGCGAGGCGTCGAGATCGAAAAGTAATTTCCTCGGCGACCTTAATAGGCTCCGGCCTGTTGCAACGGAATTCTGATCTGGAAACACGTGGAACCCGGCTTCGATTCCAGATTGATGAATCCTCGGTAGCGACTCAGGATTCGATTCACTGTATCGAGGCTCAATCCAGCGCCTTTCCCCGGCGGCTTGGTCGTAAAAAAGGGCTCAAAAATTCGACTATGCAGTTCTGGCGGAATTCCGGGACCGTCGTCCCAGATTTCGACTCGAACCATGTCGCCCGCATTTTGGGTTGTCACCCGGATGGTTCCACGATCGTGCATCGCGTCCAAGGCGTTTTCCAGCAGCGCCATCCATATTTGATTGAGTTCGCTTCCATTGGCGGCGATGCGGGGCAGGTCAGGGTCGTATTCGCGCACGACCTTCACGTGATTCATTCTGTAATGCAGCATGGTCAGCGTGTTGTCGAGCGATTGTGCCAGGTCGATATCCTGCAGCGGAGCCTGGTCCATGTGGGAGTACTGCTGGATGGCGCGAATCAGGTCGAAGATTCTGGCGGTCGACTCGAGCACCGCTCCAGTCATGCTTTCGGCGCGCAGTGTGGAGGCGAAGTGGGTCAAGGCGACGTTGGCAGCCTCGACACTTAGAAACGTATCCAACACCGCGAGGTCCTCGGGCTCGACACCTGCTTCCGCAAAAACGGGAGCCACGGTCCAGGGATTGGCCAGCTTACGCGGCTCAAGCCAACGATTCAATCGCTCTTCCAGCGCGCCCGCATCGATTGGATTCTGGGGCGTGGTGCGGCCTTCGATGGCGCAACGAATCTTGCGGTTCCACTCCATGTACTGCTCTTCTTGCTCGTTCGTCAGGCACAGCCGTCCCGCCTCAAAGCTGACTTTTCCGTACGCGCGCAATTCTTCCATCAGATTGCTGCTGGCACGCTGGGCCGCGCTCGCAGGATTGTTGAGTTCATGCGCAAGATTGGCGGCCAGCTTTCCGAGGGCGCTTAGTTTTTCTGACTGCTGCTCCAGGCGAGTCACTTCGCGGACGCGATCGAGCAAGATGGTGACGGAACGCTGGCCCATGGAGGGAATGGCGACCAGCATTTCAGGGAACAGGTCACGTGGAACCTGCAATGCCCACACCGGTTCAGAAACGTAGCCACTGCCGCCGGTGGTCTTCATGCGGGAGAAGGGAAGCACACCGGTGATCTGACCGGAGCGCCCGATAAACAGGCTGCCACGTGCCGCATGTTGCCGCCGCACCTGAATTTCACCGGCAAGCAGGATCGTCATGTGGGTCGCCGGGTCACCATCATTGAAGATGCGTGTTCCGGCCGGGGCAGTGAATTCCCAACTGTGCTGGGCGAGCCAAAGGTATTCCGCGTCGCTCAAGCCATCCAACTGGCGAACACGGCGGAGCGCCTCCAGAACCTCAGGTTCCGGAGTGTGGAGAACGGAAACTCCGGGGGGTAGGTCCGTTGGTATCGCGATCGATTGCGTCGAGGAGGCCATAGCGGTAGCTCACAGAATAGATCACTCTAGGTTACAAACGCCATGTTGCGAGGGAATGAAAAATTTGCGCTTGTGGCGCGAAGGAGACGAACCCGATGAAGCGCGCTGTGGAATGACACGCCTCATCGGCCGATCATAAGGAAAACAGTCGAGCTACGCGCCCACAGTTGCGGGGACGGGCTTCTCGGCTGACTCGACTGCACCGTCTTTTACCGTGACGGGATCGAGGAACGGCATGGCCGCGCGAAGCGGAGCACCGGTTTTTTCAATGGAGTGCTGCGCTTCTTTGCGGCGCTGCTCTTCAAACCATTTGCGACCGGTCGCGTTTTCATTCAGCCAATTCTTCGCGAAGGTTCCATCCTGGATTTCTGCGAGCAATTGCTTCATCGCGGCGCGAGTTTGATCGGTCACGATGCGCGGGCCGGCGGTGTAGTCGCCATATTCCGCAGTGTCGGAGATGGAGTGGCGCATGTACGCGAGACCGCCGCGATAAATCAGGTCGACGATCAGTTTCAGCTCATGCATGCACTCGAAGTAGGCAACTTCTGGCTGGTAGCCGGCTGCGGTCAGGGTTTCGAAGCCCGCTTTGATGAGCGCGCTGACGCCGCCGCACAGCACGGCTTGCTCGCCGAACAAATCGGTTTCAGTTTCTTCCTTGAACGTGGTCTCGATCACGCCGGCGCGGGTGCAGCCGATGCCTTTTGCGTAGGAGAGCGCCAAGGCAAGCGCTTGCCCGCTGGCATCCTGCTGGATAGCAACCAGGCCGGGTGTTCCACCGCCCTCGACAAATACTTCGCGCACGCGATGGCCGGGAGCTTTGGGAGCCACCATGCTGACGTCGACGGTGGCGGGTGGATGAATGGTGTCATAGCGGATGTTGAAACCGTGCGCAAACATCAGCGTCTTGCCCGCGGTCATTGCGGGTGCAATGGAATCGGCGTAAATTTTTCCCTGCGTCTGGTCCGGGGTCAAAATCATGATCACATCCGCCCATTTTGCTGCGTCGGCGGTGGTCATCACTTGCAGTCCAACTTTTTCCGCGCGCGCTTTGGATTTGCTGCCCTCCGGCAATCCAATGCGAACTTCAACTCCTGAATCCTTTAGGTTGAGCGCGTGCGCATGGCCCTGGGAGCCGTAGCCGATAATGGCCACCTTCTTCTGCCGGATCAATGTCAGGTCTGCATCTTCGTCGTGGTAGGTTTTCGCCATATCGTTTCTCTCCGTGTGGGTAAATTATGCGTGGTGTTCGTCTTCGAGCAGGTCGGGCGCTTCGTGTTTCAACACGCCTGAGAAAGTTTTGGGATCGATGCGCGGGGTAGTGTCGCCGAGCGCTTCCAGAACTCGACTGGCGTGATGTCCGCGCCGCATCGCCATGCGTCCGGTACGCGCCATTTCCAGAATACGGTAATTTCCCTCGACCAGAATCTGCACCAATCCTTCAATTTTACTGGCGCTGCCGGTAATTTCCATCATCAGTGATTCCGGGGCCAGATCGACAATGCGGGCACGAAAGACCTCCGCCAACTGGAACAGATCGGAGCGAGTGTTTTGGTCGGCCGCGACTTTCAACATTGCCAGTTCACGAATGACGGCGGAGTGGCGTCCCACGTCGTCGACATCGAGAACGCCTTCCAGCTTGTAGAGCGACGCCATGATTCGCGGCGCACGATCTTCTGCCGCTTCGGCGACGATGGTGGTTCGCGACACGCCGACGGTTTCCGTGCCGCCGACGGTGAGCGAAATGATGTTCACATTCAGGCGTCGAAATAGCGACGTCACGCGAGCCAGTAATCCCGTTTTGTCCTCGACCAGCGCTACAAAGGTATGCAACATGGATTGAGCTCCTAGTCTTCCGTCGCTGTTTCGACCAGCGGATTATGTTTTGGGCGGCGGATCATTTCATGCAGCGCGGCGCCGGGAGCAATCATGGGATAGACAGAATCTTCCTGCTCCACCTGGAAGTCGATCAGGAATGCGCCTGAATGCTGACGCGCGGATTCGACCGTGGGGATTACATCGGCACGGCGGTTCACGTGGGCGCCACGAATACCATGTGCATCCGCCAGCTTGACGAAGTCAGGACTGATCAACGGCGTGCACTCATAATTCTTTTCGTAGAAAGTCTCCTGCCACTGCCGCACCATTCCGAGGTAGCCGTTGTTGACGATGGCGATGTTGATCTTCAACTGTTCCTGGACAATGGTCGCGAGTTCAGGACTGGTCATCTGAAATCCACCATCGCCGGCAATCACCCACACTTCTTTTTCCGGGCAGGCGATTTTGGCGCCGATGGCCGCGGGCAGCGCAAAGCCCATGGTTCCCAGGCCACCGGAAGTGATCAGCGAACGCGGGCTGTCATGCTTGTAATATTGCGCCTCCCACATCTGGTGCTGACCCACGTCGGTGACGACGATCGCGTTTCCGTTGGTGACGCGCCAGATGTCGTTGATGACATGCGCGGCGTAGAGATGTCCGTTGTCGGGCAGTTGCTGAATGTCGTGGACGGAGGCGTCGCCCTTCATTGCGGAAATTGCATGCAGCCATGCGGCGCCATCGCGACCCGGCAAGCGAGGCAGCAGAGTTTCCAGAATTTCTTTCAGGTCGCCGATCAGGCCAACATCGACGCGAACATTTTTATTGATCTCGGCGGGATCGATCTCGATGTGAATTTTCTTTGCGTTCGGTGCGTAGGTGGAAAGCGAACCGGTGACGCGATCGTCAAAGCGCATGCCGCAGGCGATCAGCAGATCAGCTTGCTGAATCGATTGGTTGACCCAGCTTTCTCCGTGCATGCCCATCATGCCAAGGTTCAACGGATGCGAGGCAGGGAAGGCGGTGAGACCCAGCAGCGTGCAGGCGACGGGGATTTGCGTGCGCTCCGCCAGCGTGCGAACTTGTTCCATCGCACCAGAATGCAGAATGCCCTGGCCGGCTAAAATCACTGGACGCTTCGCGGTGCGCAACAGTTCGAGCGCTTCGCGGATCGAGGCTGAATCCGCCGAGAGCATGGGATGGGGGCGATAGGGTTGCGGTGCGGCAGCGGCAAAGTCGAAGACGGCGGTGTTTTGCTGCGCATCTTTGGTGATGTCGACAAGCACAGGTCCTGGTCTGCCGGACTGCGCGATACGAAAAGCTTCACGCAGCGCGGGCGCGATATCTTCTGTGCGACGCACTAGAAAATTGTGCTTGGTAATGGGAAGCGTGATGCCGGTGATGTCGACTTCCTGAAATGCATCGGTGCCCAGCACTTTGCTGGAAACCTGACCGGTGATGCAGACCATGGGAATGGAGTCGAGCATGGCGGTCGCAATTCCAGTGACAAGATTGGTTGCGCCCGGGCCAGAGGTAGCCATGGCGACACCGACGCGACCGGAAGCGCGCGCGTAGCCGTCGGCCATATGGGATGCACCTTGTTCGTGGCGAACCAGAATGTGCCTGATAGGAAATTTCCGCAGCGCATCGTACACCGGAAGAATCGCGCCGCCGGGATAGCCGAATACATCGCGCACACCTTCGCCGACGAGTGTTGCCCACACTGTTTCTGCGCCGGTCAGCGGGGTCGGCTGGGTGTAGATGGCGGTGTCGGGTGCGTTGCGATGGGTGTCAGCTATTTTTTTACGCTTGTCCATGATCATCCTCATTCATCAATAATTCGTGACAGCTCCGCGGGAAGCGGAAGAAACGGTCTCGGCATATTTCCGAAACACTCCGCGCGGAGAATTCGGCGCTGGAGTTTTCCAATCTTTCATGCGCGCGGCAAGTTCCTGGTCTGTCAGTTCCACGCGCAGTTCACGCTTCGGTATGTCGAAAACAATGGTGTCGCCATCGCGCAGCGCTGCAATCGGGCCGCCCAGCGCAGCTTCCGGTGAGACATGGCCCGCCATCAAACCGCGAGTGGCGCCGGAGAAGCGGCCATCCGTCAGCAAGGCAACTGTGTCACTCAGCTCTGGAATGCCGGCGATCGCTGCCGTCACTTGAAGCATTTCGCGCATGCCGGGACCACCGCGCGGGCCTTCATTGCGAATGACAACGACGTCATTCGGTTTGAGAGTGCGTGCTTCGACGGCATGAAAGGCCGCCTCTTCATTTTCGAAAACGCGAGCAGGGCCGCTGTGGGTCAAGCGTTCGTGTCCGGCGACTTTAATCACGCAACCTTCGGGCGCGATATTGCCCTTGAGAATTACGAGTCCGCCGGTAGGCTTTAACGGCTTGTCGATGGAATGAATCACTTTCTGGCCAGCCAACTCCTTGGCGAGCGCGGCTTCTTCTGCCAGCGTGCGTCCGGAGACATTCATCTGACTGCCATCCAGAAGATTTCCCGCGAGCATGTGCTTCGCCAGCAGGCGGCTGCCGCCGGCCGCTTGATAATCAGTAGCGACATAGCGTCCACCCGGCTTCATATCGGCGAGCAGCGGAGTCTTGCGGCTGATGCGATCGAAGTCGTCGACGGTGAGATCGATTCCGGCCTCGTGTGCAATCGCGATCAGGTGCAGCACGGCGTTCGTTGATCCGCCGGACGCTGCTACGCTGGCGATGGCATTCTCCAGCGATGCGCGAGTGATGATTTTGGAAGGGCGCAGATCGTTCTTCGCCATTTCCAGAACCATTGCTCCCGCGGCACGGCACGCCGCATTTTTCTCAGGGGAAAGCGCGGGCACGCCCGACAAATGCATGGGCGAGATGCCGAGAAATTCGCACGCCATGGCCATGGTGTTGGCGGTGAATTGTCCACCACAGGCCCCAGCGCCGGGACAGGCATTCATTTCGACGGCCTTTAATTGGTCGGCATCGATCTTGCCTGCGGCAAAGGAGCCCTGTGCCTCAAACACATCCTGCACGGTGAGATCTTTTCCATTCAGGTGGCCGGGGGCAATCGAACCGCCGTAGAGCATGAGCGAAGGAATATCGAGGCGAGCGAGAGCCATAACGGTACCCGGCATATTTTTGTCGCAGCCCGCAATCGCGACTAATCCATCGAAAAGATTTCCGCGCGCTACGAGTTCGACCGAGTCGGCAATGACCTCGCGGCTGATCAACGAGGCCTTCATGCCTTGCGTGCCCATGGTGATGCCGTCGGAAATGGTGACCGTGTTGAATTCCATGGGAGTACCGCCGGCGTCACGAATGCCTTGTTTAACGGCTTCGGCAAGCGTGCGCAGGTGAAAGTTGCAAGGACCAATTTCGGTCCAGGTGTTGGCGATTCCGATGATGGGCTTGGCGAGGTCTTCGCGATTAAAGCCGATGGCGTGCAGCATGGCGCGCGCTGCGGCACGACTGGGTCCTTCCGTAAGGGGGACGCTATTGTGTTTTGGATTATGAGTCATATCTTGTTTGCTGTCGGCGCTCACGCATTCGCTCCCTGAGATTGTCTTGGCGCAGTCCAGAAGGCGGCGTCATGCTTCTTCTCATACGCATCGAGCACGGAGGTGTGTCGCATCGCGAGACCAATGTCGTCCAGGCCCTCGAGCAGGCAGGAACGGCGGAAGGGATCGATCGTAAAAGATTCCTCGAAGCCCAGATCGTCCTTCACGGTTTGCGACTCCAGCGATACGTGCAGCTGATAACCAGGAACCTTGGCGCGCTCCAATAGCAGAGCCACTTTTTCATCCGGAAGCGTGACCAGCAGGATGCCGTTCTTGGCTGCGTTGGAATAAAAAATGTCGGCGAAGCTGGGAGCAATTACGCAGCGAAAACCAAAGTCGCTGAGCGCCCACGCCGCATGTTCGCGAGAGGAGCCACAGCCGAAGTTGCGACCGGCAACCAGAATTTCCGCGCCTTGATGATGTGGCTTATTCAGGGAAAATTCCGGGTTCGGAGCACCATCGGCACCTCGGCGCCAATCGAAGAACAAAAATTCTCCATAGCCGGTACGTTCAATGCGCTTTAAAAACTGCTTGGGAATAATCTGGTCGGTATCGACATTAACTCGATCGAGCGGCGCGACCTTCGACGTGTGATTGCGAAATGGTTTCATGGCTATTTGCGAAACTCCCAATTGCGAACATCGGTAAAGTGGCCGGCGATTGCGGCGGCGGCTGCCATTGCCGGACTGACAAGATGCGTTCTTCCGCCGCGACCCTGGCGGCCTTCAAAGTTGCGATTGCTGGTGGAGGCGCAGCGTTCGCCGGGCTCCAGAATGTCTGGATTCATGCCGAGGCACATGGAGCAGCCGGGCTCGCGCCACTCAAAACCGGCTTCGCGGAAGATGCGGTCCAGGCCTTCTTGTTCGGCTTCGGCTTTCACTTGCTGCGAACCGGGCACGACCATGGCACGAACCTTTGTGTTGACCTTGTAACCGCTGACAATTTTTGCCGCCGCGCGTAAGTCTTCAATCCGGGCATTGGTGCAGGAGCCGATAAAGACGCGGTCGATGGGGACATTCTCAATCTTCGTGCCTGGCTCGAGCGCCATGTATTCCAAGGCTCGCTCGTAGGCGCGGCGTTCGGAATCGGTGGGCGCCGATGCAGGTGTCGGGACGGCTCCAGTAACAGAGACGACCATGCCGGGATGTGTTCCCCAGGTGACGAATGGCGTCAACTCCTTGGCGTCGATGACGAGCTCGCGATCGAACTTCGCATCGGGAGCGGAGGGCAACGACTTCCAATGTTCGACGGCCTCGTCCCACTGTTTGCCCTCGGGTGATTGCGGGCGACCCTTCAGATACGCAAATGTCGTTTCATCCGGAGCGATCATGCCGGCACGCGCGCCTGACTCGATGCTCATATTGCAGACGGTCATGCGGCCTTCCATCGAAAGCGCGCGAATGGCGGAGCCGGCGTACTCGACAACGTAGCCGGTAGCGCCGTCGGTGCCAATGCGGCCGATGATGCCGAGCGCAATATCTTTCGCGGTGACCGCGGGGGGTAGTTCGCCTTCGACGGAGATGCGGAAGGTTTTCGGCTTCGATTGCGGCAGGCATTGCGTGGCTAAGACATGTTCCACTTCGCTGGTGCCGATGCCGAACGCCAGCGCACCGAATGCGCCGTGAGTGCTGGTATGGCTGTCGCCGCAGACAATGGTCATGCCGGGCTTGGTGAATCCTAATTCCGGGCCGATGATGTGGACGATGCCTTGCTTTTTCGAATCCACGTCGTAGAGTTCAATGCCGAATTCTTTGCAGTTGCGGCGCAAGGTCTCAATCTGTTTGGAGGCGATGGCGTCCTGAATGATCAGGCGATCCGCGGCGATGGTGGGGACATTGTGATCGACCGTCGCGACCGAGCGATCTGGGCGGCGCACGGTGCGATCGGCGAGACGCAGTCCTTCAAAAGCCTGGGGAGAAGTGACTTCATGAATCAGGTGCAGATCGATGTAGAGCAGGGCTGGCTCGCCAGCCGGTTCAGTGACGACGTGGGCGTCCCAGATGTTCTGAAAAAGTGTATTTTTATTTGCCATATTCTTTCACTGTGCTTTGAGGTACGTGGAAGCCGTGCCAGGGTAGAGTTCCTGGATCGTGATTGGCGATGTTGCGAGAAAAACTAAACCGCGTGCATCGCCTGATTACAATCGATAATTTCGTTCAGCACTTCGAAGACGTGTTTGCCCATCTCTTTGGTGCTGACAATTTGCTGATCGGGTTGATTGGTGCGGGCCAAGTCCGCAGTACGATAGCCAGCGGCCAATACGCGTTGTACGGCGGTTTCAATCGCCTGCGCTTCCTGCTCCATGCCGGCGGAGTGACGCAGCAGCATTGCTCCCGTCAGGATTGCACCCAGAGGATTTGCTTTTCCCGTGCCGGCAATATCCGGCGCCGAACCATGCACGGGTTCATATAAATTGACTTTGCCGCCGATGGTTGCGGAGGGCAGCATGCCGAGTGAGCCGGTGATCACCGCGGCTTCGTCGGAAAGAATGTCGCCGAATAAATTTTCCGTCAGCACAACGTCAAAATTGCGCGGAGTATTCATCAGGTGCATCGCGCAGGCGTCGACATATTGATGTTCCAGCGTGACGTCGGGATATTCCGCGGCAATCTCCGTGACCGTAGCGCGCCACAGCTGCGAAACTTCGAGCACGTTCGCCTTGTCGACCGAGGTGACTTTGTGGCGACGCTTTTGCGCCAGTTCAAATGCGATGCGAGCTACGCGAATCACTTCGTCGCGCGTGTACACCATGGTGTTGAGCGCGACATTAGTATCGCGATCCCAGGAACGCGGCGTGCCGAAGTACAAACCGCCCAGCAATTCGCGGACGAACAGAATGTCGGCGCCATCGGTGACTTCCGGACGCAGTGGGGAGTTGTTGCTCAACGGAGCGTACGCAACCGAGGGGCGGAGATTCGCGAAGCCGCCGAGAGCTTGCCGCAATTGCAGCAGGCCGGCTTCCGGACGCTTATCGGGCGGAAGCAAATTGAATTCATTGCCACCCACTGCGCCTAACAGGACTGCATCGCTGTCGAGCGCTGCTTCCAACGTTGCCGGAGGCAAGGGCGATCCATGTGCGCGAATGGCAGCGCCGCCGATCGGCTTCTCCGTGAAGTGAAACACTGAGCCGCTCCACTGGCTGATTGCTTCCAGGATCAAAACTGCTTCGTGCGTGACTTCGGGGCCAATCCCGTCCCCGGGAACCAGGGTGACCTTGATTTCAATTGCCATTCAAACTCCTGTGTAGGGGGCTTGGCGCTCCATGCGCGGCCGGTTGTCTTTTATCGATTGGTGGCAAACTTGTGTTGCGATCCCGTCACAGCTGTGGGGCAGCGACGGCGGAAGAGCCGGACGAACCGTGCTGGCCCAGGTTTGGCGACTGGCGCAGATGGGTCAGCATAATGCTGACCAGATCTTGATCGAAGACAGATTTCTTGCGGTCTGCGACTTCGACAAATCGCTCGTAGGCCAAATCCAGATCGGTGCGGCTCAAACTGAAGCCTAGTTCCTTCAGGCGATGATTGAGAGCATGGCGTCCGGAATGCTTGCCCAGGACCATTTTGTTCGCAGGAACACCCACCTGCGATGGGGTCATAATTTCATAGCAGAGAGGATTGGACATGACGCCGTGCTGATGAATGCCAGCCTCGTGTGAAAATGCATTGCTTCCGACAACAGCTTTATTCGGTGCGGGCGCGAAGGTGATGACCTCGCTGAGCATCTGGCTGGTCGGATACAGCTGCGTCAGGTCAAGATTGTGTTTGAACGGCAATTGGTCATGACGCACGTGTATCGCCGCCGCCAATTCTTCCAGCGCAGCATTGCCGGCGCGTTCTCCAATGCCATTGATGGTGCATTCCACCTGCCGAGCGCCAGCTTCGAGGGCCGCCAGACTATTCGCCACCGCCAGGCCAAGGTCGTTATGACAGTGACTGGAAAACACGATGTTTTCCGCGCCGCGAATTCGATCTTTCATCAAGCGAAACATGGAAGCATATTCGTGAGGAACGGTATATCCAACGGTGTCGGGCATGTTAATGACCGTGGCTCCGGCATCGACCGCGACCTGAACCATCTCGCACAGAAAATTTCTGTCGGAGCGGGATGCGTCTTCCGGGGAGAACTCAACGTCATCGACATAATTGCGGGCCATGCGAACTGATTTATCCGTCAGCTCCAGCGCCTGCTCGCGAGAAATTTGCAGCTTATATTCCAGATGAATGTCGGAGCTGGCGAGAAAAATATGAATGCGGGATTTCGCGGCGGGCTCCAATGCACGGGCGGCAGCGACGATATCTTCTTCTTTGGCGCGCGACAGGGAACAGATGCGCGGACCCTTCACTTCATGTGCCACCTGGCGAACCGAGGCGAAATCGCCCTCGGACGCAATGGCGAATCCGGCTTCAATGACGTCGACACCGAGCGATTCCAATTGCTTGGCCAGTCGAACTTTCTCTGCCATATACATGCTGCAGCCGGGCGATTGTTCACCGTCGCGAAGCGTGGTATCGAAGAAAAAGATTTGATCCTGACTCATGACATCCCCTTATGGGTGACAAAGTGGAAACAGCCTTTGTTCTCTTACATTAGCATAAAGTTATCTAATGTAAACTTCTATTAGCATTAGAATATATTATCCATGACATAGCGGCCAAGCATTGATAAGGACATCCGATGGACTTGTTTCAGTTGGAAACTTTTATGGCGGTCGCCGAAGAGAAGAGTTTCTCTCGCGCAGCGGTGAAACTGCACCGGACTCAACCTGCGGTCAGCCAGGTGATTCGCAAACTTGAAGTGGAGATAGATGAGGTGCTGTTCGATCGCGGCTCGCGCGATGCCACGCTGACCGCGGCGGGCGAGCTGCTGCAGGAGTATGCGGAGCGGTTGCTGAACCTGCGCGGCGAAGCGACAACAGCATTGTCGGAATTGCGATCGCTGCATCGAGGCCGACTGAATGTCGCAGCCAACGAATATACGTGCCTTTATCTGCTGCCGGTCATCGACGTGTTTCGACGCATGTCGCCGCAGATCCACGTGACGGTGCATCGGTCGTTGGCCAGCCGCATGGCGGAAGAGCTGCTGCAGCATTCGGTGGAACTCGGCATCATTTCTTATCGGCCTGACGATCCGCAGGTTCGCTCGATTGTGGTGTATCGCGATGACCTGGTGTTCGTCATGCATCCCGGACATCCGCTGGCGCATGCCAAGCAGGTTTCGATTCGTGATCTGGGAGGGGAAAACTTTGTTGCCCACAATGTGCCGTCGCCACTGCGGCAGAAAGTGATGCAGGCGTTTCAACGTCATAAGACGCCGCTGAACATGGCGGTGGAACTGCCCAGTCTGGAGGCCATCAAACGTTTTGTGGCGATGGGGAATGGCGTAGCTTTATTACCCGGTTTGACCGCACGGCAGGAAATTGAACGCGGAGAATTGGTGCAGTTGCGCGTGCCGGAGCTGGCGTTTGAGCGGCGACTTCGGGTGGTGCATCGCCGGCAGGCGAACCTTTCGCATGCGTCGCTGGCATTTTTGAAGGTTGTCGAATCGATGGCCAAGGAGCGCGGCGATCCATTTCACTTTCAGGTGGAAAAAGGTTCGTAGGCGAGATTGGGATGCATGCGTTGATGTTTGCACTGACAGGGGAGCCAGCCTGACTCGTGGAGTTAAAGCATGATTCCTGAACTCTCGCCGCGAAGGTTATCCATCACTGATGACCCGGCGTATTGGTTTCTCGACTCCCTCGACTGGCCAGAAATTGTTGTGTGCATCGGCATATCCGCGGGTGCAAGAGCGCGGACTCCTTAGCGATTGGCGACAGAGGTCTGATTCGCAGCGTAGACCTTGATCCAGTGATTCCTCATCTCTGGGGTCATCCGCTTGCCATCAGAATTGAATATGATCTGGTTTGTGTGCTGCCTGGGCATGTGGCAATCAATGCAGTTGTTGGTGACCGGGTGACCCGGCTTTGAGAAGGTCGCAGAGTCCGGCTTGTGGCAAGTCAGGCATTTACGGGAAAAATAGGCCTCGTCGTGCTGGGTGACATGAACATCGTGGCAGGTCATACAGGTCATATTCGACGAGCGGAAACAAACGCTCTGTTCCAGCATCCCCACCTGGTTGCCATGCACGTCCGGCGGGGCGGAGGGACTGAAGGGCGGAAGATCAACGTACTTATTCAGGACATCACCGGGACGATAGGAGAACGCCGGCAGCAGTGGCCAACCAAGTCCACCATGACACCAGGCGCAAAGATCCATTTGGCGCTCTCGCGAGAATCGCGCCGGGTTCAGTATGCCGGAGGTTGATCCAGCCGTCATGGCGGTGGTTGATCCAGAAGCGGACTTCGATTTCTCTCGTTCAGCGTGTGCTTGTCCGGGGCCGTGACACACTTCGCAATGGATGCCGAGCGAGACATTGGCACGGCTATACCGGTTGATGGGCGGCTGACGGGATTCGAAATACGTTGCGTGACACTCCAGGCATCGTGGAATGATCAGCCGGTCAAAATCGACATACCCATCACGATAGCCAGGACTGTTGACCCAGCCCAGGCTCGCCCAATAGGAGATGGGCAGCTCAAATAACCGATCACTCTTCCAGTACAAATACGTTTGACCCTTTTCCCCGGACCCAATCACCACATCAAAGGGCTCTGTCTGCGAGGTTGTGTCGGGAGCGTCTCCTTCCACTGCGGTCTGAGAAAATGCGAGTTTGCCCCCATCCCCGCGATGCTCATCCATCTTGAAATAAAGTCCAGGATTCACCGTTTTCACAATATTGTTGCCGGGCGTGAACTTACCAAGAATGGAAGTTTCGCTTGCTTCACTGGAAGTCAGATAGTGCGTCGTATGGTGAAAAGACGCGACCGTTTCTGCGTGGCACTTCAGGCAAGCGTCATCGCCTGCGTAACCATCTCGCGCATGGCTCTTTGCGCCCGGCGCCGTAGTGGATGGATTCTGGCCGCGTGCCTCAGTAATCAACGGTGCAGCCAGCAACAAGGCAATGACGATCGCGACAGCTCGACGCTTGTTTTGAGGGGACGCCATTGACCGCTATAGTATCCCGGGTACGCGGATTTCGTCGCCGGCCGACGCGCTGCACAAAATGTACTTCCACCCGAAACGGCAGCAGCGCGAACCGATAGCTCTTCGATCGCAGTCGGGAACGGGATGGCGTGGCGGCGCCTCCGGGTGAAATTGTGATTGCAAATGGGGCTGGGAAGCGTACAGATGATCGCCGTGAATCCGCGCTGAAATCTCCAGTTGCTGCACAACTTCCTATCAGTGCTTGACGTCTACACTTACAGACCGTGCTTCTGCAACAGATTCCTCTGAGGTTTCGTTGTTGTGCGGCGCGTGTCCTGGAGAAAGGACCCAAGATGAATCCTTGTAAACTTTTCACTCGAATGAGCACGGGAGTTGCAATTCTCGGAGTCGCTCTTTGTGTTCCGGCGGCGATGCTTGCGCAGGACACAGCCGCACCTCCTCCCCCGCAAGGAACAACAGACCAGCAACCCAGCCCGGGCGCACAGCCCATGCATCAGCATCAACCGCCAACACCGGAGCATCAGTTACGGCGTCTGACAAAGATGCTGAACCTGACCGCGGATCAGCAGCAGCAAATGTTGCCCATCTTGCAGGACCAGCACAAGCAGATGGATACGATCCAAAACAACACTGCGTTGAGCCAGCAGCAACGGCATCAGCAGATGCGCGCGGCGATGATGGATACGCATCAAAAGCTGGAAGCGTTGATGACCGATACTCAAAAGCAGCAATTTGAGCAGGCCATGCAACAGCGTCGCGAGCACATGCGCAACGGTGGCATGGGTCAAGGGGATGGGGCCGGCACGCCTCCGCCACCACCGGACGGGCAAAATGGTCCTCCACCGCCGCCGCAATAAAAGTGGCGTAGGCAATGTTCACGGCAGGGGCAGGGAACTCATCATTCTCTGCCCTTGTTGCTTTTGCTCGCGCAGTACGATCGCCGAACCCTATGGAAAAATGAGTCCGCGCCCGCCGTAGGCACATTCTGACAGGTACAATTGGGAGCAGGTCACGGAGTCAGAGCCAAACCAAACTTTACGCGCAGAACAGTTCGAAAATCTGCGTGTGGAGGTGGCGACGAGGGGTTCATTACCGCATGAAGAAGTTGCTTCTTTTGTTTTGTCTGCTGCCAATGCTGGCAGCGACTGGATTTGCACAGGAAAGCCGGCAGGATGCCAGCATCAGCTATCTAGGCACCTATCAGCCCACGATCACGGGCAATGCAGTCACCCAAACCAATGACTGGGGTAAGGGCGTCCTGTTAAGTTACCGTTTTATGTTGACGCCGAGCAGCGCGATTGAAGGGAATTACCAGTACTCCCAGTTCAATACAAAATTTACGGCTCCTTTCACAAATTCAATGTTTCACACCTCGCTGCAGGAAGGGTCTGTCGCGTACGTACGCAGTTTTGTATATAAGAAGTTCAACCCGTTCGCAGAGGCGGGCGCGGCGGTGCTGTTGTTTGATCCGATCAACGACACCGGAACGAACACCAACGCGGGTACGCGAACCAAAGCGACCGCGCTGTTGTTTGGCGGCGGTATCGCGTATGAGTTGAGCCCAAGTTGGGATTTGCGGGTGCAGTACCGGGGAGAAGTATTCAAGTCCATCGATTTCGGGATCGCGCAGTACGGGACCAACCGCTGGTACGTGATGCAACAGCCTGCGATCGGCTTCGCCTACCACTTCTAGCCGGAATTGAAGCACTCAGTTGGACCGCGTTTCAAACACCCAAGCCGAAAATCGCTTCGGGGTTCGACAGGACGAACGCGGGTTTGAAAATTTGAATGGGGATCTGGGTCGATCAGAGGTTCACTCGCGAATGAAGAAGTTGTTTTTGATCATGTGTCTGGTTTCAGTGCTGGCCGGAATCGGTTATGCACAGGATCAGGGAGCCCGGCAGGATATAAATCTTAGCGCCATGGGCGTCATTCAGCCGTACGTTGAAGGCAACACCCCGGCTCCGGCTACGCCGCCGGTCCAGCTGAAGTCTACCCTCGGAATGGGCCTTTACCTGGGTTATCGCTATTTGCTGACACCGAACGGGGGCATCGAAGCAAATTACTCCTACAGCCATTTCACCAGCAAGTTCACCGCGAACGCTGGTGGCACATACAACGCCAGAATCTACACCGGAATGCAGGAAGCTTCGGCGGCGTATGTGCGCACTTTTCCGTTCAAGAAGTTCAATCCATTTCTTGAAGGCGGAGGCGGTATGTTGTTCTTTACTCCGATCGGTTCCAAAACAACGACCTACGATACAGAACAAACCTATGTACCAACCGTGCTGTTCGGGGGCGGCATTGCGTATCAGCTAAGCCCCAGCTGGGATCTGCGGGTGCAATACCGCGGACAGGTCTTCAACACTCCGGATTATGGAATCAGCCGATACAGCACGGGTCGCCGCTACATCATGTCGCAACCGGCGATCGGGTTTGCGTACCACTTCTAGACCCGTCCGACATCATTTCGACAAAGAAAGAGCCCGCTGATGATTCAGCGAGCTCTTTTTGTTTCTGCGTGACTGGGTTGGCTCAGGAAATGTCGTCGGTGTTGAACCCCGGCTTGCGACGCGATGTGCCTGCCGTCCGTCCGACCAGTTTGCGGACGACGTCTTCGATCTGCACGTCCTCTACTTCAGGTTCCGCTACCGCGGCCATTTTTTCGAGCAGCGAATCGTCGTCGATTTTCTCCAGCAGCACGATGGCATGCGCAACCGCGACGTCATCCTGGTTCAAGCCTTCAGGAGTTTTCGCCTTGATTCCGACAGCACCGGGTTCAATGGAGAGCAGATCCGCGATTCGTTCCCGCAGCCGCTCGGCGACAGGGCCAATCTTAGGTGCAGCCAGCACCAGAGTGGTGTCGAGGTTTGAAATGCGGTAGCCGGCGTGCTGGATTTCTTCCAGCGCGGTTTGCAGAAACAGGGAAGAGTCGGCATCCTTCCATCGGGCGTCACCGGGCGGAAAAAAGCTGCCGATATCGCCCGCCGCCACCGCACCCAGCAGGGCATCCGTGATGGCGTGCAGCAGAACATCGCCGTCGGAGTGGCCAGCCAGCCCGGAGGGATGGTCAAAGGCGATGCCACCTATTTTTAAGGGAACGCCGGGCTTAAACGCGTGGGAGTCCCAGCCATATCCAATCCTCATCATGTCGTATCGCGATCTTTCTCGGCGTACCGGGGAGTTCGTTGCCGGCCAGGCGAATGCAGGCCTTCACTAGGCAGGATACACGGCTTTTTCGCGGCGTTGATTACGATTCAGCTTGTCTGAGGTAGAACTCGGCCAGCGCCAGGTCCCCGGCCTGCGTGATCTTGAAATTACGTGGCGACCCCGGAACCACGGCTACGTCAACTCCCAGGCGCTCGACGAGGGAGGCCTCGTCAGTGCCGACAAAACCATCCAGCTCCGCTGCTTCCATCGCCTGCCGCAGCAGCCGGAAGCGAAAACCCTGTGGGGTCTGAGCCAGGACAATCCGTTCGCGTGGAATGGTGGAGGTAATGATGGCGCCATCCGCGGTTCGTTCCACCTGTTTGATGGTGTCGACGGCGGGCACGGCAACAATGGCCGCGTGATGGTTCTCGACCGACTCGATGGTGCGCTCGATGGTGTCGGCGTCGATCAGCGGACGAACCGCATCGTGGACCAGCACAATATCTTCGTCGGCAGCGGGCAGGGCTTTCATGGCATTGCGGACAGAATCCTGGCGGATATCGCCGCCCTCGACCACGGAAACCTTGTCGGACATGCCATGGTCGGCCAGCTGGGATTCGACGCGCGGTATTTCATTCTTGCGAACCGCGATAACGATGCGATGCACGGCGGGTACCTGCAGAAACGCACGTATCGTGAGCACCAGAATGGGCTGCCCATGCAATTCAAGAAATTGCTTTGGGGCCTGGCGGGTGGCGCTACCGGTCACCATGCGCGTTCCAAGGCCTGCTGCGGGAAGTATGACGAAGACCTGCATGAAAGCTGAAGTATACCGGAGCGGCCGAGGGTGCGTACAGCGCGGGGGCGACAGTGCATTGCTGCAGGGCGCGCGCATCATTCCGGCAGCGATACCATACATTAGGAGCGGGTGGCGTAGGATTGCCCTCCCGACAAATCCATGGCTAAGAAGACCACAAGGAATGGCAACATGGAGGTCGCAGAGGCGGCGACATTACCTTTGGATACGGCCCTGTTTGCTCCCGGCGACCGCGTCTGCGTTGCTGTCTCCGGGGGAGCGGACTCGACAGCCCTGCTGCGTACTTTGTTGGCTCGGCGGGACGAACTGGGGATTGTGTTGCGTGTTCTGCACGTCGAGCATGGACTGCGCGGACAGGCTTCGGTCGACGATGCAGAATTTGTTCGCGCGCTGGCTGAACAATTCAACCTGCCGTGTGAGGTAGTGCACGTCGATACGCACCAGAGGATGGTGGAGCACAAGGAGTCAGTGGAGACGGCGGCGCGTTCTCTACGCTACCAGGTGTTTCGCGATGTTCTGGCAACCGGCAGGGCGGACAAAGTGGCGACGGCTCATACCCTCGACGACCAGGCAGAGACGGTGCTGATGAAGCTGCTGCGGGGTGCGTGGACCGAAGGGCTCAGCGGCATTCATCCTGAATTGCGCGCGGAGTGCGCCGCAGGCAAATCGGGTCAAAGAGATGACACCAGCGGCAAGACCTGCGTGCGACCCTTCCTCGCGGTCCAGCGGGCGCAGGTTGAGGCGTATTTACGGGCCATGGGCCAGCCCTGGCGGCAGGATGCATCGAACGATTCGCTGGAGCACACGCGGAATCGCATTCGTCACGAACTGATGCCGAAGCTGCGTGAATTCAACCCGCAGATCGACTCCATCCTGGCCCACATGGCCGACAATGCACGCGCCGAAGAACAGCATTGGCAGGTTGAGCTGGATCGGTTGCTGCCGTTATTGCTGCTGCCGGGCAAGCCGACAAGGGGCGGTGGCCGCAGCGTTTCAACCTCCGCTGGTTCGATCGAGGTGGCCATTGAGATCGCGCGTCTACGGGAACTGGATCCCGGGTTGCTGCGGCGGGTGTTGCGGGCTGCCGCGGAACGTGCCGGCGCCACATTGGACTTTGAGGCGACCGAACGCGTGCTGACCCTTGTGATGCCGGATGCGCACTCAGGGAAGAGATTCCGGTTGGAACTGGCAGGCGGCGTGTGCGTCGAACGATCGGCGCGTGAATTGCGATTCGGCCGCAGCTCTGCAGACAGCTATTCCGAGGCGCGCACGTACGAGTTGCCGGTTCCAGGATCGGTCGAGGCGCCGGGGTTTCACTCGAGGTTTTCAGCACATTGGCCTTCGCCTCCGGCGGAGGCTGCGGCGCACTCCGAGGGCGCGCTGGTTCGAGCATGGAAGGCGGGCGATCGGGTGGAATTGCAGCATTCGCGCGGCCAGAAGAAAGTGAAGGAAATATTGAGCCGGATGCGGATTTCAGCGGAGGATCGCGCGAATTGGCCGGTGGTCATCTGGCAAGGAAAGATCATCTGGATGCGGGGCGTCATCGTGGCAAATGTCCAGAATCTGGACAAATTGACCGGGAGCTCGCCGCCGGTGCCTGTCATCGCTGAAATGCCGCTCTGACGGTAACTCCTGAGGTTTCTTCAATTCTTCGCCATGCCGGTAGTTTGGAGTAAGATTTAGACGAGGGTCTTTTGGCTAGGCGACCTTCTCCAAAGTCAGTTAATATCGTTGTACGTTGCGACAAAACGGCTTGAATTCTGCGACCTACAGGCCGATTGCAGCGTCTAACGAATAGGCAAAGTGTGTCGCCAGGGCGTCGATTTTTTCCTGCTTCGCGTCCACAGCAGATTCCTTGCCGGTCAAGCAGCGTTCGAAACGAGGGTAGTTCGTGAATTCAACGGTGAAAACAGTAGTCTTCTGGGTGCTGATCGCAACGTGTCTTATCGTTCTGTGGCACGTTGTTGAAAGCGGCGTGGGTATGGGGAAGGACGCGGAGATCCCCTTCTCCAAGTTTATGTCGGATGCCCAGAGCGGACAGATCGCCGATGTCACGGTGGTGGGAAGCGAAGTCCACGGCCACTATCGCACCGGCAAAGAGAATTTCCATACGATCGTGCCCTCGAATTATCCCGACATGTACAAGGTGTTGGAAGACCACCAGGTCAGCGTCACCATCAAGGATTCGCAGGGAAGCGCGTGGTTTAATATCCTGCTGCAGCTGTCGCCGATTCTTCTGTTAGGCGCGCTGTGGTTCTTTATGCTGCGGCAAATGCAGACGGGCGGCAACAAGGCCATGTCCTTCGGCAAGAGCAAGGCTCGACTTCTGTCGATGCAGCAGAAGAAGGTGACTTTCAAAGACGTTGCCGGCGTAGAGGAAGCGAAAGAAGAGCTGAAAGAGATCATCGAATTTTTGCGGGATGCTCCCAAGTTCCAGAAGCTGGGTGGCCGCATTCCCAAGGGAGTGCTGCTGGTCGGGCCTCCAGGAACTGGCAAAACGCTGTTGGCGCGCGCCGTTGCCGGGGAAGCCAACGTTCCCTTCTTCTCGATTTCCGGCTCGGACTTTGTTGAGATGTTTGTCGGCGTCGGTGCCAGCCGTGTACGTGACCTGTTTGAGCAGGGCAAGAAGAATGCTCCCTGCATCATCTTCATCGACGAAATTGATGCTGTCGGTCGTCATCGTGGAGCCGGCCTGGGTGGCGGTCACGATGAGCGCGAACAGACGTTGAACCAGTTGCTGGTGGAAATGGATGGCTTCGAGTCGAATGATGGCGTCATCCTGATTTCCTCAACCAACCGGCCCGATGTGCTGGATCCTGCATTGCTGCGGCCTGGCCGGTTCGATCGGCGCGTCATCGTGGGTCGTCCGGATGTACGGGGACGGGAAGAAGTGCTGCGGGTACACGTTAAGAAAGTTCCGTTGTCGGAGGATGTCGATCTTCGCGTGCTGGCTCGTGGAACTCCTGGATTTACGGGCGCCGATTTGGCGAACATGGTGAATGAAGCTGCCATCAGCGCTGCCCGGGCGAACCGCAAAGTGGCGACGATGTACGATTTCGAATCGGCCAAGGACAAGGTTTTGATGGGCGCCGAACGCCGGTCCATGTTGCTGACCGACGAGGAAAAACGCACCACGGCCTATCACGAGTCTGGTCACGCGGTTGTGGCTGCCCTTCGCGATCATGCCGATCCGCTGCACAAGGTCACGATTATTCCTCGTGGCATGGCGCTCGGATTGACCATGCAGTTGCCGGAAGATGAGCAGCACACGGTCAGCAAGGAATATCTGGAAACGCAGTTGGCTATCCTGATGGGCGGTCGTTGCGCGGAAGAGATCTTCCTGAACCAGATGACCACCGGTGCCGGCAACGACATTGAACGGGCAACAGAATTGGCGCGCAAGATGGTTTGCGAGTACGGCATGAGCCGCCTGGGACCGCTGACCTTCGGCAAGAAGGAAGAGCAGATTTTCCTGGGTCGAGAAATCTCGCAGCACCGCGATTTCAGCGAAGAGACGGCACGCCAGATCGATTCTGAAGTTCGGATGCTGGTCGACAATGGCTATCAGTCAGCGCACTCGCTGCTGGAGAACAACCAGCCGCTGATGCATCGCATGTCGAAGGCTCTGCTGGATCGGGAATCGCTGGATGCGGCGGAGTTGAAGCTGTTGATCGAGGGCAAGGATTTGCCGCCGCTCGAGCTGCCGCCGAGCGGACCGGGTGGCGACGTGCAGCATGTGCTGAAGCCGGATGCCGGACGCGCACCGGGCTTTGCGGGCGAGCAACCCTCGCCGGCATAGAAGCAGCGGTGTACATAGATTGTGAACAAGAAAGGAGCAGCCACTGGTTGCTCCTTTCTTCTTGCGTGGCCTCCCTGGCCTCTGGTGGTGCTTCCTTCCCTGGTCGGCAACTCGTGCCGCGAAACCGTACAATCAGAAAGGCTCCTTCCTGCTTTCTATGCGTCCAACTGCTATTCTCGCCGCTGCGTTTTTGCTGGTTCTGACCGGATGCGGCTATCACACCGCGGGTTCGGCAACGCATCTGCCGCCGGATATTGGAACCATCGACGTCCCCATGTTCAAGACCAACGTTGTGAACTATCACACGGAGGTCGCGTTTACGGACGCTGTGGTTCGCGCAGTTAACCAGCCGCACCAAAGACCGCGTGACGGAGAGCAACCGCCCGCATGTCGCGGATGCTACCCTGACCGGCACAATTTTGACGGAAACAATTACGCCGCTCACCTATAACTCCCAGACCGGACAGTCTTCCAGCTTCCTGATCACGATTACGGCGAGCGCAGTGCTGAAGGATGCGTCTGGAAAAGTTTTGTACAGCAACGATCATTTCCGGTTCCACTCGCAGTATCAGGAGACGGCGGATCTTTCGAGCTTTATTCAAGAAGATTCGCCCGCGGTGCAGCGAATGGCGCGAGATTTTGCGCAATCATTGGTCAGTGATCTGATGGAGTCGTTTTAACGATGGCGACACGCGGCGAAGCCAATTCGAAGCTGGGCGGCGGATTTCTCGCCATGGATCGACTGCTGAAGGAAGTCGTTACGGATGCGCGCCGGCCGGGGTATGTTTTGCTTGGCGATGAAGCGTATCTGCAGCAGCAATCGCGTCGCGAAATCATTGAGGCGTTGATCGATCCGCAATTTCGCGATTACTGCGTATCGGAAGTCGATCTGGCCGAGGCGAGTGTTTTCGATGCGCTCGACCAGGTGAGTACGCCATCGTTAATGGCTCCGTTTCAGATTATTTTTGTTCGCAATGTGCGGCTGCTATACCAGAGAGGCGCGAAGAAGGAAGAATTCGCTGCGGTTCAGAAATACCTGACATTGCCGAATCCGCAGGCGCTGCTGGTGTTTGTCGCCGATCACCTGCACATTCCCAGCGATGTGCGCCGCATGGATATGCAGGATAAGGACCGCTACGAGCGTATTCGAGAAACCCTCGGAGATCACTGCGGCATTGTGGAACTGAGCCAGCCCGGAGATGAGGATGCGATGCGCTGGCTGATTCTGTCCGCTGAATCGCGTGGTGTGGCGATGGAGCCCGATGCGGCGCGGGAGTTAGTCGATGCATTGCACGGCGATCTGATGCGGCTGTCGTCGGAGTTGGAAAAGTTAACGCTCTTCGTGGATAAGAAGAAGAAAATTACGCTGGCGGATGTGGAGTTGATGGTGGTTTCCGCCAAGCAACGGTCGTTGTATGAGCTGACGGATGCCATCTCCGCGCATGATCCGGCGCGCGCGCTGCTGTTGCTGCGCGGGCTTCTGAACGCCAGTGAGAGTGGCGAAGACGGCGCCATCGGGCATCTGCACATGTTGGCGCGAACCTTTCGCCAGATGCTGGTGATTCTGGAGAAAAATGTGCGCGATTCGCGCGGAATCTGGCAGGCTCTGTGGCCGGGTTTTCGTGTGGCGCCGTTCGCGGTGGATGAACTGATTCGACAGGCGCGACGCTATAAATCGCGTCGAGAATTAATGCAGATGCTGGAGCGGGTTGCGCGCGCGGACGTGGAGATTCGTTCATCGCCGCCGGACAAGGGAATGGTTCTGGAGCGGCTGGTCATTGATCTGGCGAAGATTGGGAGATCGCCCGCTGTCGGTTCGCGGTGAGTCGCGTCAATTACAAAGCGCGAATGGTCTGGATTCTTCGCTACGCTCAGAATGACGGACGCTGATTCTTGTGACCGATAAACCTACGCCAGCAGGTGCTCATCTTCGGCATGGCTGCCGTGCCGCGATGTCAGCGTGATGGCTGCGCCAAGAATCATGGCACCTCCGAGCCACGCAGCCGGCCCCAGTCGCTCGCCCAGGACGCTGACGCCAAGCACGGAGCCGATCATCGGCTCCAGGTTCAGAAACACGCCGGCGCGGGAGGCAGGCACACGCGTCAGGCCCCAGTTCCACAGCAAGGTTGTGCTGGCGGTGCATAGCAGTCCGCTGGCGGCCAGCGCCAGCCATGCCTGCAGCGAGACGTGAACCGGCGGCGGGCCATCCACTGCGAACACCCACACCGCGAGCATGACTGTCCCTGTCATTAATCCATAGGCTGTCACAATCAGCGGAGAATGGTCGCGCAGCAGGCGCTGGTTCATCAAAATCCACACCAGCGAAATCATCAGCGACACCACAATCATCAAGTCGCCAATCATGCTGGGAGCATCGCCGCGGGCGGATGGAGAGGAATGGCCGAAGGCAATGAAGGCTGCGCCGACCGAGGAAACCGCCAGCGCGATCCAGCCAACCTTGTCCATGCGCTCATGCGCAAAAATACTGGCGCCCACAGCCAACACGACCGGCAACGTGCCCACCATCAGTGCGGCGTGAGAGACCGTAGTGCGGGCGAGTCCGGCAAACTGCAGCAGAAACTGCACCGGCACACCGAGGAAGGCTGCAATCAGCAGGATGCGCCAGCCGCGCGCGTCCAATCCCGGACGGCCCCGCAACAAAATGGGGCTGAGCCCAAGGCAGGCGAATAGAAACCGGTAGAGCACCATGTGTGCGGAGCTCATCTCGCGCATGGCGATTTTGCCGAAGAAAAATCCGGTTCCCCACAAGCCGCCGGCCAGCGCGCAGGCAGCATAGCCGAAGGCCGCGCGGCTACGCGATGGATGGAGAGTCTGGGTCATTGAAGTTCGTGTCAGGCAGAAACAAAGCGGGCACGGCCTTGCGGCCGCACCCTGGGGAAAAGCTTACGACGGCCTACCAGACGCGGCAACGAACGACTGGAGCCATGGGTGCACCTTTTTTGCAACTGAAGGCATGCGCAAATTCCGGCATGTTCCGCACCACTCCGTTGGCGCGTAGTTGGTCGGGCGAGTGTGGATCGCTCTGAACGATCAGGCGAATAAAAGTGGGCCTGTCGTTGGTGCACCAATTCTGCGCGTAGCCGATGAAAAACTGCTGCTCCGGTGTGAAGCCACCCATCTTCTTTGTCAGGTCGATGTGATGCTCGTTCGCGTAGGCTTCCATCGCCATGTAAGCCAGGCGGACGCCACCGTTGTCGGCGGTATTCTCACCCAGTGTCAGCTTGCCGTTCACGTGCAGATCATCAACCGCGATAAAACTGCTGTACTCGCTTGTCAATGCAGGCGGTGCGCGCCTCAAACTGTTTTTTGTCCTCCGGCGTCCACCAGTTTTTCAGGTTGCCGTTGCCGTCGAACTTTGCGCCCTCGTCATCAAATCCATGGGTGAGTTCGTGACCTTCCACGGCGCCGATATGACCGTAGTTCACTTCTTCCGGCGACGATCGATCGTAGAACGCGGGTTGCAGGATGCCGGCAGGAAAGTTGATGTTGTTCATGCTGTCGTCGTAGTACGCGTTGACGGTCGGCGGCGACATCTCCCACTCACCCTTGTCGACCGGCTTGTTGATCTTGTTCAATTGACGCGCAGACTCGAATTCTCTGGCTCGAATTGAATTTCCGATCGCATCGTCGGGTCGAATTGTCAGCTTGGAGTAGTCGCGCCACTTATCCGGGTAACCGATCTTATTGGTAATCAGGTTGAGCTTCTCGATGGCTTTCGTTCTTGTCTCCGGGCTCATCCAGGCAAGCGTGGTCAGGTCCTGGTGCATGGCTGCTTCGATGGTCTTCACCATGTCCAGCGTTTGCTGCTTGCTGTCTCCAGCAAAATATTTCTCCACGTAGACTTTGCCCAGAGCCTCGCCCAGAGCGGCATTGGTGGCGGAAACACAGCGCTTCCAGCGGACAGGCATTTTCGGAACGCCAACCAATTTTGTGCCGAAGAAGTCGAAATTTTCATCGTCAAACGCCGTCGGCAGCCGAGAAGCGAATGAATCGAGCAAATGTACCCGCAGGTAATTGCGGAGGGTCGCCATATCGGTCTGTTCCAGAATGCCGTTCAACGCCTGGAAATACGCGGGATTGGCGACGTTCAGGCTTTCAATGGGCGGTGTGCCCGCATCGCGAAGCAGCGCTTGCCAGTCGAGGCCAGGGTCGGTGCCGGCCAGCGTGGCGACGGTTTCAATGTGGTAGGTCTTGTAGGGGTCGCGTCGTTCCGTCATTCCCATGGATGCTTTGGCCATCGATGTTTCCAGCGCCAGAATTGCTTTCGCATCCGTCATCGCCTTGTCGGTGGGCTCGCCATACAAGTGCAGCATATTGGTGATGTGCTGTAGATATTGCTGCCGCAGCTGCACGCTCTTCGCATCATCGCGAAGGTAATAGTCCTTCTCGGGAAGCCCGAGGCCGCCCTGATCGACGCTGGCGATCTCTTTGGTCGCGTCTTTAAAGTCCTGCATGGAACCAAGGTCGAAGAAAGCATTGACGCTGATCTTCTGATAGTGGGCCAGAAGCGCGGGCAATTCCTTCTTGTCTTTCAGTGCGTCAATCCTGTCCAGCTCCGGCTGCAGCGGCTTTAGACCATCGGCGTTGATGGCGGTGGTGTTCATGCAGCTGGAGTAGTAGTCACCGATCTTCTGTTCATCGGAAGACCGGCCAGAAGTCTTGGCTGAAGCTTGCTCCAGAATGCCATGCAGCAGCTGGCGATTGTATTCATCCAGATTCTCGAACTGGTCGTACAGCGGCAAATCCCCGGGAATTGGATACTTCTCCGCGAACTTGCCACACGCAAACTGATAGAAGTCGGCGCATGGGTCGGCTTTCGTATCCATGATGGAGGCATCGAAGCCGGGGATCGGCGAAATCTTTGTGGTCATGGGCGCTGCGGCGGGAGTTTTGGAACTTTGACCAGCGGCCGGAAGGCAAAATGTGGGGAATGTCGCGGCCAGAGTGAGCACCACAGCAGACTTCAGAATCGATTTTGTGACCATGCTTCTTGGTTCCTTTCGCCTGAAAGCGTAACGTGTTTCTGTAGATGATAAGCGCCCTACCATCAGAAACTGACGCCAACACGAAGTCAATAGGCAACCCAGTGAGGGCGGATCGATTTCCGGCGTTTCAGGCGTGTGTAATGGCGCTTATGGTGATGGTCTTGTTGCCGGCAATGCGCGCCCAGACTGCGCCGACTCCGCCAGCTGCAACAGCAAACAAGAATCAACTGGTTCCTGAAGTGAAGATTCCTGTCGCCCCGCTGGGCTATCTGCCCCCCGGAGATCTGCCGGCCTTCTACTACTACGCAATGGTTGAGCTGCATTTCATCGATGCAGACCATCTGATGTTCGCCTTCAATATCCCCGGTCTGCTGAAGCGTGATGACAACTGCCCAGATTCCGACGTTCAGCGCATGGTGCATGCCATTGTTTTTCAGTTGCCGTCGGGGCGAGTGCTGAAGCAGGCCGACTGGGAACTGTACGATTTTGCGGATTTTCTGTGGGGGCTTGGCGACGGCAAGTTGCTGATGCGTCGATGCAATCAACTGGAAAGGATTGGCGCAGACTTGGACCCGCAGGTACTGATCAAAGCCACCGGAACCATCGAGGATGTCAGCTTTTCTCCCGATCACTCGATGGTTGTGGTCCAGGAAAAAATGACGCCGGAGGCGGCGGACAAAGATAGCGCCGCACTCCCATCGGTGCTGGACCAAGAGACAGAAGTCCCGAAAACCAGTATCAGTTTTATCCAGCTAAATCCGTTGAATTTGATTGGCCACTCCGAAACCGCGGTGCCGCTCGCGATTCCGGTGATCGGTAACGGTCTTTTCGAAGCGTTGACGGCGCCGCACGATCAATGGGATGTGAAGTTACACATTTTCCATCAAGCGGAGCGCCAGATCGCGACCCTTCATTCGCTTTGCCAGCCGCTGATTCAGGCCATCTCCAACACAATCTTCATGGCGACAACGTGCTCTAAAGGCGACGAAAAAGCGTTGGAAGGGTATAACCTCCAAGGCTCGTTGCTCTGGCAGATTTCTCTCGCATCGAACCAGTACCGTCCGAGATTGATACTGATTTCGAACGGTTCGCACTTTGCAATAGAGTCCCTGCGACTCAAGCGTCCTCATGCGGCGCTGGATCCGTTGACCAAGGAAGATATCGATTGGGAAGACGTTGATATCTACGACTCCCTTTCCGGGGTACGCATTGCCACCTTTCAGACCACTCCTGCCTATACCGGCGGCCGGAATGTGGATTTTTCTCCGGATGGCCAGCGTATGGCGGTCTTGCATGATGGAGCGATCGAGATTTACTCGCTGAACGACCTTGTGAAGGCTCTGCCCGGAATGGCGCATTAGTTCGCAACGTAAGCCAGATGCTGAAAATGCATTTTTTTCTTCGACCCAAAGCCTGAGCTGTGCTACGCTGCGCGCAAAGACAAAAACCATGAGCGAGCCAGCGATTCTTCCCAATCCTTCTCAGCCCAACATCTACGGCCCTGTTACGGCCGGCCAGCTGTTCGAGCGGACCTTCACCCTTTTGCGCGAGAATTTCAAACTGTTCTTTGGAATTGTCCTGATCCTAGTGGGCGTAGAAATTGTGGTTGGTGGTATCACGGGCGGGATATTTGGTGCCAACGCGTTCTTCGTGAGTCGTTCCCAGGTTGGAGCGGCCTCGCTCGGGCGAATCCTTTTTCTGTTGCCCATTGTGTTTGTCGGCGCGGTTTTGCTTTTTATCCTGATTCAGATTATCCAGGGGGCGCTGTTTATCGCGACTCGGGCGAGAATGGCAGGCTCCCAGATCACGGTGGGCGACTCGTGCAAACTGGCTGCCGATAATGCGGGCCGGCTCATCGGAATTTCATTGCTGATCTTCCTTCGAGTCCTTGGCTACGTGTTGCTTTTTGCGATTGCCTTTGGACTATTGGCTGGCGTGATCGGAGCGATTGGCGGGTTGATGCACATTGTGACAGGAAACTCCATGGGTCGCGGCCATCTTCCCGGTGCTGGAGTGATTCTTTTCCTGGTGCTGCTTGTTATGGCGGCCGTGATTGCCTATGTATTGTTCTGGCTGTGGCTGGCCTCGCGATATGCTCTGTCGATTCCAGTAGCCCTGGCGGAGAACCTTTCTGTCACAGAGTCGATCCGGCGATCGATTCACCTTAGCCAGGGAAGCCGAGGAAGGCTCTACGCGCTATTTGTGGGAATTTTTGTTGCCGATGTGGCGATTGCCCTGGTGACGGTTCCATTCCAGCTGATGCTTGGACACGGGGTCCAGCGTGGCTTAGCAATTGGGGCCATTGGCATACTGCTGGCCGGATTCAGAATTCTGACGAGTGGGTTTATCGTGGCCGTTATGGGTATCGCGACCGCGCTTTGCTATTACGATCTGCGAGTGCGGAAGGAAGGATTTGGGGTTGTGGCGCCACAGCCGCCGCCAACGGTAGTGCCGATCGCACCTGCCGATCCATGGCCGCTGCCGCCGATCGAGCCGACCGGAGATATTCCGACCTCCTGATCGTCGACTCAGGCCTTCATCAGGCCGGTATAGATTGCCATCCCTGCAACGGCGTCGATGTTCTCGGCGTCCAATTCGTCAATTTCACTTTGTGCGCGAATGCCGCCGGCAACGATTAATTGGCGCCGCGTCTGTCGGCGAAGGTTGCGCGCAACTTCCATCGGAAATCCTGAAAGGGTGCCTTCCGTATCCACGTGGGTATAGAGGAATGCGCCACAAAACGGTTCCAGCTGCTGCATCGCGTCCTGCGGCCGGAGTTCAATCTTCTCTCTCCACCCGCGAACGGCGACTTTGCTGTCTTTGGTGTCGACGCTAAAAACCAGTTGCTCGACACCCAGAGAAAAAGCGAGTTCTTCGGCAAATTGCGTGCGCACCAGATTGGTGACAGCGGCAGATCTTTCGCGAGCGATGGTCTCGGACGGTACCTGACCGTGGAACAGGGAGGATCCGAAGATCACGCGCTGTGCGCCCATATCCAATAGGATCTTTGCTTCTGCACTGCTGCGTATCCCTCCGCCAACTTGACAGGGCAGGCGGCGGACAATGGTTTCAATCAGGCGACGGTTGTCCCCCTGCCGCTTGGCTGCGTCCAGGTCAATCAACTGCACCAGAGGATAATCTGAAAAGCGATCGATCCAATATCCCAGATCATCGAATCCAAGCGCGAGATCTTCTCCGTGGACCAACTGCACAACGCGGCCTCCCATCAGATCGATTGACGGGATCAGCATGACGACCTCAAGTCCATTTTCATCCTTCTAGTGTATGTGAATTGATCAGCAAGGTAGACGCATTGGCAGACCAAACGCAGCTAATTCTTCTTTCATGGTGCGCGCATCGGAAATTCCAAAGTGGAAAATGCTGGCAGCCAGGGCGGCGTCGGCAGAGCCTCGCGTAAATACCTCGGCAAAATGGCCCACATTTCCCGCGCCTCCAGAGGCTATCACCGGAATCTGAACCGTCGCGCTGACGGCTGCCGTCAATTCGCAGTCGAATCCGTTGCGCGTTCCATCGGAGTCCATGGAGGTGAGCAAGATTTCTCCTGCGCCGCGATCCTCGGCCTGTCGAGCCCACTGCAATACGCGCAACCCGGTGGCTTTTCTGCCGCCGCTGACGTAGACTTCCGCGCTTTCAGGGTTGCCAGAATTTCGGCGGCCATCGATGGCTACCACGACAGCCTGCTCTCCGAAACGAGAGCCGATTTCGGTGATCAATTCTGGTCGCGATAGCGCGGCGGAGTTGACGCTGACTTTGTCGGCTCCGGCGTCAAAAACCATCATGGCATCTTGCAGGGTCCGAATGCCCCCGCCCACAGTCAACGGAATGAAGATCTGATCGGCGGCTCTGCGCACAGCGTCCAGAAGCAGCGCGCGTTTCTCGTGGGTTGCGGTGATGTCGAGAAAGACAATTTCGTCCGCACCTCCAGCGGCATGGCGCATGGCCAACTCTGCCGGATCGCCTGCGTCGATCAGGTCAACGAACTGGACGCCCTTCACCACGCGTCCGGCAGAAACGTCGAGACAGGCAATAATTCGGCGCGTCAGCATCCGGACACCTTCATGAAGTTTTCCAGGATCTTCAACCCGAAGGCGCCGGATTTTTCAGGGTGGAATTGTACTGCCATCCAATTACCGTTTTCGACGACGGCCGAGAAAGCGCCTCCATAGTTTGTAACAGCCGCGGTTGCATTTACCACGGGAGCTCGATAGGAGTGGGTGAAATATACGTAGGGAGAAGCTGGCAGGTCGCGCAACAGTCGCGATTCGTGTAACAGTTCCAGCGAATTCCAGCCAACATGTGGCGACTTGATGCCGGCAGGGAAGCGCTCACAAACTTCAGGAAAGACGCCGAGACCGGGCGTTTCTGGGGCCTCCGTGCTGCCTGCGAACAGCCATTGCAATCCGACGCAGATGCCAAGAAACGGAATACCCTCGCCCACGCGCTGGCGTAAGGCGTCGCAAATCCCGCTGGTGATTAAGCGCTGGGTCGAAGCGAAATGGCCAACTCCGGGTAATACGATTCGCGCGGCGCTCTTCAAATCTTCAGGGCGCTGGGTGACCGACAGGTCGGCGCCGACGGCACGAAGAGATTTGCAGGCCGAATTCAAATTTCCGGTCTGGTAATCGATGACGACTGTTTTGCCGGCACTCATGCGCAATACTCCACTACAGCAATCCTTTCGTACTGGGCAGCATGGATTTCATCCGCAGGTCGCGCGAACAGGCAAAGCGCAGGGCTCGCGCGAAGGCCTTGAAAAGCGCTTCAATCTTGTGGTGATTGGATCGTCCGTAGAGAACCTTCAGATGAACGTTGGCTCGAATGCCACGGGCAAATCCTTCAAAGAAATCCGGCAGCAATTCGGTCTGCAAATCTCCGACAATTCGCATGCGGACCTTCGTGTCGATCACGTACGAGGCTCGCCCACTCAAGTCGATCGCAGCAGCAGCCAGGGTCTCATCCATCGGCATAAGAAAATAGCCGGCGCGAAGAATTCCTTTTTTGTCTCCAAGCGCCTGCGAAAATGCTTCGCCGAGGGCGATGCCAATGTCTTCGACCGTATGATGCTGATCGACATCCAGATCTCCCTTACAGGTCAAATCCAGATCGAATCCTCCGTGGCGTGCAAACAACTCCAGCATGTGGTCAAGAAAGCGAATGCCAGTGTCGACGTTGTAGTGGCCCTGGCCGTCTATGGTCAGCTTCAAGTCGATCTGGGTTTCCGTTGTGTGACGCCGCAGTGTCGCCCTGCGTCCCGCTAGCTTTCGGGTTGCCATCGAATCTCCTTCAAAGCGTTCTGCAATGCGGTCAATCCCCGTTCAGTGTGCTCGACTGTTCCCAAGGTGATGCGAACGCAGCCGTCGCAACCGGGATCACTGCTGCGATCTCGTACTAAGACGCCGTGCCGTCGCATCGAGTCGACGAAGGCCTTATGTTTGCTGCCGATATTCATCAAGATGAAGTTAGCGTGACTTGGCCAATACGGAACTTTCAGCTGCGTCAAAGCCCGCTCTGTTGCGGCTCGGCTTTGCAGCACCTGATCTGCATACCAGGAAATATAGGCTTCGTCCGCCAAGGCCTCTGGGAGGCATTCGAGGGCAATGGAATTTACGTTGTACGGAGAACTGACTTTGCGCACGAACTTCATAGCTTCAGGATGACCGACAAGAAGTCCGATCCTGAGGCCAGCCAGACCGTACGCCTTAGAAAATGTGCGAGCCACAAACAGATTTGCCACAGTGGCGGTTGCAGATAAAACCGATTCTCCGTGGAAATGGTAGTAGGCCTCATCGACCAGGAGTGCGGCTTGTGGAGCCGCCGCGGCGAGCTCCAGTAAAAACGAGGCATCCACGACTGAGCCGGTTGGATTATTGGGCGACGCCAGCATGATGACTCGTGTGGCCGGCCCTACGGACTCTCGTACACGCTGACAGGGAAATTGCAGCGTGCTGTCGGCCTGAACTTCGCGAATCCGCGCGCCGGTGGCCTCCGCATACAAGGCGTACATGGAAAATGTTGGCGTCACAATGACAGCTTCGTCCTGCGGCTCGAGGTAGGTCTCGCAGAGTAAATGAATCGCCTCGTCTACTCCGTTGGTCAGTAGTACGGCATCCTCGGCCAAGCCAAAGTGTTTCGCGACAATCTGCTCGACGTGATGCCGCTCCGGATACTTGGTCAGCGTGTCGGCGGCAATCCGCTGTAAAACCGCCTGAACGCGCAGAGAAGGCGCGAATGTGTTCTCGTTGAAATCGAGCCGCAGGCCATCGCGGCCGGCCAGGGGCGGATGATATTCGTGCATTCGCTCCACTGCATCACGGGGGCGAAGTTTTTGAAGAACAGGCGTGGTGGGATCGATGCTCATCGAGCTTTCCTCCTGTTCTCGTGGCCGGTATTGCGAATTCGCACAGAAGCCGCATGCCCAACGAGTCCTTCGGCAGTCGCCAGTCGCTCCACGTGAGGGCCATGCTCTGCCAGCCCCGTGGCTGTATATTCTTGCGTCGTCACCAGGCGGAGTAAATCGTAGACGCTCAATCCACCGCGCACGCGGGCGAGTCGCCCGGTTGGAAGCACGTGATTCGGGCCGGAGATATAGTCGCCCATACTCTGCGGTGTAGTCGGTCCAACAAAAATCGATCCCGCATGGCGCACCCAGGCGAGATCGCCTGGCTTGTCGATCGTCAAATGTTCAGCCGCCAGCCTATTTGTCACAGTGTGAGTTTCATTGGCCGACTTGGTGACGAAAATGAAACCGCTTTTCGCGAGCGCCTGACCGGCAATCCTGTTTGAGGAAGCCTGGAGTTTGACTGCCTTCGCTGTCTCGCGCGCCAGTTCAAGATTGCTGGTGACAAAAACTGCCATAGCTTCGGGATCATGTTCAGCCTGCGCCACCAGATCGGCAGCAATCCACTGCGGATTCCCGGCCTCGCTGGCGACAACAATTTCTGTCGGGCCGGCCAGCATGTCAATGCCGCATTCAAATGCGACCAGCTTCTTGGCCGTGGTGACGTAAAGATTTCCGGGTCCGACAATTTTGTCCACACGCGGCACGCTGGCTGTGCCGTAGGCAAGAGCAGCAATCGCCTGTGCGCCGCCAATGCGGTAGAACTCTTTGACTCCGGCAAGATGCGCGGCGGCCAGGGTTTCGCGCGCCGGGCGCGGAGAAACGACGACGATGCGATTTACCCCTGCAACTTGCGCGGGAAGCACTGTCATCAGCAAGGTGGATGGCAGCGGATAGCGGCCACCGGGAACATAACAGCCGACCGAGTCGAGCGGTAGCGCGCGCTGGCCTAGCTGCACGCCCGGCAATTTTCGCGTCCATTCTTTCGGCATTTGCCAGCGCGCAAAACGCCGGATATTTGCAGCCGCCGCTTGCAAGGATTTACAGAGCTCTTTGGGAGTTTGATCCCAAGCGGCCGCCATTTCCTCCTGCGTAACGCGGAGGCTTGCAGATGGCGCCAGTCCGTCCAGCCGCTCGGCATAGCGCCGTAACGCAGCATCTCCCTTGCGCCGGATGTCTGTGAGAATGCGCTTCACCGCAGGCTCCAATCGCCCTGTCGCGGCGCCCGATCGCTCTTCAATCTGGCGCAGCATCGCTTCCGCTTCGGCGGCAGTCTTTCCGTAGGTGCGTATCAGTTTCATCGCTTGCGAGAACGCTCCCTAGAAAACAATTTTGTTCAGCGGATATTCGACGATACCGGTCGCCCCTGCTGCCTTCAGCCGCGGAATTACATCGCGCACGGTACGTTCCTCGATGATGGTGTTGACGGCGACCCACTCCGCATCGCTGAGGGTCGATATGGTGGGCGAATTCAATGCCGGCAGAACACCCAGCACGGCTGGCAGACCGCTGGCGCGCACATTCATCATCAATCCGACCTGACCTTGCGCAGCGATCGCGCCTTGCAGCATGAGCGCGATCTTGTCGATTTTGTCTTTTTTCCAGGGGTCCTTATACGCCGTCGTGTTGGCGATCAGCTGTGTTTCGCTTTCGAGCACGGTCTCCAGGATGCGAAGCCGATTCGCCCGCAATGAACTCCCGGTCTCCGTTACTTCCACGATGGCGTCGGCCAGCACCGGAGGTTTCACCTCAGTCGCGCCCCAGCTGAAGTCCACCTGGACGGGAACATTCTTGCCGGCGAAGTATTTCTTAGTGGCTTCGACCAGCTCGGTCGCGATGATCTTGTGGGCAAGATCTTCGGCGCGCTGATACGGCGAATCCTCCGGGACGGCCAGCACCCAACGAACCTTCTGGCGGCTCTGTTTGGAGTAGGTGAGGCTGGCGATGGATTCCACAGCCAACCCGCTTTCCGCAACCCAGTCGCTGCCCGTGAGACCCGCATCGAGCGCCCCATGATTCACGTAGCGAGCCATTTCCTGGGCGCGAATCAACATGCACTCAATTTCGGGGTCGTCGACGCCTGGGAAATAGGAGCGGCCGTTTGCGAAGATGCGCCAGCCGGCACGCTCAAACAGGGCGATGGTCGCATCCTGCAGACTGCCTTTTGGAATTCCAAGTCGCAGTTTCTGGCTCATGCCCTTGTCTCGCTTTCTTTGGCGATTCCGGCGGAAGCGGACATCGCAACCGGCTTGGTAAAGCAGCTGACGGTTCCTTCGTGGCAGACCAGTCCATCGCCTTCAACGACGACACGAAACAGCAGGGTGTCATTGTCGCAATCCGTGGCTGCATCGGTAACGCGCAGGCGGTTGCCGCTGGTTTCTCCCTTCATCCACAGCTTGCGGCGAGTTCGACTCCAGAACGTGACAAAGCCGCTTTCGAGCGTTTTGCGATAGCTCTCTTCATTCAGAAATCCGACCATCAGCACCTGCCCGGTCGCTGCATCCTGCACAATTCCAGGTACAAGTCCGCCCAGTTTCGTAAAGTCAATTGCGGGGTTCGATACGACTATTTCGCTCATCGTGAATCGTCCTTATCGGTATCTTGTGCGTGAAAACAAAAAACCCGCGGATGCGGTTCGCATCAGCGGGACGGTGACTTTCTGAACTTGTTCAGGATCTTATGAATCCTGCTCAGAATGCTCCGCTGACACGTTCGCCACGTGGGAATGATGGTGATGATGGCGATGGAGCGGACTCATCTGCATGGATTGAGAATAAGAAAGAAGACCGCGCCATGTCAAGCAAGGAACCATGGATTCCGCGTCTGAATCGCTATAGACCTACTCCGAATCCACCCAAATGGCGATGAACTCATGCCCCGATCTGGCCAGTTGAAGAAAATTTCACCGCCAATGATGTTTCTGATTGACGTGGATATCCGCGATGGTTAACGTGATGTTGCAACGGCAATTTCAGATCCAATCGGAGGAATCACGATGCACCTTCAAAAGCAGTTACGTAACATTCTGTGTGGTGCTGGACTTGTATTCGCGCTTGCCGCAATGCCGGCAATCGGCGCGCCCGCTCCAGCCGGTCAGGTCGCAGCCGGTCCATCGGCTTCTGCGGCTTCAAAAATGGGTCCCATGGACATCAATACGGCTTCGGTTGACCAACTAAGAACATTGCCCGGCGTCGGCGATACCTATGCCAGGAGAATCGTCCAAGGCCGTCCTTACACCTCAAAAAATCAACTTGTAACCAAGGGAATCTTGCCCAAGAACGTCTATGCCAAAGTACAAAACCTGATTGTCGCCAGTCATGTGAAGAAATAAGCGAGCGGCAACCATCCAAAGTAGGTAAGTTCCTGACCGGCCGCGCGATGTTTGCGTGGCCGGTTTGCTTTGCGCGCATAACGGCCTTCTCTCCGGCTTCTCTCCCCGAAGTTTGACGGGGAGATTCGATCCCGATATATATCTCAATAGAGCCGTTCCCCGCCGCACGATGCGGGAAACGCTCGGCCCTTGGTGTTCGGGAAGCGCGGTGCAACTCCGCCACTACCCCGTAACTGTAAGCGCGGAGAGCAAGGCAGGGCTGTATGCAGCCACTGGACGGCGATCGTCTGGGAAGGTTCGCCAAGCTCAATCGATGCGCGAGTCAGGAGACCGGCCAGGGTCATGTCATAGCTGTCTTTCGGTCTCGATGGGAGGACCGAAGGGAGCGCGCTCCAGCCAAATCTCGGCTGGTCGACGCATTCCCGGTTTTCGAGTGTGGTTGTACGTTTTCGCTGCGCGTACTCCTTCGTTCGCGAAGTGCGCGATGTCCGGCGCCGGGTTGCATGCTTTTGCGGCTGGCGTACTGTGTTCACCAACCATGAAGTGTCGGGAAGCGCGGTGTAAGTCCGCCACTACCCCGTAACTGTAAGCGCGAGAGCAGGGCGAGGCATTTTGCAACCACTGGACGCAAGCGTCTGGGAAGGGGCCCAAGCTTGAAGAAGCGTGAGTCAGGAGACCGGCTTCATGCAACGATCCGAGGGGATATTGAATGACAGGTTTCGTTCTTTTTTTTAGAGTCTTTCGACGCAGGTGGTATGCGTCGGGCGTGTTGCTGGTTTTTGCGCTGACATTATTTGTTTTCTCGGCCCTTTTTCGGTCGACGCTTGCACTGGCAGCCCCGGTACAACAAAGAACTATTGCCGGAACGGTGACTGGAGTGGTGACCGATCCACTGGGAGTTCCGGTCTACAACGCGCGCGTCGACATTATGACGCCCACCGGCGTAATGCTTCAGTCTCACGGACGCACCGACGGACGTGGCCGCTACATCGTTTATGTTTATAAGCCCGGCCGCTATCACGTACGTGTCATTGCGAACGGCTACAACGCTACCCAGAGCAACGACATTTTCGTCGCCATGAACCGGACTTCGTACGCGGACGTGGCCATGCAGTTTGGCAAACTGGAGCAGCAGGTTACGGTTACGGCGAACGGCACGCCGACACCGGAGATGCAGTCAGGCGCTTCGACGACTGTGATTGATCAGTCGTTATACCCGTACAAGTTTGATATGCAGGAGACGTTGCGGCTGGTGAGCGGACTGCAATTTACCACCAGCGGGCAACGAGGTGCTGCAACATCACTGTTTGAAATGGGAGGCAATTCCAACGAAACCGATGTCTTGCTGGATGGCATCCCGATCAATGATATCGGCGGAGGCGTAAATTTTGCCTATTTGGCGTCCAACGGCATCAGCCAGGCGGAAGTCTATCGCGGCCCGGACAGCGCTCTTTACGGCGCCAATGCATCGTCCGGTGTAATCGCGCTAACCACGGCGCGCGGGACCACGGCAAAGCCATTCCTGCAATACGCGATCGATGCGGGTAATTTTGGAACATACCATCAGGAAGCTTCGCTGGGCGGGGTGCACAATGCGTTCGATTATTTTGGGGATTTCGCCCGCATCGACACCTCCAACAGCTATCCGAACAGCACGTTCCATAATGTTTCTTCCGTGGGCAATCTGGGCTACGCACTCACTCCGCATATTCAAGTGCGCGCCACCGCACATCGCATTGCAGCGTCAACGGGCGAACCCAATGCCATTCTGTTTTATGGCATTCCTGACGTGCAGTATTTGAAAGAACACGATCTATACGGCAGCGCCACGATTGAAGATCATCCCAGTGACAAGCTGGATATGATCGCTCAGTATGGCCTGGTTCGCCTGCGTTCCCTGAATACGGATCCAGGTCCGGTCGGCATCCTGACAGAGAATCCGAACAACTTCAACTGCTATGACGATCTGGGAAATCCGGGACAGCCGGAATATCTTGGCAAGCAACTGACGATTATCGGTGCTAACGGAACCAGTGCCAGCGGGCAAGCATTTTATTCCTGCGCCAACCAGTCATATCCGGGAACTAATGGCACGCTGACCAACCAGGACTATTTCTACGGACAGGCAAACTACAAAAGCAGCGATAAACTCACCGCCTTTGCGGCGTTTCGCTACCAGTCAGAACGCGGCTACACGGCCTATGACTATTTCCCGCAAACAGCTCACCGCGGCAACTACGACACCATCGTGCAGACCTCCGGGAATCTGGCGAATCGACTGTACTACAGCGCCGGAGCCGACCTGCCGAATTACACGGTGTTCGGTTTTCAACCTACGCCTCACGCGACGGCGGCCTACTACTTTTCCAAGCCAACGGCTGCCGGACTTCTGAGCGGCACTAAACTGCGGTTCAACTATTCGCAGGGAATTCTGGAGCCGACGATTGCTGAGCAGAATGGTTCCATTTATGACGTGTTGAATTCGCTCCCGAACGGCCAGCAGTTGATCGCGCAACATGGGATCACCCAGGTAGGCGCGCAGCAAACGAAGACGTACGAAGCAGGTGTCGACCAACACATGTTTGGTACCCGTGCGTTATTGCATGGCGGGTACTACCACAACGATTTCACCAATCAAATTGAGTTTGTGAACGCACCGGAGTTGTTGCAACTTGGCGTTCCACCGGCGGTGGAGCAGATTATCGCCAACACTTCCTACGGGGCCTACATCAACTCACTCAGCTTCAACGCCCAGGGCGTCGAGACCAGCGCAGAATACCGCATCACGGATCGATTGTTCGTCCGCGGCGGATACACGCTGTTGAACTCAACCGTGGAGAAATCTTTTTCCAGCGACAATGCAGCTCCTTCCTACAATCCCAAGTATCCGAACACGCCGATTGGAGCCTACTCACCGCTGGTTGGCAATCGCCCCTTTCGGCGTGCCAAGCAGAGCGGGAGCTACGCGCTGATCTATGCGCGCAGTCGCTGGTATGCGGAGATGACGGGCAGCTTTGTCGGCAGGCGAGATGACAGTACATTCCTGACTGATGCCAATGGAGGGACCACGCTGCTGCTGCCGAATCAAAACCTGGATCCGGCATATCAGATTCTTGGCTTGACGACGCACCTCAAGATCAACCAGCACATCTCCAGCTACACGGTGTTCGACAACCTGCTGAGTCAGCACTATCAGCAAGTGCTGGGTTATCCCGGATTGCCGTTCAATTTCCGGACTGGTATGCAATTTTCGTGGGGAGGGGACGCTTCCCACTAGGCCTTCGTAGATGCCGTCCTGGAACCGTTTTGGCAACCGCGAAGCGAAAAACTTTTGGGACCTAATTTGGGGGTATCCGCCTTTCGCCTTCGCGGTTTACGTCGAAATTTGACAGTCAGAAAACGACATTCCCAATGTCGAATTTTGACAATGGTCCTAAACCCAGCCCATAGTAAAAGATACGGTTGTAGCGTTCGTGGGACTTTATTCCCTTCAGGTATAGAACTCTTCCGATTTGCCCTGGCTGAGGTTGGAAGGTTCGCTAGATTGATCCGAAGATTTCCTTCGCTTTGTGCGCAGTTTTGCCAACCAGAAGGAGATCCTCGCATCGTGCGCGTACATCTTGTGAACCCCAGCGATTCCTCGTTTGGAATCGGCGTCATCACCCCCCGTTGGTTATATGTCCTGGCCGCAGCCACTCCCTCCCGCTACGGCGACCCCCTGATTACGGACGAGACTTTGGCCCCCTTCCAGCCGGAGAGCATCGAGCCCGGAGATGTTATTGGAATTGGCATCCACACCGGGAATGCTTTGCGTGGCATGGAGTTGGGAAAGCTCGCTCGTGATCGCGGCGCTTACGTGGTGTACGGCGGCATCCACGCTTCGTTGTATCCCGACGAGGCCATCGAACTTGGTGGCGCTCACGCGATTGTCAAAGGCGACGGGGATGTGATCTGGGGCAAGGTGATTGCAGATCTGCTCGCCGGCACCGCGCGCACTATCTATGACGGGGGCCGAATCTCCGGCGACCAGTTCCTGCCGGCACGATGGGACCTGGCTCCGCGCGACAAATACATGTGGGCCTCGGTGCAGACTGTGCGCGGTTGCCCGAAGCACTGTTCCTTTTGCTCTGTATGGCGCACGGATGGCCAGAAGCCGCGGCCGCGAACCTCTGACGTTGTGGTGCGAGAGATCGTCGACTTGCGCCGCCGAGGATTTCGATTTATCGCGCTTGCCGACGATAACTTTTATCCCGTCAGCCTTGCCGATCTCCGCCTGGCGGAACAGCAGGGAAATACCGCACGCGTGGCCGAGTTGCAGGGTATTCGCGCCGAACGCTTTGAGCTGATGAGCAAGCTGGCCAAACTGCCAAAGGACATGGTGTTCTTCACCCAGATCACGATGGAAGCCGGCGAGGACACCGAATATCTCGACGCCATGCGAAGAGCGAATATCAAGGGCGCTTTAGTTGGAGTCGAATCGGCAACGGCGGAAGGGCTCAAGGCTGTCTTCAAGGATTTCAATCTTTCCGGCGACAACCTGGTGAAGCGGCTGCAGACCTTCAAGGAACACGGAGTTCACGTCCTTGGGTCATTTATTTTTGGGTTATCGTCCGATCGTCGCGATACGTTTGCCGCCACTGCGGAGCTGGCTAAGCGCGCCGACATTACATTTGCTCAATTTGTGATGTTGACTCCGTTTCCTGGCACCATCGATTTTGATCGCTGGGAGAAAAATCTCGGCGAGAATGTCATGCATGTTGGTGGAATTCCAATCACGCGCCACTGGTTGATTCCGGCGGCTGTTCGGCCGAAGATGTTCAGTCCGCACGGCATCATGTCGTCAGAAGAAATTCGTGAGCGCACGCAGGGCGTCTGGGACAGTTTCTACAGCATGCCTGCCATTTGGAAACGGTCCAAATGCGTGCCGACATTGCGCGGCCGGCTGGCATTCCTTTTTATTTCCAAGCTATACCGGCAGATGTATGCCAAGACGGGAATTTCAACCGATAGCGCACGTCGCCAAAAGGCAACGCGCATGGCGCGCTGGCTGGCGATTCCATGCCGCAAGCTGTTTGAAGCAAAACCGATGCCAGAGTTGAAAATGCCGGAGCCACACTATGCTCCTGCAGATTTGCTGCCGGTTCTGGATTCGTATTCTGTGTAATTGGAAAACTAGCCAATGACTCGGCGCAGGAATCCGCGGATTCCTGCCCACCCGAGAATGAACACAGAAATCACCAGCGCACCCAGAATCATCCATGCCGGCATGTGCGGCAGCGCGGGCGTTAATGCGGCACGCAAGCCCTCACTCATATACACAATGGGATTCAGCAGCACGGCGTATTGCAGCCATGGAATGTGGTGGAGCAGTGCCCACGGATAATACACGCAGCCGAGGAAGGTAATGGGCACGACCACCACAGAAAAGATCAGGCCAATCTGGCGTGGCTCGACCGTGGTGCCGATCGTCAACCCGAGTGCACCTGAAACCAGACTTGAAAGGATCACCACCGCGATCAGCAGCCAATAACTACTGACATGAACATGCACCGGTTCCGACGGAATGAAATAGGCGAGCGGGAATACGAGAGCCGCGGAAATCATGCATTGCAGCGCGCTGAAGCAGATTTTTTCAATTGCCACACCGGCAACGGGAAGCGGACACATCACTCGATCGTCAATCTCGCGCGTGATGCCGAACTCCGTGGACAGCGGTAATGCAACGGCGGCGATGCCGGTAAACATAATGGCCACAGCCATCAGTCCAGGTAGAAGGACGGTGCCGAAATTCATGCTGCCGGAGCCGGCTGCGCTGCCGAAGCTTTGCCCGATGCGAGGAAAAATGTAGGTGAAAACAAAAAGAAACAGCAGCGGATTCATGATGACGCGCACGGCAAAGGGACCCAACTCGCGCTGCAGCACGCGGAAGTCGCGCAGCAGCAGTCCCCAGAACGCGTGAACGTAAAGATTGAAGGTCGAAGGGGAACCATGTTGACCAAGAGTGGGAACAGGGCTGGCGGTATTACTCACGCAGCTCCCTCCCAGTCAGGTGAATGAACACCGTTTCAAGCGAAGGCTCGGAAATGGATATGTCGCGCAGCCCGTACGCCTGCGCTTCAGTGACGATGGTCGACAGCAGACCCTCCGCACCTTGCGTATACACTCTAACGCCAGTGGATGTTGTCTCGACCGAGCTGACGTCAGACACAGATCGCAGCTTGTTAGCCAGCTCTTCGCGTTGATCGATGTGTTGTACATCCAGGCCGTAGACCGTCTGAATTCCGAGGCCATTCTTCAGTTTCTCTGGAGTGTCTTCAACCAGAATTTTTCCGTGATCGATGATGGCGACGCGATCGCACAGTGCTTCCGCTTCTTCCATGTAATGAGTCGTCATCAACACTGTGATGCCCTGATCCTTGAGGCTGCGGATCGATTCCCACATGGCCAGCCGGCTTTGCGGATCGAGGCCCGCGCTGGGTTCATCCAGAAACAGGACGGCAGGATGATGTGCGATGGCGCGTGCAACCAGCAGCCGCTGCGCCAATCCTCCGGATAGCTCGCTGGGGAAGGCCTTAGCGCGATCTGCCAGACGAAACTGGGTTAGCAATTGCGCGGCACGATCTTTGGATCTTGAATCGCTCATTCCGAAATAGCGGCAATGGAAAAAAAGGTTTTCAAATGCGGTCAACGAGCGATCGAGCGTATTGAATTGCGGAACAACGCCAATTTGCCGGCGCGCGATGGCAGGCTTCGCAACAACATCGCAGCCGGCGATGATCACTCGGCCAGAAGTGGGAAGAGATCGCGTCGTACAGATGCTGATCGTGGTGGTTTTGCCGGCCCCGTTGGGTCCCAGCAAACCAAAGATTCCGCCTGCGGGTACAGACAGGTCGATTCCATTGACCGCAACTACGCGTTGCCTGGTCTCGTAAATCTTGGTGAGGGCTTCGACAGAAACGATGCGAGATGGTAAGAAATCCGCTATGGCAACACCTTTTTGTCAGGGGTTGCCATAGTGTAGCAAGTCCGGCAGCAGTTCAGAAAAGCAGATTCCTATGCGCCAACCACACGCGGAGGAATTCAATTGCGTACAGTTACGCGACCGCCTTTGTGCGGTTGTACTCTGTGCGCTCGGTGAGCCCTGATTCGACCGAGATCGATACAGGCTCTACCAGAGGTTGTTTGGCGATTTCCCAGGGATGCATGATCCGCATTTTGTCCAATGAGTAGGGGAAATGCCGTCCGCAGTCGAGGCAAACTTTATAGCTCGATGCCTGCAGCGTGAATGGTCGAGTTAAATGGCCGTGAGTGCAGCCAAAAAACATTTCATAGAAGAAATCGAAGATCGCGCGTAGCCAAGACGTCATTTCTCTCTTCGCGAGCGTTACTACTGAAATTTGTAGATTGCTCGCGCCTCCGGGGTGTCGCGCACCCTTACCACTGGGCTCGCCACACAAGGAGTAGATGCAAGACGCATGCCATCCGGCATCGTCTGACGGCAAGAAAAATGACAGTTAATCGGTGGTATGTTCTAAGTCATTGATTAGACTTAGTAGGTCAGAATCGGCGCGCGATTTGGTTACTTCGCAGATGTTAAAGAAATAATAACTTTGCCAAAATGACGCGCTTGTTCGAGGTAACGGTATGCCTCAATCGCTTCCAACATGGGAAATACTTTTCCCACTACGGGCTTCATGTGGGAAAGTTCAATGGCACGATCCATGGCCTGCATCATGGTGTGGGAGCCGACATACACGCCTATCAGGCGAAGTTGTCGCATAAGTACCGAAGTAACTTCGAACCTTTCTTCTGAACTACTAAGTACTCCAATTTGTGCTATGGTGCCGCCCACGCGCACAGCTTTCATGGATTCTTGTAGAGTTCCACCGCCACCAACTTCGACGATGACATCCGCACCTTCGCCTGAAGTTTGTTTCTTCACCCAACTAGACCAATCGGGTGTCTTCTTGTAGTTGAGACCTTCATCGAGGCCCAGGAGTTTCGCTCGTTCAAGTTTCTCGTCACTACTGGATGTGCCGAGCACCCGCGCTCCAACTAACTTTGCAAACTGCAATGCAAAGATAGAAACTCCTCCGGTTCCTTGAATCACAATTGTGTCGCCGGGCTTGGTGCTCGCTACATGAAATAAAGCATTCCACGCAGTGAGCGCGGCGCATGGCAGTGTCGCAGCCTCTTCATAACTTAGATGGGCAGGGAAGTGCGACACGCCGTGCTCCGGCAGTGAGACGTAGTCCGCGAGCATGCCATCGATGTCGCCGCCGAGTCCTCCGCGCGATTTTTCTCGCGATGGTCCGCCGTCCTGCCAGTTCTGCAGAAAGAATCCTACGACGCGATCGCCTGGTTGAAAGCGAGCCACTCCTGCTCCCACAGCGACGACTTCGCCAGCGCCATCGGAAAGCGGAATCCGCGGCATTTTCAGCTTGGGATCGTACAATCCGCGAACCATCAACAGATCTCGATAATTGAGAGAGGTTGCGTGGACGCGAATCAACACCATTCCATCGCCGCACGCCGGCGTGGGTAGATCGACGAGACGCAAATTTTCGAGCCCGAATTCCGTAATCTGAAATGCGCGCATGCGACACTCCTCGCAATTCTAGTTGTTTGACTGCAAACTCTATTCAAGCAGATTGTTCATTTGGTGAGTGTGATTCCCTCGCCAATCCGCTACTCTGTATATATGGCGCGAGGATGGGAAAGTAAATCAGTCGAAGAGCAGTTGGAGCAGCGAGAGGAACAGCGGGAGCAGGCGGCGAAGGTTGCCTCCAAGTATGTAGTGCAGGCGGCTGGTGCAGAACAGGCCAGAACCCGCCAGATGCTGCAGCTCAAGCGCGAGAGGATCTTGTCAGAAAAGACAAGTCATCCAGCGCGGCGTTCCGCGTTGCAGTCCGCCTTAAAAGATATTGAGGCGGAGTTGCAAAAGCTGGGATAGAGCGTCTTGTCTAGCTTGTCTTTCGATTGAAAAGCAGCGAGTTTGCCTGATCCACACTGGTCAACAGAACCTGCGCAATGTTGACGTGGGCAGGCCGCGTGACAGCCCACAGAATCGCATCCGCAACATCTTCCGGCTGCAGCGGCGTCAGTCCCTGGTACACCTTGGCGGCACGGCCTTCATCCCCGTGAAAGCGAACTTTGCTGAATTCCGTCTCGACCATGCCTGGATCGACGGTCGTTACGCGCACCGGCGTTCCCAACAAGTCTTCACGCAGTCCTTCTGTAATACGATTCTCAGCGGCTTTCGTTGCACAGTAGACGGCTCCGTTGGGATATGTCATGTGCCCGGCGGTTGATCCGAGATTGATCACGTGACCTGCGCCTCGCTGCACCATTCCAGGAACAACCGTACGCGTGACGTACAGCAGTCCCTTCACGTTGGTGTCGATCATCTCTTCCCAATCGTCAACTTTTCCGTCGTATACCTTTTCCAGGCCGCGACTGAGCCCGGCATTGTTGATCAGGATATCGATCGCCTGCCAGGACGAGGGCAATCCATCGATGACGGTCTGAACTTGTTTCTTATCGCGGACGTCGAGTGCGACCGTGTGAACCTCTTCCGCGCCGGCAGAGCGTAAGTCAGAAACCATTTCCTGCAGACGATCGTTGCGGCGCGCTGCCAATAGCAGACGAGCTCCGGCGCGGGCAAAACTTGCAGCACAGGCAGCGCCGATGCCGGAAGACGCGCCGGTAATGAAGGCAACTTTGCCGCGAAGCGGAAGGTCTTTCGTCGCTGTCTGGGAAGTCATGGACATGCATCTCCTAGGGAGTGTTATTTTTCGAAACCTGTTCCGCCATGCGGTATTGTCCTACGGCCCAGTCGCTTTTACCCAGGCCGTGGCGAATCGCACTGTTGAATTGTTCCTGTAAATATTCCGCAAGCCCCAGGCGCACTCCGGCGGACTGTGTGGCTTCGCGAAATAATCGTATATCTTTTTCGCCCAGCAGGACTGTAGCTCCTGGATGCTCGGGAGGATGCAGCATGACGCGACCGTAGCTGAGGTAAAACGGCGATTGGAATAATGCTTCGTTCATCGTCTCCAGGAACAGTTCTGGGTTGATGCCTTCTGCGGTTGCGAAAACGAAGGCTTCGCTGAGCGTCTGCGCCATCGCGCTGATCATAAAATTGCCGCCCAGCTTGAACGCATGTGCCTGCGGTGGTTCATTCCCGACAATGGTGACTCCGCGTCCGATTGCGTCCAACACGGTGCGAATGTGTTCCAGAGTGGCATCATCACCGGCAGCCACGATCCACAACCGACCTTGCAGGGCGACGTTAGGGCGGCCGAAGACGGGAGCCGCGACGTAGTGTTGCTCTGCGGCTGCGTGGGCTTCCATCAATCGCCGCGACAGCGCCACGCTGAGCGTGCCCAGAGCAATGTGGACGGCATTGGGCCGAAGTGCCGCTATAAGCCCCTCTGGCGCCAAAAACAACAGCGTCGGTCGCTTCATCGTCGGCGAGCATGGTGCATACCACCTCGCATTTTTCCACGGCTACGCGGACGGAAGGGGATAACGTGGCCGACGCGATTCCTAATTCCTGCAGCGATTTTGGCGAGCGATTCCACGCCGAGACGGTATGTCCGGCCCGCAACAGCCGGCCGACGACGGGAACCCCCATTTTTCCGAGACCGAGGAACGCGATTTTCATGTATGTAGGGATGCGGTGACCGAGCAGATTGCTGCTGAAGGAACAGTGTAACTTTTGAGAGGTTCATTGGGGGTTGGTAGCAGCTCAGAAGTTACGAACGCGCCTGAATTAGGAAAAACTAGCTTATTTATGGGAAAACTATCTTGACTTCGCAGATCGACCAAAGTACCGTTAAGGCAAGAAATCGCGTCCTTAGCTTTCGAAAGCAAACAGATCGATCCTTAACGAAATTTGCTGCGCCAAGGACTTGAAAGGAATAGGCTGTTCCAGCAGCCAAGTTCCTGACTCACTCCCACCGACGGCGATTGGTTTTGAGCTGGGTGGCTGCCGGATGGCAGCCGTGCCAGGATATGAAGTAGATTGAGGAAGAAATGACACAGAACGGTGAGGTTCAGCAGTACCAGGTCGAGAAGCTGAAAATTGAAATTCACCCCACGCGAGAAGCCGCGGCCGCAGCCGCGGCAAAGTCTGCGGCAAGCTCGCTGACGCAGCTGGCACGAAACAATGCCGAGTTCGCCGTGATCTTCGCGACTGGCGCTTCACAGATCGATACCCTGCAAGCACTTACGCAAATTCCCGGGCTGCCCTGGGGGCACATTCGTGGCTTCCATATGGATGAATATGTTGGATTGAGCAGCGATCATCCCGCCTCGTTTCGCCGGTACCTGCGGGAAAATTTGACGCAAAAAGTCCAGCTGAAGGAGTTCTTCGAGATCGACGGCACCGCCTCGGACCCTGAGCAGGCCTGTAAGGACTATGCGGCGCTGCTTCGCGCCGCAAACCCGCAGTTATGCTTGCTCGGTATCGGCGAAAACGGACATCTGGCGTTCAACGATCCTGATGTGGCCGACTTCAACGATCCACTGGATGTGAAGGTGGTGCAGTTGGATTCCATATGCCGTGAGCAGCAGGCCGCGGAAGGTTGGTTCTCCAGCTTCGAGGACGTGCCTGAACGCGCGATGACGGTCACAATTCCAGCGCTGTTTCGGGTGCCGAAGCTGATTGCTTCCGTCCCAGGTCCGCGAAAAGCGGCCATTGTTCGCCGCACGCTGGAGGATCCGATCTCGACGGCCTGCCCGGCAACCCTGCTCCGCACTCATCCCGATGCGACGGTATACCTTGATAGGGAATCGTCCGCTCAGGTGATGGATCTTTTGCAGTCTGCGACGGTTGGCAAAAGTTAAGTTCAACTTCAAACGAAAATTATTGCACCCGGGGAATTCGATGACCGACAAGACACAGGAAGGGATCGATCGCCGCACGTTCGTGAAGCAAGCTGGAGTTGCCGCACTAGCGGTGGGGATGGATGCGCGCTCGTACGCTCGCATTCTGGGGGCGAATGATCGCATTCGGCTTGGACAGCTTGGCTGTGGGCAGCGCAGTGGAGGCCACGTCCACATGGCACAGCTGGCGTCGAAGCATATGCCGGTGGAAACGGTTGCCGTTTGCGACATCTGGACACTTGCCCGCGAACAGCGTGCGGCGCAGGTGAAAAAGGCTTTTAATCTCGACCCACAGATGTTCAAGTACTCAGAGGAAATGCTGGCGCGGCCCGACATTGACGGTGTGATGATTGCGACCGGCGATTTTCAGCATGCCAAGCTGTGTGTTGAAGTTGTTCGAGCGGGCAAGGATTGCTACGTCGAGAAGCCATTTGCGAATGTGCTGTCGGAAGCCAAGGAAGCCCGCGATGCTGTGAAGGCGTCGAAGCAAGTCGTTCAGATGGGATCGCAGCATCGCACCCAGCCCTACCAACTTGCCGTTCGGGATATCGTCCGCTCCGGTCGGCTCGGCAAGATCGTCCACATTGAGCAGGAGTGGAACGTCAACGAGGAGCGCTGGCGTTTTGTGCCGAATGACATTGGCGAGACCGTGCAGATGGATCAGGACCGCAATATGGAGTGGAAGCAGTGGATGCAGGATCGCCAATCCAAGCTGCGTGAAGAAGACACGGATTGGAAGCGTTGGCTGCTAGGCAAGCCGTACCAACCCTTCGACCCGCATGTCTACCTGGAGTTTCGCCTGTATAAGGATTATTCCTCCGGCATCTTCGATCAGTGGTTGAGTCATGGCAGCGATCTAGTACATCTCTGGACCGACGAGAATTATCCCGTGAGTGTGGTCGCGAACGGCGGCATTTATGCATGGCCCGACGGCCGGCAAAATCCTGACACTGTAGTGGCCGCGATCACCTATCCCAAGGGATTTCTGTACACCTACAAAACCACTTTCGGCAATAGCTATCGCAGCTTCTCGCGAATTCAGGGACGTGACGGCACGATTGCAAATTATGGCGGCGAGGGTGCTTCGTTTTTTGTCGTGAGCAAAGAAGGCGGCAGACATGAAATGGATGGCTCCGTGAATTATTCGAAGCTGCCCATTGTGCCTCCGGCGCGGGAGCAGGAAGAGATTGTTCATGTTCCCGGAGCACCGCCGCCGGACTCACTCGGGCCGGATGATGATGACGCGCACCATCTGATGAACTGGCTGACTGCCATGCAGACCCGCAAGCAGCCGGACGCCAATGTCGACCATGGTTTCTCGCACGCGATTGTAGTGATCATGGCAGCCCATTCTTATTGGAGCGGCAAAAAACTCTACTGGGATCCTAAGAATGAAGAAATTCTCGACCATCCGGTCGAGGTGTGATCGGGTCGAGGTGTCGAGGTTGTGGCGCCTGCATAAATGCACCATCGACTGGAGGGTGGCTAGCGTGAAGAAAATTGCGATGTCCATGGTGTTGCTTCTGGCAGCGGCTGGATGCAACAAACCTCAGGCGCCGAAAGCTTCCGCTTCACCCGCTGCAGCCACGGCGTCGACTGCGCCTGTCAGCGGGCCGTTCACTGCGCAGGAGCTGCCTCAATTCGTCGCGCTCGATCCGATCGATACTCACACCCATGCTTTTCAAGACGCGCCCGAATTGTATGCACTGCTGAAGCGACTGAACCTGCATACGCTCGACATCACATTGGTAGATAACTTCAGTCCGGACCTGAAAGACCTGGCCAAAACACGCAAAGAAGCATGGGCGGTTGTTCACCACAGCGACGGATATATTGCGATGTGCAGCACCTTTGATCCGTTCAAATACAACCAGCCAGGATTTGCCGAAAACGCGAACCGCATCATCAACGAAGATTTTTCGCACGGGGCAGTTGCGGTCAAAATCTGGAAGAACGTTGGCATGGAGATCAAGGATGCGAAGGGGAACTACATTATGCCCGACAATCCCATCTTCGAGCCGATCTTCAAGAACATCGCAGCGCACAATAAAACACTGATTGCACACCTTGCCGATCCGAATACGATCTGGGAAGCGCCGAATCCCAAAGCCGCCGACTACGATTACTATATCCATCATCCTGAGCTCTACATGTATACCAAGCCGGGCGCACCATCGAAGGCCTCGATTCTGGTCGCGCGCGATCATGTGCTGGATGCGAATCCGAATTTGCGAGTGGTGGGCGCACACCTGGGCAGCATGGAAGCCGATTTCAATCAGCTTGCGCAGCACTTGGACAAGTATCCAAACTTTGCGGTGGACCTTGCCGCGCGAATGCCCTACGTCGAAAAGCAACCGCGTGCGGACCTGATCGCATTCATCACCAAGTATCAGGACCGCTTGATCTACGCGACTGATAACGAATTCCCTCCGGATGCCAATGCTCAAAACTCGATGAAGGAGTGGGAAGAACGCTATGCCAATGACTGGCGATTCTTTGCCACTGATGACGTCCTGGAGAGTCAAGGCCACACGGTGCAGGGATTGGCGCTGCCGCAGCCGATTCTTCGCAAGCTGTATCACGACAATGCGGTCAAGTGGTTTCCTGGAATTCTAGGAAACGCGCATTGATCTGCCGCCCGACGAGGTGACTGTTGAAGTCTGCAGAGTCTGGCGCAGCCGTGTCGAAGCCGTCGAAACGCAGCAGCAGAACTCGCTGGTGGATTGTCTGGACGCTGTTCTTCTCTACTGTCACCAACTACCTCAGCCGGCAAAGCTTCTCCGTACTGTCGCCGATGATCACGGCGCAGTACCATCTTTCGCATACTGACCTGGCAAAAATCCTGGGATCGTTTCAGATCTCGTACGCGATTACGTGGTTGATCGGCGGCATCGTTCTTGACGCAGTTGGCAGCCGCGTGGGATTGGCGGCGGCAGCGCTGTGGTGGTCGGTGATGAACATTCTTACCGGGCTTGCCAGCTCTGTTTTCGGATTCGCATTTTTTCGATTCATGCTGGGGATTGGCGAGGGATTTAATTGGCCCGGCGCCAGCAAGGTTGTCGCGGAATGGTTTCCGCGGGAGGAGCGCAGTCTGGCCGTTGCTATTTTCGATAGTGGCTCCAGCGTAGGTGGAGCGTTGGCCGCGCTGACTATTCCGCTGATCGCGCTGGCCTTCGGTTGGCGCTGGGGATTTGCAATATCGGGCCTGCTCGGATTTGTCTGGCTGGCTGTGTGGTTGCGTGTCTATCATCCGCTGAAGTCGCATCCTCGCGTCAGCCCGGAAGAAGTGGCGCTGATCGAAGCAGGTCGCGATGCGGAGCCCGTCACCAGCGATCGCGGATGGACGCGCTGGCGGCGGCTCGCGAAGAATCGCAACCTCTGGGGCATCGTTCTGGGGCGCGCGCTGACCGATCCAATCTGGTGGTTCTACGTTTTCTGGCTGCCGCAATATCTCAGCGACGCGCGCGGATTCACGTTGAAACGGATTGCCATGTTTGCCTGGATACCTTTTATCGCGGCTGACATCGGCAACTTCACCGGGGGGTGGATTTCCGGCTACTGCATTCGCCATGGAATGTCGGTGGTGCGGGCTCGTACCTGGATCTGTCTTGCCAGCTGCGTTCCAATTCTTGCTGGTATTCCTGCCGCCAGTGTGCACAATGTGTATTTCGCATTGGCGCTGATTTGCATTGCGCTCTGGGGATACGCCAGCTGGTCGACCATGGGGCTGACGTTGCCTTCGGATCTTTTTCCGCAGGATGTGGTTGGCTCCGTCACCGGCCTAAGCGGATTGGCTGCGGGTGTGGTCAGCACCGGCTTCACCTTGCTGGTCGGCGTCCTGGTGGATCGATTTTCTTATAAGCCCGCGTTTCTTGCCGCGGGCCTATTGCCGGTCCTGGCGACCATCTTCGTCTTCCTATTGATTCGTCCTCCCGCGCAGGTGGAAGCCGCGTCTGAGTAGCCCGTCGAATCGGCGATGACGGCCTATCGCTATTTGTACTGGATATGCGGATGGGATGGTCCAAACAGGAATACAAAATACCGCGTCCAGTCCTTACTGGAATTGCGAACCGCATAAGGCGTGTTCGACGCGACATAGGCAACACCGCCGGGTCCAACCTGCGAATGCTTGCCCTCCATTTCGATCTCCAGCGTGCCTTCACGCACCAGAAACATCTCATCTCCCGTATGGGTGTACATTTCGTGAACAACGCCCCCGGGAGCTACCCCAGACTCATGCATCGTCATATGCTGGCCGTTGGAAGTGGTTCCCTCAAAGACCGGAATGTATTCGCGGCCCTTACTTTTTTCGACTTTCAAATCTTTCAGGTTGTAGATCGCAGACTTGAGCATTTCATTCTTGTCGGGATCGCCTTCCGCCGCAAGGCTGGTGGCTGTTGCCATGAGTGCGGGCAGCAGGATGCACATTTCTCTTCTTGTAAGCGCCATCGTCGAGTCTCCTATTTTGAATTTCTGCTGCGCAACATGCGCCGGTTTTCGCTTATGCCGTTAATTGCGGAATCTTCGCTTCGTGACTCTCGTACATGGCATCTCTTCCTACCGAGCAGGCGATGGCGGATTTGTATCCCACATCCACATTGGCGAATGGCTGTTTCTTCTGGCGAACGCATTCCATAAACGATTTGCACGCGGTGAGCGTTGGATCCTCCCCAGGCTTGGTGCCGACGCGCTGGCCCGGCCCGCGATACGGTATTGCAGAATCTGTGTTGTATGAGGCTCCAGTCTCCACTCCTTTTTGCACCACATCGGAATGGGAAGCCTCGGTGATCATTTTCGAGGTGCGTTTATACAACGTGGCGTCGGCCAGCGTGATCTGCAAGCTTCCTTCGGTGCCGTATACCCACACCTGATCTGCCATCAAGCCATTGTCGGTGAGGGAACTGAAAAACATGCGGCGTCCCTTGCTGTAGCCAAGCACCGCCTGCACATTGTCGCCCACCGTACGGCCATCGTGATAGACCGCGATGCTGCTGGTGCCGAACAGGGTCTGCGGCTGCTCACCGAATACCCAGTTGGCAATGTCGATGTGATGCGAGCCAAGTTCTTCCAGCAGGCCGCCGCTCGATTCGCGGTAGAGTCGCCAATTCATCAAGTGTTCCAGGCTGGGATTGGGCACCTCGCGGCGCCAGTTGTCGCTGCGATGCCAGTAGCCGTAGACATGTGTCGGCTCGCCAATATCTCCCTTGTGGACGCGATTGATCGAATCCACAATCCAGGAGGCGTAGCGCATCTGATGGCCTACCTGATACACCTGGCCGGTTTTTCGCACCGTGTCGACGACATCCCTGCAATCCTCCGGTGTAAAGCCAATCGTCTTTTCGCAATACACGGGGCGCCCGGTTTTCATGGCGGCGATGGAGTAGGTGGCGTGAAACGCCGGTGGAGTCGCGATAAAGATGATGTCCAGGTCTTTCCGGTCGAGTAACTCGCGATAATCCTTATGCGCGGGAACGTTTTTGCCGACCAATTCATTCACTTCGGCGAAGCGCGGCTCATATACGTCACACTGCGCGGCAATGTTGACGCCCGGCGTGCGCAGCAATTGCCGGACTAACTCCTGTCCGCGGCTGCCTGGGCCGATGAATCCAACCTGAATGTGATCGTTCGCCGAGAGCTTTCGCGCAGGTTGCGCTTGCGGTTCCTCAGCTTGGCCGTAGAGAGACGAAGCGCCCGACAATTTGGCGGCCAGCATGCTGAACGAAAGTCCCTGGAGCAGGCTTCTGCGGTTCATGGTTTATTTTTTCTCCTTTGCAATTGAAAGTTCTGAGAGGTGCAACTCCGCAACCGGGGATGGCCAGCGAATCGCCTCATACTGCGGCGCAACTTGCGTTTCAATTTCAGATCGTGGTTCTCGAACCACTAACGCACAATCCTGCTCGCCCAACAATGACGCGCGATCTTCCGGACCTGACACAAACAGTGCGTTCGATAAGGCATCGCTGTCGGTTGCCGACTGCGAAATCACCGTAACCTGCAGTATTCCTCGCACAGGCTGGTGTGTTTGCGGGTTCATGATGGCGCCGTAGAACTGGCCTTCATGGACAAAATTCTTTTCGGAAAGATTGGCGGTCGAGAGGGAAGTGTCGCGCAGGATCACGGTGGAGATGGTGCCGCCCTCAGGATGCGGAGAGGGCACTCGCACCTTCCAGCCCGCTTCTCCCGGCGGCGCGCCAAGAGCATAGATGGTACTGCTGCCGGCCGAGAGCAACGCCGCGGGCACACCCCTCGCTCGCAGAATTTTTGTGGCGCGATCGACGGCGTAGCCCTTGCCGATGCCGCCGGGATCCAGTTCAATGCCGGCGGCAAGGAAGCGAACCGTGCGTTGCCCTGGATCGAGTTGAATCTTTTCCCAGCCGACATCCGCTCGCGCAGCGGCCAATTCGTCCTGCGAGGGAAGTGCGCCGGAAGCGCCAAAAAATTTCCAGACCTTCATCAGCTTGCCCACCGAAATATCGAAGGCTCCCCGCGATCGTTGGCTCCACGCCAGGCAGGTTGCCAGAAAGCGGAAAGTTTCGGGATCGGTCGTCACCTCGTTCGCGAACGCTTCATGGTTGATTCGGGAGAGCTCGCTGTCGGGTTTGTAATTGCTGAGCAAGCCGTCGACACGATCAATCTCTTGAAACACCGGCGTCGCAATTGCCTCGGCTTCTTCGCGCGAAGGGGCATACAGATACAGGGAGTATTCCGTTCCCATGGCCGGATGCGTCGTGCAGAAGAGTTGCGTCGCCGGATTGAGAGTTGTGTCCATCACACATCGGCTCCGCAAACCAAGCTGCAGTGCCGCTGCGAATCGACGCTAAGCAAGACCGCGGAGGGCAGGGCTCTGAAAGAATCGGCGATCATTTCGGCGAGCTTTCTGAAAATCTTGCGCCCAACGGTGCGGGTGGGACAGAAACGGCATAAATGGCGGCTGCACCCACCAGGCCTGCACCGGTGAACATCGCCCAAGCCAGTCGATAGCTGTGGTAGGTGTCGAAGATTCTGCCGGCCATCCAGGGCGCGATCCATTGGCCAATCGTGTAACCCATGATGATCAGCGCCAGCAGCTTCCCCAACGACGCCAGCCCGAAACGCTCCGCCGTGACCAGCGGAATCAGCATGTAGTCGGCGCCCATGCAAAAACCAAACGTGATCGCAAAGGCGAAGGCCGCAATTGGCCGATGCGCCAGGTAGAGCAGCGGAATGGAAGCGCCCAGCACCAGATAAAACAGCGCCATCGTGTTCTTTTTCCGGAAACGGTCCGCAACGTAGCCCACCAGAACGCGGCCGCCAAGGCTGGAGATGAGCAGGGCGGAGAGAAAATGCGACGCGGTTCGAATGGAATATCCTTGATCTCTTCAAGAAAAGGATGAAGTGTTGAATGACGGCGTTGACTGAGCTTAAAATCAGGGTCGCCCCAGCCAGAATCAGCCAAAAATCCTTCGTCCGAACTGCCGCGGCCACGCCGCCCCGATCCTCATCGGACGGCGTTGTGTCGACGACGTCCGTTCCATCCGGAAGCAAGCCCATTTCCGCAGGCGTTGAGCGAGTCACCCAAACTCCGACCGGAAACAGCACCGCGAGCATGAGTGTCCCGGCAATCTCCAAAGCGGTTCGCCAACCAAAACTGCGGATGAGAAAATTCGCCGCGAGGGGAGACACAACCCCGCCCAAGCCAAGTCCAAGATAGGCATATCCCATAGCCTGGCCGCGTCGAACCCGAAACCATTGCGCAATCAAGACCTGGTTGGCAATTGGACCAGCCAGCGAGTATCCGATCACTTCTACAATGCAGAGCAATTCATACTGCCAGAAGTGCCTCATCCATCCCATCAGGATCAGCGGCAGTCCGATTAATCCAATGCCAGAAAGAATGACGCCGCGAGCGCCGACTCGATCGATCAGAGTGCCGGCGAAAATTCCAAAGGGAAGTCCGACGACGAGCGCACCTAGCAAAAATCCCTGTGTCACTTGCGCGCGCGTAAATCCGAGAGACGCAACAAATGCCGGATAGAAGACGGGGAATCCGTAGTAAATGACGCCAGTCGTAAAAAAAAGATTGAGGAATGCGGCGCCCACGATCCACCATCCGTAGAAATATCTGGACGGCGAATTGGCGGAACGGCCTGATGCGGGCTTTATCATCGCAAGTGCAGGGATACCGAAGTTGAATACGACGCCGCGGCCGTCACGTCGGCAGAACCTGGCATAGGCGCAGGCCTCCTTGGACGATGACATCTGCCGAATACTGAACCGCTGGGTTTCAAGGTGATACTAATCTAAATTTCTCAGATGGTGGAAATGTTTCTTGGATAGATTCACATCATTGCTGGAAGGTGTACGCTATTGGGTTCGATCAGGTCGAAGGGAACAGCCGAAACAATGGGATTACTGAACCGGATCAGATTACTTGCTGCAGGCGCGTGCGTGGTTCTGCTGTCTGCCCCAGCGGCACGCGCCAATGATGGGCTTACGGTTGTCACAGATCGCGGGAGCGTTCAGGGAACCTTGAGCAGCGACGGACAAGTGCGAAGATTCCTGGGGATTCCGTACGCCGCGCCTCCTGTGGGGCCACTGCGGTGGAAGCCACCACAACCGGCGGCAGCGTGGGATGGAGTTCGTTCGGCCACCACTTTTGGTCCGCGCTGCATGCAGACCCACCTTTACCCTGACATGGTGTTTCGCGATTCCGGTCCGAGTGAAGACTGCCTGACATTGAACGTATGGGCGCCCGCAGGAAAGAATACTGCTCCGCTACCGGTGATGGTGTGGATTTACGGTGGCGGATTCGTCACGGGAGGGACGTCGGAAGCTCGGCAGGATGGGGAACACCTGGCTCGAAAGGGCGTAATTGTCGTCTCCATGAACTATCGGCTGGGAATCTTCGGATTCTTTGCTCTGCCCAGCCTGGCTGCGGAGTCGCCGAATCATTCCGCGGGCAATTATGGATTGATGGACCAGGTGGCTGCGTTCGAGTGGGTGCGGCGCAATATCGCGGCATTCGGCGGCGATCCGGCGAAAGTCACAATATTCGGGGAATCCGCGGGATCGATTTCTGTGAGCGCTCAGATGGCTTCTCCGCTTTCGAAAGGATTGTTTGCGGGCGCCATCGGTGAGAGTGGAGGCGCGTTGACCGGTCCGGGATTGACCTTCCTGTCGCTTCCTGCCAGCGAACAACGCTGCCAGCAATTTGCGGAGTCTGCGTTTAAGAACGCCGATCTCAATTTTCTGAGAACTGTCAGCGCGGCCGACCTGTTAAAGGCGTCGGGTACTGTTTCTCATAGCGAGGACGTATTTTGGCCCAACGTGGATGGAGAATTTCTGCCTGAAAGTGTTCCCGCCATCTATGCTGCGGGAAACCAGGCGCACGTTCCATTGCTCGCCGGCTGGAACAAAGATGAGGGCGACCTGGCCGATTTAGGTCAATCCGGAAAGCCAACTCCAGACAGCTTGCGCGCGATCGCTGTGTCCAGATTCGGCGCAAGGGCGCCCGACTTTTTGAAGGCGTACGCCGCCTCCAACGATGCTGAGGCGCTGCGGGTCTCAGAGGATTTTGCCGGCGACGCATTTATTGCCTATGCCACCTGGCAATGGCTGGAAGCGCAGGTGAAAACAGGGAACGCACCGGTGTATCGCTATCGCTTCGACCTGGGCTCGCCCGGCGACCCGTTTCATCCGGCTGCGATCGGAGTGTTTCACTCCGACGATATTGAATATGTTTTCGGGACGCTCGATTCGCGGCAAGGAGCAAAGTGGCGGCCGGAGGACTACAAGTTATCCGAGCTGATGCAGACGTACTGGACGAATTTCGCCAAGACCGGCGACCCCAATGGTGCAGGCCTTCCGGCATGGCCTGGCTACAATCCGGCAGGAAAATGGCAGGTGATGCACCTATCCCCAAATTCCGAGGCGCGCCCGGATCAGCACCGCGACAGATATTTGTTTCTGGAGCAGGTGTGGGGACCGGATGCACCCCCGGAGCCGTCGCTCGTAAAACCGGGCAAATAAGAGATATGGGGTCCGAGGCAGTAATATGGGAACAATTCACCAGCAAGTGCCGGAACTGTGAGAGGGTATGAAAGAAAGTACGGACCCCAGGAAAAATAAGATTGGGTTGCGAGAGATCGCGGCGGAAGCCAACGTCAGCGTGGCCACTGTATCGCGCGTGTTGAACGGGAACAATCGTGTCGATCCCGCGATTCGCGAGGTGGTGCTGGATGCGGCCGCCAAGCTGAACGTCGATTTATCACAGCGCAACAAGACGAAGGCGCTGGCCTTCCTGTTAAGCAATCGCGCCATGCTGCATGCCTTCCACTCGAGAATCCTGTTGGGCGCAGAGGCTTACTGTGCTGCCAATGGCTGGGACATGGTGTTTCTCTCCTACAACTATTCGCCGAACGTTCCGTGGAAAGAACTGCATCTGCCGAAGGTGGTGCAGCGTCACGATGTGGTGCGAGCAGTGGTGCTGGCTGGAACCAACTCGGCGAACTTGCTGGAGCTACTCGACCACAAGGGAATCGCGTATTCCGTGCTGGGAAATAACGTGATCGGGGAGCAGGCCAGCTTGAAGGGCGACACCGTCTATTCCGACGATATCCAAGGTGGCCAGGAAATGACGCAGTACTTGTTGAGCCTGGGCCATCGCGACATTTGGTTCGTGGGCAACGTGCGGCTGCCGTGGTTTGCGCGGCACTATGACGGCTATCGCCGTGCGATGACATCGGCCGGACTCGAGCCCAGGTTGAGCGGTCTGGAATTCGACGATGAAACCGAGATGGGCTACATCAACACCAAGTCGCTGCTGGCACGGGGAGAGGCCTGCACGGCCATTCTGGCGGGCAACGACCAGACAGCGCACGGAGTCTACAAAGGCCTTCGTGACAGCGGCCTGAAGGTTCCTGACGACATCAGCGTGGCGGGATGCGATGACACCGCGAGCACCTGGCTCTATCCCGGGCTGACGACCACACGCGAGTTTCCGGAACAGCTAGGGCAGCAGATGGTGAAGCTGGTGTTGAGTCGCATCGCTCAGCCGAACCTGGCTCCGCGAGTGGTAACCATTCCAACGGAGTTGATCAAGCGCGAATCCTGCAGACCGCTGACCGCCGCTAAAGAACTGCTTGCCGCCGAAGTGAGCGCAAGGTAGGGGCTGTGCGAGATTTTTCCCGCAACTGAAAAAGCCCGCGATCAGGCGGGCTTTTTTGATTGCGGAAAATTCGTGGAGGATCTTCTGGTGGAGCTAGTCGGGATCGAACCGACGACCTCGCCATTGCGAACGGCGCGCTCTCCCAAACTGAGCTATAGCCCCACGTGACCTATCCTCGCTAGTGTATCAGCGACGCGCGAAATTCCAAATAATCGCAATCATTTTTCTGCGCTGAAGAAGTGGTCAATCAGGTAGTCGCGCAGCTGGAAATCGAAATCACGAGTGTTCTGCGTGGCTTCTTCCGCATCAGTGTTGTAGGCCACGATGTACGCGCTTCGCGACGCGGGGTCGAGATAAAGATGACTGCGAAATCCGTTCTGCCATCCCGCTTTTCCAACCAAGAGCAGCTTGCCATCGGTGTGCAAATCAAAACTTCCCCCCATCGCGTCATGGGCTCCTGCACGCGAAGCGAAATCAGCATTGGGAGCTATCGGCACAATCGGCTTCCACATTTCTTCCAGCGAAGATCGTTTGAGGATGGCATCGTATTCTGCTTGATGTGCGGGATTGCCAAGAAGAAAATTCAGATACTTCAACATGTCCGGAATCGGAGCGTTCAGTCCGCCATTTGAGCGCGTAATTCCGGTATCAAAATCGAACGGATCTTCCGTCAGCTTGCCATTGTGCAAGGTCATAGCTGTGCGAGCGATATTGCAGCAACGTGTACGGACTGCGATCGAAATACGAGTGATACATTCCCAGCGGCCACAGGACATTCTTGTCCATGTAGACCTCATAGGAATCGCCTGAGAGTCGCTCAATAATTTCGCCAAGAAAAACGACTGCTAGATTGGAATAACCGAAGCGGGAGCCGGGTGCGAAGTGAATGCTGGTGTAGGGCAGCATGGCGACGATCTGCGACCACTTTGTGGGCTCGAAGGGCTGCCACGGTTGGTCTCGCCAGGGCCAGGTGGGATCGCGGAATCCACTGGAATGCGACATCGCCTCGCGAATCGTGATGGCCGAGATGGGTCCATACGGATCATGCACGACCGATAGCTCCGGAATGTACTTGATCAGCGGATCATCGAGCGAAAGCAGGCCGCGATCGCGAAGTTGCATGATGGCGACACCGGTGAACGTTTTCGTGATGGAGGCCCAATGATAGGTTGTATTTTCATCGACGGGATGGGCAGGCGAGAGATTCTGTTGACCGTAAAGATCTTGAAATACGATCTGATTGTCGTGAAGCAGAACCAGGCTGCTGCCGACAACTCCATTGCGATGAAGCCCGGACTCGTAGAACGTCTTTAGCTGGGCTATATCCTGAGCGGAAAACGACTGCGCCCCGACGGGAGACGCCGTCATCAGGCATGCAAGAATCGTCAGAAGAAGGTGCTTGCTTCGCATCGGAAAACCTCAACCCTTTTTATCTGTACCACGCGGCAGTTCGGCGAATGGCATCGACGAGCGAGATTCCATCCGTGAGGTTGAGAGATTGTTTGGCCGCCTGTACCGATGGAACGTAGCGCTGAACCGGAGCGCCAGGGCCAGGTGTGCGTTCTATTCTGATCTCAATTCCCGGACCCAGAGTGTTCGCTACCGCTTCGGCCACTTCACGAATGCTCAAATCTCGCTCCGATCCAACATTGAATGCGCGCGCGGAGTCAGCACGAAATAGCATGGTCCACAACCAAAGAGCCAGGTCAGCCGCATACATGTAGGAGCGCATGGGTGTCCCGTCGCCTTGAATCACGATAGGACCTCCTCGCATAGCATCGCGAATAAAATTTCCAATCGCAAAATGCGCGTTCAATGGAAGATGCGGGCCGACGAATGCAAAACATCGGGCTATCTTGCACTCCATCTGCGTGCGAGCTGTTGAAAGGCTGCACAACATTTCCGCGATCCGCTTACCTTCGCCGTATACGGAGCTCGAGTTCAGAAGGTCCGGAGCGCCATGATAGCTCTCGGGAATATGGGTCATGTCCGAAGGCTGACGGCCGTACACGGCGCCGGAGCTGGTCAGCAGAAACTTGGATGTCCCATGGGACTCGGCAAACTCCAGGCATCGCCTGGTACCCTCAAGAATCGTCGAAAGCAACTCGGTGGAAGGGTCGGTTGCCAGCGGATTGGCGAAGCTGGTTCGAACGGATTCCGTGGCCGCGTGAATCACGAAAGGGAACTCGCCGTCGGGGAAGGCAAATGTTCGCACATCGCCTTCCAGCAAATCAACTGCGGGATTCCCTGCAAGATGCGGGGCGCGCTCACGAAATCTGCGCGCCGAACGTGTCAGAATGACTGCACGCGCTCGCAGATCGAATGTTTTATTGGCAGCAATGAAACTTTCCAATAACCAGCAACCAAAGAATCCTGTTCCCCCCGTAATAAAGATTCGACGCCCGCGCAATTCTTCCCACAATGCCGCATTGTTTTCTAGAATGTAATTCAGATCTGCAACGGAAACCGGCGGCGCGGCGTGCAAAGGGTTCATCATCGATAAAAGTGTATACTCCGCTGCATCAGGAACAGGGTGATTTTGCATCTACGCACAGGGAGATGGCGTTATCGATTCGCGGATAACGTGGCATCGACCAGGAAACGAGGGTTGCAAGCATGACGCAAGAATCCAGCTCGGTAAAAATCGGTAAAAAACTCATTGGCGACGGGCAACCCTGCTACGTCATCGCAGAAATCGGCATTAACCATAATGGCAATCTCGATATCGCCAAGCGATTGATCAGTGTCGCGGTGGCCGCGGGATGCGACGCCGTGAAGTTCCAGAAGCGTACCATCGACGTCGTGTACTCGGCGGAAGAACTCGGTCGCCCACGCGAAAGTCCGTTCGGGACGACCAACGGAGACTTGAAAGAAGCGCTCGAATTCGACGCGGATGACTACGAGGAAATTGCCGCCTATTGCAAAGCTGTCAATATCCCCTGGTTTGTCTCCTGCTGGGATGAAGATTCGGTGGACATCATCGCTAAATTTGATGTGCCCTGTTTCAAGATTGCCTCTGCTTCCTTGACCGACGATCACTTGCTGCGGCATACGCGGTCTAAAGGCAAGCCAATTATCCTGTCGACCGGCATGAGTACTTATCAGGAGATTGATCATGCGATCGATGTGCTTGGGAAGCAGGACCTGGTCGTAATGCACAGCTGCAGCACCTATCCCGCGTATTACGAAGAGCTGAATCTGCGCGCGATTCCGACGATGAAGGAACGTTATGGCGTGCCGATCGGCTACTCCGGCCATGAAACCGGAATTGCTTCCAGCGTCGCTGCGGCGGTTCTGGGCGCGTGTTCTGTCGAGCGTCACGTGACACTCGATCGCTCCATGTGGGGTAGCGACCAGGCGGCGTCTCTAGAGCCGAATGGAATCACTCGTCTGATCCGCGACATTCGCCTGGTAGAGCAGTCGATGGGCGACGGCGTCAAGCGCGTATATGAACGCGAATTGCCGATCATCAAGAAACTGCGTCGTGTCGGGGCAGGAGTTTGATGAAGGAGATTCGAGCCATCGCTCTCGATGTCGATGGCGTTCTGACAGACGGCGGTGTCTGGTGGGGTCCGAACGGCGAAGAATGGAAGCGGTTTTCCTTCGCCGACATTATGGGCGTTTCAAACGCGCGTAAGGCGGGCCTCATCCTCACTTTAATTTCCGGCGAGGACAGCCCGCTGGTCGATCGATTTGCCGCGAAGTTTGAAATCACGGACATCACCAAGGGTTGTCGCGATAAAGCGGCAGCCTTGCGAGCGTTTTCAGAACGGCAGCAGCTGCCGCTGGCCGCGATTTGTTTTATGGGAGATGACATCAACGACCTTGCCGCGCAACAAATTGCTGGCTTATCGGCGGCTCCTGCAAACGCTCATCCCTCTGTTCTGGCCACTGCCACATTTATCGCAAAAAATAATGGCGGCAACGGCGCGGTTCGTGAGTTGATCGACGCTATCCTGGCTGCTCGCGCAAGCTGAGAACCCATCCCTTTAAGGTTAGAAAATACATGCCAAAGCTTTCTGATTATCTCGTCCAGTTTGTCGCGGACCAAGGCGTCAAGCACGTTTTCCTGGTGACCGGCGGCGGGGCGATGCATCTGAACGAATCGCTCTCTCGCTGCAAAGCGATTGAGCCAGTGTGTAATTCGCATGAACAGGCGAGTGCGATTTGCGCGGAGGCGTACGCGAAGGCTACCAACGCGCTTGGAGTCGCCATGGTGACGACAGGGCCGGGCGGCACCAACGCGGTGACCGGGGTGGCAGGAGCGTGGCTCGACTCGACTCCCGTCCTGTTTATATCTGGACAGGTGAAGCGGCCGGACCGTATGTTCGATGCGGAAGGGAAACCGCTGGGCATGCGCCAGCTGGGTGTGCAGGAAGTCGACATTGTTTCCATCGTGCGGCCGATTACGAAATATGCTGTCACTGTTCTCGATCCCTTCAGCATCCGCTATCACCTGGAGAAGGCCGTGTACCTGGCGCGCACCGGTCGCCCTGGTCCGGTGTGGATTGATGTGCCGCTGGATGTGCAGGCATTTCCGCTCGACGATCTCAGCGCGTTGAAGGGCTTCGACCCGGCGCAGGATGAATCCGGCGAGGCTAGCGTTGCTGCGGACTTGGTCGAGCAAGTGCGACAGACCATCGCTGAGCTCAACAAATCCGAACGGCCACTGTTGTTCGCCGGGAATGGGATTCGTCTGGCCCGCGCGGGAAAGGAATTTCACGAGCTGCGGAAGCTGTTGAATATTCCGATTGCGGCCACCTGGTGCGCGGCTGACCTGGTGCCCAGCGATGAACCGCTCTACGTCGGTCGTCCCGGCTCTGTTGCAGCCCGCGGGGCAAACTTCGCACTGCAGAATTGCGATTTCCTTCTCGCTATGGGCGTTCGCCTGGATTTTGCCATCACTGGGTACGCGCCGGACAAGCTGGCCCGCGAAGCTCACAAAGTGGTGGTCGATATTGATGCTGCCGAACTGGCAAAATTACATCCGCACATTGAACAGCCGGTGCAAGCGGATGCGCGCGCGTTTCTGACAGAGTTGCTTCGCCAGCGAGAGGCGATTCGTCCTCGCGATCGCACTGCCTGGGATGCTCGATGTGCCGACTGGAAGACTCGCTATCCGGTGGTGACCGAGGAGCATCGCAATCCAGACACGCAGGTCAGCATTTATCATCTTGCGGAAATCATTGGCACCGAGACAGACGCGAAAGATCAGCTCGTCTCCGGTAGTTCGGGCGCTGGAATTGAGATTTTCTTACTTGCCTGTCCCACGCGCACCGGGCAGCGGATTTACCATACCGCTGGGCTGGGAAGCATGGGCTTTGGCCTGCCGATGTCGATTGCAGTCTGCCTGGCAGCCGGTGGTCGTCAGACAATTTGCGTGGATGGAGATGGCGGATTCCAGTTCAATATTCAGGAACTGGAAACCGTTGGGCGGCTGAACTTGCCCATCAAGTTTTTCGTCCTGAACAACGATGGCTACGCGTCGATCCGGGCCTCGCAGAAGAATTACTTTGGACAGGAAAGTATCGGCTGCGACGAAAGTACCGGGCTTACCGTGCCCAACCTCGCCAAGATCGCCGCAGCCTACGGAATCAAGTCCGCGCTGATTGCAGACCAGAAACATCTGCGCCGCGATGTCCGTGCCGTCCTGGACACGCCGGGACCGGTTTTGTGCGACGTTCACGTGATTCCCGATGAAACCAGGGCGCCGCGGTTGTCTTCCATGCAAAAGCCAGACGGTACTTTCGTTTCTCGTCCGCTGGAAGATTTGTGGCCTTTTCTTGACAGAGAGGAGTTCCTATCGAATATGATCGTGACACCATTACAAGATTAACCAAGTATTCATACGTTGAAGGGATGGATCATGATCAAGTCCCCTCTGTTTGTTGTTGCACCACTTGCACGTAATTCTGCCGTAAGTCTGGACGATCTTCTGCACGAGATCTCGTCTGAATCCATTGCGCACGTAAAGCTACGGGAGAACACTGTTCTCGATCGCCTGTTGGCGGAATGTAACCGCCAGTGTGTGATCTTTGGCGCCGGAACAATGGGTCGGCGTGCGCTTTCAGCTTTGCACAGCATGGGTGTCCATCCCCTTTCGTTTACGGATAACAACCCGGTTCTCTGGGGAAAATCCGTGGATGGCATTCCCGTCCTTTCCCCTGAAGACGCGGCGGAACTGTTTGGCGAGGATGCGATATTCTTCATTGCGATTCGCAATGAAAATCACTGGTACCGGGAAACATTCGACCAATTGCTGCATCTGGGGTGCGCGCACATTTCAAGCACCGAACCGATCGCGTGGCGATTTCCTGACAAGTTTCCACCCTTCCTTCTGTACGATCTCCCTCACAACCTGTATGCGCACGCAGAGGATGTGGCCCACGCAGCCAGGCTGTGGGCGGACGAGGAATCGATTGCGGAATACGTAGCCCAGATTCAGCTTCGCGCATTTGGGGACCCATCTGGATTGTCAGCGCCGGCTTTGTGCGAATCGTATATTCTCCCCGGCGTGTTTCAACTGGGCCCGGACGATGTTTTCCTCGATTGCGGTGCGTATGACGGCGACACCATCCGCAATCTGATCGAGAATCACGTTCAATTCGACAAGATCGAAGCGGTTGAGGCCGACACTCGCTCCTTCGCCCGGCTGGCGGATTTTGTCTCTATGCTCGAGCCCGAGTTCGCGAATCGTATTCGCCTGCACCACTGTGCGATCGGCGCCCATCGCGCCACGGTCCGCTTTGACGATACGGGATCGGTCGATTCCAAAGTTTCCGATGAGGGAAGAATTGTGATCGACATGGTGCCGATCGATGTGATGTTCGCATCGAAGCGCGTCAGCATGATCAAAATGGATATCGAAGGCGGCGAGTATGATGCCCTGATCGGCGCGCAGCAGGTAATTCAGCGGGATCGGCCGATTCTCGCCATATGCGTCTACCACTCGCAGGAAGATATCTGGCGGCTGCCGCTGTTGATTCGCAAACTTTGTCCCGAGCATCGCATGTATTTGAAGGCGTATCGCGGCGATGGCATCCAGACGGTAGTGTACGCTGTCCCGCCGGAGCGCGTGCTTGGCAGCCGGCGAGATTTCTAAGCGGATAGCACCGGGCTAGCTTATCTCGCCAGCAGGGGAATCAAATCCAGCGGGGCATCCACCAGGATATGCGGCGGCATAATTTCTAACGTATGCGGCGACAGCCCGAAACTGCAGCCGATTGAAAACGTCCCCGCATTCTTCGCCACCAGAACATCCACGTCAGAGTCGCCGACCATTACCGCCTGATGGGGCTCGACGTTGGCTTCTCGGAGGAGTGTTTGCAATCCCAGGGCATCCGGTTTTTTGGTGGCAAAGCTGTCGCCGCCATAGATGCGAAACATGCCGTCCGACAGCCCCAGCGCTTCGCAGATCGCTTTTGATGGCCCCACAGGTTTGTTGGTCAACACTGCCATCAAAGGTTGCTGCGGGTGATTGCGCAATGCATCGAGCAGGGGCAACATTCCAGGATAGACATAGGTGTTGTCCAGCTTGTGCTCGCGATAGTAGGCGAGGAAATACGCCACCGCGTCATCAAGGATTGAGGGATCGCTTGGATCGCCCAGGGCTCGCCGCACCAGCATGGCCGCGCCATTGCCGATGTAGCTGGCAATCACGTCCTCCGGCAATTCGGGGCGATGCAGGTACCGCAGCATCGCGTTCACGGAGTGGGTCAGGTCAGCTCGCGAATCAATCAGCGTTCCATCCAGGTCAAAGACAATCAGACGAAAGGGATCAGCAGGAAGTTTGCGGGGGTCAAGCACCATGTCTTTACTGTATGCGAAATTTCCTGGTCGAAAAGCGCAGGGCTGCTGCGACTGAATCAATCGCGCAAAGAAAACCCCGGACCTTCATCCGGGGTTTCCAGTAGCTTTGCAACGTCTAACTGAAGAGAATATTTCCCGAACCGGTGTACACCTGGACGGTCGGGCCGCCACCGTTGACAGGTCCTTTCAAAACGCCGTTGGTGATGTGGCCGGAAAGCGGGGCGGGGAAACTCGAGTCGATTGTGCCCGACCCTGTCTCCACGTCCAGCAGGAACTTCGCGCTCGGATCAACGTGAATTTGAATATTTCCCGATCCGGTTTCGAGCTTCCAGTCGGAGTTGGGCAGACCGCCGATCGTCAAGTTGCCCGTACCGGAGTTGACCCGCATGCCGCCGTGAAAGTTTGTCGTCGTGATGTTTCCTGAGCCAGTGTGCAGTTTGGCTTCGGTCACCGTGGAGTCGCCAACCGTCAAATTTCCAGATCCAGTGATCGCCATCAGGTCGCCGTGGGCCCCGGTGATATCGATGGTGCCGCCGCGAGTGGCTAGCTTGGAATCTGGACCAATGTTTGCAGCGACGATGCTACCGCTGCCGGTAGCCGCATGAACAAAGCCGGCAATATTTTCCACCTTCACGCTGCCCGGCCCAGTTACGGCCTCGACGGTAGAGTTTTTCGGCACCGTAATTTCATAGTCGATGTCGATGTCGTGCGCTTTGGCGCCGCCACAAGTATCGGGGTCACCGACTTTGATTTCGTTGCCTGTCTGTTTGATCGGAGGGTTCGCAACAATCTCCTTCATGTCGCCAGACGTGCCAGTGTTGTGCCAGCTGCTCTTATGCAGCTCTGCCGAAATTTGAACTTTGTTGCCATCGACTCCAGCTACGTGGATCGAACCGGAGGTGCTGCAGACGCTGAAGGTGAGATTTCCATTAACGGTCAGGGAGCGACTAAATTCAGGCTCCGCCGCGTAGCAAAGGGTTGAGGCGAAAAACAGGGCGAAAAACGCCGTAGAAAGGCGTGGAGCAATCATGGGGGAGTCCTCCAACGAAAACTTAAAGTTAATGAAAATGTACTACTGCAACGCCAAAGTTACGAGAAATTCCTGATGGAGGGTTCCCCGGAAACTAACTCCGGCTGCCATGTGGTTACCAGGGCGGGGCTGCCGAATTTTGCTGCAATTCCGGCAGGTTACCTTGCGATTTCGGCTGCATTTTCACTTCTTTAACCGGTCAAGTCAGCACCCGACAGAGTGAATTTGCTTTAGACTCGGAGGCGAATGCCTAGTTTGCCGCTATTTCGAGCCGCTGCAATCGTGGCGCTGATCCTGGCCAACGGATTTTTCGTTGCGGCCGAGTTTGCCATGGTCTCCTTGCGGCGAACCCGCGTGCAGCAATTGATTGAAGAGCGGCGCACCAGTGCTCGAATTGTTGCTGATTTACAGGCAAACTTGGACGAGCTTTTGCCCGCTGTTCAGCTGGGAGTGACACTGGCCAGTCTGACTCTCGGCTGGCTGGGTGAGCCCTTTGTGGCGCGTTTTTTGTTGCCGTGGCTCTCCTTGCTGCCGCATGCCAGGTTTTACGGCGGCCTAGTCTCCGCCATCCTGGCTTTCAGCCTGATTACCTATCTGGAAGTCATCTTCGGCGAACTGGTGCCCAAGTCGCTCGCCTTGCGTCAGGGCGAAAAAATGGCGTTGGCCATCGCCGGTCCGATTCATGTCTTCATGCGAATCACGCGGCCGCTGGTCCGGCTGATGAATGCTTCCGCGGAAGTTGTGCTGCGGTTATTTCGGCTATCTCGCGCACCCGAGGGCAGCGTCCATTCTCCTGAAGAATTAAAGCTGATCACAACCGCGACCCGCCGCATGGGCTTGCTACCAGAAAAGCAGGAGTTGATCATCCATCGCGTGCTTGATCTGGATACGATCACGGTGCGGGAGATCATGACGCCGCGCCAGAAAATTTTCTCCCTGCCCGCGAATCTTTCGATCGCCGAAGCGAATGCTCGCATCACGCAGGTCCAGCGCTCACGCATTCCCGTATACGATCCCGTGCGGGGTCCGGAGCACATTATCGGAGTGGTCTATGCCAAGGACATGGCGCGGCTCATGCATTTTCGCGCCATCATGCAGGCGACGCCTCCTGAAAATGCCGTTCGCGGAGGTGAGAGCGAGATGCAGATTGGACAGTTAATGCACGAGGTTATCTTCGTGCCGGAGACCAAGGTGGTTTCCGACCTGCTGACGGAGTTTCAAACGCGCAGGAGACATCTCGCCATCGTGGTGGATGAGTTCGGTTCGATCACGGGATTGGTCACGGTTGAAGACGCGCTGGAGCAGATCGTCGGCGAAATGGAAGACGAATTCGATGTGCGTGACAGTTCCATGCAGAAGCTGGCTTCCGGCACTCTCGTGTTGCACGGCAACGTCACCTTGCTGGATCTGGAGTCACAAATGGGCTGGCATTTGCCGCACGATGGCGGTGTGGAAACGTTGGCTGGATTTCTGCTGGTTCACATGCAGAAGATTCCCAAGGTGGGCGACTCATTCGTGGATGGTGGGCGAAGATTTACGGTAGCTTCCATGGAAGACCGCCGGATTACTCGCGTTCGCGTGGAGCCGGTCGCCACCAGCAAAGATCAGGAGCAGCTGGCGGCGCGAAAAACGCAGCCGTCTCTTTTTGACGAGCGTGAGACCCCGGCAGATGCTTCCAATGTGATGGAACCCTACGTCGATGCAGAAGTTCGCAGCATAACGAATCGCGATAAGGACAATGACGGGAAGGCTTCCGCATGATGGTGGCTTGGCGAACCGTCGTGACGCGCCTGCTGCTGGTGCTTCCCGTCCTGTGGATTGTGGTGTCGCTGATTTTCTTTCTTATCCACCTTGTTCCCGGTGATCCGGTGGAGCAAATGCTGGGCGAGGGAGCGACGGCGTCCGATATTGGCGCACTACGCCACGCCTATGGCCTGGATGTGCCGCTGGGAACGCAATATGTTCGCTATTGGAATGGCGTGCTGCACGGCAACCTGGGTCAATCGCTTCGCTTCAATCGACCGGTGACGGAACTGATCTTGTCGCGATATCCGTACACGCTGGAGCTTGCGATTCCGGCAATTTTGCTCGCCATACTCTTGTCGTTTCCTGCCGGCATCGCGTCTGCACGGCATCGATCGAAATGGCAGGACCAGAGCCTGGGCGTGATCAGTTTGTTTGGCGTCTCGTTTCCAAGCTTCACGCTCGGGCCGATTTTGATTTTGGTCTTCGGAATTGTATTGGGATGGCTGCCGGTTTCAGGGACAGGATCGTGGCGCAATTTTATTTTGCCGACGGTCACTATGGGAACGGCGCTGGCTGCGATTTTGACCCGTATGGTTCGCACCTCCATGCTGGAAGAGCTTGGTCAGGACTACATTCGTACGGCCCGCGCCAAGGGTCTTTCGGAGCGCGCGGTGGTCTATCGTCACGCGTTGCCCAACGCGATGATTCCTTTGCTGACCGTGATCGGCTTGCAGTTTGGAGTTCTGCTGGCCGGCGCCATCGTGACCGAAACAATCTTCTCCTGGCCGGGGATTGGCAGGCTTACGATCTCTGCAATCTCCAATCGTGACTACCCCTTGGTGCAGGGCTGCATACTCGCGATCGGGCTTACGTACGTGCTTGTCAACCTGGTGACGGATGCTCTGTACATCTTCGCGAATCCCCGCATTCGTCAGTAAGCGACGATCTGACAGTAATGTGAGTCCGATCAAAGTTTTTCTCGAATTTTTCTGATGCCGCCCGGCGTTCAAACGATGTCATACTGGAGTGTTAGTACTTCCCCTGGGATCCAGCAAACAGCGCGCTCGGAAAACCTTTCTGATCACCGACACCGTAGTTCAGCTTTGCAGGAGTGATGCATTGAGGCTGTCTAGTTTGAATGCCGTGCGACCAGGCTTTGATCTGGCCGCCATGCACGGCCGTTCATCCTTCCATGTCCGAGCTCTGGCGATGATTACCGGCTCCGGCAGTGGAGACGGCTGGTTTGAAAAATTATTCACGTCCTCTACGAATGTCTTTTCGCCGCAGTCGGTGCCTGCGCATGATATTTTTCGTCTGTCCATCTTTGTCCTGATCATCACCGCCGCGATTTTCGCCACGGTGTGCGGGCTGCTGCTTTTCGTAATCGTCAAATATCGCCGCCGCCCGGGCGATGACGATACCGAACCGCCCCAGATTTACGGAAGCAATCAGATTGAGCTGGCGTGGACCGTATTTCCAATATTGATTGTCGTGGTGCTGTTCCTTTCCACCGTACGAATTGTCTTCAGTATTCAAAATGCACCTCATCCGAAAACAGCCCTGGACGTGACCGTCACCGGTCACCAGTGGTGGTGGGAATTTAGCTATCCGAAATACAACTTTGTGACCGCGAATGAACTACATGTTCCTGTCAACAACGATCCAAAAGATCCCATGCCGACTTTTATGAAGCTGGTGACCGCGGATGTGGATCACAGTTTCTGGGTGCCGCGGTTGGGTGGCAAGACTGACTTAATGGCCGCTCAGATGAATCAAATGTGGATTCAACCCGAAGCCACTGGGTTATTCCTCGGCCAATGTGCGCAGTTCTGCGGCGCGCAGCACGCAAAAATGTTGATCCGCGTGTATGCGCAGACCCCTGAAGACTTCCAGAAGTGGGTTGCGAATCAGCAAAAAGATGCCGTCAACGATCCCAGCGTGGCAGCCGGGCGAGCCGTCTTTGAGCAAAATGCTTGCATCAACTGCCACACCATCCGCGGCACGGTGGCGAACGGTCGCTTCGGACCCGATCTGACGCACCTGATGAGCCGCGACACCATTGCTTCCGGCACGCTGCCGAATACACGTACCAACCTGGAGGGGTGGATTAAAGATCCCGACTATTACAAGCCTGGCTGTCTGATGCCGGCGATGAAGTTGAGCGATACGGACATTGCATCCATTACGTCCTATCTGATGACACTGAAGTAAGCTGAGAAAGTGAGAGGCGCACGTCATGGCTGATTCCATACCACTGTCAGGAGTGCTCGATTTAACTCCGAAGGAGAAGCATTCGCGACTGTGGTTAGAGGTGATGCACGAATGGATCGTGACCACCGATCACAAGAAAATCGGACTCATGTACATCGCCGCGTCGCTGATGTTTTTCCTGATCGGCGGAATAGAGATATTGCTGATTCGCATTCAGCTTGCCAGGCCGGAGTCGACCTTCCTTTCGCCGGACCAATTCAATCAACTATTCACCCTGCATGGCACCACCATGATCTTTTTTGTGGCCATGCCTATATTGTTCGGGTTCGGAAATTACCTGGTGCCGCTGATGATCGGCGCCCGCGATATGGCGTTTCCGCGTCTGAATGCGTTCAGCTTCTGGATATTTCTTTTTGGTGCCCTGCTGCTCTATTACAGCCTGCTGGGAGGCAAAGGCCTGTATGGCGGTTCTGGAATACCCGATCAAGGATGGTTTGCGTACGCTCCGCTCACCTCAATAGCATTTTCAAAGAGTCACGCCGCCGACTATTGGGCGTTGGGAATTTTTGTTAGCGGCATTGGCACGATCGGAACGGCACTCAATATCGTTGCCACCACTCTTTGCATGCGATGCAAAGGCATGAAGCTGAATCGCATGCCACTCTTTGTCTGGTTGATGACGGTCACGTCTGTAATGGCGCTGGGAGGAATCCCGCCGTTGTCCGCAGCGCAAATCATGTTGCTGCTTGACCGGTTTTTGGGCGCCCACTTCTTTGATACTCAAGCCGGCGGTTCGGCTGTGTTGTGGGCGCATTTCTTCTGGATCTTCGGGCATCCAGAAGTCTACATCCTGGTGATGCCGGCCTTCGGGTTTGTGAACGAGATCATCCCTGTCTTTTCGCGCAAGGCTATTTTCGGATATCCGGCGATGGTGGCGGCATCTGTCGGCATCGGCTTCATCAGCTTCACAGTGTGGGCGCACCACATGTTCACGGTTGGCATGAGCGCCGCGGCCAATACCGCCTTCGTGCTGTCGACGATGATCATCGCCGTTCCCACGGGAATTAAAATTTTCAACTGGCTGGCGACCATGTGGGGCGGGAAAATTCATTTCACCGTTCCCATGATGTTCTGCACGGCGTTCCTGTTTCAGTTCACGTTGGCGGGGTTGACTGGAATCATGTTGTCGGTGGCGCCGTTTGACTGGCAGCTGCATAATTCCTATTTCGTGGTGGCACATTTCCACTACGTCATTGTCGGCGGAATTCTTTTCGCGCTGTTCGCGGCCTTCTACTACTGGTTCCCAAAAATCACTGGCCGCATGATGAGCGAAAAATTAGGGAAGTGGCACTTCTGGCTTTTCGTACTTGGCTTCCAGATGACCTTCGACTTTATGCACATTGTCGGCCTGCTGGGCATGCCGCGCGAGATTTACACCTATGAGCCCGGCCATCACTGGGCGGTGTGGAACCTGATCATGACGGTCGGTGCGTTTATCCAGGCGATTGCGATACTCATCTTTGTCTACAACCTGGTGCGCTCTCACTTCTACGGCGAGCTCGCCGGCAATGATCCGTGGGACGCGTGGACTCTGGAATGGGCCACAACGTCTCCTCCTCCCAGTTACAATTTCGCGGAAGATCCCATGGTGCGCAGCCGTCGCCCGTTGTGGGACCTGAAACATCCGGAGGATCCTGACTGGGAGTATGAGTTTGAGAGCGAGAACCAATTGGCGGCGCAAAAATGACAACCATCCCGTTCACATTCGACGTCAAAGACGATCCCTGGGAGTTGCCGTATCGCGGAAGCGTCGGCATGTGGTGTCTGATTGCCGCAGAGTCCGCCATGTTTCTGATTTTTGTGGTGGCCTACATTTTTTATCTGGGTAAGAGCCTGAGTGGACCCACGCCGAAGGAAATTCTCAAAATTCCCATTTTCGGCACCATTTGTTTGCTTTCCAGCAGCATTACCGTTCATCTATCAGTGAACGGTTTGAAAAAGAAAAGTCAGCTGTCATTTATCGGATGGCTCGCAGGAACAATCTTGCTGGGGTTAATTTTTCTGCTGGGCACGGCCAAAGAGTGGCTTGAACTGATTTACAAAGATCATTTCACCATCCACACAAGCCTGTTCGGCACAAGCTTTTATTCTCTGGTTGGGTTGCACGCGACCCACGTCCTGATTGGGCTTTTGATGTTGAGCGTGGTTTTGGTTCTGGGATTGTTTGGGTTGGTCGGTGAAGACCAAACCGACCATTTTCATACTCTGTCAATGTACTGGCATTTCGTCGACGCGGTGTGGGTTGTTGTACTTACCGTCGTATATATCGTTGGAAGATGATGACAAGAAGAACACCATGAATACCGAAAACAGAAACGGCCATCCATCCGTTCACGCGATCCATATGCCCGCGCCGACTGCGTGGCCGTTTGTGCTGGCGATTGGTGTGACGCTTCTGTTTGCTGGCCTCGTGACGGCGTGGCCGATCAGCGTATTGGGGTGCGTGCTGATTTTTAGCGGCACGGTTGGTTGGTTTCGTAATGTTTTCCCGCACGAGCAACATGAGTCTGTATCCGTCACCACCGAAATGGTGGAAATTAAGAGCTCGCGCGAACAAGTGGCGCGCCTGCCCGCAATAGGGTCGCATCGCAGACTGCTGCCAGTGGAACGATACACGCTGAGCGCCGGCGTCGAGGGCGGCTTGGCCGGCGGCGTAGCCATGATCGCTCCAGCAACGATCTTTGGGCTGATTCGCTTTCACAGTCTCTGGTATGCTCCCAACCTGCTGGCGGCCATGGCGATTCCCGGATGGTCGGACCGGAGCACAGCCTTTCTCAGTTCATTCCACCTTGAAGGTTTACTGGTTGCGGTGGTGGTGCATGCACTGGCATCCGTCCTGGTCGGCCTTCTTTATGGCGCCATCCTCCCCATGTTTCCGTGGGAGCCGATCGCGACTGCCGGATTTCTGGCGCCCATTTTCTGGAGCGGACTTTTGTATGGAGGATTAGCCGCCGTCAATCCGACTATGAATCAGCGGATTGATTGGCTGTGGTTCATTGCCTCGCAGATTGCCTTCGGTCTGGTGGCTGGGTTTGTTGTGAATCTGCATGTTCGCGTGCGCACGCCGCAGTTCCAGGCAAAGCCCTTTGCAGAGCGCGCCGGCTTGATCTCGCAGGGGATGGAAGACGAAGCACACGACGAGGATCGCCCCCAATGAAGGTAAAGATTCCAGCGCTGGGAGCAACGATCATCGCCGCAATATTGTTGTTGGCGTCCGTTGGGTGTGATCATCTGCCTGGCAAGCCTGGCTTTCGTCCGGAGACAATGCGTCCGGATCAGACAGTCGACTTTAATGTTTTGTACAAGAGCAACTGCTCTGCCTGTCATGGAGATCGCGGACTGAATGGCCCGGCGCTGCCGCTGAACAATCCGGTCTATCTCGCCTGGTCGAGCAAGGAACATATGCTACCTATTGTCGCGAGCGGAGAATCATTGAAGTCCATGCACGCCTTCGCTCAATCCGGGGGCGGAATGCTGACCGACCAGCAGGTAAACATCATTGTCGACGGAATGATTGCAAATTGGGGGAAGCCTGGCATTTTGAACGGAACCAATCCGCCTGGTTATAGCCCGACGACAGCGCCTGACCTTTCTGCTGGAAAGACTGCATTTCAAGCCCATTGCGCGAGTTGCCATGGAGCAGATGGAACAGGCGCAACTGCGAGCAGTGCCGGTGCAAAACATGATGTCCGCGGTTCCATCGTAGATCCAACGTATCTTTCTCTCATCAGCGATCAAGGTCTGCGAGACATTGTCGTTTCCGGTCTGCCCGGCGAGGGAATGCCAGATTGGCGCGGCGATGGAGCCATCAAGCCCTTGACCGACAAAGAGGTTACCGACGTGGTTGCGTGGCTGGCATCGCATCGAGTGCAGTTTCCGGGCCAGCCATTTCCGAGCGCACCATCAACCGGTGCGGAAAATTCCACGAAGGGAAAGTAAACCTGCGAAGCGCCGCAACAGGAGTGATTGTGGAGAACCCATTGAAGGACTTGATCAACGACCCGATCGCCGAGAATCCTATGAAGGATCCGAGCGAACACTCGCGCAGAAAATTTCTTTTCAAGGTTGCTTTGTTGCTGAATGGCGCCGTGGGCGCCGTGCTGGCTGTACCGGTCTTCGGGTATCTCTTCGGTCCGTTTTTCAAAAAAAATTCCAGCTACAACAATTGGGTTCCAGTCGGAAATCTTGAGCAATTTCCGCCGGGAGAAACGCGCTTAGGGAAATATCGCAACCCGATGGGAACGCCCGCCGATGGACAGACACGCACCCTGCCATGCTGGGTTCGCCACATTGCGAATAATCAATTTCAGGTTTTTGCCATCAACTGCGCGCACATGGACTGCCCGGTGCACTGGTTCCCGCAATCCAAACTATTCATGTGCCCTTGCCATGGCGGCGTGTATTACCAGGATGGCGCAGTCGCTGCCGGTCCTCCACCGCGCGGCCTGTTTCAGTACAAGTACAGAATTGTTGGCAATCAACTTTTGATCTGGGCGGGTGAATTACCCACTCTCTCAACAGAAGCCAGCCTTGCCAGACCGGGGTGCAGTTCATGCCAGGGTTAAAACAGAAGAGCATCGCGCTCTATCACTGGCTCGACCGCCGGCTGGGTTTCGTCAAGCCAGTCACGGAAGCTGCCGAACATCCCATTCCCGCTAGCAGCGCAAGCTGGTGGTATGTGTTTGGCAGTGCTGCCACGGTGATTCTGATGATGCAGGTGGTCACGGGCATCCTGCTGGCGCTGGTGTACACCCCAACTGCACGCGATGCATGGAATAGCCTGAACTTCCTGAATCATGGCCTGACTCTGGGATGGTTTTTGCGGGCGCTGCACGGATGGGGATCGGATTTCATGATTGCCATCGTCCTGATTCACATGACCCAGGTATTTATGTTCGGCGCGTATAAGTTTCCCCGCGAACTGACCTGGATCGTCGGCGTATTCCTACTGCTGATGACGCTGGGCATGGCCTTCACCGGACAGGTGTTGCGCTTCGATCAGGATGCCTATTGGGGATTGGGGATTGGCGCGTCCATCATGGGAAGGGTTCCATGGATAGGCGGCTGGCTGGTTCACTTCATGCTCGGTGGTCCGATTATCGGAGCGACAACTTTCTCGCGCTTCTTTGCGCTACACGTGTTTGTGATTCCCGGAATTCTGATCGCCCTGGTCGGCGTGCATGTGTGGATGGTTCTTCGCCTCGGCATCAATGAGTGGCCGATGCCCGGCCGTCTTGTTCGTCGCAGTACCTACCTCAAAGAATACGAAGCGGAGATCCACAAAGACGGCGTGCCTTTCGTTCCCGACGCTGCGTGGAAAGACGTCATGTTTTCCGCCGCGATTATTCTGGCGATCATGGCTTGTGCCATTTTCTTCGGCCCCATCGGTCCAAGCGGTCCTCCCGATCCGACAATCATTCAAACCGCTCCTAAACCCGATGTGGCATTTCTATGGATCTATGCGATTTTCGCGCTGGCGCCGCCAAAGCTGGAAACCGCGCTTCTGCTCATCGCGCCCGTTGTTGTGATCTGCGTGATGCTGGGGCTGCCGCTTTATGCTGGTGAAGGGGAGAAGCATTGGTCGCGACGACCCATAGCCGTGTTGATGGTGTGCGTGATTGCCGTTTCGGTCGCTATTCTCACCAGTATGGGCGAGCATCCACCGTGGAGCCCGGTCATGAACGCGTGGAGCGCAGATCCAGTGCAGCCGAAATATCTGAAGGAGCGCACTCCTCTGGAGCGCCGCGGCGCGGTAGTGTTTCAACAAATGCAGTGCCGCAATTGTCACGCGCTCGATGGCGTGGGAGGAAAACGCGGACCGGAGCTAAATCGAGTCGCGACGCAGATGACAGAAAGCGAGCTGATCCGCCAGGTGCTGCAGGGCAGCGGAAATATGCCGGCCTATGGCAGCGCGTTGAGTCCGCAGGAGACCACTGCGCTGGTTCGCTTTCTTGAAACGCTGAACGGGAATCAAATGCCCGCGCGCAATCTGGCTCGTCCATTGGCAGAAGGCGCTCCACTTGCGGAACCGCGACTCGGACACAAAGAGTAGCGCAGCGTCGGCACGTTTTTGTTCACATGGAGCGAAACCAGCCGCGCGGCTTCGAGATTGAAAGACGCTTCCCAGCGGAGATGTCATGCCCACAGCAACTCAGGCCATTCTTGATGCGTGGTCGCCGCCGTTCTGGCTGACCGTTAGCGTCATTCTCGTATGCTTGGTTTACCTGCGTGGATGGAGTGCGATTCGCCGCACCCGGCCAGCCTATTTCACCGTTGAGCGCCTCGCATGTTTTGTCGCCGGCATGGCGGTTCTATGGCTTGCCATTGCTTCGCCGATCGACGGCTTTGCCGATACCTTGCTGAGCGCGCATATGGTGCAGCATTTTCTGCTGATGTCTGCCGTGCCGCCGCTGGTGCTGCTTGGCGCTCCCGTCGTACCTATGTTGCGAGGCTTGCCCCGTGGATTTGTAAAGTCTGTCGTAGGTCCGCTGATCCGCCTGCGCTGGCTGCGCAGCGTGGGCCATTTCCTTACCGAGCCCGTGGTCGCATGGCTTGCGTTTAATTTGGTGTTTCTCCTCTGGCATCTTCCCAAGGCCTACGATTACGCTCTCCGCAACGAAAATGTGCACGACTTTGAGCACATTTGTTTTCTCACTACAGCGATGCTCTTCTGGTGGGTCATTCTGCAGCCGTGGCCCAGCGGTTCGCGCCACAACGGCTGGATGGTTCTGGTCTATCTGTTGTCGGCGGACATTGTGAATTCGGTGCTCTCCGCATTTCTTGCCTTCTGCAATCGTCCGATTTATCAGTTTTATGTGTCGCAGCCCAATCCGTTCCACATTTCTCCGCTCTCGGATCAGATAGCTGGAGGTGTCATCATGTGGGTGCTCAATTCGACCGTGTTTCTTGTGCCGGCAATGTTATTGACCGTGCGGCTAGCGGGATTCTCCAGCGCGCCCACGAAACCATCCCGCATTGCGCCCGGCACTCTTCCGGTCTGACGAGCGATTAGCGCGCATTATGGGGAACAGCCGTCTCGAGAAAATAGAAATTTCCTGATGGAGATGCTTCGACGCCGCTGATTCTGCGGTTGTAGATCACAACCGAATCAAGGAACCATAGTGGCAAGCTTGGCATTTCTTTTGCCAGAATTTGCTGCATCTGCACATAAAGAATGCGACGCTTCGCCTGATCAGACTCGGAAGCTGCTGTTCGCAATAGCTGGTCAACTTGAGCGTTGGAATAATCACCGCGGTTGGCTCCATGCGGCGGCACACTCTCAGATGCAAAAGCATAATGAAAAATATCGGGGTCCTCGTTGCCGCCAATCCAGCGCAGGCTGTACATGCCGAATGACCCGTGAGAAATGTCGGCATAGAATGTGGCGAACTCGAAACTGCGCACATCGAGCGCTATTCCCACCGACCGCAATTGTTGTTGCAGCGTCAGGGCTAATTCTCGTGCGCCGCCGTCGTTCGATGTCTTCATCGTTAAATGAAATCGAATGCCATCGGGCCCAGGCTTATATCCGGCATCGTCGAGAAGTTGTTTCGCACGCTGCGGATTGTAGTCGTAACGCGCCACATCGTCGGTGTAGGCCCAATGGTTCGGAGGTAGCAGGCTGTCAGCCGGTCGAGCCATGCCGCGTAACAATGTGGAAATAATTAACGGCCGATTCACCGCATACGCAATCGCCTCGCGAACTCTGGAATCCCGTAAGTGCGGATCGCGCAAATTAAACGTGAGATATTGCACGATGGTTCCCGGCGACTCCGCCACGCTGAGGCTTTTGTCATTGCGCATCGACCAGATCATGTCGGGCGACAGGGCATTCGATGCGATGTCCGCGGATTCCTTGCGCAGCGCCAGGGCCCGCGTCATTTGATCGGGAATCACTTCAAATCGCAGTCGCGAGATTCTCGGGACGGCTTGCCAACTGAGTGGATTGCGCTCGAGCACAACTTCTTTGTCCAGTTCCTGGCTGACGAAGCGAAACGGCCCGGTGCCGATTGGGTGCTGTTGAAAATTACTTCCGCTTCCGTAGGGGACAATCCCAAGCGCGCCGTCGGACAGGTTCCACAGCATCGCTGCATCCGGCTGCTTCATGTGAATAATGACAGTCTGTGGATCGGGCGTCTGAATTGAAGCAACGTTGCGATAAGCCTGATATTTTGAGGTCAAAATGTTGTGGTCCCGCATCGAGTCCAGTGTCCACTTCACATCGCGGGCCGTGAATGGCTGGCCATTCTGGAATCTCACTCCCGTTCGCAGATGAAAAATATAGGTCAGCGGATTGGGCGTGTCCCATGAGGTTGCAAGGTCTGGCTGCAAGTTAAAGTGCGCATCTTTTTTTACCAGAGAATCAAACATCAGCGGGTCGATACGCTCCGACTGAGCGTCCACGCCAATGCGTGGATCGAGATTGGTCGGGCTGCTTTCTATCGCAACCGTCACGGTATTCGGATCAGCTGGTTTTGGACTGCACCCAAGCAGGATGACGGAGCTTCCAAGAGAAACTATCGCCAAAACAAGCGATGCTGCGGTGCGAGTGATGCCCGCGCGCCAGTTATGCATGCGTGATTTTTCCCAGGATGGCCGCTCGTGTCGCCCCTGTGGCTTGCGGCATGTTTCCGGGCTGGCCGTGCCAGGTCTGGTACGCAAGTAGCGCGAAGGCCATGGCCTCTTTTGCAGCCGCGGGCATTCCAAATTCGTCGCTGGTGTTGATGTCAATTGGGCCGAGCGACTCCAATTCGCGCCGGATCATTTCCATCAGTGTGTGGTTGCGTGCTCCTCCGCCCGCGACAATGTAGTCCGTCGACGTGTCACGCAGAGCGGGCGCAACAAAATTCTTCCATGCGCGCCCGATGCTTCGTGCCGTTAGCGCTGTCGCGGTCGCAACTGCATCCTCCGGTCGCTTGCTCAGCCTGCGGCACTCCACCAGAAATCGCGCGGCAAATTCGCGTCCAAATTCTTCTCTGCCGGCAGATTTCGGCGGAGGCTCCAGAAAAAATCGTCCGCGTAGATTATGTTCGACCACCGATTCCAACACACGTCCACGTTTCGCCGTCGCCCCCTGTGCGTCGTACTTCTTGCCGAAACATTCCGTCATCAACGCATCGATCACCATATTTGCCGGGCCGGTATCGAAGGCGAAGATCGCCTCAGGCGGAGCGCCTGCCGGAATCACCGTCATGTTAGCGATGCCGCCAAGGTTTTGCAGGACGCGATTGCGGGTGGGATGATGAAACGCCACATAATCCAACAGCGGCACCAGCGGTGCGCCTTGGCCACCCAAGGCGATGTCCGCAGGCCGAAAGTCCGACACCACAGGAACACCAAGCTCTGCAGCGATGATGGAAGCTTCTCCCATTTGCCACGTGCATGCAACCTGCGCCCCGAGAAATCTCCGAGCTACACCCTGGTGATAGATCGTCTGGCCGTGGCAGCCGACAAGGTCGATCCGCATCGGATGCTTCTTCAACGCAAACTTCACAGCATCGGCGTACAACTGCCCAAGCCGCCAATGGAGCCGAGACATATTTGCCACGGACGCTGCGTCCGCATTCATCATTTGCAAAATGCGCTTGCGCACCGCTGCTGGATAGGGAACAGCTACATGGGCCAGCAGTCGCAAGCGCGGCAAAAGATCACGTGAATTTCGTGGTCCTGTAATTTTCACAAAGGCGACGTCAATGCCGTCGGCAGATGTGCCGCTCATGATACCGGCCACGGTCATCGCGCGGCTATGTTTCTCACGAGAGCGTTTTGCTCTAGAAGCAGTTTTCATCGCGCTGCCTCGTGAGTCGCGTGTGTAATTTTCGTGCGCAAGCGATCTTGTGCGGCTTGTAACTGCTTCAGGCCGGCGGCAGAGAGGGGACGAGCGGGAACGGGCTTCGTCAGCAATCGCAACTTTGCACTGGCAACTCGCCTGGAAGCCCTGTCGACGGCGCGTGCGAAAGCGGGCGAACGTTCCGCCTCGAGCAGCAGCGCTTCATGCGTCGCTAAAACCCGATCGGCGCGGTGGCAAATTTCCAACAGGTCCGTGCCGGCGGCGATAGCTTCAATCGCGGCCGATTCAGCGGACGCGTGATTGAGCACTCCGCCCATCTCCATGTCATCCGAAATGACGAGCCCCCGATAGCTCAATTTCCTCCGCAACACTTCTTCAATCCAGAAACGAGAGAGAGAGGCCGGTCGCGACGGCGTCTCTATTTTCGGATAGGCGGCGTGATTCACCATGACCAGTGGCAGCGCGGTCCGCAGCGCACGGTACGGCTCCAGATCCTGGTTCCACATTTGTTCCCATGTTCGGCGGATGCTCGGTGTGGCATGGTGTGAATCCAAAGTTCCACCGCCCAGGCCAGGGAAATGTTTGCCGCAGGCGACGATCCCATGTTGCCGCAGCCCTGCGATGAATTCTCGAGCGTAGGCAATCACTTTCGCGGGATCGGCGGAGACCACACGCGTTCTCATCACCTCGCGCGAAGCTGGCATCGCAAGATCCAACACCGGAGCCAGATCCAGGTTGAATCCGAGGGCATGCAGCATTCTTCCGACCATCGCGCCGCTCGCGCGAAAGACTGCCGGCTGGTTGGTGGCAGCAACCTCCGCAGCGGAAGGCGTCGGGCCCACCAGGTCGCGCAGTCGATCGACGGTGCCACCTTCCAGATCGACGCAACGAAAAAATGGTGCGGTGAGCACAGCGGATGCTTGCTGCCACAGCGCATGCAGTGCGGCTGCCGCCTCTATGTTGCGGCGAAACAGGATCACTCCGCTCGGTTGCAAACTGGCCAACCAGGCCATTTCCAGCACGGACAGCGAGGTCGATTCGACTCCGACAATCAGCAGCGATCCGACGCGATGGCGTAGTGCGGTCGTCTTCATGCGCGCGTTCCCATCGCCGGCGATCCCTCGCGAACTTCCTGCTGCAGTTCCTGCAACAAATTTAGCGCTTGCATCGGGGTCAGCGAATTCAAGTCGAGCGATTGAATTTGATCGACGACTCGCTGCGAAAGAGGAGTGAATAAGGTCATCTGCACATCCGGTTCGCGACTGGATTCGATTTCACGTTTCTCCGATCGTTCATGCTGGCGCAAAATTTCTCGCGCTCGCACCACGACTTCCTGGGGAATTCCAGCCAGGCGTGCCACTTCTATTCCATAGCTCTTATTGGCAGCGCCTTCTTCGATCGCGTGCAGAAAAACGATACCCTTGGGATTTTCCTGGACCGTGACGCGTAGGTTTTTCAGTCGAGGCAGAATCCCGGAGAGCATTGTCAATTCGTGATAATGCGTGGCGAATAAAGTTCTTGCAGACAAGACTTCATGTATGTGTTCAACCGTAGCCCAAGCCAGAGACATGCCATCGAAGGTCGCCGTGCCGCGTCCCATCTCATCGAGCAGCAACAGCGATCGTGCAGTCGCAGTATGCAAAATCGTCGCCGTCTCCGTCATCTCCACCATAAAAGTCGAACGACCCTCGGCGACATTGTCGCTGGCGCCGATGCGCGTATAAATGCGATCGACCAAGCCCAGCCGCATACGTTGCGCCGGAACAAAACATCCCATTTGCGCAAGGATGACCAGCAGTGCGGCCTGGCGAAGATAGGTGGATTTGCCGCCCATGTTTGGGCCGGTCAGCAGCAGCAGACTTGGCCCTTCGGTGTCGAGATAGATGCTGTTGGGAACGAACCTGCCTTCCGACGACTGCTCCATGTGCCACTCAATCACTGGGTGACGCGCCGCCAGCGCTTCGAAAACGCCTGAGTCATCGACCTCGGGACGTACAAAGCGTCGAGCGGCTGCGAGTTGCGCGAAGCATGCCAACAAGTCGATTTCTGCAACTGTCTCCGCTGTGGCGCGAATACGTGCGCTGGCTGCGAGAATGGTTTGGCGCAGTTCCAAAAAAATTCGCCGCTCAATTTCAAGGCAGCGCTCTTGCGCGCCCAGCACACTGCGTTCGTAGTCCTTTAACTCCTGCGTGGTAAAGCGTTCCGCATTCACCAGGGTTTGCTTGCGTTCATACTCTGCGGGTACATTGCCGAGATTCGATTTTGTGATCTCAATGTAGTAGCCGAATACGGAGTTGTAGCGAACCTTGAGCGATCCAATTCCGGTGCGACTCCGCTCGCGCTCCTCAATCGCCGCGATCGATTGCTTGCCGCTCATGCTGAGCGAACGTAATTCATCCAGGTCCTTATCGACGCCAGCGGAGATCACTCCGCCGTCTTCCAAACGCACTGGAGGCTGCTCCGCAAGCGTCGTCGAGATCGCGTGGTGCAGATCTTCGAGGCAATCCATCGACAATTGCATTCGTTGCCAGGCCGCAGACTGAAGTGGGGCAATCGCGGCCTTCACCAAAGGCAACTTCGCCGCGGACGAGGCCAGCGCCAGCAAGTCGCGCGGTCCGGCACTGTCGAGCGAAATCCGGCTCAGCAATCGTTCCAGATCTAGAATGTCTCCGATGCTGTCGCGCACATGTTCCCGAATCTGTAAATCTCCGTGCAGCTCAGCTACGCCATCGAGTCGTTCGTGAATGGCGGCGAGTTCAATCAGCGGTCGCAGGATTGTGGCTCGCAGCTTGCGCTTGCCCATGGGCGTCAGGCAAAGATCCAGGGTATGAAACAGCGTCGTATGACGCCGTGCATCCGGCATCAGCGGCTCGACGAGTTCCAAATTGCGCACGGTGACGGCGTCGAGTTGCAGACAATCGCTGTGCTCGTAATAGCGCACCCGATTCACGTGTTCCAACTGGCCGAGTTGGGTTGCGCGCAGATAATGCACAATGCTGCCAGCCGCTACGGCGGCTGTTGCGTGGCCCTCCAATCCAAACCCTGCCAGTTCGCGCGTCCCCAGATGGTTCTCCAACAACGGAACCGCATAATCCCGGGTCAGAACCCAGGGTTCCAGGTGCGTCACGGTGCGGGAGCGCAAAGCATCTTCAATCGATGCAGCAACGCCACCACTGTTTTCCCCTAGCAGAATCTCAGCCGGGTTGAAGCGCGCCAGCTCGTCGCTCGCCTGGACTGCAGCTTCCTGAGGATTGCGGCCGCGAAATTCCGTGGCGCGAAAATCTCCAGTCGAGTTATCCAGCAGCGCCAGTCCAATCGTCGAACCGTCAAAGCATAACGCGGCCAGAAAATTGTTCTGTTCGGACTGCAGCGCGGGGTCAATCGCCGTACCCGGCGTCAGGACGCGCGTCACTTCACGGCGCACAATAGTTTTCGTTAACTTTGGGTCTTCCAACTGCTCGCAGATCGCGATTCGATAGCCCAGGCGCAGCAGGCGTGCGATGTACTGATCGGCGGCGTGATGCGGCACACCGCACATGGGGATGGCTCGTTCCTTGTCGCGCGAGGTGAGGGTGATCTGAAGTTCGCGCGCCGCGGTCTTGGCGTCCTCATAAAACAGTTCGTAAAAGTCACCAAGCCGAAAAAAGAGCAGCGTATCCGGATGTTTCTGTTTCGCCGCGGCATACTGCCGCATCAATGGCGTAGAGGCCATTTCCAGGGTTGGATTCGGGCTGGCGCTGGAAACAGACAGATGGCTTCTCCTGGAGCTGGGTTACACAAAAATGACGGGCAGCCTTTCCTTAAAGATAGGCCATAGGGAACGATGTGTACCAATCTACAGCATCGGAAAACTGGTACCTGTCTGGGGATTTAGGAACAGTTGTCGAACCGAAACGACGTGGAGCGAACGAATCGGCTTGTGTGTGTTGGGTCACATGTGTCCTACATCACAGTAAAGGGCCTTTCGTCTGAGCTATATACTTACTTGTACGTTCTCTCAGGGAGCGGTTCTTCTAGCAATGGCAATGTATCTCATCTGGCTGCGGGTCGCACTGGTTCTGTATGGCATCAGTAGCCTTACGGTGATCCCAGATGTATTGACCGGCCATGATCGCTGGCGCAAATTTGTGCACCCAGTCTGCGTTTCAGCCTTTTATTTTCATCTGGTTGCGTTGGTGGAAATGATGCGTCTGTCCCATCATTGGGTGCCGGCCAGCTTGCACGAAGTGGAGACATCTTTCGCGCTGCTGCTGACGATTACGTTCCTGGCGATTTACTGGCGTTATCGGGCCATATCCTTTGGATTATTTGTCCTTCCCGTCATTTTTCTTTTGCTGCTTCTTCCAGCCTCGCAACCTGACCATGCCCCACTATCGGGCCAGTGGATGCATAACGGGTGGATCCTGCTCCATATCGCGCTGCTGCTGGTTGCTTACACGCTGTTGCTATTCAGTCTGCTTTCCAGCTTGCTGTACTTGATCCAGGAGCGCCGCTTAAAAAACAAGCAAATCGGTGGCATTTTCAGCCACCTGCCACCGCTCGATACCATCGATCACATCGCATTTGTGACGCTCGTCATTGGCTTGCCTTGCATGACGCTGGGCCTGCTGGCGGGCGCATTGATCGCACAGGAAAGCGTGGGAGCCGCCTACTTTCTTGACCCGAAAGTGCTGCTTTCGATCGGCATGTGGATCCTTTACGTCTGGATGCTGTATGTCCGCCGTCACACCGGCCTTCGCGGCAAGCGCGCTGTTTACTTATCTTCGCTTGTATTTCTGATGGCGCTCACCGTATGGGTGGCCAACCAGTTCAGCACCGTCCATAGGTTCCCAGCGCCATGAACTTCGTCCTCATCGGCGTCAATCACAAATCTGCGCCATTGCAGGTGCGGGAGAGGCTTGCTATTCCGGCTGCCCGCCTGCAGGAGGCTACGCTTTCACTGCTGAGCGTGCCCTGCGTTCGTGAAGGCATGATTCTTTCCACCTGCAATCGGGTTGAGTTCCTTACCTATCAGGAACCGGCGCAGGCCGATCTGCTGGAATTTATCCAGAACTATTTCGCCATCGGCAAAGAAGCGCTGCATCCGTACATGTATGAATATCGCGCGTCGGAAGTCGTCCGCCACGTATTCCGTGTCGCCTCCAGTCTCGATTCGCTTGTTGTTGGAGAGCCGCAGATTCTGGGACAGGTGAAAGAGTCCTACTCGCTGGCCAGATCGATTGGCGGAATCAACAACAACCTGGATCCCCTGATGCAGCGCGCCTTTACAGTCGCCCGCAAAGTGCGCAATCAGACCAGCATCGGCATTTCTTCGGTATCGATTGCTTCGGTGGCCGTGGACCTGGCCCGGAAAATCTTCGGATCATTGCAAGGCAAAACGGTTCTGTTGATGGGCGCGGGCAAGATGGGGGAACTGGCCGCACGCAGCATGATGCAACACGGGGCCAGCACCATTTACATTTGCAATCGCACTTATGAACGCGCTGTTGAGGTGGCTGGTAAATTTCCAGGCGTACGCTCGGAGAGCGGCTCAGGAACGGGCCAATCCGCAATCGTACAGCCAATTTCGTACGATTTACTCCATCAATATGCATCGACGGCGGACATCATCGTCAGCTCCACCGGCGCCGAGAAGCCAATTTTCAATCGCACGCACGCGGAGCAATACATGCAGCGCCGCAAGCAGCGTCCCATGTTCTTCATCGACATTGCGGTGCCTCGCGACGTGGATCCGGAGATTAATAACGTGGAGGGTGTGTTCGTTTACAACATCGACGACCTGCAAGCAGTCGCCGTATCGAACATGTCCAGCCGCACCAAGGAAGCGATGGACGCTGAGGTGATCATTCGCACCGAGGTGGAGAAATATACGCAGCGGATGCAATCGCTCAATGGAGTTCCTTCAATCGTGGCGCTGCAGCAAACTTTGGAAGACGTTCGGCAAAGTGAGATGCGCCGCATGGCTCCTCGTCTGGCGCAACTGTCCAGCGAGCAATTGCAGGCCGTGGAGCAGATGACTCGCGCACTGGTGCATAAGCTGCAGCACGCGCCGATACAGGCCATCAAGCGCGCTGCGCAAGAAGGCGACCGCGAAACATTGGCGGTGATCCAAAACGTCTTCGATCTGGAGCATCACGAAAAAGCCACCGAAGCGACTGGAACAACGGAGCCGATAGCCGGACAGAGCGAGTCGAAAGAGACGGCATTCGTCCCCACGCGCGACGCAACCGCTGTCGAAGGCAAGGATGCCGCCGCACCTGCAAAATCGGTCCCGGTCAAGGAGGAGAGCCTACTTTGATCCGCATTGGCAGTCGCGGCTCAGCCCTCGCCCGCTGGCAGGCAGATCATATCGCCGCGGAGTTGCGTGATCGCGGTCACCAGGTCTCGATTGAGATTCTGGTCACGACGGGCGATCGGGTGCAGCACGCGCCGTTTATGCAGGTGGGTACCAAGGGAATGTTTACGAAAGAGATTGAAGAGGCGCTGGCTGACGAGCGCATCGACCTCGCCGTTCATAGCCTGAAAGATTTGCCGACCGAGTTGTCCGAAGAGTTCACGATCGCGGCCATTCCAAAACGCGCGGATGCACGTGACGCATTCGTCTCGCTTCGCCATGAAAATTTTGCCGCGTTGGCGCCGGGCGCGATTGTCGGTACCAGCAGTTTGCGGCGCCAGGCACAATTACGCGCTTTGCGTGCCGATCTTGATATTCGTGAACTTCGCGGCAATGTGGATACGCGACTGCGCAAGCTGCACGAACGACAATATGATGCCATCATCCTTGCCGCCGCGGGCCTGGATCGGCTGGGGCTCGCTGCGGATGTGAAGGAACTGTTTTCGCCGCAACAAATGTGTCCTGCTGCAGGGCAGGGAGCACTCGCGATTGAGTGCCGGACAAATGACGATGCGACACGTGCGATTATTTCTGCACTCGATGATCCCGCCGCCCATTTTGCCATAGACGTTGAGCGCGCGGCGTTGGCTACGTTGGGTGGCGGCTGTCATCTCCCGGTGGGCGTGTATTGCGAGCCTGCGAAAAATGGTTGGAACGTGATTGGCGTTGTCGCTCGTCCGGATGGATCGCAAATCCTGCGTGAACGGATGGAAATGCGTGAAGAACGGTCTTCGGCTGAAGACGCCGGCGGTGAGATGGCGAACCGATTATTGGCGCGCGGCGCAGCGGAGTTTCTCGCGGCGGCCGAAACTGCTCCGCCGGCAGGAAATTCTGTCAGATGAAGCCGCTGGCGGGACGGAAGATTCTCATCACGCGCGCACGGCATCAGGCGCAATCGCTGGCAAGCGCGCTCGAAGAGAAAGGCGCGACCGTCGTTGCAATTCCGGCCATCGAAATTATCCCGCCGGATTCCTACGATCGGTTGGATGCGGCGCTGTGGAGTGCCAAAAAATATCAGTGGCTGGTTGTCACCAGTGCGAACGGCGCCGACGTATTGGCCGAGCGACTGGCCGCTTCGAAACTGCCCATCACCGCACTCGATGCATTAAAAATTGCCGCCATCGGTCCAGCGACAGCGCGCGCGCTTGGGGAAATGGGACTGCATGTCGATGAAGTTCCCAGGCAGGCCGTGGCCGAATCGCTGGTGGAATCGTTGCGCGATCAGGTTAGGGGTAAGAAAGTTTTGTTAGTCCGCGCCAAAGTGGCTCGCGATGTGCTTCCCGAAGAACTCCGCAACGCAGGCGCGACCGTGGATGTCGTCGACGCCTATCAGACAATTGTTCCGGTGACATCTGCGGACGATGTGAGGCTCCTGTTCGCAGCCGCCAGCCGGATGCCCGATGTGGTCACGTTCACCAGCTCGTCCACGGTGACAAATTTCTTTCGCCTGCTACACGAAGCGAACTTGCCCGCGTGGCCGACGCCCGCGACCGCGGCCTCGATCGGCCCCATTACCAGTCAGACGCTTCGTCATCACGGCGTCGAACCTGCCGTTGAAGCGACGGAGTACACCATCCCCGGCGTCGTCGAAGCGCTATGCCGCTGGTCGACGGCGCACGCGAACCGTTAGTGCGTGCTCCAGGTCTTGTCTTTGGAGTTGCAGAGGTCTTCCAGGAAGCAATCGGCGCAGCGAGGTTTTCGCGCGATACAAATCTCCCGTCCAAAGTGAATCACGCGGTGGGAAAAGTCAATCCATGATGGCTGCGGAATCAATTGCATCAGATCCTGCTCGATCTTTTCCGGCGTGGTCGACTTCGTCAGTTCCAGCCGCTGCGAGATGCGCATAACATGCGTATCCACTACCACGCCCAGCGGGATTTTGTACCACGAGCCCGAAACAACATTGGCTGTCTTGCGTGCCACGCCTGGGATTGTCAGCAATTCTTCCATCGTTTGCGGAACTTTGCCGCCGAATTTCGATACAACCATCTGCGCCGCGCCGATGATGTTCTTCGCTTTGTTGCGAAAGAACCCGGTCGTGCGGATCATCTCTTCCACTTCAGCCTGGGGGGCTTTCGACATGGCCTGCGGGGTAGGGAAGCGCTGGAACAGCGCCGGCGTCACCATATTCACGCGAACGTCGGTGCATTGCGCAGAGAGAATCGTCGCCACCATTAGCTCCCACGCGTTACGGTGATGAAGCGCACACACCGCGTGGGGATAATGCTCTGCGAGTCGGTGCAGGATCGTTTCGACACGCTGCGGATTTGTTGGATCCCCCGCGGATTTCTTTTCGCGTCTTTTCGCGGCTGGCAGCGCCGTCGCCTTCGCGCTGGTCTTCACCGCGCGCGAGCTCTTCTTCGCTGCCGTTTTTTTCTGCGGACGCGCGGTCGGCACTGCTTTACCCAACCCGATCCAGCATCTCCTGCGCGGTCATACGCACGCAGGTAAAGATGGGATAATCCTTCAGCGTATACGCGCTGATTTCCGTGCCGCGCAATTGCTCGACCAGATCGAGAAAATCTTCTGGATAATTGGTCTCGAAGGCCACCACAAATTCCTGATCGTCCAGCCCGAAGGAATAGGTTGTGTTCAGCTTCACGCGAGGGTACAAATGCCCGACGCGAATATGCTCCGTCATCAAGCGTTGGCGCTCATCTTTCGGCAGCAGATACCAGGCGCGTGTCTTCCAGAACGGATAGACAAAGATGTATTTCTGCCTGCCCGGTCGCAAAAAACCACGTGAATCCGCCTGTCCTTCATGCTCATGGCCGATCAGATATTGCGAACGCTTGGTCATTGCCAGATAACTGAACGCCGTCTCAAGATAACCACCCATCGGGGTCGCCATCAATTCCGCGGTCATCTGGTTCAGGTCGTCGACGGTGGTACAAATACGCCATAGCATCAGGTCGCATTCGCTGCGAGTCCCTACGGTGGAATAGGTCAGCGTCAACATGCGGTCCGCCTGGTTCCAGCGCTCCAGCACAGCAGCCACGGCGCTCTTGTGGTCAGCGCGCTCCTGCGCGGATAGCCGACGCCATTCCGGCATCACTTTAAAAAACTGGAAGGAGACAATCTGCCGCTTCAGCTCTTTTTCTTTGGGAGCTTCTTTCGCGGGAGCGGTCTGGGTAGCAGCGGCATGTGCCGTCTCGGTCGCGATTTCAGTGGTGGCAGCGTTGGTCATCGATTTCTCCTGGTTGCTATCCATCATGCTAGCAAAAACCGCTCCTGCTGGTGATGGCGGTCACATTCGCCAAAGATTCAAGCATCGACCGCTATACTGCTGAGAAGGCCACATTCAAACGCTCGATGACAGAAAAAATTCTCACCTTTCTTGTACCGTGGATCACCGCCATCATTTCCCACATCGGCTATCCGGGCGTTGCCCTGTTGATGGCGATTGAGTCGGCCTGCATTCCGCTGCCGTCGGAGATCATCATGCCGTTCGCCGGCTACCTGGTCTACACGGGCCGGTTCAGCTTGTTTTGGGTGGCGACGGCAGGCGCGATCGGTTGCAATCTCGGTTCAGCGGTTGCGTACTGGGTTGGAGCCTATGGTGGCCGCCCGCTGGTGGAAAAATACGGTTCCTACATTCTGCTGGATCGGCACGATTTAGATCGAACCACCAAATTTTTTGTGCGTTTCGGCCCCATCACTGTGTTGCTGGCGCGCCTTCTGCCGGTGGTGCGTACTTTTATCGCGCTGCCAGCGGGAATTGCGCGCATGCCACAGGTAAAGTTCCACATCTATACGTTCGTAGGCTCGTGGCCGTGGTGTTTCGTCCTGGCGTATGCAGGAATGAAACTCGGCAACGCGTGGCATACCGACCCGCGCTTACAACATATCCTGCACGAGTCGGACGCGGCTGTCGTGCTGTTGTTGGTTGCGGGTATCGCCTGGTTTGTCTGGACGCACTGGAAACGGCGAGCGCCGCTGAACGAAGCTTAATCTGGATTTGCGGGAAACGATCCGGCGTTACGCCGATTCGCGCAGCCAAAGATCGAACCTATCCGCCGGCCAGAAGGATTGGCAATGTCGGCGTCGTCGAACCGCCGGTATTCTCCATCGTGACGCCGAATGCCTTAGCCGGGATTCCTTTCGGAAGGTTCGGCAGCAACACGCTCGCCATTCCTTGCGCGTCTGGTTGGAAAGTTCCTGCGGGAACTGGAGCGCTTCCGTTCGCAGGAATGACCCACAGTTCGTAAGTCTTGTTCGGCGGTAACGGCGCCAGATGGCTTGCTGTGAACACCAGTGCGCCACGATTCTTCAGGTAGACCGCGTCGCCTGAAGGCTCGGGCTGGGCATGCGCCGAGACGAAGGCAACTCGTTGCGATTGCGGCGATGTCAAAACTTCAACTACTTCTCGAGCTCTTTCCGCAGCCGCGTTGGTTTGATTGAGCTGTGCGGTTTCGATTGCCAGGCGATGTTCTACGTTCTGGTTCACGTCGCGAACGTGCACTGCATACGCCAGGCATGCCAGGGCTGCCACCCATCCGCCCCAGACCAGCACCGGATTCGTGCGACGAGCGCGAACCGCTGTGATTCCCTGGGAACCAGATCCATCTCGAACGGGGAAAGCTTTGATGGAAGCCGACTTGCCCGCGCTTGCGGCGGAAGAAACTCCGGCAGCCTGCATCAAACGCTCCTTGGCTGCAGCTGGAGGAGGAACCTGCGGTAGCGTCATGGCAACCAGTGCAAAGTCGGTACGCAACTGCGCCGCCTCTGCGCTGCACTCCGGGCAGCGCTGCAGATGTTCGCGCACGCGCTCGATGGCCGCGGCCTCCTCCTTCGATGGAGACGCGCCAGAGGGCGTACCCAAACAGAACAGGATCAGGTCATCCATATCGGGATGGAGATCGGGCGTCATCCGGAGACTTCCAATGCCTTTCGTATCGAGATCAATGCAGACCGTATGCGCGTTTTGACTGTTCCCAATGGCTGCCCGGTCTTCAATGCGATTTCTGTGTGTGTCTGCCCTTCAAAAAATGCCATTTCCAGCGTCTTCCGCTGATCCGGCGGCATGGTATCCAGCACCACTCGAACTTTGGCCAGCATCATGTTGCGATCGGCCTCAGTCCCCATGTCGACGGTGTTGGCCAACTGCAAATCGTCAACATTTTCGAATCTTCGACTCCCCCGGATACGGTCAATCGCTCGATTGCGGGTCACTACCGCGAGCCATCCGCAAAGGCTTCCGCGATGGTCCGCGAAAGTCTCCGGTTGTTGCCACAGCTTCAAGAACACTTCCTGCATTACGTCTTCTGCTGCCGCAGTGTCGCGCAACACACGCATGGCGACGGAGTAGACCATGGTCGAGTACTGGTCATACATACGCGACAAAGCGTCGGGCTGCCTCTTCCGCAGTTGGTCCATCAGCTGCCGGTCCATTTGTTGCTGGTCCGTCAGAGTGCCGTGTTGCGGTGGCGTGTCGGGCAATGGAATAGCTCGATTGGAAAAGATTAACTCGCGTGTCTGCACACACGGTCGACAATCCAACGTACACGGTTCATACACTCAACGCAAATGGAACGGCCCCCTACATCTCATGTACGAAAAAGGTTGCCCAGTGGATTCCTCAAAAAAATCCCGTTGCGGCGGATTCCTCATCAACCGCGAGGCATGCTGCCACGGGCCTTCCTCGGCAGAGATTCTCAAGAATAGAATGAATTCCGGTGGCCGACCTTGCGGGGTTGGCATCCTATAAGTTGCAAATCTTACCATTGTTGCCGCGTGGCGATACTCCTACTGAACGTTGTCCAACTGAAAGGATCTTTAATATGGCGAAAACGACAGTGAACGAACCCTTCCTGACCGATGTGAAAACCCTGCGTGAACGAGCCCGCAAGAGCATTGCGAAAGGGGCAGTCACCCAGAATTACGGCGGCGACGTGTCCCAGACCATCGACATCCTGCAGGCTGTGCTGGCAACAGAGATCGTCTGTGTCCTTCGGTACACCATGCACGCGGTTTCAGCGACCGGGATTTCCAGCGACAGCGTCAAGGAAGAATTTGCAGAGCATGCCAAAGAGGAACAGGAACACATGATGGCTGTGGCGGAACGCATCAACCAGCTGGGCGGCAAGCCGAATTTCAATCCGGAAGGGTTAGCCAGCCGCTCCGCTTCGCAATACGCCGAGGGTGGCGACCTGATCGGCATGATCAAGGAAAATCTGATTGCCGAACGCATTGCCGTGGAGCATTATCGCGAACTGATCCGCTTCTTTGGCGACAAGGACACCACCACCCGAGTCATGCTGGAGCGCATCCTTGGCAACGAAGAAGAACATGCCAACGACATGCATGACCTGCTGGTCGCACACGAAGGTCGGCCCATGTTACCGCAGAGTTAAAACGCCATTTGGCGGCTACTACCGTTTGGAATAAAGCAGCCAGAACTCGCTGGTTCTGCTAGATTTATCACTACATTGCAGACCGAGGTCGCAGCCGTCTGCAAAAGTCCGATAGAACGAGGAACGATATGTTCATACTCTGGTGGATCATCGTTGGGATCATCGCAGGTTGGATCACAGGCAAGATCATGAGCGGCGGGGGATATGGCGTATTCATGGACATGGTGATTGGCATTATTGGTGCCATCATTGGCGGTTATATTATGCGATCTCTGGGCCATGCCGGCAGCGGTGGCTTTATCTACACGATTGTCGTTGCAGTCTGCGGGGCCGTGCTGCTTACGCTTTTGCTGCGGCTTGTCACGCGTGGCCGAGTAAGACAGATATAGCGTCGTCAATCGCAAAGCATCGTTCAATTATCGGGCCTGGGAGTTCCAGCGATTTGCGCGTGGACTTCCAGGTCTTTTCTTTTTCTGGCGCACGCCAGAGATGCTTGGCACAACAATTCTGAGAATTTCCAGTCAATTCAAGTCGCCTTACCGCTTAGAAGGATTCTCTCCGGTTGTTTTCTCCATGCTGCATCTAAGTCTCTAGTTTCCTTTGAACCGCGTATACCTAGGCATTTTGAAAGAGCTACATAAGAAAGGACTGTACGACTGGATGACAGAAACATCGAGAATCACATTTGGTGAGGGATTGCCATATCCGCGCGGTGCTTCGTGGGATGGCAAAGGAACAAACTTCGCAATCTTTTCTGCTCACGCAACGAAAGTGGAAGTGTGCATTTTCGACGACAAGGGCGAACAGGAACGCCAGCGCATCGAACTACCGGAGTGCACCAACCAAATTTGGCATGGCTCTTTGCCCGATGTGGGCCCGGGCACCGTATATGGATATCGTGTCTACGGTCCATATGAACCAGAAAATGGACATCGATTCAACCCCAACAAATTGTTGCTCGACCCCTACGCTGTGGCTTACATCGGCGAGTTGGTATGGGATCCAGCGGTCTTCGGCTACAAGATGGAATCGATGGACGACCTGACATTCGACGAGCGCGACAGTGCGCCTTTCATGCCAAAATGCGTCGTTGTCGATCCGAATTTTGATTGGGGGGAAACTCCTGGTCGGGCGAGAAGAGGAAGTCAAAGGCAACTGGCCGTCTCCTTCAACGACACCATCATTTACGAGATGCATGTGCGCGGGTATACCAAGAAACATCCCGCTGTGCCGGAGTATCTCCGTGGAACGTATTGCGGACTGGCGCAGCCGGCGGTGCTGGATTACATCAAGTCTCTCGGTGTGACATCCATCGAATTACTCCCGATCCATGCCTTCATCAACGACAGCCACCTGCTGGATCAGGGACTGACGAATTACTGGGGATACAACAGCATTGGATATTTTGCTCCCGATCCCCGCTACGCCTATGATCGTGCGCAGACCTTGAGGGAATTGAAGGAGATGGTGGCGCATGTCCACCAGGCTGGATTGGAAGTCATTCTCGACGTGGTCTACAACCATACTGCAGAAGGCAACGAGCGCGGCCCCACATTGTCGTTCAAAGGCATTGACAACGCCAGCTATTACCGGCTGATGCCGGACAATCCCCGCTATTACATCAACGATACGGGCGCAGGAAATACCGTCAATCTGAGCCACCCTCGGGTGATTCAGATGGTGACCGACAGTTTGCGTTATTGGGTGGAAGAGGTGCAGGTGGATGGATTCCGCTTTGACCTGGGAACCATCCTGGCGCGGGAGCCGAACGGTTTCGACAATCAAAGCGGCTTTCTCAAGGCGTGTAGTCAGGATCCGGTGCTGAACACAGTCAAGCTGATTGCAGAGCCGTGGGACTGCGGTCCCGGCGGCTACCAGGTGGGAGAATTTCCTCCGGGCTGGGCAGAGTGGAACGATAAATTTCGCGATGACGTGCGCAACTTTTGGAAGGGAGACGGATCGGCAGCGGCATTGACGCAGCGTTTGTGCGCTTCCGGCGACATCTTCAATCAACAGGGTCGCAGGCCGTGGGCCAGCATCAATTTCATTACCGCCCACGATGGCTTTACCCTGAATGACCTTGTCTCCTACAACGAAAAACACAACGAGGCCAACGGAGAAGGGAACCAGGACGGAAACTCCAACACGGCTTCCTGGAATTGTGGAGTGGAAGGGCCAACCGACGACCCCGAGGTGAACCGTCTGAGACGCCGCCAAATGCGAAATATGCTGGCGACGTTGCTGCTCTCGCAGGGAACCCCCATGATGGTCGCCGGGGACGAATTTGCACGGTCGCAGGAGGGCAACAACAATGCGTACTGCCAGGATAACGACATCAGTTGGGTCGACTGGAGTCTGCAGGAAAAAAACAAGGACCAGGTTGAATTTGTCCAGAAGCTGACGTCCTTGCGTCATCATTACCCAATCCTGCGCCGGAATCTATTCCTGACGGGCGAATACAACGAGGAGTTGGGCGTCAAAGACGTGACGTGGATTAACGCCAATGGCGCCGAGATGGAAGATTCCAACTGGGGCGACACTGGAATGCGCTGCTTTGGGATGTTGATGGATGGCCGCGCCCAGACCAGTGGCATTCATCAACGCGGACATGAAGCCACGTTGTTGATGGTGATCAACGGCCATTTCGACCTGGTCAAGTTCACCTTGCCGGAGTGTCCCGGCGGTGACACTTGGAAGCTGCTGATCGACACCAATCTGGAGGGCGCCGCAGCGGAATCCGTCGAGAAGGAAATGTTTAAGACCGGCGATTCGTACGATGTGACCGCTCGCTCGCTTTTACTGCTCGAATTGCAACCTGAGGCGACCGCAACACCTGCGAAATAGAAGTGAAATCAGCGCAGAAAAAGTTAGGGGAAGAGTCAATGTCTGGCGTGACTCTTCCCCATAAGCTGTTCACAGTGGTTCCGTATTGCTTACAACCGAGGGCTCAGTAGTCGTCGCAAGCCCTCGTGAACTTTAAACTCGCCGTCGATCGCGAATTTTTCCGCAATTACTTCTTCTGCAAGGTTTGAATGTAGGCGACCACTTCGTTGATTTGCGCTCCGGTGAGTTTTCCGGAATACGCAGGCATTTTGCCTTTGCCTTCTTTTGTCGCAGCCACTAATTGTGCAGTCGACATTTTCAGCATCTCCGGCGAACTGAAGGAAGGCGTTTTGGTTGCTTTGCCGGCCGGGGTATTCCCGCTGCCATCCGCTGCGTGACACATGGCGCACTTCGCCTTGTAGGTATCGGCTCCAGGGCCTTGTGCGAATACTGTCATCGCTGAAAACGCCATCACGCTCAGGATTGCAATTGCCATTCGATGTTTCATCATTCAATCTCCTGTTCAATTCCAGACTTGCCAAATGCATGAATGCGGATTAAAAGTCGTAGCGCATTCCGAGAGTCACATTGTTTGCATGGAAGTTCCGCGGCGCGGTTTCTCCAGCAGGCGATATGGTGAGACCGGTTTGTAGTCCGGCCAATGTAGGAGAGTTGCAGGGAACCACGGGAGCCGGTGTCCCAGGGATCGGAAGCGTGGCAGATGTGGTGCAATACGCCGCGCCGGATGGGCCGCCCTCGCCATACCCGTAGTAGTTGTATTGTGCGTTCCAGATCCAGTTCTTCCGAACTGTGTATGCAACGTTTACATATGGGGACTGGTAGGTCGAAACCAGCGAGCCGTTGACGTCGCGAGCATCGTTGAAGAAGCGGGTGCCGTTGACGGAGCTGATGGTGTAACCCAGACCACCTTGCAGTTTCGGCATCGGGGACAGGTGAACACCCACAGATCCGAATTGCGTGGGAGCATTCATGAAATCCTTGACCGGTCCAAACATGAAGTACGGCTCTCCACGAACGGCTCCGCCTGGGCAGGCGGTGCCACTGGGTGTCGCTGCTCCCGGCATTGTGGGGGTGGCGCCGGCGTCGTAACAGATATTCGTCGACGTATAGACATCGCTGTAGGAGTAATTGAAATCGACCCCGTAGTGCTCATTCCGAGACACCGTGGCACCCAGACCGAAGACCCGGCTGTGATCGTTATGCTCGAGCGGCCCGGCTGCGGAGGCGACACCGGTGTTGTTGGTGTTGTTGTGCCGCTCTACGTCGTTATAAGCCGCGGAAAACGTACCCCACGACTTCATCCGGTAGAGAGCATGCAGCCGATACGTCTGCGCCTGACGCGCAGTCAGAGGGGTGAAAGCGTTGTCGGCGTACATCAGGCCGATGCTGCCGTTTACATCCATATGCTCGGACGGACGGAAGGCGGCATACAAGATTGCGCCATTTTCGTGGATGGTGATCGTTCCGGTAGTCGCCGGAGGAACCAGTGGAGCGTTGTGAGGAATGCCCTGGGAGATGACGTGCGAGCCGTAGCGATAAGTGAGCGAGAGTGTGGCGCGGGACAAGCCATCCCACGTCCCTGTCACCGCGTTAGTAAACCACTTTTGTCCAAAATAATCCGGCAGAGGTGCGCCATTGGGGTTGCCCTCCCCGGTCACTGGAGTTCCGGGAACAAGCGGGTGGTAGTTGATGGTCTCATTCGGGTTTCCAGGTGTGGACAGCGTGGCGCCCTTGGAGATATTGGAGGTGCCGGGTTGCTGGGCATTTGAGTAGCTGAGTTGATCGGAAATGCCGATGGTTTTGGTCGCTTCCCAGTTGATACCGTAGTCGAAAGCCACGACCTCTCGCTTGGCGTTGGCGTTGCCGGTAAAGATGATGGAGCGATTCTTTCCGGACAGGCCCTGGAAGTTCTCATAGTAGTTCGGCAGGTTCATGTTTGCGTTGGTGTAGCGAAAATTGCCGTTCATCGCGATGTTCTTAATGCTGGAACTTTGGAACCGGAAAATTTCCGTCGGGAACAGCATGCGCGTCGGCTGACTGCGCAGGTAGCTGGTGGCGACAGCGCAGGCCGGATTAATGATAGGTAGCCCGCCAGGGGTCGGCGAAGGCGACAGGATTGTGGGTGCAGAACCCACAGGCGTTCCCATGCTGCCTGTGTTGCAGCTTCCAATTCCGTACGGCGTCAAGCTATCCCAGCCACCCGGAGCTACTGGCGTTCCGTCCGCCTCTTGCGCGATAAAGTCGCTCGGAGCCAGCGTGAAATAGGAGTTCTCCTTCAGGTGATCGATCTGCTCCTCGAAGGTCAGCACGGTTCTCGGGAGCGGTTTCCAGTCGACGGCACCCATAAAGTCGTCAGAACTGTGACGTTGGTACTCCTGAAGCAGTTGATCGTTGGAACCAATTGAAGGTGCGAAGAACGGGCTCGATCCACCCGGGCTCAGGCTGGGACCTTCCATGGTGTTTTCGGCATATCCGAAGTGATACGTGATCTTGGACAGCGGAAACAGAGTCAGGTTGGTGTCCAGCAGCCTGCGCACCGTGTTGAAACTGAACGGCGATTGATTCACCTGCGGCCATGGCAGAAAGCCCGTGGGGGCATTTGTTGGCCCAATCGGGATGGACTGACCCGAAGGGATATTCGGGTTGCCAAGCAAGTCGTAGTCAAAATAGTCGCGATGGCGGCGGAATGTCCCTGTGAACTGGTAGACATTCCCTTTAGAAATGCTCATGGAGGTAAAGCTGTCGGGATCGCCGCCAAATCCGGTGGTGAAGGCAGTGACGGAATCCGCGAGGGAATGCTTGGTGCCGGGCAAGACTTCCAGGTTAAAGGTCTGGCCAAACACGCGCGGTCCGGATTGCTGGTTGACCAGCGTGTCATACATGGCCCCGCTGCCGGTGATGCTGGCTACATGGCCACCCTCCTCGGTGCTTCCGTGGATGGTATATCCAGTGGGGGCCGTCGGAATCGCGGGCGGCGTGACCTGGGCGATTGCGACGCCGGTAGTCATCGCGAACATTGCGATTCCGATGGCTGCGGCGAGACGGAGGGCCCATGCGGGGGAGAGCTGTTGGTGGTACAGCTTTGAAAACTCGTCTGTCTGCTTCATATAAACCTCACTTGAAAAAACGTCAGCACATCAGAAATTCGGATCCGACTCCATTACCTGATAAAAGCCGCATTGACATTGGATCCGTGGATCATGGTGTGGCAGCTGGTACAGGGTGCAAGCTCCTGGGATCCCGCGTTCATTCCATGGATCGAGTCGCCGCTGACAGCGCTATGGCACTGGTTGCACAGAGTGTTGATCGTCGGCATGTTCAGCAGTCGCGCGTTCTGAGAGCCGTGGGGCGTGTGGCAAGCCACGCAACCTTCTCCCTTGACTACCGCGTGCTCGAAGACGAACGGTCCACGCACATCGGTATGGCACTTGACGCAGACCACATTCTGATCGGCAGTCGATCTGAGCTGTGTGCGCTGGAACGTGCCGTGGACGTCATGGCAGTCGCTGCACTTGACTGTGCCTTCCAGCACCGGATGGTGAAACGGCATATTGAATGCGCCCTTCACATCGGTGTGGCAGGTAAAGCAAAGCGCCGGCTGCGGCAGTTTCAGCAGGGCTTGCTCGCTCTGCGGAGCGTGAACGCTATGGCAGCTGATGCAGCTCAGGCCCGCCTTGGCGTGCGGAGAGCGATCGAAATTCGGATGGACTCCGGCGTGGCAACCCTCACAGGTGGCGTTTGTCTCTTTGGCAGACGCTTTGCTAGGCAGGAAAATCTTGGTGATGTCTCCGCCACCCTCGACGTGCGCTTGCCCCGGTCCGTGGCAACTCTCGCAGGTGATGCCTTTGCCGCTGTGCTCCAGGGCAAGCTTCGAATGCGGATTGTTGGCAAAGTTCTTGCCGATCTCTGCGTGACAGGTGATACACGTGTCGGAACCCACATAGCCGGGTGCCGCAGCTGTGGCTGGCGGGGGAGTTTGGGGTGCACTGGCTTGTTGGCCGGGGTGACTCGTGGCGCTCGCGACACCGGCGTGCCACAGTCCGGGGAGTGCGATGACCAGCGCAACACAAAGAAGCAAACGTTTCATAGAGCCTCCACGTTCATGGTTCAGCAAAATCTTGACTGGATCTGAGCCAAGCCGCTCGTAGTCCTTGAGCATTCTTATTTCTCTTCCGAAGTTAGTGGGTGCTGGCAATTTCTGGCAGTGATGGTGATCACAGGTGATGCAACGAGCGAAAAACGCTTATGCTGCTTGCACAGAACAGGTGTTGCGCGGCCCTTGTAAACATGGGGCCCGCAGAGCGTGGGGACGATTTCCCGGGGTTCGAAGAAAGACAGGCGAGCGGTATAAAGTTTCGCGTGACGGCGAATTACTTTAGTGCAGATCTGCGTTCATCCGCAGAGCTGTGGGCATAGCTCGAACATGCATGAAAGATGTGGCCTGAATTCGGAGCATGGATGCAACTAAACGATGCTGTGTTGCGGAACCTGAATTTTGCGCTGGAGCTCATCGCCCGCGGGAATGCGGCTTAGATGGAAATGCCCTTCATTTTTTCCTGCTGCAATATTTCTACCGACGCGCCGTGGATGCGAATCCATCCGTGCTGACGAAAACTCGCGAGTGTGCGCGTGACGGTCTCTCGCGTGGTGCCCACCATTTCTGCGATCTCCTGGTGTGTCAGCACCATGTTGAAATGTTTTTTTTCGGCACCATCGGTGATCATTGCACCCCAGTCCAGCAGCAGCTTTGCGACGTTACCGGCGACCGTTCCGGATAAAGCTACGCGACGTGCATTCACCAGTAGTTCGTGATTTTCCTCAGCCAACATCTGTGTCACCTGCCAGCTTGCGTTGCGATGACGCACGAGGAAGTCCAGAAAATCCTGGTCCGCAATTTCGTTTACAGTGCACGCGCCGTAAGCCTCCGCCGTTGTCTCGTATTTGATCTGCCTGACCGCGGAAACCAGGCCCAGAATCGTCCCCGCATTGGCGATGTTCAGCAGCAGTACTTTTCCTTCCTGAGATGCCGTAGAGATCTTCGCTCTTCCGTCGCACAGAATTCTGACGAAGTGCGGTAGATCACCTTGCCGCATGAGAGTTGTCCCGTTGCGATATTCGACGAGTGTGCTAATGGCATCCAAACAGGCAAGAGTTTCTGGTGGCAGACTGTGAAACTCTCCACGTCCCGCGCGACAATATGGATGAAGCAGCGAAGCCGGTGATAGGGACATGATGCGCCTCCGATTCCATGTCGAGACTACGCAAGCGAAGCGTCGAGCGAACCGCCTGACATACGTCGCGGCAGACAGTGTTCATTGAACCAGGGAGGTTTGTTGGCTTGCCGACATTGTAACTCCAATGTATGCGACATGTTCGCCAATATTTACCGGCGTTGCGAATCCGTTCGAAGGTACCCATCGGAGCCGGGACGTTGGCGGCAACGGTCAGAAAGGATGCCAGATGAAAGCTGCAGTGTTTCATTCCGAAGATTCATCTTCTCTTCATAAATTGCGCGTCGAGGAAGTGCCCAAGCCGAATGCAGAAACGGGGCAGGTGCTGCTGCGTGTGCGAGCGTGCGGAGTGTGTCGAACGGATTTGCATATTCTCGATCGAGAGCTTCCGCCGCTGCGCGAGAAGCTGATTCCTGGGCATCAGATTGTTGGTGAAATTGTCGAGGGTGCGACGGTGGAATTGCCTGCGGGAATGCGCGTCGGAGTTTCGTGGATGGGGGGAGTGGATGGAATTTGTTGGTTTTGTCGGAACAAAAAAGAGAACCTTTGCGACCAGCCGACATTCACGGGATACAGCGTGAATGGTGGCTACGCGGAGTATGCGGTAGCGCGGGCCGATTTTGTGTATCCGCTGCCGGAGGCGCTGGATGATATGCACGTCGCACCCTTGCTGTGCGCGGGTATTATCGGTTTTCGAAGTTTGCGAGTGGCGGGCGTGGAGCGTGGAGAGAGAGTTGGATTGTTTGGATTTGGAGCGTCGGCGCATCTTGCGATCGCAGTTCTGCGCGCGTGGAATTGTGATGTGTATGTTTCGACGCGCGGCGCGAGCCACCGGCAACTTGCTGAGTCTTTAGGGGCGTACTGGGTGGGTTCGGAAGATGAAATGCCGCCGGTGAAACTGGATCGCGCGGTGACATTTGCGCCGAGCGGAAAAGTTGTTGTGGCTGCGCTATCAAGTCTACGCAAGGGCGGAGTGGTGGCGATCAATGCAATTCACCTGGATCGAATGCCAGAATTCGACTATGACAAATTGTTGTGGGGAGAGCGGGAGATTCGCAGTGTGGCGAATATGACGCGGGATGATGCGCGTGATTTTTTGCAGATTTGCGGGCAAATTGGCATAAAACCGAAGGCGACGGCGTTTTCGCTCGATGACATCAACGACGCGATGGAGGCGCTGCGGCACGATGCAATCGATGGCGCGGCGGTGATTGTTCCGTGAATGTTTTAAAAATGCGGAGGCGTGCGAAAAAGTTTTTTCGCGCGATGAACGGAGAGAAGATGTCGGCAACAATTGCGCAAAAACGGGCCGAAAACCGATAGTTGCCTTAGCAACCAAAAACGCTGTTTTTTCGCACATATGGTTGCCTTAGCAACTACATGTCCGGAGCGGCTGGCCGGGCGAAATGTGGAAAATTCCGGTGAAAACGTGACCGACGTACCCTGCGCGCTGGCGTATCGAAGTGCTTCGATTAGGATGGAAGCAGCCAACCGAAGAGACATTTTTGATTGGGAACGAGGACGGCTCCGGTCCGCACGTTGGACGGTGGAGCGCGACGCGATAAAACCACCCCCCTCGCCACGAGCGAGACAGAAAAAAGGAAAAGGCGAATGAGCAAACTTGTACTGCTGCGGCACGGAGAGAGCGTTTGGAATAAAGAGAATTTATTTACCGGATGGACGGACGTGGATTTGTCCGAACAGGGAAAGCTGGAGGCGCGGGACGCGGGACGTTTACTGGCGACGGAAGGATTCGCTTTCGATATTACGTACACGTCCGTATTGCGGAGAGCGATTCGCACGTTGTGGATGGTGCTGGATGAGATGGATCGCATGTGGGTTCCAGTGGTACATGACTGGCGATTGAACGAGCGCCACTATGGAGCGCTGCAGGGATTGAACAAGGCGGAGACGGCGGAGAAATATGGTGAGGCGCAAATGAAGTTGTGGCGGCGGAGTTATGATGTTCCTCCTCCAGCGCTGAGCGAGAAAGATCCGCGCTATCCGGGGTTTGATCCGCGATACAAAAATTTGAGCAAGAGCCAACTGCCGCTGACGGAGTGCTTGAAAGATACGGTGGCGCGAGTGTTGCCGTGCTGGCATGAACTGATTGCGCCGCGCGTGAAGGCGGGGAGCCAGGTGCTGATCACAGCGCATGGCAACAGTTTGCGGGCGCTGGTGAAATACCTGGATGAAATCTCCGACAAGGAAATTGCGGGACTGAATATTCCTACGGGGATTCCGCTGGTGTATGAGCTGGATGAGCGGTTGAAGCCGGTGACACATTATTATCTCGGCGATCCGGCGCGGGTGGAGCAGGCGATTTCCGCGGTGGCCAGCCAGGGAACGCAAGGGGTGGCGGCGAAATAACGGGCATCCGGGCCTGAAGGCCATAGTTGGCGTTTTCAGGGGGTTGAAACCCCCTGCTCCCTCCGAATTCGCGATCTGAAGTTGTCGTTTTAGGACGGTGCAACAGAGGAGGGGGACGAGGATGCGAGAGCGGGCGTTGACGGCGGTGCTGGTGGTGGTGGGAGTGCTGTTTGTGTTGATGGCCTATCCCATGGTGATTTTTGTTCGGCAAGAGCCGGCGTTGTCGATGATGATGAGTGTTTACGTCACACTGGGAGTTTGTTTGTTACTGGTGGCCCGCAGCCCTGCGGGCCATCGCAGTTTGATTCTGTTTACGGCATGGTCGAGCCTGGTGCACGCGGTTTGGATGGGGTATCAGGCGATGGCCGGGATGGTTCCGCGGGGAGAACTGATTGGCGTGGGTGTGCTGGCGGTGATTGGCGTGGCGCTGCTGGCGCTGGCTCCTGCGAAGGTGCTGGCCGCACGGGCATAGGTGCACGGGCATAGGTTGGGCGGGCTAGTTGAAGGATTGTGCAGCGTAGTTGAAGGATTATGCACGCTAGTTGAAGGATTGTGCAGGCTAATTGAAGGATTGTGCAGCGCGGCTTTTGCGGCAAGTGCCTTGGTTGCAGTGGAATGAGGGGGAAACCCTCATGTAATTCGGCTTCCGCTGCGGATTTCAGCAAAAAAACGAAAAACGGACGGTACAAACTCCGTGCGATCCGGAACAAACACTGCCTTGCGGAAGGCGGGTGGAGGGTGCTCGTCTCTATTCTATCAATTTCGGGGTAGTGGATGCGCCAAGTGCTGGCCGCACGGGGTGCTGACCGCACGGGCATACTTTGGACCGGCGTTGATGGGGTGGGGCGGGGCTGCTCCACTGACGAGGAGGAGGGGCAGGAGGGGAATCAGGAACCGTGCTTGCGTGGGTGGATGCATGGGAAGAGCGATCTACCGACCAGGATTGAGCAGGGGAATGGGGGGCGGGCTCAAGCCATTTGTCGATTTAGGGCTTGGATGGCAGGGTGATAGTGGCTGAAGGCGGCCCCTCCAGTGTTCGGCGCGCCTTCTCGAGATCCGTGACGCGCTTCCTTAGCTCTTTCTCGTATGCTCGAATCTCATCAAGGTCAGTTCTCATTTCATTCTTGTCTCTCGTTCTCGGTTGACGGCCTGCCGCTCGGTCGTGTCCGGAATACTCAGAGGCCTTTTTCATTGCGAAGAATATTTTGCTGTAGTCCTCATCGGTAACGTTTACTCCCTTCAGGGACTGCGTAGCAACTCCGGGTTGGAAGCGCCCCACAACGCCATTCAATAAGCATTCCTCGACGAGTCGCTCCCACGTTTCTCTCAGCCTCGTATAAAAGGACTCCATATTTTCTTGCTGTGCTTCGGGAGGGCACGCGGTTGAATCGGGAAACTCTGCGATCATCCTGTCGAGGAAGGCGATTCGTTCTTTGACTTTCTTGGCTTGCCATGGCCCGTCTCCAACAGAGATAGTCCCACACCCATTAGCGGCCGATTTATATATCCAATTGCAGTGGATTGGGATTTGAGCTTGGGAGGCGGCCACGAGGAGGTCGTAATAGAAGGAAAGGTCGTGCGTGAAGACAATTACTTGCGGCCTTGTCTTTGCCTCTTCGATCAGGCGTTTTGCCACCTGCTCAATGTGCAAATGATCGAGCGAAGACACGGGGTCGTCCACAATGATGCCGTCGTGTCTATCAATCATCCCGATTTCAGCAAAAAAACATGCAAGTGCCAATCCGCGAAATTCACCCTCGCTGAGAATGCTAGATGTAGGCTCGCGTCCGCTCTTTGAAAGGGCAACTCCGATGTACCCCACGCCCCGTTCTGTATGTCCGTCGACCACGATGGGGAGATAGGTGAGCCCCAAGAACTTAACCTCACTATTGATTTTGTTGCGGAAGTCTTCAGTTAGGTATTTTTCCCGCAACGATGAGCCTCTTCTGGAAATCGGCCCGGTCTCGCACTGGCCTTTGCACTTTTTCAATGCGGTCAAGGCGCATAAGTCCAGGCGCCTCTCCATGAACATGGGAAGATTGCTGGCGCAGTTTTTTCTGTCCAGCAGCTCTCTGTGCTTTTCTTGTAGCGCCGATAATGCCGAGTTGTCTTTTGTCTTCTCATCTAGCGAATTTATTTCGTCGTCAAGTCGATCTGCCGTGGCGCTGATGTCTGCGATTACGGATTCGTTTGCCACCGGCAATTCCTCGCTAGGTGTCTCGCCATTGAGGCGTCGGAGCATTAGACTTTTCAGCGCAGAGAGGGTGCGGGTGCATTCTTTTATGCCTTCCTTTAAAGCGGTGGTCTCTGACCTGACATCAGTCAATTCCGCGAGTTGCTGATCAATTTCATCTTCGCTGGGAACGGCTATGGCTTTGATTTGTTGAACGATTTCTTTCACTGCCGTTCGGCCGTGGCGGCCTCCGTTTGCGAAGTGTCCCGGAGGAATGCCTTAAAGCGCATCAGTCGTTCCGATGCCGCTTCGTTCAAGGGCTGTTGGCACAGCAAGCAGACGCGTCCAGGGCCGGTGGAAGGGAACTCGTCGCCCGGATAGGCGATCGCATTAAACGCTTCCGCAGTTTCATAGAGTTTGCGCCACGCGCTTGTTGCTGGCGCATTGCCTAGTGGGTCCGACGCAAAGCGCCCCTCTGCAACGAGCCTTGCGGCTTCGCGAGTTGCTTCTGCATTTGCTAGTGCTCTGTAGTTTCTGTCGATCGCCTCAGCCGTGAACGGGCTGATGGCCGTTTCCATTTTGGCTTTGGTAGTGTTCAGCGTTCGCTTGAGTCTTTCGTACTGAGCCGACATTTTAGCGGGCTGTGAGATTTTCCTGATTTCTTCCTCGAGAGATAAAACAATGTCGTCGTCCTTCGAGTTCCAGACGAATTCCGATTGCATCTCTTGTTCAGAAGGAACTTCGCGAGGCGTACTCGTTGCCCCAAAACGCGCGAAGAACTGGACGAATTTGTGACTTGTGACGTTGGGGAGTGCGACAGACAACTTTGCGCTTAAGTTTGTAATCTCTACCGTGATGAGTGAGGCTAGATCATCGCATGTTCTTGCGAGGCGGGGAAGGACGTCCAATCCGAGAGGAAGAAATTCGATTTTGTTCTGCCTGTCCGCGTAGAGCGGCGCGGTGGTCGCGTCGAAGACGGAGATGCGGCCTAGTTCGGGAGGGAAAGGCTTGCCATCCTGCCATGTGATGCTCTGATGCAAGCCACCGCTTTTATATGCAATAGTTGCGCTCGCAGCCTTCGGTGCGCCTGATGCGTAGACGTTTCCTAGTATGGGGTCTGGCTTGTCCTGCCGCGAACGGCACGCCTGTTTTAGGATGCGGCCATAGCCGGTCTTGCCGCTTCCGTTGTAGCCATAGATGAGGGTGATGCCGCTTTCAGCGAAGGGTAATACTTGTCCGCCTGCTAAACGGTTAGCATTTTTTACATCGCTAATGGAGGTGAGAATAGTTTGTGAGTGCGTCGCGGAAGTTCGGTTCGCAAGATGGTTCGCCGCAAGGCAGTCTTCCGGCCCGCACTTACAAAGCCCCTCTGTTGATTTCAGGTTAACCAGAACTTCCTGAATATCGCTTTCTCTCAACTCTGGTTGCGTAGAGATTCGCCGCAATAAATTACGCTGCCAGTTTGGACAGCTACTAGAGAATGCCAACAGTTCTTCCGCGATTCCCATTTGCTTGCCTTGAAATTATTCTTGCTATTCGTTTAAGTCAATCGGGTAAGTGGTTTCTTTTAAATCTGGATGACGAGGCTGGTTCGGGATGGAAATTCTTCCTCGGGATGACAAAACTTCCTATATCACCTAGGTAGCCGCGTGGAGTTGGCGGAGGTCGGTGGATTTCATCTGGGAATATTTGCGGGAGAGGATGACGCGGGCGGCGTGGCTAGGTGAATAGGATTTCGAGGAGCAGGAAGGATTCGCCGGAGGGTTTGGTGGCAAGAATGCCGGCGCCGGTGGCGAGCGAATCCGCCACGGACTGAAGCTCTCCGTCGCCGGGTAGATCGCGTTGCGTTGCGGGATCGAAGTACTCAAACGTAAATTCTGCGGAAATGTGGACGTCGATGTAGCCGAGGCCCTGGAGTCGCAGGCGGAGGGTTCCATCTTTCGCAGACTCCAACCCGGCCAACATGGTGTGGGTGTACAGGGGCGAGCGGCTGCGGAAGAGCAGCGGTGTGTTTTCTTCCTCCCATTTGCGAAAAATCAGGGATGCTTCGTCATAGGAAACCACGCAGCCTCCTGCAATGCATGCGCGAGCCATGAATCACTTCCGATCCGGGGCGGACGAGTCGATGTCCTCAACGATCTCCAGCGAGTAGCGATGCTTCAGCTTGACGCTGAGCGCCATTAAAAGGGTTCGGATGGATCGGGCGGTGCGTCCTTGCTTGCCGATGATCTTTCCTATGTCGGTGGGATCGACCCTGAGCTGCAAGAGGCTGCCGGTTTCGCTGGAAAGCTCGTTGATGGAAACGCTTTGCGGACGGTCGACCAAAAAGCGGGCAATTGCCGAGGTCAACTCAACGACCGAAGGTTCTGAGATAGTGGGTGGCACGTCGAACTCCGATCCGCGCGTGGGGTGGAATCCAAACGAGTACGCAGAGAGCTTGCGCCACATGACGTTGGATCGTTGGTGATGGGCGTCACACAGGGAGGACAAGTTTTTTTGGTCACGCTCGATGTAGGCGGTGCGAGTGGAAGGCGCTGGGCTGGATTCTTTCAGGGGCTAAAGCCCGATGGATGGGATATTTTGTGGCACGGCTAAAGCCGTGCCCTGATACAGAACTCCTGGATGACAAATGTTTTTTGTCACGCGCGATGTGCGAGTGGAAACGGCAGATGCGGCGGGGACTACTCGGCTCGAAGGGCGATGACGGGATTGACGGCAGCGGTGCGGCGCGCGGGGAGATAGCTGGCCAATGCGGCGGCGGCGACGAGGGCGACGGGTACCACTGCGAAGGTGATGGGATCGAGCGGGCTGATGCCGAACAAGAGCGTCCGCATGAGACTCATGAGGACGGCTGCTGCGCCGAGGCCGACCGCTGTGCCGATGGCGGTGAGTTGCAGGGCGGAGCGAACGAACATCCATGACAGCTCGCTCTTCTTTGCGCCGAGGGCCATGCGGATGCCGATCTCTCGTGTGCGCTGCGAGACGGCGTAGGAGATGACGCCGTAGATGCCGAGGATGCCGAGCGCGAGGGCCATGATTCCGGCGATGGCGAGCATGACCAGGGTGAAGGAAGTGCGGGCCATGGAGTCGCTGTAGAGATCCTGCATGGTACTGATGTCGGCGACCGGCAGGTTGGCGTTGACGGACCAGACGGCGTGCTGCATTTCATTGATGAAGGACTGGGTGCCGGCACGATGGGTGCGGATGGCGAAGTAGACGGTGCGCTGGGCATCGAAAGATTCGGGATCTTTAAAATCGTGCATGATCGAAGGCCAGTAGACGGTTGCGGGCGAAACCTGATCGACACCATTCTGGCGCACATCCTGGACGACCCCGACCACCTCATGCCAGGGCATGCCGGGAAATTCGCGGAAGCGCTTGCCGATGGCGGCGTTGGGCGACCCCCACAATTCGCGGGCCAGTCCCTCGGAGATGATGCCGATCGGCCGGACGCCGAAGGTCTCCGCCCAGGTGAAGTCGCGACCGGCGACGAAGCGGGTGCCGGCGGTGTGGAAATAGCCGGGCGAAACGTAGTTGTAGAGACGCATGGGGGGATTATCGCCGGAGTAGTCCTTGCCTTCGACGAGGATCTCGTCCCAGCTTGGTTCGGCTCCGCTCATGGGAACGGACGCGGCGAAGCCGGTGGACGACACGCCGGGAATTGCAGCCAGTTGATTGAGGATGCTGTTCTGCATGCGCACGACGGTCGCGTCATCTTGCACCAGCTTGTCGGGAATGGAGAGGCGCATGACCTGGAGGGAGGCTGGATTGGAGAAGCCGGGATCGACATTGCGCATGGCGAGGAAGGTGCGGATCATGAGCACCGCGCCGATGAGGAGAACCAGCGCCATGGCGACCTGGGCAACGACTAGCAAATCGCGGGCGTGCTGGCGGTCGCGGCTGACGCTGGTTGTCCGCGCGGTGCCGAGCAAGGTCTGGCGCTGCCGCGCAGGAGCATAACGCAATACCGGGATGGCGCCGAATAAAAGGCCGGAGAGTACGGAGAGAAGGAGGGTGAAGGCGATCGACCAACCGTCGAGGGAAATTTCGTTGAGACGCGGCAGGTCTGCGGGGCCAATCGCGGTTAACAGCCGGAGACCGGCGTAGGCTACGGCCACGCCCACAGCTCCCCCGAGCAGGCCCAGGGTGACGCTCTCGAGCAAGAGCTCGCGCGCGATTCGCCATCGACCGGCACCGAGGGCGGCGCGGATGGCAAGCTCGTGCTGGCGAATATCGGCGCGGACAAGCAGCAGGTTGGCGACGTTGCTGCAGGCGATCAGCATTACCAGTCCGATCATGGCCATGACCACCCAAAGCACGGTGTGGATGCTACCGACGACGGTGTCTTTCAGGGGCTGCAGGGCTGGAGTGATCTGCCACCGTAGATACCAGTGCGGATCGCTGCCCAAAGCGTTCGTCCAGGAGTCCATCCAGACGTTGAGCAGGCGCGCGACGTCGGCATTCGCCTGTGGAATTGTGACTCCGGGCCGGAGGCGCGCGATGCCGCGATAGCCAAAACCGGCCAATATCTCCTTGACCGGATCGAGGCTCATGGGAACCAGCAGATCGAAGTCGTAGTTCACGATCTTGAATCCGCGCGGCATTACTCCGGCAATGACTCGCGGCTGTGAGTTGACGCTGATGGTGCGTCCGACCACGTTTGGGTCACCGCCGAAGCGGCGTTGCCAGTAGCCATAACTCAGCATCACTCGTCCCAGCCCGCGTGGATCTTGATCCGCGGCTGTGAGCCATTGACCATGCAAGGCAGGAACATTGAACGTTTCGAGAATGCCGCTCGAAACCATCGCGGTGTTGATCTGTTCTGGCCGGGCGATGCCGGTGATGCTTGCCGTTCCCGGTCCCCAGATACCGAGGGACTGGAAGCTGCGGTTATGCCGGGCAAAGGTGAAATACATGGAGGGCGAGAGGCGCAGCTCGCTCCGAAATTCGGCAAGGCCGGGTGCACCGGGAGCGTTGAGGTGCAGCGACACCAGCTGTTGCGGCTCGGGATAGGGAAGCGGCCGCAGCAGCACGCTGTTGAGGACGCTGAAGACCGCGGTATTGGCGCCGATGCCGATGGCAAGCGTGAGGATGACGGTGATGGCAAATCCGGGCGAGCGGCGCAGGCGGCGGCCGATGTGCTTCAGATCGATGAGCAGCGATTCGAGTTTCTGCCACTGCCACACTTCGCGGCTGCGCTCTTCGAGCAGGGTGGTGTTGCCGAACTCGCGGCGGGCGATGCGTTCCGCTTCCGGGCGAGGCTTTCCTTCTTCCACCAGTTCATCGATGCGCTCGGCGATATGTTCTTGAATGGAGACGGAGATGTCGTCGTATCGCTGCTTACGAAAGAAAAGCCGGAAGAAATTCGGCATGGTCCACCCTCCTATGCTTCCGCCGCGGCCAGGACGCGGCTGATGCCGGCAAACATTTTCTCGAAGCTGACCACCTCGCGCTCGAGATGACGGACGCCGGCGGGGGTGAGCCGGTAGATCCGCGTGGGGCGGCCCTTGGCGGAGATTCCGGCTTTGGATTGCAGCAAGCCTTCCTTGAGCATTCGCTGGAGCGCCGGGTAGAGCGAGCCTTCTTCCACCTGGAGCAGGTCGTCGGAAACCTGCTTGATGTGTTTGACGAGCGCATAGCCGTGCATGGGCTTGCGGCGCAGCGACTGGAGAATCATGATCTCCAGTGCGCCGGGGAAAAGGTCGCGATGTTCAGGGTTCTTCGCCATGACGTGAATATAGCTGCAACATACCTATTTTGTAAATAGGTATATGAAATACAGGTTGTCACCGGCATTTGTCGGTTTGGCTTCCATTTTGCTTCACGAGTCAGCGGCTGGATGCGTTGCGACGATGGCTACCTGAGGGACGGATCGGGCGAGGGGGCGGAGTGGAGATCGTAGTGACAGACGTGCGGTTCCATTTCGATCAGGTAGCTGGAGTCGAAGTCGTAATATTTGGCGCGAGTGGAATCGTCGCCCGCAAAGCGCTGGATGGCGGCAATGTCATCCCAAAACGTGAGCATCTCGACATGGGTGATATCGGTGTCTGTGCGAGACAGGCACCACGCGCCGCGATTGCCGGGGATCGATTGATACTCCGGTAGCGCGACGGTGCGCATGAGGTGCAGATACTCCTGACTTTTGGAGGTCGGGACCCTGCCGTGCCAGATGCGAGCGATCATGGAGTTCTCTCCTGAGCAGCGTCTTTATTGGATGACGAGATGGGTAGCGAGGATGCGGACTTGAGCGCGTGACCTGGCGAATCGACTGCATCATGAATGTCTATAATTCTGCACTGAGGATAAAGGGGGCAGAGAATGGCGCACGACAATGCGGCGATTGTTCGCGGGTTTGTGGACGAGGTGATCACCAAGGGAAATATTGCAGCGGCAGGGGAATATTTCTGGGAAGACATGGTGGAGCAGGTTCCGATGCCGGGGCAGGGGCCGGGACTGAGCGGCCTGCAAGACGTGATTCGGGCGATGCGGACGGGATTTCCTGACATTGTGTTTTCCATCGTGGAGCAGATTGCGGAGAAGGACAAAGTTGCCAGCCGGTTTGAGTGGACGGGGACGCACAAGGGAGAATTCCTCGGGATTCCGGCAACGGGACGACCGGTGCGGGTGTGGGGCATTGTGATCGATCGCCTGGAGGATGGGCGGATCAAGGACACACGCATCATTATGGACACGCTGGGCATGATGGGACAGCTTGGGGTGCTGCCGGGTGCAGGTGAGGGAGAGCGGAAGTGATCGGTGGTGATATAGGTCACAGGCTATGATTCTGATGTGAAGCGAAAGACATCTACTCCCCTGAAGGCGCGGATTGGAAAGATTGGGCTACGCACCTGGCTGCGATGGATTGGGCTGGGAATCGCGGCGCTGTGGTTGCTGGCGGCATTGATGCTGGTGGGGCTGCGATGGATCAATCCTCCAACGACGGCGGTGCGTGCAGAGCGGCAGGTGCAGGGTTGGTTCCATTCGGATGTCCACGGCATGCCATATCGCGAACACTATGAGTACATGCCGCTGAAGATGATTTCGCCGAACCTGCAGCATGCGGTGGTGTCGGCGGAGGATGCGCGTTTCTATCTGCATCATGGATTCGACTGGCACCAGGTGCAGATTGATGCGGCCGGGGATCTGGAAGGCGGACGGGTGCGCGGGGCTTCGACGATAACGCAGCAGTTGGTGAAGAATTTATTTTTCGGGACGGGGCGATCGATATTGCGCAAAGGGGCGGAGGCCTCGCTGGTGCCGGTGGCGGAGCTGGTGCTGGGGAAGCGGCGAATTCTGGAGCTGTATCTGAATGAGGTGGAGTGGGGGCCGGGCGTGTATGGTGCCGAGGCGGCGTGCCGGTATCACTATGGGATCAGCGCGCGAAATATTGGGCGCGACCAGGCGGCGCGGCTGGCGGCGATTTTGCCAGCTCCGCGGAAGAGACGGCCGGAGCGGATGAATCGTTATAGCGAGATTATTTTGCAGCGGATGGGGCAGGTGGGGTGGTAAGGGAGGAGGCTTTTTGGACATCGTTCTTCAGGCCACGCGAAGCCTCCCAAAGAAAATTCTCGTTAAGACATTTTAGGTAGGCGGCAGATTTGCCTTGCGGCGAGTTTTTTCGGAAAAGTATTCAGAAAAGGTTGGCGCGTTTGGGAACAGTTTTACTCCGACAACGAAGTGAAGTATGACTCCGCCGACGAGTACCAGGGGAACCCCGACCCATGAGGCGAGCTGAAAGTGGTCAATTCGCTGTTTCTCGGCATGGCTGATAAATACTGTATTTCCATGGTCCGTGAGCGGTTCTGACTGAGTTGCGGTCGGCATGGGAGAACCGTGACGCAAAGCCTTTCCAAAAAAAAAGAAAGACGCAACGCCGAGCGTCCATACCAATAGGAACGCCCCTGTATAGATTCCCCGAGTCATTTTTTTCCAGCGAGGTTCGCTTTCTTTTGGTTCGAGTGTTTCGGGGGTCGGTTCGATCTCTCGACCGAATTCGTCGATGATTCGGCAATTCGATAAGAAGTCTGCTTCGGAGGCGTAAACAATTCGGAGAGATGTCAAAATCCCGAAAACTCCTATCCCGAGTCCAGCAAAATACCACGGAAGAACATTGTGATCTGACGGCCGAAACAACTGGGTTGCCGAGAATAAGAAAAAAGCAGTCAGAATAGCTAGGAATAAGGCTCCAAAAATGTCGCGAGGACGGATTGGCGGACAGCGCCAGTGCTTCATGCTCCTATGCCTTAGAGATATGCTGACCAACGCGATGGCCAAAAAAACAGTCAACATTGTCTCCTTACGGCTCGCAAGGTTTCGCCCAGCAATCATCATTGCCATCATGCAGCCGTGATATACGAACAGCAACTTGAAATCGAGCGACATTTCTTTCCAGGTCTTTGGATATTGCTGGGTCGGCAGATCAAACATTGAAAATCGCTTCCTATCCGGCAGGACTGAGGTGAAGGAAAGAAATCTGTACGACGATTTGTACCACAGGACGTTAGAAGGCCCCGAAATCACGATCGCCTTTGAAAGTCAAAGTCGCGGGAAAGAATATTCGCGACGTTCTGGGAATCGGAGAGCTCGAAGGAAAATGCGGTGCTTCCCATAGGCATTCGAGTGGTGTATAACCTTCTTGCATAGGCATTCGAGGGGAGGGACGCAAGCATGGTTTTGAAAAGACCGCCGGAAAACGGGGAAATTCTGCAAGGCACGCTCGACATGCTGATTTTGCGCACGCTGGTGATGGGGCCGGCGCATGGGCACACGATTGCGCAGGTGATCGAGCACACATCGGAAAATGCGTTGGAGGTGGAGCAGGGATCGCTCTATCCGGCGCTGCACCGGCTGGAAGATCGGGGATGGCTGGCCTCCGAGTGGGGGGTGAGCGAGAACAATCGCAAGGCAAAGTTTTACAAGCTGACGGCGAAAGGGCGCAGGGAGCTGAACGCCGCGACGCACCGCTGGCACAGGATGACGCGCGCGATTGGGTTGATTCTTGGGGACTCGATCAAGTCCACAGGAAAGTAGCGAGGGGAAGTGGTTAGAGGAAGTGACCAGGGGGGACGGCGATGAACCTACAACGGATGATGCAGCGGGCGAAGAAAGACGAAGAGCTGGCCGAGGAGATTGAGTCGCACCTGGCGCATGAAGAGGACGCGAATGCGGCGCGAGGATTGTCTGCTGAAGAAGCGCGACGGCGGGCTCGAGTGCGATTTGGGAATCCGCGCGCGACGCGGGAGCGAGTGTGGATGGACCGTTCGTTTCCGTGGATTGAAACTCTTTGGCGAGATTTACAGTTCGCGCTGCGATCGCTGAAGAAGACGCCGGCGTTTACGTGTATCGCGATTCTTGTGATTGCGGTGGGCATCGGTGTGAACACGGCGGTGTTTTCCGTGATCAACACAGTGCTGCTGAAGCCGCTGACCTATCCCGATCCGCAGTCATTGGTGGAGCTGATCAATACCAGTCGAGATCGAAATCTCCCGGGCGCGAACATTCCCAAGTTCAACGTCTGGTCGCAGCAGACAAAAATATTTCAGCAGGTGGCGGCATACGATTTTGGCAGTGCCGGGATGAATTTGACTGGCGGCGATCAACCGCAGCAGGTGCAGGGAGTTCATGTCTCGGCGGGATATTTTGCGATGTTCGGTGCTCCTGTGGCGGCGGGACGGACTTTTACCCAGGCGGAAGATAGTCCGCATGGTGGCAATGTTGCGGTGCTGAGCTACGGGCTATGGAAGAGCCGGTTCGGCGGCAATCGAAACATTGTGGGTTCAAACATTCAACTGGATGGCCAGCCGTACCTGGTGGTGGGAGTGCTTGGGCGCGGGTTTGTTACGGATACGCCGGCAGATCTTTGGGTGCCATTTCAATTTGATCTGGCGTCGCAGGATATGGCGAACTACTTCAGAGTCGCGGCACGACTGAAGCCGGGAGTGACGATCGCGCAGGCGAATGCGCAGCTTCGATTGGCGGCGGACCAGTATCGGCGGATGTATGGTGCGGATGCGCTTTCGCCGCAGGACGGATTCGGGGTGCAGTCGCTGCAGGAGTCGATGATCGGGAATACTCGGACATCGCTATATGTGTTGCTGGGGGCGGTGGGATTTGTGTTGTTGATCGCGTGCGCCAATGTGGCGAATCTGCTGCTGGCACGCGCCTCGGCGAGAAAGCGTGAGCTGGCGACGCGCGCGGCGCTGGGCGCTGGACGCGGGCAGATCGTTCGCCAGCTGCTGACAGAAAGCCTGACGTTATCTGTGATTGGCGGCGGGCTGGGGCTGATGCTTGGGTTCGTGGGAGTGCGGCTGCTGCTGCGGATTAATCCCGGACATATTCCTCGCCTGGGTGAAAACGGTTCGGCGGTGACGCTCGATCTCAACATCCTTTTATTCACGCTGGGAATTTCTATCCTGACGGGAATCCTGTTTGGGCTGGCGCCGGCGATCAGCGCTTCCCGCCCGAACCTGGCGGCGGTGCTGAATGAAAATTCCAGCCGATCCGGGCTCGGATTCCGCGGCGGCAAACTTCGTTCGATTCTAGTGATTTGTGAGATGGCTCTGACGCTGGTGCTGCTGATTGGAGCGGCGCTGTTGATCCGCACATTTTTCAAACTGCAGGCGGTTGATCCGGGCTTCGCCACGAAACATATTCTTACGATGGCGATGTCGGTTGGGGGCGATCGCTTTCAGACGACGGCGCCGGTGTCCCAGGTGATTCGCGACGGCAGGGATCGGGTGATGGCGGTGCCGGGCGTGGTGGATGTTGGCGTGACGAACGGCCTGCCGATGTTCAGCGGTTTTGGGATGACGTTCGATGTTGTGGGTCGACCCCATACGAGCACTCCTTTTACCGGCGGCGCAGGGTTCTACTCGACCTCGTGGAGCTTTTTTGAGACCTTCAAAATTCCGCTGCTGCGGGGCCGGGTGTTTAGCAAACAGGACGACGGATCGGCTCCGGGAGTTGCGATCATCAACGAAGCGATGGCCAAGCAATATTGGCCGAAGGGCGACCCGCTGAACGACCGCATCCAGATTGGGGTGGGAGCAGGGCCCGCGTTTGCAGAGCCGCCGCGCCAGGTTATCGGCATTGTCGGCGACACGCATGATGGCGGTCCGAATCGCGCTCCGGAGCCCATCATGTATATTCCGCTGGCGCAGATGCCGGATATGGAAACCGCGCTGAACTCGCGGGTTGCGCCGCTATGGTGGATTGTTCGGACGCGGGCGAATCCTTACGCGCTGCGTGCTCCCATTACTGCCGCACTGCGGGAGGCCAGCGGAGGATTGCCGGTGGCTCATGTTCGCAGCATGGAAGAGATCGAAGCGCGCAACATTGCAAGTCAGCGTTTCAATATGATGCTGCTCATACTTTTTGGATCGGCCGGGCTGCTGATGGCGGTGATCGGGGTGTATGGCGTGATGTCCTACTCTGTACAGCAACGCACGCAGGAGCTGGGGGTGCGCATGGCGCTGGGGGCGCAGACGTCAAACCTGCGCAATATGGTGATTGGTCAAGGCATGATGCTGTCTGGACTGGGCGTGGTTGTGGGAATTGGAGGAGCGTTCGCGGTCACGCGTTTTCTGGCGAGCTTTTTGTTTGGAGTGAAGACGTGGGACCCTGTTGCTTTCATTGTGGCGCCGGTGATTCTGTGCGTTGTGGCACTGATGGCTGTATGGATACCAGCGCGACGCGCGACGCGGGTGGATCCGATGACGGCATTGCGGATTGAGTAGCCGCACTGGGCGCGGACGCCGGCGAATATTGTGAAGCGTGCGCAGGGCCGAACGCGCACGCCGCTACTGATTGTAGTTGGCGAAGACGCGGATCACTTTGCCGGCGGAGTTGAATTGCATGACCTCCGCGGTTTTGCTGGCGCGGACACTGGTCGCGTAGTAGGCGACGATGGTTTCGACGCCCCATAGAACATCCGTTACATCGAAGCGAAGATCGGGATAGGCCTGCAGGCCGATACGGAAATATTCGCGCAGGGCGGACTTTCCCTGGACGATGCCGGTGCCGTTGTTGAGCAGTTTGAGGGCAACGGGGGAGAGCAGAATCACGTCGTCATGGTAATGGGCGAGGATGCGGTCGAGGTCGTGGGTGTTCCATGCGTCGGCCCAGTCCTGGACAAAGGCATGGGCGAAGGCGGGTTGGATGGGCAGGGAAAAAATTTCCATCTACATATTATGGAGCGAGTCGTGGGGCGGGGAGCGATTTCGGGTTAACTAAAGATCTGCGTGTCTGTCCGGATTATTTCCCCGTGCCGCTCTCAAGCCATCCCATGAGCAGGCGCAGGGCGCGCTCGGCTCTTGGAATGCTGCCGGCGGGCCCGAAGTTGAGGCCGCGAATGAGAGCCAGCACCGCCTCCGCGGCGGCATCGGGGTCAAGCCCGGGGGCGAAGTCGCCGCAACGAATGCCCGCGCGAAGAATGTCGATGATGAATTTTTTCCATGCCCGCTCGTTGCGACTCATCACGGAGCGAATCCCAGGATCGCGGGCGGAGCGGCTGTGGATTTCTGCGAGAACCACGAACATTTCCGGGTGCTCTCGTGCCTGGTGCAAAAGAGCAGCGAAGTGGGCGGCGAGCTGTGAGCGAGGGCTTCGAGGACGGCCGGGCAGCGCGTTATCGCGCCCAAGGGAAAGCTCCTGGACCATGTAGGTCATGACGCCGGCGATGAGCGCCTCCTTGCCGTCGTAGTAGTAGTGCAGTGTTGCGTGGTTGAGGCCGGCGCGGGCGGCAACTTCACGCATGCGAAGGCCCTCAAATCCCTTCTCTGCAATGGCGCGGTATGCGGCGTGAGCGATCTGCCTGCGCCTGTCTTGGGCTTGTTTGGACGTCTGCGAAGCCGCGATTCCTTTATTGCTGCCAGCCACCCTGGTTCCTCCTTCTTCAGTATGAAGCAGATGAGGGTAATGTTCAACCAGATGGTTGACAAGCGAAACGGGCTGCGCAATACTTCAACCAGGTGGTTGAAAGATACTCGATCTTTCTGGAAAAAGGAGAAGAAAATGGCGAAGATACATGCCGATGAACAAGTGATCACGCAAATCAACGTATTCGAAGTGGAGCCGAAGAACCAGGATGCGCTTGCGGACCTGCTGAAAGATGCGATCCAGCGGGTGAGCGGAATGCCCGGCTGGATTTCGGCGAGCATTCACAAGAGTCTGGACGGAACGCGCGTCACCAACTACGCGCAGGCCGCCAATCATGCCGCGTGGGAGAAAATTGTTGCGCGGCTCCAGGGGGAAGGCTTCTTCGAACGGTTCCAGAAGCTGGCGAAGCCGAACCCGTGCCTGTACCGGTGTACTTTCAGCCTGAGCGCGGAATGAGTGGGAGCGGGCCCGGTGGGATCGCGGCTGGTCACAGGTCACGCGGCGATTTGTGATGGCGCATGTCGAGTCCCCTTCGTGCCCGGTTGACCTGTCCGTATGGTCATCGTTGGAGCACTTGCAACACCAGGAAGGAAGCCGTCTGAGGCTTGTGAAAGACACGTTGCATGGCTTTGACGAAGTCATTGGGCCTTGCACTGGAAATGGGCACGAACGATTGCGGATTGATATCGGTTAACGGAAACCACGAACTCTGCACCTGGACCACAATGCGATGTCCGCGAAGAAAGGTATGGTTGATGTCGGGCATCGCGTAGTTGATGGACGTCACCTGATTTGGCTGCAAGGCCTCCGGGTGGGTGAAGGAATTTCTGAATCGCGCGCGCATGGGTTCGCCGCGAACAAGTTGCTGGTAGCCGGGGGAGGGCCCGTGGGCGTCGTCCTCATCGATGAGCTTGACGTCGAAATCGGAGTCCGTGCCGGAGCTCGATACCTGAAGACGGACATCGATTGGACCCGCGACGGTGACATCCTGAGGGAGCGGATCGGTCTTATAGGTAAGGACGTCGGAGCGACGGGCTGCGAAAGTCTGATCGCCATACATGTAACTCGAGTCGAGTCCAGTGGAGGGTTGGTCGACATAGGGGACAGGCTTCGCCGGATCGCTGACATATTCATCGTAGGAATTTTCATTATCGGTGGGCGGCTCGAAGCTGAGTCTGCCGCTTGCATGGAGGTAGAGGCTCGTGGGCTGCGTTCCCGGAGGTGGCCAGGAGGCGTAGCGGCGCCACTGGTTCGTACCCGTCTCGAAGACAAGTGCACCGGGTGTATCGGGAGCAGGCGCGCCTTTCAGGTAGTGCTCGAAAAAGGTGAAGAGAACCCGGCTCCGGAAAAATGTTCCCGTGTCTGAGTCGAAATCGAGGGGACCGAGTTTTCGGCCGAGGGATCGGAGCCAGTCTCCGTGTTCCCACGGCCCCATGACCAGGAAGTTCGTCGAGCCAGGGTTTGTTTCTGCGATGGCATGATAGGTGCGGAATGTGCCCGCAAGGTCCTCGGCGTCGTACCACCCGCCGACATTGAGGACCGGGCAGTGAATGTTATGGAGGTGTTGCGAGATATCGCGCTGCTGCCAATACTGGTCGAAGGTGTCATGGCGGATGTTTTGATCCAGCAAAGGATTCCGGACGAGTGCCGCGATGGGCTGAAGGGCCGGTCCGTGGGTGAGAAAAAACTTATAGCCGTCCGAAGTTCCATAGTCGTAGAAACTACCGATCTTCGAGGATGGAAATTCAAGTCCAGCCAGGCGAGGCCGGAAGAAATTGGCGTAGATCTGAAACTGCTCTGCGAGCATGAAGGCGCCGTTGTGGTAGGCGTCGTCTCCGAGGAAGAGGTTCGTCATTGGAGCCTGAATCGAGGCCGCCCGAATGGCAGGGTGCGAATCGATGATCGAGGCCGATGTGTAGAAGCTGGGGTAGGACATTCCCCAGATGCCAACCTTTCCATTGTTGGGGCGTACGTTTTTCAGCAGCCACGCGACGGTGTCATCCATATCCGTGCTTTCATCGGTCTGCCCCGGCGCGGGATGGTCGATGTGTGGACGCATATCGACGAAGTTTCCCTGAGATTGAAAGCGCCCTCGCACATCCTGGAAGACAAAGATATAGCCTGCACGGTCGAACTCGGGAGCCGGACCCAATCGGGGACGATAATTTTTTTCTCCATAGGGAGACACGCCGAACGGGGTGCGCTGGACGAGGAAGGGATACGATTTCTTTTTATCCCTGGGAACGTACACCTGCGTGAACAGCGTTACACCGTCGCGCATGGGAATGCGGAATTCGTACTTGAAAAAACGTGCTTTGGTTTGACGAGCGGGATCGGTGCGGAGATACAACAACCATGCTGCACCGGCGATCGCAGCAACAATCGCGACGGAGACGCCAATTCGCCGAGACTTCATCGCACTGTCCTCGCGGAGATTATCTCATCGCTAGGCTTCAAGAGACTGCGGGCTGAACGCCCAGCATGGTGATATCGTCCTCCTGTCCGAGAAGCGGATCGCAGGCGCATAGGAGATCTTATGGGCAGATTGGGCTGCGACTCGAGAATTGAGGTGAGACAAACCGGCGATTAATTTACGGTGGCGTTGTAGGCTTGCTCCCACTTGGTTCCGGCGGTGTTGTAGGCGAGGACGGCGAAGCGGTGGGTGCCTGCGGCCATGGTGAGGGTTGTGTTGAGTGAAGCGCCGGTGGCTTCAGAGTACTTTTTGACGCCGTCGATCCAGACCTCCATACGCAGGAAGGTGCCGGTGACGTCGGCGGCGGCCTGAATTGCGACCGGCGATGACACGGTGGCGCCGCTGACGGGCGCGCAGATTTGAACGCCGGGTGAAGTGGGCGCAGAGCAGGTGCCGCCAGTTCCTCCCGAGGAGGAGACTGTCACGTTGACGACGGTTTGAAATGTTCCGGTGCTATCCTGCGCCAACACGGAAACGCGATGGGTGCCGTTTGCGAGCGGTAACGAGGTATTCACGCTGCTGCCGGCGACCTGATATTGCTTGACCCGATCGATATAAATTTGCGTATCCGTGACCTTGGCTGTGTCGGTGTCTTGCGCAATGATGCTGACCGGCGAGGTGACGGTTGCATTGTTTGCGGGCGAGCAGATCGTCACCGTGCGATTCACCGTGCTGCCGGTGCAGGTCCCTCCGACCGGGGCGGTTAACTGGATGTTCAGGGTAGTGGTTGCGCCCTGTGCGACATTGGTTGTTGCCGTGGAGGTCGTAAGCCCGGTTGCCGACGCGGTCACGCTGTAGCTGCCCACCGAGATCGAGGGCGATGTGTAGGTGCCGGTGGCGCTGGTGGTGACGCTGGTCTGGGTAGGGAGGGTCCCGCCTGAGAATGCGATCGTAGCGCCGCTGAGCGGAGTTCCCGAACTGTTGGTCACGGTGCCGCTCACATTTCCGAGCAGTGGCGTGAGAAAGAATTTGGCGTCGCTGGTGTATCCCGGATACGTGACTTCTTGCTCGTCGTTGACACTTGTTGACCACCCGGGTGCGGTAGCCGACAGGCTGTACGTGCCAGCTGGAAGGCTGAGAGAGAATGCTCCCTTGCTGTTGCTGGTTGCGCTGGCGCTTGCGCCGTTGACGGTGACAGTGGCGCCGACGATGGGAGCGCATGCGTAGGGTGAGGGTGCTGAACTCTGCGCGATCACCGATCCCACGATGGTGCTGGCGCCAGCGGTGACGCCGGTGCTATGCCAGGTGATGCTGAACTGGTCGCTGCTGTCGGTGAGGTACTGATTCAGGTAGGGCGAATAGGTGGTGACGTCGATGCGGTTCAAGGCGGGACGAAAGGTCATGATGCGCATCCAGCCGTCGCCGCCGTTGGCTAGATTCTGATAGTCGGAGATGATCTGGTTGACCACGTTCAGTTGCAGGCCCAGATCGACGCGGCGGGCAGCGTTGTTGCCGGCGTAGGAGTGGCCGTTCAGGACGAGCGACAGGTTGGGGTAGTTGATCAGCAGATTTTGCCAGACATCTTCGCCCTGGTTGTTGCCGGTGGTGGGGATATCGTTGTTGTTGCATTGATCGGCGCGGGTCGAGTCGTTATACATGAAGCTGTGCGTGACGACGATGATTTCCTTATCGGTATTGGCGTCCAGCACCGTCTTTGCCCAGGCCAGGGCGGCGTCGCGCGGCACAAACTCCAGCGACAGGATCAGGTACTGCTGTCCGTTGACGGTAAACACTGCATAAAAATTGTCATTGGTTCCGCTGGGATATCCGCCCATGTACCAGGTGTACGGTGCGTAGCGAGAGGGACCGAAGTAAGAATTAAACGCGCTGGTATCGCGGGTCGATGGTTCCTCGTCACCATAATCGTGATTGCCGATGGAGAGCACGTAGGGGATATTTGCGTTGTCGAGCAATCGAACCGAGGCGTCGGCATTTTGCCATTGCGCGGTCTGCTCGGCGGTATTGACGACGTCGCCCTCGCCAATAACAAACTGGATGTTGTAATTCGCCTGGTTATTGACGATCCACTGGGTTTGTTCGGTGAAGATTTGCGGATAGGACTGGGAATAATACTGGGTGTCCGGCAGGACAACGACGGAGAAATCCGGCGCCGTTACTTGTGCCAGAGCAGAAAAACCGAAGGCGAGAAAGACAACAAAAAGAAAAAACTGCTGGATCCGACGGTACATGAGCGGTCACCGAGTGAGCTACATGCCGCGGGGGGGTTGGCGACATCATAGTAGCGCTTTCATGAAAGAGATGTAAACAACGATTTTGGCCAGGACGTAATGGCCCGTGCGAGGGAGGCGAAAAGCGGCAAAGACGATGGCGGTGAGGAGGTCCGCGACTGAGATATGGGGAATGACTGAGCTGGGTGGGCTGGGATGACGCCTTTCTGGGTTGCATTCTCGATCCCGGTCACGCCAATTGCGGGTTTCATGGACGCACGCTGGCAGCTAATTTACGGTTGCGTTGTAGGCCTGCTCCCACTTGGTTCCAGCGGTGTTGTAGGCGAGGACGGCGAAGCGGTGGGTGCCGGTAGCCATCGTCAGGGTTGTGTTGAGTGTCGCGCCGGTGGTTTCGGAATACTTTTTGACGCCATCAATCCAGACCTCCATGCGCATGAAGGTGCCAGTGACATTGGCGGCGGCCTGAATCGCGACTGGCGATGAGACCGTTGCCCCGCTGAGTGGCTGGCAGATTTGGACGCCGGGCGAAGTGGGCGCCGAGCACCCGCCGGTGGTCGAAGACACGGTCACGTTGGCGACGCTCTCAAAGGTTCCAGCGCTATCGAGCGACTGGACAGCAATGCGATGGGTGCCGGCTGTGAGCGGCAGCGAGGTATTTACGCTACTGCCGACGACCTGATATTTCTCGGCGCCATCGATATAAATTCCCGTCTGCGTGATCGGGGCTGAGTCCGTAGCTTGCGCAATGATGCTGACGGGCGAGGTAACGGTTGCGTTGTTTGCAGGCGAGCAGATCGTAACGGTGCGGTTCACCGTGCCGCCTGTGCAGGTTCCTCCGGTCGGGGCAATCAACTGGATATTCAGTGTGGTGGTCGCGCCCTGGTTGACACTGGTGGATGCCGTGGTGGTTGTCTGTCCGGTGGCCGACGCTGTCACGGTATAGCTGCCAACCGAGATCGAGGACGCGGTGTAACTACCGGTGGTGTTCGTCGTGACGCTGACCTGGGTGGAAACGGTGCCTCCCGAAAATGCAAGGGTGGCGCCGCTGAGGGGATTTCCCGCGCCATTGGTTACCTTACCGGCCACGCTGCCGAGCAGCGGCTCAAGGAATATTTTTGCACTGCTGGTATAGCCCGGAAAAGCGCCTTCTTCTTCCTCTTCGTCTTCGCTTGTCGGCGCCCATCCTGCTGCGGAAGCTGACAGGTTGTAATTGCCGGCGGGAAGGCTAAGAGAAAACGATCCGCCGCTGTTGCTGGTCGCATTGACACCGCCGGCGGTCAGGGTAGCGCCTGGGACCGAAAGGCAGGTGTAGGGCGAAGGTGCTTCACGCTCGGCGCGCACGGATCCAGCGATGGTGCCGGTAGTATTAGCGACTCCGGTGCTGTGCCAGGTGATGCTGAACTGGTTGTTGCTGTCAGTTTTGTACTGCTTCAGGTAGGGCGAATAGGTAACGACATCGATGCGGTTCAAGGCGGGACGAAAGGTCATGATGCGCATCCAGCCGTCGCCGCCGTTGGCCAGATTCTGGTAATTGGCGAAGATTTCGTTGACCAGGTTCTGGTTGATGCCCAAGTCGGCGCGGCGCGAGCCATTGCCGATGAAGTGACCGTTCAGGACCAGCGACAGGTTGGGATAGTTGATCAGCAGCTTTTGCCAGACATCTTCGCCCTGGTTATTGCCGGTAGGGGAAATATCGTCGTTGTCGCATTGATCGGCGCGCGTCCCATCGGTATAGGTAAAGCTGTGCGTGACGACGATGATTTCCATATTGGAATTCGCATCCAGCACGGATTTTGCCCAGACCAGGGTTGCATCGCGAGGCACAAATTCCAGAGCGAGGATCAGGTACTGCTTACCATTGACGGTAAATTCTGTATAGAAATTGTCGTTGGTTCCGCTGGGATATCCACCCATGTACCAGGTGTACGCAGCGTAGCGAGAGGGGCCGAAATAGGAGTTAAATGCGGTGGTGCCGCGGGCCGTCGGAGATCCGTCGTCATAATCGTGATTGCCAAGGGCTAGCACGTAGGGCATGCTTGCGCTGTCGAGCAGCTTGATGGCCGCGTCGGCATTCTGCCATTGCGCCGGCTGGTCGGCGACATTGACGATGTCACCCTCGCCAAGAACAAACTGGATGTTGTAATTGGCGGTGTTATTTACAATCCACTGCGTCTGCCCGAGGAAGATTGCCGGATAGGATTCCGAATAATACTGCGTGTCCGGCAGGACAACCACGGAAAAATCCGGAGCGGTCACCTGGGCCAGTGAGGAACAGCTGATTGTGAGAAAGGCTGCGAGAAGAAAAGCTTGATTGATCCGACGATACATGTGCTGTCACCGAATTAGCTACATGCCGCGGGGGTTGGCGCCTCGATAGTAGCGCCGAGATGATTCCGAGGTAAACCACCAATTCTGATGCAGCGGTGGAAATCGCGCACGAAATCAATACTGGAGCGGCCAGGAATCTACGCTTGCACTTTGGAGCAGTGAGGAAAGCGGACAAGTTAAAGCGACGTTCGCAGACATACATCCATGCGGCTGTCATGGCTGCGGTCAAAGCTACGACGTAATGCCTCGTCCAAGCGAGGCGATGAAGGCGGCGAAGACGATGGCGGCGAGGATGAGGGTGAGTGGGCTGCGCGCGATGACTGGGGAGGGCTGGGCATTCGCTGTGCGTCGATTGTGAAGCGGAATGAATAGCAAGGGGAAAGAAGCGCCGCCAAATTCCAGAACAGCGTCACTGAGGTCGCCCCACCCGTGGCCTTGATACGCCAGGGCTGCGACTGCAGCGGCGACAGTTGCGCTGAGGAAAGCGATGCGAGCTACGGTGCGAGCTACGCGAGCTTGTGGCCAGAGCGTGAGGAGCTCACGGGAAATGATGCGTGCGGTGACGACATAGAATGCGAGCCCGATGACAATGGCGATCGCGCGTTGCCAGAGGGTGACGCGACCGAACAGGAATTCCGCGAAGAAGTAGAGATCGCCAAAACGCTGATGCATGGCGTGGATGAGATAACCGGCTTCCCAGAAATAACTGAAGGCGGTGATGAGGATGAGGAACAGGCGCAGCGTGGCGCGTTGCGCTGAAACCAGGCGAAGACAAATGAAGGCCAGTGTGCCCATGAGGAGGTTGGTGAGGGGGCCGGCGGGATCAATCCAACCGGAGCGGACGCTACAGCGAAAGAGGGAGGAAGTGAGGAGGACGATTCGGCCGTGCAGGAGAAGGCAAACGCTTCCGTGACCGAGAGCTTCATGATCGAAGGTGACCACGCACATGGCCATGACGGCAACGGCGGCGATGGTGAAGAAATCGTTTTTGTTTTCGGGCGATTTCATTTATAAATCGGCGGGACTATTGCGTGAGTGTGAAGGAGTGGAGCAGTTTGGCAGCGGTGCCGAAGTTGCCGACCAATGGTCTATGAACTCCTCCTGGATGAGAGATGAAGTGAATTACTTTGCGGCTTCGAAGGCGAAGACGCGGTTCCAATCTTTTTTCATATCGACGACCGTCCAATTGCGGGCGGCGGCCTCGGTGAGCGCCACCTCCAACTTGCCCATGCTGGAGGCCTGGTAGGCGAATTCGCGATCGGAGTCGGTATGGTGGACGAGCAAAGCCAGTCGAGCGCCGGGACCGATCGCGGTCCATTGCAACATTTGCAAATCGCCGTCGGAGTTGCCGAAGGCGGCAATGGGTTTTCTTCCGATGTGTTGATTGATGGCGACGGGTTTGCCGACGTTGTCGTTGATGAAATTCAACTGCGCCAGGCGGGTGAGCACGGGGAGTTCTGCCACCATTTCAAACTTTGTGACGATGCTGCTGCCGATAACTTGCTCGGGCGGGACACCGTAGACCTTCTCGGCAAAGACGCGCATAAATTCAACTCCGCCACCGGAGACGATAAAGGTCTTGAAGCCATTGGCGCGCAGATAGCAGAGCAACTCGACCATGGGCTGGAAAACTACTTCGGTGTAAGGCCGTTTGAACTTAGGATGTTTGGCGGTGGCGATCCAATCGCTCACGATGGTTGCGAATTCGTCGGTGGTCATGCCGGCATGGGTGAGGGTTGCAAGATCGAGCACACCTTTTTCGCCGGAGGCAGCGATGGTTTTCATATCCCCGGCGAGCACGGCGGCGTAGAGGGGGTTGTCGCTCCATTCAGGATGTTGGGGCGCCATGGCTTTCATGCGATCGAGAACGAAGGCGAACTGAAAATAAAATGGCTGCTCGCTCCAGAGGGTGCCATCGTTGTCGAAGACGGCGATGCGCTCTTCGGGCTGAACGAAATGAGGCGTGCCGGGGGTTGTGACGTCGCGGACGAAGTTGAGAATGTTCTGCCGGGTGGAACCTTCGTTCCAGGAAGGCAGTGGATCACCGCTTTGCATGTGGGTGTCTCCTGTATCCAGGTTGCAGGATGGCTGGTGAATGGGATTAGGGTACACCCTGAAGGATGGCGATGCGGGGAGGCGTGGGGCGGGGGAAAGCCCCAGTTTCAGGCGTCGGAACCAGCTACGGCCGGACGATGCAATCGATAGAGAAGTGATCCTTCCTCCTCTCCGCTGCCGAGGTGTTGAAATCCACATTTCTCCAGGACGCGAACCGATGGCAGCAGGTGGGGGAATGTTTGCGCGCAGATGGTGTGGACTCGATTGTCGGCAAAGATCTCTTTCATGAGGGCAATGAGGGCTTCCGTGGCCAGGCCCTGTCGCTGCCACGGATCGAGGATCGAATAGCCCACTTCGACTTCGCAGGGTGACTTAGGAAATCCGCCGATGGTTCCGATGACGATGGGAGTTGGCGAGTGGACGATGACGTAGCGATTCCAGGCAATGGTGTGAGGCGCCTGCGCATAGTGCTTGTCGAAGAAGTCGAAGACATGGGGTTCCCAGTTTTCCGGGGGCCAGATTGCGGGAACCTCGGCGACGAGGTGGCGCGAGAGGTCGGAGTGAGAAAGGCGCAGCGATGCTGGCATGATGGCGGTGAGTGTGAGGCGTTGAGTGCGAAGATCGGGCAGCAATGACATGGGTTCCTCCGGGCTAAGGTCGGGTCAAACAGGGCGCGGATCGGCGCAAGGCACCGAAGGTCCGCACGAAGGCCGAACTAGCGTCCGAAGGCAGTCATAGGCGAGACGATGATATCACCGCGGCAGGGTGATTTTTCAGGTTCGAAAAACGGGAGGGTGACCGTGGCCGTCAGGATGAAGCAGCCACGGCGTTCCTCTTTTTTGAAACGGGACTAGGCTGCGGTTGCGCTGGCGGGGACGACTTGATTGGCCGTGGGCAGAGGGCGCAGCAACCAATAGAGAGCGACGAAGTGCGTGATCATCAGCATGGGGACGTAGAGGATGGGGATAACGTAAGCGGCACCCATCTGCCCGGCGATTGCGGGAAGGCCGGCGCGGATGGCGTGGAAATAGTCGAGGAGGATATCGGCCACGCCGACGAGATTGAAGGCGACGACGAACGACCAGAAGAGCGGACGCACCCTTACGGTGAGAAGCGCGAGGAGGGCCAGCACGCCGGTCGCGAAGTCACCATAGGCGGCGAAGGTGGCAAAGCTTGCGGGCAAATGGCCGACGACGCCTGGAAGGATGAAGACGAGCCCGAAGAAGCGGAAGCTGTGCAGGGTGGCGATGGCGCGGTGGGCTTCGAACCGGCTTATCGATCTGAGTCTGGGCAGGATATAGACGCCGAAGCAGAGTAAGCACGCGACATAACCTAAGACGAGATGAATGGGGAAGATGATTTGTGGCGACATGGGTGCCTCCTGTTTCCATAGGATTATTGGCATCATCCTACGGACTCAAAATATCTGCGAAGAGCGGGGGGTGGAGGAAGCGTCTTGGGATGATGGTCAGCATCCTATAATGAGACATGCGATACAAGCCGGAGCACAAAGGCGAAATTCATCAGAAGATTGTGAAGGACGCGTCGCGGCGGGTTCGTGCCGAAGGCATTACCGGGGCTGCGGTTTCAGCGGTGATGCGAGATGCCGGCCTGACTCACGGAGGCTTTTACAAGCACTTTGGCAGCAAGGATGAGTTGCTGCTGGAGTCACTGCATGAGGCCTTCCTGGAGATGGGTGATCGGATGGAGGAAGCCGCGGAACGGTCGCCTCGCGGGGCGGCGTGGAAGGCGGTTGTGAAGCTCTACCTCAGTCCGGAACATTGCGATCATGCTGCGTGCGGGTGCCCCGTGGCAGCGCTTGCGCCGGAACTGGCGCGGGCCGAGAAGGGGATGAAGGCTGCGATCGTTGGGGAGCTCATCCAATATAAGGGGCGAATCCTTCCCTGGATGCCGGGCCGACGGGCTGCCGAGAAAGAACGCGCATTTTTTGCGATTTTTTCGACGATGATTGGGGCGGTTGCCATTGCGCGGATACTCCCGGATCGAGCGGCGCGAGCGAAAGTGCTGGCGACCGCGCGGGATTTTCTGCTGCGTAGCTTCTGAAAGGCCGCCGAGATTCACCTACTATCCGATTCCTACATTGGTCGCTAGAGGGCATTTTCAGGCTGTGGAAAAGTTGGGCTTGACATATTCCTATATGGGAATGTAATGTTTCTCTCATGGCACGGGCGAGCACCACTTCGGATGCGTTCAATGCGGTGGCGGAGCCGCGCCGGCGGGAGATTTTGAGCTATCTTGCCGGAGCGGAACGGCCGGTGGGAGACATTGTGGATGCGCTCGGGCTGGAGCAGCCGTCTGTCTCAAAGCACCTGCGAGTGTTGCGCGATGTGGGGCTGGTTCGGATGCGTTGCCAAGGGCGGCAGAAGCTGTACCGCACCAACGCCGAAGCGATTCGTCCGCTGCACGAGTGGGCGGGAACCTTTGAACGGTACTGGCAGCATCAATTAAATCGAGTGAAGGAACGCGCCGAGGCGATGGTGCGGCAAAGCGCCAAAGATCTGAATTCCAAAAACCCAAATGAAAAGGAGAAGTGATGATTGCGACCGAACAAACTCTCGAGAACCTGACGCTGACGATTCAACAGGAGATCCACGTTGAGGCGCCGCTGGATGTGACCTTTGCCGCGCTGCTGGAACAACTGGGACCGGGCAATGAAACGCCGGACGGCAAATCGCTGGCGATGAAGATTGAGCCGTGGCCGGGCGGACGGTGGTATCGCGACCTGGGCGACAACAACGGACATTTCTGGGCGAATGTCCAGGCGATCAAGCGGCCGACGCTGCTGGAATTTGCGGGGCCGCTGTTTGCGTCGTTCCCATTTGTGTCGAACGTGCAATATCGACTGAGCGAAGTGAAGGGTGGAACGCTGATTGCGTTCAAGCACACTGCGCTTGGATTCGTTAGCGACGAACATAAAGCGGGGATGAATCAAGGCTGGAACTCGATGCATGAGCGGGTTCGCAAACAGGCTGAGGGGCGCAAGTAGGAACTCGCGTCGAACAACGCAGGATGCGATCGCGGATCGCGAGTGAGGAGAAGACCATGTGTCCATTTTGTCTGGCAACCGCAATGCTGATCGCCGTCGGCGTCACCTCCACAGGTGGACTGGCGGCGGTGGCAATGAAGAAAATCGGCGTGAAAAACGCCGTCGACAATTCACCCTCTCCAACACCGAGTAAGGAGGAGCGTCATGGCTAGCAGCACGAGAGGAACAAAATCGCCCAAGGTGGTTTCGCAGGCAGAATGGAATGCAGCTCACGGCGAGCTGCTGAAAAAGGAAAAAGAGTTGACGCGGCAGCGCGACGCACTAGCTGCGGAGCGGCGGCGGATGCCGTGGGTGGCGGTGGAGAAGACGTACATGTTTGAAGGGCCCAAGGGCAAGGTACCGCTGCTGGATTTATTTGAGGGACGGCGGCAGTTGGTGCTCTATCGCGCCTTCTTTGAGCCGGGTGTGTTCGGATGGCCGGATCATGCGTGCCGGGGGTGTTCGCTGGGGGCGGACCAGGTATCTCACCTGGCGCATCTGAATGCGCGCGACACCACGCTGGCATGGGCTTCGCGCGCGGGACAGAAAGACATCGAACGGCTGAAAGCGCGGATGGGCTGGGAGATGCCGTGGTACACCATGACCGATGGCTTCGATGTGGATTTCGGCGTGGATCAATGGCACGGGCACAATGTTTTTTTCCGCGATGGCGACAACGTGTTCCGCACGTACTTCATCAACAGCCGCGGCGACGAGGCGATGGGAAGCACCTGGAGCTATCTCGACATTACGCCGCTGGGACGGCAGGAAACATGGGAAGACTCGCCGGAAGGATATCCGCAGACGCCTCCGTACAAGTGGTGGAACTGGCACGATAACTACGAGGCCGAAGCCGCGCCGGATGCGAGGTGGCTGGATATACTTTCCGATCCTGCGGGAGCGGCAATTCGCAGAGCCGAGGCTGAGGCGAAGAAGGGCTGAAGGCGGACGAAATTCGGCGTGAAGAACGCCGCCGGCAATTCAATGGATCCAACATCCACGAAGGAGGATGCCCATGGCAAGCAGTGCGATCGATGCAGGACGAGCGAATGTGGTTTCGCATGGCGAATGGCTCGCGGCGCGCGCCGAGTTTCTAAAAAAGGAAAAGGAATTTACGCGACAGCGCGATGCATTGAGCCGTCAGCGCCGCGCGCTTCCATGGGAGAAGGTCGAGAAGCGATATGGATTTGACTCGCCGAAAGGCAAGTTGACGCTGGCCGAACTTTTCGACGGGCGCAGCCAGCTGATTGTGTATCACTTTATGTTCGGTCCGGGATGGGAGGAGGGTTGCCCAAGCTGCTCCTACCTGGCGGATCATTTCGATGGCGCCACGGTCCATCTGGCCAATCGAGATACGACGCTGCTGGTCGTTTCGCGGGCTCCGCTGGCCGAGATTGACGCCTTCAAGAAGCGCATGGGGTGGAAGTTTCAGTGGGTCTCCTCATTCGGCAGCGATTTTAATCGCGACTATCAGGTGGCCCTGAAGCCGGAGGAAAAGTTCGGCGGCAAGGTGTACTACAACTACGGACTGGGCGAGTTTTTCAGCGAAGAAGGTCCGGGGGTGAGCGTCTTCGCCAAAGATGGGGCGGGCACGGTGTTTCATACCTACTCCAGTTATGCGCGGGGGCTGGATATGCTGGTGGGCGCGTATAACTTTCTTGACCTGGTGCCGAAGGGCCGCGATGAAGACCACCTGGCGTTCAGCATGTCGTGGGTGCGGCATCATGATCGCTATGCGGAAGGGTACTTTGTCGATCCGACCAAGAGCTACGAGCAGCCGAAGAAGACCGCAGACGCGTGCTGTGGCGGCGAGAGTCACGACTAACTGATCCATGCTTTAAGTCGGGGAGGGCCTCGACTTGGGGAGGCCGGGGCGATTGCCGTCGTGGTATGGTGAGGGCTCCGCTTATGCCGACGCTGCAGGAACAATTTGGACAGATCGACATTTATCTTTTCGACCAGATGCTGAAGGGCCGCATTGCGCCAGGCATGCGGATCCTGGACGCCGGCTGCGGTTCGGGGCGCAACCTGGTCTACCTGTTGCGCGAGGGATACGAAATTTTTGCCGCGGACGCCGATTCCGCGCAGGTGGAGCGGGTGCGGCGCATGGCGCAGATGCTGGCGCCATCGCTGCCGGCAGCGAACTTTCGCGTGGAGCCGGTGGAGCGGATGTCGTTCGATGATGGCTGCGCGGATGTGGTGCTGAGCAGTGCGGTGCTGCACTTTGCGCGCGATGATGCTCACTTCGACGCGATGCTGCGCGGATGCTGGCGGGTGCTGAAACCTGGGGGACTGTTCTTCTGCCGGCTGGCTTCGTCGATCGGCATGGAAAACCAGATGCAGCCAATTGAGGGACGCCGCTGCAAGCTGCCCGATGGGTCGGAGCGGTATGTAGTGGACGAGGCGCTGCTGGGGGCATTGACCGAGCGGATGGGGGAGATGGTCGATCCGCTGAAGACCACCGTCGTGCAGAATATGCGCGCGATGACGACGTGGGTTGTGCGAAAGAGCGCGCAGTCTCGGCTTTGAACGTGGATTGGCGGGGCTACAAAATACTCCTTGAGGCGTTGAAAGCGGTGTACCTCTGGGCCTGAAGGCGCGACCCGGAGACGAACTCGGATCCCTGGATTCAAGTCCGGGGTCTACCTGCAATCCTCTGCAATCGAGCGCATGTGCGGAGCCTCCCAACAACCTGGCCGACTCATCGGCTGGAAGTTTTCCACCGTTAATATTTCGTGAACGGGAATCCATGCGATTGGAATTGGAATCTCTCTCAACATCAGAAGCGTGAGCTGTTCTTTGTTCTCCCCAGCCAACCAAGCAGAGAATCGATTCGGGGCTCTGCAGAGCAGGAGCCAGGCATGGCAGGCAGCAAGACGGTGTTGGTGACCGGCGCCTCACAAGGCATTGGAGCAGCGGTGACCCGCGCTTTTCTGGACCGCGGATACAACGTGGTTGCGGCTTCACTGAAATTTTCCGGAACGGACTTTGTGGCCTCGGCGAAGCTTGCATTGGTGGAGGGAGACATCAGTGCGGAAGCGACCGCGGAAAAGATCACGCAGACCGCGATCACGCAGTTCGGCTCCATCGAAGCCGTGGTGAATAACGCAGGCATTTTCTTTGGGAAGCCGTTCACGACGTACACCATCGATGACTTGCGGAAATTTGTTGCGGTCAACCTGGAAGGCTTCTTCTTCGTCACACAACGCGCGGTGAGGCAGATGCTGGCGCAGGGAAATGGTGGCAGCGTGACCACCATCACGGCGGCGCTGGCGGACAACCCAATCGCGGGAAGTCCGGCGTCGGTGGCGATGATGACCAAGGGCGGACTGGACACGATCACGCTGAGCCTGGCAAGCGAGTACGCGAAGCAACATATCCGTTTTAACGCAGTGGCGCCGGGTATTGTGAATACGCCCTTGCAGAAGGGTGCCTCCGAGGAGTTGTTGAAGGAGAGAAATCCGATGGGCACGATTTCTGAGCCGAAGGACATTGCCGATGCTGTTGTGTACCTGGCGGAAGCGCAACACGTGACCGGGGAGGTGCTGCACGTGGACGATGGTGCGCACGTGGGCCAGTGGTGAGCGGAAACGGTGCAGCTCCTGCCGGCGCGGATCGCCGGTTGCAGGAGCTTGGCATTCAGCTTCCGGCGGCGCCAACTCCATTTGGAACGTATGTGGAGACGGTGCAGACGGGAAATCTGCTGTACTTTAGCGGGGCGCTGCCGGTGGTGGATCACAAGCCGAAGTATGTGGGTCGGCTGGGGAAAGAGCTGGACGCAGAGGCTGGGCGAGATGCGGCGTACACGGCGGCGCTGAGCGTGCTGGCGGCGGCGAAGAAACATTTGGGGTCGCTCGATCGCGTGACAAGGGTGGTTCGCCTGGGCGTGTTTATCGCGACGCAAGGAGATTTTTTCGATCAGCCCAGGGTGGCGGATGCGGTGTCGGATTTATTTCGCGATGTGTTTGGCGCGGAGAAAACGGGAGTACGCCAGGTGATCGGCGTGGCCAGCCTGCCGCTGGGGATGCCGATCGAACTGGAAGTCATCTTCGAAGTCGCGGAGTAAGAGCAGAAATCGGCGGCGACTTCAAAACCTCACCTGCAACATTCACTACGGTATCCATCCACATGAGACAGGAGGATTTATGGCAACAGCAATTGCAATCGCAACGATGAAAGCGGCGCAGGTAGCGAAACCAGGAGAAGGTTTCGAGGTTGTTGAGCGCGAAATTCCGACGCCGGGTGCGGGACAGGTGCGGATCAAGGTGCAGGCCTGCGGGGTATGTCACAGTGACTCGCTGACGGTGGATGGCTCGTGGCCGGGAATCCAATATCCGCGGGTGCCGGGGCATGAAGTGGCCGGCGTGATCGATGCCGTGGGAGACGGCGTTACAGCGTGGAAGAGGGGACAACGGGTTGGAGTTGGGTGGCACGGTGGGCAGGACAACACGTGTCGCGAATGCCGGCGTGGGGATTTTCGCAATTGCCAGAATTTAAAAATTCCGGGCATCAGTTATGACGGCGGATATCAGCAATACATGGTGGCACCAGTGGAGGCGCTGGTGTCGATTCCGGACAGCCTGAAGGATGCGGAGGCTGCGCCGCTGCTGTGCGCAGGGATCACAACCTATAACGCGCTGCGTCACAGTGGAGCGATGCCGGGTGACCTGGTTGCGGTGCAGGGGATTGGTGGTCTGGGTCACCTGGGGATTCAATTTGCGAACAAGTTCGGATACAAAGTGGCGGCCATCGGGCGAGGGACGGAGGATGCAGCGCTGGCGAAGAAGCTGGGAGCGAGCGTGTACATCGACAGCAAAACGACCAACGCAGCCGAGGAATTGCAGAAGCTGGGCGGAGCTAAAGTGATTCTGGCGACAGCGCCAAGTTCAAAAGCGATGTCGGAGCTGTTTAACGGCCTGGGGCCGAACGGCAAGCTGATGGTGATTGGCGTCGCATTCGATCCGATTGAGGTATCGCCGGTGCAGTTGATTACGGGCAGCAAATCGATCCAGGGATGGGCGGCAGGAACGCCGGCGGATTCGGAGGACACGCTGCTGTTTGCAGAGTTGAGCGGAGTGCGGGCGATGATTGAGACGTATCCGTTGGAAAGAGCGGCGGAGGCGTATGCGCGCATGATGAGCGGGAAAGCTGAGTTTCGCGTGGTGTTGACGATGTAACTTTGGCGGGCAGGGCAGTTGAACCTCAGCGCCAAAAGGCGCGATCTTGCGGGGTAGGATCCCCGGAGGAAAGTCCGGGGGTCTACCTCGAACTGCATGGAGAAATGTTGTCGCGGCGGCTCGGGGTCTACCCCTGGGGCCGAGAACACGCGGGGAAGGAAGGTGACGTGAACCAGCCGATTTTTTATCGCACGGTACAGGTGGATGGGCTCTCGATTTTCTATCGGGAGGCGGGGCCGAAGGATGCGCCGACGATTCTTCTGCTGCATGGGTTGCCGTCGTCGTCGCGCATGTTTCAGCCGCTGCTGACGCGGCTTGCGGACAACTATCACCTGGTGGCGCCGGATTATCCGGGCTTCGGGCATAGCGATTGGCCTGATGCGAAGCAGTTCGCGTATACCTTCGATCATATTGCTGCGGTGATGGAGGATTTTACGCAGGCGCTGGGGCTGTCGCGCTACTCGATGTACATGCAGGATTATGGCGGCCCGGTTGGATTTCGCATGGCGCTGGCGCATCCGGAGCGGGTGCAGGCGTTGATGGTGCAGGATGCGGTGGCGCACAACGAAGGGTTGGGTAAGAACTGGGTGACGCGACGAGCGTTCTGGGCGGACCGGGCGGCGAATGAAGAAGCGCTGCGCAAGAATTTGCTTTCGATGGCAGCCACCAAGACGAGACATGTTGGAGATGATCCGAATGTGGAACTGTATGATCCGGATCTTTGGACAGATGAGTATGCGTTTTTGAATTCGCCGGGGCAGGCGCAAATCCAAAGCGATTTGTTCTATGACTACAGAACGAATGTGGATGCGTATCCCAAGTGGCAGGCGTGGATGCAGAAGACGCAGCCCAGGCTGCTGGTGCTGTGGGGCAAGCATGATTTGTCGTTTGACCTGGGCGAGCCGGAACGCTACAGAAAGGATGTGCCGAATGCGGAGGTGCATGTGCTGGAGGCGGGACATTTCGCGCTGGATACCAAAGCGGATGAGATGGCGGCGATGGTGCGTGGGTTTATGGAGAAGCAATAGTAAATCGCGCGCGGTGGGTGTTTTACATTTCTTGTAATGCGGCGGAACGGGCGGCGCGCAATGTGCCGCGCCAGTACAGGTAGGCTCCCAGGGCGCTGGTCGCGATGATCGCCACAACGACTTTTACGGCGAAGAGAAATGGATTTGCGACCTGGCCGACGGGGATGAGTTGGAATGCAAAGGCGACCAGTGCGACCGCGAAGGCAGCAGCTGCTCCCAGGCGAATGGCGATGCCGGGACGCCACGATGTTGAGCGAAAGCCGAAGATGACTGCGCCGAAGAGCAGCATGTACATGATGCAGTAGGAGCCGAAGCCGACGGCGCCGAGGACTTGCACCGCCTCCTGATTGTGCGCGCCGAGAAGGCTGAGAACACCCATCAATAATAGAGCGGCGGAGACTGCGGCGATGGCTCTGGATGGCGTGCCGAACCTGGGGTTGAGGCGACTCCACCAGGAAGGCAGAAGGCCATCCCAGCCAGCGGCCATGGGCAAGCGCGCCACCATTCCGACAGCGACCGCTAAGGCCGCAACGAGCGAAATGCAAAATGCCACGACAGTGAATGCCGTGATTGCCCAGCCCATGCCGGAGTGACCGAAGCCCGCCAGCATGACCTGAGACACGGAGGCGGCGAGGTCGATGTTCGCGATGGGGACGTAGCCGAGCACGGCGCTGGTGGCGACGATGTACATGAGTGCAATGCAGGGCACGGCGATGAAGACGGAGCGGGCGACGTCGTTTTTTGGCTTGCGACATTCCTCAGAAAAGATGGAGCACTGGTCGAAGCCGCTCAACGCAAAGAGCGCCATTTTGGTGAAGACGTTTAATGTGACGAGAGAGAAGCCGGGCCATGCGAGCGAGAAGGCAACGCTGGGGAGTGAGTGGGATTTTGTCCAAAGCCTGACGAGCAGATAGGCCATGACGAGAAAGATGACGATCGACAGGATGGAGCCTGTGCCGCTGAGCCATTTGGTGACGTGAAGTCCGCGGACGTTGAGCGCGAAGACGAGCAGGCAAAGAAAAACGGTGAGCGATAGCGTGAAGGCTTTGCTGGTGCCCAACCATGCGGCGTGCGCGCCTGCTCCGTAGGCCAGACCGCTGGCGACTTGCGAGCCGAAGGACGCGTACCAGCAGATGATGTAGAGGGAAAAACTCCAACCCGCCATGTAGCCGGCGAAGGGGGAGATGCCTTGCTTGACCCACTGATAGACGCCGCCTTCGAGAGGAATGGCGCGGCTGAGACGGATGACGACCGCGGCCTGGGGCAGATAAAAGAGGCAGATGGCAAGCAGCCAGAGGACGACCTGAGAGCGACCTTGCTGGGCGGCGAAGCCGGAAAAATTGAGGCCGACCACGACCAGAATCTGCATGAGGACAAGGTCACGCAGTTGCAGTTCGCGTTTGAGGCCATGATTTTCAGCAGGCATGAGCCATGCTACACGATGGACGATTTGGCCAAAGCGGATTGCCAGACGAAGATGGCGGGATCCTCCTCGAGAGATTCGGAGGAATATCAGGCCGAACGGACGTATTCCCAGGCCCTTGACACAAGACAGGCGCTTCACTATGGTTTCGCCATGACCAAGCGCCAGGACACATCCGGCACCCCTGAATCTCGAGATCCAGGGCCGGGTTACCGACTCGATTCGAGAGGGCGCCAAGCGGCTGAAGATGATCGGTTGGCTCTGTTGGAACATATCTTCGACCCGCTCTCTCGGCAACGTCGGGAGCTGGTGCAACCTGGGTGGCGGTGCCTTGATGTCGGTGCGGGCCGCGGCTCCATCGCCCTCTGGTTAGCTGAGCGGGTGGGAGAGAATGGCCACGTGGTGGCGACTGACATCGATATCACCTATCTGAAGGAACTCAAACTTTCCAACCTCGAGGTGCGCCGGCACGACATACTTGAGGACCCCCTGGACACCCTAGGCCCAGGCTCCTTCGATCTGGTTTGCTCACGGTTCATGTTGTTCTGGCTGGCGGGCAAGCAGGAGCGGGCTGTCCGGCGAATGGTGGAATGTCTGCGCCCGGGAGGATGGCTTGTCGATGAAGAAGGCGACTGGGGCATGGTTGCTCCGGTGGATCCGTCTCACCCGCATGCGGCCAGCTATGACAGAACGTGGCGCGCCGGCGAATGGTGGACATCGCGGGGATATGACCCCAGTTTTGGACGTAAGCTGCCTACGCTATTCGAGCGTTGCGGTCTAACAAACATCCGTCACGAGGCAACCTCCGAAGTAGTGCGTGGAGATAGCCAGTGGGCGTCGTGGTGGCAGCAGACCCTGGAGGCCATCCGCACATGGGAGCAAGCGAAGGGTGACCTGAGCCCGGCGCGCGAAAAGGAATATGAGACATTGACAGCTCCGTGGAGTGACCCTTCATTCCTGTTCCTCAACTCGCTCCGCCATGCCTGCTGGGGCCAGCGTCAATAACACCAACCGAAGGCCTCTGGCGGTTAGAATTCCTTGACCGTAGATGGAACGGAATGCGGCTCGAGCTGATTGCTGAATGAAGAGGGCCGCACAGGCGAGGCGAAATTCGGAGTTCCGGTGAAATCCTTGGACGAGAAAGTTGAGCCGCAGGCGGCGTCCGGTGGAGGCTTGCTGAGGTGTTATTCCTTGTCGGGGTAGCCGATGAATTTGTTGGCCCAGTGGATGAAATATTTCATATTGGGTGCGTCGGTGTGGCCGCCGTCATCTTGTCGCCAGGCGAGTTTGCCGCCGAGCAGACCGTCGTTGACCGGAGGCATGGGTGCGGTGCGGTAGTCGAGATTGTCGGTGCTGAGACCGGGCGCGCCGAGTAAAGTCCACACGGGACTGGCGGCGACGGTGGCCATCCAACTGCCGCGTTGATCGAGCCACTGGGCATCACCTTTTTCTGGAATGCCGTAGCTGACGAAGGTGAGGCGAGGGGCGCAGAGGGCGAGGAGTTCGTTGGAGTCGACGGGAATGTTGCTGGGATTCATGCCGCCGGAAGTGGCTTTGGACGCGCCGTACTTGAGGAAGTTGCCGGCCATCCAGTGATACTCGCCGGTACCGGTGAGGTTCTCGACGGCTTCGCCGAAGTTGCGGCGCAGGGGCGTTGCTCCTCCTTTACCGGAGGAGCCGATGAGGACCATGGCGAAGCGAGGATCGTAGGCCATGGTGACGAGGGCGGCTTTGCCGTAGCGGGAGACGCCTTCGATGCCGACATGTTTGGCGTCGACGGCGGAATTGGCCTGGAGATAGTCGAGACCGCGGCCGGCGGCCCAGGCCCAGGCACGCAGTGCTCCCCATTGATTGGGAGTGCGAGGCTGGCCTTTGTTGACGAGGCCGATGATGCCGCGAGTGAGGCCGGCACCGTTGTCGGCTTGCGCGGATTGCGGATCGATCATGGCGAAGCCCCAGCCGGCGGCGATTAGCTCCCATGTGTTGGGCGGATCACCATCGGCATTCATCTGCGGAAATTGAAATGGGACGGAGCGCACGGGATCCCAACCGGGATGCTGCGCGATGACTGGCGCGAGGGATGGGTCCTGTTTGACGAGAAGCGCTTTGAGGGCGGCGTTGATGCGGGACAATTCTTCCGGCGATGGCTGGACGGGAGCGGGGAATTCGCTGCGGCCGAACATCATGAGGACGGGGACGGGACCTTTGGCATCGGCGGGCGTGACGAGCGTCATGCGGAGGTTGACGTCGATGAGGGGATAGACGGAGTTGTCGACGTGGCCGTTGAGCTCGGTTGCGATGACGGGATGGAAGCCGACAAATTCATGTTCGGTGGCGACGACGGACCAGGTGACGGTGGGGACGTTGTTGGGGACGACGCCGTAGACATACTCGTCGAAGTCGTGGAGAATTTGCGGGCGACGCTGCTGCCACCACATTTTTGCGGTGGTGACTTTTTGTCCATCGTTGAGGGTGAGGGCGTCGGGGAGATTGGGATATGGGTTGGCCTTCGACTCGTCGTAGTTGGCGTGGTCGGGAGCTTTGGGATTTCCGCTGGGACCGGGGCGGAGGGATTCGATGCCGAGTTGGGTCATCATGTTTTGATGGTCTTGATCGGCGGTGAAGGTGACGGGGGGAGTGGAAGATTGTGCGAGTGCTGCGATGGGGTATAGGAGCGTGGCGGCGAGGGAGAGGGTTGCTAGCGGAGGCGGCAGGCGCATGGATGACCTCGGAAAGTGCGCGTCCAAAACGATTTAGTTCGGCGATTCATCCTATCGCAAAAGGAGAATTTCTGTCGTGCGGAGGCGGGGGTGCGGAACGTGTACCTCCGCGCATAAACAGGTTGCGGAAAACGGACGAATTTCGAACCAGATACCCGAACAGCAGAAGGCAGGGGCTAAAGCCCACCCTGATTTTTCTGCACTTACGGCACGACTAAAGTCGTGCCCCGATACAAAGCAGCGTTTTTCCGCAGCCTGTAAAGGTGTGTGACACGTGGACGGAATCTCCGGAATGAACTCTGGAGTCTACCGAGAATCGCGAGGGGTGGGCGTTGTGCTATTCTCCGCTTGTGTTGGCTACGGAGTCGGCTCGCAAATCGAAGATTTCCCGGCATAGCGCGGTGGTGCGGGTGACGCACTGGCTGACGGTGATTGCGTTTTTTGCGCTGCTGATTACGGGCGGAGAGATTGTGATTTCGCACCCGAGATTTTACTGGGGTGAGGTAGGGAATTCGCTGACGCGGCCGCTGTTCACGATTCATATTCCAGCGTCGAGATCGACGGTGCCGAGCGGCTACAACTACTTGATGCCGGACCAGAATGGATGGAGTCGCTACCTCCACTTTCAGGCGGCGTGGCTGCTGTTGTTCACGGGACTGATTTACGGGATTGCTGGATTCTGGAGCGGACATTTTCGCAAAGACCTGGTGCCGGGACGAGGGCAGCGAACATGGAATGCATTTCGCGGCGTGATGGCGAAGACGTTTCGTCGAGGGCCGCCGGATGCGGCGGATGCGCGATCGTATAACGTGGTGCAGCGAGCGACGTATCTGATTGTGATCTTCGTGCTGTTTCCGCTGGTGATCTGGACGGGGCTGGCGATGTCGCCGGCGTTTACGGGTGCGTTTCCGTGGACGGTGATTGCGCTGGGCGGAAGGCAGTCGGCGCGGACGCTGCATTTCTTTATCTCCGGTGTGCTGCTGCTGTTTGTTGTGGTGCATGTTGCCATGGTGTACCTGGGAGGATTCAAGAGCCGCATGCGGGCGATGATTACGGGTCGCGCGAGTGCGGAGGAGGAGCGCCCATGATTTCTCGGCGAAAGTTTTTGGCGACAGGTTTGGCGGCGACGGCGGGTGTGGCGGGGATTGCGGCGGCCGATCGGCTGGCACATCGATATGGATTGATTCCGCCGGACGGTGGGGGAATTTATGGGCCGGGAGAGACGTTGAATTATGCGGCGCAGCGCATTGTTTGCGTCGCGTGCGCCGGCGCGTGAGTTTTCGCGCAGCATGATTTCGAAGACGCCGTTTCCGAATGCAGGTTGCGCCGCCGAGTGCCACGTTTAAAAAGTTAGAGGCGGGTGGATTTGCGGACTGGAAGCTGTCGGTGGATGGCATGGTGGCGCGGCCGACGGAGTTTTCGTTGGCTGACCTGAAGCGCTTTCCGGTGCGCAGCCAGATTACCGAGGTGGCGTGCGAGGAAGGCTGGTCCTACATCGCGGAATGGATTGGGACGCCGCTGGCGGAAGTGCTGCATGAGGTTGGAGTGCTGCCGCAGGCGCGCTTCATTGCCTATTTCTCCCTGTACCCGGATTGGTGGGACAGCCTTGACATGAGCGAGGCGAGGCATCCGCAAACGTTGTTGACGATGGGGATGAATGATGGTGATCTGCCGGTATCATTCGGCGGACCGTTGCGATTGAGAGTGCCGCGACAACTGGGATACAAGAGCGTGAAATATGTGACGCATATGACGGCAACGGACAGCATGAAGAAATTTGGCAAGGGCCTGGGTTCGGCAAATCCTGAAGGCGGGTACGCGTGGTGGGCGGGGATTTAGCGCGCTATCTATAGAAGTGCTTTCAGGGAAGCGAGACGCGGAATAGGTTTCGATGCACGGTGGTCTTGACGTAGGCAAAATGATCGAGGTCCGTACCTGGAATAAGATCGGCGCGCGGAACCGATTGCGCTCCCGGCACAACACTGGCATCGGCCATGGGTTCGATTCCTCCAGGGGGAAGATCGGGGAGGGTTTCGCCGGGGCCGACTGGGATTGCCAAACTCCTCCCCGGGCTGTTGCGGGAAGGCTCTTCCACGGGAAGGAAGAGGAAATTTCCGCTCGGCGACCAGGTGGGAACGCAGTAGCTGGCGCAGAGACGCCGCGCGGGGCCTCCATCCAACGGGATCGCCACGGGCGCTGGGCCACCGGCTCCTGGCGGTGCGGGAACCATGGCCATCAGCCATCGACGGCCGGGGGAGATGCCCTGAATCTCAACAATGGAATAGGGAACTACCTTTGACAGGCCTGATCCATCTGGCATGATCTGCTCCAGGTAGTTGGCGTTGCCTTCTGTTCTCTGGAATACGATCTGACCGTTGGGACCAAAATGCGGTGAGAGGCCGGCGATGGTGCCGACTCGGCGGGGTGGCGAGCTTCGATCCACGGGCGCCAGCCACAACTGAGTTTGTCCGCCGGGAGCGGAAGTGACATAGACCACGCGCTTGCCATCCGGCGACACATCGAAGCCAATCATGGAAATTCCTGGGAATACAGGTTCACTTTTGCCGGATTCTACGTTGGTGCGCCATAACTCGGGGCCCGATACCTCCGATTCGCGTTGCATGAGGTAATACAGATACGTATCGTCCTGGCTGAAGACAGGTGGCGAGTCGTAGGCCACGACCTGGCCCTCGGATGTGAGAGGCCGGTCTCCTGGCGGGTCGTGGATCCAGATGTCACTTTGTCCGACGCCGACAGAAGTGATGAGCGAATTTCCTGAGGGTTCGACTGCAAGGCCCTGGTCATCGGTTGGGCCAAAGGTGATTTGCTCGGGTGATCCGTCAGGAAAATGTTGCCGCCACAGGTGGCTATGACCTTGCAGCGCTGCGGTGAAGTACATCCAGGAACCATCGGGGGACCAGCCGGCGGCGGTGCAGCCTGCATTTGGCCCAACAGATTTGGTTCGGAACGGGCTCTGGAAAGACACGAGGCGGCAGGGCGCCCAGCCGTACTGATTCATTTCCACCACCAGAATCCATTTGTGATCTGGAGACGGGAACGAGAAGTGCGCCATTCCACGCTCGTGGGCGGGAAAGTAAATTTCTCGCACGGAATCGCCGTTGGTGGTCGCGGTGACGACACCGAGATGGATTCCAGACTTGATACGGGAGAAGAGAATTTGGTTTGGGCTGAGCCAGCTGAGTCCGGCGGCATTTTTCAGGAACAGATGAGAGTCACCGCCTAGAACGGAGACGGTGTAGGTGAAGAAGCTTGGAATTTCCAGGACGGTGTAGGCGATCTGGGATCCATCTGGCGAAAATGCCAGCCCATACTTGAGGCGTTTGTCCTCCGTGAGGCGTTTGGTTTCGCCGTCGGGAAGCATCTTTATGTAAATTTGGTCGGCGGACATAAAGCTGTCGCTGCCGCGGATGAAGGCAAGCATGCGGCCGTCCGGAGAGAGAGCGGGAGAGACTGCGGAATCTGTGAAATCTGTGAGCTGGGTGTAGTGGACTTCGGCAGGAGGGTGAGGCCGGGAGCGAAATGCGACCACTCCGACGATGACAAATATAGAGCAGACGGTGGCGACGATCGACCAGGCAATGAGTTCACGTTTGGGACGCACGGGAGCGGCGACGGGCGGGAGGGGAGCTGTAATGGATGGCGCAGGCGGCTGCTGGGGCGGCACGATGGGCGCGGAAAAACGATAGCCTTTGCCGGTGACGGTTTGGACAAAGCGAGGACTTTCCGAGTCGTCGCCAAGGACGTGGCGGATTTTGCGGATGGCGGTGTTGATGCCGTGTTCGGTGTCGACGAAGACTTCTGTGCCCCAGAGGCGTTCGGCAATCTCCGTCCGGGTGACGAGCTGGCCATTGCGAGTGGCCAGCAGGATGAGCAACTCCATCGGCTTGCGTTCGAGCTTGAGGGTTCGACCGGCGCGAGTGAGCTCAAAGCGGTCGCAATCCAGCTTGAAGTCGCCGAATTCGAAGACGGCAACAGGCAATGGATGGTCCCTCCGCGGGTGAAGTATAGCATCGGCGTTTGCGGGGTTTGGCGTATCGCGTTCAATTCCGTGGGGTTATTGCTTCACCCAATCTTTACCTGGAAGTTCACCCGTTGTGTATTGCCGCTGGAGCGTGGATCGAGCTTCACTCGTTGCCAGCCGGGGGATTCCGGCGGAGGAGAGGCAAACCAATGAAAGTTCTCAATAGGTTTTTCGTGGCGGTATGCGCCGCGCTGGCCATGGCATTGTGGATGGGCCCGGGCGCCCAGGCACAATGCGGCGTATCGGCGAAGATGATTCAGCCGATGGGATGGCACCTGCAGCAGTGGGGCGTACGTCCCATGCTGCTGTCGGCAGGTTTCGACGAAGGCAGCAATCACGAGCCGTCCATCGTCGGCATGTGGCATGTGGTCTTCACAGGCGAAAGCATGAATGACGGGCCGTATGTATTGCCGGAACCGTTCGACAACTCCGTGGTTGTTTGGCACCCGGATGGAACGGAGATTATGAACTCCTCGCGACCGGCGCAGGACGGCAACTTTTGCCTGGGCGTGTGGAAGCAGACGGGGAAACGGCAATATTTCCTGAATCACATCCGTGGCAGGGCAATGATCCGACCGGCAATCCGCAGGGTGGAGCTCAGATCCTGGAGAAAATCACGCTGAGCCAGGACGGGAATCACTACTCGGGCACGTTCAGCTTTCAGGCGTACGACATCAACGGAAATCCTACGCTGATGATTACGGGCGGACTGAAGGCGACGCGCATTACTCCGAGTACTTCATTCAAAGAATTGTTCTGAGCGGTAGCTGGTTTGGCCTGGGTATTCAATTCCGGCGAGCTATCGCTTCCCCCAATCTTTACCTGGAAGTTCACGTGTTCTGTATTGCCGCAGAAGCGTCCATCGCGATTCACTCGATGCCACCCGGGGAGTCCGGCAGAGGAGGGGCAAAGCAATGAAAGCTCGTAACCGGTTTTTCGAAGGAGAGACGAACATGAAATCGACATTCAAGAAGGGATACACACGTTTTGCGGCGCTGCTGACCGTGGGGATGATCGCCGCGATCGGAGCCGCCCATGCACAGGGACGGCAGGACGATAGCGAACAACTAGCCCAAATGGCTGAACTGGAACAGCTCCACGCAGCCTTTCACGCCGCAGTCAGCGTCCACGATCCAGTGAATGGCGATACGGCTACAGTGATCACGCAGCGAATCCGTGAGGCAGTCTCGCTATGGACTGAGGACGGCGAAATCACGATTGTCAGCACCGCTGCCTCGGCAGGAAATTATATCGGCTACGGCGATCCGGACAATCCGGCAACTTGCCCTCTACCCACGGGCGACACGTCGGCCACCGGTCAACAGGGCACACTGTGCACCTTCTTCAAGTATGTTTCCGGCGGGATGCAGCAAGCCAATAAGTTTGTGTCGCTGTCGCCGGCGTACAAGACGAAGTATGTTCCTGAAAAGGATTGGAACGGCGAATGGAAATCGTCGGTGTATTTCGAATGCCATTACTTCGACGTGTCCTTGAATTCAGCCACCGGCTTGCCGTTCTGGACAGCCAAAAGCCACGTAGACCTTAGCGGCGAAGCCAAAAAGATCCATGGGCGGTGGTACTTTACGCACGTCAGCTCAGCCGCCGTTGGAGTTCCGATTCCGTGAAGTACAACGCCCCGGATGCACGCGCTCGCCAGGGGAGCAGCGCGTGCTTCCTTATGCTGGTGTGGTTTGGGAGGGGCGGAAATATCGCGTGGCGGTTGGGTGCAGCAGGACCCACGCGATGAGAGCGCAGATCAAACTATGCATGAGGAACTGATGCAGGGAATTGAAGGCGCTGATGATGACGTGGAATGCAATCCATGCAAGCGCCAGCCAGCGGGCCCAGTCGCGGCCACGCAGCATGAAGACTCCGCAGATGATTGCCAGAACTTCGGTGATTGCGATCCAGAGGCCATCGTTTTGCGGTGCGATTATTTCGCGAAAATGATAGGCGAAGCCCAGGATGCCGACCGCGATGTAGATGCAGGCAAGAATCGTGATCGAGATGGGGCGTGGGTTTTCGGACATGGCAGCAGTTCCTGCGGGGGTGTGGCTGACTATACCAAATGCATGCAGTGGATGGAATGGAGAGAAAAGGGCATTGAAGGGACCTTGCTCGCGCGCTTAAGCTCGACATAGAGCAGCCATGGCAGGGTGGAAATTGCAGCTGGGATTTCGGGGACTGATGATGGCGGCGGCGCTGATGGTCTTGAGCGTGGCTGCGCCGCAGTGGGTGTGTGCGGCAAATTCTGCGGGGATTCAGTCGAAGGATGCGAAGCCAAGGGCGGCGGCAAAACATTCATCTTCAACTTTCAATGCGCCGCTTAATAATCTGACAAAAAATGGCTTAGACGGGTGCCACGTCTATAAGGTGAAGACGCTGCCCGGTACGCACGAGTATGCCAGCGAGTTTCTGGAGACGATGGCGATTGATCCGCGGGCGCGCAGCTCGAATGAAGTGTGGGGGCTGACGGCGGACCTGGACAGCCATGTTCCGGCGAAGGAGCGGGAGATTTATCTATCGCAGTCGACCAATGGCGGGGTGACGTGGACGCCGATTGCGCGGCTGAGCGGGAAATATTTCAACGCGAAAATTGGGGAGGGATTGCGCAATGGGCTGGCGGTAGCTCCTGGGGGCAAGGATTTTGTGGTGACGACGCAGCTGGGAGCGTTCCAGGTGATTCCGCACGGGACGATGGCGAGCGCGGAGGTGAAGCCGATCGAGGGGCCGATGGTTCCAGATACGCGGCCGAAGGTGCCAATTCCGAAGCAGGCGGGGCAGCCGGTGCGTGCGGGGGTGGTGCTGATTAGCGCGGATGGAAAGCGGATGCTGATCGGGTATGGGTATTTTGACCTGACTCCGCAGGTCTATATTTATCGGCGAGACAAGCAGGGGGAGTGGGTGGAAGAGGGAAGATTTCCTCGCCTGCCGAATGATCTGGATATTTTTTCGATGGCCTTTGATGACCCGACCAAGGCGCATCCGCGGTCGCTCTATTTAGGTACGGGCGATCAGGCGTACCGATTGAATTTGGCGACGATGCATTGGACGCGGGTGACGGGGGTGGGGCCGGACTCGGCGATTCATGGGATGAGCACGGTGGGCGGGCTGCATATTGCCGCGTGCTGGGGCGTGTATAACCCGGTGACGCCGGATGAAGTGGCGCGGGTGACGCATGCTCGATTTTTGCTGCATCGGATGAAGGATGTGGTGGGGCCGAATATTCGGGCGTATGGGATTGAAGTGGATCCGCTGCGGCCGAACCGGGAAGTGCTGAGCGCGATTACGGGAGTGTATGTCAGCAAGGATGATGGGCAGGACTGGCGGCGGCTGAACGATCTGCCCGAGGGGGAATTTCATACGGCGCATTTTAATGAGGATGGGACGGTGATTTTGTCGGGGTTTGCGGGGACGTATATTGCGAATCCATTTTCGGGGGAGTGTGCGCCGCAATTGCAGAGACGAGCGCAATAGGGTGGATCGCTTGAGAATCCTACGCCAGAATTTGTACTGCAGCTTCGAATTCGCTCTCGGCAGGCGAGCCAATCGAGGTTTCACGAGCTCGCTGCAGCTTTTGAAGCACGGCCGGTGTCTTGATCCAACACTGAACCTGAGCGTACTGTTCGTCCCGGCCGTCCCAGAAACCATTTCGACCCCTTGTGCCCGGCCGTACTACTGCGCTACTCAAGAGCATAGATGAAAGAGCAAACGAAGCCGACGGTCTCTCGTCGTCGATCCACTGGCTCAAATACGGTGTCAGGTCGTCTTCTGCCTGGGCGATAGCGCACAACCAATTCTCCACACAGTCTGTACCCCAACCTGGTCGACGTGGATCAGTTAGAACCTGTGCCCATAGAGCGTGTAAGAAGATCTCGACAGCAGATTGCTCCTTTGCCGGCCATGTGCGCCATTGCGCATATCGAAATTTATTCAACATCGTTTCGGGAGGACCCATCGGCGTTTCCGGGTCGGGTACCGTCAGGTAGAGTTCATACATTCTGGGAAGAAAGTATTTGAAATCCGTCACTCCACCCCATACCAGCAGGGCATCCGCCATGTAATCGCGAAGCTCAGCAGCACCTAGATCCCGTAATGGCAGCGAGTGCAACTTGGCTTCTTGCTCAACCGTGTGGCAATGAAGGCAAGGGTTCGTGTACCTGGGCAATGGGTAGACCGAAAACGTCTGGTACAGACCCTCGATTGATGTCCGTAAATCCGCCGACAGCTCCATCCTCAGATTATCTACCCAAGGGCAAGTGACGACGATAGAGATCTAGGGGGTGATGATGGGGAGGGTGATGTGGGAGGGGAGCTTGGGCGTGCAGTAGATGCGCTGGGTTGATGTGACGTAGTCAGCGGCGGTGGCCTGGTAGATGCTGGGGATATATTTCTGCGGGTTGCGGTCGATGACGGGGAACCAAGTCGACTGCACCTGCACCATGATGCGATGGCCTTTGAGAAATACGTGATCGTGATCGCGGAGGGGAATGTCCCACTCCTGGGGATGGTTGGCTTTGAGGGGCTGCGGATGCTCGTAGCTATGGAGAAAGCGGCCGCGGCGGACTTCCATGGCGATAGGCAGTTCGTATCCGTTGAGTGAGTCGGTGTAGCCGGTGGGTTTGTTGGGCGGGATATTGTCGGCGCCGACTTGACCGCTCTCCGGATAGACATCGATCAGCTTGACGATGAAGTCGGAATCGGTGCCGGAGGTGGAAGCGTAGAGGGCGGCGGAGATTGGGCCGGTGACGACGACATCGTGATCGAGGGGCGCGCTCTCAAAGGTGAGGACGTCGGGGCGATGCTCGACGAAGCGCTGATCGGCCACCTCCCAGGTGCGCCACTCAGGCTCAGGATAGGTGGGCGAGATGGGGCGGACGCGATAAGGGACGGGATCCGCGGGATCGGAAACGTACTGGCGATATTGCGGGCCGGCTGCGGCATCGGAATCGAAGGATAATGTTCCGTCGGAGTGCAGATAGAGGTTTGTCGGTTTCGCGTTGGCTGGAGGCCAGGCCGCGTAGCTGTGCCAGGTGTTGGAGCCGGTCTGGAAGGTGGTGACTTGCCAGTCGGGCTTGGTGCCCTGGTTGTGGAGATAGTAGCGGAAGAAGGCGGCCTGAATGTTGCGGCGAAATTCGAGCGCGGTCTTGTGACCGCCGAAGGGGACAATGCCGATGCGATCTCCGTCGGGCGTCTGCCATTCGCCGTGATACCACGGGCCGGCGACCATGTAGTTAGTGTGGTCGGGATCGTGTTGCTCGGCGTGGCGGAAAATTTGCCACGGACCCCAGGGATCTTCCTGATCCCAGAAGCCGGCGACGTTCAGGTTGGGAACGGTGGAGCTGTGCAGCTGATTGACCCAGGCTTCTTTCTGCCAGAAGTCATCGTAGTTGGGGTGGGCCATGATGTCGTTCCAGTAAGGAATGGAACCGTGGAGATAGTTCGCGTTCGCATTCGTGAGCGGGCCGAGGTTGAGATACCACTGATAGGTGTCGTAGGTGTCGAAGTCGAAATGCTTGTTGGTGTTTTTGTCGGATTGCTCCATGACGGAATACTCGAAGGCGTAGCTTTCGCGGAGCGCGCCGTAGCGGTGCATATCGTCGTTCATCCATTGATCGACGGGCGCGGCTTGCTCGCTGATGGCTTTGAGCGCGGGGTTGGGATGGAGCAGGGTGAGGCCGGCAGTTAATCCGTTATAGGAGACGCCGTAGATGCCGACCCGGCCGTTATTGTTGGGGACATTTTTTACGAGCCAGCTGATGGTGTCGTAGGCATCGTTCACCTCGTTGGTTTGCTTGGGATCGTTGGCGTCGTAGCGCGAGGTGAGGAGAAATACGCCTTCGGATTTGAATCGTCCGCGCAGATTCTGCATGACGAAGATATATCCATCGGCGGCGAGTTCTTTCCAGTTCGTCGGAACCCAGTCAGCACCATTTTTCGCGGCAGCCTTGTCGAAGTCCTCTTGCGTGGGAACGCCGTAGGGAGTGCGAGTTAACAGGATGGGCAGAGGCTTGGTTTGATCTCTGCGAGAGATGACGACGGTTTGCAGGCGAACGCCGTCGCGCATGGGGACCATAAATTCCTGCACACGCCAGTTGCTTTGGATTTTCGAGGGCGTGGCGGCGGGTGGTTGCGTCTGCGCGGATAGCGGGGCGGCGCATAGTGAGACGAGAAGGAGATGCAAGGATGGAGGTCGCGGCGCGGAAGGAATGCGCGCGCGATGGCGAGTCGAGTTTGCGAGCGGGGCAGGGTTTGGGTGCGGAGAAAGTCGGACGGAAGGGCATGCGCGTGGGACCTCTTCGCACGATTGTATTGAGAGTGGGCGAGTGACGGCTAGGAGAAACGAACGGGGATGGTGCAAGCGCGTTCTGTAAGTGCAACGAGGGTGGTCGAAAGCTACAGCAGTTCTCCAGGTGCTATCGATGGAAATGTCGTCATTCTGAGCCCTTCGACGTAGCTCAGGGTAAACTCCGCGAAGAATCTGGGCGTTGACTTTCCTCGAAATACAGAGGTCCTTCGCTTCGCTCAGGATGACGCACCGTCGGGAACCTGCACTCTACATCGGTAGTAGAAATGCGCTAGTCGCAGCGGAGGGCGATCATGGGGTCGACCTTGGTGGCGCGTTGTGCGGGGAGCCAGGCGGCGAACAGGGTCATCACGATGACGACGGCAATTGCTGTGATGCAGGTGGCGGGATCGACTGCGCCCAAACCGTACAACTGCTGGCGAATGACGCGGGTTGCGATCAAGGCGAGGGGAATGCCGACGACGACGCCGAACGCGAGCAGCAGTAGCGATTCGCGAAGGATCATCCAGAGGACGGTTTGGCGGCGCGCACCGAGGGCGAAGCGGATGCCGATTTCATTGGTGCGGCGAACCACGTTGTAGCTCATGACGCCGAAGAGACCGATGGCGGTGAGCAGCAGGGCGAGCAGGGAAAATAATCCGGTGAGGGTGGCGATGAGCTCGTCATGCGTCATGAAGCTGGAGATTTGATCGTGGATGGTGATGATGTGGTGCAAGGGCAGACTCGGGTCGATTGATCGCACAACGGAACGAAGGTCGGCGGCACTCTGCGCGGGATCGCCCGTGGTGCGCAGAAGGATGTTATTCGCGAAGGCATCCTGATTTTGTTCGCGAGGCGCGGGAGTGGCATTGGCAGCGGATGCGGGAGCAGGGTCGCTGAATGGGTTGGTTGTTGCCACCCATGGATCGATCTGCGCCAAGGGAAGGTAGGTGGTTGGGAAGGACGTTTTGTCACGCGGATTGCCGGACCTAGTATCTTTGGCAACGCCGACAATCTGCCAGGGACCCTTGATGTTGTCGTCATCGATGGTGAGGATGTGGCCGACCGCATTTCCTTTTGGGAAGAAATGTTTTGCCAGGCTCTGATTGACTACCACGACCTTAAAACTGCTGGCCGTGTCCGACGGCAGAATGGAGCGGCCGGCAAGGATGGGAACGCCGACGGTCTGGAAATATTTGCCGGAGACGCGATCAATGGTCGCGCTTACGTTTTCTTTGGGCGCAGGGGTATAGCCGGAGATTTTGAAGCTAGATTGCTCGGTTCCTAACGTAATGGGGAGAGTGTTGGCAACAGCGGCGGAGCGAACTCCGGGAAGAGCGGAGAGTCGATCGATGAGCTGCTGATTGAGGGCGGCAGCCTGGGTTGATTTATAGCCGGCAAGCTTGGCATCAAAATCGGCGAGGAGTAAATGGGTTCGGTTGAAGCCGTAGTCCTGCTGTTGCAGGTTGCGCAGTGAGCGGAGGAAAAGGCCGGCGCCGACGAGGAGCAAGAGCGACAGAATAATTTGGGCGGTGACCAGTGTTTTGGGCCAGAGGCGAGAGCCTCGTCCCTGGCTGGCTTGAGCGGTGCGCGCATTGGAGCTGAGCGAGCCGGCAGCACCGGTGCGGGCGGAAACGATGGCGGGCGCGAGGCCGAAGAGGAGTCCAGTGAAAAGAGAGGCGCCCAGAGTGAAGAGCAAAACGGTGGCGTCTGGCGTGGAGCTGAGCGTGGTGTTGGCGCTGCCTTGACTGACAAAAGCGATGAGGGCGCGAGTGGCGGCAAAGGCGATGGCGAGGCCGATGACACCACCGATCATTGATAGGCTGAGTGCCTCAATCAAACTTTGACGGATGATGCGACGGCGACTGGAGCCGAGAGCGAGGCGGGTTGCAATCTCGCGCTGACGAGTTGCGGCACGGGCCAGCAGAAAGTTGGCGAGGTTAGCGCACGCGATCAGCAGAACCAGAATGACAACTGCCATGAGGATGATGAGGGAATTGCCGTACTGGCCGCGCATGAAGGAGACACCGCGTTGGGCGGGAATCAGAGGCTCGTTGAGGAGGTTGATTTCCTTTTGGCGCGCCGGGGAAATGGTGCCGCTTTCCGTGGCGCGAACGCCGGCGCGAATCTGCTGATTGAGCCAGAGCTGGCTTTGTTCGAACGCAGCTTTGCTACTGGATGCGGCGGGACTGAGGCGGGCAAACATTTCCAGAAAATAGGGTGCATTGGGTCCGAGGAAGGAAGGCTGCTGCAGGATGACGGGCTGCATCATGATCGGGGTCCAGAGCGCGGTCGGATCGCTATCCAGCTTGATGCCGTGGAACTGGTTCGGCATGACGCCAATGACGGTGAAGGGAGCGCTGTTGATGGTGATGATTTTGCCCAGAATGTCGGGATCGGCGGAAAGCGACTGACGCCAGAAATGTTCGCTGACGACGACCACTGCGCCGCTGCCGGGAGTGGCGTTGTCAGACGCATTGATGGTTCGGCCGAACAGCGGCTGGGCGCCGAGGACGCTGAAATAATTTCCTGAAACGAGCACGGCGGGTGCCAAAATGGCCGAGGGCGCGGAGGCTTGAGGGTTGGCAGAAGATGGTGGCCGCACGCTGACACTGGGCGCGAAACTGCTGTAGGAGGCGATGCCCTTGAATGGACCGGAATTGCGTTCCAGTTGATGCGCGAAATCCCACGGGAACATGCTGTTGAAACCGAGATCGGCGCCGCCGAGGATGCCGCCGCCCGTGGATGTGCCGAAGGTGACGAGTTGCTGCGGATTTTCTACCGGAAGATCGCGAAGGATCACCTGATGAATCAGCGTGAAGATGGCAGTGTTAGCGCCGATGCCGAGAGCGATGGAGAGCAGGGCAATGGCGGTGAAGCCGGGACTTTTCACGAGCGTGCGGAAGCTGATCTTCATATCCAGAAGAAGACTGTCGAGGGTCGACTCCCACCGCGAGGACCAGACCTGATGCTTGACGACGCTGCGGCTGCCGAGTTCGACGAGCGCGGCGTGGCGAGCGTTTTCCGGAGTCATGCCAGACTTTACTTTTTCGGCGACGGAGGCCTGGAGATAGCTGTCTAGCTCCTCGTCAAGCTCATTTTCAACCTGCTGCTTGTGGAGGAGGGATTTGAGTCCGGTCAGAATATTTGTCATCCATTGCATGGCGTTCTCCTGTTGCTGGCTGCGCCGGGGTTACAGTTGCGCTTCGAGGATGCGAGCGATGGCGGCGGTCTGGCGCTGCCACTGTTCGGTTTCGCGAGCCAGAGATTTACGACCTTTGGCGGTGAGCTGGTAATACTTGGCGCGACGATTATTTTCGGTTGCGTGCCATTCAGATTTGACTGAGCCGGCACGTTCCATGCGGCTGAGCGCGGGCAGCAGAGAACCGGGATTGACGCGGAAGACGCCGTGGCTGACCTGCTCAATGCGAAGGGCAACGCCATAGCCGTGCATGGGTTCGAGGGCCAGGGTTTTGAGGATCAGCATCTCCAGCGTTCCCTGAACGAGGTCGCGGGAATCGGAATCATTCGGAGTGATTGTGTCGGGCTTCGCGGGCATGGGCGGTGTCACCTCTAGACAATCAAGATGAGAGCACTGTGTCCTCTAGATTGTCAAGTGGAGATTTCGTGGGGACGACGACACGCGGGGCGGAGCGAGATTGCTACTCGCAGCGAATGGCTACGATGGGATCGATTCTGGCCGCGCGAAATGCAGGCAGCAGCGAGGCGCAACTGGCGATTCCCAGCAGAACTGCAGCCGAGGCTACCAACACCCAGGGATCATGCGGGGATACCTCATACAGAAAGCTTGCGAGGACACGAGACGCAAGAATTGCAGCTACGAGTCCGGTAACGCATCCGACAATTGCGACGCGCGCGTTCTCTTTGAAAATCAACGAGACCACTTGTACCCGCTGCGCACCGAGAGCCATGCGAATGCCAATTTCGC
>CAWGCV010000011.1:0-351078 GCA_963821145.1 uncultured Acidobacteriota bacterium
TCTTTGCCCGCGTGGGCGGCATCTCCTCTACGAGTCTCTCCCGGAGATTACTATTGCGCACAGATCCTACGGTACCAATCAGAGCTCAGGAAGAACTATGTATCCAACCTGACAGCTTGGCTGTCTCATACACAGTGCATCGCCAAGACGTGCTCGTATGGCGCAGCCCGAATCGAGCCACCGCAATCACAACGATATTCGTCGCATCCGCCTATGCGGAGGCACGAGCGTCGAAAGGGTTACCCAGGATTACGACGATAGTGCGTAGGTGCGATGAATATCGTCTCGGGAACACTCTCTTCCGTATAAGGAATACGTCATCGTCCTATGTAACAAAATCCTCGACGTTTCATAAAAAAGTAATCCCGGCGCGCGGCTCTTTCCCGCATCAGTTGAATGTTTGTCGCATTGGTCACTGTAACCTTTTACCGGATCTCAACTCTAACGGTTGTGATCGGATTCGCGTCCGCTCGATTTCGGTCGCGCTCGATCGAAGTCGATCTATCTAACGACCCTGTGCGCTGAGACTGAGGCGCGCAGCTTAACCATTCGCGAGGGAAAAATCAGATGAATAAAGTTGGTATTTTGGCAACATTGCAGGCACGTACAGGTAAGGAAGCAGATGTCGAACAATTTCTTAGTTCAGCGACTCCTCTCGTAGCAGCTGAGGTTGGTACGACGGCTTGGTTCGCGTTCAAGATTGGGCCGGCAACATTTGGCATCTTTGATACCTTCAAGGATGACGAAGGACGTAACGCACATGTCACAGGTGAGGTGGCAAAAGCTCTCTTTGCTCGTGCCGAAGAGCTTTTCGTCTCTCGGCCGCAGATTCAGATGGTCGACATCCTCGCGGAAAAGCTCTGAATCAGGATCTGAGTCTTTGATTAGGGCGACGACATCACTAGGCGACAAAAGGAGATTGTGCCGTGTTTGACATGATCACTCACGCGACGCGCGTGAAAGTTGCCGACTTGTACAAGTGGCTGAACGCAGCAGGAGTACCTGGGTTGGCATTCAGATTCAAGCCGGCAGTCCCGGCCCTTCGTCCTCAAGTTAACGACTCAATGCCCGATTACCGCTGGCGCGGAATGGGTAATTCAAAGTAGGAGACTACCGGTCGGTGGTCTCATCTATTTTCGATTTTATTCCCCGTGCTCGCTTCCGTTAGGTTTCATTTACGCGTGAGACCTGAGATGCTGAACGCGTTCGATATTGGCGGTAAATCGTTTCTGTTTCGCGTTTTTTAGCGATGCTCTTGGCCCGCGGTCGGGGATTCGACCTTCCAGAGATTTGACCCGCCCTGCCCCTGCCAGACGCCGATAAGCCATCATACCGCGGGGCGTCCCTTTAGCATCGTATCCACCCCGCGTGCAACGAAATGTTCCATGCGGAACTATTTCGCCATCGCAGAGCGCGTCTCCAGCCACGCTACATAGCACGCACAGTAGCGGCTCGCTCGATCGCTGTTTCCAAAGTCTCGCTTGTCGTCCCATACTTGGCCCTTCTGATTCACCGTCCGCATACCATTCATGCAACCCCCGCATGGAACGAACCTATTTTGCTTACGCTCCTCGGCCTCGATAGCAGCCAAGATCGTCGGCAGAGCCGGATACGCCGGCTCCCACTCACGATGCTGCGCAAGACAAAGCGAATGTAGGACCGTCCTCACGAATTCGATCGGATGATGCGCGAGTTCTTTCGAGTACAGGGCGAGCATCCCCGCGCTCACCGACGCCTGCCGCGCTGCTCCCAGCGCCACTAGCATCTCCGCAATTGCGTCTTCTTTCTCGGAACTCTTCGAGCGCCGCTTCATTCGCTCCTTGTCTGGAAATAGCGGAGTGTTTCCCATATCTTGATCCTTTCGTCGCCTCATTCTGAGCTGTATCAAACCAGCTGTTTAAAAACCTCGGGATGCCGCGTTGGGTTTTCCCTCTCGTCGGATTCGTCACCAACCACACGCGTGCGCGCCGCACCGCATCAGCGGGATCCACCTGTGGATATGCCAGGGCGAGCTCACGCATGAGCTTTACTGGAGCCATGTACTCCGAACCATTTGCCAAAGGAAGAAATAACCCATCTTGGTGGGACTGCGCTGACGCGCTAGTATCTTCGGCGCTCTGCGCATAAGTATTTAGGTTCTCAATTACAGACGAACGACAAAGACAAAGACGAAGAGCTCGCTTGTGGTTCAACACCCTTCGAACGTTGGTTAGATGTTGGTTCAGCGTCTAACTTCTTTTCTCGCCGCGCCTTGCCAGACGCTTTGCCAGCCTTTGCTGATTTCTCGCGCCATGCCCTTTGTTTTTCGCGTTCCAGCTCGAGCCGCGGATGAATAAGACGGTTGGCATCGCCGGGCATTTGCTTGAAGCATTCGCGCACCACCTTTAAAGATTGGTTCATCGCCTTGTGGCGTTGCGATTTGGTACTGGGACGCCGACCTAAGAGATGATCGAAAACCAGGACCACAAAAAGTCAAAGTCGCTCCGGATATTTGACGCAATGGTTCGCCACTCAATTTTGCAGCAGGATGCAACCAGTCCCCACAAATGTCCCCACACCCGGGAAAAAGTGAAGCCCTCTAGCGAGGGCTATATCTATGAGAGGATTGGAGGCGCGGGTCGGGATCGAACCGACGCATAAAGGTTTTGCAGACCTCTCCCTTACCACTTGGGTACCGCGCCCGATGGGCTAGATGAAGCATCAACCGTGGCTGCTGGCATGGGAAGGTTGGCAGCGACACGCCGCTGGAGCGGGAGACGGGGGTCGAACCCGCGACTTCGACCTTGGCAAGGTCGCGCTCTACCACTGAGCTACTCCCGCCCTTACTGCATTGAAGTATATCGGGATGCAGCGTATTGGGTCAACGCAACTTCCACCGCACCCAGCTCCCGCCAAATTGTCGATTCCGCCCGCAAAGGCATACGATACAAAATTTGAGGCCATCCAGCTGGCGTGTGTGTTTCGACGCTCGCCGGCGCCCACCCAAAAGAACGCCAAGAGACATGGAGACATCAATGCATTGTGCATCTCGCTGCCAGGGAATCGCTGCAGGCAGGATCGCGCTGGGATCGATCCTCGGACTATTTTCCTTGATCCCCTGCTCATCGCTGGCAGCCAGCCAAGCCAAGCCGAATTTCGGGCCGCATGTTCTGGTCTTCACTCCGACAATGTCCACACCCGCGATGCAACAGCAGATCGACCAGGTCTACGCCATTCAGCGGAGAAACGAATTCGGCCCGCAGCGCAATGCCCTGCTCTTCCTACCCGGCAAGTACAAGGTCGACGTCCCCATTGGTTTCTACACGGAGGTGATGGGGCTTGGCGCCTCGCCCGATGACGTCGAAATCGATGGCAATCTGCATTCCGATGCCAGCGAAGACAACAACAACGCCACCACAACATTCTGGCGAGCTGCTGAGGGGATTGCAGTGGACCCGCCGGGTGGTTCGATGCGGTGGGCAGTTTCGCAGGCCGCGCCGTTTCGACGCATGCATGTCCGCGGCACCATCGTTCTGCACCAGTTCAACGGATGGGCCAGCGGTGGCTGGATGTCCGACGACCTGATCGATGGCACCGTCGACGCAGGCCCGCAGCAGCAGTGGATTTCACGCAACACAGAGTGGGGAAAATGGACCGGTTCCAACTGGAACATGGTCTTTGTCGGCGTTCCCGATCCTCCGGCCGGCGAGTGGCCTTCCCCGCCTTACACAAAAATCGCGCTCACTCCCATCGTTCGTGAGAAGCCCTTCCTGCAAGTCGACGCGGCAGGAAACTACAGCGTTCGTGTGCCATCGCTGCGTAGAAATAGTTCCGGCATTACCTGGCATGGCGGCAGCACGCCGGGAAAATCAATTCCGCTCGACCACTTCTATATTGCTCGCGCAGGCATCGATACGGCAGCCTCCATCAATGCGCAACTGGAAAATGGAAAAGACCTGCTGCTGACACCCGGCATCTATAACCTCACAGACGCGATCCACGTCACGCGGCCCGATACCGTCGTGCTGGGGATGGGCTTCGCCACCTTGCGGCCGATCAACGGCACTCCCGCGATGACTACAGAAGACGCGGACGGAATCATTATCGCCGGCCTGCTCTTCGACGCTGGCCCCATGCAATCGCCGGTGCTGCTGCAGATTGGGCCGGATGGAAGCAAGGCGCGTCACACCAACGATCCCATCTCGCTGCACGACGTTTTCTTTCGAGTCGGTGGCGCTGGAGTGGGTCGCACGCTGATCAACCTGAAGATCAACAGCAACGACACCATTCTCGATCACACCTGGATCTGGCGCGCCGATCACGGCTCCGGCGTCGGTTGGGACTTGAACACCAGTAACAATGGGCTGGTGGTGAATGGCAACAACGTCACGGTATACGGCTTATTTGTCGAACATCACCAGCAGTTCCAGGTGCTGTGGAATGGCGACGGCGGACGAACCTACTTCTATCAATCCGAAATTCCCTACGATCCCCCGAACCAGGCCAGCTACAGGAGCGCGCCCGATACCAAGGGCTGGGCGTCATACAAAGTCGCCGACAGCGCCACGCACCACGAAGCCTGGGGGCTGGGAATTTACAGCGTGTTTGAGCAGCCAGGCGTGGAGTTGACGCGGGCCATCGAAGTCCCCAACCGACCCGACGTGAAATTTCATCACATGATCACAGTAGCGCTCGGCAATCACGGCGCCATTCTAAATGTGATCAACAATACCGGCGGATCGACCTCGATGCATCCGCGAGTGACGCCCAAGGTGACCACCTATCCCTGATTTGTTTTAGACGGCGTTCGCGGAGTTCGCTTCGAGAGCCGCGTGCGTCTCGGCGTCGAGAAGTTCTCCGTCGCGCATATGCAGAATGCGATCGCCAACCGCGGCCGCTTCTGGATTATGCGTAATCATCATCACGGTCTGCTTCAACTCCTGATTCGATCGGCGCAGAACCGCCAGCACCGCGTCGGAATTCTTCGAATCAAGATTGCCGGTCGGTTCGTCCGCCAGCACAATCGCCGGACGTGCGATCAGGGCACGCGCGATCGCGACGCGCTGCTGCTCCCCACCTGAAAGCTCCGAGGGTCGATGATGCAGACGCCCGCGAATACCAAGCAGCTCCGTCAGATTTTCGAAGTAAGTCTTGTCCAGCTTTTTCGTGCCCGAGGCAATCTCATGCGCAAGAACAATGTTGTCCATGGCGCTCAACGTCGGCAGCAGGTTGAATTTCTGGAAGACGAATCCAATTTTATGTTTGCGCAGACGTGTGCGTTCCGCATCGCTCAAGGACGCAAAATCGACACCGTCAATCAACAGGCGCCCGGTAGAGGGGCGCGTGAGGCCGCCGAGGCTGTAAAACAACGTCGACTTTCCACTGCCGGAAGGACCGACGATGCTGACAAATTCACCAGCGGCCACGGAAAAAGAAACGGACCGCAGCGCGTGAACTTCTACTTTTCCAGTGCGATAAGTTTTTCCGAGTTTCTCGGCAACGATGACGGGCTGCATTCTCACCTATTGTAACGGCTGCGCCAGAACGGCACACGGAACTCGCCGACATCCGTTTTGAGCCGCAAAAATTCCGACCGCTTCACGCCCGGCGCCCAAGATTCTTGCGAAGAAAGACCGTAGCCTGTGGGTTATCGTTATAACGCTCGCATGGTACATAGCCGCGTTTGCGATACAAAGCAATGGCTGCTTTCAGCCCATCATGGCTGTCCAAATAAACCCATCGGAAACCGCTGTCGCGCGCGAAATTCTCCAGCGCGTCCATCAGCTTGTCTGCGATGCCAAGCCCTCGAGCTGTCGGCTGCACATAAAGCCGCTTGCACTCCGCCGCGAACGGAATGGAACTAAGCCTCCGCAGCACCACGCATCCGACCGCCTTTTCTTCCATACACGCGAGCCACACGCCGGAACTCGGATCGTCGATGATTTTCCCCAGCGCACCCGGAGCATCGCGCTGGACGATGCTCACCGCCTCGTAATACTCCTGCACAAGGCGAACCGCATCGGCATTTGATTTCGACAGCCGAACAATTCGTACCGAGTGCTCATCCTGTTCGCGTAATACCGAACGAATCTTCGCAAGCGAGTCGAGCAGAACATCGCGGTCTGTCGCGCTCACATTGGCAAGCAGCTCGCGTATGTGCAACGCTGATTTTTTATTCAGCCACGCGACCGCACGATTTCCAGCCGGCAACAGCGTCAGCAGCTTCTCGCGGCCATCGTGTTTTGATGTCGCCTGGCGCACCAGCTTGCGCCTGGTTAACAGCGCCAGGCTTCGACTGACATATCCGGCATCCAGTCCGAGAGTGTTTCGCAGCGAGGACGCCGTCAGCCCTGGGGTAGCCCCGATCTCATACAACATGCGTGCCTCTGTCAGCGAAAATTCGCCGTCAAGATGACGCTTTCGCAGCAGCCCCAGCCGCGCCGTGTAGAAGCGGTTGAATTCCCGCACTGCGAAGATTTGTTCTTCTTCCCGGATGGTGAGAGCAGCCATGGAGTAAGCTTAGATGACGATAGTTGCTAAAAGCAACTATCGTCACGTAACAGGGGCCGGATACACCCCGAGCGCTGCAGGCCGTCTGGAACATTCACATTTTTCCAGTCAGCCAATGTCCCTACGCAACAACCTGTTCACGAATGGGCTGTCGCTCTTGCACAGCTGGCGGGACAATCATCTTTTTGGGTCCGCGTTTCCGCACCAGCAGCACTCGAACCCGCTCCAGCAGTTCCTGCGGGGAGCACGCCCCCTTCGGCAGAAACGCATCCGCGCGCGTTGTCGGATCAAATTGCTTGATGCTGCCGCTGACCAGCACAGCTGGAACCCAGGGCGCAATTTCCTTCAATTGCATGATCAGATCGTTTCCATTGCAATGTGGCATCACCAGGTCGCTGATGACCAGGTCAACTCGACCGCGATCGTACAATTCAATCGCTTCTTCGGCGTTCTTCGCTGTCAATACGCGATAACCACGGGTTTCTAATACAAATTTGCGGACCGACAAGGCCTGATCATTGTCATCGACGCACAGGATCACTTTTTTTGGACGCATTCATTACTCCCTGCAAGCACTACACCGCACGCTCCCCAAGAAGGGAGCAAGGTGGTTCAGCCGCAGTCCGCTGCAAAAAGACACAGCACTCCCCGCAAGCGCCGGCGCCGGCCTTCGCGAATCACGCGAAAGGCTGACTACCAATGCACCCTGTGCGGTTCGGGTCGCTTCAAGCGACGCGGACTGCGGGGAACGGGAAATCAGACGCAGTTTTGCCTGCCGCGCCAGCTTCAAAACCGCTGCGATTCACTCGATGAAAAAGTACGAGAGAATGAAGGGTTCTCAGCGGAATCTGTCGCGAATGCGCTGGGTTTTCCGTTCCAAGTTCAAGTTGTGTGAATCAAAATAGGCGAAAGAGGTGCGCTTCTGTTTCCATCAACGCTCGCCTAGAGTACGAATCGAATCGCCACGTGTAAATGGCGAAACTTCGGTGAAATTCACGCAATTTCAATCTAGCCTTGCACCGCTCGCGCCCACACCCTGAAATGACGCGGCAACCCGCCCCCACAGCCTGTTGAAAGCATGTGCATCGCTCTCGGAAAAGCCGACACTGTGCACCGCTGGCAGGGCGGTCGACTGACTCGCACATGTATAAAACAGATCACGCCGATTTGAGGATCTCGTGTCCCGCATGATTTGCATCCTAAACTGCACGAGTTTTTATTCATGACACCATCTTCACTTCAGCTTTCAACAACACGATCCAAAAGTCCCATGCTGGCCGCACTGCTTTCCGCTCTGCTCTGTGGCCTGGGCCAGATCTACGACGGACGAGTCCTGCGCGGCCTCATCCTGATCGCTCTCATGTTAATTTTGTGGGCAGTCGGCGGCCTGCTGGGTGCACTCACCTTTGGGCTGGGCATGCTTTCCTTCGCCATTGTGGCGGGCGCACTGTGGATTTTTGGCGTAGTCGACGCCTATGCCGGCAGCCGCAGAATCCATCGCTTTGGCGTCAGGGCGTAGCCTTCTCCGGCGGCGGTTCCCACAATTCAATGCGGTTTCCTTCCGGATCGATAATCCAGGCAAAGCGGCCGAACTCCGTATTCTGCTCTCGCAGATCGATCTCCACGCCCGCCTCTTCCAATTTCAGCAGCAGCCCATCCAGATCGTCCACGCGATAGTTGATCATGGCCTGCTGGGGTCCGGTGCCAAAGTAATCGGTGTTGGCTGGGAACAGCGACCACACCGTCTTGCCAATCGTGTCGGGCGAGTCTTTTTCACGCCATTCAAATTCCACTCCGGACCACGGTGCAGGCGTCATGCCCAGATGCTTCTGATACCACTCCCCCAGCAGATCCGGCTTTTGCGCCTTAAAAAAAACTCCGCCAATTCCGGTTACACGAGCCATCACGAAATCCTTTCCACGGTCACAGCGGTCCCGTACGCCAGCACCTCTGTCACTCCCTGCTGAATGTCATTGGCGTCATAACGAGCGCAGATAATGGCGTTCGCGCCATGCTGGGCTGCGTGCTGCATCATCAACTCGAAGGCGTCTTCGCGAGTCTTTTCGCACAAGTCGGAATAGAGAGAAATATTGCCACCGGCCAGCGTCTGCAGTCCCGCACCGATAGTTCCAAAAATGGAGCGCGAACGCACCACGATGCCGCGCACGACACCAAAATTCCTCACAATCCGAAAACCGGGTAATTCCAGCGCTGTGGTCACCATACTTGGGTCCACCATAGGATTCACGGCCATAAAACCCCCCTTGCAAACTCTAATTACGCGCAGTGTATCCCGAACGGTCAGTCGAAAGTCCACAAAATCGGTGTGAAATTCAGCTTGCGAATTCGCAGTATCCCCGGCCACGGTGCCATACTGGAAGTTGACACTGGAGGGCTTGCCATGGAAGAACGCGATTTTTACAACGAAAAACCAGAGCAGCGGCCCCATACTCTGACCTGCCCGCACTGCCGCCAGGCGGCGGAGTATCAGCTGAACTGGCTCGTGCGGCGCAAGAAGAACAGCATTCCTCCGCGCGCCGACGAGCGCGACCGGGCGCGTTTTGCCAAGGCGCAATCGTACATGGTGCTGCGGGAAGACCAGGTTGCGTGCCAGAACATTCGCTGCCGCAAACGGTTTGAATTGGCGGGCATCAAGTCAGTGGCATTTATCGATGCCTAGTCAACAATGAGCGCCGAGCCCGATCAAAAAAAAGAAACAGTTCCTGCCCAGAGCGATCCACGGGTGTATTTTGCCGCGGAGCGAACTTTTCTTGCATGGATACGCACCGGCCTGGCTCTGATGGGTTTCGGGTTTGTCGTCGCTCGATTCGGACTGTTTCTGCGCGAATTGAGCGTCAGGAATTCGGGGGCGCCGCAGCTATCGGGTCACACTACCGGCCCATCGCTATGGCTTGGGACAGCGCTGGTCATTGTCGGCGTCATGGTCAACATCAGCGCCGTCACGACACATGTTCGCCAAGTTCGACAGTTGCGCACCGGAGAATGGATTGCAGGCCGCATATCGAAGACTGCAGTCACGCTGGCGCTGCTGCTGAGCGCCGCCGGCATTGGTCTCGCGATTTATTTGATCTGGGTACGATAATCCTCGCCAGCGCCAAGGAGTGAATCGAACCGCGATGAAATCCAGTCGACAAACACAAACTGGAACACGCGCCGCATTGGTGCGCGAGCTGGCAGCTTTGGGCAACCCAGCGAGTGCCGCCGGCGCCGCCAGGTTTTTCAAAAGCGGTGTCGGCGAATACGGTGAAGGCGACAAATTCCTCGGCATCACTGTGCCGGCCCTGCGCAGCGCAGCCCTTCGCTATCGCGCACTTCCTCTGCCCGACCTGGCCCTGCTGCTGGCTTCCGACATCCACGAACATCGTCTGGCTGCGCTTGAAATCCTCGTCGCTCAATATGAGAGCGCGGCAGACCCCGACCGCAAAACCATTGTCGAATTTTATTTGGCGCATACTCAGCGCATCAACAATTGGGACCTGGTCGATGCATCCGCTCCCTACATTCTCGGAGAGCATCTCAGGACGCGGTCGCGGCGGGTGCTGCTTCGGCTGGCAAAGTCGAAGTCCCTATGGGAACGGCGTATCGCCATCGTTGCAACCCTGATGCTGATTCGACATGGCGAAACTGCCGACACATTTTTGATCGCCGAGAAATTACTTGCCGATCCGCATGACCTCATCCACAAAGCGGTCGGATGGGCGCTGCGAGAGGCCGGCAAAGTTTCCCAAGCCGACCTGCTGGCTTTTCTTCAGCAGCATTACGCGTCAATACCCCGAACCACGCTGCGATACGCGATTGAACGTTTCCCCCAACCACAGCGCAAGCGAATCCTCGCCGGAAAATTCTGACGCCGTCGGCTGCTATCCTTAAGTCAGGCGGCCGGACCGCACTCCGCAGATCAAGGATGTACCGCACGCTTGCCTCCCATTCTCAACGGACAATCTCTTCGCAAGGCGTACGGTGCCACGGCGCTGTTCGACAATATTGCGTTCACTGTTTCTGAAGGCGATCAGATTGGCGTCGTCGGACCGAACGGCTCCGGCAAATCCACGCTGCTTGAAATTCTTGCGGGCAACATTGAGCCCGACTCCGGCGAAGTTTCTCGGCGAAAGCTGGCGCGCGTTGGATACATCTCGCAAAACTCCGAATTCGCCGCTGAGGATACGATCCGCTCCGTGCTGCAAAAAGCGCTCGTCCGAATTCGCGCACCGCAGGCCGAACACGAAGCGCGCATCGCGGAAACGCTGGGACGTGCTGGCTTTGAAGATTTCGATGTACGCGCCGCGACGCTGTCAGGCGGATGGCGCAAGCGGCTCGCGATCGCAGAAGCGCTGGTGCAGCAGCCCGATGTGTTGCTGTTGGACGAACCAACGAATCACCTGGACCTGGCCGGAATTGAGTGGCTGGAAAAACTGCTGATGAACGCGTCGTTCGCCTATGTGGTCGTCAGCCATGATCGATATTTTCTTGAAAATATCGCTCACACCATGGTCGAGCTGAACCGCATGTACGCCGAAGGCATCTTCACCGTGCGCGGAAATTACAGCGAATTCCTGGAAAAGAAAGATGAATATCTGCTGGCGCAAACCAAGCGGCAGGATGCGCTGGAGAACCGCGTCCGCATTGAAATTGATTGGCTGCGTCGGGGCCCGAAGGCGCGCACCACCAAATCGAAAGCGCGCATCGACAGTGCCAACAGCATGATTGGAAATCTGGCCGACATGCGCTCGCGCAGCCAGACCTCCACCGCCAACATCGATTTTTCCGCCACCGACAGAAAGACCAAGCGGCTGGTCGAGCTCGAAGGCATTTCCTGCAAGATGGGCGAGCAGGTTCTGTTCGACAAGCTGGACTTCATTCTGACCGCCGGCATGCGCCTCGGCCTGGTCGGGCCCAACGGCAGCGGCAAAACAACGTTGTTGCGTCTGTTGCGCGGAGAACTCGAACCCGACGCCGGCGAAATTCGTCGCGCGCAGAATCTACGAATCGTCTACTTCGACCAGAATCGTCAACTCGATACCGATCTGACCCTGCGCCGCGCTCTCGCGCCCGATAGCGATTCCGTGATCTATCAGGATCGCGTGCAACACGTCGCCTCCTGGGCGGAGCGATTTCTATTTACCAGTGAGCAGTTGAATCAGCCAGTCGAGCGCCTGTCTGGCGGCGAACGCGCGCGGGTACTGATTGCCAAACTGATGCTGCAGCCCGCAGACCTGCTGTTGCTGGATGAACCTACCAACGACCTGGACATCCCCACGTTGGAAATTCTGGAAGAAAGCCTGCTCGAATTTCGCGGTGCCCTGGTGCTGGTCACACACGATCGTTTCATGCTGGATCGTGTTTCAACCACCGTGTTGGGCCTCGACGGCCGCGGTGGCGCGGAACGATTCGCGGACTATTCGCAATGGAACGCGTGGAAAAATGAACGCGGCCAGAAGAAAACCTCCGAGCTGTCGCCCCGATCCACGGACAGCGCCGACAACACAGCCAAACACACCTCGCAAACCTCTTCCAATCAGATCAAGAAAAAGTTGTCTTATCTGGAAGCACGGGAATATTCGACCATCGAGCAGGAAATTGCCGATGCAGAACAGCAACTGCAATCGCATCGCGAGACGATGGACGACCCCGCGATTGCCACCGATGCTCCGCGCCTGGAAAAAGCCATGGCCGATGTTGCCGAGGCCGAAAACCGCGTCGATGAACTGTATTTGCGATGGACGGAGCTGGAAGCCAAACTGAAATAACGCAGCGTACAATCAACTTTTTTGGAACTGGAGGTTCCTGTCGCGATGAACCGTTTCACACTCCCCAGGCACGCGATTCTTCACGTTGTTCTCATCCTGTTTGCGATTTTCGCAACCGCGATTCCAACTCAAGCCCAGAACAATCCAAACTCGTCGGAACCCGTCCGCGTCGCCGTCGTCGGCCTTGTGCACGGCCACGTCGCCGGCTTTCTCCCCGCATTGAAAAGTCATCCAGAAATCCAGCTGGTCGGCATTGAAGACCCCGACACCGCGCTGGCGAAAAAATACGAGAATCAATTTCATCTTGACCCGAAGCTGTTCTACACCAGCATCGACGCCATGATTCAGCAGACGCATCCGCAGGCGCTGCTCGTCTACACCGCCATCAGCGATCATCGCAAAGTGATTGAGATTGCTGCTGCTCACGGCATCAACGTGATGGTAGAAAAGCCACTGGCGACAACTCTCGAAGATGCATTAGCAATTCGAAAAATAGCCCGCGTCCATCACATCCAGGTGCTGGTGAACTACGAGACCACATGGTATTCCAGCAATCGCGCCGCTTATGACGAACTGCAGCAAGGTAAGCTAGGCGTGCTGCACAAAGTCATCTTCCGCGACGGACACCAAGGCCCAAAAGAAATCGGCGTCCCCCCGGAATTTCTAAGCTGGCTCACCGATCCGCAGAAAAATGGTGCAGGCGCATTGTTTGATTTTGGCTGTTACGGCGCCGACCTTGTCACCTGGCTGATGCACGGCGAAACTCCCCTCAGCGTCACCGCGGTGGCGCAAACGGATAAGCCAAATCTCTATCCGCATGTCGATGACGACGCCACCATCATCGTCCGCTATCCCAAAATGCAGGCGGTGCTGATGCCGTCCTGGGATTGGTCGTTCAGCATAAAAGATATGGCGCTCTATGGAACCAAGGGATCTGCCGTCACCGTAGGTCCAGACAAATTGCGCGTGCGTTATGAAGGGCAGGATGAGTCGACGCTCACCACTCCACCGCCTCTGGCCGCGCCGCAGGATGACTCGCTGCACTACCTGGTTGCTGTGCTACATGGACAGTTCGTTCCGAAGGGAGACCTGACCGCGCTCGATACCAACATCATCGTCATGCAGATTCTAAGTGCCGCTCGCGACTCGGCACGCACCGGCCGCACAATTCTATTGAAGCCGCTTCCGGAATAAAAAAGTCAGGGAGTGCATAACGTACACTGCACTCCCTGTATCCCTACAAAAACGTCTTTGAACTACCGGTTAGGCGTGTCTGCCGGCCATCATCTCAACTCCAGAAAACTGTTCGATAATCGCTCGATTAAATGCCGGGATGTCATCCGGCTTGCGGCTGGTTGTTAAATTTTTGTCGACGATCACCTGTTGATCGGTCCACTCTGCGCCGGCATTCTTCAGATCGGTCTTCAGCGATGGCCAGGATGTCAGCTTGCGTCCCTTCACCACACCCGCTTCAATCAACATTTGCGGCCCGTGACAAATCGCCGCAACCGGCTTGCCTGCATCAAAAAACTTCTTCACAAAATTGACGGCTGCCGGATCCATCCGTAACTTGTCCGGATTCATCACTCCACCCGGAATCAACAGCGCGTCGTAGTCATCGGCTTTCGCCGCTTTCAATTCGCGGTCGACTTTCACTTTGTCGCCCCAATCAGTCGACTTCCATCCTTTAATTTCGCCGTCATGGGGAGAGATCACTTCAGTTTTGGCGCCTGCTTGCTCCAATGCTTTTTTAGGCTCCGTCAGTTCCACCTGTTCGAACCCGTCCGTGGAGAGAATCGCGATTTTCTTTCCCGAAAGATTGTCCATGGTTTGTACCTCTTTTAAGTAAGAGGACAAAATCATCGCAATCGTTGCCGCAATGTCGGGAATAAAACAGAGCGAAAATTGAAACGCGTTTGCGCTCTTACAGTTCCCACCAGAATGTTTGCAAATTTTCTCCGGTGACATTCTGCGCAGCGCCGGGAGAAGGAAGAAAGAGCGAAATATTTTTCTCCGCAGCCGCCGTCATCAATCGTTCAACCGGTTCCTTCCATGGATGAAACGCCAAATTGAACAATCCCCAGTGGATCGGCAACATCAATTTTCCTTGCAGGTCCAGATGCGCTTGCGCCGCATGGATAGGACCCATGTGGATATCGGGCCAGTCCGCGTCGTAGGCGCCGATCTCCAGCATCGTCAGGTCGAAGGGACCGTAAGCTTCGCCGATATCGCGAAAGCCCGGGAACATTCCGGAGTCTCCTCCGAAAAAAATATTGTGCTTGGGTCCGCGAATCACAAATGAGGACCACAGCGTTTCATTTCTTCCCCATAAGCTGCGCCCGGAAAAATGACGCGCCGGCGTGGCCGTAATGCTGCAATCGGAACCGAGGGTGGTGGATTGGCCCCAGTTCAACTCTGTAATTTTTTGCGGCGCAATTCCCCAGGACTCCAGGTATTTTCGAAGCCCAAGCGAGGCGACAAAGCGCGTCCGATCATTCTTTAGCAGAACGGCAAGCTGCGCAATGGTGGCGCGATCCAGATGATCGTAATGGTCGTGCGACAGCAAAACCGCGTCGATCGGCGGCAGCTCTTTCAATGCCAATGTAGGAGGATAAAAACGCTTCGGGCCGGCAAACGAGACAAACGACGCGCGCTCACTCCACACAGGATCGGTCAGGATCGTGAACCCATCGATTTCAAGCAGCAGCGTGGAATGCCCCAACCACGTGACACGCAGTCCCTGCGATGGAGGCATAGCGTAGGCCGAAACATCCGTTCGAAACGGTCCGATCGGCTTCTTCGGATCACCGCGTCGCCGCTCGAAGAGTAAGCGGCGAATCATGCGAGGCGCTCTGGAGCCTCCCATCACGCTGGTCGGCACAGTATTGACAAATGTATTGCCCAGCATCGGCGCTGGAGGAAAGTCTTGAGCGGCAGGTTCCAATAAAGCAATCAGTTTCGCCATAGTTAGGTCACTTGTCGTGCGACCAAATGGAGCAATTCTTTAGATGCTCAAACCTTCGGCATGATGCAACAGAATATGCTGCCGCCAAAATACTTCGACCGCGGCCTTGAACGCTACCGCGAGACGGCCTCGCGAGTCTGCAAAAACTCCGCGTATGGCCCTTTGAAGTCCTGAATCTTATGGTCCTCAAAATTCCAGATGCGGGTCGCCACCTCGTCTATCAATTCCTGATCGTGGGTCACCAGCAACACCGTTCCCTCATACTTTTGCAGCGCCTGGTTCAGCGCGTTAATCGCTTCCAGATCAAGATGGTTCGTCGGTTCATCGAAGATTAGGAAATTCGGCTTCTGCATCATCAGCCGACAGAACAGCAGCCGCGCCGCCTCTCCGCCCGACAACGCCTCGGTCGGCTTCAGCCCTTCCTCTCCACTGAACAGCATCTGTCCCAGCACGCCGCGAATATCTTCCTTGGTCGCCTTGGGATCGAACTGATGCAGCCAGTCTGCCGCCGTCGTCCCTTTTTGAATGGTCGAGGTGTGGTCCTGTGCAAAATATCCAATCTGCGCCTCATGCCCCCACTTCACCTTGCCGCTGTCGATATCCTTGCTGGGATCATCTCCCGGCATATGATCCATCTTGGGAGCATGCGCCAGCAGCGCCTTCACCAGCGTTGTCTTTCCCTGGCCGTTGCGGCCGATCAGGCAAATCTTTTCTCCGCGCGTCACCGAGGCATTGAATCCGTTGATGACAACATGGTCGCCATACGCCTTGCGAACGTGTTCTGCTTCCAGAATATGTTTGCCGGACGGACGCAGTTGATCGAAGCGAATATACGGGCGAGCAATGTTCGACCGCGCCAGCTCGCTGGTTTGCAGCCGCTCCACTTCTTTCTTACGCGACGTCACCTGGCTCGAACGAGTACCGGCAGAAAACCTCGCGATGAATTCATTCAGCTGCGCAATCTTCTTTTCGCGCTCTTCATTCTGCGCTTCCAGGCGCGTCCGCACTTGCGTCTTCGCCAGCACCATGTCGTCGTAGCCGCCGGTGTAGGTGATGATGGTCTGATAATCGATGTCGGCAATGTGGGTGCAAACGTTGTTCAGGAAATAGCGATCGTGCGAAATCGTGATCAGCGTGCCTTCGCGATGGATCAGAAAATCTTCCAGCCAGTGGATGGAGTCAAGATCAAGATAGTTCGTCGGCTCATCCAGCAGCAGCGCCTGCGGATTTCCGAATAGCGCCTGTGCCAGCAAAATTCGCATCTTCTGGCCGCCCTGCAATTCGCCCATCTTGCGCTCGTGAACTTCATTCGGAATATCGAGACCCTGCAACAGAATGGCGGCATCGCTCTCGGCGGTGTACCCGTCTTCCTCGCCGATAATGCCCTCCAACTCGCCCAGGCGCATTCCATCGTCATCGTCCAATTCAGGTTTCTCGTAGATCCGGTCCCGCTCTTCCAGCGCCGACCACAAACCTTTGTTGCCCATAATGACGGTATCAATCACTCGATAGGCATCGAACGCGTACTGGTCCTGGCGCAGCACGCCCAGCTTTTTCGGGCGCACCACCACGCCCTTCTGCGGATCCAGATCTCCGCTCAGCACTTTCATAAACGTGGTTTTTCCGGCGCCATTCGGGCCCGTCAGGCCATAGCGGCGACCCGCGGTAAATGTGGTGGATACATCTTCGAACAGAATCTTCGAACCATAGCGCATGCTTACATTGCTGACAGAAATCATATCTACTCTTAAGTTTTTCACATTTGCGGCGGAAACGGGCATGGAGGCGACCGGAATTGCCTCTTCGAATGTGGCGGATTTCGTTTTCATTTGAACGTCAACTATCATGCGAGCAGTCCAATCAATCGCTTCAGATGGCGAAGAATCAACGGAACTGCATCTTGTGACAGAGTGCGAAATCCAGAAGACATTGAAAGGAAACGCAGGAATGAGCGATACCAAACAACTCAACCTGAAGCCGCGCGAGGCCTGCCGATGGGACCTTGTGAGCCTGGGTGAGGTGATGTTGCGCCTGGATCCAGGCGATGAGCGCGTGGCCACGACGAGGTCTTTTCAAGCCTGGGAAGGCGGCGGCGAATATAACGTGGCCCGCGGCCTGCGACGCTGCTTCAATTTGCGCACCGCCATCGTCACCGCGCTGGCTGACAATCCCGTGGGCCGCTTGATTGAAGACATGATGCTGCAAGGCGGCGTCGATCTTTCCCATGTGCAGTGGGTTCCGTACGACGGCGTGGGCCGCACCGTTCGCAATGGGTTGAATTTTACCGAGCGCGGATTTGGCGTGCGCGCGGCGCTTGGCTGCTCTGACCGAGGACATACCGCAGCCTCGCAGTTGAAGCCAGGCAGCATCGACTGGGATGAAATTTTTGGCCGCGAAGGCGCACGATGGTTCCATACCGGCGGCATCTTCTGTGCGCTTTCAGAAACCGCGCCGCTCGTCGCGCGAGAAGCCATGCAGGCCGCGCATCGCCACGGCACCATCATCTCCTATGACCTCAATTATCGCGACTCGCTCTGGAAATCCATCGGCGGCAAGAAGCGCGCCTGCGAAGTGAATCGCGAGCTCGCCAGCCTGGTCGACGTCATGCTGGGCAATGAAGAAGACTTTACCGCAGCTCTGGGATTTGAAATCAAAGGCGTCGACGAGAATCTCTCGGACCTGGATTCAGCGCAGTTTCGCGCCATGATTCACCATGCCGTCGCGGAGTATCCGAATTTTCGCGTGGTGGGAACCACCTTGCGCCATGCCAAAACAGCCACCCGCAATGACTGGGGCGCGATCTGCTATTACGATGGCGAATTCTACGAAGCGCGTCCCATGCCGGACCTGGAGATTTTCGATCGCGTCGGCGGCGGCGACTCCTTCGCCTCTGGATTGATCTATGGTTTGCTCAGTGACAAGGGTCCGCAGTGGGCCGTCGATTGTGGCTGCGCCCACGGAGCGCTGGCCATGACCACCCCCGGCGATACCACCATGGCGACACTCAATGAAGTGGAACGATTGATGAAAGGCGCGACCGCTCGGGTCATTCGATAGCAACCGACGCAAGCACGCTCAAGAAACGAGGAGAATTCTGATGGACAAAACAAAAATCATGCAGCACATGCACGAACTGGGTCTGGTTCCGGTGCTTCGCGCTTCATCCGCGCAAGAGGCCATCACCATTGCCGACGCCATCCTCGCCGGCGGCGTCAACATCCTGGAAGTCACGATGACCGTGCCAGGCGCCATCCGCGTCATCGAGCAGCTCGCCAATCACCATGGATCCAAGCTTCTCCTCGGCGCGGGTACTGTTCTCGATCCGGAGACGGCTCGCAGCTGCATCCTCGCGGGCGCGCAATTCATCGTCAGTCCCGCGCTTGATCTTCGCACCATCGAACTCTGCCGCCGCTACAGTGTTCCCATCATGCCCGGAGCCTTGACGCCCACGGAAATCGTCACCGCGTGGCAAGCGGGCGCCGATGTCGTGAAAGTATTTCCGTGCAGTGCTCTTGGCGGCGCGAAATATCTAAAGGCGTTGCAGGGGCCGCTTCCCCAGATTCAGCTCATCCCCACCGGAGGCGTTTCTCTCGCCACCGCAGAGGAATTTCTCGCCGCAGGCGCGTTTGCCCTGGGTGTTGGCGGCGACCTGGTCGATGCGAAAGCCGCCCGCGAAGCCCGCACCAGCGTGATTACTGAAAATGCGCAGAAGTACATCAGCATCGTGAAGAAATTTCGCGGCGGAAACTAGCCCGGCTCCGCAATCGGTGCTTTGAGCAGGAATTTTCACGCTCTTTCTGCAGGCATACCTGTATCTTGGGATCATTGATCCGGCAGCGGGGATCGTGACGCCGCCGTACACCGGATCGAGTTGTGCCGCAGTCCCAAAGCGTCCCAGACGAGCGACGCCGAAATAAATCGACCACAGGACCATATATGACCACTCAACTAGCCGAGCCTACCGAAGAACTGCGCGAAGATTGGCCCGCACTCAGTCATGCCGAGCGCCTCAAGCGTTTTCGCGAGATGCACACCGGAGAGAAGGCAGATTTCTTCCTCGGGCTGAGCGCGCATGACCAATGCGACCTGCTCCTGCGCCTGCCGCAGGACCAGCGCCACGTCTGGATTCGCCTGCTCGCCCCGGACGATGCCGCGGATTTGCTGCAGGAAGCCGGCCCCGAACATCGTGACGAAATGCTGGCTCTTCTCGATGAGCCCACTCGAAAAGAAGTCTGCGCCCTGATGGCCTATAAGGAGGACGAAGCGGGCGGACTAATGAGCCCGCGTTTCGCGCGCGTGCGACCTGACTCCACCGTCGAAGAGGCCATCTCCTACCTGCGCAAACAAGCCGCGACCGTCGAAACCATCAACTACGCCTACGTCCTGGATCACGACCAGCACTTGCTGGGTGTCGTTTCATTGCGAGAACTTTTCTCCGCCGATCCGGAAAAAACCATCCGCGCGATCATGCATACAGACCTGATCGCCGTCCCGGAGAAAACCAGCCAAAAAGCGGTCGCCGATGTAGTTCGCAACAGCCGACTGACAGCCATTCCTGTGCTCGACAAGCATGCCAGAATGGTCGGCATCGTCACCATCGATGACATTGTCGACGTAGTAGAAGAAGAAAGCGCTCGCGACATTCAAAATTTGGGCGGCACAGAAGCGTTGGATGGACCCTATCTGCACGCACCGTTTTTTGAGTTGGTCCGCAAGCGCGCCGGCTGGTTGATGATCCTGTTCGTCGGGGAAATGTTTACCGCGACCGCGATGAGCTTCTTCGAAAATGAAATTGAACGCGCCGTCGTCCTCGCGCTTTTCCTGCCGCTGATCATCAGCAGCGGCGGAAATTCCGGCTCGCAGGCCTCAACCCTCGTGATCCAGGCGATGGCGGTGGGCGATGTTCGACTGCGCGACTGGTTCCGTGTCATTCGTCGCGAACTATTTGTCGGCCTGGCGCTTGGCTGCATCCTCGGTTGCATCGGACTGGCGCGCATCTTCGCCTGGCATTTCCTCTTCAACATGTATGGAGCGCAGACGTTTCTGCTGTCGCTGACAATTCTGTGCGCGCTGATCGGCGTGGTGGCGTTTGGCTCTATCGCCGGTGCCACGTTGCCGTTCATTTTGCGCCGATGCGGACTCAACCCGGCGACGGCCTCTGCGCCGTTTGTAGCCACGCTGGTGGACGTGACCGGACTCGTCATCTACTTCACCATCGCCAGGATGATCCTGCTGCGCCCGCACTAACGGCGCAGTACTGCCAGCGCCTCAGCGCTTCGTCGCCTTCCCGCTCGACCAGCCTCGCTCGACTTCGTTACACTGTTGTTCGCCGCCTTTGGTTCGGCGCACACCGCTCATCACTCATGAAAATTCTGGTTTGCATCAAGCAGGTTCCGCAGAAAGATGCTCCGCTCAAGTTGAATGCGGAAGGCACCTGGATTCGCGACGACATCTCGTATGAAGCCAATGAGCCCGACGCCTACGCGCTGGAAGAAGCCCTGCGTCAGAAGGAAAAGAATGGCGGCGAAGTGGTGGTTGTCACGGTAGGTCCCGCCCGATCGCAGCAGGTATTGCGCGAAGCTCTGGCGAAAGGCGCAGACCGCGCCATCCATTTAGTCGACGATTCTTTTGTCACCCTCGATCCTGTCAGCACCGCCCGGGCAATCGCGGCTGCCATCGAAGGCCAGCCGTTTGACATGATCTTCACCGGCCTGCAGTCGGATGATTATGGGTTCGCACAAACCGGCGTTTTGCTGGCAGAAATCCTCGGCTGGCCGCATGCCACCATCATCATCGGCATCGAGAAAACGGAGACCGGCCTGCGCCTGAAACGCGAACTCGAAGCCGGCCAGTATCAGTGGATCGATATGCCCTTACCGTGCGTGCTGACCATCCAAAGTGGAATCAATAAATTACGCTATGCCACCTTGATGGGCATCAAACAGGCCAGGAATAAGCCTCTCCAGCAATTGACCAAGGCGGAACTGGAAGGCAAGCTGGGAACAAATTTGCAGACGATTGAACGGCTATACGTTCCCACGAAACAGAAAAAGACCGAGATGCTGCAGGGTTCGGCCGCCGACATTGCGAAAAAACTGGTCGATGTACTCCGCAATGAAGCTCGCGTGATTTAATAATGGTGCGTGGATATTGACCGGGAATCCGGCTTCCCCGTCGCCGAAGAAATGCAAGGGAGAACTGAATCGATGCCAAACATGATATTGCCTCCGGAAGAACGCGACCTGACGCCTGACCAGGTGGCCGCACTCGACAAGCGCCGCTTCCGTGGCCTCATGCTGCAAGTGATGGGCGGAATTTTGGGAATCATGGCCATCCTGCTGACCGTATGGGCAGGCCAGGATTTCACCTACGATCCCGGCTGGATCCATCCCATGGGCTACTACATGATCCTTGCCGGCACGCTTTCGCTCACCTGTATCACCGTCGGTACCATTCTGCGCAAAGGCAGCCCCGAGTTCGACTAGACGCCGGTTCATGGTTGCTGTAGTCCAAAATAAGGTGTGTCATTCTGAGCGTAGCGAAGAATCCAGAGGGTGATCGCCGTGTGTATCAGGGGACTTTGTCTGGATTCCTCACTTCGACACTTGGCGATGCGGATCGCGAACCCGCTACGTTGTGACTTCTAGCCCTATGCCCGATACCATTCTGGTTGTCGCCGAACAGCAGCAGTCGAAGCTGAATCGCGTCTCTTTCGAAACCATTGCCGCCGCGCAGGCCATCGCTAAAGATACCGGCTGGCAGGTGGAGATCGCAGTCCTCGGCCACGACATCGCCGCAATTGCGAATGAGTTAGCGAGCAAGAACGCAGCGAAAGTCTACGCCATCGAGTGTCCTCAACTGGCCGATTACACCTCCGATGGATACGTCCATGTCCTGAAAGAATTCCTCTCCGACAAAAAGCCCAAACTGGTGCTGATGCCTCACACCTACCAGGTGCGCGATTTCGTCCCACGCCTGGCGCTCGCGCTGGGCAAGACCGTCATCCCCGATGTCATCGGCTACAAATACGAAAACGGTAAGCTGCTGTTTACCCGTCAAATGTTCCAGGGAAAATTCGCCGCGGACGTCTCCTTCAGCGATGCGGGACCGCTGTGGATGGCAACCTTTCAGAACGCAGCATTTCGCGGCGACACCGCAGAATCCGGAACCGCTCCGATTGAAACTCTCCAGGTGACTGTACCAGACGGTGTGATTCGCGTGCAGCCGCATGAAATTTTCAAGGAAGCCAAACAGTCCGTCGATCTGTCGCAGTCGGAAACCATCGTCGCCGTCGGACGCGGCATCAAGGAACAAAAAAATCTTGCAATCGCAGAGGAGCTGGCAAAATTGCTGGGCGGCGACATCGCAGCCTCGCGCCCCATCTGCGATGCAGGCTGGCTGCCGCTCGACCGCCAGGTCGGCAGCTCCGGCCAGACGATCGCGCCCAAACTCTACATCGCGCTTGGCATCAGCGGAGCCATTCAGCATATCGTCGGCATGAAGGGCTCACGCATGATCATCGCCATCAATAAAGATGCCGAAGCCCCCATCTTCGAAATCGCCGACTTTGGCGTGGTCGCCAACCTGTTCGATATAGTGCCGCCCTTGATTGAAGAAATCAAGAAGGCCAAAGCCGCTGCCGGCTAATGGCAACGCACGTCGACTCCGTAAGCAAATCGCCATCTCCCACCCGTCTTCGTCCAGCAACGCCAGCCTGTAACTTCGCCTGTGCTACCTTGACCCAGTGGAAATTGCCGGCCCCATCACAGTCGAAGAACTTCAGGAAGCGCAAGTCCTCTCCGTCCCCAAACTTCTGCGCGGCAGTCTGCGTCGCCGTTCGCAGCTATCTTTGAACCCTTCAAAATGGCGTCTAGGCCTGGTCGCCCTGGTTGGCATGCTATTTCTCGCGCGGATTTTGTTCGACCCATCCATGAGCGGCGCGCCAAAATGGGGACTGCTGCTCCTTCTGATACTGGTGGTCGGCTATCGGGTATTCTTCAACTCGCAAACCACGCGAAAAGGCTACGAACACCGCATCGAGCGCATTCCCCGTGTCCTCTCCGTCGACACCGACGGAGTTCGCTTGGAAGATCGCGCCAAAATGTTTCAGTTTCGACCCTGGTCCGCCTACCAATCCTGGCGAGAGGGCTCCAATGTCTTCGTTTTGCGTGGCCCGCAGAGGTTGTCCAACATTGTCCCCAAGCGCGGACTGAGTTCCCAGCAAGTGGATGAGCTGCGTGTGCTGCTGGCCATGCACATGCCAGATTGCGCCTGACGCACCCCGACCCGCTTTGCCAATACTCGCGTGTCGAAAATCCTTTTATACTGGAAGCGTCTTCCGACCGCTTCCGCCTCACGGGCATACCCTGGCGGTTGCGGCGGCGTTCCGCATGCGGGAAAGCAGGCAGGAACCAAGGGCATGGCTGGAAACGGCCGCGCCTCCCGCGATTTGAAGCAGCGTCAAATCGCATTGGAAAGGAAGCTCGACGACGGTTCCCCTGGACATGCCGGGTTTCGTCGTCTTTGCTCCCTGCGCACCATTTCCCGCATCCGATAAGTGGTAGAGAAATGGCCGCGACTACAACGCAACCCGAAGTTCGCTCGCTCACCACCGGTTCGCGCCTCACGGACAAGCACAGCCGTGCCATTACCGACCTGCGCGTCTCGGTCACCGATCGCTGCAACTACAAATGCGTCTACTGCCGCACCGGTACGGAGGGTGCGCAGTATGCCGAACTGCCCATCGCGGATTACCTCCGCATGGTGCGAGTGTTTGTTGCTCTGGGCATTGAAAAAGTTCGACTCACCGGTGGCGAACCGCTCCTTCGCAAAGGCTTGATCGGGATGATTTCTGAAATCGCCGACATGCGAACCGCGTTCACCGCCGACGGCATTCCCCTTTCCCCCGGCATGGGTCAGCCCCTCGATATTGCCCTGACCACCAACGGGCACTTGCTCGAAGATCTGGCCCAGCCGCTGAAAGATGCCGGCCTCAATCGCATCACCGTCAGCATGGATGCCATCGATCACGAAAAATTCGCCCGCATCACCCGCGTGCCCGACAGCTTCAATCGAGTGCTGGCCGGGGTTCGCGCCGCCAAACGCGTCGGTCTCGATCCGGTGAAAGTCAATTGTGTCCTGTTGCGCGGATTTAACGAAGACCAGATCGTCGAGTTCGCAAAATTCTCCCGCGACGAAGGCGTGATTGTTCGCTTCATTGAATTTATGCCGCTCGAAGAAGATCGAGTCTGGACGCCGCAGGTGGTCGTCCGCCTGGAAGAGATCCTGACCGCATTGAATACCTTTCAGCCGGTGGTGCCGCTGCGCCCCAATACCGCCAGCGAGACTGCACTGCGCTATACATTTCAAGACGGCCTGGGCGAGATTGGCATCATCGCGCCCGTGTCCCATCCGTTTTGCGGACATTGCAGCCGCGTTCGCCTCACCTCGGACGGCAAGCTGCGCACCTGCCTGTTTTCGCAATCCGATCATGATTTATATGGAGTCCTTCGGCGCGGCGGAGATGACGCCGACCTGGCGGAATTTATCCGCCGCACCGTCGACCGCAAAGAAGCTCGGCACCACATCGGCGAGCCGGATTTTCTCAAGCCCTCGCGCAGTATGGTCCACATCGGCGGCTAGAATGTAACCCGAATCAACTGCCGGGAAGTCTCTGCCCCAGACCGGCTGGGGTAGAATGCTGCAAGAGTCATAGCACTGATGTTTCCCTCCCCTGCAGCGCGAACCATACCCGCGGCACGCGCTTCGCGAGCCCACCGAATACGCTGATAGAAGGGGTTCTGCTGATGAAGACGATTCGCTTCCCGGACGGCCAGCCGGCGCTGGAGATTCAGACCTTTCACGAGGTCGCGCGCGCCCTCACGTCATCCGTCGATCTAACCGGCATCTTGAACGGCATCATGCAGCAGATGACGCGGTTCTTCAGCCCGGAAGCCTGGTCGTTGCTCATCGTCGACGAAAAAAATCGCCAGTTGTATTACGGCGTCATCTCCGGCGGACAAACGGAAAAGCTGCGTCACAAACGCATCCCGCTGGGCCAGGGAATCCCCGGCTGGGTGGCGCTCCACGGCGAACCGATGATCCTGGCCAGCGTCCCCGACGATCACGATCTAGCCGACGAATTGCCGGAGAACAGCAGCCGCGTCGAATCCATCATTTGTCTTCCGTTGCGGGTGCGAAACCGCACCTATGGCGTGCTGCAATTGGTCAATTGTCATCCGGAGAACATGGACAATCATGAAATATTTTTTCTCCATGCTCTCTGCGATTATGCGGCCATCGCCGTGCAAAATGCGCGAGCCTTCGAGCAGATTCAGCAGCTGACCATCACCGACGATTGCACCGGTCTCTTCAACGCACGCCACTTGTATGATCGGCTCGAGCATTCTCTCGAGCGCAGCCGCCGCAGCGGCAAACCGGTCAGCTTGATCTTTTTCGATCTCGACCACTTCAAGACGGTCAACGATACCCACGGCCATTTGAAAGGGAGCAAGCTGCTGGCGGAAATCGGCGACATGGTGCAGGGCAGCCTGGGCCTGATTGAAACCGCCTATCGCTACGGCGGTGATGAATTTGTCGTGCTGATGCCGCATCAATCGAAACAGCGCGCGATGGACCTGGCGAACCGCCTGATGGATAAGCTGCGAACCACCGCATTTTTGCCGGAATCAGGACTGAACCTGCGCGTCCTCGCCAGCTTTGGAGTGTCGAGCTTTCCCGAGGATGGCCTGGATATTCACGCTGTCATCCGCGCCGCCGACGCGGCCATGTACCACGTGAAAAATACGACCCGCAACGGAGTCGCCGCCGCCGGCCAGTTCACCGTCGCCCGAAACGACTGACAGCCTCTCGCGAAACCAAAGTGGGTTCGCGTCTAGGTTCGCGCTGCCGAGTCATTCTGAATGGAAGTCGGTCGCTTAAGCGATCGACTGGAGTGAAGAATCCAGAGGATGCTGGGAACGATCAAGAAGCCATGCCCCTCAGAATGACTGGCGTTAGTTTTCCGTTACACCGTTTGCCAACCCGCAGCTAGTCGTCGCTGTCGGCGCCGGCTTTATGCAGATGGATATCGCCCTTTTCCGCAACGATATGCAATAGCGGCCCGCCGCCACCCACCTCGCCGGAAGCTGTGGCGCGCTCGTTCGCCGACGTCTGCGACAGCTTGAAATCTGAATTGATCTCCCCGTCGTCGGCAACACCCTGCACAGAGAACTTGGCCTTCTCCGGCACCGTGACATCCACCGAACCATTGCGGTTCGTAATGTCCATCGCGGCCACCGGGTTGACCGCGCTGACGGCAATACTGCCATCGGAATTCTTCACAGTGACCACCCCCTGGATTTGCTTGAGCGAAATATCCATCGCGTGCGTGCTCACCAGAATCGGCCCGACTGCGTTTTCCATGGTCACATCGCCGTCGCTCAACGTGACCGTTCCATCCACCCGGGTCGCCTGAATCTCCGTGCGGCTGGAGTGCAGGTGCAGCATTCCCTGCAGATGATCCAGGTTCACATTCCCAAAAAAGTCTCCGGTTAACGTCGACGATCCCGTCACCTGGGAAAGTGAAACATCGTTCATGCGGCCGTTGATTGCGAAATCTCCCTGCAGGTCGCGGCCGGTGAAATCACCTTGATGCATCGCCACCTGGGTTGCCCCCGCTATGCTGGTCAGTTCCACGTCACCCTGGTTGGAGTTGACGGTGACCGCTGCCTTGCGCCCGCTGATCGTGACATCGCCATGATCGACCTTCACCTGCACCGGCGCGGCCGCGGGCAATGCGATCGTCAGATCGGCCACGTGACTGTCATTGGAAGGCATATGCACGGTCACGATATTTCCCGCCGATGTAATCAACGGTTCCAGCGAATTCAACTCGCGTTCCGCCTCACGGTCGGAGTTGCTGTAGACAGTTTTATCGACGGTCAGATGCATCTGGTCATCGCTGCTGGCGGTCAGGACGACATCGCCGTGCCCATTCTGAATGACCACGCTGGCATCGGCCGGCAGCGGGTGTGCAATCTGTTCCTTGGCCTGGTGTTTATTGCCGAACATCTCCGCCAGGTTTACGTTATCGCCCAGCTGCAACTGGTCCCCGACAGATTTCCAATTCACATGGTTATGCGCCGCGAGTATCCCTGCAAAAGCCAGCAGCAGAACCAGAAATACCACGCCGCCACCCACCCGAACCCGGGAGTGACCGGCCAGAAACAGCGATTCCAATGCCAGCAGGACACCGGCGCCAATCAATAGCAGCGGCCACCATTGTCCATACCAATGCCAGAAGTAGTCGACATTGATCCTGTGCATGGTCATCAGCAACGCCAGCACTCCAATGGCGATCAGGAACAGGGGGCCGAGAAACGATCGGTGCGCCGTTCCGCGAACCGTAGTTCGATACGCAGCCCGCTGCATCCGCTGTTGCATCTTCCACTGGGCTCGCTGCGCTTTCATCTGGGCGCGCGACGGCGGATATTGTGGCGGTGGTTGTGGAGGCATGCCCATGGGACTACCGGCCTTCTCTGCCGGGATCGTCCGGCGGCGCGGGCGGCTGCGATTGCACAAACGGACCGGATCCCACGTTGGAAGGCGGAGGCGTAGTCCAGGATGGCGATCCGCCAATGCCACCGAAAGGCTGGCTGGGGTTGTAGGCGCCCGTGCTGGCGGCATACTCCTGCTCTTCCTGGCGGGCACGAACATCAGCCGTCCACACCGCGCGCTCAAGAATCATCAACAGGCCGATGACAATCAGAATCAATGGCCAGCTGGTATCCCAATGCAGAATATTCCATTGGTTCAACAATGCCAGCACGCCGATCAAAATCAGAATGACCGCACCGCGCAAGCGGCGAATTTGATACCAGCGATTCATCGTGCACCTCCCACAGGCGGCTTCTGGCTATGACGAATCACCATCCACACACCAATACCAATCAGCAGAATCGGCCATCCCCGGTCCAGCCAATGCGCGCTCAGAATGCCGAGGTTGCCCAGCAGGAACGCCAATCCCAGGACGATCAAAATCACCGCGCCTGCGTGAATTCCGTGCCCGAGTCCCGGTTGCGCTGGAGCGCAAAACGGATTCAACGAATCCGGTGGATAGGGCGGAATCGGAGGCACGTTCGGAGGCGTGTAGGGTGGCACATATTCCGACGCCGGAGCGAACCCGGAAACAGGCCCTGCACTTCCCACCGGCGGTACTCCCGGCGGCGGCTGGTTGGCCGCATTCGGCGCCGCAGTGCTGCCCGTCCAGGGATTGGCGGTCGGAGTCGATCGGACGCCGAACCAGTGAGCCACATCGTTCAGCCCCAGTGGATTCGGTAACGGGAGCCCGTCGCGGCGTGCAATGGCCGTCTGATAGGCGTCAAACACCTGATAGACGACCCAGAAGAAGCAGAGGACACCCAAAGCCCCGTTGTAATGAGAAAAGTCCACGAGCAGCGCAAAAATCACCACATGAGCCAGCGCTTTGGCGAACTGGCCGTTGTACATGGCTCCGACGCCGGGAATCCATCCCAGAAGAAAAGCAAGCCACGGTGTCGTGCCCCAGCTGGGCGGCACGTTGCCCGCAGCACCGGGAGCGCTGGAAATGTATTGATAGCCGGGACCCGCCGTGTATTCATTTCCCTTGCCATCGGAAACATGGATGCCATCTGGAGTCTGAACAAATCTCGCTCCGCCACCCACATTGCTTGCAGGTCCGGCGCCGATCCTGGCCGCCAGGCACGGCTCACAGCTTACGATGTTGTTGACCTTATGAACGCATTGCTCACACAGCGGCTTTCCGCAAAACTGGCAGTAGGCTACAACCGGTGTTTCGGGATGATTTGCACAATTCATACCGAGTTCCTTTCTTGCATAGAAAATCGGCGCGACTGAACCAAGTGTGACGAAGCCTGTGAGTCAGGCCGGCAGACAAATTCAGAGAGCACTGTAGACATCAAATGTGGGTATTCGCGATCGGCGGCATGCAAGCCAGGTAACGGTTGCACGCTCATGGACGCATCGATCACCGGGCCGCTGAAAATAGGCGCCGGTTCAACCGGAGTGGAGCGGTTCCGCTGCGCGTTTTGGTCCTTCACAGGGATAACGTCCATCCGCTCCCGATGCACTCCATCGCGATCGCTCTTATCGTTTCGATCGCTGCGACGGCCTTGACCGTCTGTTCCGGTTCCCTGCTTGTTTTGCGGATACGTGGTCTTTTCCGGCACAGGCGCGGAGTCAGCCGCCTGGCGCAGCTGGTGAACACGCGACTCCACCTCGTACACGATACGAAGATTCTCATAGTAATGAACCACGCGGGCGTTGGCCTGAGCATATTGGCGGGTTACGGCGCGGCGCATTGCCTGCGGCTCCAGGTCGGCAGCGCGAAAACTGGTGAGCTTCACCCCAACCAGGTTCAATGTCAGCGAAATGGAGAAGAAGGCCATCGCCGCCACCAACGCCATGCGTGGCTCAAAGACCGTTTTCCGCAGCAGTATCACGGAAGGACGCTGCCAGACCGGCGAAGCTGCCATCTCCTGGTAGCCCGGGGCACCATGGTCGCCCTCTGTTTCTCCCGCTACGGGGGCTGTTTCGGAATCCGGGAAAGAGTAGCCCGGCAAACTATACCGGTCTGCGGTCCGTGTATCCGTATCCGCAGGAATCTTTGGCGTCGACCAACGAGCGTGGGATGTCTCCGATGCTCCCGTGGTTTTGGCCAGAATTTTTGCTACCAGGTCCGACGGAGGAACCAGCGGTTCCAGCTTCAGCATCAGCAGCCACTCGCGTCCCTTGCGCGCCTGGGAGATTTTCTCGCGGCACGACGCACATTCGCTCGTATGGGCACGCACCTTCTCCGCCACTGTCGAGGCCAGTGTGCCCTCGGCAGCTTCCACCCACAACAGCTCAACCGCGGCGCAGTCAAGCTTGTCCGATGGGACGTTCGCCGACTTGCCAGCCGGCTTGTCTCCAAATTGGCCGTGGTCCTTCATCTACATCACCTGCCTTTTAGTACGTTCCAACAGCCTTGCAAGTTCCATCCGGCCGCGGCTAATCCGCGACTTGACAGTACCTTCTGGAATGCGCAAGACTTCGGCAATTTCCTTGTAATCCATATCCTTTAAATCGCGAAGAATCACAGCCTCCCGCAGCTCCGGGGACACCTGAAGCAGCGCCTGCTGGACCAGCGCCTGCAATTCGCGGTCCATGACGTTTTTCAGCGGATCGGCCTGTTGCGTCTGCAGTTTTTCTGCCGGGGAGGCGGAATTCCCTTCCGGATCTTCCCAGCCGGCGTCCAGGGAATGAGTAGTCTGTTCGGCCCGGGTCCGGCGGAAATGATCCACCAGCAGGTTCCGGGTCAGGGTCGTCAGCCAGGTAGGGAAACTGCCGCGCTCGACATCAAACGACTTCAGGTTGCGATAGACCTTCAAAAAGACGTCCTGGGTCAGGTCTTCCGCGTCCCCGGCCGACCCGGTAAAGCGATAACAGAGACCATAAACGCGACGATGCTGGGTCTCCACGATCTGCTGCCAGGCATGGCCATCCCCCTGTAAGCAACGTCGTACGAGTGCGTTGGTCTCTTCCACGGAGTCGGAATTTGCGGGCATCCGCTGTCTTGAATCAGGTATCCCCTTTGAAGAGGGGCTGGTAGTGTGGCCCACACTGCCGCGGCGATCCCGCAGATCAAATCGCGTGATGCTGCTGCACGGATATGGCAAGGCCGACAATCCCATACCACAGGATACGAGGGCCACCACGTTTCAGTTCCCTCACATACTACAGAAACCGTGGCCACTGAGCGACAGGATTTTTCGGTCTAGAGGTAGGCACCTACACGTCGTGGGGCACGTAATCGGAGGCAACCGGGTTTTCGTATAGCGAATAGTCCCGGCTGACAACCGTAATGCCGCTCTCCGTCACCAGGTAGTTCTTGCGGTCTTCATTCGCGTCGTAGCCGATTACGGTACCTTCTGGAATCTGAACGTCGCGGTCGATAATGGCGCGGCGAATGCGCGAATGCCGCCCGATTCGGACATGGGAAAAAAGAATACTCGAATCCACTTCCCCATAGGAATTGACGCGGACATCGTGCGACAAAACGCTGTTCCGTACCGTGGCGCCGGAAACGATGCAGCCGGCGGAAACGACAGTGTTGATGGCCATTCCCGTACGTCCAGGCTCGCCAAACACAAACTTCGCCGGCGGATATTGCAGCGGCCGGGTGCGCATCGGCCAACTCTTATCGTAGAGGTTGAAGATCGGTGTCACCGAGGCGACGTCCATATTGGCGTCATAGTAGGCATCGAGCGTACCCACGTCCCGCCAGTACAGCGCCTCCTGCTTGTTCTCATCCACAAAATTGAACGCGTACATCTTGTACTGCCCCAGCATCGCCGGCAAAACATTGTGCCCAAAATCATGCTGCGAATTTGGGTCTTCCGCATCGCGAATCAGCGCCGGCAGCAGCGCGTCGGTGTTGAACAGATAAATGCCCATCGACGCGTCCACCTTATCCTGATTAAACGGCGAACGCATATTCGTCTGCTGCGGTTTCTCCTGGAATCCGGTGACTTCTCCGCTCCGCGACACCTCGACGACCCCGAAACGCGACACCTCCGAGGGATCGATGGGCAGCGTGGCCAGCGTGATATCGGCCCCGGAATCGATGTGCTGCTGCACCATGCGGCGATAGTTCATCTTGTAAATGTGGTCGCCGGAAAGCAGCAGCACCCGCTTGGGCTGTTCGCTGCCGATCGAATAGATATTCTGATACACCGCGTCCGCCGTACCCATATACCAATTCGAGCTGACCCGCTGCATCGGCGGCAGAATTTCAATGAACTCGCCCAGCTCATTCGCCACCACCGAGCCCCACCCCTCGCGAATATGTCGATTCAGCGAGAGCGCCTTATATTGTGTCAGGATGTAGATCCGTCGAAGGTCAGAATTGATGCAGTTGGATAGCGTGATATCGATGATGCGATAGTTGCCGCCGAACGGAACCGCCGGTTTGGCACGATCGCGAGTCAGTGGATAGAGCCGCTCGCCGGCCCCACCTGCCAGAAGAACTCCCAAGGTATCTTTCATCGAGGGCATTTGATTTGCCTATCCTGCCGAAATTCGATTCGTTGCGAGTATACCAATCAACGCACACTTGTCATTTCAGTCACTTGAATCGCCCTGCATGAAGAACAATCCCAACTGCGATGTTGCTGCTACCTAGGATGCAGCGTAACGGTAGCGCAGCAATGCCGCCGGAAATATTCGATGCGACAATAAATCAGATGCGCTTTCAACCCACCCTCCAACCGCGAACCCAATGCTGCAGCTAACCCACGCCGGCAAACGCTTCGGCCACAAACTTCTGTTTGAAAAAATCGACTGGCAGATCACTCCCGGCGAGCGCACTGGACTGGTCGGCGGCAATGGCACCGGCAAATCGACGCTGCTGCGCATCCTGGCCGGCCTGGACTCCTTAGACGATGGGTCGATGGAATCGACCGGCGGCATGACCTTCGGCTATCTCCCGCAGGATGGCCTGCAATTGCGCGGGCGTTCCGTTTTCGATGAATGCCTGTCCGCCTTCGCCAAGACCCAGGCACTCGAACACAAAATTCAACGCCTGCATTCGCAACTGGCGGAATTGCCGCCTCACTCCGGCGAATACGCTGCCGTCATCGAGCAATTGACCCGCAGCGATGCGGAATTTCACGCGCTCGACGGCTACACCATCGAAGCCCGTGTCGGCACCGTCTTGTCCGGCCTCGGCTTTTCCAAAGAGGACTGGCAACGCAAGACCGAGGAGTTTTCCGGCGGCTGGCAGATGCGCATCGCTCTCGCCAAACTGCTGCTGGAAAAACCGGATCTTCTATTGCTCGATGAACCCACCAATCACCTCGACCTGGAAGCGCGCAACTGGCTCGAAGGCTATCTTCACGCCTATCCGCATGCCTACGTTGTGGTCTCGCACGACCGATTTTTTCTGGATATCGCGACCGACAAAATTGTCGAGCTGTGGAATCACCGCCTCTACAGCTACACCGGAAATTACGAAAAGTATTTGCAGCAGAAGGCAGAGCGACAGGTCCAGTTGGAGGCCGCGTATCGTCACCAGCGCGAACACATCGAACATCTGGAATCCTTCATTACCCGCTTTCGCGCGCAAGCCACCAAGGCGCGCCAGGTGCAAAGCCGCGTAAAGGAGCTCGAGCGAATCGAGCGCATCGAACTCCCTCCCGCAGAAACCGAAATTCACTTCACCTTTCCCCAGCCGCCAGCCAGCGGACGTACCGTCGCCGAAGCACAGCAAATCAGCAAAAGCTATGGCGCGAAGCAAGTGTTTTCCGGCGTGCAATTCACCATCGAGCGCGGCGAGCGCATTGCCCTGGTAGGCCCCAACGGCGCCGGAAAATCGACATTGATTCGCCTGCTGGCGGCCATGGACAATCCCACCACCGGTCAGCTTCGACTGGGCCACAACGTCGTGCTGCAGTATTTCGCCCAGGACCAATACAAAGAGCTCGACGCCGACGCCCGCATGCTCGACGACATCGGACGGAGCGCCCCGAGAATCCCGCAAACCGAATTACGAAGCCTGCTCGGATGCTTCCTCTTCTCCGGCGACGACGTCTTCAAGCAACTTGGCGTGCTTTCCGGCGGCGAACGGAACCGCTACGCCTTGGCTCGCCTGCTCGTCAGTCCGGCAAATTTTCTTCTATTGGATGAGCCCACAAACCACCTCGACATGCGCGCCAAAGAAGTCCTGCTGGAAGCAATCCGAAATTTTACCGGCACCGTCGTCTTTGTCTCGCACGATCGCGCCTTCATCGATGCGCTCGCCACACGCGTCTTTGAAATTCGCGATGGCGCCGTGCATGTCTACACCGGGAACTACGAAGATTATTTGTGGCAGACATCGCGCCAGGCCGAAACAGCGTCGAAAACTCCCGCGGTTGCCGATGTAAGAAAATCGAATGAAAATCCCGCACCCGAGACCACGCCCGACCCATCCTCGAATGGCCAACTAGACATCCCCGCCGCGAAACGCGTCAGCCGCATCAATCCCATTCGCCTCCGGCAGATGCAGGACCGCTGCAGCACCCTTGAAGAAGAGATTCCCCGCATCGAGGCAGCCATCCAAACCACCGAAGAACAATTGGCAGTGTATGTTTCCCCCGAACACTACCAGGCGCAGCAGAACCAACTTGACCAGATGCGCGCCGAACATGCCGCCATGCTCACCGAGTGGGAAGAATTGGTCGTGCAGCTGGAAGAACAAGCCGCAATTTCTTCCCCCACCCCTTAGGAATCTGCCCGCTCGCTCCTGCATAATGCAGATACGTATGGACCTTTTGTGGAAGCCGGAAAACTGGGCGGAGCGCCTGGAAGAACTGCAGTCGTTCGACCCGGAACGGAAAGAAGCTCCACTCCGCCGCGACGTTCGCTCGCTGGGAACGCTGCTGGGCCGCGTGCTTCGGGAGCAAGCCGGGGACGCGCTCTTCCAGGCTGTGGAAGATTTGCGCCGCATCACCACCGATGGCCGCGAAGCCCGCCTGCAGGGCGATGCCAAGAAAGCCGACTTCCTTCTTGCCGAAGCCATCGCCCGTATCGCTACCTGCGACACCGGATTTGCAGAGCAGCTCACCCGCGCCTTCGCTTTTTATTTTGAGCTGATCAATCTTGCCGAGACCAATCATCGCAAGCGTCGCCGTCGTGCCCATCGCCTGTTAGGCAGTCAAAGCCCGCCCCAGCCCGGAGAAATGCGCGGAACTCTTCGTCGCATGCGCGAAGCCGGCATCACCGCCAGCGAAGCCATGGATTTCCTCGCGAAAATTTGCGTCATCCCCGTCTTCACCGCCCATCCCACGGAAGTCGCCCGGCGCTCCGTCCTGTTCAAACGGCGTCGCCTCGGCGAAACTCTCGAAAGCCTGAATCAAATCCCGCTGCAGGATGAAGAACTGGCCGCTCGCGAAGAAGACATCCTCGCCGAAATCACCGCGCTTTGGCAAACCGACGAAGTTCGCAGTCATCGCCCCACCGTCCAGAACGAAATTAAACTTGGCCTCGACTATTACGACATCGCCATATTCGAAACTTTGCCGCAGCTCTTCGAAGAAATCGCCGGCGCCCTCCGCGACGAGTACGGCCTGGAAATCGAAGCGAATGACCTGCCGCAAGTAGTAAAGTTCGGCTCCTGGATCGGCGGCGACCGCGATGGCAACCCATTTGTAACTCCAGAAGTTACATGGCAGGCCATCACCATGGCGCGCCGCAAATTAATTGAACATTATTGCGCTCGCATTCAACTGATCCTCGACCTGCTCACGCCTTCCATCCAGCGCGTCGGTCTCAGCCCCGCGCTGGAAAAGAAATTGCATAGCTATTCCGCGCAGCTGGAACGCTCCGGCGCCGGCATCGACCAGCGTTATCCGCATGAGCTGCATCGTCGCTTCGTCCTCTGCATTCGTATGCGTCTTGAAGCCGCAGCACGCGCGTTGCACGATACATCCGCCCCAATCGGCCTGCCGCCCTATCGCTCCAGCCAGGAGCTGCTCGAAGATCTCCACCTCGTCCGCGACAGCCTCGCACAGGAAAAAAGTCTTCGCCTCGCGCGCGGCTTGATCGATCCGCTGGTCCGCGAAGTGCGCACCTTCGGCCTGCATCTCCACACGTTGGATATCCGCGCGCATGCCCGGCAACTGACGCAGGCTCTGAAAGAAATCGAAGAGAACTGCGATCAAAATGCCTCGCAGGAAAACTTTGCCACCCCGCTCTCACGCGAGACCGCCGACGTCCTCGCCACCTTCCGCGCCATCGCGCAAATTCAGCGCGAGGAGCCAGTCGAAACCATTCAGCAATACGTCATCAGCGGCGCCACCAGTGCAGAAGATGTCTGGCGCGTCCTCCACCTTGCGCGCACCCATGAAGTCTCCTGCATGCCCGGCGAAAATCGCGCGGCCATCCGCGTTGTGCCTCTGTTCGAATCCATCGAGGACCTGCGCGGAGCAGCCGCCATTTGCCGCGAAATCTGGACTGCCCCCGCCTATCAGCCGCTGCTCGAATCCTGGCAGCGCGGTCAGGAAGTGATGCTCGGCTACTCCGACTCCAACAAAGACGGCGGCATGCTGACCAGCACCTGGGAGATTTATAAAACGCATCGCGCTCTCTACGCTGTCGCTCGCGAATGCGGCATCGATCTGCGCCTGTTTCACGGCCGCGGCGGCACCGTCGGTCGCGGCGGCGCTCCCACGCATCGCGCCATCTACGCCCAGCCCATTGGCGACTTCAACGGTGAAATTCGCATCACCGAACAAGGCGAGGTCCTGCACTGGAAATATTCTGACGTCGTCCTCGCCGAATGGAATCTGGAGCTGATGGTCGCCGCCTCGCTCGATGCCCTCGCGCGTCCGGAAGCGAATCGCCCCGGCGGTCATCGCACCGGAGAAATGATGCCCGGCTGGGAAGAAGTCTGCGACGAGCTCTCCACCCTCGCCTACGCTTTTTACCGCAAAAATATTCCTGAAGATGAAGAGGTCCTTCAATATTTCGCCGAAGCCACTCCGGTCAATGAACTGGAATTTGCGCGCATCGGGTCCCGCCCCGTCCGCCGCAAAGCAAAAAACAATTTCGCCGACCTGCGCGCCATTCCCTGGGTCTTCGGCTGGATGCAGAGCCGCCACGGCGTCCCCGGATGGTTCGGCGTCGGCCATGCCCTGGAGCATTCCATCGCCCACGGAAATCTTCCCGTCCTGCAGCACATGATGCGGGAGTTCCCCATGTTCATTGACCTCATTCGCAACGTGGAACTCTCGCTCGCCAAGGCCGACTTCCACATCGCCAAACAATATTCGCTGCTCACGCGTGATCGTGCCCTGGGCGATCGTGTCTTCGCCCGTCTTGAAGCGGAATATGAAAGCACGCGTCGCGCCGTCCTGGCCGTCACCGGGCAAAAAGTTTTGCTGGAAACCAATCCGGTGCTGTCGCGTTCCATTCGAGTCAGAAATCCCTACGTCGATCCCATGAGCCTCATCCAGGTCGAGCTGCTCCGCCGCAAGCGTGCCGGCGACACCAGCGATTCCCTGCAGCGCGCCATCGCCGCCACCATCAACGGCATCGCCGCCGGCCTCAGAAACACCGGATAATTCTGGTTCCCCAGATTCTGTAGTCAAAACCAGAACGGGTCATTCTGAGCGCAGCGAAGAATCCAGAGGGTCACGGCGCCAAACATCAACCACCCTCGATCCCGCAAAAACAAAGGGCCCGGACATTTTTCCAAATGTCCGGGCCTCGTTTCTTTCATCGACTAGCAATTAGTCGGTCTGTTCCTTGCGTGCCTTCTTGCGATTGCGCTTGCGGGCCAACGCCTGCTTCATGCGCATCTTCTCGCCTGGCTTCATGTAGTACGAGTGCCGCTTGACTTCCTTAATAATGTCTTCCTGCTGCACCTTGCGCTTGAAGCGGCGCAGTGCATTCTCCAGCGGTTCGCCTTCTTGAATCTTTACTTCTGCCAAATGAGATTACACCTCCCAACGCTCCGGTTGGACACCCTCTAGAATACCGTATTTCCCCCCACTCCGATAGTTGCAGCAACTCTTCAGTTGCGTACGTGTTTGTGATTTCATGTTCCCGCGCTTGCTTATGGGAACAAGGCCTGCCATAGCGGGCGCTTTCACAATCTCGTATCAACGAGGGTCATTGTTATGAAGAAATTCTTTGCGATCGCAGGTTTGTCGCTGTTTCTGCTTCCATTCAGCGGCTGCGCTCACCACCAACCTCCTCCGTATTACGCCCCACCACCGCCAGATGCGGTTGCACGCCAGGGATTTGACGACGGAGTCGCTGCGGCGCGGCGCGATATTTCTCAGGGAAAGAGGCCGGACGTGAATCGTCATCCTCGCTTCCGCAACCCTCCTGTACCGGCAGGTCAGCCCGCCCAAATCTACCGCGACAATTTCCATCGTGGCTACACAGACACCTACCGCGGAGGTCGCTGATTCATCGGTTCGGTTCGACGTCCATGCGGACGCCACTGTAATGTCCCCGCCATTCGCCTAGAATAGCCGAGTGATTAGTGGCTGGCATCTTGCTCTCATACTATTGGTTCTTTTGTTCTGGCTCGTGTTCCTTGCGCTCGTATTGATAAGGGCGATGAAGAACGCGAGGCTCAATGCCGGGATGCGTGGCTATCTGACCTCCGGAGGCATAATTTGCGCGTGGACTGCAGTTGGGGCACTGTTCGTATTACATCTAACCTGGATCATCGCCTGATATATCCCAACGGTTCGGTCTCGTTGGTGTCAAGATCTTAGGACAGCTGATTTTTTGGCTGCCCCTTACTGGTTTGCTCCTCAGCTTGGTGGGCTCCGGCAAAAGCCGATGGGTCGGATTGGTTAGCTGCATCGGGATCGGCCTTTGGGACTTTGCTCTGATTATGAGTGCTGCGATTTCGATGGGTGCGCCCATCGCTCGTCATCCTACCCGCTTTCTTATTCCGGCCGGTTACGTTGGATGGGTAACAGTCAAGTACGGTGAAGACTCGCCACCCCTACCAATGTTGAATGGCGAGTACATCTGTCGCATCCCGGAATCAGGTGTACTAGCTACATCCTCCGCGCTAGAAGAGGGTTGGGCGAAAGACGAATACTTTTATTACTCTCGTACAGGAATGCTTGAATCAATTCCAGAAACCGGTTGGGGCCGAGGTGGGAAAGTCTGGGGAGGAACGGTCGGCAAAGCGTCAAATGAAGATTCTGACTCCCGCCGGATCGAGCGCATTTATATCGGGACTGAAGACCAGTTCAGTCGAGGTGAGGTTCATCAGCTGAACTAGCTCCGTCATTTCATCGATGTAAACCCAACATGCCTCAGTTGGACGGATGTCCTGCACCCACAGCTATTCAGCCGGGTGCCCCATTCAAGCCCTCAGTCGGCTTGAGTGGGATGAGAAGAACTCATCCCCAACACGCCGAAGCGTTGTTGTCGAAAAGGCCTGCGATCAGAGCCCCACAAATGGCTCTCGAGGGAAATCCGACGGCAGGTTATCGCCGCAGTGATCCCTGAGTTCAAGTAGCAACCGCGTCCTGTCTGGCAAAACGGAGGTGGGGACAATCTTTGTTCCATCGCAACCCGTGATCGTCACCGTGCGACTTTTTGCTCCGGTGTTTATCTCGACGATGTCTTCCCATCGGACCCGCTTGTTTTTCCAGAGCCAGGAGACCTGCTGCAGTCCGTCGCGCTTCACGAGGATCGAACCGGGGAACAGCGTGGCAGCACCCACGGTACCGATTCCGAAACACACCGCCGTCATCGCATTGAGTGGCCTTCCTCCTGTATGCATCGCAAAGTCCGCGGTTAAATAAATTAGATAGGCCATGAAAATGGGCCACCCAAAGAATGCACGCTTGTTTGGGGCGAATGCAACACTTCCGTCTGGCAGTACCACGGCCTTTCTCTGTTCGTCAGCGCTGCCCCAAATTGAGAAACACGCCGCTATGAACAGACCAAAGGCCAACAGATCTCGCGCAATCCAAATGAGGTGTTTATTGTCGATCATCCCACCGATAATAAGCCCAAGCTGAAACGGCAAGAATGAAAGTTCCCGGCACACGGTGTCTTGGGAAATCCGCGCGAACTCGCCGGGTGCCCACGTCTCGTATCTGAGACCTGTGATCGATGCACCCTCATTCCCAAAGACATCGCACTACCTGGCCTAGAATTTCACCCGAAAACGGTAGAATGGTAATAGACGCCGCTATGCTCCAGTTTCCTCATTGGCACGCAACGTGCGGTTTTTTTCAGGAACTGGCAACTTTTCCCCGTTTCCACCGGCGAAAAACCTCCGGGGCCACTTAGAATCAATAGCTTGCCTAGTTTCCTCCCTTGCACGATCCTTCAATTAGCCTGCACAATCCTTCAACTAGCGTGCACAATCCTTCAATTAGCCTGCATAAACCTCCAACTTTTTGCCTGTTGACGCCTCACGAACCACCCGTCCTCGCCCCAAAACCACCGAGAACCGTCATCTCGCCAGACGCCGTATCTCTCCGACTTACTTTGCCGTCCCGCATGGAATGCGCCACGAATTGAGCGCCATCTTCTTGAACGCGCCCACCATCTGGTCCTTCGCGTAGGTCGGGCAGAAACGCATGTCTTTGAAGTCCGCTTTGTATTCCACCCCTCCTACCCATTTGCCCGCTTGCACCATCGGCGCGGACTTCTCGCAAAAGTGGTAGTTGTAGCACGATTCGAAGATCAACGCCTCCATATACGGTTCGAGCACCGCTACATTGGTTGGCGCGTTTTCCCATGATGCGGAAAGCCCCATCCTATGCGCCTGGTTCGCCATCCACGCCGTGTAATATGCGGACTCTTGCTGCGTGATCGCAATGCCGGTGGGATTATCCCAGTCCTGAACGTTGTCAAACTCCACGCCGTCGAAGCCCTTGTCGACGCAGACCTGCATGCGCGCGATCATAATCGGCGCCAGAATACTCAGCTGGCGGATATCCAGCCAGCGCTCATGCGGCCATCCTATATAGCGTTTCCCGAGTACGCTCGAAGGAAATTTCGACGCGTCGGAGCGTTTATCCTCCCACGATCCAATGTCCACGTAGCAATACGCATGCTCGCCCCGCTTGTGAATCGCCGCCACGGTGGAAGCGGGATTCTCCACCGCGTCAATCACGTAAAACGGCACCTGCACATCAAGGTTGGTGCAGGTCTTTGCCGTATCGCAGCTCAACTGCCACTGCCACTCCATCCCAACCGTTGGCTTCCAGCAACTGCCCTTCGTTGTGTCGCAGGGAACCGGAGCCGGCAGGTGCGCGGCATACTGCGGAGTCAGGACGCGAGGCGCTGTCTCGCCGCTACCGGCCCGGGCGAATCCCCATCCACTGCAGACAAATAACAGAATCATCCATACCAGGGCTTTCAAAATACTTCGCATGTTATTGGATCTCCGTCGAAGATTTTCTGTTTCCTTATGCGCCGCTCGACAAGCCACCGCAACCACGCGCGGAACACCGTGCCTGGATTGGCCGATCACAATTTGTACCAGAAACTGACTGCCGCAAGTTGAAAAGTCTGCAGAAACGCGCTCCCCGATAATCACCCCGAAAGCGTGTCGTTCCGAATTGTCGCGCGTCACGATAGGAAACGTCCAGTCGTACTCCCTCGAATCCCTGGTTTTGACCAGCTTCGATCGGATCCCGCTCTCTGCGAGTCCGAAGTTGCCGAATCCATCACTTGCGGCCGCGCGCCCCAGCCTGCCCTCAGTTTGTCCCAGCTCTCGTATCATTAGCTGTTGAATGCGGCCGAACCGGTTGCTATGATGAGCCGTCGATTCCCTCACAAAACGCGTGAAATGAATTTTCATCCAAGCCTGACATTTCACCGGGTTGTCTTCTCGGCTCTAGCCAGCCAACAGGGCCGTTCCATCGTGGCAATACCCAGAGTTGCACCAGGCGAGGGAGAAATCCGAAATGAACTCCAAGGCTCGGAACTATCTAATTTTTTTGAGCGGCATCGCCCTGATAGGCGTGTCATCCCTCAGCGCTCAGGACTATGTGCGAAGTTCGGGGCCCGACTTATTTTCATACGACGAACTCGTCCAATTAAGCCTCGACAAGCCTCTCACTCCAGCATTGGCGGAAAAGCTTCACGCCATGACCACCACTCCCTTCATCAACAATGAAGCCTACTACGCAGGGGCTCGCCCCCGACCCCTCGAAGTCAAGGGTCTCGGCCCAACCCTCCGCGTCGCCTGCTGGAACATTGAGCGTGGAATCGAACTCGACGACATGCTCCTGTTCCTCACCGATAAGGACCGCTTCATGGCCAAGGTGCAAGCCGAACGCAAGAAGGCCCAGGAAAGCGGCAAAAAAACAAGGGCCGTCGCCCTCGAGAAGATTCCGCAGGAAATTGAAGCCTTGCAAACCGCGGATGTCTGGATTCTGAGCGAAGTCGATTGGGGAGTGAAGCGCTCTCACTATCGCGAAGTTGTGAAGGATATGGCGGACGCGCTGCATATGAATTGGGCCTACGGCGTCGAATTCCTGGAGATCGATTCGAAGCAACTAGGAACAGATACCTTTGAGGATAAAGAAGACCCGCAAGCTCGCCAGCAACTCATCGAACAATTTCGAGTCGACAAAGACCGGGTGCGCGCGCTCCATGGCAACGCCGTCCTCTCCCGCTATCCCATTCGCGACGCCAGGCTGGTTCCTTTTAAGGTCGGCTACGACTGGTTTAAAGAAACCAAAATTTCACCCCTGGAAAAAACCAAACGCAAGGCCGCAGTTCTCATTGGTGAAGACCTTCTCCAGGAGGTGCGCCGCGGCGGCCGAACAACCCTGTTTGTGGACCTCGACGTTCCGGAGGTCTCCGGGCCAACGTCTCACCATCGCCTCCGCGCATTTGGAAAACCGTACCAAGCCAAAGGTTCGTCGTCAGCAAATGGAAGAGTTGCTGAACCAGATCCATGACGTCCGAAACCCCGTCGTGGTTGCCGGAGATCTGAACACCACAGGCAGCAACGGAACACCCACCAACGTGGCGAATATGCTCTACAAGCGCTACGGAAGCACAGATTTCTGGACCACCCAGGGCGTCCAATGGGCCACGGGAGTTGGGGTGGTGTACAGCGCTTCCAGGGGCATGATGAAACTCGCCGGAATTCAGTACCGTGTGGATCCAACCTCGGCAAACATTCCAGGGTTATCCGCCAACCTGGAACGTGGCCTCTTCACCTCTGTGGAGCGGTTCCGTTTCGCGGACGGCAAGGCTTTTGATTTCCGGGGAGTCGCCGATCAAACCTCCAACGGCAATTCCGGCACGCTGGCCGACTCGAACGAGCGGCTCAGCAAAAGGGTTCGCCCCCACTTTCGTGACGGAGCTGATTTGGGGAAAGGTGCGCGTTGCAAAATTCAAACTCGACTGGATCTTCGTCAAGTCTGAACTCGATAATCCGCGAGATGTGAAAGGATCGTACCTTCTCGCGCCCCACTTCGCGCGAACTCTCACCGACTTGAACAATTTCACGCCCCAGCCAATGTCCGACCACAGCCCCATGACCGTCGATCTCCCCTTTCACGATCCAGCAACCCTCGCCGTCACTGCGAATTAATCCGCGACCGCTTTTCGACCTTCGCCAACTCGAATTCCCCGTTACGAACCGCCGCGAGGTTTCCGCAGGCGACACCACCCTGCGCGAACTGTCCAGGGTGCCCCAGAGCCTGCCCTGAGCTTGTCGAAGGGTCTCGTTTCTGAGACCTGGGATCGCTACACCGTCATACACAAATACATCGCCCGACCTGGCACTGAATGTCACCCGCAAACGGCAGAGCGGTTGTAGACCCCCCTGTGCGTCCAGTCCCTTCGTTGGCGAACCGTTTCTCATTTCGGCACAACAACTAAAGCGTTCGGAGTACCAGTGGGTAAAGTGAATGGCGACCCAACAACCTTGGCAATAAGTGTCGAAGTTACGGTAAACACATAAAGCTTCTTTGACACACTACTCAATGCATACAGATGATTGCTGTCATCCCAATGAATAGAACTGATTGGATCTGTCGTGAGTAGCAAGCTGTAAGCTGTGATCGGGGCACCACCGTTGAAGTGGAAGACCTGCACCCCACCACTACCCCCCACAGCAAGTACCTTTCCCGATGGCGACATATTCATAGCGTTCCCAAAGCAGCATCCAGCGCCAACCAGAGTGACTGGCATGTTGGCTTCTGTAGAGGTTGTAGATAAATCACCATGGCTATCGACGGTATAGCTGGCGAGTTGGCCGGGAAGATAAGAATCGATGTTGTTCGGGTCAGCCTTGGCAACGATTGCGGCTATGTGGTTGGTCACGCCGGCAGTAACGAAAAACGGGTAATACTCAGCCGGTTTTGTAACGTTCGAGTTAGATAAATTAAATGACCAATTCTGCATTTCTCCATTGCCTGCCAGTATGTATCCCATCCACTGGGGATACTGACCACCACAACAAGCATAGTCAGCGGCGGCGTAGGCAAAAGTATCATTCTGAAGTATTGTTGGCTCTTGGAAAAGACCATTCCCGGCATTCCCGCCAGTAGCTATGCCGCCATTAAAAGTCAGCTCGCCTGATTTTGAAATATCGTACGTCTGGATGAAATTTGGGCAACTACCCTCCTGATTAGGAAACGTGACATACACATTTCTGCCTTGATGGTTCAGGCCCGCAAGGCCATTCGTCTGGCCTGTACCATCGCCACACGGACCACCACCGTAGTGTTTTCGCGTATCAACGGAAGATATCGACTTTCCTATGACACCTGTTGAACCAAGCTGGTACGAATGAACCAGGTACGAACCCAGTGTGATCATGGTGTCGCCAGTGACTCCGATTAACAGACCTGCCGGAGCAGCATCTGGAGTCGCCTTAGCTAATGTCAGCTTGCCTGTTGCGGCAGCGTCGTAAAAATAAATGCCCTTGGTGGTCCCCACGTAGACATGGGCAATGGGAGCAGCAGTGGTTGCGGCTGGAGCTGCTTCAGTAGATGTGGACTGTGTGAGTCCTGCCGACGTGAATGCAAGACAAAAGGTGAGCGTGAGACCCCTGACTGCGCAGTTCATGGTGTCTTCTCCTGGATAGGCGGCAAGTTTTGAGTAGGGTTCGGTGCAGGGGGGACTGGCGCAAACAAGTATAGGCGCTCGCACTGATTTCAGGCAGCAAATCCCAGGCGCCTAGAGCCTGCCATGAGTTTGCGGAAAGTCTGCCCTGAGCGAGCAGAATGCGATTTGAACGGGGCTCTCGCGTTTGAGACCTGGGACCGATCCGCCGCGACCCTTCTGTGCAATCGACTCTTCCCTTCCCACGCTTCCAGGGAGCGGATGTTGTGCTCGCTCACAGCCCAACTTGACGTGCACCCAAATCTCACTTGGAATCGGCCCTGGCGCCTGCTCAATTAGCCACGGCAAGCGTATTGTGCGGGAGTAACGCCAGAGCTCGCGCGTATCTCCCGCTCAATGGGTACATTTCTTTCTGCAATTGCTTTCTGCATCAAGGTACATAGTGAGTAAAGACAAGGTCGGTCGCTTTGGCTTTCTCGTGGCAAGGGAAGCAGCTTTTCATAAATGCCGCGTCGCCATGTTTGCCGTCTGCGAAGTGACCGAATCCCCAGCCGCCGGTCGCGGCGTACTTTTTTGAGTCCTTGACCATAAACTGAATGTTCGTGGGAACCCCGGGAACGAAAGATTGAGCCTGGCCAAAAACTTTATTATTTTCCTCTGATGGCACGTAACGGTAATGCAAAGCCGCAATGATCGTGCCATCTGGGTAGGGAAGTTTGCCCTCCCGGAAGGCCTTGAACGCTACATCGTTGCCCAGCACAGCACCCAGGCTGTTAAGGTTGCCTGCTTCATGGGCCGAGGAGATCCATCTCCAGTCGCGGTACCCGTGAGGGATTTCGGTAACGAAGGCCGGGGCAGATTCTCCACTCGCGTGTCCTGGCGCAGGGGCAATCAGGGCGACAAGGCCCACGATCGCTCCAACTGCAAGCAGGAAGAATGTGACGTATTTCATAAGAGTTCCTCCATACCGTGGGCTTATATGCCTCAAGTCACGCTTTCGGCAACTTGCGCGAACTCGCCGGTACACTGAGCCTGCCCTGAGCGAGCCGGCGGCGAGTCGAACGACACCTGGGATCGACACCGTCCCACGAAATACATCGCCCGACCTGGCACTGAATTTCACCCGAAAACGATAGAATGGTTATAGACGCCGCTATGCGCCCAGTTCCCTCTTTGGCACGCTACGTGCGGTTTTTTTCTACAACCGGCGAATTTTTGCCCCAATTTCGGGGCAGAAAAACGTCTCGTGTCCAATCAAATCAGCAGTTTGGCTCACTTTCCGCCCCTGCATAATCCTTCAACTTCACTGTATAATCCTTCAACTTCGTGCACAATCCTTCAATTAGCCTGCATAAACCTTCAACTAGTTGCCTGTTGACACCCCCAGAAACGCCCTCTCGCCCACAAGCACCCCCCTTAGTTTCCCCGCTCTTCCGAGTCCAGCCTTCTCTCCGCCAATGAGCGGCGCCCTTCAGCGCGAGGAATTAACCGCCGAAGGCAGACCCGCCCGCCTATGATTCGTTCCTATCAAGGCAAATCTCCCATCATTCCGCAGTCCTGTTATGTGGATGTCTCCGCCCAAATCATCGGCGACGTCACCCTCGGCGAGCACTCCAGCATCTGGATGAACGCCGTCATCCGCGGCGATGTGCATTCCATCCGCATCGGCGCCAACTCCAATGTGCAGGACTGCTCCGTGCTGCATGGCATGCGCTATCGCTATCCCGTCATCGTTGGTGACTGGGTCACGATCGGCCACAATGCCACCGTCCACGGCTGCATCGTCGAAGATGCCTGCCTCATCGGCATGGGCGTGGTGATCTTAAATAACGCGCGCATCGGCGAAGGCTCCATCATCGCCGCCGGCGCCGTGATTCCAGAAAACACAATCGTCCCCCCGCGAACTTTATGGGCCGGCGTCCCCGGAAAGCAGCGCCGCGAACTCAGCGACGCCGATCGCGAGACGATCTTGATGTACGCGAAAAATTATCTCGACTACACAAAAATCTATTTAGAAGAATCCGGCGCCGCATCCAGCGTTTGAGGTTCGAAGCAAACGATTCTCAACACCGTACACTAGACAAGAGAAGATTTTCTGGAGCGAACAAGCATGGCACATATGGTTCAATGCGCGAAGTATAAGACGCAAATGGAAGGGCTCGACGAGCCGCCTTTCGACAGCGATTTTGGCAACAAGATTTATCACAACGTCTCCAAGCAAGCCTGGGGCGAGTGGTTGGAGCGGCAGAAGATGCTGCTGAATGAATATCGCCTGCAGCCGTGGACCCCCGAGGCGCAGGAATTCTTAGTGGAGCAGATGAATCAGTTCTTCTTCGGCGAAGGCTCAGCCATGCCGAAGGAATATGTTCCTCCCACAGCATAGAAATTTCGTGTGAAATGATTTGAGTCGAGACGGCAGTGTAAACTGTGTCAGACCCTGCGTTCATCCTTTGAACGCGACCGTCGGGACGTGGCTCAGCCTGGTAGAGCACTCGCTTGGGGTGCGAGGGGTCGGCAGTTCAAATCTGCCCGTCCCGACCAATTAAAATTCTCAATCGCATCGCATTTCGCACAGGCATTCCCCTCATGCCTGCCGCCCCACGAAACACCCCAACCTAAATCCGCGTCGCCGGATTCCCGAGATAGAGCCTGCGAGGGTGCGAGGCACAGCCGAGCCACGGCAGTTCAAATCTGCCCGTCCCGACCAATCAAAATTCTCAATCGCATCGCATTTCGCACAGGCATTCCCCTCATGACTGCCGGCCCACGAAGCACCCCAACCTAAATCCGCGTCGCCGGATTCCCGAGATAGAGCCTGCGAGGGTGCGAGGCACAGCCGAGCCACGGCAGTTCAAATCTGCCCGTCCCGACCATTGACTCAACCTCTTCTTTTCTGACATCCGCACCCACCCGGCTGGCATTCGGCTCGTTGACCGAAACGCTGCGCCATGGCCGGCGAAGCCAAAAAGTCACCGCAGACGGATGTGGGTGAGGATCAAAAACAGAATGAGGGTCTCAGACGCACAGCGTCTGAGACCCTCATTCTGGGTGCCTAGAAGTGGCCGTGACCGCCATCGCCCTTGCCGCCGCCGAACAGATCGGACATGACCTGGACGTTGGGATCGCAAGCGTGGTTCAGGCAGGGCAGATTAAAACCGGCCTCGAGTGTCTTGAGGACCGAATAGCTGTTGTAGTAGGTTCCGCTTTGAACACCGGCGTGGTTCTGATAGTTGGTCTGAACCGTAAGAACCACACGGTTCTGGTTTTGACTGGGATACAACCCGGTGAGCAGTTTGGTGCTTCCGCTGTAATCATTCTCATCCCACACGATCACAATTGCGCTGCGTCCCTCCTGCCACACTCGGGAGTCATGAATGGCTTTGACCAGCCGCTCGATGGTCGTGTCGCCCTGTTGGATTAACCCTGGGTTCAGTCCAACCTGCGTGCCGTAGGTATAGCCGCTGTTGTTCATGCCATAGTCGAACGCGCAGAACGCATCGCTGTTGCTGCGGCCATGCTGATCGTCGCATTGGTTGGGCACGATGAAGGCGAAGGCCGGCACGTTCCCGCTCGCAAGGTCAGAATAAAGGCCGCTCGGCCCGTCAAACCCAACCGTGTTGGCCAGGCTGTTGTCGCGGTCGTTTCCGTCCTGGATGCTGGCGAAATAGGCGAATGGATTATGTTTCACCGCGTAGAGTTGAACCACATTCGACGAAGTCAGGGGCGCGAGCTTTGTAAAGTCCGAAAGATTCGTCGCCGTCCCGTTGCTGTAGTCCACGCCATCGATCGACCCCAGTGGAAGGCTCTCCTGATACGATTTCCATCCCATCCCTGCGTTATCCAACTGGTCGGCAATGGTCTCGCCCTTAGTGGGAGCTGCGACCACTGATTTCACTCCATCGATATCTGCGAGCGCAACAAAGGGGCCCGCAACTTCGTTCCACGTATCCACGGCCGGTGTTGCAGCGTCTGTGCCAGTGCCGGAGATGGGGCAGATACTTCCGGTATCGACGGGAACGGGTGCATTGCCACCGCCGTCGTCAGCATTCACAACTCCCCTGGCGATGTTCGGCGTGCAGGAGGTGCTGCCCCAGTTGGGCGAATTATCGCTGCGTACTGCGAAATTCGATCCCCCCACAATTTCCAGATAGTTGGTCAGGCTCGGATGTCCCACCGCAAAATAGTTGGTTGCCAGGTTGACCTGCCCCGTGGAGATCAGGCTGTTTAAGTACGGTTCGTTCGGATTGTTAATCACCTGTTGATAGCCATGGTTTTCCATCATGATGAGAAACACATGATCGAGATGTGGAATGCCGGTTGGAATGCGGTCTTGCTGCGCGATGGCGGATCCCGCTAGTACGCCGGCGACGAGCCCGACGGCTGCTGCTTGCTTAAACATGGAAAAGACCTCTCTAGATTGGAAATACCTGGGGGGATGCCGGCCATGAACGACGGTGGTCGCGACCTGACCCACTGTCACCTTCGGACATGAACGAAGCGTGAATACTCGGCGAATAATTCTTGAATCTACCGGCGCAGTTTTTAGGAATGAAATTTAGAGGCCAGGTTACGAGAGGGCGAACAATATGAAGTCACGGCATAACTCGCATCGCTGAATTCAGGGATGCTGTGTCGATTCCCTGGGCAAACTGTCGATCAAGCGAGGAAGTCTGCGGAGTTTTCCAGGGTTGGCGCGATCGCCGCGCGAGTTTTTCTGAGCCAGTGCTGAAGACTCGATCAAGGGGACGGTGCATCTGCATTTTCGCAACTTGTAGGTTGAGGCTGTAGACCGATTGGCAAGAAGACAAAGGCGGCAGGCGGATCAGCATCCCAAACAGGAATCACGGCTCTGGGTGCGAGTTTTTGTGGAGTTTCTCCAATTTCTTCTGCGATTTCTTTTCGTCTTTCTTCATCTTCTTTTGTTGTTTCTTCTGCGATTTCAAATACGCCTTCCTCGAATTCGACGAGTTTTTGTGCGTGGGGTGTTGTGCTGGGTTCGAAGGAGCCTGCGCGACCGTCGGAAGAGCGGCAGAGGCCAACAGCGAAAGATACAGAACACAGCGGATACGTTTCGTCACAATTCACCGTGGATGAAGCTTGCCCTGAATTCTACCTTCGTCTGCGCTGCCGTGCCTATATGACTGAATGGCTTCCCCCCTGGCCGAGATGGATCTAGCCGATGACACCTGACAGCGTGTCCACATAAGCCGGCAGCAGGCACTCGTGAACAACCTTCTTCAGAATCCGCTGAAACTTTCCGCCCATTTCCCACTCCGATGCGACCCGGTCGATATTCCTGATCGGTGCGATATGGATCATGGAGTGGCGGCCGAATTTGGATCGGTCTGCCTTGATAGAACTATACTGGCGTTTGCTCTTCTGAATGCCCCATGGAAAGCTCGATCCAAAGCAAATTGGCGGCAGAATTATCCGCTTTTCACCATGGAACCGAATGACCCACTCGGCACATTTCGTGGCAGCAGACCTGGGCGCATCCAGCGGCCGCCTGATGGTGGGAACATGGAATGGCCGAGTTTTTTCACTCGACGAACTGCATCGCTTCCCAAACAGCGGAGTTCATGCCGGCGGCAGTCTGCATTGGGATGTTTCGGGAATGTGGTCTCACATCCAGCGCGGCCTGATGCTCTATCGTGAGCGCTTTCAGGATCCCCCCGCTGCCATTGGAGTCGACGCGTGGGGAGTGGATTTTGCGCTGCTCGATCGTAGCGGCGAGCTGCTTGGCAATCCCTATCATTATCGCGATTCGAGAACGGATGGCATTCCTGAGCTTGTCTTTCGGCGGATAGACGCGCGCGAGCTATTTCGCTGGACAGGCGTGCAAACCATGCAGATCAACACCATTTTTCAGTTGTATTCCATGGTTCGCACTACCGATCCAAAGTTGAACGCAGCGGAAACGCTGTTGATGATTCCGGACCTGTTCCACCATTTTCTTTGCGGAGAGCGAGTGGTGGAACACACCGAAGCCACGACCACCCAGATGTATTCTCCCACCCGGGGTTGGGCGCGAGAAGTTTTGGAGACGCTTGAGATTCCCACCCGCATTTTGCCGGATGTAGTTCGCCCGGGAACGAAATTGAGCCCCGTCCGGGCTGAAGTTCTGCGCGACATCGGATTCGGGCGCAGTTTTCCGGTGGTGGCCGTCGCCTCACACGACACTGCCAGCGCCGTGGCTGCTATCCCGGGGATGAGTGAGAACAGCGCCTTCATCAGTAGCGGCACCTGGAGTTTGATGGGGGTCGAATTGCGAGAGCCGATCACTTCTGATCAAGCCTATTCGCTCGGATTTACGAATGAGGGCGGCGCCGAAGGGTCCATCCTGCTGATCAAAAATCTTACAGGCCTCTGGCTGTTGCAGGAATGCCAACGGCAATGGAGCCGTGAGGGACGCCACATCCCATGGAGCGAGATTTCGGCGATGGCGGCAACTGCCCCGCCATTCGCCTGCGTGCTGGACGTGGATGCGAACGAGTTCCGCGCGCCGGAAAATATGCATCGAGCGATTGCCGAATATTGTCACCGTACCCTGCAGCCGAATCCAGAAACCATCGGGGTGGTCGCGCGCGGCTGCTTTGAAAGTCTGGCGCTGAAGTATCGTTCGGTATTGGAATCGCTGGAAGCCGTGACCGCGCGTCGACTCGATACCATTCGAATTGTTGGCGGAGGATGCCTGAACACGCTGCTCTGCCAGATGACTGCGGATGCCTGCAATCGCACGGTGATTAGCGCTCCGGTGGAGGCGTCCGCGTTGGGCAATGTGATGCTTCAAGCTATCGCCACCGGACATCTCTCTAACATTAGCGCGGGGCGCACCGCAATCGCTGCATCCATCCAATGCGTGTCTTATTTCCCACAAAGAACCGATGTCTGGGATGAGGCCTACGCGCGGATGGAACAAACACACATGCACGCCTGAACAGGGAAAGTGAGGAACACTCTATGCACAGCACAGTTACGACACTGCCGCGGCACCAGATGTTGATTGATGGTGAACTGGTGGCATCGCAGAAAACCATCGCGGTCGTTAACCCGACGACAGAAGAAGTGATTTCCGAAGTACCCAGCGGAACCTTGGAGGATGTGAACGCGGCCGTCCTGGCTGCGGAAAAAGCGCAGAAAAGCTGGAGCCAGTTGCCGGCCATTGAGCGGGCGCACTATCTGCGCGAGATTGCGCAGGGCATCCGCGCAGATCGCGAGCATCTGGCGCACGTAATTACCGAAGAGCAAGGAAAAATCTTGTCGCTGGCACAGGTGGAAGTGGATTTCTCCGCCGATTACCTGGATTACATGGCAGAGTTTGCGCGCCGCTATGAGGGGGAGATCATCCAGAGCGATCGCCGTGGAGAAAATATCCTGCTGTTCAAGCATCCGATTGGCGTGATCGCCGGCATTCTTCCATGGAACTTTCCTTTTTTCCTGATTGTTCGCAAGATGGCGCCTGCGTTGGTCACCGGAAATACCATCGTGATCAAGCCGAGCAGTGAAACGCCCAACAATGCCTTTGAGTTTGCAAAGATTGTTGCCAAGTCGAAGCTGCCGAAAGGCGTCTTCAATCTCGTTTCCGGCAAAGGTAGCGTGGTGGGGGATGGTCTCGCACGTCATCCCAAGGTGGGCATGGTCAGCCTGACCGGAAGTGTGGAAGGCGGCATTGCGGTCATGCGAGCAGCAGCGGATAACGTGACCAAGGTGTCGCTGGAATTGGGCGGAAAAGCGCCCGCCATTGTGATGCAGGATGCCGACCTCGATCTTGCGGTGAAATCTATTCGTGCGTCGCGCATCATCAATACCGGGCAGGTATGCAATTGTGCCGAGCGCGTGTACGTTCAAGAACCAATCGCAGATCGATTTATTGCTGCAATGAAAAAGGCGATGGAACAGACAGTGGTCGGTGACCCATTCGAAAAAGATACGGAGATGGGGCCGATGGTTAGTCGAGCTCAGATGGAGTCTGTCGACAAAGCCGTTCATACCGCGGTCGCCGAGGGAGCGCAGCTTCTTTGCGGAGGGGAAAAGTATGACGACCGGAAAGGATATTTCTATTCGGCAACCGTGTTAACCCATTGTCGGCAGGATTCGCAGGTGATGCAGCAGGAAGTCTTCGGGCCGGTGCTGCCGATTTCTACATTCAAGACTCTGGATGAAGCCATCGAAAACGCAAATGACTGCCAATACGGGCTGACGTCTTCTATTTATACTCGCAGCTTGGATGTCGCGATGCGGGCCTGCAATGAAATCAAATTTGGCGAGACCTATATCAATCGCGAAAATTTTGAGGCGATGCAGGGCTTTCATGCAGGCTGGCGCAAATCCGGGATCGGCGGCGCGGATGGTAAACACGGACTCGAGGAATATCTGCAGACGCACGTGGTCTATATGAACTACGACTGGAAGAACAAGGCGTCTTCGTAGCCGTTCCGAAACGAGGCGAGCTGGCAGCAAACGAACGCTGAGAGTGTCGGTCGCTGCAAGAGCGGATACATTGGTGTCGAGAGGAATTCGCGCGTAATGCTGGTGCCGCCCGTAGAAACAGCAACAACAACGCATAGCCCGCACCAACAACCCCCGCTGATTCCCCACGGGATGGGCCTGCAGTTCTTTTTGGTCGCGGGCCTGTTTTTCCTGTGGGGAGTTCCCAACAATCTGAACGATGTCTTGATCCGCCAGTTCATGACATCGTTTGCCATTTCTCGGTTTCAGGCTGGGCTGGTGCAATCGGCATTCTATCTTGGATATTTTCTGGTGGCCACGCCGGCCGCATTGTTAATGCGCAAATTCGGTTACAAAATGGGCTTCATCACCGGCCTGATCCTTTTCGGTACAGGAGCATTTCTCTTCTGGCCGGCCGCCCTTGTTGGACGATATTCATTTTTTCTCGCTTCATTGTTTGTCATCGCCACTGGGCTGTCGTTTTTGGAAACAGCCTCAAACCCGTTTGCCGCGCAGATGGGAGACCCTGAAAGTGCGGCTCGGCGGCTGAATTTTGCGCAGGCCTTCAATCCGCTGGGCGCGATCTGCGGAGTACTCATCGGCACCGTGTTTATTTTTTCCGGCATTGAGCTAAACCCGCGACAGATCGCGCAAATGCAGGCTGCCCATACCTACCAGGCCTATCTTCATCAGGAAACCATGCGCGTTGTCACGCCCTATATCGTCATCGGAGCGATCGCATTTTTCTGGGCCTTCCTGATTGCTCGAACAAAATTTCCGACCATCGCCGGGGAACATGAAAGTGCGAATGAGGATCACGGAAGATTTGTTGAGCTCCTGCGCTATCCGCATTTTCTTTTGGCCATCATCGCGCAATTTCTCTATGTCGGCGCGCAAGTGGGTACGTGGAGTTACTTTATTCAGTACATTGAAAGCTCAACCCACGAGCCGGAAAAAGTGGCTGGATATTTATTGACGGGAACCCTGGTCGCGTTCGGCGTCGGAAGGTTCGCTTCCTCTGCGTTGATGCGATTTGTACAGCCGCATCTCTTAATGGGCGTGTACGGCATGATCAATATCGTCCTGCTTGGAATCGGCATTCGTTTCCCGGGATGGACCGGCCTGTGGGCGATTTTTGCCACCAGCTTCTTCATGTCCGTCATGTATCCCACAATATTTGCTCTCGGCATTCGAGGTCTGGGGCGCAATACCAAAATCGGCGGTTCCTTGATCGTGATGGGAATCGTTGGTGGCGCGGTGCTGACTCCCGCGATGGGGCTAATTTCAGAGTGGTCCCACAGCATCGCGATTGCATACCTAGTGCCGTTGCTCGCATACGCTGGCGTTGCGCTGTATTCCTTCTTCGGAACCGAACTCTCTCGCAGAACACGTGAACCGGCGGATTCGGTGGCCTGATAGCTCTCGCTCTTTATCTCGATTCAGTCAACGCGCACGAATTTGCAGTCACGATGTAAGGGGAAGACAAGATGACAATCGATGCAATATCAAGACGCTCCTTCTTGAAGCAGGTCGGCGCTGCGGGTGCCCTGGCATATTCCACTCACGCAGAAGCAATCAGTCTTACTGCGGCCCAGTCTGCCACCAGCAGTGACACCGCTTCAGCCGCTGACGCCACGCAAGCCGCGACTCGGGCACAGAGAATGGCGTGGTGGCATGCGGCGAAGTTTGGAATGTTCATCCATTGGGGACTGTACAGCGTATTAGGTCAACATGAGTGGGCCCTCGAGGCGGAGGGAATTCCGATTCCGCAATATGAGTTGATGGCGAAACATTTCAATCCCAAACCCAACGCCGCGCGAGATTGGGCAAAACTGGCGAAGCGAGCCGGGCAGAAGTACATGGTGATGACGACCAAGCACCATGAGGGCTTCTGCATGTTCGATACGAAACTAACCGACTATTGCGCGCCCAGGCAGGGGCCGGGACGAGACCTGGTGCGGGAGTATGTGGAGGCTGCGCGCGCGGAGGGTTTGCGCGTTGGCTTCTACTATTCGCTGATGGATTGGCACCATCCTGACGGAGCGCGCTGCAAAACCGATGAGGCGGCGAGGAAGAGATTTGTCGCCTATACCCACGGATTGATTCGCGAGTTGATGACCAACTACGGCAAGATCGATGTTCTTTGGTACGACGTGGATGTGCCGTTGACCCCTGAAGAATGGGAATCGGAGCGCATGAATCAAATGGTGTTTCAGCTGCAGCCGGAAATTATTGTGAATAACCGCAATGGTCTGGATGGAGATTTCTCCACGCCAGAACAGCATATTGAAGCGTCGAAGGAAGGACGAGCGTGGGAAACATGTATGACCCTGAACGATAGCTGGGGCTATAACCGCGGCGACGACTCATGGAAGACGCCGAAGGAGATTGCGAGCAATCTGGCCACGTGCGCGGCGGGTGGTGGAAATTATTTGCTGAATATTGGACCCAAGCCGGACGGATCGGTACCGCAGGAATCCGTCGATGTTCTGGATAAGGTTGGCGAGTGGCTCGATACAAATGGGAAAGCAATCTACCTGACCGATCGCGGTTCGTTCCCTGCGCTGGCGAATACGCAGTTCACTCGCCGCGGAAACACTTTGTATGTGCACCAGAAGTATTGGCCCGGAGTGACGCCGGCAGCGCAATGGCTGACGTTTTTCCAGCCTGGAGTTGTGGTTGCCATCGGCGGCGTGAAAACCAAGGTAAAATCAGCGCGCCTGCTGAAAACCGGCCAGAGCGTTTCCTTTACACAGAGTGAACCGCTCACGTTGCGGCTGACTGGACTGCCTGTCGACGCGCCCGATTCTCCCATGACGGTGATGGAACTTGAATGCGAATCCGAACCTACCATCGATGCCTGGGAGATGGTGCCGAAATGGCCTCGCTATAAGGTCGGAATCAGCTAAGCCTCATCCGCAGCGAGGATCCATGTTGTTACGTTCAGTTGGAACTGTGACTCGGCAAGTAGACGTTTGCGGTACGGCCTGTAGAGCTTTCGTGAGGTGAATTTTGATGAAATTCCTGTTCGCCCTGGCGTTGCTTTTGTTTGCCTGGGTTCCTGTGAATGCCGCGAATCCTATCCCCTGGCAGACGAAAGTTCAGCAGGAGTTGCCGCTCCTTGGGCACCGCAACTGGATCGTCATTGTCGATTCGGCTTACCCGCTGCAGACGTCTCCGGGGATTGAAACAGTGGAAACCGGGACCGACCAGCTAACCGTGCTGCGAGACGTTCTGCAATCCGTCGCTCACTCCCGGCACGTCAGACCCGTCGTCTTCATGGATGCGGAGCTTCCCGTTATCACGGAACAGGAAGCCCCCGGAGTCACAGACTATCGCAGCGAAATCAAGTCCGCCCTGGGAAACCTCCCCGTTCATTCTGTGCTACATGAACAATTGATTCACCAAATGAATCAGACGAGCAAGAGTTTCCATATTTTGATTCTGAAGACTACCCTGACCATTCCCTACACATCCGTTTTTCTGCGGCTGGATTGCAAGTATTGGAGCGACGCCCAAGAGCAGGAGTTGCGACAGGCCATGAAGACTCGGCCATCTGACTCATCCAACCCTGAAAGTCAGTAGGCGTCTCTGGGTTCACGTCGAAGTTGGGATTCAACAACGCGCGGCAATGGACGTAGCCCGAGTTAACTGAAAGTAGCTGAAGGAGGAGTGATGAGTGGAAAGAGCAAGCTGCCGCGCCGTGACTTTCTAAAACAAGCGGCCGGCGTGATAGGGGCAGCCACGCAGTCGGGCCACTGGACCGAAGCCGTGCAGGCGCAAGAAACTCCAGCTCGAACCATAGGCAAAGATCATCTGCTCGGTCAGACAGAAATCACCTATCCTCGCGTGTTCGAAGGCCGGCAACTGAAGATGATTTCGTTTCCGCTGGGTGGCGTCGCCGCCGGCAGCCTTGGCCTGGGAGGTCGCGGACAACTTCGCGATTGGGAAATCTTCAATCGACCCAACCAGGGCGGATCGCCGGCATATGCATTCCCTGCAATCTGGATTCAATCCGGTAACTCCAACCCGATCGCCCATGTGCTTGAATCGCGCATTCTTCCCCCATACCAGGGAGAATCCGGTCTTGGCTCGAATAATGCTCCGGGGCTGAGTCGACTGGAAGGGGCGAAATTCACCGGGGAATATCCGCTCGCGCACATTGACTTTGAAGATCGCCGGCTCCCGGTGAAGGTCGAACTCGACGCTTTCTCTCCTTTCATTCCGCACGATCCGGATGACTCCGGACTTCCTGTCGCTGTGCTGCGCTACCGCGTGACAAACCCTGGGTTGTCTCCTGCCAAAGTCGGCATCGCCTTCTCGATCGATAACCCTGTGGCGGCCAACCCCTCGAAAAGCAGCCCGACTTTGACCACCGAGCAACGGCTCAATGAATATCGGACTGGCCAACAATTAGAAGGCCTGTTGATGAGCAATCCGTCTTTGCCCTCCGACGATCCAATGCATGGCAGTTTTGTATTGGCGGCTATGCCAGGCGACAAGACGAACGTGACGTACTGGCGTGGATGGCCGAAGGAAGCCTGGTGGACCGCGCCATTGTTGTATTGGGATGAGTTTTCAAAGCATGGGCAGCTAGGCACCGAACCCGATCCGCGCAATGCGGTGGGCGCACTATGCCAGCAACTAACCATCTCTCCCGGCCAGTCCGGAACCATTACATTTTTGCTGGCCTGGCACTTTCCCAATCGCACGCCGGACTGTTGTGGATGGTCGGCGCCACCGGGAAAAGGCGACACCATCATCGGCAATTATTATGCCACCCGCTTCAAGGATGCATGGGAAGCCGCACAATATACCGCGACCCATTTGCCGCAGTTGGAGTCGCGCACTCGCACCTTTGCCAACGCATTCCGGGAAAGCACTGTGCCCGATGTGGTGAAGGAGGCTGCCAGCGCCAACCTGTCCACATTGGCTTCCACCACCTGCTTCCGCACGGCGGATGGAGAATTCCATGGATTTGAAGGCAGCGACGACTCGCTTGGATGTTGTTTTGGAAATTGCACCCATGTATGGAACTACGAGACAGCCACGCAGTTTCTATTCCCGTCGTTCGCGCGATCTTTGCGCAATGTATCTTTTGGCTACTCTGAGGATGATTCGGGTGGCATCCACTTCCGGCAATTGCTTCCGGAAGGATATCCGCGATATCCGGTTGTAGCGGCAGACGGGCAGATGGGCCAGATCATGCACGCGTATCTTGGTTGGCGACTTTCAGGAGACAACGTATGGCTTCAGGCAACGTGGCCGAACATCAAGAAAGCGATTGCATTCGCGTGGGAACCGGGCGGCTGGGATCCTGACAAGTCGGGCGTGCTAACAGGCGTTCAGCACAATACGTACGACGTTGAGTTTTACGGGCCAAATCCTCTCTGCGGCATTTACTATCTCGGCGCCTTGCGCGCTGGAGAAGAGATGGCGCGCGCGGTGGGCGACACGGCATCCGTGGCGGAATATCGCAAGCTATTCGACAAAGGCAGCCCCTGGATTGACGCCCACCTTTTTAACGACGAATTTTACATCCAGCAAATTCGCGGCTTACCCGCAAACAAAATTGCCCCGCATTTGCGCGGCGGCATGGGAACGGAAGGAACTGAGGACCCTCAATATCAGGTGGGAAAAGGCTGCCTGATCGATCAATTGCTCGGCCAATATCTGGCGCATGTGACGAACCTGGGTCCGTTGGTCTCCCCGGCCAATGTACAAACGACGCTTCGATCTATCTATGAGTACAACTACAAACGCACGCTGGTGGATCACGATAATGTGGAACGAACGTTTGCATTGAACAATGAGGCCGCGATGGTCATTTGCGATTACGGCAAAGCTCCGCGGCCGCGCATACCATTTCCGTATTTCGCTGAAGTGATGACGGGATTTGAACACGCGACAGCCGCGTTAATGATTTATTCCGGAATGGTCGACGAAGGAATCGAGTGCATCCTCAATGTTCGAGCCAGATACGACGGTGAAAAACGCAGTCCGTGGGATGAGGCAGAGTGCGGCCACCACTATGCGCGAGCCATGGCTTCCTGGACCAGCTTCGTCGCGATCAGCGGATTTCAATTCGATGCAGCCCAAGGCTCGGTCGTGGCAATTCCGCGAGCAACCCACACGAATTTCAAATCTTTCTGGTCGACAGGAACGGGCTGGGGAACATTTGCTTACCGTCCAATCCCCGGCGGCGGCACTCACTTTAAGCTTCAGGTTCTAGCTGGCACGCTGCCCTGCCGCTCCTGCGAGATTTCAGGATCAGGATCGTCTGGCACTGTTCGGAACAACGGCAGCACCGTTACACATTCCATAGAAAATAAAAGCGGGGCAAGCGTGTTTCATTTCGAGTCGCCACTCCGGTTGGCAGAAGGCCACATGCTGCAGATTGAGATCACGGCATGACGGCCGTCAACGCTGACTACAAACCCTGGATCGCGATTGTCGGCGGATTTCTTGGCGCCGGGAAAACCACGTTGATTCTGGCGGCTGCAAAAGCGCTGGAACGCCGTGGCATTCGCAGCGCTGTGATCCTGAACGACCAAGGAAACGAGTTGGTCGACACTGGCTACGCCACGCAGAACGGAATGCAATCCGGTGAAGTGGCGGGCGGCTGCTTTTGCTGCAAGCTTTCTGATCTGCTTCGAGTGATGGGAGAACTGCGCGCGCATACACCGGATGTCATCTTCGCCGAACCAGTGGGTAGCTGCACGGATATTTCGGCCACCATCCTTCACCCGCTGCTGGAATATCGCGATGAGTTTCGACTCGCTCCTTTTACTGTGCTCGTCGATCCGGAGCGAGCAGGAAGGCTGCTCGCAGAGGATGCCGATCCCGACTTGAGCTTTCTTTTTCATAAGCAGTTGCAGGAAGCCGATCTTGTTTGTTGGACAAAATCGGATCTTTACCCAGATTGCCCACAAATTTCGGCGCAACATGTGCGTCAGGTCAGCGCTCGAACTGGCCAAGGCGTCGCGGCGTGGCTCGACGAAATCTTCTCAGGCAACCTGATCGTGGGAAGAGAGATTCTGGACATTGACTACGAGCGATACGCACGGGCTGAAGCAGCCCTGGCATGGCTGAACTTGCAAGTGACGATTGAGTCCAGTGTCCCTCGGTCTCCCTCCGTGATATTGGGGCCGCTGCTTGATCATCTGGATCGAGAATTCACCGCGAATCAGATCACGATTGTGCATTTGAAAGCGATCATTGATTCCGCCACAGGGTTTGTGAAGGCGGCCATGTGTGCCAACGGGCAGGAACCCGCGGTGGAGGGAGCGTTGGACGCTTCCCCTGCGCTACAACATGAACTGCTGTTGAACCTGCGCGCTGTTGGTTCAGCGCAACAGGTTCGAGACATCGTGGAACGGGAGCTTAGCCGCATCGACGCAAAATTAACCGGACTGCACATCGATTGCTTTCACCCAGCCGCACCGAAACCAGAACTTCGCATGACTCGCCAAGAAGTAAGCGCGACTCCTCAAACTTCATGAATTTCGAGGTTCTCCGGCTTCGCTGCATCGTCACTGCCCTCATCGGAATCTATAGATTGAAGGCATCCGGGTAGGGGGATCGATATGGATTTGCAATTGACAGGAAAAACAGCACTGGTCAGCGGTTCGACCGCGGGGATCGGTTTGGCGATCGCGAAGGAGCTTGCCGAGGAAGGCGCGAATGTCACCATCAATGGACGCACGGCGGAGCGCGTCCAACGAGCTCTGGAAGAAATCCGTGCGACCCATCCGAAGGGAAAAATTGAAGGCGTGGCCGCTGACCTTGCAACCACGGCCGGGACCGAGGTGCTGTTTCAGCAACTGCCGCAGGTCGATATTCTCATCAATAACCTGGGCATTTTTGAGCCGAAGGAGTTCTCTGAAATCAGCGATGCCGACTGGATCCGATTTTTCGAGGTGAATGTTCTTAGCGGTGTGCGGCTGTCTCGGCATTACCTGCCAGGGATGGTCCGCAAAAACTGGGGCCGCATCATCTTCATTTCCAGTGAATCCGCCTTGCAAATTCCTGTGGAAATGATTCATTACGGCATGACGAAAACGGCGCAACTGGCCATTGCACGTGGACTGGCAGAATCCGTTGCCGGCACCGGCGTTACTGTCAACAGTGTGCTGCCGGGACCGACACGGTCAGAGGGAGTGGGCGGCTTTGTGAATGATATGGCGAAGCGCGGCAAGACTTCCGCGGAGAAAATAGAGAAGGAGTTTTTCGAGAAAGCTCGCCCTTCGTCGCTGCTGCAACGATTTGCCACCGTGGAAGAAGTAGCTGCAATGGTGACCTATGTGGCCAGCCCACGATCCTCCGCCACCAATGGAGCTTCTCTGCGCGTGGACGGCGGCGTCCTTCGATCCATCGCGTAGTGAAACAAGCTGTGGCGCACCCCGGGCGGCGAGTGCGCCCCTTGTTATCCAGTGAAAATGGTCTGACCCTTTCCGTCGTCGATCTCATGGACAAGCGATCCGTTCTGGCGTAGATTAGCGCAATCCGCGCCCTCCCCAAGGGTTCCCCTCCCTATTTCGATTTGTACCCAAGGAGGGACTGTGAAACCACTTCAATATGCTGCGCTCGGCTTGAGTCTGCTGCTGCCCACAGCCATGCTGGCCGACTTCCATTATCAGGAAACCACGCAAATCACCGGCGGCTCCATGATGGGGATGATGAAAATGGCAGGCACGTTCAGCAAGCAGGCCAGAGAAATCAACGCGCCCACTGTCTCCGCCGTCTACGTCCAGGGCAACCGCATGGCCCGCGTGAATGCACAGACGATGGAGATCATCGATCTCGACAAGGAAACCATCACCAATATCGACATGCAAAAGCACACTTATACGCAAATGACTTTCGAGCAGATGCGCCAGCGGTTTCAGCAGGCGATGCAACAAATGAAAGAGAAGCAGGCAGAACAACCCACCGCCCCGGCCCCCGCCCAGCCACAACCACCCAGCAACGTGCAGTTGGAATTCAAAGTGAACGTGCGCAATACCGGAACAACCAAGCAGGTCAGCGGGCTGGACGCGACGGAATCGATCCTGACCATGCAGATGGTAGGAACCGATACAACCAACGGCCAGCAAGGTGCGTTCGCAATCACCAATGATATGTGGATGGTCCCAGAGATTCCGGGCTATGGAGAGATTCGGGATTTCTACATGAGAATGGGGGCCAAGATGGGTGATATGTTCAGCGCCAGCAGCTTATCGTCTTCCCTTGCCGCGATGCAACCGGCAGCCTCCCAGGGAATGTCGCAGATGGTCAAAGAGATGTCGAAGTTGAAGGGAATCCCTGTTGAACAGGTGATGCGCATGGGGGCAACAGCGAATGGCGAGCCTCTGCCAGCGGCCAGCGAAGCCCCTCTACCTCCAACGCCATCAGCACCGCCTCCGCCTTCTGCCGGAGACGTGGCACAACAGTCAGCGTCTTCTGCGATCGCAAGTAAACTAGGCGGTTTCGGAATTGGAGGATTTGGTGGATTTGGGCACAAGAAGCAGCAGGCGCCCCCTCCCCCCGCTGAAGACGACTCCAACACGACGCAGCAAACTCCAACCGCGACTGTGCTCATGGAATCTACGACACAATTGACTGAGTTTTCTTCTGCGCCGATTGATTCGGAAAAGTTCTCCATTCCCGCTGGGTTCACGGAGGTGCAGGCCCCACAGATGAAATAAAGACCACCCCTGGGCTCGGCAGGGTCCCAGTGGAACCTCCGCAAAGACCGCCTAAGCCCGCGTCGCTTCGTGGACTGCCAACAACGTTTCCAGCAGCGGCTTTAATTGCTTCAGATCAAGTGCGTTGGCACCATCTGATTTCGCCTGCGCGGGATTGTCGTGAACTTCCAGGAAGATTCCGTCTACACCCGCAGCTACGGCAGCTCGAGTCAGCACCGGAATAAATTCCGGCTGACCGCCGCTGACGCCGTCCTGCGCAGAAGGCATTTGCACGGAATGTGTGCCGTCGAAGACCACCGGCGTGAACTTCCGCATGATCGCCAGCGAACGCATGTCGACGACGAGGTTGTTGTATCCGAAGCTGGCGCCCCGTTCCGTCAAAAATACCCGCGCATTGCTGCTGGTCGCATGAATTTTCTCAACCGCATGGCGCATGTCCCCGGGCGCGACAAACTGTCCTTTTTTCACGTTCACCGCACGTCCTGTTTGCGCGGCCGCCACCAGCAAATCTGTCTGTCGGCAGAGAAATGCGGGAATCTGCAGCACGTCCACGTCTTCTGCAACGCGCTCACAATCATGGGCGTCATGCACATCGGTCAGCACAGGCAAACCCGTTGCCTGGGCAAGACGTTTTAGAATTTTGCAACCTTCTACTAATCCCGGCCCGCGAAAACTTTTTAGCGAGGTGCGATTGGCTTTGTCGAAGCTGGCTTTGAAGATGTAAGGAACGCCCAGATCGCCGGTGATGCGCTGGATGGCATCGGCCATGGTGCGAACATGGGCTTCGCTCTCAATGACGCACGGCCCAGCAATCAGGAAAAGTTTTCCTGACCCAACCTGCACATTGCCAATTTCAAACTCATGATGCTCTGGATTGTCCACGAATTTATAAGAACACAAATGCAGGTCCGGCGTGGGAAGGACGAAGCGGCGTCGCGAAACCTAGTTGACTGTGACTTGCTGAAACCCCAGCCCAAGCAACATGGAAGTAACGGTCGCACTCGCATTTTTAGTGGCTGTTGCCAGGATGCCATCCGCCAAAGCAGCCTGCTGGATTTGCTGTTGCGCCTGCTCGCGAACCTGGCTCTCAAGATTGGGATCCTCTGGAACCAGCAGCCCCGTTGTCCGCGAATACACGCGGGTCTTTGCGTTGTCGAGGGCGGTGACAAAGATCTGCGCCGGTGGCAGATGCACCTGGATAGAGCGACCTTCAATCTGCACATCGCTGGTCTTCAGTTGACCCAGGTCGATTCCTGCGATTACATTTCCGTGAACAACCAGCAATAGTTTGTCGCCGACCAGAAAATCGGGCAGAACAGAACTCTGACGATCGCCTTCAACAATTTTATCGAGCGAATAGTTGACCGTTTCCAGTCGCTGCAGGCGCTGAATCTTGTTTACGACAGTTGGCAGGGAGGTATCAATCGACAAACTTCGTCCGGTCACGACAGCAGCCAATTGGTCCCAAATGCCGCTCTTGGCTTCGCGAGTGAAAACCACAATTCCGGCGATGCCAAGGAGCAGCCCGAGCACGAATGCCGGAAAGCAGGCACGCCTTCGCTTGGGTTCGACTACGTAGTTTCTGCTGGTTCTCATACGTCCCTCAGTTGGATGCCCATTCGCGCTTTCGCGGCAATCGGAATCTCCGTCTGCGCTCAGATGACAACAGTCTCCTGATATTCGCCAAAAACCTTGCGTAGCGTTCCAGCAATTTCGCCCACGGTTGCGAAGCTTTCCACGGCCTCCAAAATCGGAGGAATAAGGTTTGCCCCACCCCGTGCCGCGTCCGTCACGCTCTGCAGCGCGGTCTGCCACCGAATCGTGTCCCGGCGAATGCGAAGCGCGCGCACCCGCTCCACCTGCTTTTGCTCCAAAGATTCGTCGATATGTTGCAGCGGAATCCCCGGCTCATCATCGCGTGTAAACCGATTGACTCCGACAATGATTGCAGATCCGCTGTCGACCGCTCTTTGAAATTCATACGCCGCGTTTTGAATCTCCTGCTGCACAAATCCTTGCTCGATGGCACGGAGCATTCCGCCCATTGCCGCGATCTTGTCTAGATATGCCAGGGCTCGCTTTTCAATTTCGTCGGTGAACGCTTCGATGCAATAGGAGCCGGCGAACGGATCGACGGTCTGGGACACACCCGATTCATACGCCAAGATTTGTTGCGTGCGCAGCGCCGTCCGCGCCGCTTGCTCGGTCGGCAAGGCGAGCGCTTCATCGTAGCCGTTGGTGTGCAGCGACTGCGTTCCGCCCAGCACCGCAGCCATCGCCTCAACAGCGGTGCGGACGATGTTGTTTTCCGGCTGCTGTGCGGTCAGCGTGGAACCGGCCGTTTGGGTGTGAAAGCGCAACATCCAGGAACGCGGATTCTTCGCGCCGAATTCCTCTCGCATGATGCGCGCCCACATGCGACGCGCCGCTCTAAACTTCGCTACTTCCTCAATGAAATTACTATGCGCATTGAAGAAAAACGATAGCCTTGGCGCGAACTTGTCGATGTCGAGACCGGCATCTATGGCGGCCTGGACGTATGTCCTGCCGTTCGCCAAGGTAAATGCAACTTCCTGCACCGCGGTCGAACCCGCCTCCCGCATGTGATAGCCGGAAATGGAAATGGTGTTCCACTCCGGTACATTCTGGTTGGCCCAGGCAAACATGTCGGTGATAATGCGCATGGCGTGCTTCACTGGGTAGATGTAGGTTCCGCGCGCGATGTATTCCTTCAAAATATCATTCTGCACGGTGCCGGAAAGCTTCTTCGTATCAAGCCCTTTGCGGCGTGCCACCGCAACGTACAGTGCCAGAAGGATGCTAGCTGTCGAATTGATGGTCATCGATGTAGAGATCTTGTCCAATGGGATGTCCGCGAACAGGCGCTCCATGTCTTCAATGGAATCGATCGCGACGCCGACCTTGCCAACTTCGCCCAGCGACATGGGATCGTCGGAGTCGTAGCCAATCTGCGTTGGCAGGTCAAAGGCGACGGAGAGCCCCGCGGTTCCGCTGGCCAAAAGGAATTTATAGCGGCGATTGCTTTCTTCCGCATCCCCCATGCCTGCGTATTGGCGCATGGTCCACAGCCGCCCGCGATACATGGTGGGTTGAATACCGCGCGTGAATGGATAATCTCCGGGAAAGCCGATGCCGCCGCTTGTCGCTTCACTTGTTTCGTCGCCGGGCGGCAGCACGTTCGATGGGCCATAGATAGGCTCGACCGGAAAGCTGGCAGTAGCAGAAACCGTAGAACCGCTGGCAGGCTCTTTCATTGCGGAGTGGCTTGGCATGGCACAACAACCCCTAGCGACTGCATCGATGGCAGTCAAAGAACCTAATGCGGCGTGCGACGCGACCGGACGAACGCGCTGATGGAAAAATAGAGAAACACAACAGTCATCACCAGATCAATCTCGAAATGACGATGTTCTGGCCCAAATCTCCAAGCATGGCGCAGGCGCCACAAACCCTGGGCAAAAAAAAGAGCAAACAACGCAAAGAAAAGCCCTGTGACCTCATGCCATAATGCTCGGCCGGCGGCGGAGATCGGCTTCCAGAACGCTCGACCAAACCCGCGACCGCCCTGCGCCGCCTTGCCAACCAGATTACCGCTAGGGGCTGTACTGCTAGGGACTGTATTGCGCGTCGCGACCGGTCGCGGCTTCGATTCCATGCTGGCTGGCGCGGGCTCGGGGTGCCTCTGGGCTGTGGGGCCAGTGGGCAATGAATTTCCCGCAGAGACCACATTCTGCGCCTGCTGCTGCAGAGCCTTTGCTGCCAAGCGGGTACCGATCCCCAGCCTTCGACCTAGACGAACCTTATCCACACAGAAAAAGTGTAGCAGCCGTGCGCTACGACATTGCCCTCTTGTCGAAACCAAAGTATGGTAAGAAAAACGCGCGATCCGGCGCGGGGAGGCTGAATTTGAATCGCAAGATACGCAACCTCATTGAGCAGCTTGGCGAAGCCATCCACGAGACCGTTGCCGAATCCGACCAGATCGCTGGAGTCGTGCGCAATATCCGCGCGGAAGGCTTTGAGGTCATGCTGGTGCTGGAAGCGACAATCGGACTCAATGAGGCCACGACGGAAACAGCGGAGACTCTCTCTGCAGAAACGCCTGGCTCTGGACCGTTTACTTCCCAGGACTTGAATTTTCTCAGCTCATTGCGTATTCGGGTGAATGAAGAACCAAACAGCTCCGATCCTGCCGACAAGCCTGGGGACGCCAGCTAAGCTCCGCCTGTGAACCTCGGGCACGATCGCGGTCTCGACCAGAAGACCGGTGCATCCAGCGCCACTGTGCACCCCAACTTCTGAGTTCGTTCGAATTCAGCGATCCTCCGCCGATTTGATGGTCGCTTCATCCGGCAGTGGATGTTCTGCGGGCAGATAGGGCCACTTCCAACGTGGCCGCAAGCCCAGGGATTTACGAAGAAATTTACGTGCTGGCTCCTCCCAGAATAAGAACACAAGGACTGACAGAATCAGCAGTAAACACGGACTGAGAAACGCGTCCAAATTATGCGGCGCGTGCAGGATCTGCGCGAATAGAAGTCGAGTATAGATTCGTGTCGGAAGTTGCAGCAGATATACGGCGTAGCTGGCGCTGCCCAGCAATACTAGAACCCTTCCGGAGAGAATCCGAGCAATTGGGCCCCTTTGATGCGCGAGACTCAAGATAAGTATCGCAAACGGGATAACTGCGACCGAGGCCCACGCACCCAATGGCAAGCAAAGGACAATGATGGCGCCAAGAAGCGCAACAACAGAGACCATTCCACTATGTCGCCACGCCGGACCCCGCAAAATCGCCAGTCCCAAGGCCATACCGACCACAAATTCCGGTAGCCGCAGAACTGGCAATGGAATGTAACGCAAGAGCACAATTGCGGATTCTGGCCATGCCCCGACGGGCTGCGACAGATTGCCCACGACGATCAATGCCAGGAGGATCCCTGCGACCCATCTCAACCCGACAACACGCAAGCGATTCAGACCGAAAAAAATCAAGGGGAAGGTGAGATAGAAGAAAGCTTCGACAGACAGGGACCATGCAGGAAAGTTCCAGGCCCCAACCAGGTCAGGCCGCCAGGGCATCCATGTCTGAACCATGGCAAGAACCGAAAATCTTTCACCCAACGTCAGGGTTCTGGAGAACGGGATCATCAGAGCCAAGGCGAGCAGATAGACGGGGTAAATCCTTGCAAATCGAGCCTCCCAGAAACGGACGACGCTGTCTGTTCCTGAGATTTTCCCCTGGTAAGTGTAAACGAGAATGAATCCAGACAGGATAAAGAATAGGCTGACCGCGAGATAGCCCTTATCCAGCAGTCGCAGAACCGCCGGTGGCGCGCCACTGCGGCCAAAATATCCGGCGCCCGTATGCAGCATCACAACGTAGTACGCGGCGAATATGCGAATGCCGGTTAACGCGGGCAATGGGCTACGCTTCTCGGCAGTCAATTCACGCGCTGGAACCATTCAGCCCTTAGTGTCACCCGGAAGAACTAGATGCGCAAGGGTCGCTCCCACGTTGTGGAGCCCGGGAACCCACGTGGCGCGAGTTGGTATACTCGCTACTGACCGGCTCTCACACAGACAAGCCATAATCGAAACGGGCCAGTGATCGTTTCCAGCGCCGTTTCTCTGAAGTACGAGAGATTTTCGGCGTGCCGGGTCTCGTCGTTGAAATTTGATTCATGCGCCTACCTTATCCAACGCGAATCAACATCAACCATGTGTTGATCGTGGCGGTGTTGCTGCTCTTCGCGCAAATGCTGGATGGCACTGATCCTCTTTTCGCGTTTCTGGGATCATTATCGATCGTTCTCAGTGCGATCACCTTCAATATTCTCAACGGCTTGTCAACCACAAGCGGCGCCTTTGTATTTTTCATGGCCATCCCAACCTTCATGGTGTTGATCTTCATAAAGGTTTTTACCTGGGAGCCCACCGACAAGCATTTTGAACATCCAATGATGACGATTACGGCCACTGCGCTCGGATGGGCTGGCATATTGGTGGCTGCAGGGCTCAGCCGCCGATTTTCAACCAGGCGCAATATTGTTCACTTCACGGCGCGCGACCTGGAAAACCTGAAAAATACTTCGGCTGGTTTGTTGGTCATTGGATTGTTCAGTCAGATTCTTTTGACAAACTACAACACCGGCGGCTCGGGGACGATCTGGACGGCACTGAACCAGCTGAATATCTTCATCCCGATGGCAACGATCCTCGCTACCTATTACGAGATTTGTATCAGCCGTGGCACGCGCAGCATGAATTGGATCGTTCTGGTCAGCATTTTCTATGTGGCTGGGTTCGGGTTTATCGCGGCCTCGAAGCAGGGCATGTATGCTCCTTTTTTTTCCTACTTCCTGGTCTGCGCCGCTCTGGAATATCGTTTTCGTCCGCTCCAGGTCATTGCGATTCTGGGGTGGCTGGCATTCGCAGTCGGGTTCATGTTCCCCTGGGCTCAGTATGCCCGCTCAATGACTCGACAATCGACGCTGACCGGAACAGTCGAGGCGACCATCGGACTGCTGCGGAATCCTCAAACCATTCCCGCCATGTATCAGTGGTATGCCGACTCCTTGAAGGCGAACGAAGACATCAATCAAGTCTCGCTGTGCTATGACCATCCTCACGGCCTGATGGACCGGGAATCCTTGATATGCCAGGACGATCGCCTTATCGCCCTGACACAACACACTGGCCCGACGGGGACTCAGTATTTGATCGACGGCTTCGAGATGGTGATTCCGCATATGCTTTGGCCTGGCCGCGCCAATCTGTCGCTGGGAAATATCTACGGACGGGAAACCGGTCAAACAGGAGACGAAGATTTCACCACCGCAGTCGCCTGGGCCCCGGTTGGAGATGCCTATCGCGAGCTCGGATGGTCCGGCGTGGTTGTGGTGATGCCGATCATGTATTTTTTTACTTTTATTATTTTGAATGGGGTATTTGGTGACGCTCGAGAAAGCCCGTGGGGCTTGGTTTTGGTCGCTTACGCAGCGACATTTGCGCCTGGACTCCTATTGCCGGTGCACCCACAGTTATGGGCACACTACATTCCACTTATTCTCATTGTGATGTGGATAACGCGCTATATCGCCCCGCAAGTCGCCGTGCTGTTCGGATTTCGCAAGGTGCAGGCGAAAATCGTCCAACCCGGACAGGAATTGGTGCCGAAGGCCCAGGAAGTTCGCAACACGTTGTAATTCGGTTTCTTTGAGATTCACCCCGCATTCATTTCGTCGAATGCGAGCTTGCGCTCAGGTCGTCGGCCAAAGATACGTCCAACACATAGGCGGACGGCGCGAATTCCTCCGTTCGACCCAATCCCTCTGAGGAGATGAAATGAGTTCATTCTCTGCCATCAAACTCCCGTGCGCAGCTTTCCGGATAGCGAGACGAAATCTGACAATTGGCTTGATTGCGGTCTGCGTTGCGGCGAGTCCAGTGTTCGCGGCCACGTCCACGACTTCCGAGCCAGCTCAATCGACCAATTCCGCTTCCACCACGTCGGTGACAAACGCTTCACCGTGGTGGAAACATGCCCTGGTGTATGAAATCTATCCGCGCAGTTTCCAGGACACAAACGGCGATGGAATCGGTGACATCAACGGAATCATTCAGCGTCTCGACTATCTGCAAAGTTTGAAGGTCAATGCCATTTGGTTGACGCCGATTTACCCCTCCCCGCAAAGGGATTTCGGCTATGACATTTCCAATTATGAAGCGATCGATCCCATGTTCGGCACGATGGCGGATTTCGACCATTTGCTGGCAGCGGCCAAGGCCCATCACATCCGCGTGATCATGGACATGGTGATGAACCATACTTCGGATCAATCTCCCTGGTTCAAAGAAAGCCGCAGTTCGCGCATCAACCCGAAACGCGACTGGTATATCTGGCGCGATGGAAAAGGCCCCGGTATACCACCCAACAACTGGCAAAGCGATTTTGGCGGCTCCGCCTGGACCTACGATCCAACGACGAAGCAATGGTATTACCACAAGTTTTTGGCAGCCCAGCCGGACCTGAACTGGCGTAATCCCGCCGTCGAGAAGGCGATGTTCGACGCCTGCCGATTTTGGCTCAACAAAGGAGTCGCGGGCTTCCGTCTCGACGCCATCCCTGAACTGTTTGAAGACCCGGAGTTGCGAGATGAGAAAATTCTTCCCGGAACCAACGAAGTCGGGGATCCGAATGAAGAGCAAAACCGCACCGAGAATCTGCCGGAGGTGCACGTCGTGATGAGGGCGCTTCGCAAGATGATTGATAGCTATCCGGGAAATCGCGTTCTGATCGGGGAGACCTATCTCAGCAACATTCAAAGCCAGTTCGAATGGTACGGTGGAAAGGCCCACAATGAACTTCAATTGCCGATGGATATGCAAGTCGGCTTCATCGATCATCTCGACGTAAACGAATTTCGCACCAAGATCAACCAGGCAGAAACAGAGCTCGACGGTTACATGCCGCTGTTTGTTTTCGACAACCATGATAACGACCGCAGCTGGAACCGCTACGGCGACGGCAAGCACGATGCCGCGATTGCCCGCATTGTTGGCGCGATCCTGCTGACCACTCGCTCCGCGGATTTAATGTATTACGGCCAGGAAATTGGTATGGTAACGACTCCGCCGAAAACGCTGGCGGAGGTGCAGGATCCTGACGGCATTCGCGGCTGGCCAAAGTATAAGGGCCGCGACGGCGAGCGCACTCCCATGCAGTGGGATCCAGGAAAGAATGCCGGCTTTAGCACGGCGGCGAAAACCTGGCTGCCGATTCCTGCTAGCTATAAAACCGTCAACGTGCAAGTGGAATCCGGCCAACCCGACTCCCTGTTGAACTGGTACAAACACCTCATCACCATGCGTGCGCAGAATCCAGCCCTTCGCGACGGGCAAAACATTATGGTGGACACTTCGAATCCAGACGTTCTGTCGTATCTGCGAAAAAATCCCGGCGCAGGACCATCGGTGCTTGGTGGCGATGAACTTTACAGACCAGCCGCATACTTTGTCGTATAGCCTGCAGGCGGAGGGAATTCACAGCACGCACGCGACAGCCCTACTCGCCGACCAGGGCGCTGAGAAGGATGTCGATTTGAAACATCTGATTCTGCCGCCATTCGCGGTCTTCATCGGAGCGGTGCAATAGCTTCACGCGGTGAAGTGCTGATCGACGCATCGAGCAAAATGAAACGGCGCAGCTTTCTGGAACGGAAGCTGCGCCGCTAATTTAGAGGGACGCCGACTAAATCAAGAAACTCTCTAGAATCCCATGGAATCGTCCGCCGACGGACCGTACGTAGCTGGAAGCGGAACACCATTCAGACGCAAATAAACTCCAAGCTGGGCACGGTGGTGGACAATGTGATTGAGAAACATGCCGCGATACATCATAAAGCGCGGCGCGTCAGCAATGGCGTGCCCTTGAAAACTGAGCTTCCAGTTCTTCTGCCATTCCTCGTCGGACACTTTGGCAATTGCGGCCCGGGCTTTCGCTGTGTATGCGTCGAAGGCGTCCAGTAGTTGCTGCCTCGACTCCATGACCAGCGGCTTCATACTTGACTTGGAAAAATCCAACTCTGGCAGTTCGGCAATCATCACTCCAAATTCCGGTAACTGCGCTACGTGTGCTGCAAGCTCTGCCCAATGCCATCGACTTTTCATGCGGTTTGAAGTCAGGCTTGCCCTCGGGCACCCGCTCCAGAATCGCCCGCGTCTTCTTCATTTCCTGGTCGAATTCCGGTAGAAACATCTCGCGAATTTCCATGGTTGCTCCTCTTCTAAAGTTTCTACGTCAATTTCGAGAAGTGAATGAAAAGATTTTCCACGCACCTTATGGGATGCCTTCTATACCATAGGAAAATTCCGCCGCAATTACGGCCGCGTCTTTCTGATTTCCGGACGCAGCGACATTTCTGTATCCTCGTCCAGCAGTTCTTCCATCGTGCTCGTTTCGGGCTTCTTCCCGCCAAGATGGTTCAGCGTTAGCGAGTCCCTCAAAATCGTAAAAGCATCGTCGGGAGTGTCCGCGAAGTGGAGCAGCTTCACATCCTCCGGAGAGATCGTTCCCTTTTTCACCAGAGTATCGAGATTGATGACCTCGTTCCAATACTGCGACCCATACACCACGATCGTCATCTCCTTCGCCAATTTGTGTGTCTGCGTCAGGGTCAACAATTCAAACATTTCGTCCAAGGTGCCAAAGCCTCCGGGAAACACCACGAGCGCTTTCGCGAGATAGGCGAACCAGAACTTGCGCATAAAGAAATAATGAAAATCCAGGCTCAGCGAGGGAGTGATGTACGGGTTGGGGGCCTGCTCAAACGGCAAACGAATATTCAAGCCAATGGTTTTGCCTCCTGCTTCGCTGGCTCCGCGATTCGCCGCCTCCATAATGCCGGGACCACCACCAGAGGTGACCACAAATCGATAGCGCTTATAGCGCAACGTCATCGACCATTTTGTCAGCAGATAGGCAAGCCTTCGAGCATCTTCGTAGTATTGCGCCATCTCCACCGCAGCCTCAGCATGGGCGCGTTGCAGTTGGGTTGCCTGCCCACTGGCCAGTTGCTCTGGCGTAGCCGGTTGCTCTTCAGATGAAGCCGGCTTTGCGGATCCGGAGGTATCCAACAGCTCTAGTGTGCGAGAGGCTTCATGGAGCGAATTGAATCGCGCCGATCCGAAGAAAACGACCGTATCCTGAATCCGCTCGCGACGAAAATGTGCTAGCGGTTCTAAATACTCCGCCATAATCCGCAACGGACGCCCGTCTGGACTGTTGACGAAACCCGGATCTTCGTAGGAGAGCAAAGCGGGCTTATTTTTGGACATCTACGACCTCACGCCGAAGCTGTGAATTTGCGGCAATCATAGGGTGGGATGGCATCCGTGTTGGTAACGCTGCAGGCTGCCCACGGGAGATGGGGTGCAAGCTTACGCTCGATGCTCATGGTAATGGATAATTTCCGATATTCCGATCCAGACATCCAGCAATCCAAGTCCAGATACGACTCCGCGCGTGATGCCGGAGCTCATCAATCGACCGATTGGAGAAAAGGTTAAGAGATAGTGGTTTTCGTTCCAGTATCTGGTCCATGGAAGAAGAAATACGAGCAGCCCCACATAAAAGCAAAACACGACCAGGATGACGATGGATACCCGTTGCAGCCAAAGCGGAGCGGGGGATTCCGACCAATTTTCCGTCTTCGGCAAAGCGGAGGCCTCGGGTTTCAAGCTTTCCGGTGAGAACAAATCCTGTTGCGACATTTTCCTTTGACCCAGCTGTGGAGTCCTCGATACCGAGGCTCCTTCTTCAGCCAGGGCACCATAGCGCGTTCCTCGATTTTAGAGCAGTTCCGGCATGGACAACTCTAGACCGAGGTGGGCACCGCATTTTTCTTGGGTCGACGATTGGCTTGTAAGATCTTTTTGCGCAAACGCAGGCTTTTCGGCGTCACTTCCACCAGTTCGTCCTCGTTGATAAATTCGATTGCCTGCTCCAGGTTCTGGGGCTTGAACGGCACCAGGCGGATCGCATCATCGGCAGAGGATGCACGCATGTTCGTCAGCTTCTTTTCGCGGACCGCATTCACATCCAGATCGTTATCTCGCGAATGTTCGCCAACAATGATACCTTCGTACACTTCATTCCCAGGCCCGAGGAACAATACCCCGCGCTCCTGCAATCCATCCAGCGCGTAGGTTGTCGTGGTGCCCGCACGGTCGGCGATCAGCGCGCCTGTAGAACGTTGCGGAATGTCTCCCTGGTGCGGCATATACCCGTCAAACAAAGAGTTCATGACGATGGTGCCGCGAGTTTCCGTCAGCATCTCATTGCGCAAACCGATCAGGCCGCGACTGGGAATGCGAAACTCCAAACGAACGCGCCCGTAGCCATGGTTGTGCATCTTCACCATTTCGGCTTTGCGCGGTCCCAGGCGTTCCATCACAACTCCAACAAAATTTTCTGGAATATCAATTGTGAGCAGTTCGACCGGCTCCATCAGCTTTCCGTCGACAGTCCGGGTCACAATTTCCGGACGGCCGACCATCAGCTCATACCCTTCGCGACGCATCATTTCAATCAAAATAGCCAGCTGCAGTTCGCCGCGCCCCAGCACTTTAAAGTTGTCGGCGTTGCCTGCATCTTCCACGCGAATCGAGACGTTAGTGAGCAATTCTCGTTCCAGCCGCTCGCGCAAATTGCGAGAGGTCACATACTGACCTTCTCGCCCAGCGAATGGGGAGTTGTTGACGAAAAACTGCATGGCAATCGTCGGCTCATCGATTGAAATCGTCGGCAGCGGCGCAGGATTCTCAAGGCTGGTGATGGTTTCGCCAATAGTGATGCCACTGATTCCCGCGACCGCGACGATATCGCCCAGAGTCGTTTCCTCGATGTCGGTACGCTTCAATCCGCTGAAGCTGAACAGCTTGGTGATCTTGGTTTTTTCCAGCGACCCATCGCGCTTCGAGATTGCAACCTCGTCCCCGGTGTGAAGCGTGCCATTAAAAACGCGGGCAATTGCCAGGCGCCCCAGGTAGTCGGAGTAATCCAGATTCGTCACCAGGATTTGCAGTGGCCCGTTCGGATCGCCGGTAGCCGGGGGAATGGTCGACACAATTGCTTCAAACAGCGGCTGCAAATTGGTGCCGGGAATTTTGGCGTCGGTCGAAGAGGTTCCAAGCTTCGCGTTCGTATATAGAACTGGAAAATCGAGCTGATCTTCACCCGCATCCAGATCGATGAACAGGTCATAGACCTCGTTCAAAACTTCTTGCGGACGAGCATCCGGACGATCAATCTTGTTAATCACCAGGATGGGGGGCAACTTGGCCTCGAGTGCCTTCGAAAGCACATAGCGAGTCTGGGGCAGCGGACCTTCACTGGCGTCAACCAGCAGCATGACGCCATCGACCATCTTGAGGGCGCGCTCGACCTCGCCGCCAAAATCGGCGTGGCCCGGCGTATCGACAATATTGATCTTTGCGTCATGGAAGACGATGGCAGTATTCTTCGCCAGGATGGTGATACCGCGCTCACGTTCCAGGTCGTTCGAGTCCATCACCCGTTCGGCGACCGCCTCATTGGAGCGGAAAGTCCCGCTTTGACGTAGCATGGCATCGACAAGTGTGGTCTTGCCGTGATCGACGTGGGCGATGATAGCGATATTACGGATAACGGACGACACGATGAATGAAGTTTCCTGTTCTGATATGTAGATTGGCTGGGCGGCAAACGCGAGAATCCAATTGGCAAGCGCGCGGATTGCGGGAGTATCCCGATCTCCCTTCTAGTTTACCGCATTGGACCCGCTATATCGCGCTGGAGCGCCTGTCACCGGAACTTGCTCCCGGTGGAGAGTAAATTTGCTGATAACTTTAAAGCCACATCAAGAACGAGTACTTTTGCGTCTGTGCATCTTGGGGGAGTAAACAATAGTCGATGACCATGCCGCTTAGTCCAAAAGAACGGCTCGCTCTGGGTCAACAGCGGCGCAAGCAAATGCGGCGCGCAGAGCATGGAGTATGGAAGGCGAAGGCACGTCGCGAAGATCCGCTGAAGCTGATGGAAAAATCCATGCACGGTCGCGTGCCAGCCTTGGCAGCTTTGAAGTATGACCGTATGGCAGCCTCCCCGTTCGGATATTTCCGCGGCGCCGTTCCCGTGATGGCCTACGATTTTTCGCTGGCTGCGAACACCGGCATACTGACGCAACTATGCGGCGACGCGCATGTGCGAAACCTTGGCGCGTATGCGGGCTCCGATGGTCGACTGCTGTTTGACATCAACGATTTCGATGAAACCATTGCCGGTCCGTTCGAGTGGGATGTCAAACGCATGGCGACCAGCCTGGTGCTGGCCGGCCGTGAAGCTGGCGCGAGCGATGAAAATTGTCGTGAGGCAGCAGAGGTTTTCCTGGATCGATATCGCCGCGCGATGGCGTCGTTTGCTCGTATGCCGGTGTTAGAGGTAGCAAGATTTCAGGTGCATCGCTTACGGAGTGTTCCCACGGTGGAGCGAATTCTGGAGGTGGCGCAGCGCGCTACCGCAACGGATACTCTGAAGGCACTGACCCAGTTGAACGGACGCCATAAGAAGTCTGCGAAAAAACTTACCCCGCGACTGAAAACAAAACCTGGGTTGCCGACAAACCCGTCACGCATCTTTAAGAACTCTCCACCGGTGTTAAAGCGGCTAACCAGCGCGGCGGCGGAACGCATCGTGGCTTCACTCGGGAAATATATGGAAAGCTTATCGCCCGAGCGACAGAAGTTCTTCTCGCAGTATCGGCCAGTCGATGTGGCCTTCAAAGTGGTCGGGACCGGGTCCGTCGGACTGCGCGATTACTGCATTTACATGGTTGGAAATGGTCCGAAGGACCCGCTGTTCATTCAGGTGAAAGAGGAAGTTGCGTCTGCTTACGCACCCTATCTGCGCCATTCGCGCGGCAATGGAAATCACCATGGTCATCAAGGTCGACGAGTGGTGGATGGAGAACGGCTCATGCAGCTGCAGTCAGACCCGTTTCTAGGATGGACCACGCTCGACGGTCGTGATTACCTGGTACGCCAATTGAACGACCACAAAGCTTCTGTGAAATTGGATGACCTGAAGCAAGCGGGACTGGTGGAATATGCTCGCGTGTGTGGAGACTTGCTGGCACGTGGGCATGCGCGCGCCGGGGATTGCTCCATGTTGTCCGGCTACCTGGGAGTTTCAGGAAGATTTGAGGCTGCTGTGGCAAACTTTGCCATGGCGTACGCGGACCAGACTGACCATGACTGGCACGAATTGGTTCGATCCAGAAAATCAAGGTAGGCATCACCGGTGCGATGCATCGGCGCGCTAACGAAGCCCGGCGTGTTCGGAGTGCGGCGCCGCTTCGGTGGACTCCGAGGTGAGTTTGGCAACGGTGGTCGATTGCGGCTGCGTCGCGCGCAGCACCGCCAGATTCCGCTCCAGCTTCCGCTGCTTTCGGTTCGTAAAGATCACCGGATAGAACCGGCTTCTGTGCCGGGGGCGATAGCCATCGTAGTAATTGAGCAGGCTGGCGCGCAGATCGCTTGAAATGTCGGCGTTCTTGTCGTGCGTCACCGTATCCAGCAGTTTCGCGTAGCTTTTATCCGCAAGCGGATACTCACCGCGCTCGGTTGGCTTGCCGGTGTCGAAGTCTAAATCTTTCAGGTCCAGCGTGCGATCAGGAGTGGGCTGACTTCGCAGCTGGTCGACATCTTTCTCATAGCTGTTCACGGTGGACTGCATGCTGTCGAGGTACAGTTTCTGATCGGCGGCACTGGGAAGCTGCAGCTTCAATGCGGAAAATGGACCGGTCTTTGGAAGAATCTTGATGATGAAAGCAATCACATGCGCTCCAAATCCAGGCTTGTGATATTGCTTGCCCCACTCATGTTCGTAGTCGACCCGGTTTACACGGTACACAAAATGACTGCGGTCGAAGTTCGGTACCTGCTCCTGAATTTGCTTGCTATAGTGCAGTACGGCGGCGCGGGTCATTTCCGGAATCACCGTGCTGACGGAATAACGATAAGTGTTGATAGCCAGGTCTTGATGCTTCAATACAGTCTTCAGATCGACGCCATACGTATCTTTAAAAGCGCGCTCCAACACTGGTGTTGCGACATTAAAACCGATGAAGTTGGTGTAGTCATCCTTGACGTAGTGACCTTGCGCAACCTGAACCACATCGAAACCATACTCCGTGCGGATATGCGCCGTGGGTGAATCGTAATAGCTGACAAAGTGGCCGAAGCGAACTTCCAGTTGCGGATACTCGCGAGCAGTCGCCAGGCCTACAGAAGGGTGCCCGATTGTATCGCCCCGATAATGTGCCAAGGCTCCCAGCGCGAACGCATATTCATTCAAATTATCGGCGTCTTTCAGAAGGTTGTTGACGAACTCACCCGTGCGAACATAGTGCAACATGTCGCTGAATTCTTTGCTGCCGAACGGATAATATCCGAGATCCTGGATGATGCAGCCGCCGTAGGCATAGGAGTGGGCAATCCGCATCTCATCCGGCGTAGCGTTGGGATATCGTTTGCGCAACAGCGGAACAATATGGCGACTCCATGCCATATCGACGGTTTCTTCGTGCGATAGGACGGAGTAGGCATTGACCGTCGATGCGGTCGATGTAAATAAAATCAGGAGTGCGCATGCAATCCCTTTTCGCACCCAGGTCAAATTGAGACGATCTATTTGGCTACCGTTCGCAGACACTGCCTTGATTCGACGACAACCGCATGCAGAAGGTTGTGCGGTAACCTTAACGCGCGGCGCCTTGGGGGGTCGCCGGAAGCACCTCAAACGGCCGCATCATTTCATTATCTTCATGTTCCAGAATGTGACAGTGCCACACATAACGTCCGGCATAGCCTCGAAATGGAACAATGATGCGCGTCACCATGCCCGGATCGGCGCGCGCCGTATCCTTCCACCCCATCTCGGCCGGCGCTGGTGGAAGGGCGGGCCCGGTATAGCGCAACACCTGTTTCTGCATGTATTCAAACGTGTCGAACGGTCGGCGATCCAGAATCTGAAAACGCACCAGGTGCAGATGGATCGGATGTGAATCTTCCGTCAGGTTAATCAACTCCCAGATTTCTGTCGTGCCTAAAATCGGCTTCTCGGTAATGGGCATGTGCCAGGGCGTGTTATTCAACAGCATGCCCATGGATCGCTGGACCATATCCATGCGTTCGTCCAGCGTAAGTTGCCGAGTTAGAAGTGCGTCGCTTTCCGTGAGACGCCGGACGGGATGCAAGCCCAACGGCAGATCACTTGTATCGGGCACTGGATCGCGGCCGACGCGGAACTGCAGGATGGAAAACGAGTCGCTGCGCAGCTCCACCGTTTCACCTTTCACTTGGCTAAAGTCGACGATGATATCGCCGCGCTCCGCTGGAGCCATCGGCAAACGTGTCAGAGCGACCGGCGCAGCAAACAACCCCTGGTCAGACCCGATCAGGTGGAATTCTGCTTTGTTCTCCAGCGAAAAGCGATAAAACCGGCCATTCGACCCATTCATCAAGCGGAAGCGATACTTGCGCGGCTCGACATCAAGATAAGGCAACAACTTGCCATTCACTAAAATCGCATTGCCGAAGACCTCCGGCACCCACGGCGCCTTCGGATTTTGGGAAACGGGATAAAACAGTTGACCGTCGGTGCTCAGCAGTCGATCGCAGAACATCAAGGGAATTTCATATTTCCCTTTTGGCAGGTTCAGCTGTTCCTCTATATCGTCTCGCACGATAAAAAACCCCTGCATGCCGGCATAAATATTCAGCCGGTTAATCCCCATGGTGTGGTCGTGGTAGAAAAGCAGCGCCGCTTCCTGCTGCGAGGGATACAAACATGTTTGCGTCTTTCCTGGCACAATCCATTCTTCCGGATAGCCATCACTTGCTGCCGGGGTTCTGCCGCCATGCAGGTGGATGACGCTTCGCACCTCCGGCACACTGCGCTCCGCGCCGTGCAAAGTGTGGTCGATGGGCAGAAAATGCTGCGACGGCAGTTGATTTTTCCAGTTCACCAGCATCGCATGGCCACTTTTTGTTTCGATCGTCCCTCCAGGAAACGTTCCGCTAATGGTCCACATGCGAGTCGGTGGCAAATCGCGATGCACCTTCACTCGCGTTTCGCGCATGGCCATGTCATAGACGGGAACAATCTGCCTCAAGTCCTGTGGATTCGGCCGCGTACCCACTGGTCGCACCACGACTGGGATAGGCAGCGGGTCCACAAACGGCTTCAGCGACCCGGGATCCAAGGTCGCTGCATCGGAGGCTTCACTTTTCGGATTGCTTACCGCAAGACTCGCGAGTGTAAGGCTACTGTGCTTCAGAAAATTACGACGTGTGATCAGAACTCTGTCTCTCCCTGCTGACTCGATCGACCCGGGAGCAGCGCTGGTTTGCGCCACTCCCGAATTGATTCGAATATGCTCCCCTACCAACCGCCGCCCGGCCAACTGTTGGCCACTTCTCCAGTGGATGGGTCCAAAATGTACATTCCCTGGTTGCGTGGGTTTTGGAAATCGAACATCGTATTCAGCGATCCTGCCAGAGCATCAAACGATCCATTGCCCATGCGTTGGCCGCCCAACCAATTATCTTCGATGAACCGAATGATGGAAGTTTGATCGGTCACGGTGTGATCCACGAAATTTCTGCGAGCATACGGTGAAATCACCAGAATAGGAATGCGTGGTCCATAGCCACAGCGTCCCTGCGCATGCTCCGTGTCCGGTCCAGCTAGTGCGCTATTGGTTCCGGTTCCGCATTGCCCATTGCCGCTCAGCATGTCAGAGGCGGTTGTGGATTGATTCACAATCGGCCCCATCTGATGGTCATACCAGCCGTCGGAATCGTCGTAATTGATAACGACCGCCGTTGAACTCCACTGCGGCGTGTGCTGCAGAAAGTTGATGATGCTGACCACAAAGGCCTGCTCATCCAGGGGATCGGAGTATCCGGCGTGCGCGTCCTGATAGCCGGGAGCCTTGAGGAAGCTGACGGCCGGCATGTTGCCAGCGCTCACCGCAGCATAGAAGTCATTGATGTCGTATTGGTGGTTGGCCTGGTCCCCGGCCCGTCCAATCATTGCCGTGGAGGATGGCCGCAGATGCTTCAAGTTTTGTGTCGACGTGTAGTACTGGAACGGCTCATGGTGCGGGATGTAATCCACTTCCGACACCTTCGTGACCGTGGACAGCGTGGAGCGAGCGCATCCCGTCGTTCCGTTCGCATTCTTGACGGACAAATCGAATCCGCCTTGAAACCATCCCCAGGTGACGCCGCGACTGTTCAACAGATCGCCAATGTTCTGGCCGCTCATTGAAACCTGCGCACCCGTGGTGGTCGAGCATGAGTCGCCAATCGGGTCTGCATCTCCGATCAGCGTTGTGCTGCCACCCGCGTCAACGACATCGTTGCCCGCATTAATTTCGTCGGAAACGCCATTGGTCTGGCCTGACACCAGATTAATTGCCCCTGGCGATGAAGGTCCGAATGTGGTTCCAAAGGCATTGTCATTCAATGCATATCGCTGCGCATAGTTCCACAACGCCGTCACCGTATTGCCGTCGTAATAACCCATCACCAGTCCCTTGGTCGTTTGACCGGTCGGCGGTGGTCCGGGAGTTCCGGTGTATTCCGGGAAGGAGTCCATCAGTCCGGCATGGAACGCTTCCTGCTCCGGCGTGTAGGCGTGGTCCTGGTCGGCGGTTGCCGCTTCAGAACGATCGAGCCGAAACGGATTCATCGCCCCGGCGCCATTGCCGGTGGTATTCAGAAAATTTGGGTTGCTATAGAGAAGTCCATCTGTGAAACCATTCACGGTTGGCGTGTCGGGCGCTGCCACAAACCGGGGCTCTCCCTTGGGATTGGTGGCGTAAGGATATGTTCCAAAATAGTGATCGAATGAGATGTTCTCTCCGAAGATGACAACGACATGCTTGATCGGCGTCGCCGTTCTCGCTCCATCTTCCTGCGCTTGAGACGCCGCAGGAATTGCCATTTGACCGGCAACTAGCAACGCAGCCAGGGACGCTGCAGCTAACTTTTGCATTTCACTTCCTCCAGAAACAGGCATTTCCGCCTGCCTATGGAAGGTGATACCTGTCACAGTCAGCGGCGGTCATTAGAAGCGCGTTACATTTTGGAGAAAATTTTCTCTTTGACGGAATGTGCCATAACCCTTTGACTGCGGTTGCCGCGCTTTTCAACATTCGCGAGACAGGTTCGCTATTTTGCACCGACGTACAATCGCGGCATGATCAAAGGTTAATAATGAGGATGAACAACCTCGCAGTAGGGTCGAATTTCCTGCGCGAACGGATGGCATCTAGATTTTTCAGGAGAACAGGCAGATGGGAGAGGTGACGCGAAGAGGATTTGTAGGATCGCTTTCAGGGGCAGCCGCTGCAGCCGTCTTTGCCCGGCAGGCGGAGGGTTCCTCAATGCCTCCTCCTACCAGGCAAACGGGGACTGTACCGATCAAGATCACCGACCTAAAGTGTGCCGTCATCGGCCGCAATCCAACAGTTCGAATCGTCACCGATCAGGGAATCTCCGGCTATGGTCAGGCAGAGTCTGCCAAGCCATATCTCAAGCCGATGGTGCTGTTCTATAAACCCTATTTGTTGGGTGAAGACCCCACGAACGTTGCCAGCATCTTGCTCAAGATTCGTCGCATGGGCGCGTTCAAGCCCTGGGGCGCGGCTGTTAGCGCGATTGAAATTGCCCTGTGGGACATCGCAGGACAGGCCGCCGGATTGCCTGTTCATAAATTGCTCGGCGGAAAGATCCGCGACCGCGTCCGTCCCTACGGGAACTCTGAAAACGTCGCGCCCCATTTCACGCCTCGTACTCCGCAGGATTACGCCGAACTCTCGGCAAAGATGAAGGAGGCGAAGGAGGGCTTCACCCTGTTCAAGCAGCCAGTCGGCTTTCACAATACGGCGATGCTGACTGCCGTCCCCGATGCCTGGTACGGCAAGCAGTGGAAGGGCGGCCCGCCATATATGGATCGCGGGCTGCTCACGGAACGCGGCTTCGACCACGTTGTCGCCTGCGTTGAAGCCTCAAAAAAGGTTCTTGGCGATGACATTGGCCTGGCGTTGGACTGCGGTCCCGGCTGGACGGTCAAGGATGCGATTCGGTTTGCGCGCGCCGTGGAACCCCTGCATATCACATGGCTCGAAGACTTGATCACAGGCGACTACACGCCCTATCCGAACGCTCAGGTCTTCAAGCAAGTGACGGACAGCACATCGACGCCGATTCACACGGGCGAAGAAATCTATCTGCGGGAGAACTTCAAGGACCTGATTGAGACCCAGGCGGTCAATGTAATCGGGCCAGATCCGGAAGATGTTGGCGGCATCGCTGAACTGAAGTGGATCGCTGAGTACGCTAATCTCCACGGCATCCTGGTTGCTCCGCACGGGATTTTTGATGGGCTGTTTGGTGTGGCGGCGCAAGTGCACATGGGGGCGACCCTGCCGCAGAACTATATTGCTTTCGAATATGCGAAGGGCGATCCGGAATGGTGGTACGACATTGTGGACGGCCTACCGGATCCGATCGTGAAGAACGGCTTCATCGACGTTTGGGATAAACCGGGTCTCGGCATCACGTTCAACGTTCGGGCAGCCAAAGCGCACCTTGCGGACGAAGATCGCGACTTCTTCGACTAATCCGCGGATGCATGGTTCGCCCACGAACCTGTCTTGTGCCCCAGTTCCCTTGATCTGGGTGGGGAGCTATTCCACCGTGACGGATTTGGCCAGGTTGCGAGGCTGGTCGACGTCGCAACCGCGCCGCACCGCAATATGGTAGGCGAGCAATTGCAGCGGCACGACTTCCAGAATTGGCAGAAGTAATTCCGGAGCGTGTGGAATGTAGATGACGTGGGTGACCAGTTGAGCAATTTCCTGGTCCCCTTCGATCGCCACCGCAATCACCTGGCCGGAGCGCGCTGTCACTTCCTGAATATTGGAGAGCGTCTTCTCATAGCGCAGCTTCGATGTTGGATCGTTGCTGTCTTTCGTCGCCAGGACGACTACGGGCAAAGATTCGTCGATCAACGCGTTGGGGCCGTGCTTCATTTCGCCCGCAGGATAGCCTTCCGCGTGGATGTAGGAAATTTCCTTCAGCTTCAATGCACCCTCAAGCGCAATCGGGTAATGGATGCCGCGGCCAAGAAACAAGAAATCGCTGGCGTTCGAATAAATTTTCGCCAGGGCCTCGCACACAGGATTGCAGTGCTTCAAAATGTCGCGAATTTTATTAGGAATGCGCGTCAGCTCTTCCACAAGCGCCAGGCTCTCATCGGCATCGACGGTGCCCCGCTGCTGCGCCAGGTAAAGCGCCAGAATAAATAGCGCCGTCAGCTGCGCTGTAAATGCCTTAGTCGAAGCGACGCCGATTTCCGGTCCGGCGTGGGTGTAGATGGATCCGTTGGCCTCGCGCGCGATCATCGCTCCGACGACATTGCAGATCGCCAGCGTTCTCGAACCTTTTGCAGCAATCTCTCGCTGTGCGGCAATGGTGTCGGCCGTCTCGCCAGACTGCGTGATTAACAAGCCAATCGCCTTTGGATCGGCGATCGGATCGCGATAGCGATACTCGCTGGCATAATCGACTTCGACCGGCAGACGTGCCAGTCGCTCGATCATATATTTCCCGACCAGGCCCGCATGCCAACTGGTGCCGCAGGCGGCGATGTTGATCTTAGTCGCTGTGCGGAATTCAGCTTCCGGGATCTGCATTTCATCCAGAAAGACTTTGCCCGTGTCGAAGGAAACGCGGCTCAGAGTGGTATCGCGCACCGCTCTTCCCTGCTCGAAAATTTCCTTCAGCATGAAGTGCTTGTAACCGCCCTTTTCCGCCTGAATCGGATCCCACAAAATGTTCTGCACTTTGCGTTCGATCGGATTGCCATTGAAATCCGTCAGGGTGACACCCTCAGGCGTCAGAACGGCCATGTCACCATCCGCCAGGAAATACAGCTTGCGAGTGTGATGCAAAATACCGGGCACATCGGACGCGATGAAATATTCTCCATCGCCTAAACCAACCACAGCAGGCGGACCGCTGCGAGCGGCGATGAGAGTCTGCGGATAGTCGGCGGAGAGAACACCGATGGCAAAGGCGCCAGTCAGGTGGCGAACGGCGCGTCGCACCGCTTCATCCAGTTGAATCGCCTGACCATTTTCCTTTGATGCCGTTAATTCCGACTCGATCAAGTGCGCGATGATTTCTGTATCTGTCTCAGTTACAAATTTGTGGCCCTTCGCCGCCAGTGCGTGCTTCAGCTGCAGATAATTTTCGACAATACCGTTGTGCACAACGACCAGGCGTCCGCTGCAATCACGGTGCGGATGTGCATTCTCTTCTGTCGGGCGTCCATGGGTCGCCCAGCGGGTGTGACCGATGCCGTAGGTTCCGTGCAGCGGCTGCTCACGCAAAACCTCTTCCAGATTTCTTAGTTTGCCTGGCGCGCGACGTATTTCCAGGCCATCTGGTCCGCCGGCAACAGCAATGCCCGCGGAATCATAGCCGCGATATTCCAGTCGCCGCAGTCCTTCTAGAATCACCGGAACAGGATCTTTGCTCCCCACATAGCCGACAATGCCGCACATAGTTGTCCCATTGTACCGACGCTCATTCGCTTGAACCTTAGCAATTGTGAGTCAAGAAAAGTACGATTCCAGATTGGGCTCCGGATGGATTAACCAGCCGCTGATCTTCGAAGAATCGCGCCAGCAAAACCTTGCAGTTCCAAGGTGATGGAGGCTCCAAAGAGTTGACCAACAGGCTATTGGCGAACTCGAGAACCGATCGCGGAAAAGTTTCCGCTCACGGTTCCAGTCGATACGTGTACTCTTCAATCACGGGGTTTACGAGGACTTCGCGGGCAATTCGCTCCACCTCCAGCTGCGCTTCCGGCAATGCCAGCGTGTCACTGAGGGTCAGGACGAAATACTTGCCCTGGCGGACATCTTCGACGCCGCGGTATTGCATCTTTCGTAGAGCTCCGTGGATGGTCTGCCCCTGGGGGTCCAGCACGGTCTTGCGAAGCATCACGTAAACATGGGCCTTCATCGTGACTGAATTATACGTAGACGACCCACCGATTTCCCAGAGGCAACCCACAGTCAAGGAAAATGGATGACGAATTATCTGGAACTTCCCGCTGGACCAAAAGCACCTGAAGTGATCACCGCGGTCATTGAAATTCCCTACGAAGGGGTGAACAAATACGAGTACGACAAGAAACTTCACGTCTTTCGCCTGGATAGAAACCTCTATTCGCCAGTGCATTATCCCGGAGACTACGGATTTATTCCCAGCACCCTGAGCGAAGACGGCGATCCGTTAGACGTGCTGGTGTTGGTCGATCAACCCAGTTTTTCCGGGTGCGTGATGGATGTTCGTCCCATCGGTCTGCTTTTGATGTTGGACCAGGGCGTTCCAGACGAGAAAGTTCTATCTGTCGGCCGCAGCAATCCACGCTACAAAGACGTCTGGAACTACACCGAAATCTATCCCCACATGCTGAAGGAAATTACGCACTTCTTCGCGATTTATAAGGATTTGGAAGGCAAGCGCGTGGAAGTGAAGGGTTGGCACGACGCTTCGCGGGCTCGCGAAGCCATCACCGCCTCCATGAAGCGCTATGATGACGCCAAGCTGGCAAAAGCTGCTCCCGAAGCGGAAGACAAGAAAAACATCCTGGTTCCGCGATAGCGGACGCGCACCTCGCGATCGAAGTCGCAATCCGCGAACAAAGCAAAGACCCGCCTGAGAGCGGGTCTTTCTTTGCGGTCCGAGCAAAATGGTCGCGGCGCTGTAGGAATCTAATCCTTCGCGGCGCTATCCTGCGCTGCGCCCGTCTCAGCAAAGGTATTGACGGTCGGGCCAGCGCTGGCAGTCTGCGGTGCTGTGGGTTCATTCTCCGGGAGCCCCGTCGGCCGGTCCAATCCTTCAAACGTAAATCGGACCGAGGAACCAAACTGTTTGTAGTCGCCGTACTTCACGATTTCTTTCAGGTGAACATCGCTGGGAAGACAGGCCTTGCAATTCTTGAAGTGCAGCACACCTTCCGCCCGCGTATACACAGGAAACCAATACTTCCCATCAATTTGCTGGCGATAGGTGGTGAACGGAATGGAAAGATCTTCCTGGCCGCGCCGCGTATCGTCGGGAATATTCTTTCCATTGGTTACGACAATCTGATAATCCTTAGCGTCGACCCATATGCGTCCTGAAAAGTAGCGCTGGTCTTTTTCCATGTGGCGGGGCGCTACGTCGAACACATACGTGTCCACCTGGTCCACCCGCTCGGTCCCAACATACGTCACGTGATATTGGCTGACATCCTCAGTGGTTAACGTAAAGGGTAACCGATGCTCGATGTCGTCGAAATCCGCCGGACTCAGCAACGCGCGCGTCAGCGTGTTGTCAGGTGCATAAACGACCTTTTCCTGCTTGCGTCCCGAGGGGCTCAGCACAATGTCGTCGACCTGCAGATATTCTCCGTCGATGCCGCCATTGTCTCCAATCGAGTCCAGCTTGACAGTGCGGCGGTAGGTGTAATTCTCCAGCGCGCGCTTGAACTGCGTTTCTTTTTCCGCGAAGCGCTGAATGATCTGTTGTGGCGTGATGCCTTTGGGCTGCGCAGTATCCAGCGGACCAAAGCCAGCATCGAGGGGTGCCGGAGTAAATGCCTGGGGAGAAGTTTGCGGGGTCAGTGCGGCCTGCTCTGAAGATTGCGCCTTCGCAGGCGCTGCCGTTCCGAGCGACAAGCAGAGCAGTCCAATTCCAAGAAATTGAGACGGGCGCAGCCAACACGCGAAGCCAGTCAGACGGTCCTCGTGAGTGACCCGCACAATTGATCCACTAGTCGAACAATGAAAAATCACACCAGACCTCGGGAGTCGAGGCTTCTCGATGCATGCCGCGTCTTCCCTTTTTCACCATAGACGACAGAAGCCAATCTCTAGGATGCGTTGTCGCCGTTTTGCGTTACCAAGGTTACTGGATAGTTAACAGCAGCACTGCGCAGGCTGCAGTTGTACCTATACGCCGATAAATCAAGTGTCATGATTGTACGCAGCGGCGGCGGCCCTGCAAGTGCCGGGATCACAGCGCCGGGCTACCGGTTGTGGCCATACAACTCGGCGTAGGATTTGTGCAGGAGAAATTCGTGGCATTTGGCACCTTCAATCGCTCGAAAAGCCGGGGAAAGCAGTCACGAGTGCCGCTCGATGCGGCCCGGCTGTACGAGTATGCCGTCCGCAGCCTGGGCAGCAAAATGCGTACGGTTGCCGAGTTGAAGCGATTGATGCGACGCCGAGTGGAACCGGACGAGTCCGGCGAAGCCAAGGTGGAAGCCGTTGTCCTTCGGCTAAAAGAGCTTCATTATCTTGACGATACCCGCTACGCCTCCGACTACACCCGGATGCGGGTGGAGAATGAGAAATTTGGCCGCCGCCGGGTGCAGCAGGACTTGATCCACCGCGGTGTTCACGAGCAGGTGATCGGCAAGACCCTGGACGCTGCCTACTCCGAGCTGCCGGAAGCCGAACTGGCCCGTAAGTACATTGAACGGAAACGTCTGCACAAACCGACCAACGAAAAAGAAACTGCGCGCATCGTTCGCAGCCTGGTCCGTGCCGGATTCTCCATGGGCACCATTTTTCCGCTGCTGAAAGCGTGGAAAGTGGAAGACTCGACACTCGCGGCCGTCGCCGAGATCGACCTGGATACTCCGGAATAAAGACGCATCAGATTAAACGCTTGAAGTGTGAGAATGCAATAATTCTGCAATGTGTGGTTGGCGGTGGGCACGTCATGACCCTTGACACAAGCAGTCAAAATAAGTGGTTCTACATACGACCCCGTTTCCTTGCTGCTCTTAGTCTTTGGATTGCTGTGCCTGTCGTTGTCATCTATTTCGGTATCTTAGTCAGCCATAATCACGTTCTAAAGATGTTTATTTGGATGTCGTCGATCTTGGCGCTTCTAACAGGATGGTATTTCCTCCTCAAGGACCATGAGCCGCACAGCCGCTGGCGGGCATGGATTGCTCTGATTACGTCGATTTACCTGGCGGCTTCCCTTCCTACCTTTCTCTTTGAAATATCGCCTTTTAGATGGTTCGTAATTCATCCGATGCATCGCGAGTTCTCAGGGTACGTCTTGCCGTGGATCTATTGGGGACGAGGATCAATTTTTGTGCTTGCAGGCGTGGCCGGTTCTTTGTGTGGACGCGGTCGAGCACGTGCCGCATTCCTGCTCACATCAGTTTTATTGCTGACTCTCTGGTTCGCAACAATGCCTTGGATTCGCTAAACAGCTGGCGACCTGTTCATGCCCGGTTATTGCTTCAGTGCGCGGGCTCATTGATAAACTGAATGGATATGCGTACGTTGTCCGGTGCAGCCCTCCGCGAGATGTTTCTGAAGTTCTTTGAAGTCAAGGGGCACACCCGTGTCCATTCGTCTTCCCTGGTGCCGCAAAATGACCCGACCCTGCTGTTTACCAACGCGGGCATGAATCAATTCAAAGATGTTTTTCTCGGCCTGGAGAAGCGGCCCTACTCCCGCGCTACCACGGCGCAAAAATGCGTGCGCGCCGGCGGCAAGCATAACGATTTGGAAAATGTCGGCTTTACGCGTCGCCACCATACCTTTTTTGAAATGCTCGGCAACTTCAGCTTTGGCGACTACTTCAAGAAGGACGCTGTCGCCTACGCGTGGGAATTTGTCACCTCTCCAGAATGGTTGGGTCTGCCAAAAGACAAGCTGTACGTCACCATCTTCAAAGGTGAAAACGGTGTTGCCCGGGATGATGAGGCGTATCAATTCTGGCTCGACATTGGCGTGGAAAAAGAACGCATTTTCGAAATGGGCATGAAGGATAACTTCTGGCAGATGGGCGAGACCGGCCCCTGCGGCCCTTGCAGCGAAATTTTTTATGACATGGGTCAGGCCGCATCCGAAACGCCAGACAAGGATTTGCCCTTCGGCGAAGATGACGCCCGCTATGTCGAGATCTGGAACCTGGTGTTCATGCAGTTCGACCGCAGCGTCAATCCAAAAACCGGCGAAGGAACACTAGCGCCACTGCCGAAACCGTGCGTCGACACTGGCGCCGGACTGGAACGCATTGCCGCGGTGATGCAGGGCAAGCTGTCGAATTTCGACACGGATTTGTTTACGCCGCTGATCGCCAAGGCGGCCGAGTTGACCGGCACTACATATAAGGATGGAGAATCTCGCAGCGATGCCAGCTTGCGCATCATCGCCGACCACGCCCGTGCTGCAACCTTTCTGATTTCGGATGGAGTTTTGCCTGCGAATGAAGGCCGCGGCTACGTGCTGCGCAAGATTCTCCGTCGCGGGATTCGTCATGGACGTCTGCTCGGCCAGGAAAAGCCTTTCATGTTCCAGATGGTCTACGCCGTCCGCGATGACATGCAGAATGCCTATCCGGAACTGAAGTATTCCGCCGATCGTGTATCAAAGGTTGTCGAAGCCGAGGAGCGGCAATTTGCTCGCGCGGTGAGTGTTGGGCTGGCGCGGCTGGAAAGTGAACTGGCTCCGCTGCTGGGAAAAACGGGTTCGGTCTATCCCGGCGTGGCAGCCTTCCATCTGTATGAAACCTACGGACTGCCGCTGGACTTTATGGTCGACGCAGCGCGTGATGCAGGCATTGCCTTCGACATGGAAGGCTTTGAAAAAGCCCGCGCCGAAGAACAAGCCCGTGCTCGCGCATCGTGGAAAGGCGGATCGAAAGCGACAGCCAGCCCAGCCTATCGCGAACTACCGAAGACGGTCTTCGAGGGCTATCGCCAACTCGTCTCCACCGGCTGCGAGATTCTGGCGCTGGTGAAAGATGGTCTCGGCGCGCAGGAAGTAAAAGCTGGCGAAAGCGCCGAAGTTGTCCTCGATCACACCAGTTTCTACGCTGATTCGGGTGGCCAGGTGGGTGATTACGGATGGCTCTATTCCGAAGACGGCAATGTTATCGTGGCCGATGTGCTGGGTTGCACCAAGCCGATGCAGGGAATCTTCGCGCACAAAATCATCGCGAAGCAAACCCTCACTCTCGGCGACAAGGTGAATACCGTTGTCGATCCGGTCTTTCGTTCCGCCACAGTGCGCAACCACACCGCAACCCATCTGTTGCACGCCGCCCTGCGCGAAACTCTGGGCACGCATGTGAAGCAGGCGGGCTCGCTGAACGACCCGGCTCACCTGCGCTTCGACTTCTCGCACTTTACTGCCGTCGCCGACGAAGAATTACAGGACATTGAAGACAGCATCAACAAGAATGTTCTTGCCAACACCAAGGTGGTCACGCTGGAGGATGTCCCGATCGACGTGGCCGTAAACGAATATCACGCGATGGCTTTGTTCGGCGAAAAATATGGCGACAAGGTGCGAGTGGTCAAGATCGGCGACTTCTCCACCGAGTTGTGCGGAGGAACGCACGCGGGCGCGACCGGCGAAATTGGCCTGGTGAAATTGCTAGGCGAAAATAGTGTTTCCTCCGGTGTGCGCCGCATTGAAGCGGTCACCGGAACCGGCGCGCTGGATGAATTTCGGCGTGGCTTTGCGGTTGCGAAGGTGGCCGAGCAGGTTGCCGGGAAGGCTGACGCATCCACTCCTGCCGACGCACTGCGCAACAAATTGACAGCGCAGGAAGAAGAGCTGAAACGGCTCCGCCGCGAGTTAGATGAAGCGCGGATGAAGTCGGCGGCCGGCCGGGTCAGCAACGCAGCCGCAGAAGCGGTCGAAGTTTCCGGCGTGAAAGTGCTGGCGCAACGTGTCGACGCGCTCGATCGCGGACAAGTGCGCACCCTGGTCGACAATTTACGCGGCAAGCTGGGTTCCGGCGTTGTCGTCCTTGGCGGCGTGCAGGAAGATGGAAAAGTGGCGCTGATCGTTGGCGTGACAAAGGACTTGACCGGCCGCGTCCAGGCAGGCAAGGTTGTCGCACAACTGGCGCAGATGGTCGGCGGCTCGGGCGGTGGTCGGCCCGACATGGCCGAGGCGGGTGGCAAGGATGCGAGCCAGCTCGATGCGGCTTTGCGCAGCGCGTCCAAGGTAGTTGACAGCTTCTTAGGTTAGGCTGGATCGAACAGGAGAACGCACGCATGGACATCGAGCCGCCACACGGACCCGTCGAAACGTGGAGAGACTTTTTCGTTCACCTCGTCATCATCACCTTGGGCCTTTTGATCGCTCTCGCGTTGGAGGGGATTGTCGGGTACATCCACGAGCGTCATCTGGTGCACGAAGCCAACGCCAATATCACCTCCGAAATGCACGACAACCAGAAAGAAGTGGAAGACTCCGTCAAGGCGGCCGAGCAATATCAAAAAGACATGAAGCATTTGATCGCGCTGATGGAACAGATGAAATCTGGCAAGGATTTGAAGGGATCGGTCAACATCACATTTGAGAAAACCGACCTGAATACCGCCAGTTGGAGGACCGCCGCGGCCACACATGCCATCGCCTACATGCGATATCGCGACGTGAAGCGGTATGAAGACGTCTACGGCCTGCAGGCAGATTTTGAGTTGGCTCAGGACCGCGCCATGGATAGCTGGGCCAATGTGTACGCGCCCTTTATGCAATTCATCAGTCAGAACTCAGATGACAAGGCGCAAGCGAAGGATGCGAAGCTGACCGAAGCGCAAGTTGCGCAAATCAATAATATTGAAGAACAGACACAAATGTATATCGGCCGTCTGATCGCTGTGGAGTCGATCGGCAAGGGTCTCGATCAGAGCTATACCCAATACTTCCAACATCCCAATCGGTACCCCCCCGACCGGCAATAGAGACCTTCCCAAGGTGCCACCAGCCTCTGTTTTTCCTTTGCTTCGCCCAGCGGAAAATCTATACTGAAGGTGCTCTGGCAGGTTGTCTGCAACTTGAGACACGTGCCCCTTCTCTTCTGCCATCGCTTCTCTTCCCGCTCGGTCGCGGCCGCCTGCGTCGCGTCGCTGAGCCTGGGAGTATTCCTGCTGTGCCCTCTGCCGGTGCACGCTTCCGTTTCGCATCATCAGAGCGAAGTTGACTTCGCTCGCGCCATGGCAATGCAGCGCCGTTTGGAAGCCGTTCCAGTGAGCGATCGAACGCGTCTGCAATATGAGCGCGCCCTCGATGCCTATCGCGCTGTGTATCACGGTGACCCGGCCTCACCGGATGCGGCCCGCAGTGTTGCGGCGGTTGCCGACTTGCTTGCCGGCGAAGGACGCTGCTTCCAGGATGCAAAGCTGCTGCACGACGCGATCGCCCAGTGGGAATTTCTGCGGCATCAATATCCAACCAGTTCCTTGCGCCAGAGGGCTCTATTTCAAGAGGCGCAGATTCAACAGCACGACCTGCGTGATGGTGCCGCGGCCAGGAAAAGCTATCGCGTTTTCTTAACGAAATATCCGCACGATGCGCTGGCAGAACAAGCGCGTGCTGGATTGCAGGATCGCCCTTCTGCTGAACCTTCCATTTCGCGTACGGCAGCGATCAAAGAAGCCGATGCTCTATCTACTGGGACGCCTGCGACTCCGACCCGCTCTGCATGGACGCAAAACAGCGAAGGTCAACCCGCCAGATCTACCCCTGTGATTTGGGTCGACAACGATCCTGACACGGTACCCGCGATCTCGCCGCGCAAAACGGCGACCGCTGCCAAAGCCGCAACCGTGCCCAAAGCATCGCTCTCGGCAGCCATGCTGAAAGATGTGAGGTATTGGGATGAAAATGGCTCCACGCGGCTTGCCATCGATCTCAGCGACGCTGTGCCCTACCACACCTATTCCGGCCAGAATGGTCGACAGATTACGATCGTCTTTTTTGGCGCCCAATCGGCCGCAACTCTGTTGGACCATCCGATCGTGGCGTCGCACGATGAAAATCTTGGCTCGGTGCACACCAGCATGCTCACCCCCAGCCAGGCAGCATTAGTGCTGCAGATGAAGCGGCCGGTGAGCTTCAGTTCCTTTGTTCTGTCGAATCCTTCACGCCTGATTCTGGATCTGCAGCCTGCGATGGCGACGGATTTTGCGCAAGCCGCCGCGCCCCGGATCCAACATCCTGCGCAAGCAATGACGCCGCCCATTCAGCACACTCCGATTCCCGCGCCACAGGTAGTTGCGTCACCAAATCAGATCACGGCCTCACTCCCGTCCAACACGAAGCCCGTTGAAGCAGCGAAGCGGCCGTCTCCAGCGCCACTGCCACCCTCGTATCCAGCGGAGTCGCCAACCAGCGTACAACCCTCGATGGCACGGGTGCTCGGCCTGAGGGTTCGGCGCATCGTGATTGACGCTGGTCATGGTGGCCATGATTCCGGCACGATTGGACCTGGTGGCATTGAAGAAAAAGACATTGCTCTGGATGTCGCGCTTCGGTTGGGACATCTGTTGCAGCAACGTCTAGGGGCGGAGGTCATTTATACCCGCCGCACCGACACATATGTTCCGCTGGAAGAGCGCACCGCGATTGCCAATGCGGCACATGCCGATTTGTTTCTGTCCATCCATGCCAACTCCAGCTCCGATCCGGATGTTCGCGGCGTTGAAACCTATTTCCTGAACTTCACCACGTCGCCCGACGCGATGGCGGTGGCAGGCAGAGAGAATGCCGACTCCAACCGCTCGGTCTATGACCTGTCGGACCTGGTCCGCAAGATCACCCTGAGCGACAAGATCGATGAATCGCGCGAATTTGCCGGCGACGTCCAGCAGCAACTCTATTCCGGGCTGCTGATGGGGAATGCGGGCCTAAAGAACCGTGGCGTCAAACAGGCTCCGTTTGTGGTATTGATCGGCGCGCAGATGCCTTCTATCCTGGCAGAAATTTCTTTCCTGACAAATCCGGAGGATGCCGCCGAGCTCTCGCGGCCCCATTATCGTGAACGTCTGGCTGAGGCACTCTATCGAGGCGTGTCGGAATACGTTGACGGCATGAGCGGAGTTCGTATCGCGAAAACAATCCCAGCCGAGGCCCTTGCCGCCCCAGCCGAATAGCAGCCCGAATGATAGTCTGAGTTCGGAACCATGCTCCGGACTTTGTCTGTACCTCGACCGTTTTTTTCGCTGCTGATCGTCACCCTGACGACACTTTCCTTGCACGCACAGTCGCGCCCTGCAACGCATCCGGCCAAACCGACTGCCTCCGCATCAAAGACTGGGCCGCAAGCCGAGATCGCCCCTCCTGCGCCACAGGCTTTATTGCCGGAAACATTTGCCGGCTGGCAGATCACCGGAACGCCAGACCAGTCTACGCAAGCCTCGGCCGCCGATCCGGGAGATGCAGCTCCGCTGCAGGAATATGGATTCACTCGATATGAGTCTGCCCGCTATTCGCGCGACGACGGCGATTTGACGGTGAAGGCCATGGAATTTGGCGACGCAACCGGCGCCTACGGAGCATTCACCTTCTATCGCCGACCCACCATGTCCGCAGCCGATATAGGGAGCGGCGGAGCATTCGATGGCACGCGTGTACTTTTCTGGAGCGGAACGACTCTGGTCGATGCGAAGTTTCAACACATCACCCCCATGTCCGCCGGTGAACTGCGCGACCTGATTACCCAGCTGCCGAAAGCTCTCGGCAACGTCGCTACGCCCCCGCGGCTCCCCGACTACTTACCTAGCCAACATCTGCAAAAAGAAACAGTGAGGTACGCGATCGGACCGCAATCGTATGTGATGAGCAGCGGCGTGCTTCCTCCTGGCCTGGTGGACTTCGGCCGCAGCGCGGAGGTGGTGACGGCGGAATACAACGCGCTCGGTGGCACCGGCACTCTGACGATCATCAACTATCCCGACACGGATATTGCCATCGACCGCCAACATGCAGTCCAGGCATATTTCGCAAGCCATGGCAGCACGCAGTATCCGTGGACGCCCGCGCTGACCGACAGCAATCCTTCCGCAATTCAGTTACGCCGCTCCGGTCCACTGCTCGCAATCAGTTCAGGAAGCTATTCCAGCGGAGCTGCGAATGAGTTGCTGCAACGCGTGCACTACGAAGAGATTGTGACCCTGGGTCATGAGAAACCACACACCGATGATCCAAAACTCGTCGCACAAATTATTCTGGACGTCGCCGCGCTGGTTGGAATTTTTGCGTTGCTCGCCATTATTCTCGGAATTTTTTTGGGTGCTGGCCGCGCCGCATTGCAACGATCTCGGAATAAATCCGGATTGCCCGAAGACGGTTCCTCGGAATTTATTCGTCTGAATCTCAAATGACGTTGTTGACCAGCCGCGACACACGTTTGACGAAGCCTCCCAAATTGTGGATCGGGGGGAAATTGCCCATATTTTCCGTCAACCTTCGCAAGTAAATACTTCAGGATCAAACACTTATGATTGCTCCCTGAAGACAAAAGGCGAAAATTAGGAGAAAAACTGGCTTTTTGGCGTGAGAAGGAGATTTTTTTGCAACTGTATGATTTTAAGCAGTTTATTTTTCAAGAAAATTTGGACCTGAAATGCCTTGACACCCTCCGGTACGGCTCATAGTATGACGCCAGAAAGTTCTGATGGCTTTGCCTCCGTTGGAACTATTCTCCCTTGAAGGAAAGACCGCCCTGTTGCCGGGCGGTTTTTCCGTTTGTAACCCGCCTTGAAACAACATCTTATGTTTCTCCTGTTAACTTTCCCGATTCTCGCGACACTTTATTCCTTGCCAATGATCTTCGGATGGGTTGGGCCGAACGCAATCTACGGATTTCGGAATGTTCGCCCGCGTCGTGATCGCGCGACATGGTATCGCGCCAATCGCATCGCAGGAGTTTCGATCCTCATCGCAATGATATTTTGCGTCGCGATTGAGTTTGCCATTCCCGCTTTACGCAACACGCTTGCCGGACATCTGACATCCGTATTGATTCAGATCAGCGCGCTGATCATTGCAAACGCTTGGACCACGTTTCGCATTCTGACGAAACCAAGAACACTAAAGTGAACGCTTGCGTCGTCGATCGCACCGATGACTTCGACCGGTGATGCAGTCAGCGCGTTGGCTGCAACTGTTCGTTCGCTTGTCCCCGCGGCGCGATCTGCAACTCGTTGATGCGCTGCTTCGGCAGGCATTGCGGATAGTTCTGCTGCAGAAAGGCAATCATCTTTTCTCGCACATAGCAGCGCAAATCAAATAATTTTCCCGAATCAGCGGAGCTCATCAGCGCGCGGATCTGCATCGTTTGCTCAAACAGATCGGTCACCTGCAGCACCTGGGCTTTCCCGTCCCACAGATTGGTGCTCTTCAGAACGCGCAGGTATTCGTCGCGCAACGGTCCGATCGGGCAGCTATAGGCTGCGTAAATATAACAAGTGCCAATCAGGTTGGCGGAGGTGCGGGTCCAGTTCTGAAATGGATTTTCAATGAAGTAGCTGAGCGGTACGATCAGCCGCTGCAGATTCCAGATGCACACCACCACGTAAGCGGCAGTAATTTCTTCAATCCGGCCCCACTGCCCGTCCACAATGACTACGTCGTCGATACGAATCGGCTCGGTGATCTCGATCTGTATGCCGGCCAGAAGGTTGGATACCGTGGTCTTCGCCGCCGCGGCAAGCGCGAGAGAAGCCAATCCCGCGGAAGCCAGCAAACCCGCACCAGCCTGCCAGAAGCGGGTGTGGTTGAGCGTGTAGAGAATCAGTCCCAACGCCAGCAGACCGACAAACCCAATAGCCAGCCGCCGCATGACGGCCATTTGTGTGCGAACCTGTCGCGCCCGCAAGTTATCCGAGAGGCTGATGTAATGACGGCGCAGCAGAATATCCTGCACCGCGTAGACTCCGCAGATCATGACCCACGCCAGGCAAAGAATGAACAGAATATGAAGGCAGTCCTCGGTGATGTCTTCGGCATAGTTGGACAGACCGAAGGCCGGAACCGCCAGCATCGCACCCGATACCACCAGCAGCCAGAACGTAGGCGTACGAAATCTTCTCAGCGTCTGGTGATTCGTCGGAGACACGGATTTACGAAGGATCAGGTGAAAGACCAGCCAATACACCACGAAGCCGGTGATCATAGTTGCGCTTAAGACAAACGAACCGAAGACCAGGCGGTGAGCATGACGTTCAATCAACGGCAGCAATTGTTTTGAGGAAGTAAAAATAATGAGCAGCGGCAGATCGCGCATTCTTTCTCCATGCATTGGAATGTTGCCATGGACAAAAAATGACGGAAAGCAAAACTCTATGTGTTCCGCGGAGGTCGGCGATACTCCCCACTTTTGCCGCCGGATTTCCGCTGCAGCACAACCTCCCGGATGACGATGCCCTTGTCCATGGCCTTACACATGTCATAGATGGTCAAAGCGGCGATCGAGGCTGCCACCATCGCCTCCATCTCGACGCCGGTCGGTCCGGCAGTCGCGACAGTGGCGCGAATGAAGATGCCAGTGGGTCGAATTTCTGTGGCGACATCCACGTACGTGAGAGGAAGTGGATGACACATTGGGATCAATTCTGCTGTCCGCTTTGCAGCCTGAATGCCGGCGAAGCGCGCGACCTCCAACGGATTGCCCTTGGGGTTGGAGGGCAGCGCGGCCAGCACTTCGGCGGACATCTCGACCATGGCGGTCGCTTCCGCCTCTCGCTTGGTCGCGGTTTTGTCGCTGACATCCACCATGTGCGCGCGACCGGCGTCGTCGTAATGGGAAAGCTTGCTCATGACCATCAGCGTAGCAGGAGTCGATTGCGAATCACACTACCACTGCGGGGTTGGCGCGACCGAGCAACAAGGAGCTAGCGCAACAGCACGCGCACCATCTGGTCGGCGCTAAGAAGATCGCAATCCTCCGGGACGATCAGATAACAATTCGCGCGTGCATTCGCTGCCAGATCGCCAGAGCCCTGCGTGTGGACCGGAGTCACGGTCGGAATCGGCGATGCCGTGTCCAGATGAGCCGGCAGAAACCGCGTCAGTCCAGGCTTAGTGCGAAAATCGCGAACGAGCTTTGCCATCGCAATATTGGGTTGCCACTTTCGCTCTCCGGCAAGAGCCGCCAGCAAAGGTGCAACAAAAACTCGAAATGTCACCATTGTGGAGACTGGATTCCCCGGCAATCCAAAGAAGTATCGTTCAGGCCGATCGCCTTCGGAGGGGACGTGACCAAAGACAACTGGTTTGCCTGGCTGCATCTTCACTCCGGTAAAGAAGAACTCCGCCCCCATGCCGGCGAGGACTTCTTCGACCAAGTCAAATTTTCCCATGGAGACGCCGCCAGTCAGCAGCAACAAAGGTGCTGCGTCCAAACCCAACGGGATGCTTGCGGCGAGCTCGTCCCGGTCATCTCGTGCGGGACGCTGGCGTAGTGCGGTTCCACCGGCCTGCTGCACCAGAGCGGCCAGTGCGTGGCTGTTCGAATCGTAAATTTGGTGCGGTTGAATAGCGGCCGGGAATTCGCCGGAGACTGCTGCCTGTGCTCCCGCATGTGATGATGCGTCGACCAGTTCATCGCCGGTCGCGAGTATTGCGACAGTCGGTTCTGGAAAAACAGGAACGGAAACAAAACCGCAGGAAGCCGCCAGCGCAATGTGTTCCGGTCCAAGTCGAGACCCCGGCTCTAACAAAATATCTCCGCGCCGGGCTTCACTGCCTTCTGGAATGACGTTTTCTCCCGAAGTAAGAGTTCGCCCGGAAAGTGGGCGCACTAGTCGTTGCAGCCTCGCCGCGCCATTCGCATCGACACCCGGATCGCTCTCTTGTGCGTGCTCCACCATCAGTACCGCGTCCGCCCCAGGCGGCAACGGTGCACCGGTCATAATTTCAACAGCCTCGCCCGCGGCGACCGGGGGATTTCCTGACGGCCACGCTTCGCCGGCTCGAACCTGGCCAATCACCCTCAGCGGCCTCTCGTGGTGCAGATCCTCGGCCCGAACCGCGAATCCATCCCGAGTGACGCGCGGAAATGGAGGCTGGTCGCGATCCGCAATGAGAGCGATTGCCAATCGGTGACCGAGCGCATCGATAAGATCGCAGTTCGCGGCTTCGCTGACACGGCTGGCTTGAATTGCGGCCGCGTGCGCCTCAACAATGGAACATGCTTCTGCGAAGGAGAGGAGTACGTTGGCACCGCGCCGTGAAACATCTGTACTTCTCTGCATCGGTCAAGCCTCTTTGGTTGATAAACACCTACGGCTCCCCAATATCGCTGGGGAGCCGCATGGCTAGGTGTTATGTTGCATGAACAATTGAACTGAATCAGTGCTTTTTGTACGACGAGTGAACGGTCTCACCCGCTTGCTGCAGGATATTTTGAGCATCCTGAGCCAGGGGCCCGCTCGGCGACATGGAAAGAAACTTCTGATAGGCGTCCGCGCAGCCCGGAGGCAGCACGATTTTGTTGGTCTTGGGATCGATACTGGCGTGCTGCACCAGGGACCATCCCTTGATGTAATACGCAATGGCTTTGTTGGGATCGGCAGCGATGGCTTTGTCGGCTGCAGCCCCCGCCGCATCACCCTGGCCGGTCTTAAACAGAACGATCGCTTCATTCGCGTAATACATGCCGGCCTGGGTCGGATCCGCCTTGGCAGCTGCCTCATAGGCGGCGACCGCATCGTTCACGTTGCCAGACTTGGCCAGCGCCTCGCCGAGATTGTTGTTGGCAGCCGCAATGACATCCGGCTTCGGAGATTTTTCGGCAGCCAACAGAGTCAGGGCTTTCTTATAGTTGGTAGCGGCGTCTGCATATTTCTTCGCGGCAAGCTGGCTATCTCCCAGCTCATACCACGTCAAACCTACATCCGGTTTGGCCTGGGTCGCTTGCGTATCGAGAGCGATTGCCTGGTCGAAGTTGCCGGCCTTGCGCGCCGTGCGGGCATCGACGATCAGCTTATTCACGTTCTTGATCTGGCTATTTTGCTTCTCTGTCGCTTCATTCTCTTTGCGTACTGTTGCAATCTGTTTTTGCACGTCCGGAGGCAGCTTCGAAATATAAGCCTGGCGGGTCATGTCAAAGTCAACCTGCGTATCGGTTCCGGCTGCCAGCTTGACGTTCTCCTGGAAGTCGATAATGCCCTTGGCCATCTTGCCGTCTTTGCCCTTGATATCTCCGTACAAAATGATGGTGTAAGTTCCAGGCTTAATGCCCGTGCCTTTAAAGTCGCCGTTCGTGTCCGTCGTAAAGGTATTCAGCGGTGTTTTCCCGTCGGTCGTCACTTCGACCGCCGTGTTGGTTACAGGCTGGCTCAGCGGATCCTGGGCATGGCCATGGATACTGGCGGTTGTCGCACTTCCCGCCGGTGCTGCGGTGGCAGCTGCCTGGGCCCACGCGGAAGGAGCCGTCACACTGCCGATGATTACGAACAATGCCGCACACATTGCGGCGCAGGATACTGCCGAAATTGCCGCAAACATTTTTGCGGACCTTGAAGATAAAACGATTCGAAATTTTTCCATTTCTCGTCTCCTCGACACATCTCGACGCGGTGATTTTCACTCGACGTCGCTGAAACTACTGCCTCAACGCCATTCTAAAGCTACATCAGCATCAAGAACATCGCATCCCCAACTTTCCTGACAACCTGAAGGTTGCTTGCAGCCGCAGAAATTCTTGACTACCCGCCGGCATAAGGAATGGGATCAGCCACTCCCGCCTCCGCGAATGCCCGCAAACGCAGCACGCAGCTGTCGCACACTCCGCAGGCCCGATCCTCGCCGGAATAACAGGACCAGGTGAGATGAAAGGGCGCGTTTAGCTCCACTCCAAGCTGGACAATCTCACTCTTCTTCATGTGGATCAGCGGGGTATCGATCTGAATGTTTCCGTCCTTCGTCCCCGTCTTAATTACCTTCTGAAACGCGTCATAGTAGGCTGGCCGACAGTCGGGATAGCCGGAACTATCCTGTTCCACGGCGCCGATAAGAATTGCTTCTGCTCCCAGAACCTCCGCCCAACTGACCGCTGCGGACAAAAAATGGGCGTTTCGAAACGGCACGTAGGTTACGGGAATCTCTTCGCCAATCTTCGTCGCAGTGGGGGCCTCGGGGACGGCGATATTCAAATCCGTCAACGCCGAACCGCCGATCTGGCGAAACAGGTCGATCTTTAACGGCAGAAACTGTTGAACACCGACCGCATCCGCGATTGCACGCGCGCTGGTCAGTTCTCGCTGCTCTGTTCGTTGACCGTAGCTGAAATGCAGCGCGTAGACATCGTAATCCTTGGCAGCCAATGCCAGGCATACGGAGGAATCCATCCCTCCGGAAAGCGAAACCACGGCGCGGGGCCGAGAGAGCACGTTACGTTCATTTTTCAATTCCAGGCTCCGATCGCGTCAAGAAACGTCGTGCGAATTGATCTCGAGAGATGCTCAGTCGATGGCGAAGCGGATTCGCTCGGGGCTTTGCAGATGGCGCTCGAAGCTTCGCTGACCTTCTCTATTGGGATGAGAGCAACGTCACGAACGATGTTATGGCTGCCACAGAAATCCAGGATTTCGTTCAAATTCACCGCTGCATCACCTATGGTTTTCAGCATCAGGTCCCGTTACGCCAGTGTACGGTTCAATTTTATGTCGCCGCCAGCCGGCTTGCGTGTGCGGCCACCCAATCCTTGTACGGAACAAAGGTGTGGCGCATTCCGTACCTGAAAACTAAGATTCAGGAAATCAGCCGAATAAAGGACACCCTTGCGATGTCAGAAGTCGATCTCAACCCAGGCTCCATTGAACCGCAATCCGGCGAATCTCAAGCAATCGTGCCGGCACCTCCCCGGAATCGCGTATTCATTGGCGCAAACGGCCTTCGCGCTGGTTGGAGCCTCACGATCTATTGCCTGATAATCGCGGCTTGTCTCTCCGTTCTCCACTTCACCGTCAACGCCATTCGTGTCTATCTTCGTCACGGCAAGCCAGGGGCCCCCGCGGTCCACAACCAGGTCTTCGCGCCAGGCCCTCGCATTCTGCAGGAATTCTTTCTACTACTCTGCGTACTATTGGCTGCCTGGATCATGTCCCGCATCGAAAAGCGTCCGTTCGGCGAATATGGACTGGGCGGAAATTCTCGCCGATTGCCACAGTTCCTCCAGGGATTTGGCTGGGGCTTCGCATTCATCTCGTTGCTGATCTTGTGTCTTTACCTTGGTCAATATATTGTCCTCACCGGATTTCTTCTGCACGGTTTTCGTGCGCTGAAATACGCGCTCGCGTGGATGGTTTTCTTTCTGCTGGTGGGTGTGTTTGAGGAATTTTTCTTTCGCGGATATATCCAATACACGCTGGCGCGCGGCCTCGGCTATGGGGCGATTGGTTTTTGGATTTCCGCCATTATCTGGAACTTCGGCTTTGGATTTGTCCATGGCAACAATCCTGGAGAGTCGCCCATTGGGCTGTTTCAGGCTGGTTTTATCGGCCTGATTTTCTGCCTCAGCCTCTGGTACACGCGCTCACTGTGGTGGGCCATCGGGGCCCACGCCACGTGGGACTGGGGAGAATCCTACTTTTATGGCACAGCGGATAGCGGAATGCTGGTCAAGGGTCATCTGCTAGGAAGCCATCCGCAGGGAGCACTACTGTTGAGCGGCGGCGCCACTGGTCCCGAAGGCAGCGCAATTGGAATTGGTGTCGCGACTCTGATCGCCCTGGTCATCTGGCTGACCTTGCGCAAGGAGCGCGACAAGTCCACCCGGCAAGCGCTGGTCAACCCGGTAACGTAATCTTGCCGACTCAGGGCAACTGTTTGTCGTCGAAGTCGGACTCCGGTCCGGGGTTCAGAATCTCCAGCGCGGCTTCAGCATCCGACTGCCTCACCTGCACGCGAATACCGTCGCTGCCCGGCACCATGCTGCCCACCATGCTCAGAAAATGTTCGCCTTCAATTGTCGCCTCAATGCCGAAGGAGGAAAGCAGGCTGACCAGCATTTGGGCTTCCATCAGCGTGGAGCAGTGGCTGATGGTTGTCGGCGACAGCGCTGCTTCTTCGTCCGCGGCCGATGACGATGCGTTCGGATCTGTGGGTTCCATACGGTGCTGTCCTTCACAGCGACTATACCCCTTTCTTCAAGGGCTCCCAGATGAACTTGTGGATTTGCAGGCTGAGGCGAGCGGGAACATGATCGGCCAACATCCATTCCACCAGCAAACGCGGATCGAGCACGCAATTGTCTGCCGTGCGCTGCGATGTCGGCGTCTTCGTAAATGCCGGTGACAGTAAAATCTGCCCACATCGTGCTGCCAGATCGTGCTCCTGAATAAAGTCACGCGCGAATTCGTAATCAACACGGTCGGATATGACGAACTTCACTTCATCCCGCGACGTGAGCGCTTCGAGATTCTCTAAATGAAACCGTCCGCTCTCACCGGAGGCGGGACATTTCACGTCCATAATTTTGTGGACGGCCTTCGGCACCTTCGCCAGCGGACGCTCGCCGCTAGTTTCGATCATCAGGGTATAGCCCTTGTTCAGCAGGCGATCCATCATCGGCAACAGCTCACGCTCCTGCAGCATCGGCTCGCCACCGGTGAACTCCACTAGTTTGACCGGCGTCAGCGCAGCGATTTTTTCTTCAACCTGGTCAAGCGAGAATTTTTCGCCACCGTGAAATGTGTATTCCGAATCGCACCAGGAGCAGCGCAGGTTGCAGCCTGCCAGGCGCACGAAGATGCACGGCAGCCCGGCAAAGCTCGACTCCCCTTGAACGGATACATAGAGCTCGATCAGGACCACAGAGTTACTCGTAGTAGGTTGCGGTGGTGGTGTCGGTTTCGAAAATAGTGCAATCCTTCACGGTGACACGGCCTTCCGTCATTTCGCGCAATTGCACGTTGGTTTCGTCGAAGAAATAATGCGCAAGATTTTCCGCGGAGGGATTGAGCTCCGTGAATGGTTTCAGGTCATTGATCATCTGGTGATCGAGCCGATCGATCACGGGCCGCATGACCTGCTTCAACTGCTTGAAGTCCAGCAGCAAGCCGGCGACATCCAATTCGCGACCACGCAGGGTGATGCGGACTTTGTAGTTATGCCCGTGCGGATTTTCGCACTTGCCACGGTAATTGCGCAGGTAATGGCCTGCGGAAAATCCCGCTTCCACGGTAACTTCGTACATTCTTTTCCTCTAGCGGCGCGCAAAGCTTCCCAGCCTCTTCTATTGTATCGAGCGAGACGAGATTCGGCAGAAGTCGCCTTCCGTCGCAATCAGAGAAAGGTCGACATCGCCATCAGCGACGGAAGAAAAACCAATGGCTCAAAGTAAAGCGTCCGCCATCCGTCAGCAGGATCACCAGGTTGATGATGACGAAGGTCAAATCGTAATGCCAGCCAGAAGAATTCTCGCCCCAGAACCCGGTCTTCCATTTCACCACCTTCATATAGATCGAGCCGAACATGATCAGAATCAATCCCAGCGCCGCCCATTGCGTCAGCACTCCGAATAGGATTCCCAGAGCGCCCAGCACTTCTGCGCAACCCAGGAAAATGGTGAAGCCAACGCTTAGACCCAGGCTTTCGGCACGTTTTTGCGGAGCTTTCAGGTGCCCCGAGCCGCTGGAAAAGAAGACTGCAGCGGAGATCATTCGCAACAGCAGAAATCCCCAATCGGCGTAATGCCATGAGTTCGGGAACATGAGAAATCGCATCGACAAACCTCTCTGCCTTTGTAGTTGACATGCCTGCAAATCTTGCGCTGCAAGGAAAATCGAGGGGATTTTGCTATGGCTGCTTGCGCTCTCGGCGTTCTCGCTCTTCGTGGCGACGACTGGCTTGTTCGAACAGGTTGGTCACGGTCCCGGATAAACATGCCAGCGCACCCAGTACAAACAATGCCAGCGCCATCATGCGCCACATCTGCGCTACCCCCGGTAATCCCGGTTCGTTGGCGCTATGGGTCCACGACATGCCGAAGGAAGCCAGCGCAAATACCAGCAGTGCAGCCGATAATAGATAGAGATTGCGCGACATGAGGATAGCTCGCGGTGCGTGAAAAGCACCTGCTCAGCCCCATGGTAGCAGCAGAATCGGGCAGGTTGAATGTGAGCTTCGTCACCGAATGCCGACCATGCCTCGGGCGGATTCAATCAGCTTTGCCGGGTTGTAGCCGACGCCATTTTTGAATACAAAATCAACGTGCTCGACGGCGGAGATATCTTTTGCCGGATCGCCGGTGACGACGACCAGGTCAGCTTGTTTGCCGGGGGCAATCGTGCCAATCCGGCCCTCCCGGCCTAGATATTTCGCGCCATTTTGCGTATAAATCTGGATCGCCTGCTCCGGCGTGAATCCAGCATCGACGAGAAGCTCAAGATTGCGCTCATCGCCAAACCCAGGCAATGTGGCGCCGTATCCGGTCGGATCGCAGCCCGCCATCAGCAGTCCGCCGGCAGCAACAAATTCCCGCTCGAACTGCATTTCTTTTTTCATCAACACGGGCATGATGGACTTGTCGGCGTGCTCGGCAATCAGAGCCCGTGTTTCCATCACGCTTGTCCAGGCTTCCGGCATCATGGAGTCCTTTTCGCGCATCAGGAAGTCCATCGGCGGCCGGTTAGGAATTGACATCTCAAACACTGCGAGCGTAGAAGTAACGGCAACATGATGCGCCACCAGATCTTGAATCATCGCCATGACAGGTGCACTGGTGACGTCGAGCTTATCCGCCATTTCATGTTCGGCAGTCCGCATATCGGGGCACAGTCCAGGCTTCTTGCCGGAGTAGAACTCTGTATCCACGAACATCCCGTGCTCAAGATTGTCGATGCCCATGCCGGCCGCTTCCGTGAAACCTACAGAGCATAGATGCCCGGTGATCTTCAGGTTGCGCGCGTGCGCAGCGTCGATGGAGGCCTTCAGCTCCTCCGGCGTGATGAACATGTATGCCTTGAACGAAGTGACACCTTCGTCCGCCCAATAATCTACCGTACGGGTCGCATCCCCGGGCCCAGAAAGCGGGTGCAGTTGATGGATGAAGCTGCCAGCGCCTTCAAGATACGGGCCCGTCACATCGAAGTCCGGTCCCGGCGTCAGCCCATTGTCGATAGATTGTTTGATATTCAAATCGGCATACGGCTCGATGCTGCCAGTGGTGCGCGCCGTGGTGACCCCAGCTGCAAGATAGAGCGGCGCACCGGTCTGAAACATCTCTCCCCCGACCAACCCATGCTGCAACCTCCCCGGTTCGACATAAAACAGATGCTCATGCATACCCACCAGGCCTGGATAGACAGTATCGCCGTGCAGATCAAGAACTTTCGCTTCACTTGGAATTTGGGCATTGGCGCTGGGCCCGACCGAGGTGATCTTACCGTGATCGAGAATCATTGTTTGGTCCAATACCGGCGCCACACCAGTACCATCGATAATCTCCACATGGGTGAGGGCAATTACGGGATCGGAAACAGAAATATATGTCGCCAGAGGATTTGGCGATGGAGCCTGGGCCACGACGAATGCGGCTGGAAGCAGGAAGAAGACGGCTAAGACGCGCGATCGATACATGGCCCTCACCTTGCTGGAATTGGAGCGAAGAAGTCAACAAAAAACCTTAGACATTGGAAGCGGCGACCTGAATTGCAGTTCCGCAGGTTAAAGCCGGATATGTCTGATGGCGGCCATTGACCCCGAGCCTTGGTGGTAGATTGAGCGGTATGACACCCAGAATTACATTGGAGAAATCATGGCAAGAGAAATCATTCGAACTGCGAATGCTCCGAATCCACCGTCTGCGTATAGCCAGGCAGTACGAGCGGCGGGTCTCGTATTCGTCTCAGGGACGGGACCGCACGATCCAAAAACCGGCAAAATAGTTGGGGATAGGATCCAAGAGCAGACCAGACAGTGCTTAGAGAACGTGTCTGCAATCCTCCAAGCCGCTGGTACTTCCCTGGACCGGATTCTAAGTGCCACTGTCATTCTTCTCGAGGAATCCGACTTTGCCGGAATGAATGAAGAATGGGTCAAGTGGTTCCCGGAAAATCCGCCCGCGCGCCAGGGCGCCAAGTTGCCGGTAAGAATTCCCGGGATGCGAATATCGATCGCCGCAATTGCCGAGGCCTAAACCTCAAATAGTGACGACGCGACTGGTAGGCATCATGACGCCCCGAACAGCCAGAGCAATTTCTTGCAGAACGAGTTTACGGGGTGGCAGCGGGGGTCCGTCCGTCTCACAGACATTCAAAAAATTCGCGCACATCTTCCAAACGTTGCGTCACACGATAGGGCGGCAGACTCTCCATGAACACGCGACCGTAGCGCTGGCGCTGCAAGCGAGGATCCAGCAACACCAGCACACCATGGTCATGCAGCGAGCGAATCAGCCGCCCAAATCCCTGCTTCAGCGCAATCACGGCGGAGGGAATTTGATATTCGGCGAACGCGTTGCCGCCTTCGGCTTCAATCGCCTTCATGCGTGCCGCCACCACCGGATCGCTCGGGACGGCGAAGGGAAGCTTGTCGATAATGACGCAGCTGAGTTGTTCTCCCTGCACATCGACCCCTTGCCAGAAGGATGAAGTCCCAAGCAGGACAGCATTCGGAGTGATGCGAAACTCTTCCAGCAGCGCATTGCGCGGCGCGGTACCTTGCAGCAGCAGCGGATATCCGACGCGCGCGATCAGTTGCTCATGCACCTGCCGCATCTGGCTATAACTAGTGAACAGGCAGAAGGCGCGACCGCGCGTGATCTCCAGAATCTCGCAGATTTTGTCCACGGCAGCCTTGGTGAAGGCTGGCTCGCGAGGATCGGGCATTTCCGGCGGCAAATATAGGAGTGCCTGTTCGCCATAGCGAAAATGCGATGGCACGACCAATTGCCGCGCGTTGGTGAGTCCGAGTCGACGCTCAATATGATCGAAGTTCCCTTGCACGGTGAGCGTCGCCGACGTCAGCACCACGGATGGAATGGACTCAAACAAGTCGCTCGCCAGCAACGATGCAATTTCAATCGGCGTGGCCTGCAGCCAGGTGTTGGTTCCTGATTGACGCAACCCCGTAGAGCTGCGCCGTTCAATCCAGAAAACAAATCCGCGATCCATCGACTCCAACAAAAATGTCAACTGATTTGTCAGTTCGGCCGTTCGCTTTTTCAAGCCGCTCGCCTCTTCCACTCCGCGCAGCCGTTCCAGTTCGCCAGTGAGCCGCTCCAGCGCATTCACCAGTCCGAGATACACATCACCGGACTGTTCCAGGAATTCCTCGCGATCGGTGAACGGCATGCGACCGTCCGCACCCTTCGGCTCCGGAAGCGCACTGAAGAACATGCGACTCCGCTCCCGCACCAATTCTGCCGAAGCAGTCAGCGAAGCAGACAAAGCCTGCTTGGCACGCAGCAGAATCTCCACATCACGAGCCAGCTCTTCAAAGCGCAGATTGCTGATGCTGACCCCGAAATAACTGGACGCAATCTCTTCCAGCTCGTGGGCCTCGTCGAAGACGACAGCGGCGGCCTCGGGAAGCACGCCCGCATCAGGAGCATTTTGCGCTTGCCTTCGAATCGATAAGTCAGCAAAGAAAAGATGATGATTCACAATGACGATGTCACTTTCAAGCGCGCGCCGTCGCATTTGCGTGATGAAGCACGGCTCATAGTTCGGACAAGAAGATCCCAGGCAGGCTTCGCCGCGCGCGTCGAGTCGCCCCCACAGCGGGCTGTTTTCCGGAATTGTCGTCAACTCGGCGCGATCGCCATGCTCCGTGGTCTGCTCCCAATCGCGGATGGTGTTGAACTGATCGACCATGTCGATGCCGGTCAAGATGGGCTGGTCGCGCAGCGCGTAGAGCTTTTGGCGGCACAGGTAATTGCCGCGGCCTTTCATGTAGCTCACCCGCAACGGACCCAGCAGTGACTCAAGAAACGGAATGTCCTTGAAGAAAATCTGCTCCTGCAGATTTCGTGTTCCGGTGGAGATAATGACGCGCTGGCCCAGTCGCAGCGCAGGCAGTAGGTAAGCGAGCGTCTTGCCCGTGCCGGTGCCCGCTTCCACAATCAAATGCCGCTTTTCGGTGAACGCACGCTCCATCGCACGAGCCATTTCCAACTGGCCGGGGCGGTATTCGTACGGCAATCCCGAGCGCGACAGAATGCCCCCCGGAGAGAAAAACTCTTCCAGCCGGGGTAGCTTGCGATCCGTCGAAGGTTCGGTCGAGGAGGGTAGGGGCAAGGGTGAGAAGCACTCCAAACGCTGCTTGTTCCTATAATAGAGAAGCCAGGCGTTTTTCCCATGCTTTGGCAGGACGGCGTTTTCCCACCCTATGACTCCCATAAAAAAAGGCAACCAAGCCGGAGCGCGCGATCGCCGCCGCAGAAATCCCGCCGCAGACGCACGCTGGCCATTGATCGCCATCGTTGGCCGTCCCAATGTAGGCAAGTCGACGCTGTTCAATCGCCTGACTCGCAGCCGCAGATCCATCGTTGGCGACGAGCCAGGAATCACGCGCGACCGCATCTATGGCGTCGTGGACTGGGGCGGACGGAATGCCCGACTCGTCGATACTGGTGGAGTTCTGCCCTCCGATCAGGAATTTATTCCCGCGGAAATTTTTCGTCAGGCCAAGGTTGCGTTCGATGAGGCCGCAGCCGTGGTGATGGTGGTCGACGGGCGCACGGAACTGGCTGCGCCTGACATGGAACTGGCGCGGTTGCTGATGCGACTGGGAAAGCCGCTGATTCTTGCCGTGAACAAGATGGATGTCGACGCGCTGTTGCCGCAGGCGGAAAATTATCGCCGACTTGGTTTTAAGGAAATGATTCCGGTATCCGCCGAGCATGGAATTGGGATCGGCAACCTGCTGGACGCGATGTTTGCGGCGGTGCCAGTCGACGATTTTGCTCCCGAAGACGAGGAAGAGGAATCCGCACCTGCGGAAACAAGCGAGACGGAGGAGTCTGTGCCGGAGGAGGAAGAAGAGATTCCTTCCATTCCCGCCAAAGCCCCAGATGAAGTCAATGTGGCCATCATCGGCAGACCCAATGTAGGCAAAAGTACGCTACTGAATGCACTCACAGGCAAAGCGCGGGCCATCGTTTCGCCGATCGCCGGCACGACTCGCGATGCCGTGGATGAATTGGTCGAGCGCGACGGACAGAAATTCCGCTTCATCGATACAGCGGGGATTCGCCGCAAAGGCAAGACGCATGAGATGGCAGAGAAGCTGTCCGTGCTGATGGCGCGAAAACATCTGGAAGCTGCGGATGTGTCAATACTGGTCGTCGATGCCACCGCCGGCGTGTTGGCCGGCGACGCAACCATTGGCGGCTACGCGTATGAAAGCGGCCGGTCGATGGTGATCGTCGTGAACAAGTGGGACCTGGTGACCTCCAAACGGACAGACGGCAAGCCTCCCGCGGACAAAAAAGTCTTTGAAGAACAATTGCGATACCACTTGAAGTTTTTATCGCATGTTCCCGTGGTGTTCGTTTCCGCCGTAGAAGGGCAGAATATCGAACAGGTTTTCGCCACCGTGGTTCGAGTGGCAGCAGAACGGCAGAAGCGTGTCGGCACCGGTCAGATGAATCGCTTCCTGGATCGGGTGGACTTTGAGCGCGCCCCGGTCCCGATGTCCAAACGCATGCGCATCCTTTATATGACGCAGGCCGGAGTGGCGCCGCCAACGTTCGTGCTGTTCACTGATCGCGACGTCAAATTGCATTTCTCCTACGAACGCTTTCTTGAAAACCAGATTCGCGAGGCGTTCGGTTTTGAGGGCTCACCGATACGCTTCAAGATTCGCGCTCGCAAGCCGCGTTCTCAACGATAACGACCGGCCGACCCAGGGCGCGAATGAAAAGCAAAGTTTTCTCGGCTCGCCAGGAGTCGATCTCCTTAGATATTCACACCATTGCAAAGCCAGCAGGCACGCTGAGTTTGCTATCCTGAGCATTATGGCAGACAAAAAGACACTCCTAAGCCACCCGATCCAGCACATCGATATTAAGCAGCATGACGTACGCTCCCTGGTCGACGCCATGCAAGCCATGGCCTACTCTTCGCGCGACCTCGCCCGTGCCGCCGAGATTTATGAGCGCATGCTCCGTGACCAGGAGTGTGGCGTCATCCTGTGCCTTGCGGGTTCGCTGATCAGTGCTGGGCTCAAGCAGATTTTTGTCGACCTGGTGCGCAATAACATGGTGGATGCCATCGTTTCAACAGGTGCGAATATCGTCGACCAGGATTTTTTTGAGGCGCTCGGTTTTCGCCACTACGTTGCCGGCGACGAATATAAGTCGGGCACGCAGGATGGCGTGCTGCGCGAGCTGATGATCGACCGCATCTACGACACGTTCATCGATGAGGAAGAGCTGCGCATCTGCGACGAAACCACGCAGAAGATTGCTGATTCCCTCCCCCTCCGTCCCCATAGTTCGCGTGAGTTTATCCGTGCTATGGGCGCTTATCTGCAGAAGGAAGGCAAAACGCCGGCGAAGGGTGGTGCGGACTCCATCGTTCTGGCGGCGTATGAGAAAGATGTTCCCATTTTCTGTCCCGCGTTCAGTGACTGCTCGGCCGGATTTGGCCTGGTCGCCCATCAACACGCGCGCCAGGATAAGCCCAAAGTTTCCATCGACTCCGTGAAAGATTTTTACGAACTCACGCAATTGAAGATCGCCAATCCGACCACAGGTTTGCTGATGATCGGCGGAGGCGTACCCAAGAATTTTGCCCAGGATATTGTTGTCGCGGCCGACGTTCTCGGCGCCGACGCTCCCATGCACAAATACGCCATCCAGATCACCGTAGCGGATGTACGCGACGGCGCGCTTTCCTCCAGCACGCTGAAAGAAGCCAGCTCCTGGGGCAAAGTCGATACCACCTTTGAACAAATGGTCTATAGCGAGGCAACGCTGGCGTTACCGCTAGTCGCCGGATACGCCTATCACAAGCGCGCGTTCGCGGAACGCAAAGAGCGCCGCTGGGCTCGCCTGCTGGAACCGGTGACAGCGTAAGATTGCAGCATCAAGGTGCGCAGCCATGCTCGCCGTTGTGACCCGGACAATCGTTGAATGTATCCGAAAAAACTCGTCGCACGCTGGCGGTGGTGTTATTCCTTGCCACCGCTGCCACTGCGTGGATGATGCTGCATGAGGCTCAACACTCGGTCAGCGGAGCAAGTCACCAGGATCTGATTTTCAATCCTGGATACCAGCATGCTCAGCGCCTGAAAGTGGCCGCGGCGCGGGCGGCAATGGACGTGCTCGGTATGGCTGGTGCCGACAAACAGGATCCCGCTGCAACCGAGCAATACCAAACAGACTACCGCTTGCAAAGAATGCAAATTCAGGCCGACTCTGAAGGGTTGGACCGATGGGCCGCCAAGGATCGCCGACGCCAGGGGCTGCTGCTTGAAATCCGCGCCAGCCTGGTGGAATTGAAAACGGCGCTGGATCAGGCTGCAGGCACTGGCTCCAACGACACCAGCCTGGGCAAGGTTCCGCTGTTACCGGCGCTCAATCGCGCGGAGAGCGCCTTCAGCAACTATGCCGCCAGCCTCACAGAACCAACGCAACCGGACACAACGCATTATCTGTTCGCCGGGCCAGTCTTGCTTTGGTGGCTTTTGATTCTGCTGCTGGTTGAGACGGCGATCTTGACTTGGATAGTCGTCTCTCCTGGACCCGCCCGCTAAAACCCGGCCTCTATTATCTGTTGCATCCCGCGCGGCGCCGCTAGAACGAATGGCTTTCGTCCGTCGCGGCTTTATTCACTGCGAGACTTTTCCGCTGATCCGCAGATAGAAGAGACGCTTCTGTTTGTGAACGGAGCCCAGTAATCTGGGTCCAATTGCTGCGCTTCCCTGGCTTGGGATAAAACGGCGGTAGCTCCTGCATCAGCAGTCGTCCGAGTTGAAAGGCCTCCGGCTCATACATGGCGCGCAATTCGCGCAGCCGTTGTACAGAAGCATCTCCGACGCACAGCTTAAAACCTGCGCTGGCCAACTGATCACAGATGCTTTCCAGGCTGGTCTGCGGCAGTCGGTCCTGCACGGAGGGAGCGTCTTTCAGCCCAAAAATATGTGCCAGGTCAAGAACCGCATGCCGTGCCATCACAAATGTCAGCTGCGCCTGTCGTGCTGCATCGCCCTCAACGGTGGCGATCAACACAGCACAAGTGTCCAGCATCGCCACCAGCGCGCTCAGCCAGCTTTGGTTGTCATGCTGCGAGCGAAAAAAGCAGAGTTGCGGATACGAGATATGACTCTCCAACAATTCCGCACTCCACCGTTCCCATTCCACCAGCAACGTTTGTAGTGCCAGCTCGCCCGTGGATCCGGAGTGGCGGCGCAGCAGTTCCAGCGCTGTCGGCGGAGAACCGGCGCGAGCATCCAGCAGAATAATGCTGACCTCCCGCCGCGAGAAGGCACCGTACAACACCGGCAAATAGCCAATGACACCGGCGACGAAAGCCAGTCCCATCCCACCCTCAAGCGCCACCAGGATTCGCGCTGGCACCGAGAGCGGTACCACATCACCCAGGCCCAGAGTGAACAGGGTTGTTCCGCTAACATACAGGTCCGTCTCCCATTTGCCGATGGAATGTGCATCGGAAAATGGCGAACCGATCCCATGGAACAGTAGCCCAAAACCGAAAATCAGCCCGATCGCCCAAATCACCACCAGCATCAGCAATGACAGCGGACCAAAGTAGCTTAGAAAGCTTTCGCGGCGGTTCGTCTGCCGCAATTTGCCGGCGATGAAGCGCCAGCGAATCCACATCGCAGTCATCACGATTCGCGATACGCGAAACCGCCCGCTTGCCCGGCGGGGCAGAATGATCGTCTGAAACGCGTCCAGCAACACCTCCGCCAGGCACAGCAAACCGAAGATGAGGGTAAGAAGGCGCATAGAAGCACTGCAAAGATTCAATCACGAGTGGGTGGGGTGCGCAAAAACTTCGCAAAATACTCCAGATTGCCTGGGTTTGGGCAAGTGAGCCACGTTATTCATGCCGGGGTAAAAATGTGCGCAAGATCACAAAAATGGACGTGCAGGCTCACCACCGTTCCTGCGACTTGAATTGCACAATACTTCCGACAGTAAGCACTTAACACTCTCCCGCTGGACTGGATTGCAAGCTGCTGTGCTTCTCCCCTTGCAATCCGTTGCGCCGCGTCTCGGGTGCCAAGCACGGGGCATGTGCTGAACGGAGTCTAGAGGAGAGTGAGACGCGGACGAGGAATTCAGACAGCACGATGAAGCACAAAATCTTAGTTGTTGACGACGAACAAGCAGTTGCCGATACCCTGTGCTTGATCTTCAAGAAGCGCGGATTTGAGTGTCGGACCGCATATACCGGATTCGAAGCCGTGGCCTGCACAGACGAGTTTTGCCCCGAGCTATTGTTGTGCGATATTTCGATGCCCGGCATGAGCGGACTGGAAGTTGTTTCCAAGGTCACAAAAAAATGTCCTGATTGTCGAGTATTGCTGTTAACGGGCCATTACACCAACCTGGGGTTTGCGCAAGCGTGGGCGATGTCACATCCCGCGCCCAGCCGCATCATGACCAAGCCGGTCCCGCCGGCACAGTTACTGGAAGCTGCGGGCACGTTGCTGCAATCTTCTGGACCCTGAATGCCCGTGCATTCCGGCGCCGACGCAGCCTACACTGGAGAGAATGCAGGGACTTGGACGATTGTTGATTTTCGCTGGCGTCTTCATTGTCATTCTGGGCGTATGCGTCGTGCTTGCGCAAAAGTTGGGCCTCCCTCTTGGCCGTTTGCCCGGAGACATTTCGTGGAAGGGCAAGCATACTGCCGTTTATTTCCCGCTGGCGACCTGCCTGCTGCTCAGCGTGATTCTCTCGCTGGTTGTGTATGTGCTGAACCATCTTCGCCGTTAACAGACAATGGGACGGCGAGTGCAAAACCGAGTGCAATACCGCTGCGGTGCGATGCTAGACTCATCGTTGCAACGGCTTTGGATCGCGTCATGGTCAAACCCGATGATAAGTCCCAGGTTCGCTCTCGATTGAGAATCCCCGCATGAGTCCGCCGTACAAATCGCCGTGGGAAAAAACGCTCGCCAGTTCCCGCCAGCCGAGCACTTCCGCCGCCACGCGTCCACAGATGGACCTGTTATTTCCAGCCAACTCTTCGACCTCTGAAGCCGCCGAATTTGTCCGGCCGCCCTGGAAAGTACATCAGCTCGTCTTCGAGATTCGCGGACACGTCGAGAAGGAGTATCGCGATTTACGCGTCGAAGGCGAAATTTCAAACCTGCGCCAAGCTTCTTCCGGCCACGTCTATTTCACCTTGAAAGATGACCAGAGCCAATTGCCCGTGGTTTTGTTTCGCGGCAAAGCGAAACTGCTGAAATTCACGCCGAAAGATGGACTCGAAGTCCAGGTGCGCGGCGGCATCTCTGTTTATGAAGATCGTGGCCAATTGCAGCTCGTCGCGGAATCCATGGAGCCGCGCGGGAAAGGTTCGTTGCAGGTTGCCTTTGAGCAGTTGTATGCGTTGCTCAAAGAAGAAGGACTGTTCGAATCGGAGCGAAAACGCCCGCTGCCCCTGTATCCCCGTACCATTGGCGTCATTACCTCGTCGAAAGGCGCGGTGATCCATGACATTCTCCACGTGCTGGCGCGCCGTCATTCGCGTGCCCACGTCGTCTTGTATCCGGTCGCGGTGCAAGGAGAAGCGGCCGCCAGTGAGGTCGTTGAGGCTCTCGCGTGGTTCCAGAAAAATCCCTGTGTGGATGTGCTGGTAGTTGCGCGAGGCGGAGGCTCGCCGGAAGATCTGGCGACGTTCAACAGCGAGGGCGTGGCGCGAGCCATTGCTGCATCGGCAATTCCGGTAGTTTCCGCCGTTGGCCATGAAACCGACTTTACTATTGCAGATTTTGTTGCAGATTTGCGAGCGCCCACGCCCTCCATCGCCGCCGAGATGATTACGGACGCCCAATATCGGGTGGAAGAATATTTAGCAGCACTGGCGGCACGATTGGAGCGGGCGGTCGGATATCAGCGGATGCATGCGCGCGAACGGTTCGCGCAATTGAATGCTTCCGCCGTGTTTGCCGGCGTGCAGCACGGTCTGGCACGTCGCCAGCAACGTGTCGACGAATTCCGGTTTCGGTTGGAGGCTTCCTGGCAGAAGAACTCTGCCGCCGCCGGTCGGCGATTCGACATCGCGCAGGCAAATTTGATGCGTCAGGATGTTCGCCGCCAGATGTACCTCCACGGAGAACGCTTACGTTCGCTGGAAGCAGGATTGAGCGGCGCCTGGCGTGCCTACTCGGAACGCTGCCGTACCGGATCGAACCGCGCTGCCGATCGGCTGGCTGCGCTGTCGCCGCTGGCCGTGCTTGATCGCGGTTACGCGCTGGTGTATGACGGCAATGGAAGTCTGGTCAAGACGGCGAAAAGTCTTCGTCCAGGCGACGCCTTGCATTTACGATTCGCCCAGGGTCAAGTGGATGCAACCGTGGTAGATGCGATGGCGGAAGCTGGAAAGAAATCCAGGAAGAATTGAACGGGAGACGATGAGGAAACTTTTCGGAACGGATGGAATTCGCGGGGTTGCCGGACAATTCCCGCTCGACAAGAAAACCGTCTACGCAATCGGGTTGGCTGTCGCGCATTCGCTGCGCAAACAGCACCGCAACCCGCATGTGCTGGTGGGCATGGACACCCGAGAATCGAGCAACGAGATTGCTGCCGTCCTGACCCTTGGCCTTTGCCAGGGAGGCGCGGAAGCCACCAGCGCTGGTGTCATTCCGACGCCTGGAGTTGCCTACTTGGCGCGGGTTCGCGGATTCTCCGCCGGCGTTGTGATTTCCGCTTCGCACAATCCCTGGCAGGATAACGGCATCAAGATTTTTGGCGGCGACGGCTACAAGCTGGCGGATGTAGTAGAGCTCGCCATCGAAGATGAGATTTTTGCGCGGCTTTCGCAGACCCATGAACCCGAACCTTCTTCAACATTTGCGCCGGAGCTCGACCCTAGCCTGCCCGCAGCCTACATTGAATTCTTGTGGAGTCAGGTTCCCGATCTGCGACTGGATGGCAAAACGATCGTGGTAGATTGCGCGAACGGCGCGGCCAGCGCAATTGCACCGCCGCTGCTGGCTCATTTCGGAGGCGACATCCAGTTGACTCACGTTTCCCCCAATGGCCGCAACATTAATGATCACTGCGGAGCACTACATCCGGAAGTGGTCGCCCAGGAAGTTGTGACCCGCAAGGCGGATGTGGGCATGACATTTGACGGCGATGCGGACCGCGCCATGCTTGCCGATGAACACGGAAAAGTGGTGAACGGCGATGCGGTGCTGCTGATCGCCGCGCGCGACTTACACGCTCGCAATCGCCTGGCAAAAAATCTGGTGGTCGCCACCACCATGTCCAACATGGGCTTGGAAGCCGCGTTGCGAAGGAGCGACATTGAAATGCTGCGCGCACCCGTCGGCGACAAGTATGTATTGGAGGAGATGCAGAAACATGGCGCGGTTCTGGGCGGAGAACAGTCCGGCCACATGCTGTTTCTGGATCGAAGCACCACCGGCGATGGCATGCTGACGGCCCTGATCGTGCTGGATATTCTGCAGCGCTCAGGTCAACCGCTGTCAGCGCTGACAAAAGATCTGAAGGTCTTTCCGCAGGTGATTGTGAATGTTCGCGTGCGGGAGAAAAAGCCGCTCGAAACGATTCCCCCCGTCGTAGCCGCCATTCGCGATGCCGACGCTGAACTGCATGGCAATGGCCGCGTGGTGGTTCGCTATTCCGGGACTGAAGCTCTGGCGCGCGTGATGATCGAGGCGGAATCCGAGCAGGTGATGCGACACCACGCTGACCGCATCGCAGAAGCAATCCGCGCAGAACTCGGCGTCTGATCTCCGGAGGGCGATTTTTCTGCAGCCGTAGCGCGACCGTCTCGCCACTATTTCAGGTCGCGCCAATTTGGGCCCACGGCAACATCGGCGACGATTGGAACGCTCAGTTCGATGACCTGCTCCATGGCCTGACGAACGCGCTCTTTCACCTCATCCACTTCTTCCGTGGGAACATCGAGGACCAATTCATCGTGAACCTGCAGCACCATTTTGGTGCGTAGCTTTTGCTCGCGAAGCTCACGTGCCACGCGAATCATGGCCAGCTTGATCAAGTCCGCAGCCGTGCCCTGCAATGGCGTATTCACCGCGGTGCGTTCTGAAAATCCGCGCATGTTTGCGTTGCGGCTGGTGATATCTGGGATCGGCCGAACCCGGCCAAACAGCGTGCGCACGCTTTGCGTCTGCCTCACCTGTTCCAGCGTCCGCTCAATGAATGCCTTGACGCCGCTGTAGCGCTCGAAGTATCGATCGATATAGATGCGCGCTTCACTGGGTTCGATGTTTAGTTGCTGCGCCAGCCCAAACGGGGAGATACCATACACAATCCCGAAATTGACCGCCTTGGCGCGATTGCGCGTGTCCTTGTCCATCGATTCGATTGGAACACCGAACACCTCGGAGGCCGTCAACGTGTGGATATCGACATTCTCGCGGTATGCCTTCAGCAGCAGCGGATCCTCAGAGAAATGCGCCATCAGGCGCAATTCAATCTGCGAGTAATCCGCCGACAATAAAACATTTCCATCTGCAGGAACAAAGGCCGCACGAATCTCGCGACCTAGCTCCGATCGAATGGGAATGTTTTGTAAATTCGGATTCGCTGACGACAAGCGCCCCGTCGCCGTCCCAACGGCATTGAAGGTAGTGTGCACGCGATGCTGCGCATCCGCCAGCAGCGGCAGGCTGTCAGAATAATTCGATTTCAACTTCGCCAGCTGGCGATACTCCAGCACCATGCGCGGCGCTTCATGATGTTCGGCCAGTTCCTCCAACACATCTTGCGCGGTAGAAACAACTTTGCCCCGACCGTACTTGATGGGCTTGGGCAGCGCCATTTTGTTGAATAAAACATCTCCCAGTTGCTTGGGAGAATTGATGTTGAAACGATGGCCGCAATTTCCGTAGATGCATTCCGCCAGGGTATACATCTGTTCCGCGAGTCGTTCAGAAATTCGCTGCAGGTACGCAGAATCAATGCGGACCCCGGCATCTTCCATGTCCAGCAAAATTGGGGTCAGCGGAAGATCGATGGTTTCGTAGACTTTGAGGGTGTCAGAGTCTTCAACCGCTCGGCGCAACTTTGGCGCCAGCCGCACAATGGTGGCCGCCGCCATCGGCAGCGCCTCTTCTCCTTCCCCTCGCAGCGACTGATTGTCGAATCGCGCCGCCACATCTTCCAGGCGATGAGTGCTGTGCGTCGGGTTCAGCAGATAGGAGTAGAGCATCACATCGTCGCGAACACCTGCCAGCCGAACGCCGTGGGACTGCGTGGTACGCAAAAGTGTTTTCAGATCATGAACAGATTTCGGGAGCGTTTCATCTTCCAGAGCTGCACGCAGTAGAGACGCCGCCTCCCCATCCCACGGAACACGATAAGCCTTGGTATCGTCTACGGCCAGTCCAAGCGCAAATATGGGCGCGGGTGCCGCCGCAGAGGCAACCTTGTTGTCTGCCAACTCAATCGCATCCAGCAATGAAAGGCTCTGCTGCATCTCCGGTTCGGCGGGTTCCTCTAACTCAGTCGCTGTCTCAAAAACTTCCGCAGTTTCAATTCCACCCGCAATGGTCAAGGTTCTCGAGCGAGCTGCAGCGAGCAATTTCTCCAGCTCCGGCAGAGTTGGGTGCAGCACCAGTTCCGCGGTCTGCTTCGGTGCTTCCGCCAGACCGAGTTCTTTAATCAGCGTCGTAAACTCCAGTTCCGTGAACAGCGTGCGGCTGGCAATTGGGTCCGGTGATTGGGTTTCCAATTGCTTCAGGTCCAGCTCGAGCGGCACGCTGCAGTGAATCGTCACCAGCTCTTTGCTCAGCAGAACCGTGTCGCGATTGGCGAGCAGCGATTCGCGATAGGTTTTGCGTTTCACGTCGGCAGCCTGGTCCAGCGCAGCTTCGACGCTGCCAAATTGCTGGATCAACTCGACAGAACCTTTGTCGCCGATGCCGGGGGCCCCGGGAATGTTATCAATGGAATCTCCGCGTAACGCCATTACATCGACAACTTGTTCCGGCGGTACTCCCAAGGCTGCCTGCACGCCTGCACGGTCCAGCACCAAGTTATCTTTCGCAGGATTCAGCACAAACACGTTGTCGCCGACCAGCTGCATCATATCTTTGTCGTTCGACACAATGTAGACCGGATGGCCGAGTTTGGACGCCTGCTGCGTCAGAGTCCCAATAACGTCGTCGGCCTCGAAACCTTCCTGCTGCAGTATGGGAATGCGAAAGGCTTCCAGCGCCCGGCGAATGTACGGGATTTGCTGCGACAGATCCTGCGGCATCTCCGCGCGGTTCGCCTTGTAACCGGCGTATTCCACTTCATCGAATGTCTGGGTGGCAGCATTGAACTTGCGAATCTTTAAATCCTTCGCTCGCTCGTCGCGAAACACAGGCGTACTCACGTCAAAAACGGCGGCCAGATACTGCGGCTTGAAATCTTTGCGCAGCCGGTTCAGCATGTTCACAAAAACATAGACCGCCGCCGTGGGAATACCGCTGCGCGTCGACATAGGGCGTTGCCGCTGCATGGCGTGATATGCGCGAAAGATGAAGCCCATGGTGTCGAGCAGAAACACAGCGGGTTTGTCGGACGTGCGAGCCATCTTTTTCGAGTCTACAGAATTTGCGGCAAACCTTTATGCCAGGAACATGCAGTCCCCATAGGAAAAGAAACGGTATCCCTCGGCCACCGCGTGGTTGTAGGCCGCCAGCACCCTTTCCGTTCCGGCAAAAGCGCACACCAGCATCAGCAGCGTCGACTGCGGCAGGTGGAAATTGGTCAGCAACCCGCCCACAACGCGGAACTCATATCCTGGTGAAATAAACATGTCTGTCTCCCCGGAATGGGCGCGCAACTCGCCCGTCTCCGACATCCTTGCGCAATGTTCCAGGGTGCGAACCGTGGTGGTGCCCACCGCAATCACACGGCGTCCTTCGCGTCGAGCCAGGTTCACCGCCTGCGCTGTGGACTCAGGTAATGTATACCTCTCGGTGTGCAGGCGAATGTCCTCCAGCATTTCAACCCGGACAGGCTGAAACGTACCCAGGCCAACGTGCAGGGTCAGGCGAGCAATTTCAATACCTCGCGCACGAATTGTAGACAAAATTTCCGGCGTAAAGTGGAGCCCGGCCGTGGGGGCAGCGGCTGAACCGCGCTCGGCCGCAAAAACAGTCTGGTAGCGGTCGCGATCGGCGACTTCATCTGCGCGGTGAATATATGGAGGCAGCGGCATGTGACCGATGCGATCGAGGATCGCGTAAAAATCGTCCACAGGATCAAACCAGAGTCGCCGCTCTCCAAATTCTCCGCGCCCAATGATTTCCGCGGTCAGCTGCGGCTCCGCAAACGTCTCGTCACCGTTCGGAGCAAAAAAGAAAAGCTTTTCCCCGACCGGAAGCTTTCGACCCGGATGCACCAGCGCACTCCACTCCAGTGGCGCTTGCTGTGCTGTCAGCAGAACTTCGACGTTGCCTTGCAAATGCTCCTTGGCTGCCGGATTGCGATCGCTGACCCGCTGCGCATGAATTCCAGCACGACGCGCGAACAGTCGCGCCGGAAGCACCCGCGTGTCGTTCAGCACCAGCAGATCGCCGGGGTGCAATGCATCCGGGAAACTGCGAAACCAGCTGTCCTGCAAGCTTCCACCGACGCGATCAACAATTAACATGCGAGAGGCCGCGCGATCCGACAGCGGCTGCTGCGCGATCTGCTCCGGTGGCAACATGTAGTTGAAATCGCGAACCAGCACAACAAGTATTCTAGAGCGGGTTTCCAATTGCGGCGGCCCTTCCAGTATTCCCCGCCCAAATCACACGTCCGGGGAAAGAGAATATCCTGTTGCTTGCGCGTGAATGCCAATCCCCTCGCGCCGAAACTGCGGAAAAGGAATGAGGTTCATCTTTTTATGCCAACTTCGAGCACAAATTCTCCCATCAAAGACATCGTTCTGATCACCAGCGGTGACCTGCGACTTTCTGCCAATCAAGTCTGCTGGGCTGCCCAGGAGGATTTGGAGCGCAAGCTGACCCAGTGTTTCAAGGACGCAGGCGTTTCCGTGCGACGCGCCTTTCCCGTCGATTCCCGCAGCGGGCACGGCTTCATTTCCAGCCAGCGGATGGGCATGGATATCTTCGCTGATATCGACCCCGAAGCCAACCTGGTGTTCGCCACCGCCGCCTGGCAATATAGCCATCACGTTTTGCCGGGAATGCGCAGCCATCGCGGCCCTATCCTTACAGTCGCGAATTGGTCAGGACAATGGCCAGGACTCGTAGGTCTGCTGAATCTGAACGGATCGCTCGTCAAAGCCGGAGTGCCCTTCAGCACCTTATGGAGCAAGGATTTCACCGACGAATATTTTCTGACCCGCCTGAAAGAATGGATCGACCACAAGACCGTCACACATGATCTGTCGCATGTCCGAGATTTGGATGTGAAAGTGCTACCCGCGGAAGCAGCCAGCAAGGGCAAGCAGCTTGCCTCCGAATTGCAAACGAAAAAAGCCATCCTCGGCATCTTCGACGAGGGCTGCATGGGAATGTACAACGCCATCATCGATGACGAACTGCTCAATCCCATTGGAGTATTCAAAGAGCGGTTAAGCCAATCAGCACTGGTTGCTAGGATGCGCACCATCACGCAGGACGAAGCCAAGGCGGTACGCCATTGGCTGGACAAAAAAGGCCTGCGATTTGTCACCGGCGAAGATGAAAACTCCGAGCTCACCGACGCGCAGATTCACGAGCAATGCAAGATGTACATCGCCGCCGCCCGCATCGCGGATGACTTTGGTTGCGATGCCATCGGCATCCAGTATCAGCAGGGGTTAAAGGACCTGGTGCCCGCCTCCGATCTCGCCGAGGGTCTGTTCAACAATTCTGATCGGCCGCCGGTGTATCAGGAAAACACACGCAAGGAGTTGTATGCCGGGCGTCCACTGCCGCATTTCAACGAAGTTGATGAATGCGCCGGAACCGATGCGCTGGTGACAAATCGCTGCTGGACTGCGCTCGGCCTCGATCCTGCAACCACCCTGCATGACGTGCGCTGGGGAGAACAGTTTCAAGGCGACGGCATCGACGATTTCGTGTGGGTGTTGCAGATTTCTGGCGCTGCTCCTGCCAATCACTTTGTCGGTGGATATGCGGGCGCATCCAGTGAGCGCCAGCCTCCAATGTATTTTCCTCTGGGTGGCGGCACATTGAAAGGCGTTGGCAAACCTGGAAATATCGTATGGAGCCGGGTATTTGTGGAAGGCAATGCACTGCACGTCGACATGGGCCTCGGCACGGTCGTCGAATTGCCGGAAGATGAAACCAATCGCCGATGGAAACATACCACTAGCCAATGGCCAATGGTGAGCGCAATATTGCAGGGAATTTCGCGGGACTCTTTCATGGCGCGTCACCGCGCGAATCATGTGAACATTGCGTATGCACCCGACGCCAAAGCGGCCGCGAATGCGCTTGCAGTCAAAGCGGCGATGTTCAACGCGCTCGGGGTCCGTGTGCACCTGTGTGGCACGGTGAAATTCGATTAACTTCCAGCAGTTTTCCACCCCATCGAGGATCGCAAAGCATTCATGACCATCAACGGAAGTGTCATCAGAAGCACCTTGGTGGGCGCGTTGGGAGGACTGCTGTTCGGATTCGACACAGCGGTCATCTCCGGCACCACGCACGCGTTAACGCTCACCTATCACCTGACGCACGTTCTGCTGGGGGTCACCGTTTCCAGCGCGCTCGTGGGCACTGTCGTCGGCGCACTGACCGCTGCCATCCCCGGGCAAAAATATGGGCGCCGCGACAGCCTCCGCGTGATGGCGATCTTTTACGTCATCTCTGCCTTGGGTTGCGCGTTTGCGTGGAACTGGCCAGCCCTGATTTTCTTTCGCTTTATCGGCGGACTCGGCATCGGCGGATCTTCAGTTCTGGGGCCCATGTATATTGCCGAAATTGCTCCTCCCAAGTGGCGTGGCCGCCTGGTAGGAAGCTTCCAGGTCAACATTGTTGTCGGCATCCTGCTGGCCTATCTTTCAAACTTCCTAATCGCCCGACTACAGCTCGGCGCGGCCGAATGGCGTTGGCAGCTCGGCATCTCTGCCATTCCGGCGTTCTGTTTTCTTATAGCCCTGTTCGGGATTCCGCGCAGTCCACGATGGCTGGCCATGCAGTCAAATCTGAAAGAAGCGCTGCACGTTCTTCGACTGACTGGAGTCGAGCATCCGCAGCAACAACTGGACGAAATTGTCGCCTCCATCCATCTGGAACGTTCTTCGCCCACCGACCCACTCTTCTCGCGGCAATATCGTTTTCCCGTGTTCCTCGCCATCACAGTGGGAATGTTCAGCCAGCTGTCGGGAATCAATGCGATTCTTTATTACCTGAATGATATTTTTGCGATGGCCGGCGCCAGCAAAATCTCCGGCGATCTGCAGGCAGTTGCTGTGGGCGCGACCAACCTGGTTGCCACGTTGCTTGCAATGACAGTGATCGATCGGTTTGGCCGCAAAAAACTGCTGCTGGTTGGAACCGTGGGGCTTACCATTTGCCTGTCTGCGATCTCGTACGTTTTTGTCACCCACCGGCACCTGCACTGGCTAGTCTGGCTGCTGATGGCATATATCGCCTGCTTTGCAGCCTCGCAAGGCGCAGTGGTGTGGGTGTATATCAGTGAGGTTTTTCCGAATCGTGTCCGCGCCAAGGGTCAGGGCCTCGGGAGCTCGTCCCATTGGATTTCAAATGCCATCATCTCGCTCATATTTCCCATCATGGCGGGAACATCCGGCGCCTATCCGTTCATCTTTTTTGCTGCAATGATGGCGCTCGACTTCTTCCTGGTTCTATTCTTCTATCCGGAAACAACCGGCATATCGCTCGAGAAGATGGAGCACAAGCTTGGTATCGATTAAGCGGCAGCGCGTCAGGCTGCGGAACCGCCTCACGCGATGTGGCGGTTCTATCCCTCACTCGATTCTGGATTATGCCACCCGCCATCTTTGGCGATCAAAGCATCCGCAGCTTTCGGTCCCCAGCTTCCTCGCCTGTATGGTAACGAGCGGTGATGTTTTTTCAAGACGGGTTCAACTACCGCCCATGCCGCCTCCACGGAATCTTCCCGAGTAAACAACGCGCCGTCGCCCTTCATGGCGTCGCCTAGCAGCCGCTCATAGGGCGTTTCCGCGCCCGCCTGTTCCTCACAGAGGTAAAGCTCTCTAGGCTCGCCCTTGAACTCCTCTCCTGCAAGCTTGACGCGCGCGGAAAGTGCAATCGCCGAGTCAGGAGAAAGTCGGAAACGAAAATAATTTGACCGATCCGTAGCCGGCGCAGAATCAGCGAATAGTTTTTGCGGCGGCGGCTTCAACTCCACCATAATCTCGGTCGCAGTGTCCGCTAGATATTTGCCAGAGCGCAAGTAGAAGGGCACGCCGTCCCAGCGCCAGGAATCAATCATCAGGCGTAAAGCGCAAAATGTTTCAACGTCGGAGTTCTTCGCCACGTCCGGCTCTTTGCGATAGCCGTCATACTGGCCGCGAACCAAATCGTCCGGTCGAAGCGGACGCATCGCCTTGAAGACTTTTGCCTTCTCGGCCTGAACCGCGCCAAACTCGCGGCCCGAGGGCGCTTCCATCGCCAACAGAGCCACAATCTGGAACAGGTGATTTTCAACCACATCGCGCAGACAACCGGCAGTTTCATAGAATGCGCCGCGATCCTTCACGCCAAAATCCTCTGAAAGCGTGATCTGCACGCTGGCCACATAATTGCGATTCCAGATTGGCTCGAGAAATGAATTGGCAAAGCGGAAATAGAGGATGTTCATGATCGCCTCTTTTCCCAGGAAATGATCGATGCGGAAGATCGAGTCTTCAGGGAATACCGATCGTGCAATTCGATTCAATTCCCGCGCCGAGGCCAGATCACGGCCGAAAGGCTTCTCCACAATCACTCGCGCGTTGTCGGCCAGTTTGGCCTTGCCCAGGCCCTCAATCACAGTGCCAAAAAGCGCGGGCGGAATCGCAAGATAATATGCCGGTCTCTTGGCCTTCCCGAGAGCGGTTTTGATCGCTGTGTAGGTGCCCGCGTCGTTGTAATCTCCGCTCACGTACGTCAGCGCCGACAAAAGATGTTTCAACGCCCGTTGATTATCAATGCCGCCGGATTTGCGAATACTATCTGTCACTCGCCTGTGCAATCGTTCCAGACTCCACTTAGGAAACGCCACGCCAATCACGGGAACGTTCAGGTTCCCTCGCTTGGCCATCGCGTACAGCGCCGGAAGAATCATCTTGTGTGCAAGATCGCCGGTCACTCCAAAAACAACCAGCGCGTCAGATCGAGCTTGAGTCATCAGGCAATTCCTTTCAAATCGGAAGCGGTAGTCTGAGTGTTGAATTTGCCACGAGCTTTGCCAGTCAGCGGATCGCCGCCCGGTGATTTAGATTGTCTGGCTGGGCAACAGATGATTGCGCTGCGTTCGCTGGCCCGGTCAGGTACTCGCGGTACTCTCGATCGACGATCCCCAGGCTCCGTGCCAGCGCGACTTTCGCGACGTTGTATTCGTACAGGCTGTTCACCAGTTGCGCCTCGGCAGTGGCCAGGGAGGATTGAGCTTCGACCACGGGAAGGTCATTATCCACACCGTTGCTGAAGCGGTCCGTCGCATCGTTCACCGTTGCATGTCCCAGGTCGACATTGCTGCGAGCTACATCGACCAGCTGCTGCGCGGCGGCAACGTCCAGCATGTTGTCACGAATCTCCGCCTCAATCTGCTGATGAAAATTGGCCAGCTGTGCCGCGGCGGCGCTGGTGGTGGCATCCGCAACATCCCGATCTCCGCGGAATTCGGCTTCCTTGAAGATGGGCACATTCAGTGTGCCTTCTGCCAGAAAAGTCCCGTGATAAATACTGCCAACCGTTCCCGTGACGCCGTAGTTGCCCTTGAACGTAATGGTTGGAACGCGCTCGTAGCGCGCGGCGCGGCTTTGATATTGCGCGGAACGCAACTTCGCCTTCAGGTATAGATATTCCTGGCGATTGGCATAGGCCATCTGCAGCGCCTCGTCCAGCGGCATGGTCGCCAGGGTCGCGTATGGCGTACTGTCGGTCAGCTCAACAGGCTGATCTGCAGGGAGTCCAATTTCCCGGTTCAAATCCACCTTTGCCTTCTCAAACGCGTTCTGCTGCGCAATGACCACTTGCTCCTGTTGCTGGTATTGCACTCTGGCGCGTAACTCATCGAGTTTTGCTACCACCCCTGCCTCGTGCTTCAGTTTTGCCTGACGCAGAACTTCGGCATCGGTAGCCAACAGGCCTTTGGCGTTGGTGACGTTTGCCGCCGTCGCCAGAGCGCGCAAGTAGGTATCGGCTACCGTTTGGATCACTTGTCCTCGCGACGACTGATAACTGAAATCAACTGCCTTGATCTCTTCTTTGGCCGCGCGATATAGCTCAAACGACTGCAGGTCGAACAGCGATTGATTCAGATCAGCTTGTGCAATCACGGCATTCACTGTCACTACCGTGGGAATGTTGTTCAGATCTGCCGGGGGAATGATTCCCGGCGGAAAACTATGGATCAATTTCGAGCTGAATCCCTCTGCCTCAAGATTGATCTGCAGCCGCTGACGCTCTGCCTCCCAGGTGAGATTCGGCATCAGGTAATTGATGGCCTCCAGGCGTTCACCGGAAACAATCCTCTGATCCTGTTTCACCAGCGTCGTCTGTAAATTCGTCTGCAGACCGCGACGGATCGCATCATCCAGAGAAAGCGGTAGAACGGTATCGACGGGCGGCCCAGAGCTCACGCTGCCGTACACGGTATCCGCCGGTACGTTGAGGGTTATTGGCTTCACCATCTCGCTGTTTTGCGCCTGCATCACGGGCGTGCTTAAAATGGCCGCTACCAACACGCCCAGCAAGCTTTGTCGTCGAGGAATTGTCATCGTTATCAAGGTAATTAGATTCGACCAAACCCTGGTAGTTGCCAAAGTTATGCCCACCAGCGACAAAAAATGTTGGCTGCAAGTGGATCCATCTATAGACTACCGAGTTTTCGAGACAGGCACCCCGGCTGAACGAACTCGGCCGAACAAAAATTCCTTCACACCAAGAGGCTCCTACCGCGGTAACCGTTGCGTCGACGATACCGCCCACAAATTTACTTGCCTATTGAGAGGGTGGCATGTTAACTACATAGTCAACAGAATCCAGATGCACGACCCCATCGCATCAAGCGTGGGAATTTAAGACAAAGTTTTTCAGTTCAATCGTTCATAGGTGAGGCCATCATGGAAGCACTCAACATCGGCACTACGATTCGTGGCGTCCGTTTGCAAAAGGGCATGTCACAAGGGGATATTGAAAAACGGACCGGCCTGCTGCGCTGCTATCTGTCGCGCGTAGAAAATGGTCATACCGTTCCGTCTCTTGACACACTGCACAAGATTGCCAGCGCCCTGGATGTACCCATGGCACATTTCTTCGCGGAGAATGCACTGAGCTACGAAATGCCGGCGCAGCGGTTCAGCGAGGACGAATTGCGCTTTTTAACCCAGATTCGACGTTATTCCGCCAACTTGAACGAAAGCGATCGCAGGTTGTTGCTGGCCATGGTGAAGAAATTTGCCGGCGCCGAAAAGAATTAATCCGAAATTTGAATTTCATGGTGGGCGCCAAATCCTTCGCTCGGCCAGATTCGTCTTTTTCAACAGACGAGAAGTCGCCACTACACATCGCAAGGCTGCGATTCTACGGTCGATTCCTCAAACTGTTCGAAAGTGAACGAACCAGTTTGCGAACAACAATAAAATGACCATCACCACAGAGAAAACAATTCTCTGTCTTTTGAAATATGGCTCCCTTCCGGTTCCCAGGATCGGCGCCAGCGGTACCCCCATGGCCATGCCTGAGAGAAATCCCCCGAGGTGCGCCATGTTATCGATCTTGATACCTCCTGAGTACATCAGGGTGGAGGCGCCAATCACCAGATTGATGGCCGCGAAATAAATCACGCTGCGGCGCAATCGCTTTAACTCAGCCCTAGGAAACGGCAAATGAGGCGAGTTCAGCAGCAGAATCAGGATGCCCGCGATCCCGAAGACAGCACCAGAGGCGCCCGCCCCAATCGCACCCGGGTTCACAGCCGAGCTCAGCAGATTTCCCGCCACGCCTGTCAGCAGGTATACGGCAACAATCCCGACCGGCCCCAACAACGGCTCGCCCAGCAGGCCCAGGTTCCACAGGCACCACATGTTGGTGCCAATGTGAATGATGCCGATGTGGAGAAACGTCGCCGTCACCAAACGCCACCACTGCCCATGCAATTCGAGCACGCCGTTGTTGGCGCCCCAGCGGATAATTTGATCCGCAGTCGGGTCCCACCAGGAAACGCCATTCAGCACCATCGCTAGATAAACGGCACAACTGATGCCAATCAGAATGTAGGTCGCCGGAGCGTAGGCCCAGCCTGTCAAAATTCGCGAACGAGTCTGCGAAGGCCGCGGTGCCTGCGTGTAGTATCCGGAACGCAGATCGTAGTCGGATGGACCGTCCTGGGCCGCGCCGCGACCGCGATCTATCTGCTGCGAGTCAGGCGGCAGAATCTCTGCCCCTCGACTCCCTCTGTCATTGTGGTCGATCAGATCGAACTCTCCATGGAAGCGACGCCTCTTTTGCGACAATGCTGAATCTGCTTACAGGCTACCCACCAGTCCTGCAGATTACAAATGACACTGTACGAGATCGGCGTGACAAGTGAGCGGTTTTCCGGGACCGCGTGTGCAAAATCCGGGCGCAATGGATGAATTAAACTGAATGTTGCTCCCATTCCATTCCATCGAGGATTTTCAGGTCCATGAAGCCAATTCGGCGAGTGCTGCTCAGCGTCACAGATAAATCGGGAATCGTCGAATTTGCGCGAGTTTTGGCGAAATATGGTGCTGAACTTGTGTCCACCGGAGGCACCGCCCGCACCCTGCGCGACGCCGGACTGACGGTGCTGGATATTTCCGAGTTGACGGGATTTCCCGAGATGCTGGATGGCCGCGTAAAAACGCTCCACCCCAAGGTACACGGCGGCATTCTTCACATCCGCGCCAATCAGGAACACCAAAAAGCAGTCGCCGAGCATGGCATAGAGCCCATCGATATGGTGGTGGTAAATCTCTACGCTTTTGAAGCCACACTGCACAAGCCCGGCGTTCACTTCGCAGAGATCATTGAGAACATCGATATCGGCGGCCCATCGATGGTGCGCTCCGCAGCGAAAAACTTTGAGGATGTTGCCGTCGTGACATCGGTCTCAGACTATGCCGCATTGACGGAAGAATTGCAGACGAATCAAGGTCAGCTGAGTCGCGCCACGCGCTGGCGGCTGGCGCAGAAGGCGTTCGCGCTGACCGCTTCCTACGATCTGGCAATTTCGAATGCACTCGAAACGCTACCCACAGCTCCTCCTGAAGCGACAGCAGCCGTCGTCGCACCCAAGGCTGGCGAAGAGCCTCTGCCCGCGACCTTGCGGCTCGCCTACCCGCAAACCATGTCCCTCCGCTACGGCGAGAATCCGCACCAGCGCGCCGCCTTATACAGCAACGGCAGCGGCACGGGAATTGCCGGATTGCGCCAGTTGCAGGGTAAGGAGTTGAGTTACAACAACCTGGTCGATCTGGATGCCTGCTGGGAATTAGCACAGGAGTTCACTGAACCCGCAGTCGCCATCATCAAGCACACCAATCCCTGCGGGGCAGCCACCGCTGCAACCATTATCGAAGCTTATGAAAAAGCGCTGGCGTGCGACCCAGTGTCAGCCTTCGGCGCGGTCATCGGAATCAATCGAGAAGTGGACGGTGATGCCGCAGCGGAGATCGTCAAATTATTTGTAGAGGCGATTGTCGCCCCCTCCTTCAGCGACAGGGCCAAGGAAATTCTTTCTGCCAAGAAGAATCTGCGACTGGTGGAGGTAAGGCCGGCAACGAGCGCCCCCACCATGAAATACATTTCCGGCGGCATGCTGATCCAGGATGCGGATCGCGGCCATGTTGAGGCCAGCGAATTGAAGGTTGTCACCAAGCGCGCCCCTACCAAAGAAGAAATGGCCGCTTTACTGTTCGCCTGGCGGGTCTGCAAGCATGTCAAGTCGAATGCGATTGTGTATGCGAAAGACGGTCAGACGCTGGGGATCGGCGCTGGCCAGATGAGCCGAGTGGATGCAGCGAAATTTGGCGCAATGAAAGCCATTTTGCCGCTTGCCGGCTGCGTGGCCGCCTCGGATGCCTTCTTTCCCTTTCCTGACGGTCTGGAAGTTGTTGTTGGTGCGGGAGCTACCGCTGTCATCCAGCCGGGCGGGTCTGTCCGTGACGCGGAAGTGATTGCTGCCGCGGACAAGCTGAACACCGCCATGGTTTTTACCGGAATGCGACATTTCCGGCACTAGAATCGTCCCACTCGCAGAGGCCAATTTCGCCATGGATTGAGGTCTTGGCGAAGCTTTCCGGCGTACAATCAGGGAAAAGGGGCCGAATTGCTCCATTTCCGTGCGTGAACACCGCGGCACAAGGTGCGAGGTAGTGTTTCGAATGACGAAGGATCGTGTCGCCGAAGGGAATCCCCTTTCTCTGTGGAGATGGCAACAGTCTGCTGCGCTGATCGCAGCTTTCGCATGCTCCGCGGGTGCAATTGCCCAAACAAGTTCCACCCCGCAACCAGCACCCCAAAGCGCGCCCACCGGAGTCGCCGCTCCGGCAACCACGCCGGCGAGCGCGTCAGCGCAAGGCCCAGCCCAGGCATCTCCGGAACCTGAGGGCGAGACCGGCAAACGAGCCCAATCCTATTACCACTTCGCGCTCGGTCACTTATACGAGCAATCAGCCGAACAATATGGACGGCCAGAACTTGCCGTTCAGGCAATTGAGCAGTACAAGCTCGCAATCACCCACGATCCCGATTCAGTCTTCTTGCAGAACACTCTAGCTGACACGTATTTCAAACTAGGTCGAATCCGCGAAGCCATTGAAACCGCGCAGAGAGTTCTGAAGACTCATCCGGATGACCTGCAGGCCCACAAACTACTGGGGCGCGTGTACCTGCGCTCACTGGGCGATACAGAGAATGGACAGCAGCCCGGTCCCATGCTGGACCTCGCGATTCAGGAGTTTCAAAAGATTGTAGCGATCGAGCCTGACCAGGTGGAAGATCGCCTCCTGCTGGGTCAGCTATACACCTTGAAGCATGACACCAAGGACGCCAAAGCGCAGTTCGAGGAAGCCCGCCGCGTCGACCCGAATTCTGAAGATGTGGTGTTGAACCTCGCCCGGCTTTATGGGGAGCAGAATAATCTGCCCGCTGCCATCGGCGTGCTGCAAAGCGTTCCGCAAGACGATCGTACCTTCAAAATTGATCTTGCTCTCGCCGCTGCCTACGATCAATCCGGAAACAGCACCAAGCTTGCCATTGCCGCCTATCAGGATGCACTGACATTGCAGCCGGACAATCTGGATGCGCAGCGTGGACTGGCGGAAGATCTGCTGACCAACGATCAACCTGACGCGGCGCTCAAAATCTTTCAGGGCGTTGCATCGCAGGACCCAGAGGATGTGCGATCGTTCCTCCGCATCGCAGAACTGGAACGAACCCAGGGACATTTAAAGCAAGCCGCGGCCGCATTGGATCATGCCAAGGCGCTCAATCCGGATTCGCCAGAAGTAAAGTACAACGAAGCTTTGATCGCGGAAGCCCAGGGTCATCTTGACCAGGCGGCGGATGTGTTGCAGCAACTTGCCGACAGCACCCACCATGCCAGCGAAAAGTACACGTCGGATGAAAAGAATAATCGCGCCATCTTTCTTGATCGTCTGGCCACCGTGTACCGAGATCAAAACAAAACTCAGCAGGCCATCGATACCTACAAGGAGATGATTGCCCTGGGTGGCGACGATGCCGAGCGCGGATATCAAGGCGAAGTGGATACTTACCGCGATGCCAAAATGCTCCCGGAGGCAACAACCGCGGCACAACAGGCCACACAGGCATTACCGAAGAACGTGGATTTGCAACTGACCCTTGCCGGCCAGCTGGCAGATACTGGGAAGGTAAAGGAAGGCGTCGCGCTGGCCAAAGCGCAATTGAGCGGCTCCAAGCAGGATCGCGTTGTGTGGTTAACGCTGGCACAGATGTATACCCGCCTGCATAAATGGAAAGATGCATCGCTGGCCATCGACGAAGCGCAAAAGCTGAGCACAACTAAACAGGAAAACAGCTTAATCTACTTCCTCCGCGGCGCACTCGAAGAAAGACAAAAGCATATCGATGCCGCTGAGGGCCAATTCCGCCAGTCGCTCGCTTTGGATCCGAATAACGCATTGACCCTGAATTACCTGGGCTACATGCTCGCCGACCACGATCAAAAACTGCCCGAAGCGCTGCAGATGGTCGAACATGCCGTCAAGCTTGACCCGGAAAATGGCGCCTACCTCGATTCGCTCGGCTGGGTTCATTACAAGCTTGGCCAATATGAGCTGGCAGAAGAGGCGCTGGAGAAAGCCATCACCTTGATCCCGAAAGATCCCACGGTCCACGATCATCTGGGCGAGGTTTACGCTTCTACAGGTCACTTACAACAAGCGGTCGCGCAGTGGGAAAGCTCGTTGGCGAATTATGCCAACTCCGCTCCAGCCGACGCAGAACCGGCCGATGTGAACAAGGTCCGCAAGCGTTTGGATCGAGCCAAGGTAAAGCTGGCCAAAGAAGATTCGCACGCGGTTCCCCTCGGACACTAAAGCAAAAACCTCTCATGCAGGCAACTTCGCTCAGCAACTGCGCAGTGATCGGCGATGCGTCGGATCCTTTGACTGCGCGCGAGCATGTGGAAAATCCTCACGCCTATCGCTCCGCTTTTCAGCGTGATCGGGATCGCGTCATCCATGCGCGCGCCTTTCGGCGCCTTGCAGGGAAGACGCAGGTGTTTACCCATCGCGACTCCGACCATTTCCGCAGTCGACTCACGCATACGATTGAAGTGACCCAGATTGCCCGCACGGCTGCCGCGGCCCTTGAGCTGAATGAAGAGCTCGTCGAAACCCTGGCGCTGGTCCATGACATCGGACATCCGCCGTTCGGCCACGCTGGTGAGCAGGCGCTCGATCGTCAACTGCAAGCCTATGGCCTGCACTTCGACCACAATCTGCACGCCTTGCGCATCGTGGAATATTTTGAACAGCGATACGCCGGCTTTCGCGGATTGAATCTGACCCTGGCCGTGCGCGAGGGCATCATCAAGCACTCCCGCGACTATTCGCTCGCGCAGCATCCTGAGCTGCAGCCGTACCTGCTGGATCAGTTGCCTCCGCTGGAAGCGCAATTGATCGATCTCGCGGATGAGATCGCGTACCTGACCGCGGATATGGATGATGGTGTCGAGGCGGAAATTCTTTCTGTCGAAGACCTGCGCCGCAATGTTTCGCTGTTTGAAGAGTTCTATCGCAAGATGGAACTTCGATATCCGGCGGCTGCGCCCAAGTTACTATTCCATGAAGCGCTCAAACGCATGTTGAATGCGCTGGTCAACGACTTGGTGGTCAACACCCATCACCGCGTGACGACGGATGGAATTCAATCGCTCGCGGCAGTGCGCCGCGCTGGTCATCGTCTGGTCAGGTTTTCTGACGAGATGGAACAGCGCCGTCACCAGGCCAAGCAATACCTGCTACAGGAGCTGTACCACGCTACCTACCTGGAACGGGATCATGCACTGGCGGAAGAAATTATCGCCGGACTGTTTCAATACTGGATGGAGAACCCGCTGCAATTACCGGCCAGCCATGAGACACAAATCGCCAGCGAAGGCGCTCCCCGCGTAGTTGCGGATTACATTGCGGGAATGACGGATCAATTCATCGAAGACCAGTGGAAGCAAGTGCAGGCATCCGCGAAAAAATAACGTCTCACAATCCGGCGGAGTCCTGATTTAAACGCGCGCTGTCGAGCCACGCCGTGTAGATCATGTCGCGCAACATGGTAACTGCCGCTGCCAGCCGTTCCGCAGTAAAGGTGCGCGAAGCTGCGGTGCCGCGACCTTCGAACGCGCCCTGCTTGTCGAATCGATAGACCTGGGCAACCTGCGCGTGCGAGGCCCGCAGGTATGACAGGAAATCCTGAAACGGCGCATTGAGAGTGCGCGCTGCCGGAATCAGCGGGGCAACATCCCGCGCCTGAAGATTGTCGCGTACAAATTCTGTTTCGAACCGGCTATGGATGCCATGCTGGCGCGAGAACTTTTCTGGGTTCTCCGTCTCGGTCCACCCGTTGTAATTGATCGTCGTATGCAGCGGCTGCGAGCCATCGCCAACATAATGTCCCAGACATCCAATGTCATACAGAATTGCCTGCTCCGCGCCGTAGGTGTCCGCGCGCGACCGCTTCAATTGTCGATAGTAGCCCATGTCCACCGTTAACCGCTCGAAGTCCTCCTCGGCCTGCCATGGCAGCATGCCCACCTTCTGCGGGGCGAGCCGGTCAGCCAGATCTGGGTGCAGCCGGTCAGCCGCATTCAGATCATCGAGAAATTCATATCGCTCCGTAGGCAGACCGTCGGGAGCCGCAAGATCCGCCAACTCGAGATCAATAAAATGTTCCGGAGCGCCAGTGGAACTCAGCTCCGGCTCCGCCGCTGAACGCCAGCGATCCGGCTCCGGCCCAAGGTATTCGATCTCATCGAGCGCTTGTGGCGTGCGCAAAAATGCCGGCATGTTCGGCGGCAACGTCTCCATTGCTACCCGGTTGATGATTTTATGGCCGTCGCGACCCCAGCCAAAGGAATGCGGCGCGGCGATGGATAGAAATAGCGCCAGAATAAGAAAGCCCAAGACTGGCCGAAGACTGGCTCCGGCATTGGCCGCGTTGCGAAACCGCTGCCACCACGCATCAAATTGCGTTAGCGAGCGTTCACACTGCAGCTTATGTCGCTCGCGTTTGTCACGAATCTTGCGCCGCACCTCCTCGTCCAGCGGCTCCAACAAGTCAAAGGTAATGTTGGCCGGTTGAAAGCGCGCAGGGTCCGCATGGGTGATGTAATGCACCAGCGAACCCAGGCCAGTTGCACGCGGCACTGGCTCCGGCTGCAGCCCTTGCGCCAACGACGCCGCATACAGACCGGCCAGCATCCCTGTTGCGATCGACTCCGTATAGCCTTCGACACCAGAAATCTGCCCTGCAAAAAGTATGCGCGAATGATCCCGGAGTTGCAGCGTTTCTTTCAATAATCGCGGTGCATTGATGTAGGTGTTGCGATGGATTTGGCCATAGCGCAAGAATTTCGCATTCTCCAGGCCAGGGATCAGTCGCAGCACCCGAGCCTGTTCGCTGAACTTCAAATGATTCTGAAATCCAACCAGGTTGTAGGAATCTGCCCGCAAATTTTCACACCGCAGCTGAACCACCGCCCACGGTGTCTTCCCGGTTCGCGGATCGCGCAGGCCGACCGGCTTCATCGGGCCAAAGCGTGGCGTATCTCGCCCTCGTCGCGCAAGCTCTTCGATCGGCAGGCAGCCTTCAAAGTAAGTCAGCTTCTCCCATTCTTTTTCTTGCACAGACTCCGCCGTCACCAGCGCATCGTAAAAGCGGTCATACTCCTCCGCCGTCATGGGGCAGTTGATGTAGTCAGCCGTGCCCTTGTCCCACCGTGCTGCCATGTACACCCGATCCATATCGATCGACTCGGCATCCACGATTGGGCTGATGGAGTCGTAGAACGCAAGGTGCTCGCTGCCCGTTAATTCAGCAATCGCAGCAGACAGCGCGGGAGACGTGAGGGGTCCTGAAGCAATCACGGTCCACCCATCGGCGGGGTCGAGTGAGGTCACTTCTTCCCGGTGCACGGTGATGCGTGGCTCGGCAGCAATCGCTTCCGCAACCAGGCGGGAGAACTCCACGCGGTCCACGGCGAGCGCATGCCCGGCGGGCACAGCGGAAGCATCCGCAGCCTGCAATAGCACCGATCCCGCACGACGCATCTCCTGCTTCAGCAGCCACGGCGCCGTGTTCTCGCTCTCCGACTTCAAGGAGTTCGAGCAGACCAGCTCGGCGAAGTCGGCCGTCTGGTGCGCTTCCGTCGAGCGTACAGGGCGCATCTCGTACAAATCGACGCAGCAGCCTTGCCGCGCCGCCTGCAGCGCCGCTTCCGGACCAGCCAATCCAGCGCCGAGAACTCGAATACGAGGAAGATTTTTTGTCATACGATGGAAGTTTGCTCTGCCTCTATGGTAACGGCTGCAGCTCGCCGCCCGCTCGACACACCAGCGAACACCAAAGACAACAGCGACGAAGAGTAAGGTAATAGAGAGATTTGCTGCCGAACTCGGGGCACAAGACAATTTGACTCGCAAAAAGTAGGCACGCTACTTGCCCATGATGCTGCTCTACAGTCTGGCCCTCGTGGCCGCCATTGTTATCGCTTCGCCGTATTGGCTGTTCCGCATGGCGTGGAGCGGTCGCTATCGCCACGGGCTTAGCCAGCGGCTGGGCCTGATTTCGCTCGGCCTTCGCAAATTTGCCGGACAGCACTCCACGATTTGGATCCATGCAGTTTCCGTGGGAGAAGTGATTGCCGCCAGCCGCCTGATCGAGCGGATGCAAACACTCGATCCGAATTTGCGGATGGTAATTTCGACCACCACGCGGACCGGGCAGAAACTCGCGCAGGAACGCTTTGATACCAACCGCGAGCCGATAGACGATTTCGCACCGCGCCCCACACGCGTGTTTTATTACCCGCTCGATTTTGCATGGATCGTGCGTCGCTATCTGAAGGTGCTCAAGCCTCGTGCACTCGTCCTGGTGGAAAGCGAATTGTGGCCGCGCATGCTGGTGGAGGCAGAGCGCGCCGGCATTCCCGTCATTGTCGTCAATGGTCGCATCTCGAATCGATCGCTCCCTCGATACCGCGCTCTGCGCGCTCTATGGGCGCCACTGCTACACAAATTGACGCTCGTATTGGCACAGAGCGAAGAAGATCGGGTGCGCTTCGTGGACATTGGTGTGCCCGCGGACAAGGTCCGTTCTGCCGGCAATCTGAAATATGATGTGCGCGCTGTGGGAGAGTTACCGATCACGCGCGGGTTGCGCACGCATCTCCCACAGTCAGGCAAAGTCATCGTCGCCGGTAGCACCCTTGAGGGCGAGGAAAAATTTCTTCTCGATGCATTTCGCGAATTGCTTCCGGACATTCCGCATCTCACAATGATCCTCGCACCTCGTCATCCGGAGCGCTTTCGCTCGGTCGAAAAATTGATCACAGATGCGAGTCTTCCGCTGATTCGGCGCTCGGATTGGATGCAGCAACCCGCGCCGATCCCCGCCGGCAGCGTATTCCTTCTCGACACGGTGGGCGAATTGGCATCAGTCTATTCCCTGGCGTCTGTCGCTCTCGTTGGCGGAAGCTTGATCCCCGCCGGCGGACACAATCCGCTGGAGCCGGCACAGTTCGCAGTCCCTATCGTGATGGGCCCTTATACTGAAAACTTTCGCGGCATGGTCGCGGCGTTACTGGAGCAGGACGCTATCCGCGTCACTCCGCCGGAGCGTTTATGTCCAGCGCTGCGGGAACTGCTGACATCTCCCGAAGCGAAGTCGATGGGCAGCCGGGCACGACACGTATTCGAAGAGCAGGCGGGCGCTTCTGAAACCTGTCTTGCCGCTATCCGGAAGATTCTGGCCGAGCCTTTACCCGTGGTAAAAGAGGCCGCACAGCAATGAGTCGCCGGCCAGAAAATCCTCGCCGCAGTGCAGTATCGACGCTGCTACAGCCGTTCACCGTGCCCTACGGGATTGCAGCGCGTATCAAGAACTACGCCTACGACCGCCGCTGGTTGAATTCGCAAAAACTATCCGCGCCGGTCATCAGCATCGGTAATCTCTCCGTCGGCGGCAGCGGAAAAACTCCGCTGGTTTTGCTCCTTGCAGATTTGCTGTCTCAGCGCGGATGGAACATCGACGTTCTGAGCCGTGGCTACGGACGCAGCAGTAACGATGTCGCTCGTGTCGATCCGTCTGGCGCGCCAGGCAAATTTGGCGACGAGCCTCTCCTGATGACGCGCCATGGACTTTCGGTGTATGTGGGAGCTCGCCGATTTGACGCGGGCCAATTGGCGGAAAAGGAAGCCGTCACCGATTCTGCTAACTCGCGTGGGCTGCATCTTCTGGACGATGGATTTCAACATCGCAAACTGGCTCGCGACATCGATATTGTTCTGCTGCAGCGCGCCGACCTTAATGGACAACTACTTCCGGCTGGCCGCCTGAGAGAACCCATCAGTGTTTTGCGCCGCGCGGACATCTGCGTTGTGCGCGCCGAGGAAGCTGACCTGTCCGAACGGGTCCTTCAACTCATGGAGCGAGACGACCAGCCGTCCGATTTCGCTCGCGTCTGGATTGTGGATCGCCAAACCACCCTCCCTTTGGACGCCGCTTCCATCCATAACGCGCTGGCATTTTGCGCCATCGGCGATGCCACAGGATTTTTCAATGGCCTAAGGCATGCTGGCTTGACGCTGCAGACTACGATTGCCTTTCGCGATCACCACATCTACAAGCGCAGCGACATCTCCCGCCTGAAAGCGTCCGCAAGCCGTTCTGGAGCCAACTGCTTTGTGACGACAGAAAAAGACAGCATGCGGCTTCCCGCAGAGCTTCGTGGGGAGTTAGAAAATCATGGCCCTCTTGTAATTGCAGGGCTGGAGCTTCGCCTGCAAGACGAGAAGCGTTACATCGACGGATTGGAATCCCTCCTGCGGGAACGTCTTCAACTCCACCCGTGCAACGTGCGATGATGAATCGTTGCCCACTCAATCTCAATCTCTGCGGATCCTCGTCGTTCGCCTCGGCGCGATGGGAGATATTCTGCACGCGCTGCCGGCAGTGACGGCCCTGCGTGCGGCGCTCGATGCAAATCGGCCCGGAAGTCAGATCGGCTGGGCAATCGAACCGCAGTGGACGCCGCTTCTGTGCGCAGAGTCCTGCGGACAAAGCTTCGAGAACGGACCGCAGATGCCTATCGTCGATCGACTGCATCGTGTGCCCGCGAAACAATGGGCTCGCACGCCGCTTTCACCTTCGACCCTCCGCGAGATTCGGCAGCTTCGCGGCGAATTGCGCAACCAACACTACGACATTTGCATCGATCTGCAGGGCGCCATCCGCTCGGCATGGATTGGTCGCATGGCGAAGGCGCCGCGCATGATCGGTGAAGCCGATCCTCGCGAACCGCTGGCGCGCTGGTTGTTTCAGGAGCGCATCGCAACTACCGGCGTACATGTCGTCGAGCAAGCCAATGAAGTTGTGAATGCAGTCCTCCAAGAGAACCTGCCCTATCAAACGCCCGCATTGCCCGTCGATCCCGTCGCCGAAAACTGGTGTGACACATGGCTGGCCGACCGTGGTATCGATCGATTTGTATTGATGAATCCCGGTGCAGGCTGGGGAGCGAAATGTTGGCCCGCGGAGCGCTATGCGGCCGTGGCTGCGCACTTGCCCGCGATGGGACTGGCGACGGTTGTCAACATCGGACCCGGCGAGGCAAAACTGGCGAATGCTTTCTCGTCCGATCCGAATGCGCGCATCTTTCCCATGACCGGTAGTATCGGCCAGTTGATCGCATGCACCCGTCGCGCCAGGCTGTTCATCGGCGGGGATACCGGTCCGCTGCATCTTGCCGCCGCCCTCAATATTCCTGTGGTCGGCATCTATGGGCCCACCAACCCGGCTCGCAACGGTCCATTCGGCACTCGCGCAATTATCCTCCGACATCCGGCCAGCAAACGGGATCACACCCGACGAAGCGAGCCTGAAACTGGCCTGCTGACGATTACAGTGGAGGATGTGATGGAGGCGGCGCAACAACTCCTCCAGCCTCAGGCGGCGCAGCAATGACCTCCACCACATTCAACCAGCGATGGAAAAAGATCTCGCGGCGCATTCGCGTTCCGCTCGGTTTTCTTTCTGCCATTTTCTATTTCTGGCTTGCGCATCCGACGTGGCGATCGCTGCTCTTGAGCCTCGTCCTGGTGGTTCCGGGAATTCTGCTTCGCAGTTACGCCTCCGGTCATGTCACAAAGAATGTTGCGCTGACAACCACTGGGCCCTACAGTTATACGCGCAACCCATTGTATTTTGGCTCGATTCTGATTGCCTTTGGATTTGCTGTTGCTGCGCGTAGTCTGTGGATCGCCCTGGTTTTCCTGGCGCTTTTCCTCATCATCTATTGGCCCGTCATTGTGGATGAAGAAGAATATCTTCGCACCCAATTCCCCGATTACGACGCCTATGCAGCCCGCGTGCCGCGACTGTTTCCGCGCCTGGGACGTCCGCTGCCGGGAGCAGAAGGAAAATTTTCTTTTCAACTCTATCGCAAACATCGCGAATACAACTCGATTTTAGGCGCCATATGCATGTATCTTGTTCTGGTAGCCCGCATATTTCTTTGGCACTGAAGGCCAAAGCTGGAAACTCTATTTTTCTGTCCTGGGTGAAGACAAATGCAACCAAGAAAAGGAATATGCGAAATTTTTTAGCTGCCTTTGTCGCCGGATCGCTTCTTCTTGCTGGTCCGTCTCCTGTCGCGCTTGCGCAAACGCCCAGCCTTCCCGCTCCCAATTCACAATTTCAAATTCCAGTAAACGAGTCCCTGACCTATGCCGTGGATTGGCGCGTATTTCCCGCTGGCACGGCCACGTTTCACCTGCAGGCGCAGGGCAACAATGTACACGTGGTTGCCACAGCCGCTTCCATCGGAACCGTGAATCTTCTATTCCCAGTCAGCGATCGATATGACAGTGTCTTCGATCGTTTGTCCGGTTGCTCGTTCGAATATCGCAAGCAGATTCAGGAAGGTCATCGACGGATTAATGGCCTGATGCAACTGGACTATTCTCATCACCTGCAAAAAATCAGCGAAAAGAATCTGGTCTCCGGAACCTACAAGGAGCAAACGTCGCCGATCCCCGGATGCGTGACTGACGTCCTCTCCGCCATCTTCTATGTTGGGTCACAGCCACTACAGGTCGGGCATGATCTCCACTTTCCATTGGCAGACGGGGGCCACGTGGTTCCCGTCACCGTCAAGGTGGAAGCCAAGGAATCCGTTATCACTCCCGCCGGAACCTTCGCCGCGATTCGTGTACAGCCCACCGCTGCTGCAGGCGTGGTGAAAAACCGAGGAAATATCTGGATCTGGTATACCGATGACGCGCGCCATCTTCCCGTGCAGGTTCGCGCTCACTTATTCTGGGGCACAATCACCATGCGGCTGACTCGCGTCGATCATCCTTAGGCCATCTTTCTCTTTTTGCCGAGTGTGCCCAAGTGTGTATCCCCAAACCTATCGGAAGTCTTCAGCCCGTAGCCGAGGGCCCGATCCATTCCAACGTGCGCGGTCCAGATGCAAACGAACGGCAATACTCGAACACTGTGCATAGCGATAGCGGCGATCGCTACCGACAGCGGCGACACGTAACTATGGACGATGTTGTAGGAGATTCTGCCGATTCTCGGACTGGCCACGTAGCCCAACATCGATACATCGGGAACCAACAACAACGCCGCAAATAGCCACCAGCGTGCACCCAAATTCCAATACAGCACGATGCTGAACACCAGAACTGCAAGCCCTTCGGCTCGCAGCCAGGTACGGACAGCGCCGGAAACAGCACCATCGGACGCCACGGAAATCTTCATACCAGGAGTCCTCGTGCTGTCATGTTCGTTTCATTCTAACGGTCCATAAAATTTCTTCTAGCGCACCGGCTGGATCGATGTCCCGTTCAAAAGAAAGCTGCTGAGCCCCAACGTGTCGGTCCGATAGACGCGCACATCCGCCGCGCCAAGTTCGTCCAGCACCGAGACTCGAGGGTGCCCGAACGGATTCTCGCGACCCGCGGATATCACCGCAAACTGGGGATGCACCGCAGCTAGAAAAGACGGGATCGTCGACGTATTGCTGCCGTGATGGCCCACCTTCAACAGCCCCGCTGCTAACGGCTCTGTAGCAACCATCTCTTCCTCAACCGGCGCTTCCGCATCACCTTCCAATAGCGCGGCTGTGCTCCCATATCGAATTCGCATCACCAGCGAATCATCGTTCATCGCGCCCGCGCCCGGCTGATACGCCGCGGCCGGCGCCAGAATTCGCACGTGAATCCCGCCAAACATAAAGCGCTCGCCGGCGACCATGTGCTGAACTGAGATTTTTTCTTGCGCAGCCAGGGCCAGCAGCGATTCGTAATCCGCAATCGGCGGGTTCTTGCCCACCCAAAATACCCTGGGATGAAAATTTCTCAGAATCGCCGGCATGCCGCCCATATGATCGCTGTGCGCGTGTGTCAGCGCGACTGCGTCCAGACGGCGAATATGGCGTGTCCATAAATATTGCGAGACAACCTCCTCGCCAATATCGAATTGAGAATCCTCGGTGCGCGGCCCACCCACGGGACCCCCTGCATCCACCAGCAGCGTGTGTCCATCCGGTGTAACGATCAGTAGGGAATCTCCCTGCCCCACGTCGATGGCTGTCACCTCCATCACTCCACGATGACGCGTGATCGGTACCGGCCACAGCACCAGCAGCGAGCCAACAAAAATTGCTGCCAATGCAACCATCTTCCACCTACGGGACAGGCGGACCAGCCACAAGGCTCCAATCCATGCGACAGCAAAGCAGAAAAGAGACCACGTCGGTGGATTAGGAGTTCGCAGCGAAGAAGCAGCCAGATTGCCGAACAAATGGATCAACCAGGAGATGGCATGCAGCAACAACGCCGTCACTGCTCCGCTCGGCACTGCAAGCGCAGGATGGACGCAGCCCAGCAGAAATGTCATCAATGCCAGCGGTAGCATAAACGCCAGCAACGGCAACCCGAACAAATTCGCCGGCAATGCCACCAAGGTAATTCGATGGAAATAGACGGCCATGGGCAGCACCATCGCCAGTTCCACCACCAGAGCCACAATCATGGCCTCTGTGAATCGCAAACACCAGCGAACAATTCCAAACGGCAGTCTCCAGCCCCAGCGCGGTCCAACAATGTATCGCAATCGCTCGACATACATGCGCAAAAGCACCCGCATCTGAGTGACCTTGGGGGGAAGAAATGGATCCAGTCGTATTTGTCGCGGCAGGCGAACACCACGCAGATAAGGCGCCAGCGTCGCCTCAATCAGGGGCATAGCCACGCCTGCAATCGCGAGCACTGCGAGGAACGTCATCTGAAAACTGGCATCAAATAATGCCGAAGGATTGTGTATCAGTACGCCGATCGAAGCAATGCCAATCGCGTTCAGGGCCGCGCGTTCGCGGTAGAGTACGCGGCTAATCAGGTATACAGCGCTCAGCCACAGCGCCCGCTGTACCGGCGGGGCAAACCCAGTGAGAAAGGCGTATGGCAACGCCAGTAAGATTGCCACGAGCGTGGCGGGCACCTGGCCCAGGCGCAGTTTGCGCGCCAGCCAGAAAATAAGCCCAATCACGATGGTGATGTGCAAGCCGGAAACAACCAGCAGGTGGAAGGATCCGGTGCGTTCGAACGCGCTTCGCATGGAGTGCTGCAGCCGAGTACGGTCGCCAAACAACATGGCGCTCAACACGCTGCTGTCTTGCGAGGTCAGCCGCATCGATTGCGGCAGCCAGCGGTAAGAGGCGCTCATCTTCGCAATCTGATCCAGCCGCGTACCCGCCCATGTCTGCGCAGCCGTCGCCAAACAACTTAGCGTTGGACGGCCGCGGGTAGACTCCACATGTAAGGCGGTGGTATCCGCGCTACCCAGAACAGCGATGCCGTGCTGCGCGAGATAGGCTGGATAGTTCCACGCACCCGGATCGAGGAAATATTCTGGGCGATGAAATCGCACTTGCAGGCTGAGCTGCTCTCCACAGCGGAGTTGCGGCAGGCTTTCTCCCGGCTTGGCGTAGAGGTTTAACCTCAGACCGCCCGCGACAGCGGTTTGCCAATCGTGATCAGCGTTGAAGTCCTCCACATGATCCAGCGACAGGTCAATCTGCTGGGTTAGTTCCGTTTCCGCGGGCCTTCCATAAAGGCTGAGTCGCGTCTCCGTTCGCTCGGAGTGGATCGCTGTCACGGTTCCGCTCACGCTGCGCTGCAGGCCATCGGCAAGTTGGACAAGCGCGGGAGACATTTGAGGAATGGGAGAGACAAAGGCGCAGAATTGCCCTGCGGAAAACCACAGCAGCAGCAAGGGCAGCCACAGCAAGCGTACCGCGATCCTCGCCGCCAGCAACACCAATCCAGCAGCCAATATTGCGCTCAGCAAACTTAGAAGGGGAGGATGCCACACCCAGTGTGCATCGATAATGCCGAGCGTAAATCCCGCCGCTGCCAGCAGCATCGGCGCGCTGCCGAGCGACAGTGGCTCCCTGCGGAGTCGATGCCGCGTGGCCCGCAGGGGCGCAGGCTGGTAGCCGTGCAACCTTCGTACGGACCGCGTCGTCTCCGGAAGGGTTGTGCCTGGAACCATGATGTCGCCCGCGAACTCAGCGCTGAAGCGTCGCGATGGTTTCCATGTGATACGTTTGCGGAAACATATCGACCAGTTGCAGGCGAAGGAGGCGGTAGCCGGATTGTATCAATGCGGCGAGGTCGCGGCCCAATGTTGCCGGATCGCAGGAGACATAAATGATCCTGCGCGGCCCCAGATCCGCCAACAATTTTGCAGCCTCAACGCCCGCGCCGGCGCGCGGAGGATCGAGCAGAATTAGGTCGGGAGCATCCTGTTTGAGCGAGATCGCGTGGCGAAGAAAATTCATCGTCGATGCCTGTACGTACTCCGCCCGCGTACCTCGCAAATTGTGGCGCAGATCCTTGCAGGCCGCTGCACTCGACTCCACCGCGATCACACGCTCAAACCTTTCCGCCAACGGAAGGGAAAATAGGCCAACCCCGGCGTACAGATCCCATGCGAGCGCGCCGCTTTCTTCTCCCATGACCGCAGCAACAAAATCGTCCAGCAGCGTGGAATTCACCTGAAAAAAGGACCCCGCGCTCACTGTATATGCACGGCCCACAACGCTGTAATTGACGCTCTGGTTTCCCCAGTGCATCGGGGCTCTCGGCGAACGCATTTTCCCGTTGTCCGTCATCAGCATCTGCGCCCCCACCAACTGCGGCAATTCTCGATGTAGATTCTCGAAAAACTCTTGATATGCCTTTTCGCGTTTTCCGGTGTGGGGACGTGCCCACATGGTAACGAAAATTTCAGACTGATCGTGATTGGTGAACAGCTCAATTTCCTGCGCATCTACAGGAACCAATCCACTCGTCCCAAGTGTCCGCATGACACCGATACACCGCTCCAACAACAGCGCCGCAATCGGACAAGCCTCAATGGCCGTCATACGATGCGATTTCGCCTGCCGATAGCCAATCAAAAATTCCGGCCGCGTCTGCACCTGGAGCCGCACTCGATTTCTGTATCGCAACGGCTCACCCGCCAACGGCGTAATTTCCGGCAAAGCGTGTACCCCCGCCCGCGTGAGACTTTCGTGCAGTACCTCCCGCTTCAGTTCCACCTGGTAGGAGTACACGCCGTGTTGCAGTTGGCATCCGCCGCAGGTCTCGAACCACGGACACGGCGGTGTCACGCGAAACTCCGATGCCGCCAAGACCCGCCGCGCTTGGGCCACGGAGTAACCACGATGTTCCTGCGTGATCTCCGCTTCCACGATTTCGCCGGGCAGCGTAAATGGCACAAAGACACTCAGGCCGCCTCGCGCCACATCGTCGGCAGGCAATCGCGCCAGTCCCTGGCCACCGTAAATTACTTTTTCAATCGTCAGCTTCATATGTGTCGCACATAGAAGAGGCTCAGCCGAGGTAGACGGTTCTGTTCAAACAAACACCGTCGCAGAAATTGCTGTTCAATCTGACGAATTTGTACGGTCTGCAGGCGACTGCGATACGGCGCCAGTTCCCTGCTGGACTGTTCACGCAGCGCCAGCAAATCTTCCGCGGGCGTGAATGCCTGCAGCGCGGCAAACACTTGGTCTTCCAGCACCAGCAGCTGCTGCTCCAGCGATTCTGTCGAAGTTGCAACTTGCCCCTCTAGCGATGCAGCGATCGACTCAAGGCGACGAGAAATTTCCCCGTAGGTCTCGCGGGCTTTTTCCGGAGTTGCACACTGCCGCACAGCCTCTGAATTCACCCGCACAAACGCCGCAATGCGCGACGCTTCAAAGCCACTTTCTTCGGGTGTGGATGGTTGCTTGCGGAGCGCTCCGGTTGCAGCTTCGTGCATATCTTCCACGGCCCGCAGCACTTCCTGCGCGCAATAGGCAAGCCCGTTAATCTTCCGCACGCGCCCCTTCGCCTGTCGCGCAGCATATTTTTCAAATGTCGCGTCGATACCGGAAAGAACGGCCTCAAGCGGAAATCCCGCCTCCTGCCACATGGCGATCAGCGACCAATCCAGAGTCGAAAGCATCAACAACGTTCCGCGCCTCCGCTGAAAATGCTCTTCAATCTCCGTGTAGTAGTTGAAATAGTTCTGCAAGACCGTCGATCATGCCTTCCGCTAGCTATTGTTTTTTTCGCAACCGCGCGCCCGCGACCATGTTGCGCTCGTAAATAATCCGCAACCCTTCCAGCGTGAGTGTGTCGTTCACCTCGGAGATGAATCTCGACTCACCGGCGATCAACCGCGCCAGGCCTCCGGTGGCGACGCATTTCGTTTCTGGGCCTAGTTCCGCGATCATCCGCTCCAGAATGCCGTCTACCAGTCCGATGTGGCCGTAGAACAATCCGATCTGCAGATTATCCACGGTGTTGGTGCCAATCACTTTTGGTGGTCGCTTAATCTCGACTCGCGGCAAGCGCGCAGCCCTCGCAAACAGCGCCTCGGCGGCAACGTTCACTCCCGGAGAGATGGCGCCGCCAAGAAATTCTCCGTGCTTCGAGACGACGTCGAAGTTGGTCGCTGTCCCAAAATCCACCACAATGCACGGTCCCCCGTATTGCTGGAAGGCCCCCACGCAATTTGCAACACGATCGGCGCCCACTTCGCCCGGATTATCGGTCAAAATGGGAAGACCGGTTTTGACTCCAGGCTCAATAAATAAAGGTTTGTGGTTGAAATATCGTTCAGAAAACTGGCGCAAAATCCAATCCACGGGAGGGACGACCGACGCGATGACGACACCGCTGATTTCTTTGCTGTCGACCCCTTCGGTCTGCAGCAGGTTGCGAATCAGAATGCCATATTCATCCGCGGTCTGCGCCTGCCGCGTGCTGATCCTCCAGGTCGCGCGCAAGTCGCCGATGCGCTCCCCCATCACCGGATAGATCGCGATCACGGTATTCGTGTTGTTCACGTTCAACACTAAAAGCATTACTCTTCAACCTTTCGTTCCCGAACTCCTCCGGACAACACCCTGCGAACACCATCGTCGGTTTGCACGCGAAGAAATCCCTTTTCATCCAGACCTGCGGTGACGCCAGTGTACCCCCCCGCCTCATCGACAAACACCTGCTTCCCACGAATCCACGTTGACTTCGTTTCGAGTCGCGCCAGGAGTGCCGCACAAGCTGCAGCAAAACTTTCCGGCCGAATTAGAGCATCTATTTCTCCGTTGAGGCATTCCAATACCTCGACCAACAGTTCTTCCCGAGCGACTCCTCGATCAGTTTCAAGTCGCAACGAGGTCGCTTGGCTACGAAGCTCCGCCGGAAACTTTCCTTGGTTTACGTTGATTCCGATTCCGATAATCGCGTAGCGGATGCGAGATGCCTCAGCATTCATTTCCACTAGAATTCCACCAACTTTTTTTCCGTTCGACAACAAATCGTTCGGCCACCGAATATCTGCAACTAATCCTGTTACATTTTCGATGGCGTGCTGCACAGCCAGTCCAGTCACCAGTGAAAGCCACAGCCCATCGGCCGCTACCAATTGCGGTCGTAATAAAGTACTGACATAAACACCGGTATAAGGTTCAGAATGCCAGCCATGATTGCCGCGCCCTCTACCTGCGGTCTGCTCCTCGGCGACATAAACTGAGCCGTGGGGGGCGCCCTTCGCGGCTTCCTGCATCGCATAGGTATTGGTCGATTCGATGGATGGAAATAGATGCAGTTTGCCGTCAAATATGGTTCCAGCCAAAGCCTTCTGTAGCACGTCGAGATCGAGCATCTCCTCCATAGGTTCGATCTCTAGAAGATTTCCGCAGTGATCTTCATGCTCAGATCGATAGCCGCAACGGAGTGGGTGAGCGCGCCGACGGAAATGTAGGTCACCCCGGTCTGTGCGTATTTTTGAACCGTTTCCAGGGTGATGCCGCCGGAGACCTCGATGGGAATGTTGGGGATCTTAGTACGCGCGATGCCGACAGCACGCTTGGCTTCCGCGGGTGTCATATTATCCAGCAGTAAGGAGTCCACCCCACCCGCCAGCGCATCATCGAGTTCTGAGAGCGAGCGCACTTCAATTTGAATTTTCTGTCCCAACAACCGCCTTTGCATCGCCAACGCCAGCACCTTGGTGACGCCGCCGCCCAATGAAATATGGTTGTTTTTGATCAGGACGCCATCGGCAAGATCCATGCGATGATTTTGTCCGCCCCCGCAACTTACGGCGTACTTATCCAGCAAGCGCAGTCCCGGCGCAGTTTTCCGAGTATCCAGAATCACCACCCCGGTACCCGCCACCGCATCGACATACTTGCGCGTTTCAGTTGCAATGCCGCACATTCGCTGCAGCAGATTTAACGTCACCCGTTCGCAAGCCAGAATGGTTCGCGCGTTGCCGCGGATCACCGCAATGGCCTGCCCTTTGCGCACCCGCACGCCGTCAAACATCTCGGGATGGTGCACCACCTCAAAGCGCTGTGTCGAAGCCTGATCCAGCTTCCGGAAGATTTCGAGCACTCGCAAGATCGCTTCCGATCCGGCCAGGATGCAATCCTGTTTGGCAACCACGACTGCCGAGGCGGACAATTTGGGATCGAGAGTCAGTTCCGTCGTGGAATCATGCGTGGCATGGTCCTCGATGAGCGCCTGCTCCAGAATGGCCGTGACACGTTTTGTTTTCCAATCCATATGTTTGGCTCTTTGTGCTGCCCTATCGAGGTTCCAGCGACTCCAGCGCCCGCAGCGTTGCGTTGGCTTTTCCAATCAATGCTTGCAGCTCGTCCGCCCTCGCACGCAGGCCATCGACCACTTTTACTGGTGCTTTTGAAAGGAAAGCCTCATTTTGTAATTGTTTCTGTTTCGATTCCATTTCCTTTTCAAATTTCGCCAGCTCTTTGGCCAGGCGCTCACGTTCGGCTGCCACGTCGACCTGTTTTTCAAAATGCAACGCGACTTCATAATTTACGCCATGACGTGTGGAAACACCTTGCACAGTCGGCTTGGAATAGGCGATCGCAGAGACCCGGGCCAGTCGCTGGATCATGTCCTCATTGTTTCGCACCACCCCGATCGCATTGTCTGCGCCCGTCAAGAACACGGGTGCGGCCTCCTTCTCGGGTACGTCTTGTTCCTTGCGAAGGTTGCGGATGTCCGCGATGATCTCCTGCAACAAGAACATCTCCAGGTCGACAGCGGCCGGCTTTGCGTCGAACTCCATTGATTGAGCTTCGGGCTCGCCGGGAAATCGCGCCAGCGCAATCGACTTTAACGGCTGCGCCCCATCGTAGAGCGCGGTCCAGATTTCTTCAGTCAAAAACGGCATGAAAGGCGACAGCAATCGCAAGGATGACTCGAACACACCCAGCAATGTAGCCAGTGCTTCCGTAGTCGTCGCTCTGTTTGCAGCTTCTCCAAAATCGAGGCGAATTTTTACAACTTCCAGATACCAGTCGCAGAATTCTCCCCAAAAGAATTGATAAATGCGATTCGCAGCATCGTCAAAACGATAATCCGCCAGCGCGCGGTTCACGTCGGCAACGCATTGATTGAACCGCGAGATGATCCAACGCTCTTCCAGCGGAGCGTTCTCATTCGACGGCAGCGCCTGACCAAGATGCTTTAGGTCAACTGAGATTCCAGCTTCCTTCGCCCGATCCACCTGCATAAAGATGAATCGCGCCGCATTCCAAATCTTGTTGGCAAACGCGCGATAGCCCTCGGTGCGCGCTTCACTGAAGGCGATGTCAGTCCCCGGCGAAGCCATGGAGGCCAGCGTGAATCGCACCGCATCCGTGCCGTACTGATGAATAATTTCGATCGGGTCAATGACATTGCCCTTGGTCTTCGACATTTTCTGGCGATCGGCATCGCGAACCAGCGCGTGGATATAAACCTCGCGAAATGGAACCGCGTCCGCTAGGGTTCGCTTGGACCCATCCGGCATGGGTACGTCGAGCATAAAGTGGCAGCCCAGCATGATCATGCGCGCGACCCAGAAAAATAGAATGTCAAAGCCGGTGACCAGCAGTTGCGTAGGATAAAACACGGCCAAATCCTGCGTCTGCTCCGGCCACCCAAACGCTGTAAACGGCAGCAGGCCAGACGAAAACCAGGTATCCAGCACATCCGTTTCCTGCGTCAACTTCGAACTCCCACAATGCGAGCAGGCTTCTGGAGCCTCGCGCGCGACCATAATTTCACGGCAATTGGCGCAATGCCACGCGGGAATGCGATGCCCCCACCACAGCTGGCGTGAGATGCACCAGTCGTGAATATTGCGCATCCATTCGAAATAAGTCTTCTTGTATTGCTCCGGCGTAAAGCGGATGATGTCCGTCTCCACTGCTTCGATCGCCTTGTCCGCCAGCGGCTGAATCTTGATGAACCATTGCGTCGACAGGCGCGGCTCGACAACCGTTTTGCAGCGATCGCACTTGCCAATGGAGTTGACGTAGTCCTTCACCGCGACCACCAGACCCTGCTGCTCCAGATCGGCCAGGATGCGTTTGCGCGCTTCATACCGATCCAGACCCGCATAAACACCCGCTTCCGCGTTCATGTGCGCAGTCTCGTCCATCACCACGATCGACGGCAGCTCATGCCGCTCCGCAATCGCAAAATCATTCGGATCGTGCGCCGGCGTTACTTTGACTGCGCCCGTGCCAAATTCCGGATTCGCCCATTCGTCTGGCAGAATAGGAATTTCGCGGCCGGTCAGCGGCAAGCTTAGCTTTTTCCCTTGCAGATGCAGGTAGCGTGCGTCGGCCGGGTTTACAACGACCGCGACATCGCCCAACATGGTTTCCGGCCGAGTGGTCGCGATGGTAACACTTCCGGTACCATCCACCAGCGGATAGCGAATCTCGTACAGCTTACCCTGCTGCTCCTCATGCACCACTTCCAGATCGCTGATGGCAGTCTGGCATCGCGGGCACCAATTCACAATGTAGGCGCCACGATAGATGAGTCCCTGCTCGTAGAGGCGGACGAATGCTTCTTTCACCGCGACTGAAAGACGCTCGTCCATGGTGAAGTATTCGCGCGACCAATCGACGCTCGCGCCCAGGCGCTTCATCTGGTCAAGAATGGCGCCGCCGTATTCCTGCTTCCACTCCCAAACCCGTTCGACAAACGCTTCGCGGCCCAGTTCCTGCCGCGTTTTTCCTTCTTTCGCGACCTGCCGCTCCACCATCATTTGCGTAGCAATGCCGGCATGGTCGGTTCCTGGAACCCACAGGGCCAATTCACCGCGCATGCGATGCCAGCGCGTCAGAATGTCCATCTCCGTCTGGTTGAGCATATGGCCCATGTGCAGGCGCCCGGTTACGTTGGGCGGCGGCAGCAAGAGCGTAAATCTGGGCGGAAGCCCATCGAGCTTTTCCGGAGTCGGGACCTCAAACAGGCGTTCACGCACCCAGTACTCCGCCCATCGATCTTCGATAGCGGCCGGGTCGTAGGCTTTTGGAAGGTCACGAGGCATGGTGTAAGGGAGGCCGGGTACCGCATGGGAGGCCAATTTTCACGATAGCACAGCGGCGATTCTGCATCGCCGACACGCGGAAATAGTGAGGGTATATCTACTTGGGCTGAAACAAGAGCTGCGAGTATTGGATCAGATTTTTACGCCACACTGGCCACTCATGCATGCCCGGCGTTTCAACAAACGTCACCGGAATATTATTTGCCCGCAGCCATGCAACGAATTGCCGATTCGCCTCGATCAACGGTGTTTTGCCGACGTAACGATCATCCTTACCGCAAGCGACCCACAAGAGCCGCAGACGCGCTGCAGTGGTGGCATTTAACTCCGGGAAATCCTGAGCATAGTTTGTATCCAGTCCCCCCGCGCTGAACGAGCCGACCCATGCGAAGGTGTCGATGTGATTCAAGCCAGTCATCAGGCTTTCTGCACCGCCCATGGACAGCCCGGCAATTGCACGATCCTCGCGCTTGGTGGAAACCTTGTACATCGACTGCACCTGCGGGATCACTTCCGTCAGCAATGCCTGGGTGAACAAGTCGAGGTTCTTCTTGCGCAAAGCAGGACTGCTGAACGAGGCACGGGGCCCCAGAACAATTTCCGGCGCCCCATACCCGAGTGTCATTACGACAATCATCGGCTTGGCTTTGCCTTCCGCGATCAAATTATCCAGGATGAAGTTGGCGTGACCCAGCGCAGTCCAAGCCCGTGCATCATCGGAGTAACCATGCAGCAGATATAGCACCGGATATTTCTTGTGGCCGCGAGGATCATACGCAGGCGGCGTGTAAACAAAATAGTCGCGCTGGTCGCCAATGATCGCTGACTTGTAAAAGTGTTGATGCACAATTCCATGCGGGACATCCTGCACGTCCCATAGTTCCGGCTGCGGTCCGCGAACTTCGAATACATTTGATGGGCTGCGCAGGTTTGGATTGACGACTGGGTTGGAAGGGTCGAGCGTGGGTACTCCGTCCGCAACGAAAAGGTAGTCGTAGAGGTCCGGCTGCAGCGGCGGAACAGTAATGCTCCAAACGCCTCGATCGTCCTTGGCCAGGGACTGGCGGCCGGCGTGCCCATCCATGCTCAGCTCAACCTGATTGGCTCCGGGGTCATAAAAATAGAAGGTGACCGAATGATCGGCGTGAACTTCGGGAGTTTGCGGCAGTTGCGGAGGCTTTCTATCGTCGGGCGACTGCTGGGCCTGTGCGCCCAAAGTCAGGCCAATTCCCAGCAGAAGAACACCAAGCCAGCTGGAGCGGAAAGACGAGCAAGAAAATCTTAAACGCCGCAACGCATGCCCCTTTCATCTTGCAGAGAAGTGCGATTTGGCCGACAGGCAGCACCGCGTTTGCGATGCCGCCGGCTATCTGCCTGTTGGACTAGAACGGATTCAGCTTGTGCAGGCCCTTCTTTTTCTTATGCGTGCTGGAGGATTCTTCTTTGCCCTCAAATTGCGGCTTGGGATTTTTCTTCTTTTTCTTTCCGTTGCTCGCCGTTGTTTGATCGACAGTGTTCACCGGCTGGCCCGTCTGCTGAACATCGTTCACCTGGGCCGGTGCGGGTGCAGCCTTTTGCGCAGCAGGCAGTGGCGTGCTGTTCGCGGGTGCAACGGTCTGTAATCCACCATTGTCTTTACGCGCCGACGGCCACTGCGTCGGATTGCCCGGCGTATCGGTCGTATTGGCTGGAGGGACCGCAGGGTTGCCGTTTCCGCCAACAGAGGGCGCAGTTGCTGGCGGAACGGATTGCGTGCCCACCGGCGGTTCAACCGCATTCGGTGAAGACGGTGGCGTCGCCTGGTTCTGATCCGAATTGTTGATTACCGCTCCATTCACGCCGTTGTCGCCGGAGATATCGTTCATCTGCAGCCCGTTGGACGCAGGCTGCGTCTCGCCAACCGTGCCGGAGCCGTTTGATTCACCGTTAGCAGCAACTGCCGCCTTCAAGTTATTCGAAGTCCCGGCAACAGATGGGGCTGGCTGGCCGTCGGGCTTGATCGCCCAGCGAACATCTGACATTTCCGCCTTCACCAGTTCCGGAGCTGTAATTTGCGGCGGATTGCTCAGGCTCGGCTCACCGACCCGCGCTGCCTGCACGGTAGACGGGCGTGCCGTGATTAGCAGGAACGCCTTATATTTCAAATTCACAGGCGCACGGCTCTGCTCGATCGCCGCGCTATCGGCAATTTGCTCCTGCGTCGGTGTCGGCACCGGCAAATTCATCGCTTCCAGCCGATCTCGCGCGTCATCCGCGTGGGGCGCCATTGGATACTCCACCACAACCCGGTCATACGCCTGTGCGGCACGGTTCTGGAATAGCTTTTCAAGCCGCTCTTTGGCGGCCGGATCGAGTCGCATGGCAGCAATGTTGCGGGACTGTGCGGCATACGCATCGCCCACGTCAAGCAGCGCTTCATCGACGCGACTGTAGAGCGGATAAGTATCGATCACAGACTGCAAACGCGCCGTGGCAGCCGCATAGTTCATCCGTGTCTGATAGAACGCCCCAATGTTGAACTCGTGGTCGCCCAGCACTTCCTGCACTTCCCGCAGTCGCTGCTTCGCCTGCGGTATCAGGCTGGAATCCGGATATTGCAGAATCATCGCCCGGTATTCTTCCTGGGCGCGAATCGCGTTCGTGGGGTCACGATCCGGCTTTTCCATCTGCTTGTAGTAGATATCGGCTACCTTCATCTGCGCTTCCGCAGCTTCCGGCTTATCCGGGAAGAAGGTGATGAAATCCTTGTATTCCTCTTCCGCCTGCTGCATCGCGGCGGTGCCGCCCTCTTTGTACCAGGTGTCGCCGATGGCAAGCTTGGCGCGCATCTGGTATTCCGAGTCCGGATAGGTATTCAGCAGTGTCTGCAGATCCAGGCGGGCAATGTCGAACTTGCCCTTCTTCATCGCGATCATGGCGCGATCGAACAATTCCTTATCCGGCTGACTGCTGGTCACGCTTGCCAGCGCATCGTCTTTTTGCGAGAGCGGCTTCTGCTTGCGATGAAAAATTCCCGCATGGGCCATGCTGCCGCCCAATACCGCAAGCGTGCCCACTGCCGCGCAACGTTGCAGTAAACGATGACTGGAACAACGGATGAAACGACTCATACTGTACTTCCCCTTAGCAGACCTTTTCGCTTGCCTGTAGTCCGGTGGATGGGTCTGCCATTTTCCCGTACATTCTTTCCAATATTGACCTGTTTTGCGGCCGGCTTCAATCGCTCGCCGGCAGCGGCGCGTGCCATCTGCAGTAATTGCCGTGCATTCTCTTCCGGATGACCGTCGCCGAAGATCGCATGGCCAGCCACCAGCAGGTCGGCTCCCGCCTCGACCACTTGCGCCACGGTATCGTCCGCGATCCCGCCATCCACTTCCACTCGATATTCCAGGCCCAGCTCGGCACGGATCGCGCACAAGTGCCGAATCTTTTCCAGCGAAAATGGGATGAACTTCTGCCCACCGAACCCCGGATTCACGCTCATTACCAGCACATGGTGCACCATCGGCAAAATGTCGATCAGCAGGTTCACCCGCGTAGCTGGATTGATCACGACCGCCGGCTTCATTCCATGCTGTTCAATCAGTTGCAGCGAGCGATGCAGGTGGCGGCAGGCTTCATAATGCACGCTCACCCAATTCGCTCCCGCCTCCGCCAGCGCGGGGATAAATTCATCTGGATTCTCAATCATCAAATGACAGTCGAGCGGCAAATTGGTTACTTTGCGCAACGACGCTACCACGGGCGGACCCATCGTAATGTTGGGCACGAAATGCCCGTCCATCACATCCACATGGATGACAGTTCCGCCGCCCCGCTCCGCGGCCTGAATCTGCTCGGCCAGGTGGGCAAAATCTGCGGAAAGAATTGAGGGTACCAGTTCAACCACGGTCTATTTAGTCTATCAGCGGCGCGGCACCTTAGTCTGAGGCGCAAGCGCTTTGTCCGCCGGTTTCGAGCAGCTTCCACCCATGGGCTATCGCCATCCCCTTTTCGCGGCATGGCAGCAGAAAATAAGTCGGGTGGGGTCCGAATATGTCGCTGACGTCACTTCCGGGCACGACACCGACAATTGGATAGCGCTGCGCCAGGTCCGCAGGCAGCCAGGGCAGGCCGGGCAGCGTATCTTCCGGCAGGGCATCCAGCACAATCGCATCGAATTCACCCTGATTGACTTGCTCGGCGATTTTCGCCTTCACCGTATTGTCCACATCGGCCAGATCCGGACGCAAAGCGTCGTGCAGCGAAGTATTGTCGGCGTGCCACTGTTTGCCGGCCAGCACGCCTTCATATGGATGGGCTGGAAGGTAGACGTCCCCGGGAAAAACCTGCAGCCATGAAATCAGTTGTTCCTGCGAAGTGACCAGGTCACGGTGCGGCATAAAATCGTGTGGGTTATAGAGTGAGCCGACGAATGGAATCGCAACCGCAGCCAACAGAAAAACTCGCGCCATTTCCCGGGAAGCAAAAGCGAACGCAGCGTCCAGGCGAGCGAACGAGATTCCAAAAATCACCGCCAGAATTGCATACGCAGGCATGGGAGTATTGGCGGTTGCGCCCGCATGCGCCTGCAAAAACCAGCACAGACCAAGGAGAGCTGTCCCGGCCACCAGGTAAAACCGGGTTCTGGAATTGGCCAGCGACGGACGAGTCCAGTACCACGCCAACGCAATGATCATCAGCGTCACGCCAAAGGGAGCGACGAGTTGCGAAGGCACATAAAATACGGCCGGGCGCAGCCAAAGATCGGCATTGGCGTGCGGCACCGTGAATGCGTAGAACCAGAACCAGCCGTGGGTGGCGTGGTCCAGTAGCCTGCTCGAGATCGCCGCCATCAGCAGAAAACTTCCCACTCCCAGCAGCAATCGGCGTGGCCGTTTCCAATCCACGCAAAGCATGATCAGCGCAACCGGAAAGATGGTTTGTTTCGCCAGAAACGCGAGCGTCCACATGGCGGCAGCGAGGATCGGGTGCAAATAGCGCGTCGACAGCAACGCCAGCACCAGCAACAAAATATAGAAGGAGTCGAGTCGGCCAAGATCGAACCATTCGCGCGTAAAGGGGTAAGCAGCCGCATAAAGGCCAGCCCCAGCCAGCGCTGCCAGATGTCGTCGTGCACGCGTGCCCGGCGAGTCAAGAAATACAAAAAGATAAATGATCGCCATCGATGCGCAAGTGCTCAGCAGAGACACCAATCGAAGCGCCAGAAAACGAGCTCCCAACAACCGCACCGCCCATCCGGAGACGTAGTAGTAGGCGGGCGCATACATATAAGGAATGAAGGTGAAGTTGGGCCGCACGTAAATCGGCTGACCGTGCGCCACCCGCTCAGCCGCCAACAACATGGAGCCTTCCAGTTGCTCCAGTGGGACTGCAGATCTCAGCCGGCCGAGGGCAGCTGCGAGAAATAACCCAATCGGAATCAGTGCGAGCAGTGCAATCAGCGCTTCAGCCCGTGGCCGCCAACGTGCCCAGGGGGTGGGAGAGAAAGCTTCCACAGAAGAGGATGTATTTAGGGGAGGCTGCCCAGTCACACTGTGCTGCCTTCCCGCAACGGCGAACGGACACGGCTATTGGCTGGCGTGATCATACTTGTCTAACCATAAAAGCTCGTCGCGCACTTTGATATAGCCGTGCCATGGATTGTTGGCCAATCCGTGACCTTCGCCCGGGAACACCAGGAATTGATGCGGTATCTTTTCGGTTTCAAGCGCCCGCTCAAACAAATATCCCTCTTCCGCTGCAACCCGAATATCCGCGCCCCCAATCACGTCGTGCACGGGCGTCTTGACCTTGTCGAACTGGAACAGCGCTGCCTCGCTTTGATACCGCGCCGGGTTCTGCCATGGAGTTCCGCCCAGCATCCACGCATCGTCGAACGACATATCGTCGTTACCCCAGTTGGCGGCGTGTTCCACCGCGCCCGCGCCGGAAACTGCCGACCGGAATCGCGTCGTCTGCGTGATCAGCCAGTTGGTCATGTAACCACCATAGCTGTATCCTCCAACCGCAAGATGATCGGGATCGGCAATGCCGTCGGCGACCAGCTTATCGACGCCGGCAAGAATATCTTTTCCGGGCAGCGACACAATCACCGGCGAAATCTCCAGTTGGAATTTATCGCCGTAGCCGCTCGATCCGCGATAGTTTGGCCGAAACACCAGCCAGTTATTGTCCGCGGCAAGAATCGCCCAGTCATACCAGTCGGCGCCGAATCTGTCGCCATCCGCATCGGCAGGCCCACCGTGGATTAGCGTGAACATGCGCAAATGCTTTTGCCCAAACTTGCCCGGCGGATACAGCAGCACACCCTCCACCGGCGTTCCGTCCGGCGATTTCCAGCGGTACGGTGTCCACTTTGGCAGCGCGCGCTCCGTGAACAATTTATTGAACTCCGTAATCGGTTTGGCCTGGTCCAGGTGCGCGGCATCTTCCGCCAGGTACACTTCCGTCGGCTCGTCGATCGCCGAGTGAGTGAACAGCAGTCGCGGCGACTTCAACGCCGTATGCACATTGCCGTAGCTACCTTCGACTCCCGCCAGCTTGCTAGCTTTCGCGCCATCCACACCGTAGATCTGCGTCTGCAGCCCAGTCATCCCGCGTCCCAGCAAGCTTCCATCAGACTGGATCGCATACCCTTCCCAGCTGCCGGCGTAATCTCCGCCCAGGCGAGTCATTTTCCCGCTCGCAGGGTCCATCCCGTACAGCCGGCCCTGCACATCGTGATACGCTTGTTCCGCCGATCCCGCCGCCGCTGGCACAGAAAAGTACAGCGTCTTGCTATCGCGGCTCCAATGGAGACCTTCTTCGTACGCCTGGTTGTGCGTCAATTGTCGAGGTGTCGCGCCAGTGCCATCCGGGGCAACGGAATAAATTTCGTAGTCCGCCGGATTTTCCTGACGATTTAGAAGTGAGCGACTCTCAAAAGCCAGCAAGCTGCCATCGGGCGCAGCGACCAGCTCCGTGATTGCCAGCGGACTCTGGGCAACCACGGTGGCGTCGGTCGGCAACTTCGGTTTCTTGTCTGCGTCCGGTTTCGCCTCACTGTCAGAAGCCATCAGATGCTTGGGCTGCGGAATTGCAGCGGCAATCGGCACTCGCAGGATGTCATCGCCGCGCCGCTGCTCGCGCCAGCGCACCGTATCCTTCCACGCCTTCTTCTCCGCAGTCTTGGCGTCTTCAGAGATCGGTTGCTGCGTCGCTACAAAAATCGCCTTGCCATCCCCCGACCAGGTGAAGGCGTCGACATCCAACGGTGCCTTATAAAGAGGAAACGCGCCCCCTCCAGTAGCCGGCAAAATCCACACACGCTCGACAGCATCCTTGGCGGACTCTCCTTCCGCAAGTAACGGGCGATTCGACAGAAATGCAATGTACTTTCCATCCGTAGAAAAATGCGGATCGCTGTCATGTCCAGTGGTAGTCAGCGGAGTGATGGAATTGTCTCCCACGCGCCACATCCACAAATCATCGCGGAAACGATTCTGCTTCCAATCCGCCCGCTCCGTTCCAATCACAGCCGTATTGCCGTCCGGAGCGAGAGCCAGTCCCTGAATTTCGACAAAGCTGAAAAACTCGTCCTGCGTAATGGGCGGCTTGTCAGCGGGTCTCGCAGACCACGCCATTGGGGCACACGCGAGCGTAACCGACACCATCAAAAAAAGAATCTGGAAGCAAGCAGAAGAGGACGTTCGACGGCCATTCATAGAGTGGAAAAAATCGTATCATAGTCCGCGTTCGTTGCCAGCGAACTAAGTTCCACCGGCATCGGCCGCAACTTCCGACGTATCCTTTTGTCCGCAAAAGACGCGAGAAATACCGCGCAAAATTCGCGACAGAGGAAATGGTCTCTCGTGCGCCGCATCCGAGGCAGCAGTTTCCTCACGGAAGAAAATTTCTCCCACCCGTCGATTCGCTGGCCGATAGTACCAGCGCGCCAGCAGCGATACATGCTCGCTCAACTCTTCCGGCGAAGCTTTTTCAGAACTCGCCTGCAATTCCAATTCTTCCAAAACCGCCTGGAGCCGCTGCTCGAGCTGACCTCGCGCCACTTTGGTCCCTGCAGCTTGCGCGCCGGAATCTGCGCCCTGGGTCACTGGGGGAGACTCCAGCGGCGTTGGTTCCAGCAGCGTGGGATGTGCAAAGAGCGACGTGGAGCCGGCCCGCTCGTTGGGATGACGCATCCCTTCCACCGAATAGAAACCAGGCCCAAGAATTCTGCCGCCACGAACTAGATAAACCGCGACATGCGTGGCCTCCGTGCGCAGCGCACGGTTCGACATCTTCTCTGGCTTTCCATCGGCAGCAAATATCGGCTGCGCAACCGCCGGCTGCAAAATCACCGCGTCAAGATCCACGAGGGGATGCACAAGCGGCGAGGCCTGCTGCGCGACAGTCTTCATTTTTTGGATCTGCTGGTGCAGCCGAGCGGCGTTCTCAAAATCCAGTGCTGCGGAAGCTGCATCCCGATCTTTCTCCAGTCGCGCCATCGTCCACGCGCCGCGCGATGCAAAATATTCGCGCACCTGTTCCGCCTCTGTGGCGTAGCGCTCATCACTGCAGCCCTTGAAACACGGCGCCAGGCACATCTTCATTTCAGAGTAGACGCAGCCCGGAAACGTCGGGTCAGGATGCAGTTCTTCCGTACAGCGGCGTAGCTCAAAAAAATTCAACGAATCGTCGAGATATCGTTCGGCGGCCGCGCGCGACGGGAACGGGCCGTAGGTCGTCGCCAAAGCGCGCTGCGTGACGCGATTGGTGACGTAGACGCGGGGATAACGGTTTTCCCACGCCAGTCGCAGCAATGACGGGGTGCGCAAGTGTAGATGTTTTCGAACCCGCTCGCCGCAGTATCGCCGAACCGCATGCAGCATCAGCAGTGCAGTCGCAAACTCCGACCCCACTTCAGAATAATCCAACCGCACCGCGGTTCCACCCAGGTGCAGGCGCTTGCTTCCCGCAGACGACGGAGCCAGCAATCGATGCATGCGGCGCCGCAGATTCGCTGATTTTGAAATGTATGGCTCTAGCGCCGGACTGTCGCCGTAAGCCTCCGGACCGAACAGTGCGAAGACCGCCGGCCGCGCAGGCAGCTCATGCAACCACGCTTCCAGGTCGTTCGACGGGATCGGGAGAGAAGTATCCAGCACACGCTGATTGTAGTCAATCTTTGCGGGCAGAATGAATCAGGAATGCGGTCACTGCGATCCAGGCCTGTCGATCTTTTTTGAAAGGCTACGACGACGAATTCGAACTGCTGGAACTTCCCGCATTCGATTTGCCGGAGCCCGAATCGCTCGATGACGAATTGCTCGAAGAAGACGAAGAAGAATCCGCGCTTGTTGCCGCAGGCTTGCTGCTGCTCGAGTCCGACTTGCTGTCGGAGGTTGGCGCCGATATATCCGTCTTGCCGTCAGACTTGTTTGCAGAATCAGAAGCCTTAGCAGGCTTGCTGCCTGACTTGGCGTAGTCGTTCACGTACCAGCCCGCACCCTTGAACTGAATCGCAGGCGCGGAAATGACCCGCTCCAGCTCGCCGCCGCACTTCGGACATTTCGTTTCATGCGGCGCGCTGAAGCTTTGGATCTTTTCCAGACGCTCGTGGCACTGTTTACATTCGTACTCGTATAGCGGCATGCAGGGAAACCCTTCTACAAAACAAGCTCTCGACTTATTGCTTTCGATCCAGTGTAGGCTCTGGCGCTGCATTTGAGATGCTACTGCAGGCCCGTTCGATGCTGCAAGAATGTTCTCGCTTCGCGAACCACCTTATGTCAGTTTGACCAGGCGGACACTTGTGATCGCCTTCAGATTGCCCAAAGCCTCCATCGCCACTTGGATTTGAGCCGGGGTGGTCTCAACGTCCATATGGATCACGGCCAGCGCCTGGCGCACACCATTTCCATCATGGCTGTCTGCGCGTCCCAACGCGAAATTTGCAATGTTCACGTCGGCATCGCCCAGCGTCGTACCAATTTTGCCGATGACACCCGGGACGTCCTGGTTGCGGAGAAACAGCAGCGTTCCTTCCAGCGGTGCTTCAATGTCGATGCCATCGCACGACAGCAGCCGGGGAAATCTACCATGTCGCGCCGTGCCGGTCACCGTCATGCTTTGATGCGCAGCATGCAGCGTCAGCTTCAGCACGTTGCCGGCACCGCCCGCCAGAGCCTCTGTCTTTTGCTCATGCACACGAATGCCATGCTCGGCCGCGACGGATGCCGCATTAATGCGATTCACGTGCTCGGATCGGCTGAGGATGCCGCACAATGCCGCACCGCGAACCAGCTCCGTTCGCATCTCTGCCAACTGGCCGGAGTAGGCAAGATCGACGCTCTCTACACTCTCTCCGAAGGTGGCCGTCAGGAATTTCCCCAGACGTTCTCCCAGCTCGATATAGGGCGCCAGCGCTGTGTATTCCTCGTAGGAAAGCGAAGGAAAATTGACTGCGTTCTGCACCACGCCAGTACTGAGATAGGCGCGAACCTGTTCCGCGATCTGGATTCCCACCGCCTCCTGCGCTTCCGCCGTTGAGCCAGCAATATGCGGTGTCAGAATCACGTTGTCGAGTCCAAAGAATGGTGAATCCTTCAGCGGCTCCTTACGGAAAACGTCGAGCGCAGCACCCGCCACCTGTCCGCTCTTTAGCGCAGCCACCAGGTCTTCCTCAACAATCAGTTCGCCGCGGGCGCAGTTCACCAGCCGCACGCCTTTCTTCATGGTGGCGAAGGTTGCAGCATTCAACATGCCCTCGGTATCCGCCGTCAGTCCCACGTGCAGGGTCAGGTAATCGGCCTGTCGAATCACTTCTTCGCGCGAAGCGAGGCGCACGCCATTCTCGCGCGCAATTGCAGCGGAAACAAAAGGATCGTTGCCGACCAGTTCCATGCCAAATCCTCGCGCACGCCGCGCGACTTCCAATCCGACACGGCCCAGGCCGACAATGCCCAGCGTCTTTCCGCGCAGCTCGGTTCCCTGCAGCGATTTCTTTTCCCAGCTTCCCGCATGCATGGTTGTGTTGGCGCGTGGCACCATGCGAGCCAGATCGATCATCAGTGCAAGGGTCAGTTCAGCAACCGCAACCGCATTCGCTCCCGGAGTGTTCATCACCACAATTCCGTTGCGCGTCGCCGCTTCTGCGTCGATGTTGTCCACGCCCACGCCCGCACGCCCAATCACGCGCAGCTTAGGAGCTTTCTCCAGCAGCGCGGCGTCCACCTGCACGGCAGAGCGAACCACCAAAGCATCAGCGTCTGCCAACTCGGCCGGTAGGCCGTTCTTGATTTGATCGTGGGTGACGACCTTCCAATCGGCAGCATCGGCAAAGACGGCAATCGTAGCTGGAGACACCTTTTCTGCGAGAACGACTTTCATGGCTGGTTTCCTATCGTTGGTTCTGAAGCGACCTTCCCAAGGCACGGGGCAAAGGGCGCTCCGCATCCCGTTGGATCGGGAGCACCCACACGAAAACGGCTATCGGCCAACCCCGGCGGGTTCGGCGACAGCAATGGTTTTTGAAGAATTTGTAGAAGCGGCGTCGAGGCTACGGCTGCGTTCTGCGAAGACGCGTTGCGCTGCGGCCAGTGCATCGCCTAGCTGAAATTTCGAGGGTGGCAACGAATCGATCGTCACCTGTTCCAGCGCGCCAATCACCGCCAGCGTGTCCAGCGGATCGAAAAATCCCAGATGCGCCACGCGGAACAGTTGGCCCTTCATCTCTCCCTGTCCATTGGCGACAATCGTCCCAAAGCGAGACTTCAGTTGCTTCACGATGATGCCGGAATCCACACCCTCGGGCGGCATCACAGCGGTCACCGCAGCCGCAGGCGCATCCGGCGCGAACAGGCGCATTCCCATGGCGGGAACCGCCGCGCGCATCATGGCAGCACAGGTTTCAGCATTTTCCACTAATGCCACGCGGCCCTTGGACAAGTCCCCATCCGCTTGAGCGGCAATGTAGTCGAACGCTGCACCCAGCGCGGCGATCAAAGCAACTCCAGGCGTGTATGCGGACTCACCCTTAGCCGCGACTTTCCGCTCCTTGCGCAGGTCGAAATAGTAGCGCGGATTTTTGGTCGTCTCCATACGCTTCCACGCACGCTCACTAACGGCCAGGTACGCCAAACCCGGCGGAATCATCACAGCTTTCTGCGAACCGCCAATCAGGACGTCAATGCCCCACGCATCCATGTCCAGATGGGTAGTTCCCAGGCCGGTAATGGCGTCGACGACCAGCAAGGCATCGCTGCCGGACGAGCGCAGCATCTCCGCCACAGCCTTCACATCATGGCGTACGCCAGTCGAAGTTTCTGTCGCCTGCATCAGCACCAGCTTGGTGTCGCTGCGCAGCGCAGCCTTCGCAGCCTCCAGCGGCAATGTCTGGCCGTAGGGAGCGCTCACGACGTCGGGCTGGCAGCCAAACGCCTTCGCCAGGCCAGTCCAGCGTTCGCCGAATTTACCGGCTGTCAGGACTAGCACGCGGTCGCCGGGAGACGTCAGATTAGAGATCGAAGCCTCCATCGCCCCAGTGCCCGAACTGGTCAGCAGAATCACATCATTTTTGGTGCCGACAAAGGCCTGGAGCTGTTCCAGAACGCGCTGATAGAGGGCGCGAAATTCCGGAGTGCGATGGTGCAGATCAGCGGCAGCCATGGCAAACTGCGCCGCTGGCAGCAAAGGAGTCGGGCCGGGAGTAAACAGACGCGTTTTATGGAACATGCTTCCATTCTAGAGAAAAAACAAGGGTTTTGCTGCGCGCCTATAATTGAAGGATTGCGGTCTTTTTCGGCCATAAAGTGGAAAGGCGGTGGAATTGGTGAGTTTGACGGACAAAGTGCAACAGGACATGGTGGCGGCGATGAAGTCGCGTGAGGCGGACCGCCTGTCGACCCTCCGCATGATGAAATCTGCGCTGAAAAATAAAGAGATCGACAAGCGCGCCCCATTGACTGACCCCGAGGCCGAGCAGGTGCTGGTCACCATGGTGAAGCAGCGCCAAGATTCCATTGAACAGTTCACCAAGGGCAACCGCATGGACCTGGTGGAGAAGGAAGCGGCAGAAATTCCTATCATCGAAAGCTATCTGCCCAAGTCGGCCTCGCCAGAGGACATTCGCAGCAATGTCGAGGCAGTCATCGCCGAGATGTCCGCCGCGGGAACCAAGCCAACCCCGCGCGATATGGGCAGTGTGATGAAAGCTGTGCAGGCCAAGTTTCAGGCCGCCGGTCTGCGCGCCGACGGCAAGCTAGTCAGCGAACAAGTCAAAACCGCCTTGGCAGGTCCGAACTAACCCGGCCTTCACTTCAGGCCCAACCGACAATCTCCTAGGGTTTCCCCGCTCTTTGCCCCAGCGCTTTTTCTGGCATCACCACCACAATGGTTCCCTCTGGAATCGAACCTTCCAGCAGGTTGATCTTCCCTTCTTTGACGATTCCGCGCAGCGGCCGCACCGGCGGCGCCTCTGCAGCAACCGGTGAATTGGACCCGCTAGCCTTCACCTCCGGCTTCCGCCGCATCCCTCGATCCATGGCCTGGTTCGCCAGCTCATCCGCCTTTTTGTTCTTGCCGCGTAGCACATGTTCAATCTGGAAGGCGTCCAGCTTGGCGATGCGGCGCTTGGCTTCCTCATACAGCGGACGCAGGTCTGGGCTCTGCACGCGATATTGCCCGCGAATCTGCTTCACCATCAATTCCGAGTCGGAAACCACACGCAGCCGAGGATGGCCCTTGGCCAGCGCAAACTCCAGCGCCGCCAGCAGGCCGGAATATTCTGCAACATTGTTGGTGCGCATTCCCAGAAATTCGCTCAGTTCGCCGAGAACGGTCCCGTCTTCGCCCAGAATCACGACTCCGTATCCGGAGGGGCCGGGATTGCCTCGCGACCCCCCATCGGTATAAGCGATAGCCCAGTTACCGGCTGACTTGCGGGCTGAATCATGCTGGAAAAATGAGGATTGCGCATCCCCGGAGGGTCGATGAGTGACAGGGGCCATGAGGCCCAGTGTAGAGCAAAATCCGCCACGGCATCTTCTCGGCTCATCCCGTCTCTTTCCAATTCAATCCAGGCTGCTCCCACGCAAACCCTGGCAAAAGAAAAGAGAATAGCTTTGCAACAGAAGACTCTAGCCAGCCCCCACACACACCAAACACCGGATCGGCTCACGTTTGCCGAAAAATGGCGTCAAAACGAGTGGAGACATACTCGATGGAGTCGCAGCGATTCGCCATCCTTACGCAAGATACCTTTGCATCCCCACAAATCCGAAGTGCGCCCCCACAGATACAATCAAAATCAAGGATGTACGCCGAAAGTTCAGCTCGGCTGCAGGACGCGGAACTGATCCGCGAGGCGCAAAAAGGTTCTCGTGAGGCCTTCGATGCGCTCGTGCGTCAGTACGACCAGTCCGTGCTGCGCCTGGCCTTGCACTTGACCGGTTCGGAACAGGATGCGCAGGACATTCATCAGGAAGCGTTCCTGAAGGCCTACCGACATATTGGAAGCTTTCGCTTCGAGTGCTCCTTCTACACGTGGATTTATCGCATCGTCACCAATCTTTGCCTCGACCTGCTGCGCCGACGCAAAACACGTCGCGAAGATCCAGCCGTCATTGTCGATGCCACCGGCGAAGAACACGACACCATGATCAATGTGTCGGACGATCGCGCCATGGCCAATCCCGGGCGGGAACTCGATCGAAAAATATTGGCGGAAAAAATTCAGACCGCGCTGGCGACGTTGACTCCGCGCGAACGCACTGTATTTGAGTTGAAGCACTATCAGGGTCTGCGGCTGCGGACCATTGGAGAGATGTTGAACACAACGGAAGAGACAGCCAAGAACACGCTCTTTCGTGCTACCCGCAAACTGCGGACACAGTTGTCAGTGGTTCGATAAAAGACGGTAAAAGACGATGTACTTTTTAAACTTCAGGAGCAGGCCATGAAATGCGATCACGCACAAGAGTTGATTGTGCAATACATCTATGGAGAGCTGTCCGACGAACACAGCCACAGCCTTGAACTGCACATGGCAGGTTGTGAATTTTGCCGAGGTGAATTGCAAGCCTACCAGGCGCTACGACAAACCATGTCTCTGGCACCGGCCGAAGAACCCTCTCCGAACTTTTTAACGCAAAGCCGTGTCCGTCTGGATGACGCACTCGATCTGTTGCCGCCTCCCAGCCTGTGGATGCGACTCGAAATCGGATGGCAGGGATTTTTTGCCCAGTTGCAAGCCGCGCCCGGCATGGCGATGGCCATCGCCGTTGTGGGTTTGGGCATTGGCGCTTCTGCTGGACACTACTGGAAGCATTCGATCGAGCATCACCCGGTCGCGCAGCTCGCTTCCGCAACTTCGCCTGCAGAGAACACTGCGGCTCCGTCGGTCTATAACGTAAGTTCTATCGTGCAGCACCCGAATACCGACATGGTGGAAGTTCACTTCAACACCATGGTGCCTGCCACAATCGAGGGTTCGATCGACGACCCCGAAGTGCAGAAGCTGCTGCTGATGGCCACGCAGAATGCCGTGGATCCAAGCGTGCAAAGCAATTCTGTCGCACTATTGGCGGCGCAATGCAAGGCGGGTCATTTCTGTGAGGATGGGCCGGTGCGGACGGCCATGATGGTCGCATTGCGCTATGATCGCGACCCCGGGGTGCGCTTGAAAGCACTGGAAGGGCTCAAGCCGTATGTGGGCCAGGATGTTCGGGTACGAGATGCTGTGCTCGAATCTCTGATGCATGATCCAAGCCAGTCGGTTCGCAGCCAGGCCTTGCAGATGCTGGAGCCGGTCCAGGCAGATAGCAGTGTACGGGTAGTGTTGCAAACCGTCTCCACTGGAGACGACAATCCGGCCATTCGCGAAGCGTCGCTCAAAGTACTGCAGGCAATTCCCCCTACGGAATAGTCTCCACTCAACGCGGATCCGATCAGGCAGACATCGAACGCCAAACCGGGTCTACGGGAGTCGCTCCTGTGGGTCCCGAATCGTTCCGAACACCGGAAAGGATTCGCTTCAAGGCAATGCCCTGATACAGTAAGGCGCGGAGCCGGGTTGCGGATCGGACATGAACGAAGCCGCCAACAAGCATTGAACCGTCCAGTGAATTTATGAACCATCGATCATTTCCATGGAGTCTTGCCTGCCTTGCCATGCTGGCCGTGCCAGCCGCCGCCGGCACGCATCCCATGGATCCGATGGTGGGCATGAGCAGTTTTCATCATCATGGCGCATACCTTGGTGTGGATTTCGAAAACCTGACCAGGCAGCAACGGCAGAACCTTCAGCTCCCGTCGAATGAAGGGGTCGGGATTGCCGCCGTGGATCACGATGCGCCCGCGGGAAAAGCCGGTCTCCATGCGAATGATGTGATTGTGAAGTTTGCCGGAAAAAAGGCCGAAAACGCCGAAGGCCTGACGGACACGCTGCATAAAATGAATCCTGGTCAATCCGTCGTGCTGGATATTGTCCGCGACGGCAAACCCATGGAAATTACAGTTGTGCTGGCAGATCGCGATACGGTGGAGAAAGAAGCCTGGTCGCAGCACTACACCGTGCCCGATCCCGGCGCGCAGACCACTGCGCAAGCCCCTGTCCAGCCTCCGCCACCCAGCGGGTTCTTCGGCGTGGCATCCTCCGACATTGGAAAAACTTTCAGCTCCAACGGCGGACTAATGAGCTACATTCCCGGCACGCCTCCTTATACCGGCATCACGCTCGATGTATTAAATCCGCAGCTGGCGCACTATTTTGGTTTGAAGAATTCAACCGGCCTGCTGGTGAAGAGTATCGATCCCAACAGCCCGGGCCTGCGTGCGGGGGTGCAGGCGGGCGATGTGATCTGTAAGGCCGACGAGGTGCCGATGACCTCTCGCAGCAAATGGAACCATGCGCTGCGGCAAAATAAGAAAGCAGCGATCAAACTGCAAATCCTGCGCGACCGTCAACCGCAGACTTTGATTCTCACCCTAGCCGCCAGCAAATCCTGAGCGGAGTACCGCTTGCGCGTGGGATTTCTAAGCTCTTACAGCAGTCGCCGACGAAGTCGGTCGGCTTAATCCATACATCAACGCCGCACCCAGGGCCAGCGTGATCGCCGCTGCCAACAATCCGGCAGAGAAGAAATGTGTGCGGTCCACCAGCCATCCCATCCAGAACGGACCAAAGAATCCGCCGAGGCAGCCAATCGCGTTGATCAGAGCAATTCCGGCGACGCCGTTCTCTCCAAGGTGTTCTGTCGCTGCGACCCAGAACAGCGGCATGGCGGAGCAGATTCCTAACGCCGCAATCGAAAATCCAGCCACGCTGACCGCAACCACCTGGGTGACGGATGCAATGTACATGCCCGCGGCCGCCGCCAGAAATGCCAGCACCACATGCCACTGCCTCTCTCCCGAACTGTCAGAATGTCGCGACCACAGCACCATGCCGACCGTGGCAATCACGTAAGGAAGAGCCGTCATCCACCCCGTCTGCGCCACCGGAAGTCCTTGCGAAGTGAGGATGCGGGGAATCCAAAATCCCAATCCGTACAGTCCAATCATCAGGATGAAGTAGCCCAGCGCAAAGCCGAGCACGGTGCGGCTGCGGAATAAATGGACCCATGAAGCATGCGCCGTGGTGGGTCGCGACTCCGCCGAGATGGCAGACACCAACCAGGTCGATTCCTGCTGCGACAGCCAGCTTGCTTTCTTCGGCGAGTCGGCAAGGATCTTCGGAATCATGAGACCCACCACTACCGCGAGTCCGCCCTCCAACACAAACAGCCACTGCCAGCCTCTCAATCCAGCGATGCCGTTCATCTTCAGAATGGCCATCGACAACGGCGCGCCCACCACCGTCGAAAGTGGAATCGACACGATGAACAATGACATCAGTCCGCCGCGCACCGAAGCCGGCAGCCAGAAGGTGAGATAGAGCACGACGCCCGGAAAAAATCCCGACTCCGCCGCTCCCAGCAGAAAGCGCATCACCATATAAGAGGTGCTGGTGTGCACGAAGGCGAACCCCGCTGACACCAATCCCATAAGAACCAGCAGCACCGTCAGCCACAACCGCGCGCCGACTTTCGCCAGCATAAAGTTGCTGGGCACCTCAAACGGGACATACCCTACAAAGAAAATTCCCGCTCCAATGCCGAACAGCGTATTGCTCAGGCCCAGATCGCTGTTCATGGTGAGCGCTGCGAAGCTGACATTCACGCGATTTAAAAACGCGACCAGGTACAGCAACATCAGAAACGGAATTAGCCGCAGGGTGATGCGGCGATAGATGCGCTTCAGATCGAGTGCAGTATGTGTGGGATTGTTTGAGGCGAGTGAGGGATTGGATAGAGTCATGGTCGTCTCGCCAGATCGACGTCAGGCTTCCCCAAGTATAAGCAGACTAGCTCGACTTCGACATCCACGACGCAGGCAACGACAAGAAATCCGAGTAACGCGACTCGACCTTCGTCGCTGCCAGCCCGATCAATACTCCGATAAATCCTTCTTCGGTAATTCAGGCAAACGGCGTGCCAGCAAAGGAGTGACAAATAGCACCGCAAATAACGTTGTGACCATTCCACCCACCACAACGCGGGCCAGCGGCTGCTGTGCCTGCGCACCGATGCCGTTTGAAATCGCGGCCGGCAACAAGCCCAATGCAGCGCACATGCACGCCATCACCACCGGTCGCATCTCTTCCAGGCAGCCGCGCAGCAGGCCGGGTTCTTCTCCCATTTCCGCCTGCGAATGCCGCACCCCGCGGAGGAACACGACCGCGCCCAAAGTATTCAAGCCCAGAACGGAAGTGAATCCAACCGCTGCCGAAATACTGAACGGTGTGTGGGTCAGCAGCAGTGAAAACACGCCGCCAATCATTCCAAATGGAATCACCGCCATCACAATCAATGCATCGCGGAACGAAAGGAACAAAATGTAGAGCAGCCCAAGAATCATGATCAAACTCACAGGCACGATGAACGCCAGGCGATGTAGTTCTTTCTGCAAGCTGTCGAATTCTCCCGCCCACGTGTACTCATACCCGGTAGGCAGCTTCACTTCACGTTCCAGCCTTCCTTGCAAATCTCGAATCGTGCTGGAAAGATCGCGGCCACGCACACTGAACTTGATGGGAACGTAGCGCCGGCCGCCTTCGCGATAAATTGCAAACGCGCCATCACGAATGCTGACATCGGCAACTTCCCCCAGCGGAACCATGTTGCCATCGGGAGCGGGCAGCAGGATTTTTCGGATGACATCCGGATTATCGCGATCCGCCAGTGGAAAACGAACTACCAGGTCGAAACGGCGATCCCCGAGAATCATCTGCGTGATAGGCGCGCCACCCACCGCCGCCTGAATCGCGTTGTTAATGTCCTGCGCCGCCAACCCGTAGCGCGCAGCTTTCGCTCGATCAATCTGGATCAACAGATTCGGCTGTCCGCCTACCTTGAAGATGCCGGCATCCTGCACGCCCGGCACAGATTTCATGATCTTCAGGATTTGCTCCGAAAGCGTCGACAACGTATCGAAGTTGTCGCCGAAAAGCTTGAGGGAATTTTCACCCTTCACCCCGGACATCGCTTCTTCCACGTTGTCCTGAATATTCTGCGAGAATCCGAGCACCACACCGGGATATTTCGCCAGCTTGGATTGCATTTCTTCAATCAATTTGTCTTTGCTGCCGTGCAGGTACGCCGGCCATTGCCCTTGCGGCTTCAAATCGGTAAATACTTCCACGTTGTTGAAGGTGGTCACGTCTGTTCCGTCATCGGGCCGACCCACCTGAGAAACCGTCTGCGTAACTTCTGGAAACTTGTCCAGCGTGGCGCGCATGGAATCGGCAATCGCAACGGCCTGGGGAAACGAAATATCCTGCGGCAGCGTTGCGCGGATCCACAGATTGCCTTCCTCCAGGGCCGGCATAAATTCTCCGCCAATAAAATGAAACATGAATGCCGTCAAGACCAGGCAGCCGATCGCCCCCGCCCACACCAGCTTGGAATATTTCAATGCAAACTTCAGTGCCGGTTCATACAGGCGCAGAATATTTCGCAGCAACCACGTCTCTTTCCCTGTGGTTGGTTCCTTTGAAGCTGTCAGGAATCCCAGCACCGGCGCGAAAATAACGGCATAGATCAATGCGCCAATCAAAGCGAATCCGTACGTCATCGACATGGGCGCGAAGATCTTTCCCGGCACGCCCTGCATGGTGAATAACGGAATGAACGAGATCAAAATGATAATCGTCGCGTAAATGACCGGCTTCGCGCTCTGCGTCACACCTTCGACGATCAGATCGGCCGTGTCCTCCACTTCAATCCGGCGGGAGAGTCTTCGATACACGTTCTCCAGCACCACGATCGATGCATCCACCAGAATTCCAAAATCGATCGCGCCAATCGAAATCAAATTGGCAGAGTGACCCGTCATCACCATTAGCGTCAGCGCAAACAGAACGGCGAAAGGAATCGTCAGCACTGCCAACAGAGTCGTGCGGAAATCCCCAATCGTCACCACCAGCACCAGCGTCACCAACGCCAGACCGGTCAGGATGATGTGCTTCACCGTATCGGTGGTGACATTGATCAATTTCGTTCGGTCGTAAAACGGCTTAATCTGCATGCCCGGCGGCAACAGGTTGCCGTGGTTCAAATGAGCAACCTTCTCCTTCAGCGCATGCAACGCGGGCAGGGATTGCTCATTCTTCTGCAGCAGTACGATGCCCTCCACCACATTGCTGTCGTTGTTGCGACCCACACGACCCATCGGCGGTTGAAAACCCTTTCGCACCGTAGCAATATCACGCACCAGGACAGGGACATTGTTCTTTTCCGCCACCACGATCGATTCGATATCGTCAACGTTTTTCAGCAGACCAACCGAACGCACGTTCACATTTTGTGCGCCCAAGGCGAGATAGTCTCCGCCAACGTTGGCGTTGCTGTTCTGGATGGCATTCACAACCTGCGTCAAGGTGACGTTATGCGCCAGCAATCTCGCCGGATCGACAATCACCTGGTACTGGCGCGTCGTTCCGCCAAACGTGGTCACATCGATAATGCCGGGTACCTGTTTGATTTCGCGTGTGACCAGCCAGTCCTGCGTCGCCTTCAATTCGTTCAGGCTGTAGCCGGGCCCGGTGAGAATGTACCGATAAATTTCGCCAATCGGCGACGTAGGAGAGAGCGTCGGCTGCAGATTATTCGGCAGACTCAATGTCTGCAGATGGTAGAGCACTTCCTCGCGATCATGGAAATAGTCGCTGTCAAAGCTGAAATACAGCTTTACATCGCTCAGCCCGAAAATACTGGTCGAACGAACCTGCTCCAAATGTGGAGAACCGTAAATGGCGTTCTCCACCGGGATGGTCACTTGCTGCTCCATCTCCTCCGCGGACCAGGCAGGATTTTGCGTAATAATTTCAACCAGCGGCGGCGAAGGATCTGGATAGGCCTCAATGTCGAGCTTGGTGTATGCATAGCAGCCAACTAGCAAAGCGGCTATAAACACCACCAGGACGACAATGCGATATTGCAGGAGAACCCGGATGAAACTGGTCATCTTATTCTCCCGCAGGCGCGCGCAACAACGCCGCTCCCAGTGTCACGACCTGCTCGCCGTCATGCAGCCCGCTCAGTACTACAACGTCCTGCTGTTGCATCTGGCCCACTTTCACCGGACGCCGTTCGTATTGGCCGGGAGAGGTCTGGACGAAGACAGAATCAAAGTTGTTCTCGTGAATCACCGCTGCGGACGGCACAAGAAATCCCTCTGTCGAGGAACGATCCACCACAATGTTCGCGAACATCTGCGGCTTCAGCTTCATCTGTGGATTCGCCAACACCACTCGCACCTTTACGGCCAGCGTGGTCGGATCGAGCGATTGCGACAGGTTGTCAATCTTGCCCGCAACCGCTAAATCGGGGTATGCCGGAAACTTCACGGTCACCGGCCGACCCACTCGTATGCTGGCCAGGTCGCTCTGGTAGGCATCTCCCAAAACCCAGACATGATCCAGATTTGCAATCGTCGCCAACGGAGTCGCGTTGTCCAGCGAACGCTGCCATTCCCCTACAGCTGTACCGGTGTCGAGAACGACCCCGCTGATCGGCGCCCGAATTGGAGCTTCATCGCTGTTGTCGTTCTCTGAGAAACCCAGTTCGTGAATCAGTTGCCTCGCCCGTTCCTGCTCCGAGTGAGCTGCTTCATCCGTAGCAACCAACTGTTCGTAATCCGCCTTCGCCATCACTTCATGCTGCAGCAACAGTTTGCCGCGATTGAGTGCCTGGTCGGCGAGCAGCACCTGAATCTTAGCCTTCTCGAAGTCAGACCGCGCCTGCGCAATTTCCCCACTCTGTAATACAGCAATCACTTGTCCTGCCTGCACCACTTGTCCGGGCAGCGTGGAGAAGCGCACTATGCGTCCGCTAAGCGGCGGAAATACCTGCACCACTTTGGTCGGGTTCGCAACTACGCGGGCAGGAATCGTGATCTGGTCGACGACTTTCTGACTGTGCACGACCACCGTTTGCACAATCGTCTTCGACGCCGGCGGCGGCGTGTTCGACGCAGAATTCGAGCTGCAGCCTGACGCGCACAGTGCGAGGAACGTTGTTGCCAAGGCCAGTTGGACCGTTTTCATGGCAGAATCTCCGTTGCGGTTGCGTTGCTCAGTTGATGAAGACTCAGCCACACCTGCGCGTTCGCGTTCAATGCGTCCAGGTTTGTTTGCCGATCATCGTGCAGCGCATTCAAATAATCCAGCAGCGTGTAGCTGCCGTGGCGATATCCAAATTCCAGGTTGTTCAGAATGGTTCCCGATTCCTTCAGGTAATGCGTGTTGTATCGTTCGGCCAGCCTCTGCGCGGACTCATATGCGGCCCAGGCTTGATCGACATCGGACAGCACCAGGCTGCGAGCTGCAATCTCAGAGAACCGATCCGACTGGGCGACAAATCGCGTTGCCTGCTTTTCGCCTTGATTACGATCGAAGATGCGAAGCGGAATGCTGATGCTGAATCCGGCGGAGTTGTAGACACCCGTGCGCTCATATTCGCCGGCCAGCGTCGGATCTGTTGTTCCATTCGCATCCGCCAGTTTCACGTTCGCTTCCGCCACCTGGATTGCCTGCTGCGCCGCGCGATAGTCCGGCCGCGCTGCCAGCGCCTTTTGTTCAAGGTCCGGCAGCGACAAGGTGAGTTGCGGAGGATTCAGCGTTCCGGCGATCTTGAAATCTCGGCTGGGACCTTCAAAGCCGAGCAGTTGCTGCAATTGATCGCTGCTTTGAACCAGGTTGACCTGCGCATTTTCGTAGTCAGACTCGAAGCTGGCTAACTGCAAATCGATGCGATCAAAATCGGTTTGGCTGATCGCCCCTGCTTGCAGACGAACGTTGCTCAAATCCACAACTTTGCGATAGCTGGTCAGGTTGTTGTCGGCCAATTGCAATGCTGCGTTGGCCAACAGCATGTTGGTGAAAGCATTTTTCACAGCCAGCACCGTTTGCCGTTCCAGATCGTGATACTGGCTCTCGGTCACTTGGGTAGAGGCGCGCGCACTCTCCAGCCGCCAGCGACGTTTCTGTCCGCGCTCAAACAGCCGCGAAACATTCCCGGCATACGAATATGGATTCGACGGATTATTTGCCGGCAGGGTAATGTCCGTGCCGCTCAGGCTGAACACCGGATTCTGCCGCAGCCTGGCGGTAATTTCCTCCGCCCGAATCGATTCCAGGTTCCGTTGCGCCGCCAGCAGTGTGGGGTTCTGGCGCAACGCCATCTCCACCGCCTGCTGCATGGTGAGCGGCGTCGCAGCTGTGGCTGTCATCTGTGCCGTGGCATGCAGCCAGCCAAGTAGCAAAAATGCGCAAACTCCCACACACAATGTTCGGGAGAGCTTCATTGAAAATCCTTGTCCTGCAAAATCGTGCGCTTTGACCGGGCAGACCACGCCGGAAATAGATCGCCTACAACGCACTCATCACGAGCCTAGTCGAACAGTGATAAGAAACTTGTAAGGAATACATAAGAAACTTGAAAGTAGTGCGACTGCTCTAGGCGGCAGTAGGAGGAGCGCGCCCTTGCGCTGTTTGCCGATGGCAGGAATAGGAAGGATGGAAATTGCGAACCGCCTCCAACGGACTAGCCTCGATCACGGGTGCAAGCCACACACTTCGTGCCTGAAAAAATGCCGTCCGGTGAAGCTGAATCGGGGAGTGCCCTGGGGCTGCGGACTCAATTCGGCGCACGATCTGTTCGCCATCCGTCGGAGTCGTCAGGGCCCGCAAATCGTCCGTCATGGAGATGACGGGGAGCAACATCGCAACCAGGACGAGGTATGAAATCCAAGCCACGGAATGCGAATGAACATAGTTTTGTGACGCGACGCCGCGCCGGCCTCTTGAGTTCAGCAATAGAACAGCCAAGCTCACCGAAGCCGCAAGCCACAAAAGATTGAGTAGTAACTCCACAGATGTATTAATTATCGTATGTACAGGTGTGTTTTCCTAGAGAAACTCGGCAAAAGATTTCTTCGCGGCTCCCTGTTTTCTTCCCGCTTCTAGCGACGAAAACCCTTTTGCTGCATCTATTTGGAATGGCGTAAACGAGAATTTCTGGAGCAGGACAATGGCATGGGATGAGTCTTTCATCTGCAATATCTGCGGCACCGTCAAACTCGAGTCCAATCACTGGTGGATGATTACCCTGGGAAAGGTACTTTGCTTTGACGAGGGCCAGCCGTCGCGACACTTCACGCTTTTGCCCTGGAATGAGGACCAGTCGAGGAATCCGGACGTCTATCACGTGTGTGGCGAAGGTTGCGCCTCCAAGGCGCTGGAACGTTTCATGTCTTCCGGAAATCTGGACGGAGCCAAGGTCGGCGCACGCGCTTTTGCCGGATAACGGCGACTACATCACCATCGCCAACTTTTCCAGCTCTGCCTGCATGCCATCAATCGAGTGTGAAATCCCGTCGGCTCGCAGCACCGCGTCGCGCGCGCTCTGCCGCGAAACACCGTAGCCGCGTCCAGCCAGAAAGCTGCTGATCAGGTCAGCTGCCTGCCAGCTATCCAGTCCTTGCTGCAATAGTCCATCTCGCAGCTCCTGCAGCTCTAATGTTGGGAATTTCTCAATGTCTCTGCCAGCCGGCATTTCGCGTCCGCCCTTCCCTGTTGCGCATCCCATCAAGTTCGCAACATAACTCCCGTGCTATTAAGACTCGACTTGGTCACTCTTTGTTGCTACGAATCTGCAAGAAAAATGGATTCACTGAACACACGAATCTTTTATCGACTGTCTCCGGGGGCACAAGAGAAAACTTTCGTCATTCCTCTCGCGTTACCCACGTGCAATTCCGGTCTCCAGTCCTCCCACCGTGCCACCCAGCCCGCCCATTTCCAGTACGATAAGGAGAAGCCATGACGACCACCATGACCCCTCAATCTTTAGACGGAAATGCCATCGCCTCCGCAATCAAAAACGAGGTGGCTGCGGACATACAACAGTTGCACGCCCAGGGCATTCGACCCGGCCTTACCGTGGTGATGGTCGGCAATCACCCAGCCTCGGAGGTCTACGTACGCAATAAAGTGAAAACCAGCGCGGAACTGGGCATGAACAGCGAGTTGATCACTCCACCCGCATCCGTTACCACGGAGGAAATGCTGGCGCTCATCCACCAACTCAATGCTCGCGAGGATGTCGATGGAATTCTGATTCAAACGCCTCTTCCGCCCCAGGTAGACAAGAAATTGCTGGACCAGGCCGTTTCCCCCGAGAAAGATGTCGATGGATTTCATCCGGTGAACGTTGGACGGCTTCAGGGTGGACAGCCCTCTCTGGCACCCTGCACTCCAGCCGGCATCATTCAAATGCTGAAGCGTAGCGGAATTCCCATTTCTGGCCAACATGCCGTCGTCGTCGGCCGCAGCGATATCGTGGGCAAACCCATGGCGATGCTGTTGCTGCATGAAAACGCCACCGTCACCATCTGTCACAGCAAAACGCGGGATCTGCCTGCGTTCTGTCGTTCAGCCGACATTCTGGTCGCCGCTATCGGAAAAGCCGGCATCATTCGCCCAGACATGGTTCGCCCCGGCGCCGTTCTGGTCGATGTGGGCATGAACCGCATCACCTCACAAGAGGATTTCAACCGCTTTTTTGCCGCGAATCCCAAACGAGAAAAGACCTTTCAGGAAAAAGGCTCGGTCCTGATGGGCGATATCGACCCGCACGCGTTCGCCCTCGCCAGCTATTACACTCCGGTCCCAGGCGGCGTCGGTCCACTGACCATTGCCATGTTGATGGCGAATACGGTTCGCGCGGCTCGCCTGCGTCGTGGACTGGCAGCGTAACTTTCTTCGGGAGAAATACGTCATGCTGCGCGTCGGCCTTACTGGAGGACTTGCAAGTGGAAAGAGCACGGTCGCCGGGCTCTTTGCGCGCCACGGCGTCCACATCCTGAATGCCGATCAGATTGGCCGCGAACTGATGCAGCCCGGCCAGCCTGTCTACGATGCGATCCTCGCTCACTTCCACGGCTACCCCGACGCTCCCCCCTTGACGCTTGCTGATGGACAACTCGATCGTTCCGCCCTCGCACGCTATGTACTCTGGACGGGCAAACTTGACGAGCTTAGCCGAATTGTCCATCCTCCCGTGGTCGCGGAACAGGAACGGCGCACCCGGCTCATCTTCTCCAGCGATCCCGATGCCATCGTGATGGTCGAATCTGCGCTCATTTTTGAGGCTGACCGCAGCAAAACAGCCCCCGGCTTCAGCCATAGATTTGATAAGTTAATTCTGGTAACTGCTCCGGAGGATCTGCGGCTGGATCGATACACGACTCGCGGCAGCAAAGTACTTTCTGAGGATGAACTGGCCGCGCTTGAGGAAGACGGCCGAAAACGAATCGCCAAGCAGATGACGGACCAGGAAAAAGCTCCCCTGTGCGATTTCGTCATTGATAACTCTGGATCGCTCGAACACCTTGAAACCGAAGTGGACACAATCCTGCAGCAGCTGCAGCTTGAAAACGCCCGAAAGAAGACTGCGGGAGCAACACCTGCCACGCGTTGAAATCGACGCAACGGAAATGCCGAATCTGAATCAAAACAGGCATGGTGGTATGGAGCACTGATTTTATCGATTCTGTTGCCGAGACCTGCGAGGCCCATGCGTTTCGGCAGCCGAAGATTGAGAGCTCTTGATCGATGAAAGCACGTTTGTTGATTTTGACCGTTGCCATTCTGGGCGGGTTCTACTTCGTCACCACCCACACATTGAATACCACTGCGGGCCGCGGATGGTTTACTCGTGCCGCCAGTACATCGCCTTCCTCGTCGAATTCCGGGCCATTGGCGGGCGGAATGGATATCACGGACGCCCATGCGGCGCCGGCTCTGTTGCCCAGTGAGCAGAACAACATTGCGGTCTATAAGAAAGCTTTGCCATCGGTCGTGAATATCACCTCCAGCATGGTGACCTATGACTTCTTTTATGTTGCCGTCCCAGAACAAGGCCAGGGTTCCGGTTTCATCCTGAATAAAAAGGGTGACATCCTCACCAATTACCACGTGGTTTCAAACGCCCAGAATGTTGAAGTCACGCTCTACAACAAGCATCAATACAAAGCTCAGGTGCTGATGACCGACAAGGCCCACGACCTGGCGTTGCTCAAGATTGATGCGACAGACTTACTGCCAGCGACCCTCGCGACCTCGCGCAATTTGCAGGTGGGTCAACTTGTCTATGCCATCGGCAATCCCTTCGGCCTTAGCGGCACCATGACGCGCGGCATCATCAGTTCCATCCGCTCCATCCGCGGCCCCATGGGCAATTTAATTTCGGACGCGATCCAGACGGATGCCGCGATCAATCCCGGAAACTCCGGCGGACCACTGCTCAACTCGCAGGGCGACGTGATCGGCATGAATACCATGATCGACACCGGCGGCGGCGCTGATCAGAATGCCGGAATCGGCTTTGCCATCCCGATCGATGCCGCCAAGGCTGCCTTGAATGACTTCGCCCGCTATGGCAAGGTCCTGCGCCCGACCTTGGGAGCTCGTTATTTGTCGATCGGCCCCGACATCGCCAGCCAGCTTGGATTACCCGCTGTTCCCGGAGTCCTGGTGGAGCGCACCGTACCTGGCGGACCTGCCGACCGCGCCGGAATCCTTGGCGGCAAGCAGCAAGCCTATCTCGGCAACACGCCCATTTTCATTGGCGGAGACCTGATTGTTGCCATCGACGGCGATCAGGTGACAAACGATCAAGACATCGCGGAGATTATGGACGGCCATCAAGCCGGACAGACGGTGACAGTCACGATCTATCGCGGTCAGAAACGGATGGATGTCAAAGTGGTCCTCGGCAATGCCGGGGATTCCGATAATGTGCAGGTCTAGCCGACAAAGCTGCAAATTCCTTCTCGCTCGCAAACGCGGACGGCCGGTTTTTCGCATCCTCGCTTTCGGGGAGAGAAGCGCGTTCCTCAAACACAAGATGAATTGGTCAAACTCCGCATGCCCCGTAATGGTGAGCCAGCCATCCTTCAACGCGAATCGCTATAGTAGTAGAAAATCCGCTCAAGGAGCAGGAACATAGTGAGCCGTCCCGATTCGATGCAACCGAGTGATGCCCCCCGAACCGCTTCCCGTCGCGAATTTGTCCTGGGCGCCTCTGCTTTGGCGATCGCAGCTTCACCCGTCAGCCGGGCCATGAAATCTCAAGGCCGCTCCAGAGGCAAAGTGTTCGCGTATGTCGGTTCGGATACCGGAGCGATCGACGGCAACGCCAACGGCAAGGGAATTTATCTGTTTGAGATGGATTCCAGCAGCGGGAAATTATCGCTCGTCAAGCTTGCGGCGGAGGCCAGAAATCCCTCCTGGCTTTGCCTCGACCCCTCGCAAAAATATCTCTACACCGTGAACGAGACCGCAGACTTTGAGGGCAAGAGCGGTTCCGTCAGCGCGTATGCCGTGGATCCATCCAGCCACGATCTTCGACTGTTGAATCAAGTCAGCTCGCAAGGCGCGGGGCCAGCTTATGTGAGCCTCGACGCGACCGGGAAATATGTTTTCGTGGCGAATTATGGTGGTGGAAGCATCGCCGTATTTCCTGTTTCGCCCGACGGATCGCTAGGCGCGTCGACCTTTACGCATCGCGACCAGGGCAACGTTGGAAGCCAAAAAGCGACCAGTGCGCCCCCGGGTAGTTTTGCAATTAGCGGACACGACAAACCGCACGCCCACATGATCGCAGCGGATCCTGGCAATCGCTTTGTTCTGCAAACTGATCTCGGGCAGGATCGTCTCTACGTTTATAACTTCGACAAGCAGACAGGGAAGCTTGCACCCGCCGCGACTCCGTTCGCATCGCTTCCTACCGGAGATGGCCCGCGTCACTTTGCCTTTCATCCCAATGGGCGATGGCTCTACTCCATTCAGGAAGAGGGCTCGACGGTCGTGTTCTTTCACTTCGATCCGACAACTGGATCGATGGCGGCGCAGCAGACTGTTTCGAGTCTTCCGGACGGATTTGCAGGAACCAGTTTTGCGTCGGGAATCAGAGTGTCATCGGATGGTCGCACTCTCTATGCCGCCAACCGGCTACACAACACCATCGCCGTATTTTCCATCGATAATACAGGCCACCTGAAGCACGTTGCCGACACTCCCACCTTCGGCGATTATCCCCCTCAGTTCAATATCGATCCAAGCGGGAATTTCCTTTTCGTGTGCAACCAGCGTAGCGACCAGATCACGTCGTTTCGGATTGACAAGCGGACAGGCTTACTCCACTTCACCGGCCAGTACACGCCGGTCGGCACTCCGACATGCATCATCTTCACGAGTTGATGCTTCGTGGAACAGACAAGTGTGATTCACTTGCCTGTTCCACCTTGTATTGTTGGGTCAAGCAGTCTTGCCCAGCATTCCGTGCGGATCTATAACAAATTTCTTTGCTGCTCCCTTATCAAAGTCCTGGTAACCCTGCGGCGCATCATCCAGCTTGATGACCGTTGCATTCACGATTTTGGCGATCGGCAGACGGTCGTGCAGAATGGCCAGCATCAGCTGCCGGTTATATTTCAGCACAGGAGTTTGCCCGGTAAAGAACCGCTGCGACTTCGCCCAGCCAAGCCCAAAACGCATGCGAAGATTTCCCTGCTGCGAAGCCTCATCCTTCGATCCCGGATCTTCTGTCACGTAGAGCCCCGGAATTCCGATGCTGCCGGCAGCGCGGGTAATCGTCATCAGCGAATTCAAAACAGTCGCCGGCGCCTCGGTGCCATGTTCCGAACCATGCGCGTGCGCTTCGAAGCCAACGCAATCGATCGCCGCATCCACTTCCGGCACGCCGACCACCTGGGCAATCAGGTCCTCCAGTTTGTCGCTCTTGGTTAAGTCGATCGGCTCGAAGCCCACCTTCTTGGCGTGCTGCAGCCGCTCCTGATTCATGTCGCCAATCATCACCACGGCAGCACCAAGAATCTGTGCTGAAGCAGCAGCCGCCAGACCCACCGGTCCCGCACCAGCTATGTAAACGATCGAACCCACGCCAACACCCGCATTCACCGCGCCATGAAAGCCAGTCGGAAGAATGTCAGAGAGCATCGTCAAATCCCTGATCTTCGACATCGCCTGCGCTTTGTCCGGGAACTTGATCAGGTTGAAATCCGCGTAGGGAACCATTACAAACTCCGCCTGACCGCCGACCCATCCACCCATGTCGACATAGCCATAGGCTCCGCCAGCACGTCCGGGATTTACGTTGAGACAAACTCCCGTCTCGCCCGCACGGCAGGTCCTGCACCGGCCGCATGCGACGTTGAAGGGAACTGTAACCAGGTCGCCGATGTTGAGATATTCGACGTCCTTCCCCTTCTCAATAATTTCGCCGGTAATCTCGTGTCCCAGCACCAAGCCTTTTGGAGCTGTTGTGCGACCACGCACCATGTGCTGATCAGACCCGCAAATATTGGTGGAAACAATTTTCAGAATCACACCATGGGTGATATCTTTCCCCGCCGGATTCTGCATCTTTGGATAATCGATCGACTTCACTTCGACCTTGCCTGGGCCGAGATAAACAACTCCGCGATTTGTAGCCATGGAATCATGTCCTTTCAGGTTGGCGCAGATTCACACCCGATAATCCCGGCGGCAGCCTTGCCAGGCAGGATTCTTACATCAAGAACCCTGCGGCAGAGCTGCTGAACCGAGACAAGAAATTTGAATCTGCCGTTAGTAGGCCGCGGCTCCGGCTTCGGCCACAGCATGGTCCTGCTCACCCGAGCCGCCACTGACGCCGATGGCACCGACAACCTTACCATCGCGCTTCAACGGGATGCCACCGGCGAAAATCATAATCTTTCCATCGTTCGAGGCATGGATGCCGAAAAACTGCCCGCCGGATTGACTGTGGGTTGCCAGGTCTTTCGTACTGATGTCGAACGCCCTCGACGTGTAGGCCTTCTTGATTGAAATATCGATGCTGCCTAGCCATGCGCCGTCCATGCGAACATGGGCGACCAGGTTGCCGCCCGCATCCGCGACCGCGATGTTCATGGGTTGACCAATTTCCTTGGCTTTCTTTTCTGCCGCAGCAATAATCCTTCGAGCATCTTCCAGATGAACCATCTCGTTCTCCTTGTGTTTCAAGTTCACTTTCGTGATTTGCAGCCAGGCTCCAACATGATCCTACGGCAAGCGGACCACAGTACCTGGACTGATCGTTTTCGGGATAAGTAGATTCGGCAAGCCCCGCGAGCGAACCCGGAGTCAACGCCGCTTCTTGGACTTGGTTCGCGAACGCTTGCTCTGCCTCTTTTTGCTTGGATGCGCGCTGGGCTTTCCCGTCGACTTCGAGTTGGCGAGTTTTTTCGAAGTACGAACGGAGACCTGCTCGACTAAGGCAAACTGCAGCTTGTTTTCCACCGCGTCAATGCGATCCAGAATCACGCGCACTGCATCTCCAACAGAAATGCGATGTCCGCTCGATCCCCCCAGAATCTGACGACTGTTCTCGTTAAAGCGATAGTGATCTCCCTGTAGCGTTGCCAGTGGAACCAGGCCCTCCACGAACAAGTCATCCAGCTCGACAAATAATCCATACTTAGTCACGTTCAGGATGATTCCAGAAAACTCCTCGCCAATTTTGTCCTGCATGAAGCGGATTTTCTTCCACTCAATTAACTCCCGTTCCGCGTCCGCGGCGCGACGTTCACACTGACTCACCTCTTGCGCAATCGCCGCCAGTTCCTGCTCGTCCACGGGAATTTCAACGGCCAGTTCTTGGTGGTGACGACTATGTGATCGTCTGTGGGTGGCAGAAGACGCTTCCTTGCGCGGCAGTTCGCGTCGACCATCGACCCCGGCAGCCAACAAGGCTTTTGCAATCCGATGCACGATCAAATCGGCATAGCGGCGAATCGGCGACGTGAAATGCGTATAGCTCGGCGTGGCCAGCGCAAAGTGGCCTTCGTTCTTTTCGCTATAGCGCGCCTGCTTCAGCGATCGCAGCATCAGGTACGTCAGAATCCGTTCCTCCGGCTTGCCCGCCAGCCGCTCGGTCAGCTTCTGATACATCTGCGGCGTTACCAGAATGTCTTCCGGAATCTCCCGCATGCGTTTGTCGCTGCCGCCGCTGCGCATGCGGTCGCGGCGATCGCCGCGCAACTCGACTCGTTTGACCGGCAACGCCCCCACGCCAAGCGAATAGCCAAAGTGCGCTGCAATCTCTTCAAAATTTGCAACTCGCTTGGCATCCGGTTTCTCGTGGATGCGATAGATACACGACACGCCCAGCGACTCGATCCAGCTGGCCACACATTCATTCGCCGCCAGCATAAATTCCTCAATTAATCGATTTGCCCAGGTGCGTTCAGAGCGAACAATCCCGCGCATTCGACCCTGATCGTCGAATTCAATCACCGGCTCCGGCAGATCAAAGTCGATCGACCCACGCTGCTCGCGTCGCGCATTCATCTTCTGCGCCAGCGACAGCATTCGCTCAAACTCTGGGACCAGCGGAGCGAATTCTCTTCGCGTCTCCGCATCGCCCTGCAGAATGTTGTGGACCTGGGTATACGTCATGCGCCGGGCAGATCGGATCACGCCTTCCGATACCTCGGAGGAAAGAACTTCTCCGTCCGGCCCCAACCGCATCACGCAGGAGAGAACCAGCCGGTCCTCATTCGGACGCAAACTGCACACGTCGGTCGATAATTCCATCGGCAGCATCGGTATCGCGCGATCCGGAAAATACACTGAGTTGCCGCGCAGGCGTGCTTCCAGATCAAGCGCCGTCCCCGGACGAACGTAATGGGCGACATCGGCGATATGCACCTGCAGCTCATACCCGCCATCTTCCAACTCGCGAACCAGCACCGCATCGTCAAAGTCCTTCGCCGTCTCGCCATCGATGGTGACAATCGGCAAGCCACGAAAATCGCGCCGTCCCTTTCCGATTTGCTCCTGGATTTCGGGTTCGTCCGCCGGCGCCACCGCAACCTCGCGCGCTTCCTGCAGCACCCGATCCGGAAAGATATGCGGCAAATAATGCTTGCGAATCAGGATCTCTACGTCCACCCCAAACGCGTCCCGGTCCCCCAGCACCTCAATCACCCGGCCTCGCGCCGGTCGAGTTGCTGTCGGCCAATCCGTAATCGCCACATCGACGACCAGGCCCTCCAGGTCTTCATAGCTCTCCTGTTGCTCGGACGCCTCCGCCCCCAGAACTCGGTCGAGCGTTTCCGCATGCTCAGGAATCTCGGCGCCGAAGGGAACCAGGATCGCCTCGCTGATGCGCGCATTCAATGGCGTAACAAAATTTCCGGCTATACGATCGCCGCGCGCCGTGCGCTTCCCGTTGGCATAGTGGAAGATGCCAACCACAGTGGGATTGCGCCGCTCCAGCACCCGCAAAATGCGCCCGGCCCGCCGCCCATCTCCTTTCGCAGGCATGGGTTCCACCAGCACCAGGTCTCCCTGCATTGCGCTTTCCATGCTGTCTGGCGGAATGAAAATGTCCTCTTCGCCAGTCTTTTCGCGCGTGTCGGGGCGAACAAACCCGTAGCCATCACGATGCAGGTCTAAACGCCCGCTGATCCAGTTGTTGCGCTTCCGCGCGGTGGAGACAGGCTCACCGTGGCGGGCCACCGCCCAGATTTCGCGATCAATCTTCACCAGCTGCCCGCTGGCGGTCAGGCGATTCAACTGTTCCAGCAGCAAACGCCGTTCCCGTCCGCCGCCCAGCCCCAGCTCTCGAACCAGCTGCTTGTAGCCCGCGCGCTGACCTTGCGACCGGGAAACGCGCTCCAAAAGTTCCTTGTCCGTCATCCGTCCAGCCTCAGGCTTGCGCGCCTCCGGGGCCTCTGAACCAAAGGGGTAAGCATTGACCATGATGTTACCCTGCGAACGAAGATTGCAAATTCTCTTAGGATTGATTCCCCATTTTGCGATAGAGTCAGTAAAATTTGAGTAACTCGACAGGACTGCGCGACTCGCCCGGGTACCCATTCCCCCGCGAGATTTCAAAATTAAACCGAATACCCGCTCTGCAAAAAATGATGCCTGGGACGATCGATGGTGCGTTGGCAGACGGACGAAGCAACAATAGAAAGGATTTATGAACGCGATGTGGAAACCGAATCAGCCTGGCACCAGCCCCACTTCCCCTTCGGACCCGATCCGTCCGCAAACGCCCACCCCGCTTAGCCCGGAACCGGCGGCGCAGCGTCCCAACCCAACCCCGTCCAGTTCCACAAGCGAGCAGGCGACGATTGGCAAATCCCTCACCATCAAGGGCGAAATCACCGGCAGCGAAGGCCTCTACATCGACGGTCATGTGGAAGGCTCCGTCAATCTGCCCGGAAATCGCGTCGTGGTGGGCCGCAATGGCCAGGTCTCCGCAAACATCTCTGCCCGCGAAGTGGTTGTGCTTGGCAAGGTCAATGGCAACATCAATGCCAGCGATCGCGTCGACATCCGTAACGAGGGTTCCTTGACTGGCGATGTGGTTGCGCAGCGCATCAGCATTGAGGATGGCGCCTATTTTAAAGGTGGCATCGATATTCGCAAGCCCGCCGCGTCCGAATCCAAGACGAGCGAAGCTGCGAAGCCTGTGGCGGCCGCGACTCCAGTGCACGTTTAGCCTGAAAGATCCTGTTCCGCCGCTTGCGGCAGGATGGCGCAACGGTTTCGCTCCCCCCCCAGCGAAATCGTTGCGTGAAGTTAGTCTGTCCGCAATCCAGCCCAGCTGTGCCCGCCCCTCTCTGGCTCGAACGGTGAATCTTTTTCTGTCCTCCTCCATCTAAAGAAACGGAAATTGGAGGGTGGTTTGATGCTAAATATTCGTTTAAACGAGGATCGCGGCCACGCCAACCACGGATGGCTGGATACGCACTTTACGTTTTCCTTCTCAAATTATTACGACCCGGAGCATATGGGCTTCCGCGCCCTGCGCGTGATTAATGAGGATTTCATCGCGCCCGGCATGGGCTTCGGCACCCATCCACACAAGGATATGGAGATTCTTTCCTACGTGCTGAACGGGGAGCTGGGCCACAAAGACTCGCTCGGATCCGGCGGAGTGATTCGTCATGGCGACGTGCAGTTTATGTCCGCGGGCACTGGCATCCGCCATAGCGAGGCGAATCCGTCGTCGACCGAAACGACGCACATGCTGCAAATCTGGCTGATGCCGAATCGGAACGGTCTCGATCCGAAATATGAACAGAAGACGTTTCCAATCGACACGCAACCGAACCGGCTGCACTTGATTGCTTCCCGCGATGGCCGCGATGGATCGTTCTTGATCCGCAGCGATGCTGAAGTATACGCGGGCAAGCTGGATGGAGGTACGACGGTCGATCAAGCCCTGACCGGCAACCACGGTTGGGTGCAGGTGGCTGTCGGCGAGGTCACCGTGAATGGCAAGACGCTGCAAGCCGGCGACGGTCTGGCGATCGATGGGGAGGGCTGGATACAGATCGTTGCAACCGACAAGGCGGAAATCCTGGTGTTCGACCTGGGATAAACGCGAACCTCTCACGCGACCGGCTACAGAAACTTCTCCATAAAAACGGTCGCGCGCGCGTACGGTGAGGGCGGTGCATCTTCCGGGCGAAGATGCACAAAGCCTTCCGCTTCGTAGAGTCCGATGGCATTCTTCAACGAGTGATGCGTCACCAGGTACAGGCGTCGCGCTCCCAACTTGCGAGCAGCCTCGATCGTTGCGCGCAACATCTGTTTTCCAAGTCCCTGCCCACGATACGGCTCGGCGATCGCCATCTTGGCGACTTCAAAGCAGCCGTCTTCCATCGCCAGCAAAGCACAGCAGCCCAGAATCTGGCTGGTCTGTGAGTCGACGGCAAAGTAAATATGGCCGCCAGCGTCCAGAATGTGATGTTGGGGATCGCCCAGGATTAATACGTCTTCTTCTTCCAATTTGAAAGATGCAGTGATCCAGGCTTCGTTCAACTCGCGGAAAGCAATTTCATCTCCACGTTGAAACTCGCGAATCCGGATGTTCATACCTCAACGGCAGGCGCAGGCAGAATGGAATCCACATCGACCCACTGGGTTGGGTAGACGCCGGTATAACAGGCAGTGCAGTAGCGATTGCCGTCGGCCCCATCGCAGGCTTGCAGCAGTCCTGGCAGCGAAAGATACGCCAAAGAATCCGCCTCGATGAACTCGCAAATTTCCTGTACCGATTGATTGGCCGCGATCAGCTCGCGTTTGCTGGGCGTGTCCACGCCATAAAAACAAGGCGAAGTCGTCGGTGGACAACTGATGCGAAGATGAACTTCTTTCGCGCCGGCGCCGCGCACCATGCGCACGATCTTCCGACTGGTGGTTCCGCGAATAATCGAGTCGTCAATCAAAATCACCCGCTTGCCTTCCAGCAAATTGCGCACCGGGTTCAATTTCAACTTGACTCCGAAGTCGCGCACCCGCTGCTCCGGCTCAATAAATGTGCGCCCAACATAATGGTTGCGAATCAGCCCGAAGCGAAATGGAATGCCGCTCTCCGCCGCGTAACCAATCGCCGCCGTCACACCGGAGTCCGGCACAGGAACCACCAGGTCAGCGTCGACACCGGACTCTCGCGCCAGTTGACGTCCCATCTCTTCGCGGCTTTCCTGCACCCATCGTCCGAACACTCTGCTGTCAGGACGCGAAAAATACACATGCTCAAACACGCAGCTTGCCTGCGGTAGTCCGCTGGAAAATTGACGACAGGTCACGCCTTCGCGCGAAACCATCACCAGTTCGCCCGGCTTCACTTCGCGATCGTAGGTCGCGCGCAGCAGGTCGAATGCACAGGTTTCCGACGCGAACACTATCGTCTCAGTGCCGTCGGCATTCGCGATGCGCCCCATGGAAAGCGGCCGAAAGCCGCGTGGATCGCGAGCGGCAAAGATGCGGTCCCGCGTCATCATCACGATGGAGAAAGCTCCCTCCACCTGGCGCAAGGAGTCGGCAATGGCGTCGATCAGCGTCGGCTCTTTCGAGTGCGCGATCAGCTGCACAATGATTTCCGAGTCGCTGGTGGTCTGAAAAATCGCGCCTTCGCGTTCCAGCTGCGTGCGCAAGTTGCCAAGATGAACCAGGTTCCCGTTGTGGGCAATCGCAATCAGCCCTTTGGTGGAGTCGACCCGAATCGGCTGCGCATTTAGCAGCGCCGAATCTCCCGTCGTCGAATAGCGCGTGTGACCGATCGCTAACGAACCCGGCAGCTTGGCCAGAACATCGTCGGTAAAGATTTCTGCGACCAGACCCATGCCCTTGATGTTCCACAGATTTTCGTGGTCGGCCGTGGCAATGCCTGCGGATTCCTGCCCGCGATGCTGCAGAGAATAGAGCGCCAGGTAGGCCTGCCGAGCCGCGTCCGGGTGGTTGTGAATGGCCACGACACCGCACTCTTCGCGGAGTTTGTCGAATGGAGTGGGGTCATGCTCGGGTATGGGCATTGGTTCCATCGATGGGTTGTATGCGTTCATTATGCCTGATTCATCGCGGAACTTTCGCGATGAAATGTAGACTCCAGCGCATCGGGCAATCCACGACGCCACGGCTCAAATAGCTTCGCAATCGATTCGGAAATGATCGGTTCACTGTCCACGCGAATCTCCACCTGATCGGCGACCGTCGAACCCAGGTTCACGATGGTGACGAAGCCAAAATCGTCGACAATCTTCTTGATTTTTTCAATGGATTCAACCGCGCAGGAAATCAGCACTTCGCTGGAATGTTCTGCGAACAGCGCGCATGCCACCGGATCTGCTGTCAATCCACCCGGAACTTCCACGCGCACCCCGACTTGTTTTGCGAAGCATCCTTCCGCCAACGCAACGGCGAGTCCGCCATCAGAAATATCGCGCGCAGAATGCAACAACTTTTCATCCACCAGTTTTGCCAGGCATTTGTGCAATGCTGCTTCCGCCTCGAGCGAAAGCGCCGGCGGAGTACCCCACAATGCATTCAGAGAAAGCTTCGCATATTCAGAGGAGCCAAATTCCACGGTGGCGCGGCCTTCCGATGGCGATTTCGGTCGCAGCAGTAAGACCGCGTCGCCAACGCGCTGAAAATCCGCCGGAACCGCTTTCGAAACATCTTCCAGAATCCCGACAATCCCGAGCACTGGCGAAGGATAAATCGCTTCTCCCTTGGTCTCGTTGTACAGCGAAACATTGCCGCCGGTAATCGGCGTGCCTAGTGCGGTGCAGGCTTCCGCAATGCCATCAATCGCGCTCGAAAGCTGCGCCATGATTTCCGGCTTTTCCGGGTTGCCGAAGTTCAAGCAGTTCGTCGCCGCAATCGGCGTCGCCCCGGTACAGGCAACTTTGCGCGCCGCTTCCGCCACCGCATGCGCCGCTCCCAGTTTCGGATCGAGATAGCACCACCGGCTGTTGCCATCGAGCGCCATCGCCAGCCCACGCTGCGTGCCTTTCAGCCGCATCACTCCGGCTTCTCCGCCCGGACCCTGTGCGGTATTTGTCTGCACCATGGTGTCGTACTGTTCAAACACCCACCGCTTATCGCAAATATTCGAGGACGCCAGCAGCTTCTTCAGGTCAGCGGTCAAGTCACGCTTTGCCTGCAACTGCTCCAGAATTTCCGCCGAAGGCTCCCTTGGCACTGGAGCTTTCCATGTTCCAATCGGCCGATGATAGCGCGGCGCTTCATCCGTCAACGATGCGTTAGGAATATCCGCGACCAGTTCGCCATGGTGCAAAATGCGCAGCCGCGATTCAGCGATCACCGTCCCCACCGCCACCGCGTCCAGTCCCCACTTTGCAAAGACCCGCGTAACTTCCTCTTCGCGACCCTTATCGGCCACCAGCAGCATGCGCTCCTGCGACTCCGACAGCATCATTTCGTATGCCGTCATCCCAGTCTCGCGTTGCGGAACTCGATCGAGTTCCATCTCAATTCCAACTCCGCCGCGGCCACCCATCTCACAGGAAGACGACGTCAATCCTGCCGCACCCATATCCTGAATCCCAACGATGGCGCCGGTTTGCATCGCTTCCAAACAAGCCTCTAATAGAAGCTTTTCCATGAACGGATCGCCCATCTGCACATTGGGGCGCTTCTGCTCGGAACCCTCGTGGAATTCCTCGCTGGCCATGGTTGCGCCGTGGATTCCATCGCGTCCCGTCTTCGCACCCACATACAAGACCGGATTGCCGACGCCCGTAGCTTTGCCGTAGAAAATTTCGTCCTTGCGCACCATTCCCAGCGCAAATGCATTCACCAGCGGGTTGCCGGAATAGCACGGTTCGAATCGAGTTTCACCGCCCAGGTTCGGCACGCCAAAGCAATTGCCGTAGCCTGCGACGCCGCTGACCACCCCTTCCAGGATCTGGTGATTTTTATTCAGCAGAGACGTCGGCGTCGAATTTTTCCCATCCGGTTTCGTCGAATTCTCCGCAACAATCGGCCCAAACCGCAGCGAATCCATCACCGCCAGCGGCCGCGCGCCCATGGTAAAAATATCGCGCAAAATTCCGCCTACACCAGTCGCCGCGCCCTGGTACGGCTCTATATAGGAGGGATGATTATGCGATTCAATCTTAAAAGCGCAAGCCCAGCCGTCCCCCACGTCGATGATCCCGGCATTTTCTCCCGGCCCCTGCACCACGCGCCGGCTCTCTGTCGGCAAGCGCTTCAAGTGCACGCGCGAGGACTTATAGGAGCAGTGTTCGCTCCACATCACGCTATAAATGCCCAGCTCCGTGAAACTCGGAGTTCGTCCCAGAGCCTTCAGAATTCGCTGATATTCGTCAGCCGTAATGCCATGCTGGGCCAGCAGCTCCGGCGTGATCTGGGCCGGGTTAGGAATCGCGGAAGAGGTCGCAGATTTCATTGTTTTCCTGGTAGAGGGACACTTTTATTGTTACATGGCCGACGTGCTCGGCGAGCCTTCCAAATCTCGCAGCGAGGATGGCTTCATCATGCCGTCCGCAAGCTCCGATTCTGTTACACTTTTGAAAGCGTCAGCGGCCAGGATTGTTCCCGCTCGCGCCCTTCCGCTTAGTAATCAACGCACTTCGGGGAGTGGCTCAGCCTGGTAGAGCACCTGGTTCGGGACCAGGGGGTCGGAGGTTCAAATCCTCTCTCCCCGACCATTCTTTCTCACACAATCAAAGAGACTTAGACGAGCTTCATCGCTTCGTCTTTTTCCTCTATTTCCGGTACATTCGGTACATCTGATGGAAATTGAAAACTGCGGGCATTGCGCAAGTGCCTGACCGCATAATTGCCGGCTTTGCCGACTGTCGTTCGTCCAGATGTTGTGACGGCGGTTACGGAAGTTGCAGCCAGATAAAGGGTATGATCGTGGCGCGTCATCTTGGCGAAGCTCAATAGGGTTCGGCGCAAAGCCAGGAAAAATAGCCTGCACCTGATTTGATGCGCAGTTGCTTTTTATTGATTCACGAGACGATCGCACCGCTCTATCGGAGTGCCACATTGGGAGCTTGCTGATGGATCGAAGGGATTTCATCAAGACCACGGGATGGGCCGCAGCGCTATTGCTCAACTCCAGTGCCAGCCGAGCCCAGGCAAGTCAGGCGGTGCAGGGCCGATCGGCTCCGCCCCCGATTGAGGTTCACGGAGCCAGTCACAGTAAGCCTTCGCCACTGGGAATCCCGGGTTTGTTTCCCGGTCGAGTGGTAGAAGTCTTCCACCAGGATGCGATTGCGAGCAATCGCGTTTCCCAGCCAATCGTCGGCCGCATGTTGAATCAGGGCATGATGGAGCTCACGGGCGATAATTCCCCGGCGGCGGCGTGGCAAAAATTCATTCAACCTCACGACGTCGTGGGAATTAAGATCAACTCCTCTGGAGCTCCGGTTTGCTATTCCTCTCCCGAGATCGTGCGCGAAATCATCGCAGCATTGCGCTCGACCGGCGTTCCTGCACAGAACATCGTCGTGTTTGACCGCTATGCCGACGAGATCGAAATAGGTTCATACCACACTCTGGTGCCTGTAGGGACTCGCGTGGTGGGCATCGAATACGGGGCCTTCGACGCGTCGCGCTACGACTTTGACGTGTATTGCGATGCCAATTTCTTCGGAGAGTCAGAGACGCGATCCTACCTGGCAAAAGTCGTCACCCAGGATGTCACCAAGATCATCAATATTCCGACGATGAAGGATCACTCGGCCTCCGGGGTGACCGGCTGCCTGAAAAACCTTGGCTACGGATGCTTCAACAATGTGGCCCGCACCCACCAGCAACCGTATACATATACCGATCCCTTCATCGGTTATCTTTGCTCCACCGAGCCACTGCGTTCCAAAGCGGTCCTGAACATTCTGGATGGAATGCGCCAGGTTTGGCACGGGGGCCCCCTCACCTCGAATTGGAAATTCGTCTACGAAGCGAAGACCCTTTTCATCGGTACCGATCCCGTGGCGGTGGATACTGTCGAATTGCAGGCCATCGAAAAAAAGAGACGCGAGGAAGGGGCGATTTCAGTCTGGGATAACGATCCGAGTACTTTGACGGAGGACAGCGGCGAGTTCTACCGAAATGCCAATAAAAATTTATACCTCCGTCAGCCGGGACACATTGCCGCAGCCGGCAAACTGGGATTGGGCGTCTCCGATCTGAAGCTGATCGATCATCATCAACTCCGACTGACATGAACACTGTGACGGGCAAATCCGCAAGTACAGACCGCGACTGGGTTACATTACTCAGTGACAACTCTCGCTCCGGAGGATCGCGTGCGCAGTCGTGGCGAGCACCCAAAGGCATGCGTTGGCAATTTCGCGCCGGCAGGGCAATCGTTTCGGCGCCAATCCTGCGTGACAACGTCTTGTACGTCACGGAAGTTCATGGCACGGTCTATGCCCTGGATGCTGACAGCGGACGCCCCAGGTGGACCCGGCAATTTCCCAACTGGATACACTCCACTCCCTCGATTTCCGAAAACACTCTGCTCTTTGGCTGCGACGGCGGCAAAGTGCATAGCTTGGCCCGCGACACGGGCAAAACGATTTGGGAAACCGCCACGGAGGGCGAAGTGTGGAGTTCCCCCGTTATCCGCGATGAAACCGTCTTTTTCGGTAGCGCCGACGGTCGTGCCTACGCAGTCGAGCAAAACACCGGAAAGCCTCGTTGGACGCAGCCCCTCGGAGGACCGATCTATGCGTCTGCCTATGCTGCCGACAAACATATTTATTTCGGTTGCGGTGACGGGAAAGTTTATGCGCTGCATCTCGCGTCCGGAAAACTTCACTGGAGCACACCAACTGGCAATGGCATCGATTCCACACCGGCTGTGGTAGGCGACATCGTTCTCGTGGGTTCAGAGGACTACTTCTTCTACGCGCTCGATGCCGGCACTGGAGCGATGCGTTGGAAATTTGAGACAAAGCTCGGAATATCTTCGTCGCCGGCCGCGTCCAAACAGGTCGTCTTCTTTGGCAGCAAAGACCGAAATGTTTATGCGTTAGATATTCGGGACGGCAAATTGAAATGGAAGACCTTCATCGGGAGTGCGATCACTTCGCCCGCTGTGATCTGCGAGCCAGTGGTTGCATTGAACGCGGGCGGCTCCGTTCAGTGTCTCGACCCCGATTCAGGGCGATCGCTGTGGGAAGCAGGATTGGATAGCGGTCTCCAATCGGCTCCGGCAATGGCGGGTGGTCGCATGTACGTGACAAGCCAGGATGGTATGGTCTATGCGTTGGAATAGCCCCGCCCCGGAAAGGCAGCCTCAAGGCCCGCGAAAGACTGCATGCGTTCTTTCGCCAGAGCTGTCATTCGATCAAGGCCTCCCCCCGCTTTTCAGAAAACACTATGCCATGGGCGCGGTTTTTGAAATCGTCGCTTACTGTGCCAATCCCGTAGAAGCAACGCAGGCGATGGATCAAGCATTTCGCGAGATTGATCGCCTGGAAATGGTCATGAGCATCTACAAACCTGCCAGTGAATTGAGCCGGTTGAATCGCACAGCCTTTCTCCAGGCGCAAACTGTTACGCCAGACTTGTTCCAGGTGATTCAGGAATCGCTGCACTATTCCGAGCTCTCCGAAGGTGCATTCGACGTCACCGCCGGACCGCTGGCTGAGCGTTGGAAAGCCGTCGCTCGCGGCGAGCAGATTCCCAGCCCGACCGAAGAAAAAAGACTTCAACGCGATGTCGGTTATCGCCAGGTTGAATTGATTCCTCCCGATCGGATTCGATTTCACTCTCCGCGAATGGCGGTCGATCTGGGAGCGATTGGCAAAGGCTACGCCATAGATCGGGCCGCCGCCACGTTACGCTCCTGTGGCGTCGAATGTGCCCTGATAAATTCGGGAGGAAGTACCTACTTCGCGATCGGCACTCCTCCTCGCCAATCCGGCTGGCTGGTGCATCTGTGCGATCCCTCGACCAACATCGATCCTTACGTTCGATTGAATGAGAACAGCGTTTCAACATCGCAGCAGACGCCGCCCAGCTCGCTTGGATTGCCCGCGTTTGGACACATTATCGACGCCGTCGCCGGCGAGCTATTGAAATCGGACACCGCCGTGAGCGTCGTGGCAGAATCCGCAACCGCTTCCGATGCTCTTTCCACCGCTCTGTTGCTTATGGGTGCCGCCAACGGAAAGGACCTGGTGAAGAGATTGCCGAACGTCGCTGCTGTCTGGATCGGACCGGATGGTCTGCCGCAAACTGTGACCAGTGGCCCGGAAATTTTGATGACAAGCGGAACCCGGATGAACCCGGAAAAAATGAACGCGCGGAATTTGCACTAGCTTGGAGTGAACGCATGGATCGACGTCGATTCGTTAAAGGCGCGAGTTGGGGAACAGCGGGATTGTTGCTCGGCCCTGTCGCCGCAATCGGTCAGGACGATTTAGTTCGGCCGGAGTCACCGGTCATTCCCCAAACCGCCTGGGGCCGAGTGTGGATTCGCTGGACTGAGCCGGCGCTGCCTGCAAAAACTTTATCCACGTATGGCCTTGCAATTCCATGGGATGTTTCCCCAGAGTTGCTGGAAAGCGCTCGCAAGCAGGGTTATCGCGTGTTCGCCTCAGTGACGCCCGCGCAGCCAACTGCGAACAGTAACCACGCCGCAGGGATATCAGGAATCATTCTGGAAGCGGGTGATGCCGATCCAGCGAAGACGGAGAAAGCCGTCAGAGATCTTCGCTTGGCATACCCAGACCTCACCGTTCTCGCTCCCGATTCGAACGCCAAGCAGCCCAAAATGATGGGAAGCACGGTGATCACCGAGCGCGGCATTCTGCAGGTATCAAGCCCAACGGAGCAGCCCTGGATCGATTCGAATCTGGCACTTATAAGGTTCAACCGCGCGGTGTATCCCACCCAGACTCCCTTGATCGATTTCCAGTGGGAGCACTCCGATGCATTGCAGCAACAGTTAGGCCCAAGCCCGGAGAGTTATTTACTCGCCGTCGCCGAAGCTGGCGCGCTCCATTCCGATCTGATCCTGAATTTGCATCCGACCCTGGAGAAAGCTCTGGCCAGTGGGAGCGACCAGGCGTGGGCCATCTGGGGACGAATAGCGAAGTACATTGAGTTTTACCTCAGGCAGGACGAGCGGCCCGTCGCTTTTCAAGCCAACGTGGGAGTACTAACAGACAACTACGATGCCTCCTACGAAACCATGAACTTGATGGCGCGGCACAACATTCCCTTCCGCGTGCTTCTCTCAACCCAGGTGACAGCGCACCGTCTCCAGGGTTTGGACCTCATTGTCGTATTCGCTGAGATCGATGACGCCGCCCGCCAACAGGTGGCAGCCTTTGTCAATGATGGCGGACTAGCGATTCTGGTGAGTGTGCGTAACCCGTTCACTGGGCAATCCACTGGACCCCGCCGGGTCAGCGGCGATTCGGTGATCTATCCAATGGGTAAGGGCGAAATCATTGAACTCGCCACCGGCGTTGCCGACCCCGGAGCGTTTTCCAAGGATGTTCGCCGGCTCCTGGGCAATGAGAAATTGCCTATCTCTCTTTGGAATGCTTCCACCACCATCGCGATCTCGTATACGCTCCCCCGCACCTCGACCGTCACGGTGGAACTGTTGAATTATTCGGCCGACCCTATGCCCGTTCAGGTGCGCATTCAAGGCATTTACTCCGTGGTTCGATATGAAACTCCTGAGCGTGGGGCCGAGATGCTCACGCCAACCCATCAGGACGGATGCACGCAATTCGATGTGCCCTGGCTCAGGATCGGAGGACGTGTACACCTTGGCGCAATGCCCGATCCACAAAAAAAGATTTCTTAACCCAATACTTCCAGATCTTCGACAACCGAGGAATATCTTTCTCACACAGTTCAAAGAGACTTATGCAACTTTCATCGCTTCTTCTTTTTTCCTTTATTTTCCGCCGACGGTATGTGCGATGCCCGTCTGCTTATGCCAGTACCAGTCTGCAGCGCTCATGGAGTGCAGGCTGCCGTTCCCATCGTATGTGCAATAATTTTGCTTTGACTGCGGCTTCCGTGTCAGCGTGCGGAGCCAAATCGTTTCACGAAGGGCGCTCCGCTGAGAACTCGAACCGTTGGCGTACGCGAATCAGAACAGAGAATGGCCGGCTAAGTTGAGCATGCCGTTGTCGCCGCATTCCGAGAATGAACCAGACTGGTCAAGTTCCCCCTCCAATTTCGCTGCCGTTGGCCCGCAATTGAAACGGCCGGTGAGCTATATTCCCCTCCGTTTGCTGGCGCTCGTTCTGTTCGCGTCGTCGTTGGGCGCGCAGGTGATTTCTTTGGCTGGAGTGGTGCGCACCACTACCGGCGCACCCGTCGCTCATGCAACGGTGACCGTCGTCGCCATGGCGCACCAGGATCGTTTCACCGGATTCACCGCAGCCGATGGACAGTTCACGATTGCCTCCGTTCCACCAGGACCCTATATCGTCACGGTGCAACTTCCGGGCCGACCGCCGACTGCGCCGTCCGCATTGAATCTTGGCGGATCCTCTTTCGTGCTCACAGTCTCTGACCAAAACATCCTGACTATCACCGCTGAGTCAGAGGTTCCTCCACCGATGGCTCCGAACACAAACCCAAGCGCAACCACAGGCGCGACCGGCGGCGAAAAGCTATCGAGCCAGTCGGTCAGCCAGCTACCTCTCAATGGCCGCGACTTCAGCACCCTGTTACTGCTGTCCGCCGGAACCATGACCGATGTCAACGGCGCGACCAACTTCACGCAGCAATTCGCCATCAACGGGCAGCGGGGGGTGGAGGCCGTATTCGCGATGGATGGGGCGGACATCAGTGATCCCGAGATGGGCGGCAGCACGTTTACAAATTTCAACGTGGACGCGATTCAAGAACTGCAATCAAGTTCCGGATGGATGCCGGCGGAGATTGGACGCGGCGCAGCCGGCTTCACCAACATCGTCACGCGTTCCGGCAGCAGCGGCTTTCACGGCTCGTTTTTTGAATTCCTGCGCAACTCTGCGCTCGATGCGCGAAACTATTTCGACCATCCATCCATTGCGGACCCGGGCAGAATTCCACCCTTTCGCCGAAATGAGTTTGGATTCACGAATGGTGGACCGGTGCTGCTGCCGCATCTCTACGACGGTCGCGGTCGAACCTTCTACTTTGGCGAGTATCAGGGTTTCCGGCAGGTGCTGGGGACAACCCAGGTGCTCGCCGTGCCGACGGCTGCCGAGCGTGCGGGGCAGGACACGATCACGTACCCCGACGGCAGCACGGATACGTTGCAGGTGCCGGTCGATCCGCAGATCGCGGCAGTGCTCGCGCGCTATCCTCTGCCAAACAATCCGACGGGTGCCTATGGAGATCGCACCTACGCGGCTCCGTCCAACGTAGACACTGATGCCGATCAGTTCTCGATTCGCCTCGACCAAAAGCTGGGAGAGAAAGGCCAGTTTCTCGCCCGCTTTACCTACGACAATCTGACCGGACCGACAACCAATCCGGATCAAACATTGCTCGATCCCAGTTTTGGCGTCGAATATATGGACCGCCAGCGCAATGTGGCCTTCACATATACGCGCACCGTTTCGCCTCAGTATTTGTGGTCGGCGTCCTTCAGCATCACGCGGACAACACCGTCATTTCCCACGCCGAACCATACCCAGCCGGCGCTCAAATTCACCGATGGCCTGTTCGAGCCCTTCAATGGCGCGGCAGGCACGGTAATGTCATCCTTTGGGAACTTATTCCAGGGACAACTGAACTTCGTGTGGACCTCGTCGCAGCACGCAATCAAGTGGGGCGTGGAGGCACGGCTCAACCGCGACACGACCTACTTCGGTACCAGCCCGAACGGGGAGTATGACTTTGGCGGAGGCACTGTGTATTCGCCAATTTTTATACCCTCTGCCAGTGGCCAGCATGATGTGCAGCCGGGAGATCCGCTGCCGGATACTCTGAGCAGCCTTCTGGTCGGTTATCCGTATGGCTACACCATTGCCGTCGCGCCGCCCTATTTTTCAAGTGGGGCTCACATCGGGCCGGCAGCAATCAATCGTAATGACGTGAACGCGTATGTGCAGGACGCGTGGAAAATCAACCAGCACTGGGCTCTCGACTATGGACTTCGCTACGAGGTGTACACGCCGATCACGGAGCGGGCGCACCGGACAGCAGGTTTTCTAAATCCCTATCCTCCGGCAGGCGTGCCACAGGAGTATGTGATCAATCCGCAACCGGGGTATCAAAGTGGATGGAACGGATGGGGACCGCGCGTTCAAATCGACTGGAACGCGCCGGGGCAGGTGCGTGTGCATGCAGGTGGCGCAATCACCGTAATTCCGCCGAATATCTGGCAGGATAATTTCCTCACTGGCTCGACTCCCTTCAGCGTCTATCCGCGAGTGAATGCGGCGAAGACCGGCGAAATTGCCTACGGATTTCAGATCACTCCGGATGAACTTCCACCAACGTATACGCCAGAGGGTCAGAACGTCTTCGCAAACGGCACAAAGAATGTGCCAGCCAACACGGTGATGGATGTGAACCGCTATCAGCAGGATCTGGCTGCGCTGGCGCCAGGGCATCAGCTTTCTTTGCTTAGCCTGAACGCGATGGACCGGCGATTCGGCGACGGGTATCTGCAAACCTGGACCCTTGGAGCGGAGCGTGCCTTCGGTGGTCTCACAGCGGATGCGGCCTACGTGGGCACCGAGTCATTCCGCCTGCCGCGCGTATCGTATCCGAATGCTTATCCTGGAGCCGAGGCTGGCTTCGCGCCCTATACGAATTTCGACAGCAGCGGCGCTATCACCGGCGGCTTCGGCTTCGAGTCTGTGATCACCGATACAGCGCACTCTTCCTATAACGCACTGCAGACGTCGCTGGCCGGCCAGGTTGGACACGGTGGTCCGGGATTGCAGGCTGGCTATACCTGGGGTAAGTCGCTCGACGATGTCAGCGGAATTCTGGGCGGCACGGGCTCGGCCGGCGACGTCGTCCTCTTCAGTCCGCAAAATCCATACAACACGCACGCGGAGAAAGGTCCGTCGAACTTCGACGTGACCCACGCCTTCACCGTGAGCGCAGTCCAGAATCTGCATCTCGGAAGTTTGCAATTTCTCCCTTCGAGCGCCCATGTGCTGACAAAAGGCTGGGAGTTTCTGAGCATCTCGACCATCACCAGCGGATCGCCCTTCACGGTGTATTCCGGGATCCAGCAAACAGGCTACGGAACCGTCGGCGCCGACCGCCCGGATCAAATCGGCAAGCCAAATCTTTCTACAGCTCACAGCTCCACGCGCCGCCGCGAAGATTACTTTGGCCTCGGCACCAACAACGCCAGCTACTTCTCCATCCCCATCGGAATCCCCGGCGGTACAGGACCTAACTCTGGACGCTATGGAACCTTGGGCCGCAACACCTTTCGCGGACCTGCCTATTACGACTTTGACTACGCGCTGATCAAGACAACGCCCATCGGCCACCGGCAGAGTGGTCTCGAAAAAGCGGACCTTCAGTTTCGAGCAGAATTTTTCAACCTCTTCAACATCGTCAACATGGGGCTGCCCGCGAATACGATCAGGGGTTCCGGCTTCGGCGTCATCAGCAAAACCGCCGGCACCTCGCGACAGATTCAGTTTTCCCTCAAGCTGATCTATTGAAGCAAAGTCGGTACATGCCCAGGTAAGGCTTTCCGGCTCCGGAGTAAGATTGTCTGCACGATGGCGGACCATGTTGCGCGGAAACTGGATCTCCCCAGAAAGCTGCGACTGAGCATCGCTGCATTGGCTGGGGCCCTACCACTCACATTTGCCCTGACGCTGGAGTCGAACGCCGTTCGCCCACCGGGACCGAATTCCCAGCCAGACTCGCAGGGCCCATCCTTTCTGGAAGCGCTGAAGGAACAGCTTGGGCTGAAACTGACCCCTACCAAGGCTCCGTTGAATGTCCTTGTCGTCGATCACATCGACAGACCTTCGCCAAATTAGCGCGCTCAGATCCATTGGACTCGCAAAATAAACTCGAAAGCCGGTGAGCTAACTCCGAATCACAAACGTCTGATAGGTGTATTCTTCTCAGGTTCATCAAATCAACGCTGATCCGCATACATCAAAATTACGATGCCTGGCTCAGATAAGGATCGTCTGCATGATGACTCAACGAGATTCGAGCGCGCAAGCCTTCCTCACCTGGTTCTCCTTCGGATTATGTCTCCTCATCTTTGGATCGATGAACCTCAACCAGGTCAGGGCGCAATCCACCGCCGCAACTCCGCCGCCTGCCGCCGCAACTGCCACGCCTGCGCAAGGGATTGTCGGTGACTGGCAAGGCACGCTACGCGCTCCCCAGGGCGAGCTCCGGATTGTGGTGAAGATCACCCAGCCGAATCCTGGCGCCCTGAAGGTCATGGATTACAGCATCGATCAGGGCGGGCAGCCCATTCCGGCCTCGTCAGCCAGCTTCGCGGACGGAGTCTTCAAATATGCCATCGAGTTTATCGACGGCAGCTACGAAGGCAAGATGTCCGCCGATGGCAAGTCGATTGCCGGCACCTGGAAGCAAGGCGGAGGCTCGACACCGCTGGTTCTGGAGCGCGCGACACCGGAGACGGCGTGGGCCATTCCGGCGCCTCCTCCAAAAATTCCAGCGATGGCCGCCAGCGCCGATCCCAGCTTCGAGGTCGCAACCATCAAGCCCAGTAAACCGGATGAACAGGGTCGGGCATTCCTGGTGCGCGGTGGCCAGTTCAGCACCATTAATACAACTCTGCAGAGCATCATCGAGTTTGCATACGACCTTCAGGCAAACCAGGTCGTGGGTGGCCCCGACTGGATGACATCGGACAAATACGACATTACCGGCAAGCCCGACACCCCCGGCGCGCCGAGCGATAAACAGTGGAAGGGCATGATACAGAAGCTGCTGGCCGACAGGTTTCAGCTGAAATTCCACCAGCAGGATAAAGAGATGTCCGCCTACGTACTGACGGTGGCGAAAAACGGGCCCAAGCTCACCAAGAGCGATGGCGATCCCAACGGGCTGCCCGGCCTTTTCTTCCACCAACTCGGTCAGCTCTATGTGCGAAACGCCACCATGGATGACTTCACGCATTTGATGCAGTCAGCCGTGCTGGATCGTCCTGTTGTCGACAAGACCGGCATTCAGGGCAGGTGGAACTTCGTGCTCAAGTGGACGCCCGATGAGTCGCAGTTTGGAGGTCTGGGGATGAAGGTGCCGCCGCCCAGCAATGCCGCGGATGCGCCGCCTCCACTGTTCACTGCGATTCAGGAGCAGATTGGGCTGAAACTGGAAGTCATGAAGACGCCGGTCAAAGTCATGGTGATCGATCACGTCGAAAAGCCTTCGCCAAACTAGCTTGTGTCGACGATCGCAACGTATTGCACGTCCAACAAAAACTCAGAAGCAGCAAAGCTTTATCTCAGACCGAAGTATCTCTGTCTGTCTCATAGGTGTATTGTTTTCGGGTTTGCCAAATCAACGCTGATCCGCACCTCAAAAGTTCGATGCCTGCCCCAGAAAAGGATTGTCTGCATGATGACTCAAAGTGGTTCGAGCACGCAGAAATTCCGCAACAAGGCGTTACCTGGCCTCACGTGTTTCGTCCTGGGATTATTTCTCGCCGTCATTGGGTCGATGAACCCCAACCCGGCAAGCGCACAATCCGCCGCAACTCCACCCCCTGCCGCCGAACCGCCGCAATCCGCCGCCGCAACCCTACCCCCTGCTGCCACAGCTGGCCAGGGCATCGTCGGCGACTGGCAGGGGTCGATACACGCTCCAGATCACGATTGGCGAACCGTGTTGAAGATCACGGAAGCGAAGCCTGGCGATCTGAAGGTCGTGATGTACCCGCTTGACCACGGAGGGCAGCCCATTCCCGCCTCGTCGGCCAGCTTCGATGGCGGTGTCTTTAAGTTTGCCATTGATTTCCTTGAAGGCAGCTACGAAGGCAAGATGTCGGCGGATGGCAAATCGATTGCGGGCGCATGGAAACAAGGCCCAAATCCCCAGCCGTTCGTGCTGGAGCGGACGACCCCGGAGACGGCGTGGGCCATTCCCGCGCCGCTGCCCAAAATTCCACCAATGGCAGCCAATGCCGACCCCAGCTTCGAAGTGGCGACAATTAAGCCCAGTAAGCCGGGTCAGCAAGGCAAGGGCTTCGGGTTTAGAGGTCGCCAATTTATGACGATGAATACCAACTTGAACGACCTCATCGCCTTTGCCTATGGACTGCATGCCAAGCAGATCGTGGGTGCACCGGCCTGGTTCGATTCCGATCTCTACGACATCGCCGGAGTCCCTGATGTGCCCGGTCGTCCCAATGAGAAGCAGGCAGGAATCATGGTGCAAAAGCTGCTCGCGGACCGCTTCCAACTGAAATTTCACCACGAGCAGAAGGTGCTTTCCGTCTACACCATCACCGTTGCGCACGATGGCCCGAAGATGAAAAAGAGCACGGCGGGTCCCAACGATGGGGACGCCTTCTACTTCCGGGGACTCGGCGATCTGGTCGTACGCAATATGACCATGGCCGGATTTGCGACCTGGATGCAGTCGGGCGTAATGGACAGGCCGGTCGTCGATCAAACCGGACTTACCGACAGATACGATTTCACGTTGAAATGGACGCCGGACGAATCCCAATTCGCGCAATTCAGAGGGACTGGCGTCAAGATGCCGGCGACGACCAGCGACCCCAACGCGCCACCCGGCCTTTACACCGCGATTCAGGAGCAGCTCGGGCTGAAGATGGAAGCCACCAAGGCCCCGGATGACGTGATCGTAATCGATCATGTCGAAAAGCCTTCCGCGAATTAGCCGATGCTGCGGTGGCGTCGGTGGCGCGGACCTCTTTTGCGGGTTTTATGCGGTGTGGCAATCTTGCATGCCGGCCTGCTGGCGTGGGCCTCGGAGTACCACGGTCAGGTTTTCTTTAGTGGCCTGCCGGTTCCCGGCGCAACCGTGACCGTCACACAGGGAGCCAAGCGGTTCGAGACCGTGACCGACTTGCAGGGGCTTTATGAATTCGCCGATCTTCCAGACGGCCCTTGGAAGATCCAGATCGAGATGCGCGGCTTTTCGACGCTGAAAAGTCAGGTGACCGTCGCACCCAGGATGCCCCAGGGGGCCTGGGAGCTGAAACTGCTCGGGCTTGCGCAGATGCTGGCGAAGACACCAGTGACCCAGCCGCAACAGGCGCCATCCGCAATCACTCCCCAGGAGAAACCGAAGCACGAAAACGCAAATGCTCCGCAGGTACAACCGCATTCCGATCAGACGGCAGAGAGCGCTTCGAATGCTTTATTGATCAACGGCAGCGAGAACAACGCAGCCACTTCCAAGTACACCATTTCGCCGGCCTTCGGCAATCGGCGTCCTGGCACCAGGGGCCTGTACACCGGCGGCATCGGTACCATCGTGGGCAACTCCGTCTTCGATGCGCGACCGTATTCGCTGACCGGCCTGCAGGTGCCGAAAGATTCCTACAGCCGGGTGACGACCGTGTTCACTTTAGGCGGCCCGTTGAACATTCCCCACCTGATGTGGCACGGACCGGATTTCTTTGTCGCCTATCAGCGCACGCGCGAGGGCGATGCGGCGATCGAATCCGGACTGGTGCCGACGCCAGCGGAGAGAAGCGGCGATCTGTCGGGCTCTGTTGAATCCGCAGGGCCAGCCGGTGACTGTCTACGATCCTGCGACCGGGCTGCCCTTTACCGGCCCCATTCCCGTCAGCCCGCAGGCGCAGGCATTGTTGAATCTTTATCCGCTGCCCGACCTCGCCGGCAATTCGCGCTACAACTACCAGACTCAGGTGTTGAATGATACCCATCTGGATGCGCTGCAGTTGAAGATGGAAAAGACCATCGGGCATCGTGACGATCTCTATGGCGGGTTTGGATTTCTCAGCTCGCGGGCAGATGCATCGAACCTGTTCCACTTTCGCGACACCACCGACACCCTGGGGATCGACGCCAATGTGAACTGGTCCCATGTGTACCTGCACCAGCTGCTCGCCGTGCTGGGGTACCACTTTACCCGGTTCCGAACCCAGGTACAGCCACAGTTCGAAAATCGTGAGAACATCTCGGGCAATGCCGGCATTTTCGGCAACAATCAGGAGCCGGCAAATTGGGGACCACCGGCACTGGTATTTTCCAGCGGAATCGCTACCTTGAGCGACGCAGAAAGCGAGTTCAATCGCAATCGCACCGACGCTTTGTCAGTGAAAATTTCAACTACACATGGACGCCATACCGTCACCTTTGGCGGAGATTTTCGCCGTCAGGAGTTCAACGAATACACCCAGCAGAACCCTCGCGGGACATTTACGTTCACCGGTGCGGCAACTCAGGGGGGTGCCGCCTCTTCAACCAACGGCTCCGATCTCGCGGATTTTCTGCTGGGCATTCCCGACACCAGCGCGCTTGCGTATGGCAATGCAGACAAATATTTCCGGCAGTCTGTCTATGACATGTACATCACCGACGAATGGCGAGCGCAGCCGGAGCTGACCATCAACGCCGGCATGCGATGGGACTATGGCGTGCCGCTCTCGGAGCTGTTTGGCAGACTCGTGAACCTCGATGTCGTCCCGGGTTTTACTGCCGTCGCTCCCGTGCTGGCGACCGACCCGGTTGGCCCGTTGACCGGGATGACGTATCCAAACTCTCTCGTCCGGGGAGACTGGCGTGGATTCGAGCCGCGGATCGGCATCGCGTGGCGTCCGTTCCCCGCGTCAACACTGGTGATCCGGGGAGGCTATGGAATTTATGACGACACATCCGTCTACCTTTCGGCAGCAGAAATGATGGGCCAGCAAGCGCCGCTCTCGACAAGCGTCAGCGTGGCAAACAGCAGCGACTGTGCGCTGACGTTGGCCCACGGATTTCTCAATTGCACCGGCGTTACGCCCCAGACTTTCGGCATCGATCCCAACTATCGCGTCGGCTACGCCCAGATCTGGCAGCTGCAGGCGCAACGCGATTTACCGGCCGCGCTGGTCATGACCGCGACCTATCTTGGAATCAAGGGAACGCGCGGCATGCAGCAATTCCTTCCCAACACTTACCCCATCGGCGCTGCGAATCCGTGCCCCAGCTGCCCGGCCGGCTTCATCTATCGCACCTCAAACGGCGATTCCACACGCGAGGCCGGGCAAATCCAACTGCGACGCCGGTTGCGCAGCGGTTTTACGGCGAGCATCGATTACACCTACGCGAAAGCCGTCGATGACGACGCCCAGGTCGGCGCGCAGGGTCACGTCGCGGCTGAGGGAACCGGTGAAAGCTTGTCATTGCCGACTGCCACACCCGCACCATCCATTGCACAAAACTGGCACAACCTGCGCGGCGAGCGCGGTCCATCTACCTTTGACCAGCGCAACCTGCTGAAGGCGCAAATTCAGTACACCAGTGGAATGGGAATCGGCGGCAATACCCTGCTCAATGGTTGGCGAGGAAAGCTGCTGAAAGAGTGGACGGTCAGCAGTCTCATCACGGCCGGCAGCGGCCTGCCCGAGACACCCGTATTTCTTGCAGCGGTTCCCGGCACGGGCATCACCGGGACCATCCGGCCAGACCTGACGGGAGCGCCAATCTACCAGGCGTCCGACGGGTATCATCTGAATGTTGCTGCCTACAAAGCGCCAGCTGCGGGACAATGGGGCGCTGCCGGCCGCGATTCAATTACGGGGCCCGATGTGTTCAGCCTGGATGCGGCGCTGGCCCGAACCTTTCAACTGCGCACCACTTTGAATCTCGATGTTCGGATTGATGCGACCAACCTGCTGAATCATGTCACTTTCACTTCGTGGAATTCAACCGTCAACAGCACCACCTTTGGACTGCCTGCGGCGACCAACGACATGCGCAGCCTTCAAATAACCGGACGGCTGAGGTTTTAATCATGCGCCGACTCAAAACATCGCTGCTGATTGCAATGTTGTGCGCAAGCATCGGCACATGCGCGCAGACCATTGGCTCCAATGCGGCGCCCGGCCAGAGCACTACCTACAACCTCACGGTGAGTTCCCAGCTGGTCGTCGAAACCGTGGTGGTAAAGGACAAGAAGGGCAATTTCATCACCGGACTCACCGCCAAGGACTTCAACGTCACCGAGGATGGCGTGCCGCAAACCGTTCGATTGTGCGAGCACCAGGAGTTGCCCATGACCCCGGCCCCCGCAACCCCGCCGGATCAGGAACAAATCACGATCTACAAGACGCTCGATCGCACCCAGCTCGCGCCAGAGAATCCCGGACACACGCAGTACAGGGGCCATCGGCTGCTGGCGCTCTACTTCGACATGACGGCCATGCCGCCGGAAGATCAGCAGCGCGCGCTGGCTGCCGCCGAAACATTTGTCCGCACCCAGATGACCTCCGCCGACCTGATCGCAATCCTGCGATTTTCAGGTGGCTCCGTCGATGTGCTGCAGGACTTTACCGCCGACCGTGACCGCCTGCTCAGCATTCTTCAGACAATGATTGTCGGCGAGGGGCAAGGCTCCGTCGAGTCCATCGAAGATGCCAGCAGTGCCGATACCGGCGCGGCCTTCGGGCAGGATGACAGCGAGTTCAACATCTTCAACACTGACCGGCAGCTTGCTGCATTACAGACTGCGGCAAGAATGCTGGGTCGAATGAACGAGAAGAAATCGCTGATCTACTTTGCCAGCGGCATGCGCCTGAATGGCATTGACAACCAGGCACAGTTGCACGCCACTGTCGATGCCGCCGTCCGTGCAGGAGTCTCTTTCTGGCCAATCGATGCGCGCGGGCTTGTGGCTCAAGCTCCACTGGGCGATGCAACCCAGGGCTCGCCGGGCAACGCCGGCATGTATTCCGGAACGGCGGCGCAGGCGGTGACCGATAAATTCCAGCAATCGCAGGACACTATGTACGCGTTGGGCGGCGACACCGGCGGCAAGGCCTTGTTCGATAACAACGACCTCACCCAGGGCATTGTGCAGGCGCAACGAGCGATTTCGGACTATTACATCGTCGGATATTACACAACCAATGCGGCGCAAAACGGACGCTTCCGGCGAGTGAAGATCACGGTCAACTCCGCGCCCGACGCCAAGCTGGAATATCGCCGCGGCTATTACGCGAACAAAGTGTTCAGCAAATTCACCGCCGTGGACAAGGAGAGACAGCTTGAAGACGCGCTCATGCTGGACGATCCGATCACGGACCTTACGATCGCGATGGAGATTGATTATTTCCAGCTCGATCGTGCCGAATATTTCGTGCCCATCATCGTGAAGATTCCCGGTCGCGAGCTGGCGCTGGCAAAGCGGTTCGGCGCCGAACACACCCTGATCGATTTCGTTGCCGAAGTAAAAGACGAGACCAGCGGCATGACGGTCAGCAATGTACGCGACAATGTCGACGTCAAGCTGAGCGATGCTACTGCAGCGGAACTGGCGCGGCGTCCGATAGAGTACGACTCCGGCTTCACTCTTTTTCCCGGAAGGTATTCCATCAAGTTTCTGGCGCGCGACAATGAGACCGGACGAATCGGGACCTATCAAACCTCCTTCACCATCCCAGATCTGAACAAAGTCGCTCAGCGCGTCGCCATCAGTTCGGTCGTCTTGAGCAGTCAGCGCATCGATCTTCGCGACTCGCTGTTTAACGCCACCAAGGGCAAGGAGGAGTCCAAAAATAACATGGCCAATCCGCTGGTCGAAGACGGATACAAACTCATCCCCAGCGTGACCCGGGTCTTCAACACCAGGCAGGAGATGTACGTTTATGTGCAGGCGTATCGGCCAACCCCGCGCGTTGCCGCCGGTGCGAAGGACACGAAGACCGCCGAAACCACCGCACCGCTCTTTGCCTACGTAACTTTATATAGCGATCAGAAGAAGGCGTTTGACACCGCCCCGATCGCCGTGATGCCGGAAGCGGGCAGCCGGCTCGGCATCACACCGCTCAGCTTCCACCTCGGCCTGGGCAAACTTGCGCCCGGAAAATATCAGTGCCAGGTAAGCGTTCTTGATCCCGCCGGACATCGCGCAGCATTTTGGCAAGCCCCGATTATGCTGGTGCCCTGACACCCCCTGCAACATGGGAAATGGTGTAGCCATAGCGCACCGTTTCACCGTGCCCGTTGCCTTCAGGCGTGAATCGAATGCACCCTCCCGGCATCTAACTATCTGGCAACCTAGAAGGAGGAAAGCCATGTCCCTACGCCCAGTCAAAGAGGTCATACAAACCAAGCCCACGCTGGAGGGTGCAGGTGTCAAGTTGCAGCGGGCCTTCGGCTTCGGCAAGACCAAGGATTTCGATCCCTTCCTGCTGCTCGACGATTTTCGCAACGACAATCCAGCGGATTATCTGGCCGGTTTTCCCTGGCATCCGCACCGCGGCATCGAGACCATCACCTACGTCCTCGCAGGCTCGGTTGAGCATGGCGACAGCCTCGGCAACAAAGGTGCAATGAAGGCCGGCGATGTGCAGTGGATGACAGCGGGCAGCGGTATTTTGCATCAGGAGATGCCCAAAGGCGACTCACGTGGCCGCATGCACGGCTTTCAGCTGTGGGCCAACCTTCCTGCGTCGCTAAAGATGACGGACCCTCGATACCAGGACATTCCTTCGAGTGCGATTCCTGAAGTCACGGATGACGACGGCACCAAAGCGCGCATTATTTGCGGTGAGTTCTGGGGCAAGAAAGGCCCGGTCGAGGGCGTAGCCGCTGACCCGAACTATGTGGATATTTCCGTCGCTCCAAATCAGCGCAAGCGGATCAAAGTGGAAACTACGCGCAACGCATTTGCCTATGTTTTCGCCGGCTCCGGCACGTTTCGCGATGCCTCTAACCCGCAGGCAGTTCTGACCGAGCACGTGGCCAAGCCCGAGGCCGCGCCCGTGTATGATATCGGAAATCATTCGCTGGTCTTATTCGACCGCGGCGATGAAATCAACGTGCAGGCCGGTCCAGAAGGTATTCGCTTTCTCCTAGTTTCCGGCCGCCCCATCGAGGAGCCGGTTGCCTGGTACGGTCCCATCGTCATGAACACGCAGGAACAGTTGCGCACAGCCATGGCGGAATTACAGGACGGCACCTTCATCCGCCACTCCTAGTTCGCACCCACTCCTGCCCGTTTTAGCCAGGCAGTTCGATTCGCGAACTACTTGCCAACAACAATGACGGTGAAGCTTCCCGGAATCATTGGCGGGCGTGAGTGTGGTTGGTCCTGCGCTCCTGCAGGACGTGGGCCGAATTTGGCTGTCACCAGGTACACCTTGCTTCCATCCGGACTGAGCGTCATGGTGCGCGCCCCCTTTTCCGTCGGAAGATTCTGTACCACAGTGAAATGCTGCGGCGAATCTTCATGGATCACCGTCAGCGTTCCACTTTCGCCGTTCGAACTGAAAGCATATCCGCCGTCTTTAGAAAAGCGGGCCGCGTCCGGGCCATCTCCGATGGTCGGCGTCGCGATCACCTTGCCCGTTTCCGTGGAGACAATCGCCATCTTCTGGTTGTCGCACACGCTGAACAGAATGCCATGCTCGCGATCGATCGCTAGCCCGGATGGGCTTTCGCCGGGCACAACCGGCCAGTTCGCCAGCAATTTCCTCGATCGTGCGTCAATGTGCACGATCTCGCTTTTGTCCTCGATGTTGTCGTAGATATTGCCCTTGCCGTCCGCTACCGGAAACTCCGGCTTGCCCGGCAAATCCAGCGTCGCCAGCACTTGATCGTCTTTTGTATCAATCACAGTTACATTATGGCTGCGCCCGTTAAACGCCCACACGGTGCGGGTGACCGGCTCATACAAAATTCCATCAGGATTGGTCCCGGCGGGGATAGTGCGGACCACCTTGTATGTCTTCCGATCGAACTCGACGACCTGGTTGCCGCCACCATCGCTGATGTATCCGTTTCCACCCGTTGCAAACACAACCCCATGGGTCCGGTGCATGCCGGTGATGTCGGCCACCTGCTTGCCACTCTCGCGGTTGACCACCTGCACATGGTCGCCGCGCGTAATGTACAGCAGGTCCGTCTGCGGATCGACAGCAATGTAATCCCAGCCTCCTTCTCCACCAACCTGCCAGGTATGTTCAACGTGAAATGGACCCTCGGCCGCGAACGCCATCGTTGTGGCCGTCGTAGTCGCCAACATTGCACCTGCAGCCAGCAGCAGGCTCGGGCAAATCAATCCGCGAAGTTTCATCTTTGCTCTCCTTGTTATTTCGCCACCGACAATATCCGGCGGTCCACTAAAACATTTTCCTAACCATCGCTGAGAGCTTCCTGAAGAGGTCGGACAATTCCAGCCTCATCCAGCCCCGAAAGCGTCACCTCGGCAACGGTTCCGCGACCAACTTCACTGGCAATTTTGATCTGACCGGCGGCAGCTTCAGCCAGCGCTTTGCAAATCGCGAGCCCCAATCCAGCTCCGCCTGTATTTCTTGAACGCGACGGATCGCCGCGATAGAAACGATCGAACACGTGAGGCAAATCTTCCGCGGAAATGCCTTCCCCATTGTCCTCGACACGAAAGCCCGTAGTACCGCAGTTCGACACAACCTGAAGCATCACGGTCCCTCCTGCCGGCGTGTGCTGCAGCGCATTCACCACTAGGTTCGTCGCCAGCGTCGCGCAGTCGTCGGAAGCAATGCGCGCCATCGCGCCCTCTTTCAAATCCACAACCAGCTTCACTCCACGGACTGAAGCCAGCGGCTCCATCGCTTCCACCACCTCGCGTAGACAGTCGCTTAAGTTGGTCTTCGCCGCAGCAATCGGCTCTTCACGCGGCTGCTCCACCCGTGCCAGCAATAGCAATTTCTGCACCAGGTCTTCCAACCGCGCACAATCCGACAGACACATTTCCAATCCGCGTTCATACTCCGTCGCGGTTCGTTTGCGAGAAGTAAGCAACTGCAGTGAGGATTTAATGATCGTGACCGACGTCTTCAACTCATGCGCCGCATCATGTACAAACACCTGCTGCTGCACGAACGCCCGCTCCAGCCGGCTCATCGCGGACTCCAGCGCGTGCGCCACCACGGCCAGTTCCTGCACTGCAAATGCATTCGGCGGCGCGCGAAATCGCAGCGAATTCGAAGAGATGGCTGCCGCAGCTCCCGCCAGTTCCTGCAGCGGAGCCATCCCTCGCCGCAGCAGGATCAGCAGCGTTCCCGCGGTGAAAAGCAGAATCAGAAAATTCGAAATCGCCAGAAATTTTGCCGCGTGGCTCATCGCCTCCCAGAATGGCTTCAATGACGCCGCATAGAAAATGACCACCGGACGCGCAATCCCTGGGCTCTTGTCGTCCTGGTCGATTTGTCGAACCCCGTGCAGCGCAAACCCGCGATAGTGTTTTCCATTCAAGCGGAAATTATGCGCCTTCTCGCGATTCGCTACGTTTTGACCGACTTCGATTTTCCAATTCGGCGAACTACCGACAACGCGTCCACCCTCATCGCGCACTTCATACAGATCGCCCTGCGGTAAATCGAGCGCCTTCGGGTCCAGCATCACATTGTCATTCGCATCCTCTGCATCCTGCACCGCGCCCAGCAAGGAATCAGCCCGTCCTCGCAGCATCAAGTCGAAAGAATGCAGGTTCTGCTGGCGCTCATAGAACAATGCCAACCCCGTCGCCGCCGCCGCCAACAACAGTTCCACCAGCAACACCGTAACAACCAGCCGTCGCGTCAGTGAGTAGGGCTTCATGGTTGCGTCTCCCGTAGCGCCGCGGTCAACCGATATCCACGTCCACGCAGCGTCTCAATCCAGCGCTCTTCTCCGCCGCGATTCAGTTTGCGGCGCAGATTCGAAACATGAGCCTCAATCACATTCGAGTGGCGTTCCCAGTTGAAGTCATACAGATGTTCCAGCAGCGATTCTTTCGATACAATCGCACTCGGCCGATGGCTCAGGTATTCGACAATGCGATATTCCGTCGGCGACAATTCCACTTCCACCCCTCCGCATCGAACGCACCGTTCCACCGTATCCACTTCCAGATCGCCCACCCGTATCAGCGGATGACTCACGCCCTTGCCACGCCGGATCAGCGCCTTCACTCGCGCGATCAATTCACCCAGGTCGAACGGCTTTCCCACATAATCGTCAGCGCCGGAATTCAGCAGTTCCACGATCGACGCCTTCGATGTAATCGCGGTCAGCACCATCACCGGCGCTTTCTGACCCTTCTTTCGCAGGCGCTGCAACACATCCGGACCACTCACCTTCGGCAGCATCAGGTCCAGAACGATCAGGTCATATTCGCCTCTCTCCGCCAGGTACGCGCCGGTTTCTCCATCGCCGGCAATATCCACGGCGTAGCCCGGCCCTTCTCGCAGCGCCGCCGCGATATTCTCCGCCAACCGCTCTTCGTCTTCCACTATCAGTACTCGCATAGGCTCTAGGTTCACCTTAGACCTTCTATTGCCGAACCCCTCACCTTTCACCGGCCATGTAATAGTGCACCGCCGGAGTGATCACCAGCGACAGCACCATGGAGATGAGAATGCCTCCAATCACCGCGATGGCCAGGGGCTGCAGCATCTGCGAACCCGCGCCCAGCGCCAGCGCCAGCGGGAACATTCCTGCCACCGCCGCCACCGCTGTCATCATGATGGGACGCAGCCGTCTGCGGCCGGCCTGGATCATGGCATCTTTCGGAGACATGCCCAGCGCGCGAAATTTCACATCGGCATCCAACAGCAAAATTCCATTCTTCGCCACAATGCCAACCACCATGATGAGTCCCATGAACGAAGAAATATTAAATTCAGTTCCCGTGATCATCAATGCAAGAAACACACCCGACGTAGACAGCACCGCTGATGCCAGAATGGACACCGGAGCCGCAAACGAGCGGAACTCAAACAGCAGCACCAGGAACACCAGTAGCAGGCCCGCAAACAGCACCATCAGTAAATCGCGGAAAGACTGCTGCTGTGCCGCGTAGGTCCCGCCATATTCCACTCGAATCTGCGGCGGCAAATTCAGCGAAGCGACTGCTTTTTTCACACCGACAATCGCCTGCCCCAGACTTGTTCCTTCCAGGCGCGCGGAAACTTCCACCAGCCGCTGCAAGTTCTCTCGCAGGATTTCTGTCTGCCCAGGAAGATTTTGCACAGTCGCCAGCGAACCCAGCGTCGCCGTCGTTCCCGCGGAGCTGACCAGCAGAGTGTTGTCCATCGCTTGCGGCGACACGCGATTCTGCTCCGGAAAACGAACGCGGATGTTATACGCGCGATTGTTCACGACCAGTGGCGTCGGCGCCGTTTCTCCCTGCAGCAACGCGCCAGCATCGGTCGCCACTTCATCCGGAGTGAACCCGCTGGTCGCCGTCACCGACGGTTGAATGTGGTACACCGCCTCCGGGCTGCTGATGGTGTCGTCAATTCCGTTCAACACTCCCACCACTCCGGGCACGCTCGAAATTTTGTCCGCAACGATCGGCGCCCAATGACGCAGCAGATCCGGATCTTCACTGAACAGTTTGATATCGACCGGCTGCGGCGCATTCGTCAGATCGCCGATCATGTCCTCCAGCGTCTGGTGCAGATCAATGTCCAGTGCCGGTTCCGCGCGACTCACCTTGTCCTGCACCTCGTCCATAACGGCGTAAATGTCGCGGCTGCGATGATTCGTCAGGTTTACGGAAATATCGCCGGTGTTTGCTTCCGTCACCGCTGCCAGACCCAGTTGCAGGCCGGTACGTCGTGAAGTTGCCTTCACCTCTGGGATGGAGCGAATGATCTGGACGACGTGACCCACCACACGGTCTGTCTCCTCCAAAGAACTTCCGGGCGGCATAATATAGTCCACTGTAAAAGCGCCTTCATCCATTTTTGGCAACAGGTCGGAACCGAGCGACGCGTACGAAAAATAAGAAATCACAACCAGCACAAGCGCGAATCCGGCCAGCCACCACGGTCGCGCCAGAACAATTGTCAGCAGCCGCTCATAGGCGCCAATAATGCGCTTCATGAACCCGCTGATGCTGGCCTCTTCGGCTTCCATCATCCGTCGCGTCTCATCCTCGTGCGATGCGAATCCGCTGATTCGATCCGACGGTGGCACCGTATCCTTGCGCCGAACAAAATATTGACTCAATGTTGGCGTCCACGTCAGCGCCAGAAACAATGACGAGATTAAGGCGGACGCCATCGTGATCGCCAGCGCGCGGAAGAACGTTCCGGTCACGCCCGTGATCAGAATCAGCGGCAGAAAAATCACGACTGGCGTCAGCGTCGAGCCTACCAGCGGCACTTTCAGTTCGCTCAGCGCGCTTTGAACTGCCTGCATTCTTCCCTGGCCTGCATCGCGATGCAGTACGATATTCTCCACCACCACGATGGCATCGTCGATCACCAACCCCACTGCGGCGGCCAGTCCACCCAGCGTCATCAGGTTAAAAGTTTGCCCCAGCAGCTTCAGCACCACGAATGTCAGCGCGATCGTCACCGGAATGACCATCCCCGCCACCAGCGAACTGCCCCAGTCCCGCAGAAAAACAATCAGCACAATGCACGAAAGAACAATGCCAATCAAAATCGCGTCGCGAACGCTGGCAATCGCCTCCTTCACCAGTTGCGCCTGGTCGTAGTACACGGAGATGTCAATTCCCGGCGGAAGATCTTTTCTGATCTGCGCCAGCTCCGCATACACTCCGTCCGCCACCGCCACCGTGTTCGTTCCCGGTTGGCGATTGATGCTCAGCAGCACGCCAGGCTTGCCGTTCGCTGTAACCACCGTGTACACAGGCTTGACGCCGGCTCTCACCTGCGGCCACATCGCCAATATGTACAGGTACTCCCGCAGCGGTGTTCTTGATCACGATGCCGGCGATCTCTCTGGGATCGTGCACCTGCCCATCCACCAGGTCGAGCACCAGGTTATGATGTTCCGCAATCAGGCCGGGAGATTCAATCAAGTTCGTTCTGCGCACCGCATCCAGAATTTCCGTCACCGTCACTGAGGTTTGCAGCAGTTTCGCCGGATCGGGAACAATGTCGAACTCCGGCTCTTCCCCTCCTTGCACCAGCACCGTAGCAACGCCGTTCACGCGGTTCAGTCGCGGCTTCATATCGTAGGTCGCCACTTCCCACAACCGCGTCGCCGGCATTGTGCTGGAAGTCAGACCAAATCCAAGAATAGGAAAACTGGAGAAGCGCAGCCGTGTCGCTTCAATTTGAGCGGTGGGCGGCAGCGAGGCCTGCACTGCGGCCATGGCAGAATTCACCCGCTGCAGCGTCTGGAACATATCCATTTTCCAGTCAAAAAAAAGATCCACTTCCGCCGTGCCGCGGCTGGTGATGGACCGCACCGTCTGCAATCCCTGCACGCTGTTGACAGCTTCTTCAATCGGCCGCGTAATTGTGACCAGCATCTGATCGATCGGCATCACGCCGTTGTCGATGGCAATCAGCACGCGCGGAAAATTTGTCGTGGGAAATACTGCGATCGGTATGCTCAACGCCATGATCGCGCCCACCAGCGACAACACCAGAATCACTGAGATCACGGCTTTTGAGTAGGTGACAAACCAGGCAGGCTTCTCTGCCGCGTTCGTTTCGCGCGCCAACGCGGCATGATTCTCCGGCCGCTGCTCTGGATCAGGCGAGTTCGAAGGAATATCCGCCATCTACGCCTCGGTCTTCTTTCCAACGCTGGTGATCGCGGGCGTGGCCTTCACTTTTGTCTTGTCAGGCAATCCGTATTGGCCGCTGACGATCACCTGCTCCCCCGCTGCAAGCCCGCTCAGAACCTGGATCATTGGGCCTTGCTGAATCCCCGTCTTCACATCCTGCGAATAGGCCCGGCTGTCCGCCTTCACCACCATCACAGAAGTTGTACCGCCCTCTCCCGTCAAAATCGCAGCAGCAGGAACGACCAGCGCGTTCGCAACAGTCTTCGCCGTGATCGAAACTTCTGCCGTCGTTCCCGGCTTCAGTTCGCCCTTGCGGTTGTCCGCCTCCACCCAAATCTCTTCCGTCGTGCTATTCGGATCGAGCGCTGGACTCAACACGGTCACCTTCGCAGGAACATCCTTGTCGAGCCCCGGAACGCGAAGCGTCGCCGCCTGTCCTACCTGCAACTGCTGCGCCTGTTGTTGCGGAATATGCAGCTGCACTACCACCTTCGACGTGTCCATCACAATCAGCAACGGCGTCCCTGCCGGCGCAATGTCCCCGGGGTAGACAGCACGACTTGCGACCACCCCATCGATCGGGCTGCGGATCTCTGCATACGCCAATTGCGCCGCTGCGCCCAGATATTGCCCGTGCGCTGTTTCAAGTTGCCCTTGCGCTGCTTTCTTCTGCTGTGACACTCCTTCCGCTTGCAGATTCTGTAGATGTTTCTCCGCTGTCTTGTATGCACTCTGAGCCGCTGTCAGCGCGACATCCGTTGCATCCAATTGCTTGCGCGCAATCGCGCCCTGCTGGTACAGCTTGCTCTCGCTGTCGTACAGCTTCTGCTGGGCCTCCAGGCTGGTGCGCGTGTTCACCACATCCAGATTTGCGGTTTGGATTTCTTCCGGCAACGTTGAGGATGTTGTCGAAGCATACGTCGCCTGGGCCTGGTCGTAGCCACCCTGCGCCGACACAACCGCTGCGGCCAGATCCTTATTCTCCAGCACCGCCAGCAATTGGCCGCTGTGCACCTTGTCGCCACGTTGCACATAGAACCTGCGCACGGGCGCAGTAATCTTCGGAGCAATGGAGGCTTGATGCACCGGAAACAGCACCCCCTCTGCACTCACCACATCGGTGATGCTTTGCGCTTGCACCGGCGCGGTCTCCACACTCACCAGTGCCTCCGGCGGCGGCACCGTATTATCACTGCTGCACCCAGACGCCATCACTATCAACGCCGACGTCGCGATGATCCCCATGCCGATTGACATAACTCGAGCCCGCAATCGACGCGCTCCAGAATCAGTCCGAGCGGTTAGTCCGAAACCTCGTCCTCCCGTTGCCCAATGCATCAGAACTCTCCTGTCAAAGTCTGCAGCGTTGCCAGAGCAACTCGATAACGGGCCTCTCCCATATCCAATGCATTTTTTGCGGAAGAAAGCGTTGTTTGCGCACTCAACACTTCAAGCTCAATCGCATCCCCCGCCTTGTACTGCAACTTCGTCAACCGCAAAGAATCGGCGGCAAGGTTAGCATCCTGCTGCAGCGTTGCAAGCTCGGAGCGCGCCACCTTGGCTTCGTCATAGTACGCGCTCAAATTGCTGAGCGCCTCCCGTTGCGCTTGCGACAACTCCACCCGCGCCTGCTGGCGCCGATATTCCGCCTGGTGCAACTTACTTTCCGTCGAACCCCAGTTCCAGATGGGAATGTTCATCCCCGCCGTGACGAAATAGCCGAGGTTCGGCTGTGGGCCATATTGCCGATACGCAACGTCCGTACTCCGCAATGCGAATGCGTTGGCCTCAATGCCATAGTCAACATCCAGGCTGAAAGTTGGTAAAAATCCTGCACGGGCAATCGAAACATCGTCGTTCGCCTGTTTCAGAGAAGCCATGGCCGATCGAATATATGGGTTTGCATGTTCCGCCAATCCATTCACCTGATCCACTGAAGGCAGTGCGGGAGGATTGTCGAGATCATCGACCGTTGTAAAATTTTCATCCAGTACCGGCGACAGTAGAACGGCCAGCGCCAGATGGGCGCGTTCCATTGCCAGTTGCGCTTCTTCAAGCGCAATCTTCTCCTGGTCGAACTGGAGGTGTGCCTTCACAACATCGGCGTGAGGAATTTCTCCACCCTTCTCCAGATCTTTTGTTGTCGTCAGAAACTGCGTCGCCGAATCTAGATTTTTCTGGGCGCTGATATTTTCGCGTTGGGCGACGATCGCGTTGTAATAGAGAGTCGTCACCGTCACCGTCAACCCTCGGCTGGCAATCTCGGCCTGCGCCTGCGCAAAAGCGTCAGCCGCTTGCGCGCGTCGATACGGTGCCAGCGTAAAAAAACCTGCCGGAATGTCCTGATGAAGAACTGCCCACGACCGGTAGACGTGCACGCCATCATTGGTCACGAAACGTCCAGTCGGAATCTGGGAGCCCCCGTTTGTACCCAGAAACTGCTGGGTAGAGCTGATCGTCGGAAGGATCAATGCGCGAGCCTGCACGCGGTCCTGCTTTGCAAGGTCGGCGGCCATGATAGCCGCTCGATATTGCGCGTAATATTTGCGCGCTCGATCGATTGCATCCTGTAACGTAATGGCGGCGGCAGCCCCATTCGTCGCGACTTGCTCTGACGAGGCAGGCGTAGAAGCTGCCTGCGCCGCGTCGGCGGCAGGAGTCGGTGCCTGCACTAAAACCTGGCCCTCACACCGCTGCCACGATCTCGCCATCCCGAGCAACAGCAGCACCACAAACCATCTCTTCAGGCAAGGGTGTCCTTTAGTTCGTAATTCGGGGTCCGTCGGTAGGCGACAAACCATATCGCAAAAGTACATAACTCATTTGTATGGATCTCCGCTGAAGATAACCTTAAGACGCCGCTGCGAACACGCTGAATGTACCTTCCGATTCACCCGATTCCCCACTCGCGAACCAGGAATTTCATCAGCCACCCCGCTGGAGCACCAGGAGACAAAGAGGGTATAGTGGCTGGCATGAAGAAACACTCTCTCTTCGCCGCAATGTCCTTCGTCGTCTTCCTGCTCGCCTCCCCCATCGCAATCTCTGCACAAACCACGGCAGCCACTGCGCCCACAAAAGATTCCAGCTACATCGATTCCCAGGGCACCGCCCATGTCACCCGTATCGTTCCCATCCCGCAAACCGTCAGCCCCCAGGCCCAGCAATTTTTGGCGCGGCCATCCTCAGACGCTAAGCGGAATGATTCACTCGAGCAGCGGCGAAAGGGCACCGATACCTGGCAGGCCCGCGCGGGCAAAGAGTTTGAAGCCGTCTACCCGGTAAACGTAGCCCACAGCACCATCGCCGGCGTCCCCGTGCTCATCGTCACTCCGCTGGATACCCCTCCGGAGAAGCAGGATCGAGTCCTGATCAATATTCATGGCGGCGGTTTCAATTCGGATTCTGGCCGCCTGACCGAAACAGTTCCAATCGCCAACCTGACCCAGACCAAGGTAATTGCCGTTCTCTACCGCCTGGCCCCGGAGCATCCATTTCCTGCCGGTCTCGACGACATCGTCGCCGTCTATAAAGAAGAATTGAAAACTCACAAGCCGAACAATATGGCTATCTACGGCACCTCAGCAGGAGCCATCCTGACCGGTGAAGTGGCAGTAAAGTTGAAGCAGCTTGGATTGCCGCAGCCCGCCGCGCTGGGAATTTTCTCCGGCATGGGCGACTTTGACCGCTCCGGAGACTCGCAATCGATGTATGCGCTCGACGGCCTCTCCGGCTACCTTGCACCGCCATCAGGTACCCACGATCTGGAATATGTGGGTTCAACCAACCCGAAAGATCCTGTTCTGTCCCCCGTATATGCGGACCTGGCCGGCCTGCCTCCGACGCTGTTCATTACCAGTGAACGGGATCTGCTGCTCAGCGGCACAACCATTCTGCATCGCGCATTTTTGAACGCTGGAGTCGACGCCCACCTGATTGTCTTTGAAGGATTACCTCATGCCTTCTGGAACAATGTGAATTTGCCCGAGGCGCGCGAGGCCAACCAGGACATGGCGAAATTTTTCGACCGTTATGTGGGAAAATAATGGCTTGGAGTGGCTGACCGTTCTCCCCGTGCCGCGGGCGATGTCGCTCAGCCGCCACTTCATCGTGGAGCAAATGTATGTCGTTTCCCATCAAAGTCTGTGTGGTTTGCTCGGAAGAGTTTGAATTGAAGCCGGACAAGCCCGGCTTCGCCAACCGTTGTCCTGCATGTAGTGAGCCCGAGTCGATCGGCGGCGGAAATCGCCCTGCGGATGGCGACGCGCGCAGGGCAAATAGCGAATTAAATGAAGCTCGCCGCGGCGCCATCCGCGAGCTGCTCTACCGCAAAGACAGCTGAACGCTCCCCGAAATCTTCCAACGCGATGCGCGTTGCGCGCAGCACAGTGTGAAATCCCTACCCGCAACACTCCTGCACCAATTTGGTACCATACGGCGATGGAAATCTCCCGTCGTGATCTGTGCGCCTTATTCCCCGCCGCCGCGCTGTTGACTGCGATCCCGTTGCAAAGTGAATCCACGCAAATGCTTTCAAACTCGCAGGTATTTCCTTTTGACAAGCTGCCGGTCCACCGCTCCGCAGATGGCGGGGCATCGCGTCCCGTGCTGCAAGGAAAGTTGCCGACAGGAGAAATGCTGGAGCTCCACGAAACCACCTTGCCGCCCGGAGAAATGCCGCATCCACCCCATCACCATCTGCATACTGAATTGTTTCTGGTGCGCGAAGGCACCCTCGAGGTAACGGTCAACGGCCAAGGTCAAACCATTGGCCCCGGCGGAGTAGGCTTCTGCGCTTCCAATCAAGAGCACGGCATTAAGAATGTCGGCCAATCCCCGGCGCAATATTTCGTGGTCGCGATCGGCCCCGGCGCCTGATTCACGAAACGCCCACGCCGACGCGGCCTAGCTCACAGGCTCCAGGTGCGCGGTGAAGTGGCGCAAAAACGGCGCCTCGTAGGTCAGCCGCATGCCTCGAATATGCATGCGTTTCTCCCACACCCGCAAAATAATTTCCACCACATAATCGATGTGGCTTTGCGTATAAACCCGTCGCGGAATCGCCAGCCGCACCAGCTCCATCTGCGCCGCGCCGGCAAACATCAGGCTGCCAATTTCGACCGAGCGGATGCCGCCCTCCAGGTACAACTCCGCCGCCAGCGCCACCCCCGGAAATTGATCTACTGGAATATGCGGCAGAAAGGCCTTCGCGTCGAGATAAATGGCATGACCGCCCGGCGGCTGCACGATCGGCACACCATGCTCGGAAATGTGATCGCCCAGGTACGCCGTCGATGCGATTCGATAGCGCAGATAATCCTGCTCCAGCGCCTCCTGCAATCCCACCGCGATCGCTTCCAGGTCGCGCCCCGCTAGGCCGCCGTACGTCGGATAGCCTTCGGTCAGAATCAACAAATCCTGTTCCTGCCGCGCCAGGATGTCGTCATTCGTGCAAAGAAATCCGCCGATGTTCGCCATGCCGTCTTTCTTTGCGGACATGGTGCAGCCATCACCCAGCGCAAACATTTCCTGCGCAATCTCCTTCGGCGTCTTCGTTGCATAGCCAGCTTCGCGCGCTTGAATAAAGTATGCATTCTCAGCAAACCGGCAGGCGTCAAAGTACAGCGGAATCCGGTGCTTGTGGCACACCGCCGAAACCGCCTTGGCGTTTTCCATCGACACCGGCTGGCCACCGCCGGAATTATTCGTCACCGTCAGCATCACCAGCGGAATCCGTTCACGCCCCACCCGAGCAATCAATTCCTCCAGCGCAGCCACATCCATGTTGCCTTTGAATGGAAGCCGCGCCTCCGGCCTTTTCGCTTCCGGCAGCAGCAGGTCCACCGCCTCCGCGCCAACAAACTCGACATTCGCGCGCGTCGTGTCAAAGTGCGTATTGTTCGGCACCACGTCGCCCTTCTTGCACATCACGTGGAACAGAATCCGCTCCGCCGCTCTTCCCTGGTGCGTCGGAATCACATGCGTGTAGCCGAAAATATCCTGCACCGACGCCTTGAAGCGATCGAAACTTCGGCTACCCGCATAGCTCTCATCGCCTTCCATCACCGCTGCCCATTGATGGGTCGACATGGCCCCGGTTCCGGAGTCCGTCAGCAGGTCGATCAGCACATCATCGGCGCGCACCAGAAACAGGTTGTAGTGGGCAGCACGCAGCAGTTCTTTCCGCTGCTCGCGCGTGGTCCAGCGGATCGGCTCAACACTCTTAATGCGGAAGGGTTCGATGATGGTTTTTGTCGGCATTCGAAAAGGCTCCTTCACAAGCGAACATCTTCGAGACTACAGCCTTCTTTCATCGCGAGGGAGGTAAGGCCCCCAGCAGGCAAACGGGAACTCGCGAAGCGCCGCCAGTAAAAATTTACCGCCACAACTTAGTCATCGGGCTGAATCCCCGTGAGTATCCGCATCCTTAGCTCCAGTGGGGTCTTCGGCGTCTGCCAGCGTCTCCGTGTCCAGTTCGTGTTCCTCGCGGTAGTGTTCGGCATTCATCTTGCCATCCCAGAACGCCCACTCCACCGGATAGGTATCTGGATCAAATAGCACTTGATAGAAATGCCACACCACAATCGCCAGCGCCGCCAGAATCGCTTCATAAAAATGGATTGCGGTCGCCACATCCAGCCACCACCGCGCCACAATATTTCCTACGGAAACTTTGGCCCACAGCATAATGCCGGTCACAGCCATCAAAGTTGTGCCCCACACCATCGCCCAGTACTCCGCCTTCTCCGCGTAGTTAAAGTGGCCGAACTTGGGCTTCTCCTTGCTCAGCCCCAGGTAATACCGCATCGTTCCCCAGGCATCGAACGCATCTTTCGGTCCCGGCGCCATATGGCGCACCCACTTCCGTCCATCCCGAGTCACTGCGGCATACACGATGTGATACATACACAGAACAATCAGCGCCACTCCCGCCGCGCGATGCACAATGCCGCGAAGTTTCTCTCCCATGCCAAACACTGCGGCAAACCAGGAGTCAGGATATTTCAACGCAAATCCCGTAATCACCAGCACGGTGAACGTGAACATCAAAATAAAATGCTGCCAGCGCTGATTGCGAGTCAGCCGCAGCACTGTCCGGTGTTGCGCCTTCCGTCTCGCGATTGCTTTGCTCCGCCAGATGATGGCGTTGTGCAACAGCATGCCGCCAATCACCACCAGGATCATCGCAATGTAGAAGCGCGTTACAAACCGCACCACGATTCCGCCAATACCCACCGGCTGCTTGGGGTCCATGTGAACCTTGCCCAGCGTGAAGCGCCGCGTCACTCCCTTGTGGCACTGCCCGCAGGTCGTATCCAGGTTGGCGCGATTAATGGTCGATCGCGGATCGCTCGACGGCAAAATGTTATGCACGCCATGGCAGCTGGCGCAGTTCGCAACAACCACCGAGCCATTCTTTGACGCGAGCCCGTGGTAGCTGTCCAGATAGGTAGAGACGCGATTTCCCGCGACGCCAAACTCCTGCGTCAGCCGCACTCCCTGGTGACATCCCGCGCAAGTTGCCCCCGACCGATTCTGCGACACCGTGCTATTTGGATTTGTCGGCGCTTTGATGGTGTGGATGCCGTGGCAATCCGTGCATGTTGGCGACAGTTGATTGCCGCGGGCCAATCCTTGCCCGTGCACACTCTGCAGAAAGGTATGTTGGATCTGCCCATGGCATTTTCCGCACGTCGCAGCGACATTGAACTTGTTAATCGGTGAGCTGGCATCGTTGGCCGGAAGAATCTGGTGCGAACCATGGCAATCCGTGCAGACGGCCGCGCTCTGTGAGCCCTTCTCGATCGCCCTGCCATGCACACTGTCCTGGTAGGACGCGAAAACCTGGGTGCTGACGCCGCTTCCATCCATCACAAATTTCTGCCCATGGCAATGTCCGCAGGTCGTAGGAATGTTACCGTGACTCACCGGCGACTTGGGGTCGCTGGCCGGCAAAATATCATGCGCGCTGCCGTGGCAATCCACACACGTCGCTGCCGGCGTTCCATCCGCTTTTTTCTGCTGGGCATGAAAGCTATGTTGATAGGCTTTCGCCGCGTCCGCGTGGCAATCCACACACGAGATTTTTTTCGGCTCCGCCGTATGCGGCGATTCCTTTACATCCTTATGGCAATCCACGCAGCTGAACATCGCGCCGTGGATCGATCCCTTCATCGCAACCGGATCAACGTACAGGCTGACCTTCTTACCGTTCACATCCTTGCTCAGCGTCGCGTCGGAGTGGCAGGCAAGGCAATCTGCGTCCTTCGGCTTTTGCGCCGCTTGTGTTCCGCACGCCCAGGTAAGCAGGAAGATACTGACAAGCCATGCGCAGATCTTACGTTTTGTCTGCATACTATGGAGGAGACTCCCGTTGTTCCGCGATGGCTGTGATTCGGATCACGGCAGCCTGTGTGCCGAAAAACTTTGGTGACCTCGGCGCCGATATCGCGATAGATACCTTGCATTTGGCCGACAGTAACCCAGTTGCGCAACGATAGAATCGAATGCATCGCACGTAGAGAATCCATGGCAGAGGACACGCAACTGACCCCCGAACCCGCCAAAGCTACCGCAGATTCTCGCCCGAAATCATCCTTCCGCCGCCCCGGTTGGTTGCGGCTCTCACATGAGCACACCGCCTTTTCCGCCATGCTGCTGCTCATGGTTTCTGTCCTGTTATCGCGCGTTATTGGACTGGTGCGCATCAAGGTCATCGCTTATTTATTCGGCGCGGGTTCGCTGACCGATGCCTACACGGCCGCGTTTCAGTTGCCTGACATGCTCACCTATCTATTGGCGGGCGGCACCGCTTCCATCACCTTCATCACCATCCTCAGCCGCTACCGCGAACAGGGCCGAGAACACGAGGGCGAAGAGGTGCTTTCCGTCATCCTCACCAGCATGCTGCTGGTGCTGGGCACGGCCATCGTCCTCGGCGAAATCTTCGCACCGCTCTACGTGAGCATCTTCCTGGCCAAGTTCGATGCGGAAACCGCGGCTCTCTGCGTGCACATGACCCGCATTATGCTGCCCGCACAGCTTTGCTTCTTCGCTGGCGGCGTCCTCAGCGCAGTCTTGTTAGTCCGCAAGCAGTTTGCCTGGCAGGCAATTTCGCCGCTCATCTACAGCCTCGGCATCATCCTTGGCGGAATTCTGCTGCACAAAGCCCTCGGCGTTTCCTCACTCGCCGTCGGCGCGCTGGTCGGCGCCATCTGCGGGCCGCTGCTGCTGAATTACTACGCCGCCCATCGCATCGGGCTGCGCTTGCGCTTCTCCCTCAACTGGTCGCATCCCGGCCTGCGCGAGTGGGTACGCATGTCCATCCCGCTGATGATTGGCGTCTCCCTGGTCTCGGCCGACACCTGGATTCTGAATTATTTTGCTTCCGGCGGTCACGGCGACATCGCCAAGTTGAATTACGCTAAGACCCTCTTCACTACGCCCATGGCGATTCTCGGCCAAGCCGCAGGCGCCGCTTCCATGCCGTTTTTTGCCGCCCTGATCGGCCAGGGGCGTCACCGCGAATTTGCCTCCTCCGTCAATCGCATCGTCACCCGCATCTACGCCTTCGCTTTTCTTCTTTCAGGCTGGATGATCGGTATGGCCTACCCAGCCGTCGATCTGGTTCTGCGCGGCGGCTCGTTGCATCACCGGGATGTGGGCTCCATCGCGCTCTACTTCACGCTGTTTGCCGGATCGCTCTGTTTCTGGTCGGCCCAGGCCATCTACGCCCGCGCGTTCTATGCCGCCGGCGATACTTTCACTCCCATGGCTGCCAGCACGGTTATCACCGCCGCGTCCATTCCGATCTATTGGTTTCTCTTCCATCACATGGGGGTGAGGGGGCTGGCGATCGCGTCCGACTGCGGCATCCTGGTGCAAACCATGGGGCTCGCCTTCCTGTTGCACCGCAAGCGCCTCGTCTCACTCGGTGGATTAGAGTACGCCGAGATGGCCAAATCCCTTGCCGCTGCCATCGTCTCCTTCGGCGTCTTGTTTGCCGTGGTGCGCCTGCTGCCGCCATCGGGCACCTTTCCCCGGGATCTGCTGCAACTCGCCTGCGGCACCACCGTTTGGCTGCTTTCTGCCTGGGCCGTCCTGCAGCTCTTTCGCTCCAGCCTGCCCAATCAGCTGATCAGCCGCTTTCGCAGCCGCCGCGCCACCGCCGCACCTACCCCGCTCGACCCAGCCACGCAACGCATTGCAAAAATCTAGACCCGGTTCCTATATCAGATAGACCCCGGACTTCAGTCCGGGGATAATATCCCGCCAGAACCCGCCTTCAGGCGTCGAGGCTCGAAACCTCAAAATCCATCCCAATCCCCTCAAAAATATTCCGGGTCGCCCCATCGCCACCCAACCTTTACAATCCAAATATGCCGGAGCCATCCGATCCGCCCGAACAGGACGACGAGGACTACTATTTCGATGGCCCGTATCTTGTCTTCACTGAGGCCTACCACCGAAAACGTGGCTTTTGCTGCCAATCAGCCTGTCGCCATTGCCCCTATGGCTTCGTAAAAAGTAGCGGACAGACCCTCAAAGTTTCAGAAAATGAGCCCAAATCGCTGAATGTTCCATCCAAATAGATTCAGTCGGCTTCACCGCACCTGCTATCGACGAATGTTCATCCGGATGAGGTAAACTGCGCCGAATGCATTATGTAGCGAGTTCTGACCACGTTGAAACCCATTTCGAATCGACGGCGCTGGTGCGCGACGTGGTCATTGGCATGTCTGATGGCCTGACGGTCCCTTTCGCCCTGGCAGCCGGACTTTCCGGCGCAGTCGGATCGTCGCACATCGTCGTGTTGGCCGGTCTGGCAGAAATCGCCGCCGGTTCCATCGCCATGGGATTGGGCGGATATCTCGCCGCTCGCAGCGACGTGGAGCATTACGCCAGCGAATATCATCGCGAAGAACGAGAGATCGTCGAACGCACTCGCGACGAGGAAGAAGAGATTTACCAGATTTTTGAGGAGTACGGCGTCGACCGCACCGAGAGCGATTCCGTCTTATCGGCGTTGAAGCGGAATCCAAAAGCCTGGGTCGATTTTATGATGCGGTTTGAACTTGGCCTGGAAAAACCGGCCAGCCACAGAGCCCGCCAAAGTGCCGCCGTCATCGCTTTCTCCTATATAGCGGGCGGATTTATTCCCTTACTCCCCTACATGGTCATGCTGCATGCCTCCTCCGCATTACGCGCTTCCGTCGTCATCACTTTGATTGCGCTCTTTTTCTTCGGCGCCGTCAAAGGTCGGCTGACCGGCGGCGGCACGTGGAAGTCCGCATTTCAAACTGTTTTAATTGGCGGTCTGGCTGCCGGCGCTGCATACACGCTGGCCCGGCTGCTGAGCGTGCATCCTAGCTTCTAGCACTTAGGAGATAATCACGTGGGCGTTCTGGAAGTTACACCCGTAGAACTAGACTCTCCTTCTTTACAGCACCAGTTTCAATCGGTGCGCGACACGACAGAGGCACTGGCGCGGCCGTTGACCGCCGAAGATATGATGGTCCAGTCCTGTCCCGAAGCCAGCCCCGTGAAATGGCACCTGGCCCACACCACCTGGTTTTTCGAGACGTTCATCCTGCGTCCCAATGTGCCAGACTACAAGCCCTTTCACCCTGATTTTCAGTGGCTCTTTAATAGTTATTACAAATCTCTCGGCGGTCATCCGGAAAAACAGCTGCGTGCTTCCTTTTCGCGCCCCTCCTTGCAGCAGATTCAGGCCTACCGCCGCCATGTTGAAGACGGTATCGCGCAATTGTTGGCCGCAGGTGCATCCGCGGAGATACACGACCGCATCGAATTGGGAATGCATCACGAACAGCAGCATCAGGAGCTGATCGCGACCGACATCAAGCACGCTTTCTGGTCCAATCCCCTGCAACCGATTTATGCGGAATCTCGCCTCGAGCGCGGCAACAACTCTGAGCCGCATCAATGGCTGGACTATGCTGGCGGACTGGTCGAAATCGGCAATCGCGGCGATCGCTTCGGCTTTGATAACGAATTCTCTCGCCATCAGGTTTTCCTTCAGCCCTTTCGCCTCGCGTCACGACCTGTCACCTGCGCAGAATATCTTCGCTTCATGGAAGACGGCGGCTATCAGCGTCCGGAATTCTGGCTGTCTGACGGCTGGGACGCAATCCAGTCGCTGGGCTGGCAGGCACCGCTCTATTGGAAGCAAAAATCCAATGGCGGTTGGGAAGCGTTCACAATGCACGGTATGGAATCACTCGATGACCTGCATTCAACCCCCGTCTGCCACCTGAGCTATTACGAGGCCGATGCCTACGCCCATTGGGCCGGTTGTCGACTCCCCACGGAGTTTGAATGGGAACACGCCGCGCAGACCGTCCCGGTTGCTGGAAATCTGCTCGACACCGGCACATTGCATCCACAAGCCATGCCACGCGACACCAACCCGCACCAGCCCGCGCAACTCTTCGGCGATGTTTGGGAATGGACGCGCAGCCCCTACGTTGCCTATCCCGGGTTTAAAGCTGCCCCCGGCGCACTCGGCGAGTACAACGGAAAATTTATGTGCAATCAATTTGTGTTGCGCGGCGGATCGGTGGCGACGCCTGCCTCTCACATTCGCGCCAGTTATCGAAACTTTTTCGCTCCCGCTGCTCGTTGGCAATTTTCCGGCATCCGTTTGGCTGCGGATGGAGGAGTTGCGTGAGCCTCCCATCTCTGCTCGACAGCGTTCTTAGCCCATCGATCGCACTTCCCCCCAAAGAAAGCCTGGGAGTGGCGCGGGCTGCCATCGACGGCTTGTCCGCCAAACAGAAAACCCTTCCCGCGTGGCTGTTTTACGATGCGACGGGCTCTCGGCTTTTTGAAGAAATCACCCGCCTGCCCGAGTACTATCTCACCTCGCTGGAGCAATCGATTTTCTCTCGCAACGCTGCCGATATCGTCGCCAAGGCGGCCGGATCGGTGGAGCAACCACTCTGCGTCGTCGAGTTGGGAGCCGGAAGCGCCAGCAAAACTCTGACCCTGCTGCGCGCAGTAATGGTTCGCCAGGGCGATACTTTGTATCTTCCCGTTGACGTCTCGGAAGCCGCGCTGGAACTGGCTTCGAAGAACGTTCATGCGGCTCTGCCCCAGGTTGAGGTGCAACCGGTCTGTTCGAATTTTACCCACGATAAAGATCTGAACCTTCCTTCCATGGGCCGCAAACTGGCGCTCTATATCGGCTCCAGCATCGGCAATTTCGATCCTGAGGATGCGATCGATCTGTTGCGCTGGTTGCGCTCGCAGCTTCAACCGGGCGATGCATTATTGCTGGGCACCGACATGGCCAAAGACATTGCCCCCTTGCTCGCTGCCTACAACGATCGCGCCGGCGTCACTGCGGAATTCAACAAGAACATTTTGGCTCGGCTGAATCGCGAGCTGGAAGCAAATTTTGATCTGGATGCGTTTGAACATCGTGCTATCTGGAACGCTTCCCAGAGCCGCATTGAAATGCATCTGGACAGCAAGTGCAATCAAATGGTGCACGTCGAGCTGCTGCATCGCAACTTCGGTTTCAAGCGTGGAGAATCCATCCACACCGAGAACAGCTACAAATTCACCCCGCAACAAGTGGAAGAAATGCTGCAGAAAAGCGGCTATGTTCTGGAGCAAAGCTGGTACGACGACAAGCACTGGTTTGGCGTTCACCTGGCCCGTGTCGTCGATGCGGAAATCCTGCCCAGCGACGAAGACGCCGCCGCGTAGACTGGCTGCATCCATGGTTTTGTATCAGGGCACGGCTTTAGCCGTGCCGCAACTGGCGACACATTTCGCGGGCTTTAGCCCCTGAAATTTGCTCTTGAGTTCTTCTCTTTGAGCGAAAAGATGTCATCCCGACCGCGGGATGAAGAAGAATTGTCATCCCGAGCGAAGTCCTTGCAAGGCAAGGACGCAGTCGAGGGATTTGCTTCTCCGATTACCCGGCCGCATGGATGGTTTCGCTCTACTCGCCCGCGATGGTCATGCCTTCAATCACAATCGTCGGACACGCGACGGCGCTGCGAAAAATCAAATCGCTTCCGATGCTGGAAATGTTGTGCAGCATCTCTTTCAGATTGCCCGCCACGGTAATTTCTTCCACCGGATACGAGAGTTCTCCGTTCTCAATCCACAGTCCCGACGCCCCATGAGAATAGTCTCCCGTCACAATGTTGACCCCGTGGCCAATCAGGTCGGTGACGTATAAACCATTCGGGATTGCCGCGATAATTTCCCCCGCCGTCTTCTCGCCCGGCTCCAGGTAGAAATTCCCGCAACTGATTCCCGGACTGCCCGCCAGCCCGCGCGAAGCATTTCCCGTCGATTTCAGACCTAGCTTCCGCGCCGTGTAAGTGTTCAGCAGATAACTGCTCAGCACGCCCTTGTCGAGCACCGTTTTGCGCCGCGTCGGCAGGCCTTCTCCATCAAACGGCGAGCTGCCGAATCCTCCTCGCGTCGTGCCATCGTCGATGATCGTCAGGTTGCTGCCCGCCACCGCTTCACCCAGCTTCCCGGCTAAAAATGAGGAGCTGCGATAGACCGCGTTTCCATTGATCGCCCCCATGATCGCACCCAGAATCGAGTTGGCGACCTCCGGCGCAAACACCAGCGGAACCCGCTGCGTGGGAACTTTGCGTGCCCCTAGTTTTCGCACCGTTCGCCGCGCCGCCTCCAATCCCACGGACTCCGGCGAATCAAGCAATCCAAGCGATCGCTGGCTGGAATACCAATAATCGCGCTGCATCCCTCCATCCGGGGAAAGTGCAATCGGCTGCGCCGCAATGGAGCACGACGAGCGCCTCACTTCGCCCACAAATCCGCGCGAGTTCGCCAGTATTTTGCGTCCGGTTGCCGCATCGAAACTTCCGCCTCCGGAATTCTGAATCCGCGCATCGGCAGCCATCGCCGCCGCTTCCGCACGCCGCGCATACTCAATCCGCTCCGCCGCAGGCAGTGAATACACGTCGTCATAATAAAGATCGAGATCGTCCGCCAGCTTGCCGAATTCCTCCGGCTCTGGCAGCCCCGCAAACGGGTCTTCCGATGTCACCTGCACCAGCGCCATCGCGCCCGAAATCAGCTTCTCAATCCCCTCAGCCGTCAGGTCGCTGGTCGTGGTCGATGCCGTGCGATTTCCCTGGAACACTCTCAATCCAAGCGCGCGCGAACCGGCTTCTTTCAGCTGCTCCACCTGCCCTAAACGCACCAGCGTTTCAAACTCATCGCCTTCAGAAAACACAGCTTCCGCATCGCTGGCGCCCGCCTGCAATGCCTTTGTAACAATGTCAGTTACAAATTCAGTCGAAATCGCATTTTCCGAAACAGTAACAGTTGCATTCTTCATCAAAACTATGTCCTCTTGGGTGCTTGCCGTGCGTTAATTTCCCGTTCCACCAACGGTCATTTTGTCCAGCTTGATAGTTGGCATGCCCACTCCAACAGGAACGCTCTGCCCGGCCTTTCCGCAGGTGCCCACGCCCTCATCCAGCTTCAAGTCGTTACCCACCATCGACACATATTTCAGCGACTCCGGCCCATTGCCGATCAAGGTCGCATTCTTTACCGGCGCCGTAATTTTTCCGTCCTCGATCAGGTAAGCCTCCGAAGCGGAGAAGACAAATTTGCCGTTTGTGATGTCGACTTGACCACCGCCGAAATTCACTGCATACAACCCCCGTTGCACGCTGCGGATAATGTCTCCCGGATCATCCTCGCCCGCCAGCATGTACGTGTTCGTCATCCGCGGCATCGGGATGTGCTGATAGCTTTCGCGACGGCCATTTCCGGTATCGGCGATGCCCATCAGCCGCGACGAAAGCTTGTCGCTCATGTATCCCTTCAGTACGCCGTTTTCAATCAGCACCGTCTCCTGTGTCGGCGAACCTTCGTCGTCCACGTTCAAGCTGCCTCTGCGATTCGGCATGGTCCCGTTATCGACCACTGTGACTTTAGGACTCGCGACCATCTGCCCGATAAGCCCCGCGAACGCCGACGTCTTCTTGCGATTGAAATCCGCTTCGAGGCCATGCCCAACAGCTTCATGCAGCAAAACTCCCGGCCATCCCGGCCCCAGGACCACCGGCATCTCTCCTGCAGGAGCAGGCACCGCGCCCAGCTGCAACACAGCCTGCCGCGCCGCTTCCAGCGCGAAATACTCCGGCGTTTTGTCGCTCAGGAAAAAGTCCAGCAACACGCGCCCCCCACCGCCCGAGCTGCCGCGAGCAATGTTCTCGCCTTCTTTCGCAATCACCGACACATTCAATCTCGCCAGTGGCTGCGTATCGGTTGCGAAGCTTCCATCTGAACCCGCTACCAGGATGCGCCGCAACTCGTCGCCGAAACTGGCCTGTACCTGCACGATTCGCGAATCGTACGCCCGTGCCGCGCGATCTGCCCGCTGAATCAACGCCAGCTTCGCCGAAGTTTCAGAGGCAGTTCCTGGAGCCGCCACGGTATACAAATTTGCCGATGGCGATTCCCGAAATCCCTGCACCTGCTGCTTCGATGGCCCACTTGCGATCAGTGCAGCGGTGTGCGCGGCGCGTAATAGCCTCTCGGGAGAAAGATCGTCGGTATACGCATACCCGGTGCGCTCGCCCGAAACCACACGCAACCCGCAACCCGCGCTGATGCCCTGGCTGGCGGACTTCACCAGCGACTCATCCACCATCAACGAGCTGGCCGTGATGTATTCGAAATAGAGATCCGCATAATCCCCGCCCGCGGACAGCGCTGCGCTGAGACACTGCTCCAGCAAGCGCTCGTTGATGCCAAGATGTTCGTAGAAAAATTTTCGCGTATCGGGCGATGCAGGTTGCATTCGATAAACTCCTTCAGAATCAGCCGGTGACGCGGCGCCTGAGCACCCGCCTGATTCAATACTATCTTTTAGATTCCGCCGAATGCCGAACGACGCATGGCAGCCGCACAATCGGTACCGTTGCGCGCGCCGGCTTTCGTGCTCGGCAGCCGTGTTCCATGGTAGCGTGGAGGGCATGAACAACGATCTGCGCCATCCCATTGGAAAATTTGTGCGACCTGCCACCCTCACTCCGCAGGAGCGTGAACAAGCCCTTCAGAAAATTGCCGAACTCCCGAAAAAAATACGCGCCGCTGTCACCGGTCTTTCCGAATCTCAGATCGATACGCCCTATCGCGACGGCGGCTGGACGGTTCGTCAAACCATCCACCACGTCGCCGACAGCCACATGCAGGCCATCGCGCGCATGCGGCTCGCTCTCACTGAAGATTGGCCTACGATCACTCCGTACAAAGAAAATGTATGGGCGGAACTGGAAGATGCGCGCACCTTGCCCGTCGACGTTTCGCTGCAGCTGCTCGATTCCCTGCACACGCGCTGGGTCACCCTGCTGCGCTCGCTCGATGAATCCGCCTGGTCCAAGCGCGGCTACAAGCACCCTGAATCCGGCGACCAGACCATGGAACAGGTCGCCGCACTCTACGCCTGGCACGGCCGCCATCACACCGCCCACATCACGTCGCTGCGTGAGCGGATGGGATGGTAGACGGACCCACACCGGACCAACTCGCACAGCAGCTGCAAACTTTTTTTAGCGACCAGCCTGCTGCTGTGCTGCTGGAAAATGGCCGCATCCTCTTCGATCTGCGACTTGCCACCGCCTCCGTCACCACGGAGCACGGCCACTGTGTGTTGCATGTCTGGTCAGAAGAACGCAACTGCATTCGCCACGTCGTCAACATCACCGTTCGCAAAACTGGCCTGCGTCTCCACGTGCTGCGCTTGGGCCAGTCCAAGCCGCAAACATTGGAATTGCAGCCCCAGCAGCGTCGCCTGCCCTCACAGCGAGACTCCACGCGCACCCGCTTCATTCCGCTGCTGGAGCGGCTCCTGCCCCGCTATTTTCCTGACTTCCAGGTCGAAGGCTTGCGCACCGCGATGGATCTGGAGCGCAGCTTCGGTCCCTCCTATGCGCGCGGAACTCTGGTGCGCGGTAACTCCGCCTGGGCGTTGATCGCCATCAACGGCGATGAAAGTCAGTCCCTCATCGACGGCATTCTCACGCTCGGTGTTTTATGGCTGCATCACTGCCGGGAACACAGTGGCGGCCGCCGTCTTTACGAGGGATTGCGCGTGATTGTTCCTCGCGGCAGGTCCGCCGTCACCGCGGCCCGCATGGCCTGGATGAATGCACGCGCCGCCCAATGGGAACTGTACGAGCTCGATGAAAAAACGGAAGAGCTCTATCAGCGCGAGTACAGCGATCAGGGCAACTTCGAATCTCGACTGGTGCACGCGCCGAATACAACCGCCGCTCAGGAGCGTTTCAACTCTGCCATCCAACGCGTGCAAGCGCTGCTTCCGGCCTATGCCATCGGCGAAATGGAAGTGGTATTTCGCAGCGGCAGCGAAGTCGGCCTGCTTTGGAATGGCCTCGAGTTCGCTCGAGTCGCGCACCAGCGCAGCGGATAACAGCTTTGCGCGATCGGAAGAAATTCTCTTTGGCAGCGGAGCCAACGCAACTCTGCTGACCGAAGAATCCGCTCCCAAATTGCGCGAAATGGTCGGCGAACTGATCGCTCGCAGACGCCCCAGCGGCGACAAACGCGACACCCTCTATCGCCAGCAGCCAGAGCGGTGGCTGGAATCCATGTTGCGCCGTTCGCTCGACTCGATCGATGCCATGATCGAGCCGCAGCCCGTCTACGCGCAGGTTCCTGCATTTTCCGCTGCCGACCGTGCTGTGCTTGACCTGCTCGCTGCGCGTCGAGATGGACGCCTGGTCGTCATCGAAATCAAAGCCGATGAAGACCTGCACCTGGCATTGCAGTCATTGGATTATTGGGTTCGCGTGCGGCAGCATCACCAAGCTACAACTGACAAACCCGGTAACGCGGAGTCGAAAAGTGACCTGGAACGCTTTGGATATTTTCCCGGCAAGCAGCTCCGCGCCGATGCGCCACTTCTCTACCTCATTGCACCCGCGCTTCGCGTTCACCCCGCAACCGAGGTGGTGCTGCGCTATGTGTCGCCGGATGTGGACTGGACCCTGATTGCTCTCGACGAGCGCTGGCGAGAAAAAATTCGAGTGGTCTTCCGCAAGCGTCGCGAAAAATAAATCGCGGTTTCTATGTTCACCAAATTCGCCGCACGCCGAACAAGTCGAGTTTTGAGTCCATGCTTAAGACAGGAATATCCTCCGCCAACGACTGGGCGGCAATCATCCGATCGAATGGATCGCGATGGTCGCTGGTGAGACGACCTGCGCGCAGCGCGCTTCCGGCGTCGATCGAAAGCATCACGTAACCAGCATCCACCATCACATCCAGGAAATCTTTTTCGAGAGGTTCCGCTCCAGGAAGTTTACCGAGGCGCACTTTGGTGGATATTTCCCATGCCGACGCCGCCGAAACCAGAATCACGTTTGTCTCATCCTCGATGATTGCCGCGACTTCTTGGCTGAGAAACACCGGCGCAAGCGTGGCCCAAAGAAGAGTGTGAGTGTCGAGTAGGACTCTCAGGCGCTCTCTCCATTCCAAAAGCGCAACTCGTCTTCTGGCAGTGGTTCAAAGAACGCATCCGTCAACTTGAATCCAGGAGTTTCTAAAACGCCAAGGCGCTTCTTCCCTACCGGATGGATTGCCTCAAGTTTGGCGACCGGGGTCTTATCCCGTCCGGAGGTGATGATGACGATTTCGCCCTTTTGCGCCTTCTTCACCAGTTCTGACAGTTTCGTCTTTGCTTCGAATATCGTTGCGGAGATCATAGCCTCGCCCTTGACTGCTAATCTATCTTAGCTAAGATGTGGCGGAAGTCAATCTCCAAGAAAAGCGACGATTGGTTTGGGGTTGGCTGTCCACAAAATCACGGAATGAACGCAGTCGCAAGCTGGTCAATCTCCGCAAGTGTAGTCGTGAGTCGCGTAGAAAAGAACTTTTCCACCGCCTCGATAATCGCCAGTCCCGTCTTCGCTTCGTAGATTGCCTTGCGCAATCCCGCGCCCCCTGGAACTCCATGGGTGAACCACGAAGCGAATTGCTTCATCTTGCCGGTCGCGTCAGGAAATTCCTGATCCAGCAACATGGAAAAATATGTGCGAATCAAGTTGTAGCGATCCAACTCCGTCGGCTGCGTATACGTTCCGCTGGCCGTGTATTCCGCGATCTGGCGAAAAATCCACGGATTTGCCGGCGCCGCGCGACCAATCATCACCGCATCGCAATGCGTCTCGGCCACCAGCGCGCACGCATCTTCCGGCGTGCGAATATCTCCGTTTCCAATCACTGGAATCGTCACCGCCTGCTTGATGGCCCCAATCCATTCCCATCGCGCCTGGCCCGAATAGCCCTGTTCCCGCGTGCGCGCATGCAGCGCTACAGCATTCAATCCGCTCGACTCCGCCAGCTTCGCCAACTCCACGCACACAATGCTGTCGTCGTTCCATCCCATGCGAAACTTCACGGTGAATGGAATTTTGACCGCTGCCCGCACCCGCTCAAAAATGCGCGCAATCAGCGGCAGGTCGCGCAGTAATCCACTGCCGCCGTTGCAGCTCACAACACGTTTCGCCGGGCAGCCCAGGTTTAGATCCACAATGTCGAAGCCCGCATCTTCCACGATGCGCGCCGCCTCCGACAATGTCTCTGGATCGGATCCGAACAACTGCGCTGCAATCGGATGCTCGTCTTCGTAGTAGGTCAGGTACCGCTTGCGCTTCGATTCGCGCATCCGCGACAGGCCATCCGCCGATGTAAATTCCGTCATAATCAACCCGCAGCCGGACTGCTGGTTGGTCACGCTGGCTTCAATTCCACCGGAAAAATCCGTCGGCGAACTCTCCGATCCGGTGCCCTCATGGAACAAACTCGCATTGCGAATGAATCGGCGAAACACCGTATCCGTCACGCCGGCCATCGGCGCCAACACCGTCGCAGGCGCAATCGAAACCGAACCGATCTGCAGCGACGCAGGAACACGAACCCTCTCGGGCATCGCGTGCTCTGCCGGATTGTCCCAGTGCTTTTTCATCGCCTCAGATTTCCAATCCAACAACCAAAAGGCCCCCGCCGCGGCGGAGGCCTCAGTGTATTTCAAATGCGAACGCGCTACTTCGCGGTTCCGGCAGCTGCCTCTGCCTTCGAGGAGTCCGACTGCGCATACTTGCGGCGGAAGCGCTCCACGCGACCGGCGGTATCAATCATTTTCTGCTTGCCAGTAAAAAACGGGTGGCAGTTGGAGCAGATTTCCATGTGGATGTCGCCCTTATGGGTCGAACGGGTCTCAAAACTGTGACCGCACGCGCATACCACGCGGATGGTTTCGTAATTTGGATGAATTCCTTGCTTCGGCATGGTGACAAAAACCTTTCTCAAAACGCTAACCTCCAGTTTATGCGAGATTCCCACAGCTTGCAATCCAGGAATTCTCCAGCGGCCCTGCCCCCGCCTGCGATACTGAAAGCAGCAGAAATCCTGTATCGCTCGCCATGGAAAACCTGACCGACAATTCCGCGTCCACCTGCCCCCATTGCGGCGGCATCGGCGTCACCTTGGTGCGGCGCGGCGCGGAACAATTCGCCGCCGAATGTTCCTGCCGCATCAGCAAAAAGGCCGCACTCCGGCTGCAGAAGGCTCGCATCCCCCAACGCTATTTGCACTGTTCGCTCGAAAGCTATGACACCGGCTTTCGCGGCGCCGATCCGTCCCTGGGCATGGCCCTCATGACCACCCGCCGCTTTGCCGACGGTTATCCGCTTGAGACCGCCGGACGAGGATTATTGCTGACCGGCAGCATTGGTTGCGGCAAAACTCATCTCGCCGTCGGTCTTCTGCGAGAGATGGTGGAGCAGCGCGGCGCCACCGGAATTTTTTGCGATTATCGCGACCTGCTGAAGCAGATTCAGAATTCCTACAATCCCCAGGTCGCCACTACGGAACTGGAAATTCTGCGCCCCGTGTTTGAAGCGGAAGTCTTGCTGTTGGATGAGCTGGGTGCGGTCAAGCCGACCGACTGGGTGTGGGATACCGTCGCGCATATTCTGAACACCCGCTACAACGACAAGCGAACCACGCTGATCACCACCAACTATCCCAATCAGCCTTCGGCCTTGTTGCAGGCGCCGTCCACTTCCGTCACCGATCGAGATGTCTCTCGCGCAACGCCGGTCAATGCGGCCACGCGGGCCATGCGCGAAGAGACCCTGGGAGATCGCATCGGAGAACGCATGCGATCGCGCCTCCAGGAAATGTGCATCACGGTTTTTATGCAGGGAGATGATTTTCGCCGTACCGTCCGTCGCGCTAGTTTCCTCTAGTCCGCCGCGGCAGAATTCCCTGGAACGGAATTCATTTCAGCGCCACGCACTCAAGCGACAGCCATCCTCGGTCACTCGGCAGCAACCACCGCCGGCCGGGGCAAAATCAAAAAAACGGCGCAGCCGCCAATATCGCCAGCGCCGCCGCAACCGCAGCCGCACGATAGAGCGTGTCCCCTTGCGGATGGACAGAGCGCTTTCGCGTTTGCTTCTTCAAAGCCCGCAACATGTTAGCTCCCGACCGATGCCGCCCAAGCGAACGGCACGGCCAAGCACCGCACGCGTTCACTGGATTGCTGTATCTATGACGTCTATTTCGGCGAAAGGGATTCGGGACTTGAATAATTTTTCTGCTTTTTCATCGTCCATTCCCTTTCAGGGATTATTTCCGCCGCCACTCCTGCGAGTTACAATCGCCCCATGAACGACCCAGAATCGGGATCCTCTCAATCTCCCGCCCCCCATCGCGAGCCCATTCTCTTCGCCGCCGAAAACCCCTCAACGAATAGTGCAGCCGAGGGGGTGGAACGTAACTGGATGCCGTGGATTGTTGCGTTGGTTGTGATCTGCTGTGGCCTCGGCGTTGCCTTCTGGCTGGGCCGGCCCGCCGCCAATTCCAACGGAAACGCCGTCGATCCCTACGCAAAATTCGTGGTCCTGGGCAACGTGCAGGTCAGTCAGGCCAGCAACTTTGCCGGCGATCAGCTCACCTACGTCGATGGCACCATCGAGAATCGCGGCAACCGCACCATAACCTCGATGACCATGCAGGCAGCGTTCCCCAACGAAACCGGCGACGCACCCCAAATCCTGCAGGCACCCCTCAGCCTCGTCCGCTCCCGCGACCCCTATGTGGACACCCAGCCGATCAGCGCCGCTCCCCTGCCCCCAGGCAAAACGCAGGACTTTCGCCTCGTCTTCGACGACGTCACTCCCATGTGGAATCAATCGCCTCCCGCGCTTCGAATCATGGACATAGGAACCCGCCCTTAAGTCATATAGACGACGTAAGAAAACCACCGGAAATAGTTACCTTACGAGGTACTTTTTGCGTGGTTACGAGCAGGTTTTACGCGATCCTCGCCGCCCCAAAATTCATGGGTTTTCTCTCACGTTTCAGGCCGGCTCGCACATCCCTCTAGAATCAATCCTTTAACCTCCATTTCCACCCCGTTTTCACACGCCGCTTCTTTGGCACCGCGCTTGCAATTAGGAATGGCATTACCAAGTGCCAGTAGCGCGGCACGGTTATGGAAAAGTGATGAAAACGTACAATTCAAAAAATTGGCTCAGAATTGCAACGATAGTACTCGCCGCCAGCACCGCACTCCCGCTCATGGCACAAGCAACGGGCCAGAATTCATCGTCCAATGCCCAGGTGCAGACTGGAACTTCTACTGCTGCATCGACTTCCGGCACTACGACCATGTCCGCAACCGGTCAACCGCCGCTGGAAACGCAGTCGCACGAAGGTTTCTGGGGACATATGAACCCCATGGCCCGCAAAAAGTGGGTCAATCGTCAGCTGAACCCGGTAAAAGATCGTTTGAATGAGCTGGATCAGGTCTCGGCCGCCAATGCTCGCGACATCAAGGATGTGGATGCTCGTGCACAGGCTGGAATCTCCAAGGCTCAGGACACAGCCAATACCGCTGATCAGCATGCCACAGCCGCGGGAAATACCGCGAATCAGGCAGAGCAGACGGCGCAGCAAGCCAGTACCCAGACGGCTGCCATCGGAACCGCGGTCAGCAATCTGGACCAGTACCAGACCGTCACCAGCGTGGAGATTCGCTTCCGCAGCAGCCACAGCGCGCTCGGTCAGAATTCGAAAGATGCTCTCGATCAGCTGGTCAGTCAGGTACAAGGTCAGCGCGGTTATCTGATCGACGTACAGGGTTATTCAACACTCCGTGGTCAGGCAGGTATCACCGCCTCTCACGATATGGCCTCGGCCGTGACACGTTATCTCGTCACCGACCGTCAGGTCCCGCTCTACAAGATTCGCCAAATTGGGCTCGGCAACGCTCCTCTCACCGTGAGCGATTCCAACAAGACCCATCGTGGCAGCGTCGTGGAAGTCACACTGATGCATAACAGTTTGTCAACCTTGAGTGCGTCGAACCTCGGTGCCTCAACAACCGGCGCGGCGCAGTCCGGTAACGCGCAGTCCTCCTCGAATGGGACTGCGTCGCAGCCCAGCTCCGAGTAACTACAAGGTTGACTCAAAAGCTCTCACACAAGAGAGAACCAAGGCAGATTGGCCCCTCACACGAGGGGCCCTTTTTTTGCTGTTTTCTTTCTTGAGCTCCTGCGTCTACCTGGACTTCAGACGGCAACCTAGGATCTGATCCGGGGAACCATATCCATATTCGTATCGCACCTTCAGGCGTGGACGCACCGATGCACCGTGGCCAGAAGCTCGCCCGTAAGTTTGTGGGGTAGACCCCGGATTGTACCGGTTGCGGGAAAACGCTGCTCTGTTTCAGGGCACGACTTTAGTCGTGCCGTAAGTGCAGAAAAAGCAGGTCGGGCTTTAGCCCCTGCCACCTGCTATTCGGGCATTTGGTCCGAAATTCGGCCTTTTCCCGCAGCCTATTTAGTCCAGGGATTCCGATGCAAATCCGTGACGCCTTCAGGCGCTGAAGTCCGCTGTCGAACGATGCCTAGAACAGTGTCGGCTCGTTCGCAATCTCGCGTCCCTTTTTCTTGCGCGGAATCGTCACCGGATCAACCGCCGCATGCCCCGCGTCGGATTTGCTTCCTTCCTCCGAGCCAAGCATCGACAGCAGCGCGCGCATCTGTTTGCGCAGCTCGCTGAACTTCGGAGTCATTGCCGCACTCTTCGGACCCACGGCTGCGATTCCGGCACCGCGTCCGGCTTTCGCCGCCGTCGCCGGAGTGATGAAGTCTGTCTTGCGTCGCATGGGGTGCGGCGCATTTCCATTCTGCGATTCGACAGCCGTCAATGCGGCGCGTTTCTCCGACAGTGTTTTGCGCGCGCCGGCGATGGTGAATCCCTCGTCGTATAACAATCGCTTGATCTCGAGTACGACTTCGACATCGCGCTTGCGATAGAGCCGCTGGCCGCTGCCGCCTTTGTGCGGCTTCAACTGCGGAAATTCTGTCTCCCAAAATCGCAGCACATACGCAGGCAGGCTGCATAAGGTCGCGACATCGCCAATTCGAAAATACAGTTTGTCTGGGATGGAGACGGGCGTCTTTACAGATTGCATCTTGCGTCGGGCGGGTTGCGGTTGTGCCATTAGACTCCCCAATTCCCCAGGCAGAGATGCATCAAACGTTTCACCTTTGTTGCGAGAACAGAATTCATTCTCCTGTGCTGGCCGTGCCGCACTTCAGGTCGAGTTGTTTCAATCTCCTGCGCCTGCTTTAAATCTCCTGCACCTATCGGTGGCCGCAGTCGGCGACCTTATCCAAAGTATAAGTTGTCACAGGCAAATTGCGCAGCACCTATTTTTCTACTTCCGACAAAAAAATTAGAACTCGAAATTTCACGCGCCGCGTCTTCTCCTGCGTCGCATCGATCGCTTCCGATCATTTCACTTCCGCGCGCCGGCCGGCTGCCTTTGTCGAGGGTGTGCTCTGCGGCGGAAACTCCCGCGCCGTCGCCGGTCCCGCCGCACGACCGGCTGCCAGGTTCTTCCACTGGCCCGGATCCAGCGGACGTCCGGCGTTCTCGCGCAGAGCCGGCAACTGCTGCTCAAAGCCTGGACCAGCCGCAGGCGGTGCAGTTCGCCCGATCAGAAAGAAACCTCCTCCAGCCTGCGGCCCGGACTCCTCTGCCCCGTTCTGCGGCGTCGAGATCGCTGCAGCGTGGAACACAGCAATCACCGGCACTCTCTCTGCAGGCACAGGCACCGGACTCACCATCTGCGGAAGAACACTCTGCATCACAGGTGCGACCAGGGGATGCGACAGGATCCTCGCTGACGCCCATTGCTGCGAGGTGGGATGAATCACCATATCCGCCGTGATCTCTCGTCCGTAGGCAAGTACGTTCGCCGCAACCGCCACCGTCGTCGCCTTTTGATGCGTGTAGTGAATCGAACGAAACCCGGCCCGCGAATGATAGTAGCTGAAGTAGCTCGACGCAGGGATGCGCTGCGGATTCGAACGCGCCTCGCTCATATTCGACAGGTTCACTTCGGTAAAGCAGGTCGCACTGCACGCGTACGCCGGATAGAAAGGCTCTCCCGCTCCCAGCGAAATCCACCCCGCCAACGGCGCTCCGGCTTCACTCAAAAAGCTCGCCCCACCAACGAACACAACCATCGCCGGCCCGTACACAGCGGGGGCTCCCGTCGGCCCTGGAATCCATCCCCACCGCGATCCTAAATCCGTCCACCGCCCATAATGGAATGGCGCGAATCCCCACGCTTCCGAATCCACCCATGTCCATCCCCACGGTGCAACCCAGCTCCACCGGCCATTCGAATACGGCGTCCACCCCGCTGGAAGGTTGGAGGGATACCACACCGGTCCATATTCCAGCGTGTCTGACCACTTCCCGTACGCGTCCAGATCCTCTAACCCGACCGTATCCGGATTCACATAGCGGCGCGCTTCGGAGCTCAAAAATGCGCGGTCGCGCTGCTCACTCCAGACGTCGAACGGATCTTTCCCCGGCATGCGTTGCGTCAGCACTTGGATAGGATTGCTTCCCACCAGGTGCACGCTTTCTCCCGCGCCTAAGATCTTCGATATCCCCGGACCGCTGATCTGGATTGCACCCGCATCGACGGCCACCAGCGTGCCGCCGGCATTCGTGTATACATCCAGTCGAAAATCGCCGGGCTGCAATACCGTGATCGCGCCGTTCGGCGTATCCACCTCGACTGGTTTGTCCGCTCTCAACGTGAACGTCCGCACATGCAGGCTTCCCTGAGCCACCGCAAGTTGCGTCACACGATCCGCCAGGTTCACCACGCTCAGATCCGTGAACTTCCAGGCCCGCACCGCAAGCTCGCCCATCTGCAACTCCGCGTGGCCCTCGTGATTCACGTACAGACGATCTCCCGTCGTCAGAGGAGTATTGGGTACTGCCTGCGTCCACTGATTAGTCCCCGCAGGTTCCAGCGACACATGGGCCGTCAGGTGTGCCAGCCGCGCTACCCGCATCGGTGGATCGCCGGCAGTGGCTTGCGCATGCGCTGATCCCAGCAGCATCGCCATCGATACGCCGTACAAACATACATCGAAGAAACGCGCGCGCCGACGGTTCTTCACTTCAATTGCCTCCAGGTCTCCATTGTGAACTCTCATTGGACGAGCTCCGGTCCCCGGGATGATCCTTCCACCACGATCCTTTGTTTCAGCCGGTGAAAAATCCCGCACCAGCAACGCCCGCGGCCCCCGCGCGATCTCACTCGAACGCTCCCACCCATCGCTTTATCGCGCAGAAAAAAACGGCCTTGCAAAAACTTGCAAGGCCGTTGCCTGGTGTGTTGCAGAATGTCGCCACTCGCTGCGCAGCTCGGAGCGTTTGCCTCCGGCAGCTTCTTCTCCCCAAAGCTGTTTGTCCTACTGGCCCCAAGAGTTGCGCTTATAAGTGACGTCCCACTATATATAGTGTGATACCTGTAACAATGTCAACAGAAAAATAAGCTCCCCGACCCTTCCTTATGAACTTCCCGGATTCCCTCAGCGTATCTTGGATCAATAAGCGCATTCGCTTTGCCGCGGGAGGACTTCGCATGACGGTAAAAAACCCTTGGAAATTTCATGTGCCAGCATGGCCGAAACACTCTCGCTTCGAACAAAATCGCGTGTGGCCGCCTCACCTCGCCATCGCGGCGCTCTCCATTGGAGTTTTTCTGTTTGCCCTATCCGGCTGCTCCGTGAATGAACACAAGAATGGCGATGCGGAGAACGTGCACCTGCATACCCCCATCGGCGGCCTGGATGTGCGCACCAACTCCGCCGCCGCGGTCGACGTCGGCGTGCCTATCTACCCTGGCGCCATCGCCACCGGCGACGAGGGAAAAGACTCCGGCGCGGCAGATATCCATATGAGCTTTGGCAAGTGGCAGCTACACGTCAAAGCCGCCGAATATCAGAGCAAGGATCCGGAGTTTAAAGTGGTCGCGTTCTACAAAAAGGCCATGGCCTCCTACGGCGATGTGCTTACCTGCAAAGACAAAAAGCCCATGGGTCAACCTGTAGCCACCAGCCAGGGACTCACCTGCGCCAACGATCACGAGTACGACGTCAGCATGGACGCCGGGTCCTCAAAGAAACACATGAATATCGCTACGCCAAAGATCTCAGGCGATATTAAGCTGCTCGCTGGCTCCCCTGAAAATCAGCACATTATCGAATTCACGCCCAACTCGGACGGAACAAAATTCTCCATCGTCGCTGTCCAGCTGCCCCATAAAGGTCAAACCGATTAGCCCCATAACCTCGCCTCGATTGCGGCGAATGCGATGGTAGTTTAGCTTCAACATATGGACTTGGTGTGCCATCGGTGTAGCGCCACCCTCGAACCGGAAGCCTATTATTGCCCGGAGTGTGGCGCGCCCCAGATTCGCTATGTCGCAGACGAGAGCGAAGCCGCGCAAACGATGCCGGGAGTCAGCGTCAACATCCAGGCTGGCGCTGTCGGAACCAGCACTTCGATTTCATGGAAATTGGCAATACAAATTGCCGCCGTCGTGGGAACTGCAGTCGGAGTCCTCTCCGCGGTCCTGGCGGCAGGCAGCGTGCTCTGGGTGGCTGTAGGTGCGGTCGTGGCAATCGGCATCTATCATCGACGCCGGCCGCTCACCCGGCTGGCTCCTCGCGTGGGCGCCCGGGTCGGCGCGTTGCTGGGCCTGATTGCGGCTTCTGTGGCCTTCGCTGCCAACTCCGTCTTACTCGTCATCCAGCGTTATGGCATGCATCAGGGCAACGAGATTGACACTCAGTTGACCTCCATTGTGAAGCAGGCTGCCGCCCGCGCCGCCAACATGGATCCGCAAGCCCCCGTGACAACCTTCACAAGTTTCTGGCTGTCCGCCGAAGGTCGCATCGGCCTGATCCTGCTGACCATGGCCTTCTTGTCGGCGCTGATTATATTGTTCGCAATTGCCGGCGGCATTCTAGGAGCGCAGATTTACCGCTCCTCCCGCGGCAGCAAAGCACTTTCCTGATTGCAGGTTGAAAATTACTGCCGGTCATTCTGAGCGCAGCGAAGAATCCAGAGGGTGATCGCTCCGTAGGTGATTCCTGCCCTGCTACGCGTCTACACCGTGGCACTTCTTGAATTTCTTTCCCGACCCACAAGGACAAGGATCGTTGCGCCCTACTTTTTCCCCGGTGCGTCGCTGCGCCGTTTCCGTCGCCTCACCGGCTCCGGCCATGCGTGCCTGCTGCAACTCGCGCTTCTTGCGCCGCTGAAATTCCTCTTCCAGCGAATCGATGGTGGTCGAAGGCGCGCGCGTCGGCACCGGAATCGACGAGGCAATTCCGTTTGACGATCCGCCATTCATTCCCGAGCCATTGCTTCCGCCCACAGCCCCGGGCAGCGCCGCCGCTCCTGGCTCAGCCGCGTTCGAAGATCCTCCGCTGAACACGATCGACTGCGGATGAACCCGCGCCGGAATGGAAATTTCCTTCCCGTCCGGTCCCATGATCTGCATGCGGAACAGGAAGCGCACTGTATCTTCCTGGAAGCGCGTCATCATGGCTTCGAACGCTTCGAAAGATTCCCGCTTGTAAGAAATCAACGGATCCTGCTGGCCATAGCCGCGCAGTCCGATGCCTTCCTTCAACTGGTCCATCGCCAGCAAGTGGTCTTTCCACAAGCCGTCCAGCACGCTCAGCATGATCATGCGTTCGTGATAGCGCATGGGCTGCGCCCCGATGATCTGCTCTTTCGCGTCGTACCGTTCTTTCAAGTGCGTGAACAGCGCTTCGCCCAGTTCATGCCGATTTAGTTCGCGAACCGGAATGCCCTCGGCCGTGATGTCCATGCCGAACTGCATCACCACCGCATCCTGCAGTGCTTTTACGTCCCACTGATCGGGATGCAGTTTGTCCGGAGCATGCGTGTCCAGAATGGTGCTCAAAATATTCGAAACATAATCGTCGGTGATCAGTTCTTTTTGATCGATGCCTTCCAGCAGCTGGCGCCGAGTTCCATACACCGCCTCGCGCTGCTTGTTCATCACATCGTCGTATTCCAGAACATGTTTACGCGATTCGAAATTCTGTCCTTCAACCGCCTTCTGCGCCGCCTCAATCCGCCGAGTAATTAACTTCGACTCAATCGGCACGCCTTCTTCCATGCCCAGACGCTGCAACAGAGTAGATACCCACTCCTTGGCGAAGATGCGCATCAGGTCATCTTCCAGCGACAGGAAAAACCGCGACGCTCCCGGATCGCCCTGCCGCCCGGCACGGCCACGCAACTGGTTGTCGACGCGCCGAGATTCATGGCGCTCGGTGCCCAGAATGATCAGGCCACCCGCCGCCAACACATCCTCGCGTTCCTGTGCAGGCCTGCGCTGCATAGCCCGGCGTAGACTTCTTTCCAGTCCGTCTCCGGCGTCTCAAATTCCTGGCTTTGATAATAGAAACGCATCATTCCCGGCGCCGCTGTGGGAGAAATCTCGCCTTCCGCCGCACTCACCGCGCGGGCGCGATTTTTCTTCACCAGCTCCTGCTTCGACAGAAATTCTGGATTGCCGCCCAACACGATATCCGTTCCGCGGCCTGCCATATTGGTCGCAATCGTCACCATGCCCAGGTGACCCGCCTGCGCCACGATCTCCGCCTCGCGCTCGTGGAACTTGGCATTCAACACCACGTGGCGAATATTCTTTCGCTGCAAAATCTGCGACAGCAATTCCGACTTCTCAATCGAAGTGGTGCCCACCAGCACCGGCTGCTTCAGTTCATTCAGCCGCGCAATCTCATCCGCCACCGCAAAATACTTTTCCTTCGCCGTGCGAAACACCACGTCGGTGTTATCGATACGCCGCATCGGCATATTCGTCGGAATCACCACCACGGAGAGTTCGTAAATCTTTTCGAACTCGGCAGCTTCGGTGTCGGCGGTTCCAGTCATGCCGGCCAGCTTCTTGTACAGACGGAAATAGTTCTGGAACGTGATGGTCGCCAGCGTCTGATCTTCACGCCGGATATTCACGCCTTCCTTGGCTTCAATCGACTGGTGCAGCCCATCCGACCAGCGGCGTCCCGGCATCAAACGGCCGGTAAACTCGTCGACAATGATGATTTCGCCGTCCTTGACGACGTAATTTACATCCCGCTTGTACAGCGCATGCGCCTTGATCGCGGTTTCAACGTAATGCTTCAGGTCCCAGTTTTCCGGATCGGCGATGCTCTCAATCCCCAGCAGCTTTTCAATCTTCTCCCAGCCCTCATCCGTGACGCCGATGGTGCGATGTTTTTCATCCACCACATAATCGCCCGTCAGAACCTTGTTCTCCAGCGATTCGATTTCTTCGCCCAGTTCCAGCTGCGGAACAATGCGCACCACCCGCGCATACTTATCCGTCGTCTGATCGGTCGGTCCGCTGATGATGAGCGGCGTCCGCGCTTCGTCGATCAGGATGGAGTCCACTTCGTCGACAATCGCGTAATACGGCGGCCGCTGTACGCACTCCGCCAGCTCAAACTTCATGTTGTCGCGCAGATAATCGAAGCCGAATTCGTTGTTGGTGCCGTACGTAATATCCGCGGCGTAGGCGGCCCGGCGCTGTTCATCGCTCAAGTCGTGCACAATCACACCGACCGAAAGCCCCAGGTAGTTGTGGATTTTGCCCATCCACTCCGCATCGCGTTTTGCCAGGTAGTCGTTGACGGTCACCACATGCACGCCATGACCGGCAAGCGCGTTCAAATAGCAAGGCAGCGTGGCAACCAGCGTTTTGCCTTCGCCGGTTTTCATTTCCGCGATGTTGCCCTGGTGCAGTACCATGCCGCCAATCAATTGCACGTCGAAATGGCGCATGTTAATGACACGGCGCCCGGCTTCCCGCACCAGCGCGAACGCCTCCGGAAGAATCTGCTCCAGCACATCCTGCTCGGCTTTGTACCGCTCCTCGGGGTCCTTAATGTCGGCAATGTGAGCCGCAATGCGGGCGCGAAATTCGTCCGTCTTGGCGCGCATCTGCTCGTCCGAAAGCTGCTGCATTGCCGGCTCCAGGGCGCTGATCTCCTTGACCGTCGGCAACATGCGCTTCACGGTGCGCTCGTTGCTGGTTCCGAAAACTTTGGTTAATGCATCGCCAAGCTGTATCACGAGAAAATCCAACCTTTATCTTGCAGCGTCTTTCGCTGTTGCGTATGCGCCGCCATACCAAGCCTGAAACCGGCGTATACAGTTAAATTGTAAGCGGTTGTCGCGGCGGAAGCTTCGCGCCTATTGTCAGCGACTCACAGGGATGGCCACATCTCTATTGTAACGGTCAGATAGCTCAATCGCCAGTCGCAAAACCGCGAGCCACGCCCACACCATTTCGCGTTGAATCCCAACCTTTTGCCGCGGAGTTTAGCCCTTGGCTCTCGGGTGCGTCCTGTCATAGACCGCTGCCACCTGGCCAGAGGTCAGATGCGTATACCGCTGCGTTGTCGAAAGCCGTGCATGTCCAAGAATCTCCTGGATGGCGCGCAGATCCGCTCCCTCCTCCAGCATGTGCGTCCCAAACGCATGCCGCAGCGTGTGTGGATGCACATCTGCCGCCAGCCCATGAGACAGCGCCAGATGCTTCACGATGCGCCCAACGCTCCGAGTCGTCAGCCGCCCATCGCCTCGTAAACGAACATTCAACAGCAGCGCCTCAGACGCCCGCTTCGCATCCAGCAGCTTCTGCGCCCGCCGCGGCAAATACGTACGCACCGCCATCGCCGCCGCATCGCCCAGCGGAACATACCGCTCCTTGCGCCCCTTGCCGCGTACCAGCAGGCACTCATTGCCCCACTGAATATCTTCCAGGTTCAACCCCACCAGCTCCGCGTTTCGAATACCACAGCCGTACAGCAGCTCCAGGATCACGCGATCGCGCTCCGGCCAGGCCGTCTCCGCATCCACATCATTGAACGCCTGGTTCAGCTGCTCCGCTCCCGGCACCCGCGGCAAATGTTTCGGCAGCTTGGGCGTCGACACCAGCCGCGCCGGATTTTGCTCAATGTGCCCGGTCCTCGCCAGCCATCCAAACCACGACCGAATCGCCGCCAGCGCCCGCGCCACCGACGGTTTCGACAAATTCCTTTCGTACAGCGTTCCCAAATATTCCCGGATCACCGGATGTTCAATTTGCGACGGCACCACGCCCTCACCGCACCGCTTCGCCAGAAACACCGCAAACGATTGCAGCTCTCTTTGATAAGCGCGCACGGTGTGTTCTGACGAGGCCCGCTCCACCGTCAGCACCGCCATATACTGCGCAATCAGCCGCAAAATTTCCGGAGCCTGCGGCGGCGCCCCATGCTCACCAACATCTGGGTGCCCCGAATCTCGCTTTTGAGATGTGAGCTTCATTCTGCACCGTCCGAAACACGCGCCTGCATGTTTCCTCGCGGATGATGCGCACGATGTACCGCCTTCAGCCTGCCCAGCGCCAGATGCGTATAAATCTGCGTGGTCGCAATGTCCGCATGGCCCAGCAAGGTCTGCACCGTGCGCAGGTCTGCGCCGTGTTCCACCATGTGCGTCGCGCAACTATGCCGCAACATGTGTGGGCTGGCGCGATGATTCACCTGCTTCACCAGCGCCCACACCGTTTGCCGCGTCAGTGGATGTCCACGCTGCGATAGAAACACCTCGCGCACATTCGCCTTCCGCAGTAGCGCAGCCCGGCCATGTTCCAGGTACTCCGTCAGCGCCTGAATCGCAGGCTGCCCCAGCGGCACGATGCGCTCTTTATCGCCCTTGCCGCGCACCAGCATCTGGCCCTGCTGTAGAGAAATGTCTTCAACCGCAAGTCCCACCAGCTCCGACACGCGCACGCCCCCACCGTACAGCAACTCCAGCATGGCCCGATCGCGCAACGACTGCGGCGTGCATTCTTCCGTCCTGCTTCCAGCGGCACCATGCCCCGTCTGGTCGATCATTGTCACCACTTCGGCTTCTGACAATGATTTCGGCAGCACCTTCCATCCCGCCGGCGTTTCCAGATGAATCGTCGGATCGTACGCGATGCGCTTATCCAGCAGCAGCCAGCGATACAGCCCGCGCAGGCAAGAAAGTTTTCGCGCCCGCGAACGCGCCTCGACCTGGTGCGCCTGCAAATGCGCGACGAATCCCGCCAGGTCCTCATGCTTTGCGGACGCCAGCGAGCCGTTCGTCTTCTCCAGAAATTCCGCACACTGCAGCAAATCGCGCTGATACGCCTCGCAGGTCAGCGGACGCAGACCCTTTTCCACGCGTAAATATGTCAGATAATTCTGGATCAGTTTCAGATTGTTTCCGTCGGAATGTTGATGGTTCTCCACCCAGCGCCTCGCCTGCAGAAATTATCGGACATCGCGCGACACCCCCGGCAACTCTTTCCCATGGAATCAACTTTGCCAGCCCACCCGTGCACCGGCAGATTACAAGCTGGTAAATCGCGGCGATGCATGTGGCATTGTTTCCGCCAATGCTGCATCATAGAAGGGAAGGCACTTTGACAACCATCAATCGTCTCGCCTTCTACAATTTCTCTCTTTTATATTTTGGATAAGGTCGTCCGTTTTGGCACAACAACTCATCACCCCGAAAGTCTCCACTCTTTCCTCTTCTGAATTTTTCCGTCGCATTGACAACCTCCAAGCCGCTGTCGCCGTCTTCGACTGTGATGGCACACTCTGGTCCGGCGATGCCGGCGTCGGCTTCATGCAATGGTCCATGGAATCCGGACTGCTCTCGCGCGAAGCCTGCAACTGGATGGATGCGCGCTATCGCGCCTATCTGCGCGGCGAAGTTTCTGAGCTCGCCATCTGCGGCGAAATGGTGCAGATCTACCGCGACCTGCGCGACTCTGAGTTGCGTCAGGCCGTGCATACCTATTTCAACGAGATGATGCGGCCCAACATTTTTCCTGAGATGCGCGAAGCCTGCACTCGACTGCAACAGCGCGGAACCATTATCTGGGCCGTCAGCTCCACCAACAACTGGCTGATTGAAGATGCCATGCAGCACTTCGGCATTCCCGCCGAGCGAGTGCTTGCAGCCCGCGTGAAAGTCACCAATGGATTAATCACCGAAGAACTGCTCGACATCCCCACCGACGAAGGCAAAGTGCAATCGCTGGCACGGGTCGGCATCACCGAACCCGACGCGGTCTTCGGCAATTCCATTCACGATGCCGCCATGCTCGCCATCGCCAAGAATCCCTTCGTCGTCAATCCCACCGCGGAGCTGACGGAGCTTGCCGCTCTACAGGGATGGCCGGTATTTCAGCCCGGCCCTGTCCATGCGTGATCTCCTTGGCTGACGAAGCCACCGGCAGCGCCGCTGCTTCCCCACTGCGCATCGCGTCGCTGCAACCCAGTATCACTCTCACCCTGCAACGGCTCGGCCGTCTCGACGATCTGGTCGCCTGCACCCGCTACTGTGTCGAGGCGTTGCCGGAGCTCGCCCATCGCAATTTGAAAATCATTGCCGACTCCTGGTCCTCCACCATGGAAGAACTGCTGGCCGTCGAACCCAATCTGGTGATCGCCTCCGTCCCCTACCGCATGGAGTCGCTGGCCGCCATCCTCCGCGCTGGTTGCCCGGTGTTAACGCTCGCGCCGCACACCCTCACCGACATTTTCGCGGACATCCGCCTGATCGGCTCCGTCGTCCACGCCTCCGATCGCGCGGAGGACCTGGTCGCCGAACTCGCCTCCACCATCGACGCCGTTCGCCTTCACTCTGCGAGCCCCGACGACCGTCCCCGCGTCTACTGCGAAGAATGGGGCAAGCCCCTCATTCATTCCCAGCCCTGGGTGAAGGAACTTGTCGAAGCTGCTGGCGGCGAATTCGTCGGCGACCCCGGCAAAACCACCACTGCGGAGGCCATTGCCGCCACTGACCCGGACGTTCTCATCTTCGCCTGGTGTGGCGCCGGAGATCGTGTCCCCCTGGCTCGCGTGATCGAGCAGCGCGGCTGGCAATCCTTGCGCGCGGTCACAAACGGCCGCGTCTATTGCGTTCCCGATGAGTTCCTCAACACCCCCGCCCACCCCATCCTCGAGGGCCTCGCCTGCCTCGCCGCCGCAATACATCCAAATCGATTTCCTCCGCATCCGCGACTCATTTCACTCCCCCATTCGCAGAAGCAGCCGTAAATCACTATCCTAAAGAGGTGATGGATCAGGATGTCGAAGTAGTACCCCAGCCTCAGTCAGAAAAACCTCGGATGCGCGCCGTGGTCGCCGCCTTGATTTTGCGAGACAAGCAAGTTTTCATTTGTCAGCGCAAGGCCGGCACTGCCATGGGATTGCAGTGGGAATTTCCCGGCGGCAAAATCGAGCCCGGCGAAACCCCCGAGCAGGCGCTGCGTCGCGAGTTGGAAGAAGAGCTCGGCATTCAAGCCAGGATCGGCCCCTTCATCGCGGAGGTGCAGCACAACTACCGCAACGGCGGCTCCATCCACCTGCGATTTTTCGCCGTCTATCATTTCGATGGCGACATGCAGAATCGCATCTTTCAGGACATGCGCTGGGCCGACCTGCGCGACCTGCCCGCCTACAATTTCCTCGCCGCCGATCGAAAATTCATCCGCGACCTTGCCCAGGGAAAAATTCTCTAGCAAAGCTTTGTTGAATTCCGCTTTGTATCAGGGCACGACTTCAGTCGTGCCATCGATGGACGGAGATATTCCGGGGCTTCAGCCCCTGCGTAACTTTCTTGCGGCGACATCGGAGCTTCTTAGCTGTTCGGCGAAAATAGCATCGCAATCGACAAGCCGATCACGATGATCGCCGTTGCCCACGCAATCACATTGAACCAGCGATTGTTGGTGTGCTTGCCCATCAGTTCCGGCTTGTTAATCAGCACCAGCATCAGGATCATCACAATGGGCAGCAGAACGCCGTTCAACACCTGGGAAAGAATCGTCACCCTTACCAGCGGGAAGTGCGGCCACAACACCACTCCCGCGCCCGCCGCAATCAACAACGTATACAGCCAGTAAAACGCGGGTGCCTCGCTGAAGCTCTTATCCAGGCCCGATTCAAATCCCATGCCTTCGCAAACGGTATACGCGGTCGACAACGGCAGGATCGACGCCGCAAATAACGACGCATTAAACAATCCCGCCGCAAACAATATGAACGCGTACTGTCCCGCCAGCGGCTTCATCGCCTCCGCCGCATCCGACGGCACCTGGATCGCGCCCATGCCGTGCACATACAGCGTGGCCGCGCACGCCACCACGATGAACCACGCCACAATATCCGTGAACAGGCAGCCGACAATCACGTCCCATCGCGACGGTGTCAGCTGCCGTTCGTTGACGCCTTTCTCCACCACGGAAGATTGCAGATAAAACTGCATCCATGGCGCGATCGTCGTGCCGATGACTCCGACAATCATGTAAATGTAAGAGGAGCTGTGCCAGGCCTTCCGCGGCGGCATCGTCACCGTCGCGATCACCGCGGTATGCCAGTTGGGGCCGGCCAGCACTCCGGCAGCGATATACGCAATGTAAAAGGCGGACGCCCCCAGAAAGATTTTTTCAACGCCCTTGTAATCACCCTTCACCACCAGCAGCCACACCAGCACCGCGCAAATTGGAACAGAAATATATTTGCTGATGTGGAACAGCTGCATGCTGCCCGCAATCCCGGAAAACTCTGCAATCACGTTTCCGAAATTCACCACCACCAGCAGGATCATCATGATGAACGTGATGCGAAGCCCAAACTCTTCGCGGATCAGATCGCTCAGTCCCTTGCCGGTCACCGCCCCCATGCGCGCGCACATTTCCTGCACCACAATCAGCGCCAGCGTCACCGGAATCATCGTCCACAGCAGCATGTAGCCGAACTGCGCGCCTGCCTGGGAGTAGGTGAGAATTCCGCCGGCGTCGTTGTCGACATTGGCGGTAATAATGCCCGGCCCGATGACCGCTAGAAATAAGACGAGTTGGGTCTTCCAGCGTTGCTTCATGCGGGGCTCCGGATGTTTCAGGGTACACGATTCCAATGAATATCCGCACCTGCATCAACCCATGCAGGCATTCTTTTCAGGCACGCCCCAATTCTTCCCGATTCTCCGCGACCAGTTCCAGAAGACGCATTCCTCTCGCGCCTGCGTCGGTTTCTTCCGCCGCCTGTACGTTCGCGCGGATGTGCTCCAGCACCCGCGAAGAAAACAGCACCATCCCATGGGGATTCGCTGCCAGAGCCGCCTGCAACAAAACTCCAGCCAGAAGTTTCTCATCCGACAAGTCCAGATCCACCACGTTCGACCATTCCCGGCAACGATCGGATTCCGGCTGAAGAAATCGGCGCAACGTGTCGAACGCCCCGGAAATCGCGCGATAGTGAATCACAAACGCACCAGGAAAGCTTGCCTCTTTTCCCTCCAGCACCGACCACTCAAATTGCAGCACCTTGCAGTAGTCTCGATGTCGCTCCCACACATCATGGGCGCGTTCTCGCTCCGCACCCACCCCATACGCGCCGATCAGCCCTCGCTGCTGCGCATGTCGCAGAAATGGCAATAGGTCAGAATCGTCAAGATCCTCCGCTATCGCTTCATGCAGCAACCACAGGTCAATTCGCTCGACACCCAACTGCTGCAGACTTTGCTCCAACGATTTCCCTGCCTCTTCCGCGGAAAACTTTGCCTTCGACCTCATTCCGGCCGCCGCCTGCGCCACTCTCTGTCGAACGGCAGGCAGCTTCGCCACCGCAGGCCGCACCACGCTGCGCGCCATTTTCATCAATCCCGCCTGCGCCGGCGGCAGAATGCCATACTTCGTCGCCACCGTGACCTGGTCCCGTTTCCCTTGCAGAAATTTTCCCAGGCATCGTTCCGCTTGCCCGTGCCCGTACGCCGGCGCAATGTCGAAGTGGCGAATCCCCGCGTCAAACGCCGTCTCCAGCAGCTTCAACGATTCCCGCTCGCTGATCCCGCCCATCAATCCGGAGCCGCCAAATCCCAGCCGCGTCGTCACGCGCCCACTTCCCGGCAGTGCAATCGTCTCAAGCATCGGTCCGCACCTGCATGTCCAATGGCTCTTCCATCACCGGCGGAAGCGCCGCCAGAGTATCGCCCAGCCGAATCGCCAGCGCCAGCAACGTATGTACCGGATTCGCAAATCCCGAGGTCGGATAGACCGACGCGCTGCAAACATACAGATTGCGCACCCCATGGATTTTCAAATCCGTATCGACCACGCCATCCGCAGCCGAGCCAGACATCCGCGTCCCGCCCATCCAGTGATAACTATCGTCGAATGTCACCTGGCGATAACCGTCTTCGCGCGCCAGCTCCGGCGCTGGTTCCAGCTTCGCCAGCCCCGCCTTCTCAATGGCAACCTGCGCCATCTGCGTAAAGCGCTGAATCGTCTTCCACTCCAGCGGCGACACCTGCCAGTCAATCCGGCTGCGAAACATCCCCATCGCATCGCGCTCCGGCGTCAGCGTAATCCGGCTCGCCGACAGCGGCTCCTGCTCGCAATGCACGCGCAGCCAGTACGTCACATCCTCGGGCCAATATGCGCGATGACTCACGTAAAAGCTGTATGCCAGCTGCATCAGGAGTGGCAGCCGCCGCAGCGCCGGCAGCGTATCGCGCACCCCGATCGCCGACCAGTTTCCTCGCAGCAGGTTGCGCGCCGCCGACTTCATCTGCCGCACATCCCGCTCCACGCTGCCCAGGCTGATGAAGGAAATCGCTCCGGCAATGTTCAGCGTTTCATCCTCCCGCTGACGCTCCTCCGTCACTCTCAGCTTCGGTTGATATTTTCTTCCCTTCAGATACACGTTCGGGAACACCTGCTCCATCCGCTTGCGATCCACATTCACCAATTTCGCGGAGTTGTAGTCGATGTGGCTGTGTACATGCCGCCCCAGCCACTCATTCTTCTGCCACGGCGCCTGCCCCGTCTCCACCGGCTGCAGCAGCGATTGCATCGTCTCCATCATCCCCATCGCGAGCACATACGTCGGCGCATGAAAAACATGTTCCGCACCCGCCAGGTTCCTGCAACGCAGCCCCAGCACCGCATCCGCAGCCCCATTCATCATCACTTCGCACACGGTCGCGTGCAACACTACGCAAATGTTCGTCGAAGCCAGCGCGGCCCGATGCAGTCGAGCAAAATTCGGCTCCGGACACCAGCGCGTGAAATAAGGAATCAAGTCCTCAGAAAGATTTGGCGCAGCCGAGCCAGACTCCCGCCACACTTCCTCATCCGTCCGCAGCACAGGCAGCAATCCTTCAGCGTCGAGCGCTCGCTCGTAATACGGCATCAGCTCCTGCTTCGCAATCGGCCATCCGCTCCCCGCAATTCCAGGGCGCTCTTCAAAATCCCACTCCTGCATTTCCTGGATTTGCCCGCCCCAGCGAATCGTCGTCCCACCCAGCGCGCGAAATCGCCCCGCATGCACTGACTTCAGCGGCTGCCCCACTCTGTCGCTGCGATTCAATTGCTGAAACGCGTCATCCTCTTTGCGACCGCCGCTCTCCAGCAGCAGCACGCGCTTGCCTTTGCGCGCCAGCTGCGCAGCCAGCACAATTCCCGCAGCCCCCGCGCCCACAATGCACACGTCTGCGACGAAGGCCGGCAGCGTCCGCTCGCGTTCGAAGTCGACGATCATTTCCGCGAACCGCGTCCCGCGCGAATCTTCGGCAACAATTCCTCCACTACGTCCATCACCTTGGCTAACTGGCTGTCATTGTCATAGCCGCAGGTCACCGCTCGACGCTGTCCCGCAGCCGCAATCCGCGCCCGCGCCGGTTCATCGTTCAGGTAGCGGCGAATCTTGTCCGCGCACTCCTCAATATCCGAGAAAAACGCCGCCTCCTCATTCTCTCGGAATCGCTCGCTATGCCCCGTCGATCGCTCCGCCAGCAGAAATCCTCCGCACGCCGCAATTTCAAAACTCTTGTGCGCGTACTCATCCTGGTTGCCGTGCGTCAGAAAACTCAGATTGATCTTCGACCGCCAGATCCCCTCGCGATACGCCGCGTCATATAGTTCGTCCGGCTCTGGATAGAGCGCCGCCAACGCAGCCGGTTCAAGCTTGCGCGTCCAGATGCGCGGCCCGGAAATCACCACCGGCAAATCATACTTGCGCCACAGATCCGTCAAGAATTGCGGCCGCTCGTCATACGGTGTTCCAATGAACGACACCTCTCGCGTGCGATCCTTATCCGACCAGCCCGCCGGCGGAGGAAAATGCACGCTCGGCTCGAATGCCGTCTGCACCTTCACCACGCGTCGCGCGCCCCGCTCCAGATACGCCTTCACGCTCACATCCCGCTGCTGCACATGCAGGTCGTACTCCGGAATCATGCGCACATATAGACGAAATCCAGGATCGCGCCTCGGCCCAAAAGGATTATCGATCATGTAATCCACCGTCGCGATCCCCATCGCCCGCAACTGCCGCAACGTCTCCGCGCGGATAAACAGCGGCTTATCGAACCACACCGCGTCCACGTCATGTTCCTTCGCCAGCCGCAGCACATCCGCGTTCATCTGCTGCACCACGCTGCCAATCTGCAGGCGATAGCGAATCCGCGCCATCCACGGATTGCCATGCTTTTCGTACTCCATAATGTCGATGGGAAAAACCGTATGCCCCAGCCGCTGCAGGCTGTGCTGCCGATAGAGTCCGTACCAGCCGTAATTCATCGGCGCGATGTACAGAATCCGCAGCCCGTTCGGCGATGGTTGAAATGTGGGCTGGCTCTCCATGCTGGTTTTCTTATCAGCTACGCCTGCTGCCTCATAAAGGCGATCACCTGATCCACGTTGACCACGCCCACCAGCTTGTTATGCTCCTCCACCACCGGCAACGCATATAGGTTGTAACGATCGAACAGCTCCGCTACCTGCTTGTCGTGCATCTCCGCCGGGCAACTCACAAAGCGGGATTCGCTCAGCACCGCGACTTTCGTATCCGGCAGCGCCAGCAGCAACCGCGCCAGCGGCACCACCCCCAGCAGCATTCCTTCTTCGTTCAGCAGGTAAACCTCCGTCACAATTTCAGGATCGTCATCGAAATTGCGCAGCGCTTCAATCGCCTGGGCTACCGTGGCCTCCGACGGCACCGCAACATAATTCGTCGTCATGCGGCCGGCTGCGGAGTGTTCGCTGAACTCCAGCAGCTCTTTCACCTCTTCCCGCTCTTCCGGCTCCATCTCTTCCAAAATGGCTTCGGACTGTTCCTTGCGCAGCTCGCCCAGCAAGTCCGCCGCGGCGCTTGGATCCATCTCCTCCATAATGTCGGCGGCTCGTTCGGAGTCCATTGACTCCAGCAGCTGCTTCTGCAGCTTCGGCTCCACTTCTTCCAGCGCCTCGGCTGCCACTTCCTCATCCAACTGGTTAAAGATGGCTTCCCGCTGCACCGGCGCCAGGTCTTCCAAAATATCCGCCAGGTCCGATGGATGGAATTGCGACAGGCGCTCATGAGAAATCTTCAGCCGCACCCGGCGCGCCGGATCCACTTCAATCAGGTCGACAAAGTCCCACGGAATGGACCGCGATGGAATTTTTTTCGTGACCCGCTCAATCGTTCGCTTGGTCGCAACCCCTTTCAGCAGCCGTCGCATGGCCCCCAGCGTGCCCACTTCCACCTCAACGGCGCGCAGTTCTCCGCCGCAATCGTGGGGCAGCCAAAGCAGCGAGACATCGTTGACCCGCACCACCTTGCGTCCATGGACGTCGATGATTTGCTGATCCATCAGGTCGCGATCCAGCAGCAACAGCGGCTCGCTCATGCTGAACGGCCTGGGACGTGCATCCCCACGCAACCGTAATCTGCCGTTCGGCGTCTGGTCCAGACCGGCCGGCGAAACCGCTTGCAGGTGATCCTTTCGCCCCCAGATCAGCTCCGTCACCAGCGAGGCGCGCACCCCCGGAGTCACTGCCACCTCGCGCACCCGTCCCAAAGAATGGCCCGCCGCATCCAGTATCGGACTGCCCAGGAGCGAAGAAAGATGAATCAGGACGGAGCCCTTGGCGTTCGCCCCGTCCTTATGATTTTTCTTCAGCTCGTCGACCGGCATGGGCTGTACTCTCTTGGTTTCGCTTGTGAGTCGATCGTTCATCGTATGCGATGTGACGCAGATCCAGATTTATTTGCTTGCAAGAAAGGTTGCGCGGTTAGCAGAAGCTTTACCCAGTCAATCAGCTCCCTTCGCCCGCATGGACAGTCTACTCAACTCAGGCGAAAGCGAGAGCAGTTTCTTTCCTCACCCGCTATCCCCGCCTCAAATATGACTCTTAACCTCTTCGGTTGGATGCAATGGCCACCTCTCCAAGTCCCTGACCCGCCTCGTCGGAGGCTGACAGATCAGAGTCCGTGCGGGTGCATAACCAAAAGACTTCCTTGACACTAGGCCGACCGTGCAAGCACACTTCCCCTGTGGAGAATTTCTGCGTGTCCTTGGCAACAATGACCGCAATCGGAACCATGAACCGATAATTGAGCGGGCCCGGGGCGTGAACAGGTCTCATAAACCCCTGGCTGCCGGTCAGACAACGTGTGAGATCCGCCGCAAAGCGGGGCTCATGGTGCCGACTGCAGCCCATGCTCTATATATGAGACTAGTTCGTGTGGTGGATTCCATGGCAAGTCGATTCAGTTACACTTTGGACTCATCGCTGGATAGCGTGAACAAAGTGGAAGAAGCGGCAGAACAGTTGGCCCAGAAGTCGGGACTGGACGAGGATCAAACCTTCCAGCTGACGATGGCCGTTCGCGAGGCCGCGGTCAACGCCGTGCTGCACGGCAACGCCTACGATCCCGAGAAAAAAATTACAGCTTCGTTTGAGAATACTGGGTCTTCGTTGATCATTCGCATCAGCGACCAGGGAAATGGCCTTGATCCGGCCACATTGCCCGATCCATTGGCGCCGGAAAATCTGCTCAGCGGCTCCGGCCGCGGAATTTTCCTCATCCGATCATTTATGGACGAGGTACACTTCAAACTACTGCACCCCGGCACCGAGTTAACACTTATCAAGCATTTGGATTCAACCCAGAAAAGCGCCTAAGGAGGAATACCACCGTGAGCATGAAGATTAGTACCCGCCAAGTGGATGGAATTACCATCCTCGATCTCAGCGGTCGCATCACACTCGGCGAAGGCAGTGTGCAACTGCGCAATGCGGTTCGTGAATTGTTGGGCAAGGGATCGAAAGATATCCTGCTGAACCTGGCCGATGTCAATTACATCGACAGCTCCGGAATCGGCGAACTGGTGAGCGCCTTTACTGCTACGCGCAACCAGGGTGGCGAGCTCAAGTTGTTGAAGCTCACGAAAAAAGTTCACGATCTGCTGCAGATCACCAAGCTCTACACCGTATTTGACGTAAAAGACGACGAAGCAGAGGCCATCGCCTCCTTCAACAAGAAATAGCTTTTCCGCCTGAAAGTAAAAGAAACGGCTGGCCGCGCAAGCGACCAGCCGTTTTTCTTTCCTTTGGAATCCAGTCTCGCAGAACACCCACTCTGCATCAAGGCACGCCTTCAGCGGCCGTTGATAGCAAAAAAGCAATTCCGAGTTCGCCCGCTTTGTATCAGGGCACGGCTTCAGCCGTGCCGTTGATAGCCAAAAAACAATTGGGCTTTAGCCCCTGAAAAGCTTCGGCCATGCCGAGTTCGCCCTGCCTGCAAGCCACCCGCCTTACTTGCCGGAGAAGTTCACCTTAGGAACCTCTTGCGACGCAGGCGTGCCTTCAAAATAGGCATTGTTGCGGTGATATCCAGCAATTCCCGCCCAGATGCTATTCGGAAACAGCCCGATGAAGGTGTTGTAATCCTGCAGCGCCTGGTTATACCGCCGCCGCTCCACGGCGATGCGGTTTTCCGTTCCCGCCAGCTCATCCTGCAATTGCAGAAAATTCTGATTCGATTTCAAATCCGGGTAGGCTTCCGAAATCATCAGCAAATGGCCCAGTGCATTATCCAGCTGCCCGTTCGCGGCAATCTTATCCTGCGGATTTTTCGCCCCAAGTAATGCGGCCCGCGCATTGGCGATTTCGCCGAAAACTGTGGTTTCGTGCGATGCATATCCCTGCACCGTCGATACCAGGTTCGGAATCAGGTCAGCCCGCCGCTGCATCACAATTTCCACCTGCGACCAGGTCTGCTTCACTTGCTCATTCTTGGCCACCATTTGGTTGCGCGCGGAAATATAACTGCCGAACACCAACATTCCCACCACAACAATAATTCCCAGCAATACCAGAAGGACGACGCCAGTTCGTTTCATCTCGATTGTTCTCCCCGTAATCTTTCGCTTGTTGCAGCCATCTACCTTGTGGTGCCTCTGTCCCTGATTCGGCGCCTTCGGATTTCAATACGATACATGCGACCGTCCGCCGTTACCAGCTTCCAGAAGCCCCACCGCCGCCGGAACCACCGCCGCCGAATCCACCAAATCCTCCGCCGCCACCATCACCGCCGCCAAAGCCGCCACCACCTCCGCGGCCTCCGCCCATGCCCCCAAGGAACATGCCCAGCAGAAATCCTGCCCAGCCACTCGGTCCCGATCGCACCAGCGAAATCAGCACAAAGATCGCGAACAACGCCAGCAGAATATCTTTCAACGCACTCCGCGGATGAGGCTGCGGTCCCGGTCCAAAATTCTCGGCCGGCGTTTTCAGCGTGACGCCCGCATCCTGCGCGATCACATTCGACACGTCCTGGATCGCCATCGTAACTGCCGCGTCATAATTTCCTTCGCGCAGGTACGGCACCATCTCGCGCCCAATGCTTCCCACCTTGCCATCCGGCAAAATGCCTTCCAGCCCATACCCAACTTCAAATCTGTAATGGTGATCGTCCGTCGCCAGCAGGAACAGCAAGCCGCGATCCGTGCCCTTCTGCCCCACCTTCCACTTCTCTTCCAGCTGAACCGCAAAGTCATCAATGGTATCGTCGCCCGTGGTTTTGATCGTCACCACCGCAATCTGGGCGTGCGCCTGCTGATCCACCTCCGTACACAGCTGTTCCAGGTGACTCCGCGTGTCCGGGGATAACACGCCGGCAAAATCATTCACGTAGCCGGTCGGCTTCAGGTCACTGACGTTTTCCGCATGAATGGTTGAAACCGTCAGCCACGGAACGAACGCCAGCAGCAACAGACAACACAATCCCCACCGCGACCGATTCCTTCGCGCTGGGGTGAACTGTAAATTGTTTTGATTGCGGCTTCCCGAGCTGCCGCCCGGCAAACCTCGCCGTCGACTCAACCAGGGAGATCGTAGTGACCCGTGCGCTAGCATGCTGCCCCTGATTGTACGACGCGACTATGAAAGTTTCTCTTTCGATCGGCGCAGCACCCGCCGCCTCTCCGCCATCCGCCAATTATTGGATCTTGAACCCGGTTTCCTGCGTCAGCGTTCCAATCTGTTTCTCGCGATCCTCCGATTGGCTTTGCACCTTCAGCCCAACCTCGCTCACCTTAGCCATGTTGGTCGCAGCTTTCGCCTTTTGCACCACCTCTTGATCGTTCTTGATGTATGCATCCATCTGCACCAGGTACATCTGATCAAATGGCTTCCCCGTCATCTTCTTCATCTGCTTTTCGGCCTGCTTGGTCTGGTTGGGAATCGATTCCGGCGGCAGCAGCGTATCGCCGTTCGGGTTCGGCATGATCAGTTCGTTCGACAGGCTGTGATTTTCGCTGATCACCTGGTGCGCGAATTTCTTCACGTCGTCATTGCTGCTGTTCTTCAGCGCCATCTTGCTCAGATCATTCTCGACATCCAGATTCCTGCGAAGATTCCCGAACGCATTCTGCTCCACCATCTGGTCGGTGCTGAGTGCACCCCCCGGCCCGCCCGGCTGCATCCCATCCGGCCCCATATTGCCGTTGGGGTTGTTCATATTGTTGTTAGGAGAAGACCCGCCCATCGGCGCGCTACCATGCATCTGCGCCATCGCCCCCGGCGTCAACGTCAGCAGCAACAGCCCAGGAGCCAACAATCCCGCTTTCACAAAATTCAAGTGACTTCTCACCTTCATCTCTACCCTCCTTGGTTCGCGTCAGATCATCCTGAATGTCCCGCGTCGACCTTTAGAATCTAAGAAGTTTAGACGACTCCTTCACCGGAATGGTCTCCTGACTCCCAGCATTTCCAACCCACGATAGAACTGTATCCCAGCCGCATCAACCCACCATCCCAACGCGACTCCCCATCCTACACACTTCCAGCCGCGACAGGAAGAGTACTCTTCTCTCGCCGCCGAGCCTTCCCAGTATTTCGCGCATCTGTGTAACGTACACAGTTTCACGCCGGAGAAAACCCATGGCCCATACACAGACGCTCATCTCCCAGGCCTACGCTGCCTTTAACCGCCGAGATATCGATGCCGCCCTGGCGCTCATGAGTGAGAACGTCAGCTGGCCCAAGGCCTCCGAAGGCGGTCGCGCCAGCGGCAAACAGGAGATTCGCGCCTACTGGACCCGCCAGTGGAAGCAGTTTGATCCTCACGTCGATCCCATCGAAGTGATCGACCGCGAAGCCGGCATCACCGACGTCAAAGTGCATCAGCTCGTCAAGAGCCTCGCCGGCGACGTCCTTTCCGATAGCGAGGTCTGGCACGTCTACACCATCGCCAACGGCCTCATCGAACGCATGGACCTCAAGCCAACCGAAGCCACCTCCAACCCATCCCCCTCCGCCGCCTTCTCCCAACACTAGCCCGCCTCCTTCGCCAAATAGGTCAGTTCTTTGAATCCTTTTGTCATCGGAAATATGCCAACTTCAGTCGCGCGACAAATTTTTCTCCACCAATCACCTACTGGGATAGACTCCTGAGAATGATTCGACCAGTGTTCTTTTCAGTGCTGCTTTTGATAACTGCATCAGCCATCGCATCAGCCCAGAATGCAACCGCCGCGCCTGCCTCAACTTCGTCTTCGCTTGCATGTCCTGCAGAGGTCGGCCCGCCGCCGCAAACTCCGCACAAATGGGTAACGGTATCGAGTGGGGCAATGGCCAGATACAGAATCGGAGGGAAAGATCCCAAGTACCCCTCCGATGCCAGGGAGGCCCATATCGAAGGGCGCGTTTCCCTCGAAGCAACGATATCGGACACCGGAAATGTGGAAGACCTTTGTGTAATCCTGGGGCCAGCGATGTTGCAAAAAGCTGCATTCGACGCAGTGAAGAAGTGGCGCTACAAGCCGTTTGTGCAGAATGGCCATCCCGTAGAAGTAAAAACATTGATCAGCGTAGACTTCGTACTCCATTAAGCCGCCGCTGATGTCCATCGTCGGCGTGGTAATCCCCAACATCTCACGCCCATCCGACTCGTATCAAAATCAACGCAGCCTCAGGGATGCGCAAACCACGCAGCCGCCGTGCGCCAGCCGCCGCTTTGTATCAGGGCCCACTCGTTCTGTATCAGGGCCCGACTTCAGTCGGGCCGTCAACACAGCAAATCAAGAGGGGCTTTAGCCCCTGCGCTAGGCTGTTGGATATCCCAGCGGAAATTGGGCCTTTTCCCGCCGCCTGTTGAGGCCTGATCGACGGTAGATCCCCTGCGCACGACGTCCGATTACAGCGGCAATGCAAACCTCACCCTACCGATCGAGAGTCAATGAGTGACTCGGCGATTTTGTACTCCTGGACGCATTGGAGACCGACAAACTTAGCTTCGCTCACACTTGCGTCGTGTAATCTCCTCATCTTAAGGATCAAGCAAGCGGGGTCCCGGACCCAATTTTGACAGTTCGTCCCACGGATTGCGCAGCGGGCAAACTCCCAGCGTCAGGCAGCCGCACCCGATACAGCCGTCGAGTTGATCGCGAAGCCGGCTCAGGCGCACGATACGATCATTCAATTCTTCCTTCCACACCTTCGACAGCTTTCTCCAGTCGTCTGCGGTAGGTGTGCGCTTGTTCGGCAGCGCTTCAAGCGCCCTGCGGATTGAAGCTAACGGAAGGCCCGACCGCTGAGCGACCTTGATCACGGCCACGCGCCGAAGCACTTCGCGAGCATAGCGGCGCTGGTTTCCCTTGTTGCGCCAGCTGCTAATCAATCCCTCTGCTTCGTAAAAGTGCAGGGTGGAAACCGCGACTCCGCTGCGCTTGGCAACCTCGCCCACTGACAGTTCCAGGGAAATGCGTTTCGGCTCGAGATTTTCCATCATTCCCTCTTGACCTCAAGTTTACTTGAGGTAGTACGATCAGCATAGAGCACTTCCTAAACAGGCCTCGGGAGGAAGCATGAGTGAGCAGATCAGGGTCGCGGTAATCTTTGGGAGCACTCGCCCGGGGAGGTTTTGTGACACCGTCGTCAGGTGGACCGTGGAGCGAATCGCGGCCAACGGACAATTCCTGGTTGAGGTCATCGACCCTGCCGCGCAGTCCGACGATATTGGGGGCCGGGCATGGCAGTCTCTGCAGCAGGCGCTGGGGCTGGCAGATGCGTTTGTTGTCGTGACCCCGGAATATAACCATGGCTATCCGGCGCCTCTGAAGGAGTTGATCGATTCGGTCAACGCCGAATGGCAGGCCAAGCCTGTTGCCTTTGTGTCCTATGGCGGAGTCTCCGGCGGGTTGCGAGCGGTAGAGCAGTTGCGCCTGGTGTTTGCTGAATTGCACGCTGTGACTATCCGTGATTCCGTCAGCTTCCCCGGAGCGTGGGAGCAATTCGACGAATCGGGTGTGCTTCGGAACCCCGAGAGGGCTCACCGAAATATGGACGCTCTGCTTGCGCGATTGAAGTGGTGGGCAATCGCGTTGCGCAACGCGCGTTCCATTGCGCCCTATTCTCAACCGGCATGAAGAGACAGCGATGATGCAGATTGAAGTCCATGAACCGAACCGCACACTGCCGCAAGCGCCCGCTTTCTTTCAACCATACGGCCCTGAGGATCGCGATGCCATACTTGCTGTGTTCGCAACCCTGGAACGCGCCGTCAATGCGTCGGACGGCGATCTGTTTGATAGTGCCATAGGCGAAGATGTGGTCTGGGGCAGCCCAAAAGGACAACTTGTCCTCGGGTTGGATCTGTTGAATTCGATTCACCGGCGGCTGGCAGCCAATTCGCGACAGTACGGATCGAGCTCGCGCTTCACCCTTGAAGCGCTCGGATTCATCCGTGCGGACATCGCGTGCGCAACCGTGAGGCGCATAGGTCTCGACGAGCATGGCCGGCCACTGATACCGTCCCAGAACTCAATTGTCCAGGAACTCGCGCTCTATGTTTTGGTGAAGCAAGCCGATCGGTGGTGGATCGCGGCAGCTCAGAATACGCCGGTGATCGTCTCATAACGCCCCACTGCGTTTTGGCTCATCCGGTGCCCGTGCAAATAATCATTTCTGAGACTCGGACTCACAGCATGCGATAGCTGGGCAACGGCTGGTCGGGTTGCTGATCCGAACTGGAAAGTTGCGTACAGGCCGGGTCACTTATCTAGGTTCGTAACACCACCCGCCGGATGAACCCGTCAGTTTCGGTAACTTCACCGCCGCCGGTTTAAACTGGCCCTATCACCGGTGGGACCATCCTTTGACAACAAATGCAGCCGTACTGGAAGCCAGGGATCTATCCCGCTCGGTCGATCAGCCGGGCGGCCCCAAATGTCTGTTGCGCAATGTCAGCTTCAGCCTCGATCAGGGACAGGTGCTCGCCGTCCTCGGCCCCAGCGGAGCCGGCAAAAGTACCCTGCTTCGCATGCTGAACCGGTTGGATGAACCCACCAGCGGCACCGTCCTGCTGCAGGGCGCCGACACCCGCGACATGGACCCTCGCAGCCTGCGCCGTCGCGTCGGCATGGTCATGCAGCAGGCCTTTCTATTTCCCGGCGCCATCGTCGCCAATATCCGCTACGGCCCCGCGCAGCGTGGAATCCGCTTGAAGGACGCGCAGGTGTTCAATCTCATCCGGCAGGTTGGCATGACCGGCTACGAAGACCACGATGTCTCTACCCTTTCCGGCGGCGAGGCGCAGCGAATCTCCATCGCCCGCGCCCTGGCCAATCAGCCAGAAGTTCTGCTGCTCGATGAGCCTACCTCCGCCCTCGACGATCTCTCCAAACAAGACATCGAGCAGCTGTTAGCTTCACTCGTTCGCGAGCGCAACATGACCTGCGTCTGGGTGACGCATGATGTCGCCCAGGCCCGTCGCGTCGCCGACGTCGTGCTCAAGTTGGAAGCCGGCCAGGCCATCGGCTTTGGTACCTCGCAGGAGTTGCTGCATGCTTAACTTCCTGTTTCACACCCAAATGTCTCTCGGCCTCGGCCAGGCTGCCGCCGTCGCCGTGCTCGCCATCATCGTCGCCCAGTTCGCTGGGCGTCGTGGAGCCAAAATCGGCCGCGAAATTCCCCTCGTCCTGCTGCGCGGTATCGTTCAAATTTTGCTCGTCGGCTTCTTGATCGTCGTCCTTCTCCGCGGTCCCTGGTGGACAGGAATTCCCGTCCTGATCGTCATGATCTTCATCGCCGCCACCATCGTCCGCCGCCGCGTGCCGGAGCTGCCCGGCGCCTACACGCTATCGCTGCTCTGCATGGCTGCCGGTGCCGGCGGAGTTCTCACCGTCATGACCCTGCTCGGCATTGTCGAGCCCAAGATCATCATCCTCATCCCGGTGGGCAGCATGGTCATCGCGCAAAACATGAACATCCAGTCGCTGTTCCTGAATCGCTTTCTCGGAGAGGTTCGCTCCCATCGCGGCGAGATCGAGTCTGCTCTCGCCCTCGGCGCGGCCCCGGAACATGCCGCCGGACCCTACCTGGAAGCCTCGTTTCACGCCAGCCTGATCCCTGCCACCGATAATCTGCGCTCCCTCGGCATCGTCTGGATCCCTGGCATGATGGCCGGCATGGTCCTCTCCGGCACCTCGCCCATCTACGCCGCTCTCTACCAGTTCGTCATCCTCAGCATGATTTTTATCGCCGGCGCTGTCAGCTGCCTCACCGCCACCTACCTCGTCCCGCGCCGAGTCTTCACCCCGCAGCAGCAATTACGCCGCCTGACCTAGCCGATCTTCGTCCCCCAAAAACCCCGAATCCGCCAAAACTACGCCAACTATCTTCGCTTGCACTGAATATGGTGCAAAGCTATTAGTTGCTAAGGCAACCATATGCATCACATTCGATGCTAAGGCAACTAAATTGCCCCGCGAATTTCTCGCGTTATTTTGCCCCTGGAATCTTCACCAGCACCAGCGCATTCGGCTCCAGCTGCAGCGTCAGATGATCGCCGTCGAGATGTTCCTCCGTCGGCGGCGGCAGCGCGGAAGCCGCATTCAGCTTGGCGATTTGCGCCACCGTAGGATATTGCGGACTCCCCATCGCTCGATACGCTGGCATCGGATCGCCATGGTTTTCATCCACGCGGCTCACGCTGATCGCCGCCCCACTGGGCACTCCCGCAAACCGCAGTCGAACATTTTTCACCGCTCCCTTTTTTCCCGGATCAACAATATTCCAAATTACGACCTCCAAACCCCCATCCTTGCTACGAGTTACAAGGACATTGTCGGCGCTGTTGGCGAGCCTCTCATCACCCAGTTGATGCAGCAGACTAAAGTCGTAATAGCTCGGCTTCTTGATTCCGCCCAGCGCGATTAAGCCGAACATCCCGTCAAATGGAGTTCGCGGCACGCCACCTTCTTCAAACACATCGTCGAAGGTCCAGAAGGACATCATCTTCACATGTCCATCGCACTCGCGAATCGTATTGGCTAATCCCGGCCCGACAAACGGTGTATCGCGCGATTCATCCATCCCCTGCACGTTCCACTCCGTCAAAAACAGCGGCAGCTTCGGCAGCGGCGAAGCCTCGATCTGTCCCTGCACTTTTTTTACCGCGCCGCACACCCGATCATCCATGGGCATCGGATTGTCATTGTGAAATAAATTTTCAACCGTGTCGTCCGCATACGCGTGGGTAGAGACAAAATCGATGGGCACATGATTCGCAGCCACGTGCTGCAAGAACGGTACGATCCACGAAGCCGCCGCTGTTGCCGGCCCTCCCACGCGCAGGCGAGGACTCACGCTTTTCAAATCGCGAGCCGTGTGATCGTACAAATCAAAGTACGATGCCTGCCGCGGTATCCCTCCCCAGAAATCGATGTTGGGCTCATTCCAAACTTCGAAGTACCATTGCGAGACTTCATCGATGCCGTAGCGATCGATCAAATGCTGCGCGAAATGCTTCATCAGGTCATCCCAAAGTTCCATGCTTTTCGGCGGCGAAACATTCGGCTTATACCAGAAGCTATGCAGATCGTCCGGGTTGAACGCCAGCTTTCTTGGCATAAAACTGATCTCGACAAACGGCTTCACGCCGTTCTTGAGCAACCCATCGTAAATCTGATCGACGTAAGAAAAGTTGTAGACCGGCTTGCAATCGTCGCCCAGGTTGTACACTCCCACCTCGTGGTTCAAGATTCCGTGGAAACGAACATAGCGAAACTCGGTCACACTTTTCACCGCCCGCATGTCGTCGCGATAGCCGGCGCGCAGCGAAAGAATCGCATGCCCGGAGCCGAACATCTGCTCCCAGAAATGCGGAAAGGGTGTCGTCTGCGCATGCGCATCAATAGCGATGGTTTCCTGCGCGCAGGCAGCGGTTGTACTCACGCCGAATGCAATGACAAGCGCGGCGATGGACGCCCCCAGGTTTAAGAATAATTTCCGTTGCAGCATGCCAATCAGCTCCACATAATTTGTTGGATCATCCTGTTCAAAAGAAGTGAGGGGTGCACCCGTATGCACCCCTCGAAGAAAAAACTGCAAGTGCATTCTAGAAACTAAAGCGGGCCTGCAACTGCACGGTGCGACTACCCAGCGCCCCATAGGGAATGCCGAAGTGCGTGTTGACTGAACTGATCGTTCCGTCGGGGTTCGCCGACCCAACCAGGTTGTCCATGGCCCCGCCATTCAGGTTGGTTTTATTGAATAAGTTGTACGCGTCGGCTCTCACCTCGAACACCGCATTGTTTCCCAGCACTCGATTATTCGGCAGACCGAAATTCTTGCTTAGGCTGGCATCCAGGTCGTTGTACCTGGGTCCATTCAAGCTGTTGCGGTGGATTCCCGGGGCTGGCGCGGGAGCGGTCGCCGGGAAAGCGGGTCCCTGCACATACGTTGGTGGCAGAAAATATTTTGTGGGATTGCCTCCGTAGTTCGGATTGGTTGCGCCCATGAAAACGGAGTTGTCGGTCTTTGATCCTGCACCGCCCACCACCCCGGCCGGACGAAGCTGGCCATAATCGCTGTTCTGGTAGTAGACGCCGGTGGTGTTGTAGACCGGATTGAACGGGAAGCCGCTGTGCACATTCCAGATGCCGCCCAGCGACCAGCCGCCCAACGTTTTGTTCAGCAAATTGTTGCCGTGGAAGAAGACCGGCTGCCAAAGGCCAAATAATTTAAACGCATCCTGCACGTTATAGTCCGCACGTCCATAGGCGGCATGGACGTCATATGGGTATGGGTCTTCCTCATACGGGCTGGAATTTTCATCCATTGCTTTGGCCCAGCTGTATTGCGCCTGAAGATTGAATCCGTGCGCAAAGGCATGTCGAAGGGTGGCGATCATGGCGTTATAGTTCGCGTTCGCGGTATTTGGGAAATAGCCGACACGATTCGCCTTGGGATTCACAGGAATTCCCTCGGCGATTCCAACCGCATTCAGATTCATCTGCGTCAGATAATGTCGCGTCAGGTTGCCGTTGTAGCCCAGGGTGAATACAGAATCGAAGGGAAGTTGATACTCCGTTTGCAGCGAGTAGTGGTAGGTCGCGATGGACTTGGGATTGGATGGAAATCCAATCACTCCGATCCCACCTCCATAGTTCGTGGGAAAGTTGTCGGGACCGAAGGTACTGATGGCGGCCGGATTGGGCGGATAACCGAAGATCGAATTTATGTTCGATGACGTTTGATACAAAATTCCATTCCCTGCGCAGGTAGGGTTGGTTGGGAAGGTCGTGTATGCGCATTGAAAGTTGGCGCCAAAGACATTCGGGGGATTGCCGAAGCCGCTGGAGAGGATAGCGATTTCGTTCTGGTTGTAATTGATGCCGAAACCGCCGCGCACCACGACCTTCTGCTCAAGCCACCCCGGCTGCCAGGAGAAACCGACCTGCGGGCCGAAGTTGGTCTTCTGCGGGGTATACAGTGGGCCGCCAACCCGAACGTTCATGCCAGTCAGAAGGTTGGCTCCCGATCCGAAACGCAACACATCCAGATTATTTTGCTTTGCATACATGCCGCCGAAATAAGACCAGCGCAGCCCCAGGTTCAACGTCAGGTTAGGAAGGATTTTGTAGTCATCCTGCACGAAAGCCGCATACATGTTGATGCGGTCGTCCTGCCGGTTGGCGTAGGGAATGCCGGTAGCGGCATCGAAGTTTCCGGTTTCCTGATAGGTAGCGTCGTTGGCGAAATCCCATAGATTTTCAAAGTTGAAATTCGGCTGCGCGCCTCCGACATTTTCGTTCAAATAGTACAGGCGAGTGACTTCCGCTCCTGCCTTGATGTTCTGATTGCTCAAGGTCTTGGTCACAATGTCGTTATAGTCGTAGGTCCACTGATTCAGGACGCTGGGTCCCGGCGGGCCAAAAAATTGAAACCCGATGCCGCTGCCGAGGTTGTATCCATTGATGTGATCGGGAGGCAGGCCGAAAGGCGCCTGAGGGTTGGAACTGAGCTCGTTCCAGCGATATCCAGCGGCGTTGGCGCGAGCCTGGTTCAGCAGCGTTGGCGAAAAGACATGATTCCAGATCCCGGAAAATGCATCGTTGATCTGGTTGTGGTGCCACAGGTTGGCGGCGCGGTTGGGACCGTTGTAATCAGTCGTGTTGCTGGGCACCCAGTAAATCGCAAATGTCACATGATCGTTCTGGTCAGGCTGCACATCGAGCCGGCCGTTGTACTGCGACTGCGAGACGGTGGTTGGATTGAGTACGTTGTATAACCCCATATCGGGCACGCCATCCAGGCCGCCACCCACACCCGGCGTTCCAGAGTTGCCGCCATAGGTCAGGTCCTGCATGCCCAGACCCGTCTTGATGGGAGACCCAACATCCAGGCCACCGGATTCGGTGTTGCAGTTCACTCCTTCCACCAAGCTGATCTGTCCGCAGTTTTCCGCGACCAGGGTTGCGTTGGCCGGCACTTCTCCCGGGTATGAAAGATATTTCGCTGCGATGCTCCCTGTCGTCGCTGCCGTGGAGTCGAACTGTGGCGTCTCAAACCACTGTTGTGCTGTGGTCAAACTCGAAAGCGGACTTGTCTCGTAATTGAAAAAGGCGAATATCTTGTTTTTCCAAATGGGGCCGCCGAGACTGCCTCCATAGTTGTTCGTCCTGTTCGTATCCCGGTTGACACCCTTGGCGCCGGGTGTATCGGCAACAGGGGGAGGCCGATAGCCATTAAACCGCTGGTATGCATTCAGGCCAGGCCGCGATGCCTTGAAGAACGCGCTGCCATGCAGGTGGTTGGTTCCGGACTTCGAGATCACCTGAATCTGTGCGCCGCTGAAGCGCCCGTTCTCCGCGTCGTAGCTGTTGGAAACGATGGTGACGGATTGCACCGAATCTTCGCTGGGAGTAATGACGGAGGCGCCACCCCAGACCGCGCTGACGGTGCTGATGCCATCGATGGATATCCCGTTGGTATCGTTTTGTCCGCCGATAGCTTGCACCTGCACCTGGTTTTCCGTCTGGAAAATTCCGGAGGAGTTGGCCGCCGATCCGCCCGGTCCCGCGCTACCCGGCAAGTTAAAGCTGCCGCCTGCGCTGCCTTGCGATGCATCGCCAAACGTGCCCGGTGCTAATTGCGCCAACTGGAAAACATCCCGATTGAACGAGGGCAAATGCTGAATCTCATTGTCGGTGACTGTGCCACTGAGCGTCGCGGTTTCTGTGTTCAGCAGGCTCACCTGCGACCCGTTCACCGTGACTGTCTGCGCTGCCGCGCCCAGGGCAAGCTGAACATTCACTGCGTTGGCTTGCTCCGGTAAAATCTGCACATTATTCAGCGTCTTCTTCTTGAACCCGGTGGCAGTTACCGTCACGGTGAAATTGTTCGGCGGCAACGCGTTAAAAGTGTAAACACCATCGGCCGACGTCGTTGCAGTGTCGGTGTGGTTCGTGGATGTGTCGGTCAACGTCACTGTGGCGCCGGGAACAACTGCCCCGCTGGGATCCGTCACAACCCCCTGGATGGACGCGCGAAACTGCGCGACACCCGGCAGAGTCACGAGCAAAAAACTGGAACATAACAAAAATAGTCCGAGGAACTTTCTGGAATGCTGGGGGGAGTTGTGCCGCATGGTGCCTCCGAAACGGTGAAGCCACTCGTGCTACGCGGGCCCGTGTGGGGTTGGATGGGGGTTTCTCGCGCCGGCGCTGACCGCCTTTTCTTCGGGAGAAGAGAAGCACATCCGCGACGGCAACATCGAGTTCAGGCTCTTACGGATGAATTACGGAGCCATTCAAACTGGATGCTGCAAAAAGAAATGCGGTTGCAAGAGGCTTCCTTGTCGGGAACCTCCTACAACCGCATATCACTCATCACGGAACGGCTTTGTTTGTCAGACTCTGTATCGAACTTCTTGTTATTGCGGAACGGCGGTTGGCGGATTCGCACCGCCGGTCGGCGCCGTTGCCATTGGGGGCAATCCTACCGCCTCCGGCGGCGGCAGCGTATGCGTTTGATACCACTGGGCTTGCGCCTCGGCAAAACGATTGCCCCGCTGAATCCATAACTGCATGGCCAGCTCATATTGCGCGGAAACATTGTCCAGCCAGTAGGGGCGATTTTCTTTCAGCCACGCCGTCCGATACAGATCGCGTGTCAGACCATATCCATCTCGCAAATCCTGGCAACGTCCGTTATTCGACGAGATGTCGTACAGCCCCGACCCCAAGTGCTTATTGGTCGCCGGGTCGCTCTGCTGCTGGTACGCGCGATCGTAGGCGGTCAACATTTCCTGTGCCGCTTCGAATTTGAATCCAATGAAATCCATACGGCGCGCACCCATTTCCATCGCATCTAAAGCATCTTCTTCTCGCAATGGCCCGGCCGCTTTTGCTTGCTCCATCAGGATGATGGCCTGTTCCGATTGCTCGCGAAGCGTTTGCACGACAGGCAGCAATTTTGCGGAAACTTCCTGTCCTTCTTTGCTCCACGGATCCATCCAGAAAAGATGGTCACTCGACTCATCGACGCCAAGGTCGTCTAATGTTTTCTGCGCCGCCATCAACTCGATCTGCGCCTGGTTGATTTTGCCAGTCTGATCGCCATGAAAAACCTGTCCATAGCTTTCTTGAAATTGCGGAATGCTGCTCGCGCCCGGCTGCCATCCTGCGGCCGCTCCAAACAAAACGCCATACCAGTCCTGATTGAAGAGACCCTCGCCGTCGTCATTCCACACTGTGTTCAACAAGCCAGTAGAACCAAGTCTCTGGCCATCGCGCACAAACTCCTGAATATTCAGCAACCCGGAATTGCTGTCCGGATAAACGCGACTCCAATTGCTGACTCCCGGAGCAACCCATGTTTGCAGCCCCGCATTGGTGAATGGCAATAGCCATTTGTCGTAGCCTTCCGGTTCCGGACTGTAGACCCAGGCAATCGCGATCATGTCTTTCGGCAGCGTCTTCACCAGGTCGGGGTCGTTCATCGCGATATCTCCCCAGAACAAGAGCTGCTTATGCAGCGGCTCCAGCGCCTGGTGAATTTGGATCAGGAAATCCATGTAGACCTTGCCTAATCCCTCCTTCGCGACCTCATCCATGGTTTGCCCTTTGCCCAGGTCGGAGGTTTCATCCGCGCCGATATGCATAAACGGTCCCGGGAACATTGCTGCAATCTCAGTGAACCACTGCTGGACCAACTGAATCGATCCCGGCTGCACTGGAGCCAGCACAGTTCCGTGCGGCGTTTCCGCCAGCTTCGCATACTTGTCGAACGTGAGCGTGTGATGCAGATGCCCAAAGGCCTCCTGCTCCGGGACGATGGTCACATGATATTGCTGCGCGTACTTCACCAGCGCTTCCACATCGGCCCGCGTCATGGCTCCTCCCGGAGGAGCAATCAACGGGTTCGACGCATACGTGAGCGTGTTCTCAAAATAAGGCGAGTAGAGATTCACCTTGTACTCTGAAAACACCTTCACCTGGTGCTTCTGAAATGCGAGGGTCGGCACCGGCCCGCGGGAAAGATCGTCATCCACTCCGCGATACTTCATCGCCGGCCAATCGCGAATCAACACCCCATGCAGCACCGCATCCGAAGCCTTTCCCCCGACGACCAACTGCTTGATCGTCTGCGCACCGTAATACAGTCCGGCGCTGGTTGCGGCAATGTCGTATGTCTTGTTTCCGTCGGTCACAAGGACGTAGCCCTCGTCATGCATCGCGGGATCAAATGTCGCCTGCGCATGCTGCAGGATCTTCGCCGAGTCTTTGTCATCCAGCCGCATCAGGATTACCTGCACTTTGTCGTGATGGCCTTCTTGCGCATCGACTCCGCGGTCCTTCAACGTCTCCACTAAATCGGCGGCGGCGAATTTGTCTTCCGGGTCATGACTGGTGGTGTCGACGCTGATGCCATCTTTCAGCGACAGCACGTCGCGCGGATGAACTTCTCGCGGCATGGGAACCAGGGCGAGCGAGCTTGCGGGTGCTGCTATTGTGCCGGATGGTGCGGGTTGTGCCAGGGCAGTCGTTGAGAGAACAAGAACACACGCGCCTGCCGATATCGCGAACCCGGCAGAACGGCGAAAACGATTCAGAGCAGTGGGAAGAAGTTTGTTTTTCACCTTCTGAGAATACAACCCCGCGTCGCCTGCTTCTTTCCGTTTTGTGCGTTTGCGCTCACAAAAAAGAAGCGCTTCCTAATGTTCAGGAAGCGCCTCATTCATGCGAACAAGTTTTTCTTTATGCGGTCAGCGGCATCTTTACCCGAAAGCGTTCCATGGTGATCTTCAACGCACGCTCAATTCTGCGCAGATCGCCTCGTTCTTCGGGAGCCTGAAAGGTGGAAGCAACGCCCGACTTCGACGCGCGACCGGTACGGCCTACGCGATGGACGAAGTCTTCCGCCATCTTCGGCATGTCGTAGTTGACCACGTGTGCGATGTGCGCCACATCGATGCCGCGAGCTGCAACGTCGGTTGCTACCAGCACGCGATGCTGTCCCTGCGTAAAGCTGCGCAGAGCTGCACTGCGTTGTGCCTGGGTGCGATCGCCGTGAATGCTGGTCGCATTCCAACCGGACATGCTCAGCTTTTTGGCGACGCGATCCGCACCGTGCTTGGTGCGAACGAACACCAGGAAGCTGCCTTTTTCTGAACGCAACAGGTGCTCGAGCAACGGCATCTTTTTGTCTGTCGTCACTTCGAACGTCTGCAGGCGAACATTTTCCGCCGGCTTCAACACTGAACCGAGTTCAATGCGAACCGGGTTGCGCAGGTAATCGCGAACCACTTCGGTCACCGGCGATTCCAGCGTTGCCGAATAGCACAGCGTTTGATGCTGCGCCGGCAGGGCCGCAACAATGCGTTTAATGGCCGGCTTGAACCCCATGTCGAGCATGCGATCCACTTCGTCCAGCACAAGAATCTGCACCTGGTCCAGCTGCACCAGCTTGCGACGCAGAAAATCTTCCAGCCGACCGGGAGTCGCCACAATCAAGCGCGCTCCACGGCGAATCGCCTGTAGCTGTGGGCCTTCGGATAATCCGCCCACCACCAACGCTGCCTGGCTGGCGGCATCGAGTGAGAGATTGCGGTAGGCCTGCTCCACCTGCATCGCCAGTTCGCGAGTGGGCAGAAGAATCAGGGCAAACGGGCTTTTGCCGCGGCCCTGCGAAGCCTGCCGGCGGCCTTGGTCTTGGTCGGGCATCCTGGCAGACTTGTGCATGGCTTCAATGATCGGAATCAGGAAGCTGAGGGTTTTGCCGGTACCGGTCTGCGCTGTTGCCAGCACGTCGCGGCCTTCCAATGCCGGCGGAATTGCGCCAGCCTGGACCGGGGTGGGAGTAATGAATTTGGATTGCGCGAGCTTGCTTTGAAGCGCGGGCAAAAGAGTGAAATCTGTAAATTGAGTCAAAGTATTCCTTCGTTTCCAGGCCTGCTTTGCCTTGCACCCATGTGCAGACGGGCCGGAACACAGCTTGCCTTCACGGTCTTCGCGGCCGCAAAAGGTAAGGATGAAACCGCAGGGGATACCGGAGTTTCGAAGGAGAACGCGGCTCAAATCGCGCGTTTCAGGAAACTCTAAAGCAGATTTCTATGATCTGCTCGGGGTCGACACGAAGAACTGGTTCGACCTCGGATGCCACATGACAGCTGGTATGGCGGTAGCGCTTTGCTCCGCCGCACCGCAACGCAAAACGTTCGCGAAGCGATCACGCTGTAGAGGCTTGGGAGGGTGCAACTGCGAACGGCTTGCCGTTGGTCCGACAAGAACGGCTCACAACCAAATCACTGAGCGTAGGTTCATGATAACACAGTATGGGCGCGCCTCCCAGCATTTCACCTTTGACGCCCTTGGCTGTATAAAACGGCCGCCGGGATATGCTGTATCTCATGATCCGCACCGTCGCTGTCCAGGGCTATCGATCGCTGCGCGATTTAACCCTTCCTCTTGGACAGCTGAGCGTGATCACTGGCGCGAATGGAAGCGGCAAGTCCAGCGTCTATCGCTCACTGCGCTTGCTCGCTGATGCCGCTCTGAATTCCGTCGTGGCGTCGCTTGCCCGTGAAGGAGGGTTGCCTTCGACCTTCTGGGCAGGCCCGGAGACTATCGCGCGTGCGGTTCGGCAGCGAACCTACGCGGTCGAACCCCTTGCGAACCGGAAGGTTGCAAGTCTCAAACTTGGCTTTTGCAGCGACAGCTACGGCTACAGCATCGATCTGGGATATCCTCCCCCGCCCCCTCCGGCCACGATGTTTAAGCTTGATCCCCACGTGAAACGAGAGTGTATCTGGCATGGACCGGTCTATAAGAAAGCTTCTGCTCTCGTGGATCGCCGAAACAATTTCGTCTGGCTCGCAACGACACGCGATGAAGAGCCGGTGATGCTAACCCAACATCTCTCTGACACCGACAGTATGCTTGCGAGCATCGCTGACCCGCAGCGAGCCCCGGAGATGCTTGCGGTCCGTGAATCGGTTCGCGGCTGGCGGTTCTATGACCATTTCCGCACCGACTCTGACTCGCCTGCGCGATCTGCGCAAATTGGAACGTCCACACCTGTCCTTCACCACGACGGCAGCAATCTGGCAGCTGCCCTTCAGACAATTCTTGAAATTCGGTCGGATGAAGCTCTCGATTCAGCGCTCGAGGACGCCTTTCCGGGAAGCCGGCTTTCGATAGAAGTGCAGCATGGACGCTTCGAACTGAAATTGCAGCAACACGGATTGCTCCGGTCTCTCTCCGCAGCCGAGTTGTCGGATGGAACATTGCGCTACCTCTTATGGGCTGCTGCTCTGCTCACGCCGCGACCGCCGGAACTGATGGTGCTGAACGAACCGGAAACCAGCCTGCATCCAGACCTATTACCTGCGCTCGCCCGGCTGATCCTTGCCGCGGCGAAGAACACTCAGATCATCTTGGTTTCACACGCGCAGCGCCTCATCAAAGAACTGACGAGTGCGGATATCTGCGCTCGTCTTCATCTGCTAAAGGATTTTGGAGAAACGAAGCTAGAAGGCTCGACGCTGTTTAACACGCCGAAATGGAATTGGCCCGCACGGTAGCCTCGGGATTAAGAGCGTCATGCATTCGAAACTCCCAATCTGTGGCTGAGGGAGTGCCGCAGACCTTGAATTCCGCTCGAGCATTACCAACCTAAGAAAGCTTTCTACGTGCGGACCGTCGCGTTGCGCGACGATTCTTTGCGGTTTTCCTTATCCGGGGCGATCATGCCCGGAACTTTCTCGACGGGCCGCTTGCGATCTTCATGCGCTACCAGCAAGGCTTCCAGCTGTTGGATCAAAGCGGTGCTGTTCATCGGCTTCACCAGCATCTCGTCCGCGCCATCGTCGCGCCAGGCATCATCGCTCGTCGGGAAGGCAGTCAGCAACGCCACCGCCGGTTGATACGGCGCGGCCTTCGCTGCCCGGGTCACTTCCAGGCCGGCCTGGTCGTTCTCCATGCGCATGTCGGTAATCACCATCACGAACGTGGAACGCGCAAGCTTCGACTTGGCGTCGCGTGCCGAGGTGGCCGTCTCCACATCAAAGCCGTGGATTTCAAGCAGAGCCTTCAAGGTAAGCAGGATCGCGGGTTCATCATCGACCAAAAGAATGCGGCGCTTCATATGGATGAAATTCCCTTCTAGGTACGCAATCAATGTAAGCCAAGTCAGGTAGGAATGTCGATCAGCAGAGAAGAGATTCTGCCATTCGCATCCTGGTTGCCTGGCACGCGATTGTTACACTGGCTGGGTGACAGGATACCACGTGGAAAACTTCGGATGCCGCGCCAGCCAGGCCGACGGAGATGCCATTTCCGCGGGCCTGGAAGCTCTTGGGGCTTGTGCGGCCTCGGCAGCGCCGGATGTCGTGGTGGTCAACACGTGCTCCGTCACCGCGGAAGCCGATCGCGACGCCCGAGCCTACATTCGCCGCGTCCAGCGCGGCAATCCGCAGGCTCGCATCGTTGTCACCGGCTGTTATGCGCAACGTGCGCCGGATGAAGTGGCCGCGCTTCCAGGAGTCTTTGCCGTCATCGGCAACAGCCATAAGGGCCAGGTCGCGTCCATTGCTCTCGGGTCGTCTCCTCGGCAAGTGGGGCCTCCATCGGACCAGAATCGTGCGTCAGTCAAGGGTCAAAATTTCAGTGTTCCTGCGACAGCCTCGTCCGCGCAATTTGTGCCGGTGGAGTCGCTGGTCGCAACCCCAAATTTCGGCTGGGAACGGCTGCCGGGCGCTCCCGCATTTGTTCTTGCTGGAGACATTTTCGCCCACAGTGATTTCGAATTGCCTTCGCTGCCATCATCCGCGATTGATCGGCTGGCAGGATCGGCGGCCGCACACCGCACTCGGCCAACCCTCAAAATTCAGGATGGCTGCGGCAATCGCTGCACGTTTTGCATCATCCCTTCCACTCGCGGCAACAGCCGGTCGCTGGCGAAGCCGCAGGTTCTCGATTCGGTGGAGCGCTTTATCGCCGCCGGTGGGCAGGAACTTGTCATCTCCGGCATCAACCTGGGCCGCTGGGGCCGCGATTTGACGCCGCAACTGCGCTTTGAAGACCTGCTGGCGGAAATCTTCGAAACCACATCGCTGCCGCGCCTGCGCATCAGTTCTGTCGAGCCGATGGACTGGACCGACGGCCTGATTGCACTGCTGCGCCACTACGGCGAGGGGAAGCACCCGCGATTAGCCCGCCATGTTCATGTGCCGCTGCAGTCGGGATCGGATCGAGTGCTGCGCCGCATGCACCGCCGCTATCGACCCTGGCATTATGCCGAACGGCTGGCCAAGGTTCGCGCGGCCTGCCCGGACGCCGCCATCGGCGCCGACGTGATGGTTGGCTTTCCCGGCGAGACAGCTGAAGAATTCCAGGAGAGCTATGACTTCATCGCTGCCCAGCCGCTCACCTATCTGCACATCTTTCCTTTCTCCGCGCGACCCGGAACACCGGGTTGGGACCTTCACCGGCTCGATCCAGTCCCCGTGTCGGCCGTTAAAGAACGCATGACGGCCCTGAGCGATCTGATCCAGCAGAAAAACCTCGCCTTCCGCTCCGGCTTCGTCGGGAAACAGCTCAGCGCTGTAACTCTCATCTCGCCCAAAGAGAAACTTGCGAGCGAAATGCGCACCCAAACCTCAGCCATGACGGATAACTTCATATCCGTCGAGATCGCGGCCGCTCTGCCGCCGAACCTGCTGGTTTCCGTCCAGATCACCGGCCTCACGCCGCACGGCTTATCCGCGACTATCGCCGGCGAAAACCGTTCCATAGCATGAAAATTTGGCAACCGTGCATCCGCACTCATCATCTTGTGTGAGTAGCGACTGAGGTGCAGCCCGCCGGCAGTTGACGGGATGTTCGGACGAGGATGGTATACTCACGAGGCGAGGTATAGCCTCGCGCACTTGGAGGCGGCACATCGATAAGCGTTCGGCGAAACAGTTTATCCGCATCAACGATCGGATACGCGCGCGTGAAATTCGCGTCATTGACGAAAATGGAGAACAGCTTGGCGTTCTTCCACCCTTTGAAGCTCTCAAAATTGCCCGCGAACGCGGCCTCGACCTGGTAGAGATCTCTCCCAACGCCGTGCCGCCGGTTTGTCGCATTCAGGACTACGGCAAATATCTGTACGAAAAAGATAAGAGCGAACGGGCTGCGCGCAAGAAGCAGAAGGTCATCACCATCAAGGAAGTCAAGCTCTCGGTCACGGTCGACGAGCACGACTACCAGACCAAGAAAAATCAGGCCATTCGCTTTCTCCATGAAGGAGACAAGGTGAAGGCCTCTCTGCGTTTCCGTGGCCGCCAGATGGCGCACCGCGAGCTGGGATATCAAATCATCAATCGCCTGATTCAAGACGTGGGCGACGCCGGCATCGTGGAGTTTCACCCGCGCATGGAAGGCACCACCCTGCACGCCATCCTTGCCCCGGGCAAAAAGGTGGAGTCGGCGAAAAAGCCCGAAGCGCCCAAACCCGATCCACGAAAGACGACTGCGGCCAAGCCCGTCGAAGCGGCCGAAACGGAACAGACTCCCGCTGCGCAAGCGTAAGCCTCGATTGGCGGCAACAGAATTTTTACTAGCCGGAGAGTGCCTACCTACGTAGGTTCTCTCCGGCTTTGTAATTTTCGCGACGAGCGCAGTGCCGCGATCGACGATAATTCTCTCCAGAGGAAACTTCATGCAACGCACCATTCGCGCCGGCCTGGTTGGATTTGGCCATGGCGGCACCATTTTCCATGCGCCGTTTCTCGACGCCATCGATGGCCTGGAGCTGGCCGCCATTTTGCAGCGACACAGCGATTCCGCCGCGCAAGCTTATCCCGGTGCCACCATTGCGCGCAGCATGGAAGAATTGCTGGCGCTGCCGGACATCGACCTGATCGTCATCAGCACGCCCCCATCCACACATTTTGAGCTGGCTGTGCAGGCTCTCGAAGCCGGTAATCACGTCGTTCTCGATAAGCCGTTCGTTGCCACAAGTGAAGAAGCTCGCCAGCTGATTGAGTTGGCCCGAGCTCGCAATCGCATCCTCTCCGTCTACCAAAATTGCCGCTGGGATGGAGACTTCCAGACCATCCAACAAATCCTCGCCTCGAATGAACTAGGCCGCCTGGTCACCTTCGAGTCGCGCTATGACCGCTATCGCCCTGGCCCCCGCACCAAGCCCTGGCAGGAGAAGACTCTTCCCGGCAACGGCGTGCTGCATGACCTGGGCGCTCACCTGGTGGATCAGGCGCTGGTGCTGTTTGGCACTCCCGAGGCCATCGTCGCCGATGTTCGCCTGGAGCGGGACGAGGCCGTCGTCAATGATGCATTCACGGTCTACCTCTATTACCCACGCCTGCGCGTTTTGCTCAGCTCCACCATGCTGGCTCGTACCGCCGGCCCGCGGTTTGTGGCGGACGGCACGCTGGGATCGTTTGTGAAGTATGGGCTCGATCCGCAGGAGCGTGCGCTGCAGGGCGGCGCGACCTTAGGCGGTCCGCATTGGGGAGAAGATCCAGCGGCCAACTGGGGTGCACTCGCGACCACGCGCGATGGACAGGCGGTCGAACGCCGCATCCCCACGTTGCTCGGCGACTATCGCAAATATTACGAGAATGTTCGCGACGCCATCTGGGGAATAGCGCCGCTCGCCGTCACCGCGGAGCAAGGCTGGCGCACCATCCGCCTGCTGGAACTCGCGCTGGAAAGCAGTGCAGCTCGCTGCGCGCTTTCTTGCGAAGGATTGGATACAGTGCCGTAATGCATTGCCAGCTGAGAATCGAGATGCCTGGTATTCAGGCGTGAACCGCCGTTTGCAGCAGTCCAGCAATCAGCGGCCAGTTATCGATAAAAGTCTTCCATTGATTTAGTTCCTGCGGAAGACGCACCCTCGCGGATTGAGTCAATTCCCACTTTTCAGCGCGCCGGTGGGTCGGCCCCCATATTCTCCTCCGAACCCATCCGCTGGCTTCGAGCTTGGTCAAGGCGATGCAGACGGATTGTTCTTCGACACAATCTACTCCACTGATTCTGAGTTGCAGGTTTCTGATCAGCGATTCGGGCTGGGACGCGCCACGCTCCAGTAGCGCGCTCAAAATGAGTATTTGAAGGACAGCTTCAAATACGTCGGATTTGCCGGAAGTGTTCATGCAGAGCGAAAAATCCCCTTCCACCGTAAGACCGGACAAGATTCTGCCGGGTTGCATTTATTCCTCGTGCAACAGCTGGTTTGGATCGATGTGCAGCGCGCGCCGTGCTGGAATCCACGTCGCCAGTAGACCGAGCATCGCCATGGTCAGAACCACGCCTCCCATCACCAGCGGGTCGCGAGGTGTTGCCTCATACACAATTTGCGCCAACAGTCGGCTCGCCAGTGCGCCGAGGATTAACCCTGCCACCGAGCCGGAGAGCAGCAACACCAGCGGCCTTCCCAACGCGGAACGCATCAGCTGTGCTGGCTGCGCGCCCAGGGCGATGCGAATGCCCAGTTCCTTCATCCGCTTCGACACGCTGTACGCCGCCATCCCGAAGATGCCCGTCACCGCCAGCATTGCCGCCAGCAGCCCCATGATGCCAAGCGCCGCAGCCGCAACCTGCGCCGGGAAATAAATCAGCCCCAGCGCGTCAGGCCAACTTTCAATCGTGATTGGCAGATCGGGCACTGTGCGAGTTAGCGTTCGCCGCAAATCTGCGGCGATCTCCGACTGTCCGAGGCGTGAGCGCACCACCAATGTTGTGCTGCTGTCCCTATGCTGCGCCAGCGGGAAGAACATCGCGGGAAGCGGCGCCTCGGTGAGTGTTTCGTATTTGCCGTCTTCGACCACGCCCACAATTTGAACCAGCGCGCCACCCCACAGCCGGAAAGGCTTTCCAATCGCCGATGACTGTCCGAACATCGTGCGGACAAAGGTCTCGTTGACGATTGCGACCTTAGGAGAATTCGAATCATCCTGCCAAGTGAAATTTCTGCCAGTCAGAAGTTTTGTTCCTGCCGCGCTCAGATATCCGGGCGAGATGGAATAATATCTCGCGTCCAACACAGCGTTAGAAAATCGGAAATCCGCCGTTCCCTGCCGGAACACCACTTCGTCTCCACCCTTTACCGATGGTGGAGCTGAGTTGGATATACCCACGGCTGTCACTCCAGGGATTTGCTCGACTGCGTCGATCATGCGCTTTTGCGCTGCCAGCACCTGGTCGCCGCTGAGGTTCGCCATGTCCAGATCGGTTGCTGCCAGCGTCACTCCCATTGGCTCAACTCCCAGGGGCGCATGCAAAGAACGTTGCATCCCGCGCATCGCCACCAGCGAGGCTGTCACCAGCAGCGTGCACAATGCAATCTGCACCCCCAGCAAAAGATCGCGCAACGTGAAGCGCCGAAAAGCAGCGATTGTGGAAGATCCGCTTTTCATCACCTGCGCTGCGTCGGTGCTCCAAATCTGCCGCGCCGGCAAAAGCCCAAACAAGATGCCGCTGCCGAGCGATAACAGTAATCCGACCGCATACACCCTTCCATCCGGATCAACTGCTACGTGAATCGGGAAATCCGCGAAGGGTTGCCAACGACCTAGCGCTTCAAGCAACCCTTTGGCAAAGAAGACTCCCGCGGCGCCGCCCGCCAGCGAGACAACAACAGATTCCGTTAGCAGTTGTCCCAGGATCCGGCTGCGAGTTGATCCTACGGCCAGCCGAATGGCCAATTCGCGGCTGCGGTCCGCCGCCCGCGCGGCAAAGATGCTGCCGAGATTCGCGCACGCGGCCACCAGGACCAGCAGAGCCAGCAGCATAATGCCAAACAGAAACGCGTGTACCGGGCCGCCCAGAACATCTCCCATCAATCCGGGCTTCACCAGCCGCGCCTGCAGCCCATCGTCCTCCGCCGGATATTGTTTTTGCAACTGACGGGCGATGGCATTTAAATTCTCTGTCGCCTGCGCCTTGGTCACTCCAGGCTTGAGTCGTCCAAGCAGCCAAATCGGGTTGTTGGAACGCTGCTCAAGATAACTATCGCCTTCCACTTGCTGCTCATTCACCATGGGAACCCAGAAATCCGGCCACATGAAGATCTCTGTACCTTGAAAGTTTTCGGGCGCGACCCCGAGCACGGTGTACGGAATTTTATTGATGTCGATGCTCTGGCCGACAATGCGAGGATCGCTATTGAGATGCGATCGCCAGAAGCTGTCGCTCAGCACGACATACGGTGCGGAGTTGGGGCCATGTTCGTCTGAGGCATGGAAAAATCGGCCCAGTGCCGGCTGAACCCCGAGTACGTCAAAATAGTTTCCCGAAGCCTCAAAGCCGAAGCTCTTGGTCAGCAGCGCGCCTTTGCTGATGCCAGCCTCCGTCATGCCGTAAGCGGCTATACCGCTGAAGGTGTTGTTACGATCGCGATAATCGCGATAATTGGGATAGGATTCCGTATCCCAACCCACAGGTTTGCGCGCAATGTTGTACAGATTTCCCGCCTGCGGCACGCTCAGGGGCCGCAGAACCAGCGTATTCAACACGCTGAACACGACTACATTCGCGCCGACGCCAAGCGCCAGCGTCAGAATCGCTGTAAGGGCAAATCCCGGCGATTTGCAGAGCTGTCGAACCGCATAGCGCACATCCTGCAGCAAAGTTGACATGAGTACGCACCCCTAAGGAACAGGTACGCAGGGAACATTTGCATGTTCCCGACCAAACGGAAAAGGCAGGGCGCCTGAATAGGATCAGCGAGATAGGGAGGAAAGTTTGTAAGAAACGCTCGTGGAACTGTCCGCTCCCGGACGATGAAGTCCAAAAGCGGACACCTGAAGCGTCAGCTGTTACGGGCGGGTATCGTCGCGAAACTCGGCATGAGCCGAGTTCGTTTGCTGCAATTGCTTGATGGCAGCCAGCACTTCTTCGCTATGGTGGCTAGGATCGACGCCAATCCATTCCTTCGCAATCTTGCCTTCAGGATTGATCAGGAACGTATTGCGCTTGGCCAGCTTCATTCCCATGTAGTTGCCGAGCGAACCATATTCCGCAACGACCTTGTTATCGGTATCGGCCAGTAGCTTGAAGTGCAGGCCGTCTTTGGTGCAGAATTCCTGGTGACTCTTCACGGACTGCACGCTGACACCCAGCACCACCGCGTTCACCGCGTCGAACTTGCTCATGTCTCGCTGAAAATTCTTGGCTTCAATGGTGCAGCCGGAGGTCATGTCCTTGGGATAGAAATACAGCACCACCCACTTGCCGTGATATTGATCCAGGCTGACGTTAGTGCCTTCCTGCGAAGGCAGGGTGAAGGTCGGAGCCGTCTGCCCCACCTGCGGAACAGCGTCGGAGGCGGCGAACATGCGCGCTCCCATATACAGAACCACAACGGTAAGCAATACAACGAGTGATATGCGGGTCAGGTTCATAAGAATTCTCCGGCCTCGATTATACGGATGTGTCCATTCTGCTGGCGAACGCAGCATCGTCGCTCACGGCTATTTCTTTTCGCTGGATTGTTGAACGATGTCCGCAACGATGGAAATTCCGGCCTGGTCGGCGGCTGCGATCACCGCTTCCAGATCGAAAATCAACGTCCGTCCCGCCTCAATCGCCAGGCAAGTCGCGCCTGCCTGCTGCATCGCCGTGATTGTTCCCGCACCGATCACCGGCACATCAAAGCGCATGTCCTGCTTCGGTTTGGCCACCTTCACGACCGTCAGCGAGCGCTCCAGCGTGGACGCCTCACCGGCTTCGGCCAGCGATCGCAATATCTCTCCGGCACGCACGATCACCGCGTCAGTGCCTTCCATCGCCTCCACGGCAACGCAGGCCTGCGCCGCGATGACCACCGTCTGGCCAATGTCGTATGCAGCCAATGCCTGCGCCACGCCTCGCCCATAAGCGATGTCGCGCTGCTCGGTCTCATTCGGGCGGCGTTCCGTTAGGACTCCCTGCCGCGCCAGCAATGGCTCCAGAAATGTCGTGGAGGAGATGAGCTCGATGCCTTCATCCTGCAGCACCTTGGCGATCGCGCCTAGCAATCCATCGGTGTTCCGCGAGGAAAGCGAAAGCAGCAGCTTCGCCAGCAGCCAGTCCGGTCGAATGCTGGAAAAAATCTGCTTGTGCTTCACCTGCCCGGCCATCACCGCTTTGGTGACGCCTTCGGCATGGAACATGGCGATCAGGCGCGCCAATTCCCCGAGAGAAAACCAATGCACTCGAATACCCGCATCATGCGTGGCTCGAGCATCGATCTCCGGCTCTGTCTCCTCGCGGATTGCGGCGACAATCACTTCTGTGCCGTGTGCGCGCGCTGCATCCAGCAGAAGAAATGGAAATCGCCCGTTCCCCGCGATCAGCCCCAGCTTTGCGGGTCGATCAGCGGCGGCTTGGACAGATGTGGACATGTGTTGTTGGATGTCGATTATTTCAGAACGCCGCGGGTAGAGCTTTCGACGAACTCGATCAGATAGCGCACTTCTTCCGACGCGCTTTCTTCCGCCTTCAATTTCTCCACTGCCTGCGTCGTATTCAGCTTCGCTCCACGCAATGTTTTGTAGGCATGGTGCAGATCGCGCATCTGCTCTTGAGGAAAATCCGCGCCGCTGCAGTCCAACGCGATTCAATCCGAACGCATGCGCATCGCGTTTCGCAGAGGTCAGAGAAAACGGCAACACATCCTGGATGATGATCGAACCGCCGCCCACAAAGGCGTAGCGGCCGATGCGGCAGAACTGGTGCGCTGCGGAAAGCGCTCCCAACGTCGCATAATCTTCAATGGTGACGTGACCTGCCAGCGTGGCTCCATTGGCCAGAATGCAGTGACTCCCCACCTGGCTGTCGTGTCCGATGTGGGCATAGGCCATCACCAGGCAGTCGCTGCCCAGCCGGGTAATGCCGCCACCACCCTTCGTTCCTCGCGAAATGGTGACGTATTCTCGGATGACATTTCGCTCGCCAATTTCAACGCGCGTCGGCTCGCCCTGGTACTTCAAATCCTGCGGAGGCACGCCGACCGCGGTGAAAGGATAAATTTTATTTCCGCTGGCGACTCGTGTGTGACCGTCGACTACAACGTGCGACACCAGCTCGCAATCTTCCGCGATCTGAACATTCGCGCCGATCGTGCAAAACGGTCCGATGATGGAGCGCGCGCCAACAATCGCTGTATCCGCAATAACGGTGGATGGGTGAACGACCGCGGTGGAATGAATACTCACGCTTCGACAGCGGCCTCTTGTTGCGTGGCCGCCGCTTCGGCTGCGGCTTCCGGCTTGATGGGGCGATTGCGCGGCACCATCTGCGACGTCACCGTTCCTTCGCAGATCAGCTTGCCGTCCACGTACGCCTTTCCCTGCATCCGCATCATGCGGGTGCGCCAGTTCAGCACGTCGATTTCAAGCCGCACCTGATCGCCGGGCAGCGCGGGGCGCCGAAAACGCGCGTGCTCCACCCCGGTAAAGACAATCAGCTTCTCAGTTGGGTCCGGCAACTCCACCATCACCAGGATGCAGCCGGTCTGCGCCAGAGCTTCCAGCAGCAACACTCCCGGCATGATGGGAAAGCCGGGAAAATGGCCGGGAAAAAACGGCTCATTGATAGTGACATTCTTGATGGCAACAATCCGCTTTCTGCGTTCCATCTCGACCACTCGGTCGACTAGAAGGAAAGGATAACGGTGCGGCAGAATTTTCATGATCTCGACAACGTCGAGCGGAGCCTTCAGCAAGGTGTCTTCGGAATTTGCGTGCTCGTTGTTTTCCATAGCTATCCAGCAGATTATAAAACGCCGGAGCGATGGAGCGTCGTTCTTCTACGGTTTGGCGGCGTTTTCGTAGCGAGCCTTCAGGTCCTTGTAACTATACGGCCGCGGGCTGCCCGCCAAATGGTCTTCCAGTTGATTCAAAAATCCGTGCCACCCGGCGCCCAGTCCGGCCAGCAATTCAGGACGAACGCCCACATGAGAAAAATGCAGCTTTGTCTCCGCCGCGTCGCCGTCCAGTTTCCAGTTCACCAGCGAATCTCCCCAGGTGTAGATCAGCAAGTGCGGATGTTCGAACTCACAAACAATCCCTTCCAGCGAGCCTTCCGCAGAAAATTCAATGTGAATTTTTCCGCCAACTCGCGGCTCCAGCTGGGTCGGAAACTTCAGCCAATTCGAGATTTCGTCCGCATTGGAAATGGCCTGCCACACCCGCTCCAGACCCTGCGGGTAGCTGCGCTCCCAGTCGAGCCGATACATCGTCTCCACCGACGCGATGGAGTCATTCGGCTCTTCCTTCGCTGGCTCCACGCGCTGGGCAAAAGGATTTTTCATCGTTCCTCTATCGGAGATTCAGCCCTCATTTCAAATGAGCTGCGGCATAGTCCGGATCGAATAAGTTCACCGGCAAGTCGATGTTGTATTCCGCGCGCAACAGAAACGTCTGCTCAACAATTTCGCCATTGTGCGTCCGCGTAACGGTGAACGGCGTCGCAACCCCGTCGACGCGGTGATAATTATCGAACTCCACCGAATCCACATTCGTGTCGTGAAAGCGCGGGTCGCGCCATTCGAAGCTGAGCCGCAATGGCAGATGATTTTCCGCGTCCACATCCAAGGCCACGGCCCCGTGAGTCGCATTCATCAGCGTGAATTTTTCCGCCAGGTGTCGCTCTACCTGCTCCGTGCCCTGGTCGAGAACCACCGTCTCCGGGTCACCGATCCACCGATCCAGCACCCTTCGCAGGGAATGTCTCTGCCAGCGCATGTGGTCGTCCACTTTTTCCGCCGGCAAATTTTTCTTTCCCTTGTAGGTGATCTCCCAGCCACTCGACCCGGAAAAAATCTGCGCGACGCGCCCCTTGTCGAGCTCAACCCGCTCTTTATCCGGATCCTCGCGGCTGATCACCGCGTCGGCCACTTCTCCCGTGGGATTGCCCTGATAGAACGATCCGATGCGAACGTGTTCTCGGCTAGTCCGCAGCCTGACCCATGCCGGACCGCCCAACGCCTGGATCATGGAATCCAGAGCTGCATGCGCATTTCGCTGACTCGCGACCGCAGCAGCATCCGTGGCCTGCGCCATCAGCAACGGAGACCACACCGCTCCAAACAGCAACGCCCACTCCAGTCCCAGCCGCAGATGTCTCGTCGATTTACCCAACCAGCACGGCGCCGCCGTTGACATTGAAGACCTCTCCGCTGACGAAGCCGGCGTACGGAGTGCACAAAAACAGCACGGGTCCGGCAATCTCCGCTACTGTCGCTGCCCGTCCCAGTGGAATCCCGGAGACCACACGCTCGCATTTCTTCGGGTCGCGCAATGTTGCCGCCGACATGTCCGTGTCTACCCAACCCGGCGCTACGCAGTTCACGTGGATACCTTCACGGATCAGTTCACTCGACAAGCTCTTCGTAAAACTGATGAGCGCTCCTTTCGACGCCGCATAATCGGAGTGCATCGCTTCTCCGCGTTGCCCTGCGGTTGAGCTGATCAGCACAATCGAACCCGCCGCCGCATTTTTGTCCGGTCTTCCCTGCTTCTTAAACTGGCCCACCGCCGCCTGCACCACGCCAAACATGCTGTCCAGGTTGATGTGCATCGTCCGATGCCACTGTGCATCCGCCATGCGCTCAATGGGCGCATCATCAGGCGGCCAAATGCCATGATTTCCCACCAGGCAGTCAAGCCGTCCAAAGGCACGCACCGTATCCTCGACCAGCTCCCGGCCATGCGCTGGGGTTGTCAGCTCACGATGCACTGCCAGGCAGCGCTCCGGACCGCCGCATTCCGCCGCCAGGGCTTCAGCCTCTTTCGCCGCGCTGCGATAGTTGAAGACAACTTTGGCGCCTGCCTCGACAAACAACCGCACTGTGGCCGCGCCGATTCCACGCGACCCTCCCGTGATCAGCGCAACTTTTCCCTGGAGCGACAGCAGCACTCCCGAATAAGATCCCTTTTCTGTCATAGTCTTGACGCTAAAAGAAGGCAGGCGATCCTGCAACCCCACCGGCCCATTCTCCATGGAAGATTGAACCTTGGTCGTACGCGAAGATCAAGGTGTTGTCTTCGAAATTCCCGGGCACGGCGGCGCCACATAGTGCGGAACACCCGCCTGTTGGCGCTTGAGAGCGACATCCAGCATCTGGAGCGCCTTGGCGTTTGCCGGATCCAACAGCGATTGCGAGCAGGCTACAGAGTGTCCCGCCACTCCTTTCTGGAAAAATTGATGACTCCATGGCAGGTACAGCAAGGCACCGTAATTGCCGCCGCAATCTTTGGCATCGCACCCACTGAAACTGACGCCGAAGTTTGTCCCCGTGCCAGGAGTCAAAACAAAATTGTCGCTGCTCGCCGCTTGAAATGGGCGCTTCAGATATCCGGAGTCCCAGTTCACATTGGTCATGCCGCCGTCGCGCAAAAATACTACGATCCTCCAGCCATGTTTGCCGCTGGTCAACGCGGCTGCATATGGCGATGCATACGGTGGAATCTCCAGCCGAATTAGATTCAATTGATAGAACTGCAGCCATTGCCCCATACGCTCGAGATCGGCGCCCGTATAGCCTGTCTGGCAGAGAGCTGGATTCGCCGGTGCCAGCCACGCCCCTGCCAGTAACCACGCAGCCGCCAGCGAAATCATTGACCGTCGCGACATCTCTCCTCCGGTGCATGGGGCCGAGAATCTTCCCCAACGGGACCTTCTTCATATTTTCACGAACGAGAAGAGCAACGCCAGAACGGCGCGAATCGGATGATTCTCTTTATCCGGCAGCAATCTGCGTGGTCAGCTTGACGGTGGCAGCAACCGCCGGTTCGCTCGCCGCCAGTCGCGTCAATGTCAGCACTGTGATGTCGTCGTCCTGGCCGAACGCGCTGGCTTCCTCCGCCACCTGAATGGCGGATGAACCGGTCCGCGACATTTCCCGCACCCGGTCGAATCCAAAAAGCTCGCCCTGCCCATTCCGGGCCTCCACGATGCCATCCGTATAGAAGGTCAAGGTCTCGTTTTCCTGCATGCGGAAGACAATCTGGTCATACGTTGCATCCGGCGTGATGCCCAGGGGTAACGCCCCCTCCAGCGGCAATTCTTTTCCGTCCCGCAACGGCGAAAAGTGGCCGGCGGTGGCGATTGCGGCGCTTCCATCGGGCTCGATCCGCATCGCAACGCAGGTCGCAAATCCGCCCTGGGTGCGGCCAATCAGACGCCGATTCACACCCCGCAGAATTTCCCCCGGCTCCTGGGTATAGTCGGCCAGCGTCCGCAGCGTGCCTACAATCAGCGAAACCACCATGGCCGCCTGCAGTCCCTTGCCGCTGACGTCGCCCACCACCACCAGCGCACCTCCCGTTTCCAGCGGAATCACCTGGTAGAAATCGCCGCCTAATTCAGTCGCGGGCTTGTAGATACTGGCAATCGAAAACCCTGGAATGGCGGGTACATCCTCCGGCACCAGCACCTTCTGCACTTCGCGCGCGGACTTGATTTCCATCTCCACCATCGCCTGGCGACGACGCTCCAGGAACTGCTGCCTCGCCACGGTAAACAGCAGCACCAGGAACAGCAGCGTATCCAGCAAAAATGTTGCGCTAAAAGTGTAGCTGCCCAAATGCAGACCCCAGGCTCGTAGATCCGTGGTCAGGGTCCAGTGGGTGAAGCGCCTTCCCTGTGCGGAAGTCTCGATCACGAAATTCCACATGCCGTACAGGAACGCTGTGATTGCCACCGGCCAAAGCTCCATCTGCTTCCGACGCGCCAGGCCAAATCCCACGATAAAGAAAATATAGAGCGGGATGAGCTGGTAGATTGCCGTGGTCACTGCGTCGGTCCATTGCATGCCCAGGCCAACATTCTGCCAGTTGAAAAGAACGCTTGTATCTACGAGCACCGCAGCGAGATACAAGGCGGCCAGCACCGCCGTCAAGCGGCGCCATTTCGGATCTCTGCCAAATCCAAACAGCGTGAGCAGAAGCAGCCATAGCGAGATGTCCTGAACCGCATCCACCCCCTGCAGGAAAAGCTGCGTCGAGGTGAAATGGAGGCCGTACGCCATCGCGTCCAGTGCCAGAAACGCAGTCGCGCCCTCTGCCATCAGATAAATGGCCAGCCACAGGTATAGCCACTGCTTTCGGTCCCGCAGAAACAGCAGTAACGTCAACAGTCCGGCAACCAGCACCACGGCTCCGATCAGAATTTGCGGAAGCTGATGGTGTTCCTGCAGATAGCGTGGCGTCATCGCCTGATCAGCCAGAACAGCTGCATTGCCCAACAGGGGCGAGCCGCTCAGGCCACCTTCACCCCACATGTCCGTCGAAGCCAATGGGGCCTTCCAGACGCGCAACGCCAGCACCCCGCTGACGGGAATCTCTCCCAGTGGGTACACGGCGCTATGGCCATTGGACCACCACACGGCATGGGGCGGAAGGCTGCCGTAGCTACCAATCTTCTTTCCATTCCAAAAGATTTCGTAGGCATCATCGACGGGCGGCATCAGAATGGCAAGTTTGCCGGGCGACCCGGTCACATCAATGCGCTTGCGATACCAGGCCACTCCGGTGTATCCGGGATGCGTCTGCGCACCCCAGGTCTCGTCACCGCGCAGTTGCTCCCAGCCAGAGTCGTTATAGGCGGGACTTGCCCAGGCGGGATCATCGCCGGTGCGAAATTGCCAGTTGCCACCGACAGAGGCGGACCCGATACCGGGATTGGGAGTTTGAAATACCTGAGCATGCATGGGAATCGCAGGCAAAAGCAGGCAGGCCAACAAAAGTGTTCGCGAAAGAGCCCGAAATGATGAAGTGCAAAACGGCCGCCGACAACTGTCGGTCCTAAGAACCATCAGACACTCCTCTGATACCTTGGGCTATTGCGAGGGGAGACTTTTTCTCCGCCAAGCATACCAGCTTCCCTTGGCGTCGCTACAAGAAAGAATTTGCAGGTATCTGCCGCGTTCAGTATGCCCCGGCGACGACGATTTAGATTCTGGCGAGCGCCTCAACAAAGCGCGCAATTTCTTCTTCGGTGTTGTAGTAATGCACCGAGGCTCGCACCATCGCCGGCAATCGACGCTGCTCCATATCGATGCGCGTTGAAGCGATCGGGGTCACGCGCACATTGATTCCCTGCTCGCGCATGCTTGCAACGATGGCGGCGGCGGAATGTTGTTCATGCGTGAAGGTCACGATGCCGCAACGCGGCTGGCTGCCGCTACCCGCCAGATCCCGCACCGTAACTCCGGGAACTTCATTGAGCTTATTTCGCAACTGCTCCGCCAGCACCGACACCCGTACCGCAATGTTGCCGAGCCCCACCGCCATGGCGTACTCGACTGCCACTCCCAGCCCCAACTGGCACGCCACCGAACCTGCTGAAATTTCAAATCGGCGTGCATCGTTGCGCAACTTGTATTGCTCCCGTGCACTCCACTCTGCGGAGCTCATATCGATCGGCGTTGGCTCCAGCCGTTCCAGCATCGACTGCCGGATATACAGAAATCCTGTTCCCCGTGGCCCGCGCAGATACTTCCGTCCAGTAGCGGCGAGCATATCGCAGCCTAACTGCTCCACATCCAGCGGCATCTGCCCCGCAGACTGACAGGCATCCAGCAAATAGGGAATATGATTTCGGCGCGCAATGCGACCGACAGCCACCGCCGGCTGCACTAAGCCTCCATTCGTGGGGACATGGGTCAACGCAATGAGCTTTACCTGCTTGCCATGCTGCCGAATCGCGGCTTCCAGCGCGGTCAGAGAAATCTCTCCGCCCGGTTCATTCGGCACAACGACAATTTCAACCCCACGCTGACGTACCACCTGCAAAAACGCCAGGTAATTGCTGACGTACTCATTCGACGCTGTAAGGATTTTGTCGCCCGGCTGGAAGCTCTCCGCCAACGCGTAGAACGCTGCATCCCACGCGCGCGTCGCATTTTCAACCAGCGCTATTTCGCTGGCCGCGCATCCCAGCATTTTTCCAATGGAGCTATATATGCCCTGATATTCCTCAGTGATGCTGTCCTCAGCTTCGTAGCCGCCCATCGCCGCTTCCAGGTCCAGATGGGATTTCACCCGCTCCAGCACGGGCGACGCCGGCAGGCTGGAACCCGCGTTGTTCAGGTGCAGAACCTTTTCGCAGCCCGGCGTATCCGCCCGAACCGACGCCACATCAATCGTCACAGTGCACTCCACGCCACAGGATCCCGCCGCAGCGGGCCACGCACTCTTTATACTAGGTTGCATCATGTCCAATTTTGATCGCCGTGGCGAGTTCGCCCCTGTTGACGAACAACTCGAATACCTCAAGAAAGGCACTGCGGAAATTATTCCGCTGCCCGAGCTCCGCACCCGCCTGGAACAGTCGCGCGCCACTGGCCGTCCTCTGCGCGTCAAAGCCGGCTTCGATCCCACTGCGCCCGATCTCCATCTTGGTCACACGGTTCTGATTCGCAAGCTGAAACACTTTCAAGACCTCGGCCACACCGTGATCTTTCTGATTGGCGACTACACCAGCCTGATTGGCGATCCTACCGGCCGTTCCGTCACTCGTAAACCGCTGACGCGCGAAGAAATCGATAAAAACTCCCAGACGTATACCGATCAGGTATTCAAGATTCTCGATCGAGAAAAGACCGAAGTCCGCTACAACTCCGAGTGGCTGGGCAAACTCGGCTTTGAGGCCATCATTCGCCTGGCCGCAAAATTCACGGTCTCGCAGATGCTCGAACGCGATGAATTTCACAAGCGCTTCCAGGCCGAACAACCCATCTCGCTGCATGAAATGCTCTATCCGCTGGCGCAGGGGTACGACTCGGTCATGCTGGACGCCGATGTCGAACTCGGCGGCACCGATCAGCGCTTCAATCTGCTGGTCGGGCGCGAATTGCAGCGACAGGCCGGTACCCCGGCCCAGATCGTCCTGATGATGCCGATTATCGAGGGCCTGGATGGCGTGCAGAAAATGTCAAAGTCGCTCGGAAACGCCATCGGCGTCCATGAGCCGCCGCAAGAAATGTACGGCAAGCTGATGTCGATCTCCGACGACCTGATGTGGCGTTACTGGACGCTGCTCACAGATCTGCGCCCGCACGAAATTGAAGCGATGAAGAACGATGTTGCCGGTGGTGCGCTGCATCCCATGGAAGCCAAGAAGCGCCTGGCGCGGACCGTCACCGCCGGGTTTCATTCTGATGCCGCCGCACAGCAGGCGGACGAAAATTGGGCGAAACAATTTCAGCGCAAGGAAATGCCGGCGGATGCGGAAGAAGTGCACGTCAGTCGAGAGTCGTTGGGGTGGAATGCGGAGACCCAATCGATTCGAGTCGACAAGTTGTTGGCGCACTGCAGCCTCGCAGATTCAGCTACCGACGCGAACCGCAAGCTGAAGAGCAACGCCGTCGCCATCAACGGGGCATCGCACTCCGCGCCATGGCTGCACTTGGAAGCATTGCCGGCCAACGTGCCCATTCGTGTCGGCAAGCGTGCCAAAATTGCTGTCATCGAATAAACTAACGAGTCTCAAATTTCCGAAATCCACTTGTGCATCCAGGGCGCGCGGATTACCCTCATCCGCATGGCCTGCCCCAAGTCGCTCGGCGCTTGCGCCACTCTCCTGCTGCTCTGTCTTCCTGTTGCCGCCAAGGTTCACTCGGTCGCGTTAGGCGGATGGCGCAAGGTTCCCTACACCGCTCCGACCACATCCAGCCCATCTCCCGAAGAACCAACCAACCTGCGCGTGCGCCCGCTGGTTGTCGATGGTCAGGTGAAGGATTGGACGACTGGCGAGATTCACGAAATTACCGATCGCACCTTTGTCGCTCGCCGCGCCGTCAAGCTGAACGACGCTTTGCCGGACGAGGCCGGCGCCCACTGGCTCTGGGTTCTCGGTCCCTGGCTGTTGGTCGATCGCAGTTCCGCGCACATCAGTGTGCTGCATTTGCCGGACTTCGATCCAGCGGTGTCGGAGCTTGTCTGGTTTCGCGATTATGCCGCCTATTGCGGCGTGAACACTACCGGAAAGCATCTCTATGCGGTAGTTACGCAGTTAGGAGTGCGGCGACCTCTTGTGGCCAAGGCCCTTTCGCAATGGACGGTGGACGATCACCCCACGCCCGCGTGCGCTCCAGCAACCTGGCAGCGCCAGCCGCTTCAGGTCGTCTTCCATCCCACCAACAGCGCCGCCGTCAGCTATCAAATTTTCGGCCTGGCATCCGCGATCGTGGAAGAAGGCGAATCCCCTGACGACCAATAATGCATCCCGCGACTAATACCGGACGGTTTTGGTTGTTCCGGGGGTGAGCGGCGGAGGTTTCAGTTCTAGAAACATTCGTCCCTGCGGCACATCGAAGATGACGACACGAAAATTCTGCAGGATCCCGTTGCCGATCGCTCCCGGCAGCTTCTGCTCCGCTGCCGCCGTTTCATTCTGGGCCAAATAATCCACTGCCACGTTGTGGGTTTCCGCATCGCCGATAAAAAACGAATTGATGCTGCCCAGCGCTACTGGATAAAATCCGTTCAATCCAAACGCCAGCCCGGAGACCGAATGCTGCCGGCTATCCTGCAGTTCCAGCTGACGAACATATTGGTCGTACAGCATCATCGTCGCATCACTTCCCGTATCCACCGCCAAGTCAACGCTGTAACGCACCAGGCGATCGCATCCCAGCGTAATGGGAGTAATCACGAAGTCACGACTGGGCTTCAACGCCAGTTCTACGCCATTGCCGCGATAGATATATCCGTCCGTTGGAAAGAGGGTCAGAAGCTTTTTCTGAAAATCGACCTTCACCACAAAGTTGCGCAGAAATGGATATCCCAACATGCCGTCGGTGGGATGACCGAAGTGCTGTTCGAACCGGTTCAGGTCAATCACCGCCATCACCTGCGCCACCTGGACCGAACCGATCGTGGCATTGATGCGTTCTTCCGGAGCGACATACACGGGGGCATCGCCAAATCCGACGTTCTTCTCCTGCTGCAATGTAACCGGCTGCATCCCGAGCAGCTTCGAGGTTCGCAGGTTCAAAATATTTCGATTCGCCCCGCTGTCCAGCATAAAGATGAATCCCGGCTTGCCCTGCAGTGCAACCGTCACATAAATATGTCGTCGAAAATACTCAAACGGTATCGTAATCCCGGCAGCCGGTGCCTTTGAATGTCGTAGCCCCATCTCAGGCTTGGGTTTTGGCTGCAACGTGCGTGATGGATCGGCGTGCGGCATCACGCACAGCATCGCTGCCAGCGTGAAAAATATTCTTCCCCTCATGCCGTTCTCCTCCAGAAAGCCGGGATCACAATTTGCCCCGCGCTTGCCTCACGGAATCGCGGGGACCGCCGGTCGATTCGCCGACATCTGGTTCACGGGATTCATCTCTAGAATGATATGACCCCGCCGCACATCAAAAACGACCTTGCCGAATTGATCGAGCAGCGATGTACCGATGACTCCGGCAAAGCCTGTGCGCGTAGCGCTCGGTTCGCTCAGCATTTTAAAAACGATCAGATGGCTGGCTTCGGTGCGACCCATCAGCAGCGAATTCAACACCCCATACTGCATCGCAAAATATCCTCCCAGCCCGTATGCCTGCTGCTGAGCCTTGGAAGGAAAAATTCCCTCCATGTGAGCGCCATGGACGAACTGCGGGTACAGCAACAGCGTCACATCGCTGCCTGTGTCCACCTCTACCTCAATCTGTCGCTCGGTGTGGTCCACCATGCTTACCATTACCGGGATGGAGGTCGCATGCGATCGGCTGGTCAAATAAAGCGTGTCGCCTGGACCTCGATAGGAGTATTTCTTCGACGGCATCAGGGTGAGCAGATGCTTATTGAAATCGAGCTCTACAACAAAATTCTGCAGAAATGGGAACCCAAGAATCCCATCGATGCGATGCCCAAAGCGATGTTCGAGGTCGTTGAGATCGATCACCGCCATCAGGTTCGCGATCTGGATATCGCCAATCCGGGCGTCGATATCCTTGGCCGCCGCGACATGTACCTTTCCGGACCCCAGTCCGAGCCCTTTCTGCTGCTGAATGCTCACCGGCTGCAGTCCCATTGAGGCCGCTGTATTCATGCTCACAATGTTGGCGCTGGTACCGCTGTCCAGCAGAAAAACCATCCCTGGAGTGCCATTCAGCGTGATGGTAATAAAAATGTGTCGGTTGAAGTAATCGAAGGGAACGGTGACCGGGACGAAATGCTGCGCCGGAATCAGCGGTGCTACATGCTGAGGCTGTGGTGTTTGCGGAAGCAGCGTGGTCGACATCGCGAGAAGAAGACTGCCAATCATGGCGGTTTCCCCCTTATGTGACACACATCATATGCCAAACTCAGAAAATGTGCTCTTCAATCTTTTGCCCTTGTGTGCATACTCTAGATACATGCAGGGTTTGGACGAGTTGCTGAAGGAAGCAGAAATTGCCCACGGCCACCTTTGCGCCGGCCAGGTGCTGGGCGTGCGCATGGCGATGCTGGGATGCGCCCGGCTCGGTCTCGCCGATCCGCGAGGAAAAGATCGAAAGCGCCTGGTCACATTCGTCGAGATTGACCGCTGCGCCACCGACGCCATTGCCGTCGTCACCGGTTGCCGCCTGGGTAAGCGCGCATTAAAGTTTCGCGACTGGGGAAAAATGGCCGCAACATTTGTCGATGTCGAAAGCGGCCGCGCAGTACGCATCAGCGCTCGAGAATCATCCAGGGAAGCAGCCCGCAAACTGCATCCGGAGATTGACAACAAGAATCAGCAGCAGATGCTGGCCTATCGCGAGTTGCCGGAAGACGCCCTTTTTAGCGAGCAGTGGGTAAATGTCCCGCTCAGCGAAAAGGAATTTCCCGGGTATAAGGCGGAACGGACACTTTGCGCCGTTTGCGGGGAAGGTATTAACTACGACCGCTACACCGTGCTCGATGGAAAGAAATTATGCCATGGCTGTGCCGATCCAGTGGCGCGATATTACCAACCCCTCAAATCGCACGAGCCACAATAACAGCGTCTCGCCTCAGCTTGACCTTCGCCCGCTTGTTCTCCCAGACGCAAAAATGCCCGGCAATTTGCCGGGCCCTTTTGCTTGCCTTGGACTACGTTACTTCTTTTTTGCGGCCTTCTTGGCTGTTTTCTTTGCAGGTGACTTCTTTGCTGCAGCCTTCTTCGCTGGAGCCTTCTTTGCTGCCTTTTTCGTTGCCTTTTTCACTGCCAATTTAGTACCCCTTGTTGTAGTAGATTTACGGTGCTGCTTGGCCGCTTTCTTTGCGGACTTCTTTACGGCTGACTTCGCCGAAACTTTTTTCGCCGCCTTCTTCGCTGCTTTCTTCACAGCCTTCTTTGCAGCTTTCTTTGCGGGCGCTTTCTTGGCCGCCTTCTTCGCAGGCGCCTTCTTCGCGGCTTTCTTTACCACTGCTTTTTTCGCCGCGGCTTTCTTCGCAGGCGCCTTCTTCACTGCGGGTTTGGCAGGTGCACTCGCCGATTTCGCGGCTGGCTTCGGTGCTGCCACTGCAGGCGCGGGCCGCTGATATCCCACCACGGGAGTCGCCGCAATCACGACCGCATCGTCCTCATCCATGTGGTCTTCATCGTCGTCCGATGTGATGGAGATGGTCACTTCTTCTTCCTCTTCAAATCCGTCGCTGGCATCCTCGCCAAACTCACTCGTCTCCGCTTCGTACTCATTGTCATCGGACATTCGCTTGAATTGATCGTCGATCATGACTCATCTCCCTTTGCCGTTATTGCTCATGGCCGTATATTACATCTTCGCCAATCAAGCTGCAGCAGGCAATGCAATGCATACCTGCATAAGGATGCTACGAGTTCGCCGGAAACACAAGCGTGAAGTTTGTCCCGCGGTTACCTGCATACGACGCGAACGCGCATCATTCGACCTTTTTCTTATGATGCTTGCTGGAAGAAGTCTTTGCGTGACTCGATGAACTGCTGGTGTGCGCTTTGCTTTCGCTGGAAGTGTGGCTCCTGGAACTGTGATGAGCAGTGCTTCCATGGGCGCTTCGAGTGCTGCGACGATGCGTCCGCACTGGTTCCGATACATAGATCGTTCTGCCCACCGGAAGGCGATTTCCATGCAGTCCGTTCCAGCGGCGCAACTGGCTGGTGGTCACGCCAAACCGGTCCGCCAGCGTCACAATCGTGTCACCGTGGCGCACGCGATAGCGCATATGCGCTGTAGAAACAGGAGGTGGAGGCACCGGAATCACCAGCGCCTCGTTCGCGTGGATGGAATCATCGGCCTGCAATCCATTGGCTGCTGCCAATTCTTTCGTGGTCACATGAAAACCCTGCGCAATGCTGGCGAGCGTGTCATCCTGCGTGGCGATATGGAAGCGCCAGGCGTTGCGATGTTCTTCCGGCACCGTGGCCAATCGCTGTTGAAATAGCGGCGCGGTTCCCGGCGGCAGATGCAGATCGAAGGAAAAATCGCTCGGAGTGCTCATTTGCAACAGGCTCGGATTCAGTTCCTGAATCTGTTCCGTCGTCGTTCCCACCAGGTCCGCCACCAGGCGAAGATTGATGCTGGAATTTGTCGTCACCGTATCGGAACGTAATGGCGGATCGACGGGAATATCGGAGAGCCCATATTGACTGGGGTTCTTCGCCATGATTGCCGCGGCCACAATGATCGGTACATAATTCTTTGTCTCGGCGGGCAAGACGTTGCGCTGATATAACTCCCAGAAGTCCGCATAGCCGGTACGTTGCACGGCGCGCTGCACTTTGCCCGCTCCCCAGTCATATGCGGCCATTGCCAGATACCAGTCGCCGAACTGCTCGTGCAGCTCCTTAATGTAGCGTGCGTATGCGCGAGTCGATTTCTCCGGATCGAACCGTTCATCCACCCAGGCGTTCCGCACCAGTCCGTAATCACCGTACGGCATAAATTGCCACATGCCTCCTGCACCGCTGCGCGCATTCACCGCTCGCGGCCGAAACCCGGATTCCGCGATAGCAAGATAGATCAAATCTTTCGGCACGCCGGCGTCGGTCAGCACTTGCTCCACCATGGCGCGATACAGTCCCTCCCGCGCCAGCGAGTTTTCAATCGTGTTATGACCTTTTTTCGTATTGGTGAAGTAGTTAATGTATCCGGCGACATAGTCATTCACCACCAGCGGAAGATCGGAATGGGTCACCTTTAAATCTGCCTGCGCCCGCGCCAACAGATTCGGGTCCACTGGGAACGTGACATCATTCGCCACACCTACCGGCGTCTGATCCTGCTGGCTGAACCCGTTGCTCTGCTGCAGAGAGTCGAGTTCGAGCGCGTTGATGGCATCGACCCGTTGCTCAAACGCATCGTTCAGCACGCTATCGGTTTTCAGATCGCGTCCGCTGGTCAGAAAAATATCAACCGCGCGATCAAAATCTTCGCGTGCCGCCTGATATTCCCCGGCTTGATAGAGTGAAATCCCGGTATCGTAGGCCTGTTTGGAGGCGGCGATCAGCGTCTGGTCCTGCTGCGCGCGATTTTCCGGCGTCGCCGCCTGAGTTGCCGTAGGAGAATTTTTCTCTGTCGTCGCCGTCGTCTCTCCACTGCTCAACGTCGGTGCGGTTGCGTGCGACGATACGCTCGCGGGTGCGCCCGGCTGTTGCGCCGGACATCCGCAGAGCAAGAGCAGTACGCCGCTCGCAATCGGGAGGAGCAAATATTTCATCAAAGGCAGTCAGGGACGTTCGCTTCCCATTGTATGGCCATGGCGCGCCTTTACAGTAACTCAACTCATGCAGACCCGCCATGTGCAGAACCTAGAAGAGACACAGCCAAGGAAACAACGGCGGCTTCCATCTTCGCACCAAACTAACGTGCACGGGAATAGAATGCGCTACAAAGTGCGAGAGGCCGACCATGCTTGAGCTTCGCGATGTCGGTATGCGGCACGGGAGATTCGTACATGAAGAAGATGATGTGGTGGATCGTTGTCCTCGCTACGCTTTCGGTAAGCGCACTCTCGGCCCAGGATATCGCTGGAACCTGGCAAGGCACACTGCCTGCGGGCAAAGGACTCCGGGTTATCCTGAAAATCTCGAAGTCGGATAAAAACGGTTGGAACGCAATGATGTACAGCATCGACCAAGGACCGGACGGTATAGACGTCACGTCGATCACGTTGCAAGATTCCACCCTCAAATTTTCGATCGATCCGATCCACGGGAGCTATGTGGGTAAGGTCAGCGCGGACAATCATTCCATCTCTGGGACCTGGAGCCAGGGACCGCCGCTGCCGCTGGATTTCCAGCGCGCGACGAAAGAGACGGTGTGGCCGCTCGACGCCTCTCCGCACAAAGTGGAGTTCATCCCCGTCGACAAAGACGTCAAGTTGGAGGTGCTCGACTGGGGTGGAACTGGACGGCCTGTAGTTCTATTGGCGGGCCTCGGAAATACGGCTCACGTATTCGATCAATTTGCACCGAAGCTTACGGCGAACTATCACGTGTACGGCATCACGCGTCGCGGATTCGGCGCCTCCAGCGCTCCAGCGCCAACGGCTCGAAACTACTCGGCGGACCGGCTGGGTGACGACGTGCTGGCCGTGATTGCCGCGTTGAAATTGAACCGGCCTGTGCTCGTGGGACATTCCATTGCAGGCGAAGAGTTGAGTTCGATCGGAAGCCGATATCCGGAAAAGGTCGCTGGATTGATTTATCTCGATGCTGGGTACGGATATGCGTACTACGACCGTTCACGAGGGGATCTCACAATCGACTCGCTTGAACTGCGAAAAGATCTTGATCAACTGATTGCGATGCCAGGGCCGAACGGTCTTAAGCCTTTAGTTCAGGAGACCCTGCAAACAAGTATTCCGCGGCTCCAGAAAGATCTGGCAGAACTGCAGAAGCAATTGCAGACGCTTCCCGCCAAGTCGACCACGGCGCCCCCAGCGCCAGAGACGCCTGAAATGCCGCGGGCTGCGCAAGCGATCATCGATGGCGAGGAAAAATATACAGAGATTAAGGGTCCGGTCTTAGCGATCTTTGCCGTGCCACATAATTTCGGCCCAATGTTCGAAAAAGATCCGGACGAACGGAAGGTTGCAGAAGCGATGGATCTGGATCGAACGACGACACAATCGGCAGCTTTTCAAGCCGGCGTGCCTTCCGCCCGTGTAGTTCGCTTACCCAATGCCAATCATTACGTTTTCAATTCGAATGAGGCGGATGTGCTGCGGGAGATGAATGCCTTTATCGGTAGCCTGTCGCCGGCAAGCTGATTCGCCGAGACTACCGCGGGAATGCCGACTTCCATGTCACTCTGCGCCGCTTCACCTCAACCCACATATCCGACTGCTTAGAAATAAGCAGGATGGTAAACTCAGCTGAAGAGACTGGCTTCCAATCGCCATTGCAATCGGTGCGTGGAACCTTTCTTTTCTGCCAGTCGGCTTTCCTTCATGGATCGAGAACACATCCGCAATTTCGCCATCATTGCCCATATCGACCACGGCAAATCCACGCTTTCTGACCGTCTGCTGGAGTTAACCGGCTCGCTGACCGCGCGCGAGATGCAGGCCCAGGTGCTGGATGCCATGGATCTCGAACGCGAACGCGGCATCACCATCAAAGCCCACGCTGTGCGCATGGCGTACAAGGCGGAGAACGGCGAGACCTATCAGCTGAATCTGATCGACACTCCGGGTCATGTCGACTTTTCCTATGAGGTTTCGCGCTCACTGGCGTCCTGCGAAGGCGCGCTGCTGGTTGTCGACGCCACCCAGGGTGTGGAAGCGCAGACACTGGCCAACGCGCACATCGCCATCAATAACGGCCTCGACATTATCCCCATCATCAACAAGATTGACCTTCCCAGTGCGGACGTAGAACGCAGCAAGGAAATGATTGAGGCGACTATCGGGCTCGACGCCACCGACGCGCTGCCCATCAGCGCCAAAACCGGCCTTGGCGTGGAGGCTGTGCTGGAAGCCGTGGTGCATCGCCTGCCTCCTCCTACCGGGGACGCGGAAGCTCCCTTGCAGGCGCTCATCTTCGATTCCTGGTTCGACTCGTATCGTGGTGTCATCGTGCTGACCCGCGTCATCAACGGACGGCTGAAGCGCGGCGAAAAAATTCGCCTTATGTCGAATGGACGATCGTTTGAAGTGGAATCCATCGGTGTGCAAACACCCAAGCCGGTGGCCGTGCAGGAACTTTCCGCCGGCGAAGTCGGCTTCTTTGTCGCCACCATCAAGAACGTGGCCGACGCGAAGATCGGCGACACCATCACTCACGACGCCAATCCAAGCCCGACCCCACTCCCCGGCTTTGAAGACATCAAGCCGATGGTTTTCGCCGGCCTCTACACCGTGGATGCGCATGAGCATACTCTGCTGCGCGAAGCCCTTGAAAAACTGCGCCTCAACGATTCGTCATTCTTCTTCGAGCCGGAAAGTTCGGTCGCACTCGGCTTCGGTTTTCGCTGCGGCTTTCTGGGATTGCTGCACATGGAAATTATTCAGGAGCGGCTGGAGCGCGAATTTAATCTCGACCTGATTACTACGGCGCCCGGCGTCCGTTATCGCATTACGCTCACCGATGGCAGTGTGATCGAAGTCGACAATCCCTCGCGCTGGCCGAATCCGACCAATATCGAACGTATTCAGGAGCCGGTCATCACCGCAACCATCCTGACCAATGAGGAATACGTCGGCGGCATTCTGAAACTGGTCGAAGATAAACGCGGCCGCCAGAAGAATTTTGAATACGTCAGCCCCACACGCGTGATGCTGACCTATGAACTGCCGCTGAACGAGATCGTGCTTGATTTCTACGATCGTTTGAAATCCATCTCTCGCGGCTACGCGTCACTCGATTACCATTTGTCCGACACCTGGGACTCTCCCATGGTCAAGCTCGATATCCTCGTCTCTGGCGAGCCGGTCGATGCGCTGTCGATCATCGTGCATCAGGAGTTTGCGTATGATCGCGGTCGCGCCCTGGTCTCAAAGATGCGCGAGTTGATCCCCCGGCAGATGTTTGAGGTGGCGATTCAGGCTGCTATCGGAGCAAAAGTAATTGCCCGCGAAACGGTGGCTGCGCTTCGAAAAAATGTCCTCGCCAAATGTTACGGTGGCGATATTTCCCGCAAACGCAAATTGCTCGAAAAGCAGAAAGAGGGCAAAAAGCGGATGAAGCGGATAGGGCGCGTCGACATTCCCCAGGAGGCCTTCCTGGCGGTTCTCCGGATCGGCGAAGACTCGTAAAAGCCCGTAAAATCAGCTTGGAATTCACGTACCCTTCACGGCTCGCTGTGGAAAGCTCAAAGGGTGCACTTTAGTTTTGCGTGAGATCGAAATTCTTGTTGACGCCGAATCAATCAATAGAATCAACATCTTAACGTGTGCATTCACCGCATATCCTGGCCGCCAGACAGCCTTACACGCCCCAATGTTCCCAAAGTCGAATTTCCCACAATTTTTTCCACAAGAAAAGGGCGGCCTGCCAAAATTCGGCAGGTACCGCCCTAATGTGTTGCAATCAGTTGCCGTCTACCCTATCTATCGGCAGCCGATCGCAAAGGTTTAGTGCGCCGCAGGCTTTGTGGTGTGGTGCGTCGCCGCAGGGGCAATCGGCCGGGCGGCAGCTCCTGCAGGAGCCGGTACGCCCGACTTCTGGTTGTATTCCTGCACCACGGCCTCGCTGATATCTGCTCCCTTGCTCGCCCACACTACGGGGGTCTGCTGCGAGCTCATATCGAAAACTGCGCCGTATCCGTTTGCCTGGCAATAATCCTGTAGCACCGCGTAAAACTTCTGCGCGATTCCCTGGTAGGCTTCCGACATCGCTTGCTGAAAGTCAGATTGCGCATCCTGTGCTTCCCGCTGCAATGACTTTTCTTTGTCGTCGATGGTGCGCAGCCGGGAAGCGCGCTCGTCCGGACTCAGCGTGCTGCCATCGGCCTGCAATTGCTTCTTCAGGGTGTCAATCTGATCGCTCAAGCCCTTCAGTTCTGTTTGCTTGGGCTGGAACCGTTGCTGGATCTTGGCGAATGCCGCGCGTCCTTCATTGGTGGCAGCGACCGCAGGCTGAAACGCGATCACAGCAATTTTGGTGGCTCCCGTAGGCGGAGCCGACGGGGTCGCAGATGCGGGTGCGGGTGCGGATGGTGGTTGGCTGGTCTGCGCGCCGGCGCTGACGGTAAAGGTCGCTGCCAGTGCGGCAACCACAAATAAAGAACGCTTCATAATTGTTTGGAACTCCTTTGACTTCCACTCGGTGTCCACCCTGCAGGTGGAGCAAGATTTGGAACTTTCATAAACTTTTGGAGGTTGGCTGCTGGTTCGTGACAACCGGACATTCATCCCGGGTTGCAGCGTAGACAAGCGAGGCCGAATCTCATCGTGCAATCAATTACAAATTCCTTCTATGCAGCGATTCTTCCAAGAAAGGCTGCGCGTCTTTTTCCTCCGCGCCAAACCATCCTCACCAGAATCGGCCGAGGGGGAAATCCATGACATTTCGGCTAAGAAGTGATCTGGAAGGATTATAGGAGCGCGCAAAATCCCCCGTCAAACCGCTCCCACACGGTTCCTCCATGCTTTCAACTCATTTTCACCCAGCCAGGTTCCTGTCGGAACAACCTCCGCCGTACTTCGATCTCAATCAACTTCAGCTAATCCTGCATACCTCGCTTTAGAACGATGTACTCACACTGATACGAAGCGTCTTGCGAGGCTCCCAGAGAAAATACTTCGCCCCATAATTCGCACGCGCTTCTTCATACGTAAAGGTTCCCGCGTCGCCCGACGGAAACTGATCGCGCGTGAACAGAATATTCGAACCCTCGATCTGGTGTAAGCGGTTGGGGTTGAAAGCGAAATAGATGCGAACCGGGGCATTGATGATCGGCAGCATGGCGGTGATCTGCGGGCCGACCGATGTACGAGGAACAATATTGGTTCCTGGAATTGCGCCTAACCGGCTCGGGAAGGGTCCGAATGTCGACCACGGAACACCGCCCTGGCAAGTTCCGTTGACCAATTCCGGGCACCCATACAGCGCGCCATTCAGGTTGGCTTTGGCCTGCTGGTTCAAGAGCAGCTGGTTATGATTTAACGCCATATCCAAGCCAAAGTCTGTGAAGAACGAGAAGTCGACCGGGCCGCCAATCGGAATGCGGTATTCGATGTTGTTCGTGATCTGTGTATCGCCGCCAATCGACGCGACGGAATATACCGGGATCGGAACTTGGACCGGGCCGAGCGTTGGATTGGTGGGATCTCTCGGAACTAAGCTTCCGTCCGGATTGGTCAGGTTGTACATCACCTTTGTAGGAACGAACGAATATGGCGTTGCCGAGCGAACATCGAATCCGCGGATGTCATTTTCACCGCCGGCATAGAACCGGTCAAAAGGTGAAGCCACCAAACCCGCGATGCCTTGGATGTAGGACGCCTGGATACGGTACGCGAATACGTTGCGCCCTTCAGGATTGAAGTGGAACTTTGAAATCGGCCTGAAGAACTTGTATTCCACCAACGGCGTGACGGAGCTGACGTTGCCTCCCAGGCCCGATACTTGAACTACGGCATTGAAGCTTTGACCGTTCTGCGGCCGGTAAGGATTGCCCACCGTGCTGTAGGTGTAACTGAGAGAAAGCTGACTGGTGACAATTCCGTTCAACGCGCTTCTGCCCGTCGTTCCGTGGCGGAAGTTCAAATACTGAAACAGGTTCGTGGTCGCTGGACTGAAAGCCTGAATATTTGACTTGCTCAGGCTGTACGTGGCGCCGATGCGCTTAAAGGTCCGTGGAATTGGATAGCTGGCCGACAGACTCAATCCTGTCTTGGTCTGGTTGTAATTCTGCACAAAAGATTGTTGCGCAGTATCGAAGTTCTGGCTCTTCCCGGTCAGCGATAACGGATTCTTGAAAGCGTTGTACTGTGACTTCTGGGTGGTCACCTGGAAGCCAAGCGAAAGTGGGTGGTTCTTCACGTATGGAATCGTCATGCCAAACGTGATGTTGCGCTGCAGATCGCCCAACGCAGCCTGCAGGGTGAGTGATTCACCCAGTCCGAGGAAGTTGTTGGTCTGGTAGTTCAAACCGACGAACGCACCCGACAACCCACTGAAGCCGCCGTTTAATCCAATGGAGTTCTTGCCCTTTTCCTTCACGTTCAGCAGCAGGTTCACGGTGCCGTTGTCGGCATCCTGCTGCGTCTCAGAATCCTGGTCCACCTTCAACGGATTGAAGTAGCTCAGCTGGTTCAGGCGCAACAAACTCATCTCCCACAGATGGCTGTTATAGACCTGGCCTTCCTCCAGCAGCAACTCACGTCGAATCACGCTGTCGCGCGTGGTGGTGTTGCCTCGAAACTCGATCCGCGAAACGTAGTACGGCTTGCCTTCGTCGATGTCGATGTTCAGGTACACAAGCTTCTTCGGCTCATCGATGCGCGGCGTCGGGACGGCGGTGAAGTTGATGTAGCCAAGTTGTCCGTAGGCCTTGCGCATGTTCTCCAGGCCCTTACCGATCAGCGATGCATTGAAAATCTGTCCGTCCTTCAGCTTGAACAGCGACCGCAACGCCTTTTGATTCGTCACCCGCTTGTTTCCAGTGAAGGTAATGCCGCCCAGCTTATACTGATCGCCTTCCTCGACTGGGATGGTGATGTCGATCGCCTTGCCCTTCCGCGAATGAAGCAGCGGAATATAGAGGCCGCCCTGGTTGCGAATATGCGTCAGCGGCGTCTCCACGCTGGCGCGGAAATATCCGCGATCACGGTACGCCAAGCGGACCCGCTCGGTATCCTCTTCCAGCTTGCTTTCATCGTAAGTACGGGCGAACAGATTCTCCAGAATCAGCGAATGCGGAATGCCGATCGGCTTCAGGTTCTTCATGGAAGCCCGCAGGGTCCGGCTGGAAACGTCCTTGTTGCCTTCAAACTTGATGTGGCCCACTTTGACCGTCGGGCCTTCCTTCACGTTGAAGTTCACCGACACTGACGCCGGTGGAATGGTCTTGATGACTGTGTGAATGGTCGCAAACTGGTGTCCGTGCTCCGCCAGCAATTCCTTCAGCACTGTTTCCGCCAGCTTGATCTTGGTCGGGTCATATTGGCTGTCGACCGACAAAGGCACTTTCGCTTTCTTGAACCGATCCAGAACATCGGACTGGGAAACGGAACTAAGTCCCTTGTACGTGATATCGCGGATCGTGGGCCGCTCGCGAACAATAATCGTCAGAATCACGCCCTTGGGCGTCGTCTCGCGGTTGATCTGGACATTCTCAAAATATCCCGTGTTCCAGAGCGAGTTGAAGTCACGCTCCACGGTGGCGGAATCGTAGGGATCGCCCACATGCGAGAAGATGCGCGCCAGGATCGTTTCCTTGGGGATTCGGCGATTGCCGATCACGCGGATTTCGCTGATGATGCTGCCCTGCGGAGTGCTGGCTTCGCTGGCAGGCGCGATGTTTTGGAGAGGGGACTGGGACTGGGCCCGGGCGTTCAGGCCTATGCCAAGGAACAAAAGCACCGCCGCAAGGACTTGGACGGTCCAGCGGGTCCACAGGCGCACGCTCGTGGTCGGTTGGTTTGGGACATGGAAGCCCCCTACACTCGCGGGAAAAATATGCACACCCTCACTGCCAAAAATCGATTCCAGAGGAAAACACGATTATACGGGAGATGACCGCTCGATCCTAGCGACCGCACTTCCACCCTGGCTCATTTTTCGTTGTGGAACGCGATCGAACTGCGCTCCGGACTGCAAAAACATTTTCAGACCAGCTAGCTTTCCAACTGGGCTTCAATGACAAATTCCTCTGCCGCACTGTCCCAGCAGATGTCCAACACATTCGGCTTGCAACACACCTGGCAATCTTCTACGTACCGCTGGCGGCTGCCGCCCGACTCATCCACGAACGTTTCGTTCCATTCTCCACATCCAGCACACTGAAACCCCGCCGCATCCGACATGATTACGGCCTTTCCGGCAATTCGCCTCCGCCGTGATTCGGTTGCGCTCGGCGCACTTCCACCAGCGTGGAGTAAAACGTCGGTCCTCCACCCAGATCCGTCAGCGTCTCGCTTGTCAGAGAGTTGACGCCTTGCCCGTCACGAGTGAGCTTGTTCCATCCTAAACGGGAAGCGGCCACTCCGGCAGGCACACTTGCTCCGACTTTGGCCCGAAGCGGAATTTTTCCGCGGTCGTTGAACACCTCCACCGCGTCTCCATCGACGATTCCGCGAGCCTCGGCATCGTCGGGATGCATTTCCAGCAGGCCGGAATGCGCCGCTTCCATTGCTTGATGGGTAGGCAATCCGGCAAATGTCGAATTCATGAAGTTATCGTTCTTGCGCGGCAATAACTCCAGCGGAAATTTCTTCGCCAACGGCGAGTGCCGCGACTCATCAGCCGCAACATACCCTGGCAACGGATCATGACCCTGCGCCGCCAAGGTCTCGGAATAAAACTCCGCTTTGCCGGAGGGCGTGCGAAACCATTCCTCCGAGACAAACGGCTGGAAAGTGCCGCCATTTTGCTCTTGGGGAAATTTCAATCGGACGGAATGCTGCGTCTCCAATTGCTCGCGTGTGATTCCCTCCAGCCAGGGAACATTCGTTCCGTGGAGTGCCTGGTCAATCATGTCCTCTTCGGTATCTAGGAAACACGGCTCAGTGAAACCCATGCGCTGCGCCAGCTGCCGAAACAGCGTCACGTTCGACCGCGCTTCCCCCAAGGGCGCAATCGCCGGCTCCGATAGCTGCACATAGTAGTGGCCGTAGGTACCCTGAAAATCCTTGTGCTCAAAAAATGTCGTGGCGGGCAATACGATGTCGGCATAGTCGGTGGTGTCAGTAAAGAGCTGCTCGTGCACCACGGTGAACAAATCGTCGCGCCGCATTCCTTGCAGCACGGCCTTCTGATTCGGCGCAATGACGGCTGGGTTCGAGTTGTAAACCAGCATCGCCTGCACCGGCGGATCACTGAGTTCCGTCAGCGCATGGCCCAGGCGGCTCATGTTCACGATGCGGCCAGCTCGGCCGATCGGACTTGCATCCGCCAGCTCCGGCCGCTCCAGCGCCTGCTTGTTGAATTGAAATGCGCCACTGGTGGAAAGCTGCAGCCCTCCGCCTAGATGTTTCCACGCACCGGTCAAGCATGGCAGCATGGCGATGGCACGCGCCGCGGCCCCACCGTTTTGTCCCCGTTGCACGCCATAATTCAGGCGAATTACGGACGGCGTTGCGGTCGCATACTCCCGCGCCAGTCGTACAACATCTTCTGTGGAAAGACCGGTCACTTCCGCCACGCACGCCGGCGGATACTTCTTTGCACGTTCACGCAGCGGCTCAAAGCCGTGTGTGAACCGCGCCACATAGTCCACGTCATACAGATTTTCTTCGATCAGAACGTGCATCATACCCAGCGCCAACGCCGAGTCTGTCCCCGGTCGAATCTGCAGATGCCAGTCGGCGGCCTGCGCTGTGCGCGTCGCATACGGATCGATCACGATCAAACGCGCGCCCTTTTGCCGCGCTTCCTGGATGAACGGCCACAAATGCACATTGTTGCCGAGGATATTCGCGCCCCACGCCAGGATTGTGCGGGCATGACGAAAGTGTTCGGTGTCGGTTCCCAGCTTGGCTCCATAGACCGCCATCAACGCCTCGCCACCGGCAGCAGAGCAAATGGTCCGATCAAGTCTCGAGGCTCCCAGCCGCGAAAAAAAGCGCCGGTCCATCGACCCGTACCCCAGCACCGCCATGTTTCCGGCGTAGGAATATGGAAGGATGGCTTCCGGTCCAAATTTTGTAGAGATATCCGTCAAGCGCGCTGTGATCGCGTCCAGCGCCTCATCCCAGGAAATGCGTTCGAAGACCTCCGCCTGCTTGCCTCGCGGAATCGGACCCTTCGCAACGCCCGGCCGGCGATGCATGGGATACAGCACTCGCTCCGGGGAGTAAACAAGGTCAAGATATTTCGTCACCTTGGCGCAAAGAAATCCCCGCGTGACAGGATGATCTGGATTACCGCGGATTTTTGTCGCGCGACCCTCTGGGTTCACCGAGATGTGCACGCTGCACGAATCGGGGCAGTCCAATGGACAAACTGCATGCACAACCTTCAGGGAATCCATATCCGCATTTTAGGCCAGGGGAGAGGGTGTGGGGTACAGGTGGCAGAGTGCAGGGTACAGGGCTCAGAGAGCAGAACGACTGGCGTTTTGGTTCATTTTTCTGCTCCCTGCTCTATGTCCCCTAAATCGATGTTTCCGTCAAACCTGCATCACTTCTTTTTCCTTCGCCTTGCACAACTCTTCCATGCGCTTGATCTCTTCATCGGTCAGCTTTTGCATTTCTTCCAGCGATCGCTTCTCTTCGTCTTCCGAGATCTTTTTATCTTTCGTCGCCTTCTTCAGCGAATCGTTGCCGTCGCGTCGAATATTGCGCACTGCGGTGCGATGATCTTCGAGGATCTTATTGAGATGCTTCACTACTTCTTTGCGCCGCTCTTCCGTCATTGGCGGCACTGGAACCCGCACCACTTTCCCATCATTCTGCGGATTGAAGCCCTGGCTGCCGGCGCGCAGCGCTTTCTCGACTTCAACGATCAAGCTGGCATCATACGGTTGAATCAACAACAGTTGCGGTTCTGGCGCGCTGATCTGGCCCACCTGGTTCAACGGCATCTCTGTCCCGTACGCCAGCACCTTCACCTGGTCCAGCATGTGCACGCTGGCGCGTCCTGTGCGGATAGAGGCCAGGTTGGCGCGAAAATCCTCGACCGCTTTGTCCATCCGAGCCCTGAGCAGTTGGTAAGTTTCCTTCAACGCCGGAATACCGGCCATCGCTGATCCAGCCATGATGTTTTTTCCTCCCTGCAACACGATATTGTAACCAAGCCGATCAGGCTCTGTTTCCTGAAGCATTGACCGCGGCTGCAAGTTCGACTACGCCGAGCCACAATACTGTCAAGTTTTCGCCGTTTGCATCTCAATTGCAGTGCCAGTCTTAAAATTGCCGGCGTCATAAGCTCGGCCAACCAGTTAGAATAAAATTGTCGTGAGTGACCTCTTTTCCGCTGATTCCACAATGCATACCTGCCCCGTCTGCACCATGCCGCTGAGCCTTCGTCGCTCTTTTTTCAAGGCTGGATGGAGAGGATTTTTCCGCTGCCCCTCCTGCCGCGGACATTTGCAAATTCACGGCCGTGTGCTCCCTCTCGCAACAGCATTGCTGGTCGCGATCGGCTTCTTGACCCTCGATTGGAGCGGCATGACCGACGTCAACTTCACCACCCTTTGGTGGGACGCCTTCCAGATTGCCTCTGTGCTGTTTGTTTTGTTTGTGATGTTAGGATGGCTGCTGCGCGTTGACCGTCGTCAGCCGACCCGCAAATTCGTCCCCTGATTTCGGTCCATCCGGCGAGACGAACCGCCTACGCCAGAACTTTCAGGCCTGTCGAAGCGGCCTGTTCATGCGCGTGATAGGAAGATCGCACCAGCGGTCCGGATTCCACATGGCGGAAGCCCATTCGCATCGCTTCCTCTTTCATCCATGCGAATTCCTGGGGCGTATACGTTCTCGCCATTGGAAGATGGTCTTTCGACGGACGCAAATATTGTCCGATGGTCAGAATATCGGTCCCGACGCGCGCCAAGTCACGAAACACATCCAGCAGTTCATGCATTTCTTCGCCCAGCCCAACCATCACGCCGGACTTGGTCACCAGCTTCGGATTGACTTCCTTGGCATACTCCAGCAGTCGCAGCGTGCGTTCGTAGCGCGCTCCGGAACGCACCACGCGATACAGCCGCGGTACGCTTTCCGTATTGTGATTCAACACTTCAGGAGCAGCATCGACGACGATGCGAATCGCATCTTCCTTCCCTTGAAAATCCGGGATCAGCACTTCCACCTGGCACCCCGGAGCTTGCCGGCGAATTTCTTCAATCACCATCGCGAATGCGCGCGCCCCACCGGTAATATCGTCATCGCGATTCACACTGGTGATCACAGCATGTTTCAACCCTAAGGCCGCCACCGCTTCCGCCACCCGCCGCGGCTCATCGTAATCAATGGCCTCGGGACGCCCCTTGGGCACGGCACAGAAGCCGCACCTGCGCGTGCATAGGTTTCCCAGCATCATGAACGTGGCCGTCTTGTGGTTCCAGCACTCGCCGATGTTCGGGCAATGGGCCGACTCGCACACCGTGTTCAAATTCAGGCTGCGTGCCAGCTTCTTTAGATCGTGGAAGACTTCGCCCATCGGCGCGCGCGCCTTCAGCCACTCCGGCTTCGGCTGTGGCCGTTTCGGCAAAATATCGATCTGGATCAGTTCAGGGGTGGTCGACATGGGCTGAATGTGCTGCGGATGCCACTCTCTATTGTACCTGCGAGGAAGATTGACCTCGACCGAGGTAGACCCTGGACTTTAGTCCAGGGAATAAAAACCCGCGGCAATTTGCCTTCAGGTGCTGAGGCAAACCTCAACGCGCGGAATTTGAAGCTTCCGCTTTCAGCTGACTATCCGCCGGAGAGACTCTCCAGATGGTCACGTAGTTCTTGCCCGTCCACACAATGTGTGACGGCGGCAGAGAGATATATCCCGCCGGCGCCAGCGGTATCCGCGAATACACTTCGACGCCGGTGATCATCCACTGCGGTTCCCCGTTCGGTCCCGTCATCCATGGTTCGCAGGTGTACTTCGTGCTCTCCAAAAACAGATGACCGCAATACGTGTCCTTACCCCAGTGGTCGAACGGCACCGTCGGTCCGGCAAAGCCGTCGATATTGTCCCTGCGAATGAAGTCGCCGATGCCCTTCTGCGCCAGTTCAGTTTGAAATTCGCGATCGGCCATCAGGCCATCCAGCGGCACCACCGCGGCATCGGTAAAATACGCCATGCCGCCCGGCTGATCGTAGGCCAGCAGGCGGTACAGGTGGTCGTCGTCCAGCACCTGCCGTAGCGCGGGAATCGTGGTCTCTTCCGCTACCTGCTCGCGGCTGTGTTTCCAGCCCATCTTGTACCAGAGCAGCGTAGAAAACACGATCGCCAGCAAAATGCCAACAGAATGCAACGTCGCCGCCACAGAAGGAGTGCGTCCCCGCGCCCGCGCGGGAGCTGCTCGAAACAGGCACGCTGTCGCGCGCGATGCGGTCAGCGCCGCCAGGAGCGCCCAGCTGACGTAGTACCAGGTCCAGCGCGTCTCCCCCGTCATCCGCAGCGTGATATAGGCAGCGTGCATCACGATGCCGAGAAAAAACGGCAGCTCCGCAAACAAGAACCAGCGGTCGCGCTGTTTGCGCCACAAAATCGCAATTGAAATTGCACAGATGATCAGCGAAATGAGCGCTGTGTGCGGCAGGTTATGGCCGAAAGCATGGTCGCCGCCGTTGCTCGACTTCAGCAGCCCGCTGATCGGCATCAGGATGTGGAACCAGAACAGGTTGCTGCCCAGGTACGCGCCCCACAACACCGCATACAGGGGGATCCACGCCAGATGAATTCGCAGCGCGCGCTTGCCGTCCGCCTGCTGTTGCGGCTGCAGGCACCAGAACAGCACCGCGATCCACACGCACGCAATCACAAAGATGGAATCCAGCCGGCTCAGCACCGAAAACGCCGCCAGCACGTTGAACGCGAGCCCACTCCTCCAATCCGGATGCTCGAAAAACTTGTAGAGTGCCAGCAACGTTCCAGCCAGCATGGCCGCGCTCAAAGAAGACTCTGTCCCAAGCTGGAGGCCAAACAGGAAGGGAATCAGTATCGTCCACGCCACCCAGGCTGGGGCGCGCAGCCGACGCAGCAATCGCCCTGCCACCACCAGCACCACAATGTTCAGCAGCACAATCAACGCCGCAATCATGTGCAGACCAAGGATGCGATTCGGGAACACTTTATAAACCGCCGCGCACAACAACATCCAGATGGGATGGTAGCCGTTGGTCTGCATCAGGCGATTGAACGTGCTGCCATAGCCCAGCGCAAAATTGCGTCCCACCTGCAGGTAGAAAAAGCTGTCATCGGCGAAAAATGGGCTGGGCTGGCGAACAAAAAGCACCGCATACGCTGCCGTCAGCAGCGCGAAAAAAATATCCAGCCACAGCGGTTCCCGTTCTCGCTGATCAGCGCCTGTTGCCTGGGTTTCTATCTCTGTCATGGAAAAGGAGAGCCAAAGACTCTGTCGACCGGCATTTCGGTTCGAAGTGTCAGTATAAGGCGTGCTGGTAAAAGCGGCCGAGTTGGCCAAGGCGTGAAAGGGCTGCGGCATTTCTGGCAGCGTCGATAGCAATCCGCCCGATTACACCCATGGACGCGCTCAATAGTACAAATATTTTCTCCAGCGCAAGTCGCTGCTGCCGATCATGCGCATGATGTGCCGGCTGGTGTGCAATGAAAACGGCCGCGGCTCACGCATCAACCGCATATCTTCCAACTCGTGGATCATCTGGTTGCCCTTGGTGCGATTGCAGGTGTGGCAGCACGCTACCAAATTTTCCCAGGTGGAAAGTCCTCCGCGCGAGCGCGGCACCACGTGGTCGAGCGTCAATTCACTCGCCGGCAAAATTGTCGCGCAGTATTGGCAGGTGTTGCGGTCGCGCAGCAGAATATTTTTCCTCGATAGTGCCCGCGTCTGGTGAGGAATGCGGCGATACTCCAGCAGCCGAATCACCGACGGCACCGGCACGCGCACTCGCGCCGCATGCAGCAGCGTCGCATGTTCCTCTTCCGGACGCGCCACTCCCTTCAGGATCAGCACCAGCGCTCGCCGCGCCCCGCAAATATTAATCGGCTCGTAGGAGGCGTTCAGTACCAGCACCGGTGTGTGCATCGGCGACGCCGTTTGGGTCGACGAACGCTCCTGCAGCTTCGGTTCAGAATGGCTAGTGTGGCATTTCAACTGAGGCTTCTGTTTGCGGGCATGCGCCATGGCTCTTCCCGTAGACATCTGATTTCCTCCCCTAAACCCGAATCCCAATGCTTGAATCTGTCACTGACTCGTTCGCTGACGGCGGCGCCATCGTCGTTGCCGCCGTAGCGACTGCATCCCAAAACGCCACGCCTTCCCGTTGCGAGCGCGCCAGCGTCGCCACGTTTACGGAAAGCGCGCCCCCACCCAGCAGCGTTCGCGTGCATTCTCGCGCCGTCGCTCCGGTGGTGTAAATGTCATCCAGCAGCAGCATCGCCCGCCCTGCCACTTTCGTCCGGCTGGCGAACAAAAAAAGCGCCGCGTAGATTGCGGCGTCGTTGATGCGGGTTCAGCCCAGCCTGCGTCTGCGTGGCGCGCTGGCGTCCCATCGCCTCATACGCCACCTGCAATTCAAGATCGGGACGTAGCCGGCGGAGACTTCGCACCGTCGCTTCCGCCAGCAAAGCCGTTTGATTGAATCCGCGTTCGCGCTGCTTGCTTCCGTGCAGCGGAACGGCCACCACCGTCAAGCTCGACGGTAAATCCTGGCGTTGAGCAATCGTACCCGCCAGAAGCGTGCCCAGCCGTCCAGCGATGGTCGGGATGTGCTCATACTTCAGCAGGTGGATGAGCGCCCGCAGCGTGCCTTCGTACTCTCCATAGGCAACGGCCAACTGGAAATGAGGCCGGGCCCGCTCGCACAAATGGCAAAGTTTTTCGCTGTCGGAACCTCGCGCCGCAGATGTGGTTGCAAAGCGCAAACCGCCAACGCTCAGCCGCTCACCGCATAAGGAACATAAACTGTCTGGGATTTGTTCCGGCAGATCGGCCCAGCAATCGGCGCAGATCGGCGCGGTGGAAAGATGCAGCAGAGGTTGACTGCAGAGCCTGCATTGGGAAGGAAAGATCGCACAACTAACAGCGTCCACGGGACTTCGGAGGACACGCGCAACCGCGCGCCAGGCGGCCATCTCCGATGGCGGAAGTGTACTGGCTCGGTCTAAAGACCTCGGGGACTGCCTAGGGAAGACGCACCTCCCAACCATAAATCGTTCCTGTCAGGAACGCTTCACGCGCCAGATCGGGTCGGCCATGCACCTCGTTCGATCCGGCTGAGTGCAGTATATTCGGAATTTATGAAACGAACAGCCTGCCACGCTGAAATTTTTATGTCCACGCGAGTAGGCGGGTGCGGTTTGCCCCATTCAAGCCCTGGGTTCGCTGACGAGCGATTTTTGCTCGGCGGGGTAGAAACCCTCTCCTTTGGCTCGAGTGGGAGTAAACAAAAAGATCGGCTATCGTGAAACCTAGCGAATGCTCTACACTCAACGGTTTGCTGTAGTTTGTTTCACGGAGGCTCAACGTTGGCCAGCACTGCCGGACCATCCAACCTACCCGCCGACTCGCACCCCTCGACCAGCCACGCTGCATCTTCGACGGAATTTCAGCCATATGTAAAGCCGAACGATTCGCGTCCGGAATTCACCTTCCGCGCCATCATTCTCGGCTGCATCTTCGGTATTCTCTTCGGCGCCGTCACCGTGTACGTGGGCCTGCGCGCCGGTCTCACCGTTGCTGCATCGATTCCGATCGCCGTACTGTCGATCAGCGTCCTACGCGCCCTGGGCCGCGCTTCGATCCTCGAAAATAATATTGTCCAGACTACCGGCAACGCCGGCCAGTCGATCGCCGCCGGTGTCATCTTCACGCTGCCCGCGCTCATCTTTCTCGGCTTCGATCTGGAATACTCGCGCATCTTTTTCCTAGCGCTGCTCGGCGGATGGCTCGGCGTCTTCTTCATGATTCCGCTGCGACGAGAACTCATCGTCAAGGAACACGGCCATCTCACCTACCCGGAAGGTACGGCCTGCGCCGACGTTCTTCTCGCCGGCGAACATGGCGGCTCCTTTGCCAGCCGCGTCTTCTGGGGCCTCGGCCTGGGCGCGCTCTACACCCTGTTTCAGAATGACAAGCCTCTTCAGCGCGTGGCCCGGCACGCCGAACTATGAACCCAAATGGCTCCCCGGCTCTGCCATCCGCGCCGATGCAACTCCGGAATATCTCGGCGTCGGCTACATCATCGGGCCCCGCGTTGCCGGAACCATCTTCGCCGGCGGCGTCTTCTCCTGGCTGGTGTTAATGCCCGCCATCCACTTTTTCGGATCGCATTTCGCGGGACCGATCTATCCTGGCACGCAACCCATTTCGCAGATGTCGCCCAGCGATTTGTGGGCCGCCTACGTTCGCCCCATGGGAGCAGGCGCAGTCGCCGCAGCCGGAATCCTCACCTTGTTTCGCACCCTGCCGACCATCTGGGGTGCATTTCGCGAAGGCATTGCCACCATCGGCAAATCGCGCGCTGCCGCTGCTGCTGAAAAACGTACGGATCGCGACTTCCCCATGTCCGTCGTCGTCGGTGGATCGGTTCTGCTCGTCGTGTTGATGTTCCTGTTCCTCACCTTCAAGCCCGTTCCCGGCGCGCAAACCAGCCTGCTTGCCAATCTGGCTGCGTCGCTCCTGGTCGTAGTGTTTGGATTCTTATTCGTCACTGTTTCCTCGCGCATTGTCGGCCTGATCGGCAGCTCCGCCAATCCCATCTCCGGTATGACCATCGCCACACTAATGGCCACTTCCGCGATTTTTCTCGTAAAGGGCTGGACTGCTCCCGCCTTTGGCGCGCTCGCCATCACTATCGGAGGAGTGGTTTGCATCGCCTCCGCCAACGCTGGCGATACTTCGCAGGATCTGAAAACCGGCTTCCTCATCGGCGCGACTCCGTGGAAACAGCAGCTCGCGCTTCTCATCGGCGTCTGCATCTCCACCATCTCGATCGGCGTTACGCTGACGGCGATGAACAAGGGCCTGGAGGAATTTCGCCCGACAGATGTTCCCTACAACCTCGCCCAGCCTGCCGATGGAGTGACCGTTCAGCAGGAACATTTTTCTCGCCGCGAATTTCGCGTCAAGCTCGCCAACGGGAAAGAGCAGATCGACAGCGGAAGCAACTATGTCCTGCTTAATGCACTCGGCTCACACAAACTTGCGGATGGAAAATATCTTTTCAATCCGGCGACCGGCCACATTGAAGTGCAGTGGATTGAAGGTATCGGCAGCGAGCGCGCCGCCGCCCCGCAGGCCCGCCTGATGGCCACAGTCATCAACGGTATTCTCACCCGCCAACTTCCCTGGGGCCTGATTTGGCTGGGCGTTTTTCTGGTCATTGTCGTGGAGCTACTCGGAGTCCGCTCGCTTTCCTTCGCCGTCGGCGCATATCTTTCGATCGGCACCACCCTCGCCATCTTCTGCGGCGGCGTGGTGCGCTGGATGATCGATCGCGCCGTGGCACGCGAGGGCGCATCTCCCGGAGCACTCGAAGGCGAGATCAGTCCCGGCTCTCTTTACGCGAGCGGTTTGATTGCTGCGGGTGGCATTGTCGGCCTGCTCGGTGTTGCCCTCAAGCTGTATGAATCGACCACGGAGCACTACGACATCCTGAAGATGTCGACGAAAAATCCTCTCTATCACGATTGGGTTTCGGTGCTGATGTTCGCGCTGCTGGCCGGCTCGCTCTACTACTTCGCCCGCCGCCCGCTCAGCCTTCGGAAGCCTGCTCCGCCGCAATAGACTGCGGCCCGGCAACTCGCGCTGGTTGGAATTGTCCCCGTGCATGCTTCAACGCCGGCAGGACTTGGTGCAGCCAGTTGCGCGTTGGCCGTTCGAGGAACCGATAGACCAGCAACGCGGTGACTTCCAGCATGAGATACGAGATCCAAGGATCGAAGCGCGCAATGTGCAGGCGATTCAGCATGCCGCTCACGTGAATCCAGCGCCACAGGTTGAAGTGCAGAATGTACAGGCAGTAGCTCGCCTCGCCCACGGCAACGAACAGCGGAAAACGCAGAAACCGCGTGATCGGATGATGTCCCGTCAATCCGATGATCGTAATGGCGAACAGCGGCGTGATCAGTCCGTTATGCATCAGTAGAAACGGCATCTTCCGCCCCTGCATCAGCACCGTGCATACAGTGCCCAGCCCCACGATCGCCAGCCAGTAGCGAGTGCGATTCGCCAGCTGCATCCGGTCATTCAGTTTGGAGAGCACGATGCCGGCAGTAAATGTCGGCAGATGCGGCAGAGGCGTCATTTTCACTGCTCGCAGCCAGTAGCTGTTGGACATGCGAGTGATTGGGCCCAAGCCATCGGGCCGCACCCACATATAGACCACCGGAACCACCAGTGAAGCCAGCCAGCACCCGGCCAGAATCAGCAGCAGCTTACGCGTTTGCCGCGGCCAATTGATCGCGACCAGCATCGGGAACAGCAAATAGAACACTGTCTCGCACGAGAGCGTCCACGCAGGCGTATTCCAGAACGTACACAGCTTTGGGCTCCAGCCCTGCTGCATGATCGCCGTCAGTCCCAGTCCCTGAAAAAACTGCGCGTGCGTACGATATTTCCATTCCAGTTCCAGAATCGGAATCGAAATCAGCAGCCCCAGTACGTACACCGGATAGAGCCGCGAAAATCGTGTCTGCCAGAATTGCTTGCGATCAAACTGGCCGGCATCCGAGCGGTCGGAATAGTTGTAGGCGAGGATGAATCCCGACAACAGAAAAAAGAAATTCACGCCCACATAGCCGTTATCCATCATGGGAGCCAGCGGACCGAACCACGCCGGATTCCAAAAATGAAAGAAGACGATGTTGGTCGCGGTAAATGCGCGAAGGCCCGTCAATGCGGGCATTACAGGCCGGCGGGGTATAGGAATAGCGACTGCCATTTGTGCCTACGTCGTGACCAGCGAGCCAACTTTTTCACCGGCGATCGCTCGCCGTATGTTGCCCGGTTGGTTCATGCTGAAAATGATCATCGGCAGATCGTTATCCTTGCAAAGACTCACAGCCGTCATGTCCATCACTCGCAGATTGCGCTGCAGGATTTCCATGTAGCTGATTTCCTCAAACTTCACCGCGTCCTTATGCAGCACCGGATCGGCACTGTAAATGCCGTCCACCTTGGTTGCCTTCAACAGAACGTCGGCTTTGATTTCCATCGCCCGCAGGGACGCAGCGGTGTCGGTCGAAAAATATGGGTTTCCCGTACCGGCGGCAAAAATGACGACTCTGCCTTTTTCTAGATGCCGAATCGCCCGGCGGCGGATATATGGTTCCGATACCTGGTTCATTTCAATGGCGCTCATCACCCGGCAAAAAACGTTCTGTTTCTCCAGCGCATCCTGCACCGCCAGCGCATTGATGATGGTCGCCAGCATCCCCATATGGTCCGCGGAAACGCGATCCATTTCCTGCGCCTGTTCCGCCACGCCGCGAAAAAAATTGCCGCCGCCAACCACAATTGCTAATTCCACGCCCATGGAGTGCACGTCGGCAATTTCCGCCGCAATTTCGTACACCCGTGCGACATCAACCCCGAAGCCGCGGTCTGCCGCCAATGCCTCGCCGGAAAGCTTGAGAAGAACTCGTTTGTACATGCCCTTTGAGTATCGCAGAAGTGCATCCAGCGGGGAAACCGTTTCTGATTCATTACTTTGTCTCAAATAGAGCATGCTAGGCTTGTCCTCGAGATCCTTATGAAAACTGGGACAATTGGGCCTTGGATTTCTTTTTCACTCGTTTTATTTGTGCTTTTCTGCAGGGCAGACATCACCTTCGCGCAATCTTCCCGAACAACCTGGAATCATAAGTATGATCTAGCTGCGTTTGCCGAGTATTCTCCAACTTCTTCCCATATCGTGCTGGGTTACGCACGAAAGAGAGAGCTCGTTGGAGTCGGAGGTTCTCTCGCCTGGCGATTGGTCAACCGCCATTCCGTCGAATTAGCTTATCTGGCTGAAGTGCGCCCACTAGTGATGGAAAGCGATCCTACAATGGTCAGCATTACCAGTGCACAATTTGGGACATTTTGGTTTGTTCCGCCGTTTGTCGTGCTCGATCCCATCAATCCAGTCAAGTTTACGATTGTTCAGTCCAATGGAACCACCCAGGAATATCCCTGGGTCGCAGGCTATTCGCGCCGCTGGACGTATACCGGCGGCACCAGCCCCATCGGCTTGAAGCTGAATGGATTCACCCATCGGCGACTCCAACCGGAATTCATGTGCAATGGAGGATTTCTGGTCGCGCCTCGCGACATTCCCGTCGCTAACAGTTCTTCTTTCAACTTTACTTTTGAGTTTGGAGCGGGACTGCAATGGTATCGAACCCCAAGGCAATCGATTCAAGCGGAGGTCCGTATCCACCACCTATCGAACGGCAACCTGGGAACGGAGAATCCCGGCGTCGATTCTCTGCTTTGGAAAGTGTCGTATAGCTTCGGCAGAAACCATCTGTTTCGCTGACCCTCGGAGGGTATACTGCGGTTGCCATGCGACCCTCGATTCCGTTGTCTCTTCTTCTGACCGGTATTTGCCTCTTAGCGGTCCCCGTCTACGCCCAAACGCAGTCCCAATCTGCGCCTCTTCTCATCGTGGTGAACCAGGGAGATAAAGACATCAGCCTGGTTGATTCCGCCACCGAGCAGCAGATCGCGACCATTCCCGAGGGGGTGACGGCTATGCACGGCCATGAAGCCGCAGCCTCTCCCGACGGCAAGATCGCTTACGTTCCCATCTATGGCAATGTCGGCGTCGGCCACCCAGGTCTCAACGGCCACGAAATGCTGGTCATCGATCTGCCCTCGCGCAAAATCATCGGTCATGTCGACTTCGGCCACGGCGTCCGTCCCCATTGCGTGATCTATAACAAGCATGACGGTCTGCTCTACATCACCACCGAGCTCGATCAGGATGTCGCCCTGGTCGATCCGAAAACCCTCAAAATTGTCGGTACGATTCCCACCGGGCAGGAACAATCGCATATGCTCGCCATCTCTCCCGATGGAACGCGCGGCTACACCGCCAATGTTGGCCCCGGAACCGTATCAGTGCTTGATATCAAAGCTCGCAAAACGCTCGCCGTGATTCCCGTCTCCAGCGAGGTGCAACGCATTTCCGTCTCGACGGACGGCAGCATGGCCTTCACCTCCGACCAGGAGCAGCCCCGCCTAGCTGTCATCGACACCGCTACCAATAAGGTGAAGGCGTGGGTGCCTCTGCCCGGCACCGGCTACGGCACCGCTCCCACGAAAGACGGACGCTCGCTCCTGGTGGCGATTCCGGGACGCAACCTGGTCGCAGTGGTCGACCTTGCCACGCTGAAAGTCATCAACACGATTTCCGTCCCCAGCTCCCCTCAGGAAATTCTGGTGCGTCCCGATGGCAAGATCGCGTACGTTTCCTGCAATGTTAAGAATCAGGTTGCCGCGATCGATCTTTCCGACTGGAAGGTGCAGAAACTCATCAACGCCGGCGCTGGCGCCGACGGCCTCGCCTGGGCCCAATAAACAGCAACGTCGCTTCGCCGATGAATTTCGCGGCAAAAATAAAAAAGCCCGACATGATGTCGGGCTTTTCTTCGAATTGAAACCGCTTATGCAGTCGCCTTGATCTGAGCTACAGTCCAATTTGCATCGCCAACCTTGAAGCGGGCGAAGCGGCGCACCTGGATGTTTTCTCCCAGCTTACCGACCTTCTGCGCGATTAACTGCGCAATGGTCACCGTCTGCTCCTTGATGAAGGGCTGCTCCAGCAGGCAGACTTCCTCGTAGAACTTCGACATCTTGCCCTCGACAATTTTCTCAATGACCGGAGCTGGCTTGCCAGTCTGCGCCGCCTGCGCGCGATAGATTTCCTTCTCGCGTTCCAGGTCTTCCGCGGTCACATCTTCCTTGCGAATGTAGCGCGGATCGGTAGCTGCGATGTGCATCGCAATGTCCTTCAGCAGCTCCTGGAAATCTGCCGTGCGGGCCACAAAATCGCTCTCGCAATTGATTTCCAGCAACACGCCAATTTTGCCGCCTGCGTGGATGTAAGTTCCCACGGCACCTTCGCTGGCGGTGCGGCTGGCTTTCTTGGCAGCCGATGCCATACCGCGCTTGCGCAGCACGACTACAGCTTCTTCCATGTCGCCTTTGGCTTCTGTTAGTGCATTACGGCAGTCCATCATAGGAGCGCCTGTCTTCTCGCGCAACTCCTTTACCATTCCAGCTGAAATTGTTTCTGTCACAGTAGACATCCTTTTATACGTCCAATCTTTTTTCGCTTGAGCTAGTGTGCGAGAGCGGCCCTCAACCTCATAGCGCAAGGTTTTTCAGGCCGCCTCAAGAACACGGAAAGAAACTTCGGTGCGGTGCGCTCGCCGGCAAGACCTGATCCAGCGCGCCTGCATGCAACTGCAGAATCTACACGCCGCTCTCAGCCGTCGCAGCTTCCGGCTCGTCCGCAATCGCGGAAACCGCCGTGGGAGCTTTGCGAATTCCGCCACCGAGCGCCTGCTCCAGGTCGACATCATCATCGGCCAGTTCAGGGTCATACTTCGCCGCGTTAAAGCCATCCGGAGCCGCCGCAACACCCTCGACAGCCGCCGCTTCGTCCGCGCTCGCCGTCACGCCGGCCAGCTCAGCCTGCTGCTTGTCACCGCTCATCTGCACGCCTTCAACAATCGAGTCGGCAACCTTGGAGGTAAACAGGCGAATCGCGCGCAACGCATCGTCGTTGCCCGGAATAATGTAGTCGACCAGCGTCGGATCGCAATTTGTATCGACAACCGCGACCACCGGAATACCCAGTTTGCGAGCTTCCTTCACGGCGATGGTCTCGTTGTTCGAATCCACAACGAACAGCGCATCCGGCAAACGGCGCATGTTTTTGATGCCGGCCAGGTTCGCCTGCAAATGCTTTCGCTCGCGTTCCAGCTTGATGACTTCTTTCTTGGTCATCAGGTCGTAGCGGCCGTCGGTGGCCATCTCATCGAGTTCCTGAAGGCGCTTCACAGACTTCTGCACGGTCGTCCAGTTCGTCAACAGACCGCCCAGCCAACGCTGGTTGATGTAGAACATGCCGCAACGGGTGGCTTCCTCGGCAATCGCGTCCTGCGCCTGCCGCTTGGTGCCCACAAACAAAATCGTCTTGCCGTCGAGCGCCAGGTCCGTCACGTACTTGCTGGCTTCCTTGAACATCTTCAAGGTCTTCTGCAGATCGATGATGTAGATTCCGTTCCGTTCGCCAAAGATATATTCCTTCATCCTTGGGTTCCAGCGCTTTGTCTGATGCCCGAAGTGGACTCCCGCTTCGAGCAGTTCCTTCATGGTGATAGTGGCCAAACGACCTCCTTGTGATTTGCATCCTGCCGGTCCGTCAAAACCGGCTCGGATTGATCCCCGTGGGGAAATTTACGTCCAAAACTTGCGATTTACTTCCTGCCGCAACTTTCACGTGCAAAGGCTGCACTCATGTGGAGCGCAGCCATCGCATGTCTCAACAGAGTTGCCAGTGCCAGCCGCGAACTAGCGCTTGCTGAACTGGAAGCGCTTGCGAGCGCCCTTCTGCCCGTACTTCTTGCGTTCTTTCATGCGGGCATCGCGCGTCAAAAAGCCCTGTTCTTTCAGGCTGCCGCGCAGTTCAATGTTGTATTCGAGCAATGCCCGAGCGGTGCCCATCTTCACGGCATCCGCCTGTGCGGTCACGCCGCCGCCCTTCACTGTGGTCAACACGTCAAAGGTGGCTGCCAGGTCGGTTGCGACCAGGACGCGCTTGGCTGCGATGCGCTGCTGCTCGGTAACAAAATAATCTTCGAAGGCACGGCCGTTCACCGTGAACTTGCCGCTGCCGGGACGCAGAAACACGCGAGCAATGCTCGTCTTGCGCCGTCCGGTTCCGTAATACTGTGTGATTTCCGCCATACGTTTTTCGCTGTCCCGTTACATTTCTTGCGGTTGCTGAATCGTCCAGTGTCATCGCAATCGGCTTCTGTGCCTCGTGCGGATGCGTGTCGCCCTTGTACACCTTCAACTTGGTGGCCATCTGGCGGCCCATCTTGTTCTTTGGCAACATGCCGGTAATGGCCTGCTCCACCACGCGATCCGGTCGCCGCGCCATCAGGCGAACAAACGACTCTTCGCGCATGCCGCCCGGAAATCCGGTGTAGCGGCGATACATCTTCTGCTGGCTCTTCAACCCGGACAGGCGAACCTTCTCCGCGTTCAACACAATGACATGGTCTCCCGTGTCAATGTAGGGCGTATATTGCGGGCTGTTCTTGCCGCTCAACACCCGCGCGGCTTCCGTAGCCAGGCGTCCCAGCGTTTTGCCGCTGGCATCCAGCACGTACCACTTGCGGTTGATGTCCTGCGGACGCGGAATAAAGGTAGACATGGTTCCAGTTCTCCCAAACAAACGTCAAATATTAAATCTGTCTTTGCGAGCCGATGCACACCGCCACAACAAACAAGGCGTTCAGCTGCCGGAAATTCTGCCAGCAAATCACGCAATGGAGTACAGTGGGCCAACCACATGCAGCGTCGAGGGGCGGTGAAACCGAAAGACGCTTTGCGTGCCGCCAACGCACCGGAAGAGGTGCAAGCAGACTCACGCAACACTGCACAAGGATTTAAGGATAACCAAAACAAGGGCCAGAGTCAACGAAACCCGCCAAAAATCGCCCCTGCCCAGGCAACAGTGCAGTCTCCGACCGTCACTTCAAAATTATAGTTGACGCCCGTCTCAAACCCTATTTACTCTAGGCTTGTTTGGAACAAGCCTATGACCCCAAAATCACCCAAATTGCCCTCCGAACCGCGCGACCTGTTCCCCGGCGCGCTCGAACTCATGATTCTGCAGACGCTTTACCGCCAGCCCATGCACGGATACGCCATGGTCCAGCATATTCAGCAGCGCTCCCGCGATCTGCTCCAGGTGGAAGAAGGATCGCTCTACCCTGCCCTCCAACGCCTGCTGAAAGCCGGCCTGGTCGATGCCGAATGGAAGATTTCTGCCTCCAACCGCCGGGTGCGAACCTACAGCATCACGCCGGACGGGGCCAAACATCTGGAGCGCGAAGTTTCCCGCTTCGAGCAGATGCTCGAAGGCATCTCGCTGGTACTTGCGCCCAACGTTTCCTGAGAAATCTGGGGTGTGTATGTCAGTCGCCGCGGCGAATCGCGACGAATGAAAATTTGGGTGCCCCACATCTCTGGTTTGAGATGTGGGTAGGTTCTGAGTTCAACCGCTGTTGAGGATTCCATCATGCCCCGCTTCCGACGAAAGCTTTCCCGGAACCAACTCTCCGCCGACCTCTCCGAGGAGATGCAGCAGCATCTCGAAGAAAAGATCGAAGCCCTCATCGCTGGCGGGATGCCCCACGACGAAGCCGTCCACGCCGCGCGCCGCGCCTTCGGCAATACGGCGCTGATCGAACAGCGCAGCCGCGAAGTATGGATGTGGCCGCTGATCGAAAGCATTTGGGCTGACATAAAATTCGCCCTTCGCCAACTCCGCAAAGCCCCCGGCCTCACCGCTGCGGTCGTGTTGACGCTGGCGCTCGGCATCGGCGCAAATCTGACCGTTTTCCTTATTCTTTATGGTGTGCTGCTGCGACCGCTCTCATTTCCGAAGCCGCAGCAGTTGGTTCGCATCGAACGCTTCTACTCGAATGGGCAGATGGTGCCAGCTTATTCCGGGACGAAAGCACTTTTCATGATGCGCGCCAGCCGGACCTTCAAGTCAGCGGCGGTTTACGATTACATACCGAGTCACATGAACCTAGTACAGAACGGCGAGGCAGTTCCCCTCGAAGCTCTCCGAGTGACTCCAGGTTTTTTTCAGGTTTTTCAAATGGCACCGCAGATCGGTCACGGCTTTCAACCACAGGACATGGCCCTGCATGCACCGGGCGTCGTGGTCCTGAGCGATGCCGCTTGGCGGCAACACTTTGGCGCAGATCCAAACGTCCTTGGCCGCGCAATCACCCTGGGTGACGAGAAATATACGGTCATCGGTGTAGCGAATCCAAAATTTCGTCTGGATGCAAAGGTGGACGCGTGGGTACCTCTACAGATTGCGGAGGGTCCGGAGGACCAAAACAATAGCTACAACTTTGTTGCGCGGATGAAGCCCGGTGTGACGCGAGCGCAGACAGAGGATGATCTGAAGCGCGTGTTGCTGCAAATGAAGAACGTCTATCCGGACCTGTGGGATCGATATGAATCTGTCCGCGTGCTCGATTATCACGATTCGCTGGTAGGTCAAGTGCGTCCTGCGCTGGAGATGTTGATGGGCGCGGTCGGGCTTGTCTTACTGATTGTATCGGCCAACATTCTCTGCTTATTGCTGACGCGAGCCACCGCACGACAACACGAGATGAGCCTGCGCGCCGCGTTGGGAGCCCATGGCTGGAGGATTTTGCAGCAATTGCTGGTGGAGAATGCGATTCTTTGCATTGCGGGTGGAGTGGCGGGAGTGCTGCTGGCACAGTTCGCAACCCCGGTGTTGATGCATCTGAGCCCGCTGAAGCTGCCAAGTTTTACCTCACTTGGAATGGACGGATCAACCCTGGTTTTTGCAACAGCGCTGACTCTCTTATGCGCAATACTTTTTAGCGCAGTTCCTGCCATCGAGAGCCGGCGCACGCAGCTGAACGAATCGCTGCGAATGAGCTCAACGCGGGTTGCGGGCGGCCGCAATCTGGCGCAGAAATCGCTGGTGGTCAGTGAAGCGGCCATTTCTCTGATGCTGTTGGTCGCTGCTGGCCTGTTGCTAAGCAGTTTCTGGAATCTGATCCATACGCCTCCGGGCTTCCGTGCAGACAATGTAATTACATTCAAAACGGCATTTACGCAGGACCAGATAGCAACCAGTGCGTCATTGGGTCTACGCCTGGATGAACTGGTAGCGCGCCTCGAAGCGCAACCAGGTGTTGCGGCGGCGGCTGGGGTCAATAGCCTGCCGACCCAGCTGACGCCCGACTTCTCGTTCGACATTGTGGGTCGGCCCGCGGGGCAGCCGGGTTCCAGTGGCGACGAGGAATACATGCCGATCACGGCGCATTATTTTGACGCCCTCCGTATTCCCGTCATCGCCGGACGAGCGTTTCGCATCTCCGACACGCACGGTTCCGAGCCGGTGGTGATTGTGAACCGGCAATTCGCCCAGACGCACTTCAAGGGGCAGAATCCGGTGGGCGAGCATATCCGCATCACCGCGGCGACGGGGCCTGGCTATGAAGATAGCGTGCGAGAAATCGTGGGCGTGGTGGGGGATACGAAGCAGGATGGGCTGGAAGCGCCTGCGCCCGGAATTATGTATCTGCCAGCGGCACAGGTTCCCGACCGTCTGACACAAATGGACAGCGGTTTGCTGGGGGTCAGCTGGGTGATACGCATGAAGTCTCGACAGTTGGATATCGTGTCCTCGGCGCACCGCATATTTATGGACAATGCGCGTACCCCATTGCTGAGCGTGGAGCCGATGCAGGAAGTAATGCGAGCCTCAATCGCACAGCAGCGATTCACCATGCTGCTGCTGTCGCTCTTCGCTCTGATCTCCCTGGTGCTGGGCGGCGCGGGGCTGTATGGAGTGATGTCCTACACGGTTGCGCGACAAACCAAAGACATTGGTGTGCGGATGGCGTTGGGTGCGCAGCGTGGAGATATTCTTCGCATGGTGCTGCAAGCGGCCGGCACGCTTGTGATTGCCGGCATGATCCTGGGCGTCGCCAGCTCGCTCGCCGTAGCGCAGTTACTGCGCACCCTCTTATTTGGAGTTGCTCCGCGCAGCCCTCTCACAATCGTGGCCATGTCTGGCGTGCTGCTGCTGACTGGGTTGTTGGCAGCCTGGTGGCCTGCGCGCCGCGCAGCTTCGATCGATCCTATGAACGCGCTCCGAGGGGAATAAATAGACCTATGAAGGACTGGCTACAGCAAATATCTTCGCGTCGTAAGTTATCCCCTGACCTGTCCGAGGAGATGCAGCAGCATCTCGAGGAAAAGATCGAAGCGCTCGTCGCCGGCGGAATGCCCCACGATGAAGCGGTCCACGCCGCACGCCGCGCCTTCGGCAATGTCACCCTGATCGAACAGCGCAGCCGCGAAGTATGGATGTGGCCGCTGATCGAAAGCATCTGCGCCGACATCAAATTCGCTCTCCGCCAACTCCGCCAATCGCCAGGATTCACAGTGGTCGCAATCCTCACGCTCGCTCTTGGCATAGGAGCCAACACAGCCGTATTCAGCGTGGTGGACGCTGTGATGCTGCGTCCGTTGCCCTTTGCGCAGCCGCAAAGGCTGATCGATGTGCAGTCCGTGAACAGCCACGATCCGGTGCCGATATCCGATAACGTGTCGTATCCGAACTTCTTCGATTGGCGCGCTCAAAACCATACCCTCGAACACCTGGTTTCCTATCACGACAATTCCTATACGTTGACCGGCGTGGATCGACCCGTGCATGTGAGCGCCGAAATTGTTTCATGGGATTTGCTGCCCACTCTCGGCGCAACTCCCGAGATTGGACGCGGCTTCCGACCAAGTGAGGAGAAGCAAGGAACAAAAGTGGCGCTCATCAGTCACCAACTATGGGTGTCGCAATTCAACGGCGACAAGTCCATCATTGGGCGCACCATTCACCTCAGCGGCGACTTATTTACTGTCATTGGAGTGATGCCCGCTTCATTTCGTTTCCCTGTGACATCCCCTGAGAACGGTATCTGGACCACGCTGGCGGTAGACAACAATCCTGCCGACCCAAATCCGACAACATCCAATCGCGGTATGCGCTTCCTGAATGTGATCGGGAAAATGAAACCGGGCGTTACGGTTGGGCAGGTCGACCAGGACCTGAACATCATTGCGGAACGCCTCGCGAAACAGTATCCCGATTCGAATACACGTTACAACGCGGTTCGAGTGCGAACAGAGCTTTCCGCATTGATCGGCAATACGCGAACAGCTCTCATGATCGTACTCGGTGCCGTTGTGCTGGTGCTGCTGATTGCTTGCGGCAACATCGCAAACCTGCTGCTGGCGCGCATGCACGCACGGCAACGCGAGATTGCGATGCGTGCAGCCCTGGGAGCAGGCCGCAGACGGATCGTTCGGCAATTGCTGGTGGAGAGCGTGGTACTCAGTTTGTCAGGCGGGATGATTGGATGTGGCTTGGCTTTTATTTGTACCCCGGCGATTCTCTCGCTGATCGGAGACAGCATTCCACGCGCGGCCGATGCCGGGGTGGACCTGCGTGTGCTGGCATTTGTCACCAGCGTGTCCTTCGCAGCGGCGATCATCTTTGGAATCATCCCCGCTGTCACAGCTTCGAAAACCAATCTGGTTTCCACATTGCAAGCGGGAGAACGCACTGTCATTTCCGATGGCGCGTGGCTGCGGAGTTCGTTGGTGATTGGTCAGGTTGCGCTCGGCCTGATACTCGCAGCCGGCGCGGGGTTGCTGATTACCAGCTTTCTCAATTCTCTGCACGCCAGCAAAGGGTTCGATCCAAATCGTCTGCTAACGTTCAATTTCAATCTGCCTGACACGCGATATCAGCAAACGCGGCCGGAATTCTATCGGCAATATTTCGATCGGGTTCGTGCGCTTCCAGGTGTGCAATCCGCCGCGGGCGGCATGTTTTTACCCATGACGAACAATAGCGCCAATCTCAGTTTTGTAGATCCGGAACATCCAACTGCAAAAGGTCAAAGGTCCAGCGCCAGTCTGGATATCGTGTCGCCGCAATACTTCCGCACCCTGCAGATTCCGCTGCTCCGGGGTCGAGACTTTTCCGATCGCGACGACACAAAGTCGCCGCAAGTGATGATTGTGAACCAGGCATTCGCGGACAAGTATCTTCACGGGGAAAACGCTCTAGGGAAAATGCTCAAACCGGGCGCCGGTAATGGAACAAAGCAAGGGCCGGCCATGCGGCAGATTGTGGGAGTCGTTGGGAATGCGCGCTACTATGCGACCCAGCCAAGTCCTCTTCCAGTGATGTACCTTCCCGCTTCGCAATTGCCGAACTGGTGCTGTCTGGCCACGGTGATGCGAACATCTGTCGCCCCACGCAGCCTGGAACCGACGGTGCGAAAACTTGTCGCGTCGATGGACAAGGATGTACCGGTCACCGATGTCCACACCATGCGGGAGTTGATGTCCAGCCAACTTTCCGAGTCGCGATTCGCAATGGTTCTGCTGAGCGCCTTTGCCGGCCTCGCCATCGCCCTCACAATCGTTGGTCTCTATGGTGTGATGATGTACTCCGTCGCGCGGCGCACGCGTGAGATCGGCATTCGCATGGCGCTGGGAGCGCAACGCAGCCTGTTGCTCAATATGATTTTGCGCGAGGCCGCAGTCCTGCTTGGAACCGGGATCGCCATCGGATTGGCGGGGGCATTTCTCTCGGCTTCTGTGTTGAAGAGTGTGCTGTACGGCACAGGGTCGCGCAATCCGAGTGGTTCTGATTCTGGTCTCCATCGGGGTGGCTAGTGCTGGAGTGGTTGCAGCCTACATTCCTGCGCACCGCGCCGCGTCGATTGATCCCATGGTGGCTCTCCGAGGGGAGTAAGAAGTCTATGAAGCACTGGCTGAAGCAAATTTGTTCGCGTCGCCAATTGACTGCCGACCTCTCCGAGGAGATGCAGCAGCATCTTGAAGAAAAGATCGAAGCGCTCATCTCCGACGGAATGCCAACCGACGAAGCCGTCCACGCCGCGCGTCGCGCCTTCGGTAATACGACGCTGATCGAACAGCGCAGTCGCGAGGTCTGGATGTGGCCGCTCATCGAAAGCATCTGGGCCGACATCAAATTCGCGCTTCGTCAACTCCGCAAATCCCCCGGCTTCACCGCTGCGGTAGTCCTTACGCTTGCGCTCGGCATTGGCGCAAATACGGCCGTCTTCAGCCTGGTGAATGCCGTTCTACTGCGATCTCTACCAGTACAGAATCCGGACGAGTTGGTGGTTATGCGATGGTCGGCTCATCATTGGCCGGAAGGGGATATGAGCGACTACGGGGATTGTGGGCCTGGACAGAACGGCCGGGGGTTACAGCGGCTGCTCCCTGTCCTACCCCACCTTTCGAGAGATTGCAGGACGCAAAGATCTATTCTCGAGTGCGATAGCATTCGCCGGGCCGCAACAGACGGACCTGAGTGGCAACGGACCGGCAAGCATTGCTCGCGGCGAACTTGTATCGGGAAATTATTTCCAGACACTCGGGGTCCGCGCCGCGCTAGGCAGAACGCTGCAGCCGGAGGATGAGAAGCCGGACGCACCGGCTGTTGCGGTACTCGATTACGGGTACTGGCAACGCGCGTTCGGCGGCGCGACAAGCGTTCTGGGGCGAGCAGTTCGCTTGAACAATGTCGTGTTCACTATCGTGGGAGTAGCGGATCGGGGATTCACCCGGCTGACACCAGGGAAGTCGGTCGATTTGTGGGTGCCACTGCAGCAGGCGACCCATTTGGGTGAGCGTTGGGCGCGCACTTCGGATGCGGGCTCGTGGTGGTTGACGGTAGTGGGTCGGCTGCAGCCCGGTGTCCCGAGAGAACAAGCCGAGGCGGCAATGAAAGTCTGGTTCGTCAATGAGACGACGCGTGGCGCAAAGCCCGCCTGGAAGAAGACGCAAGATCCTCGCCTATACTTGCTTCCTGCGCAAAGCGGGCTGACGGGATTTCGCGATCGGTTCGGGGAGCCTCTCTTTTTACTCATGGCCGCAGTCGGGATAGTGCTGATCATCGCCTGCGCAAATGTGGCAGGGCTGCTGCTGGCGCGCGGAGCGGCGAGAGAGAGAGAGATGGCCGTACGGCTCGCCGTCGGTGCCGGAAGAAGGCGTGTGATTCGCCAGCTATTGACGGAGAGCCTACTGCTCTCTCTGATGGGGGCGGCGCTGGGCACTCTGGTCGCCTACATGGGAGCCACAGGACTAGCGACGTTTTTTTTGAAAAGTTCGAAAGTACCGATGCAGATCAATCTACATCCAAATGCACCTGTACTGTTGTTTGCGATTGGCGTAGCAGTTCTGACCGGAATTGGGTTTGGGCTGGCGCCGGCGTTCCGGGGAGCCCAAGCTGACGTTGCAACGGAGCTCAAAGGAACCTCTGCAACGACGAGGCATGGGACCAGGCTGAGACTTGGCCTGGGCAGCGCATTGGTGGTAGTCCAGGTCGCACTGTCAGTTGTAGTGCTGTCGGGTGCAGGTCTTTTGCTGCGCACGCTCGACAACCTGCACAGCATCGATCCTGGATTCGACACCCAAAACCTGCTGCTGTTCTCGATTGAACCTGAGTTGGCCGGCTATAAGGAACAAAGAACCACTGAACTATATGCGAACTTGCAGCGACGGTTGACCGCGCTCCCGGGAGTGGTGAGCGTAAGTTACTCGTCAAGCGCACTCCTGGATGGCGGGATATCGAAACACGGCATGGAAATTGAGGGACGAACAAATGAGAACACTGAGACTCAGTGGCTATCCGTGGGTCCGGACTTCTTCGAGACAATGAAAATTCCGCTCATCGACGGCCGTGCATTCCATACTGGGGATCTGAGCGGAATGCCATCGGTGGCAATTGTCAACCAGGCTTTCGTAAAGCAGTACATAAAAGGAAGAGATCCGATTGGGCTACGTCTCGGCGGTGACGGCGTGAAAGACCCGCACTGGGTAATCGTCGGAGTGGTGGGCGACACAAAGTTTCAAGATCTGCGAAGCACTGACGCTCCTACGACCTATGTTCCATTGACGGAACGGGGTGCAACGTTTGTACTGCGCACAGCTGCACAACCCGATTTGTTTATGCCGCCGGTGCGACAGGCTGTAAATCAGGTTGACGCCAATCTGCCTGTCATCCAGATGAGGACGCAATCTGAAATTGTCGACCGAACCCTGTTCAATGAGCGGCTGGTCGCGCGGCTGTTTGGCCTTTTTGGCGCGCTCGGGCTGGCATTGGCGTGTATCGGCGTTTACGGATTGCTCTCGTATGAAGTGGCTCGCCGTACGCGCGAAATCGGAATTCGCAGTGCTCTCGGCGCGCAACGCGTGGATCTTCTGCTGTTGGTTGTGCGGCAAGGCCTGGTATTGCTCCTGTGTGGAGTGGCAGCGGGCATCGGTGTCTCCATGGGAGTTACGCGTCTGCTGATAAGTCTTCTTTACGGCGTCCGTCCGACCGATGCTGTCACCTTCTCGGCGGTCTGCCGCGATCTTGATCTTCGTCGGCCTGATTGCCTGCCTGACTCCTGCACGCCGCGCTGCGTCGATCGATCCAATGGTTGCCTTGCGCGCGGAGTAATTTCCTTTCGCTGAGTGCCTTGCCGTATATGCGGGACGAAAACGCATCTGGGTTTCCTGTCTGCCTACAACTCCATCTCTTGTTTTTGAATCTGTTTTAGGTGTGAGACAAACTATGAAAGCCAAACTCCTCAGCACCACCCTCGTCGCCGCCGTTCTTTCCGTTGGACTTCCCGTGATCGCCCAATCGAGCACCGATCCCGGCTTTAAGCAGGACATGAAGGATGCCGGCCACAGCACCAAAAACGCCGCCAAAGACACTGGCAATGGCGTGAAGAGCGGCTCCAAAAAAAGCTGGCACGCCACCAAGCACACCACCAAGAAGGCAACCCACAAAACCGCGCAGAAAACGGACGAAGGCGCTCAGAAAGTGGAGCACAAGACCAGCCCGGATCAGTAAAGCCAGCCACCGAAGCCCTCAGCAACCGTGGATTTAGCCGTGCGAATCCGCAGCCGCACGGCTCCCACGAATTGTGTTGATCCGTTGCAGAAAACGGTTCGCTGCCTCAAGTTCCCCACGCGGGCTCTCCGTCAGAAAAATATCCATTTCCCGATTGATCTCCTCATAATGCGGCTGAATCTTGTGCGCCTTGCGGGGATTGGCGTGCACCAGGACGCTCCGTCGATCCGACGGGTTCGCTTCACGGCGGATATAGCCGCCCTTTTCCAGCCGATCCAGCATCACGGTCACCCCGCCCGTGCTTAAGCCCATCCATTTCGCCAGTTTCCCGGGGGTCATGGCGCCCTCCAACTCCAGCAGGTTCAGGCACTGCATATCCGTCAGGTGCAGCCCCACCGAGTCGGCCACTTTCTGGTTGAACACAATCGTCCCTGCAATAAAGTAGCGAATGTTTCGGATCAGCGACGCATGCAACGCGGCACGATTTCCTGTTGACATCTTGCCTCCATGTATCTATGGTAGCAAGTATCTTATTTAGTAAGATACTTTTCAGTTGAGGTTTTCAAATGACTAAGACAATGGCAAAAGGATACAAGGGAATGGGTATGGAAGGCTCGGTCGCGCGCTGGTACGAGAAAACTACGCGCAAAGACATGAACGAGTATCGGGAGCTGGCCATCCGCCTCGAAGCCAGCCTACCCGCAGGCTCCGATGTACTGGAAGTGGCGCCAGGACCTGGTTTTCTTTCCATCGAAGTGGCAAGATCCGGCAAGCTGCACGTACATGCGCTGGAAATCAGCAAGACGATGGTCGAGTTGACCGGCCGCAACGCTGCCGACGCCCATGTAAACGTCGACATTCAGCAAGGCAACGCGTCTGCCATGCCGTTCGCGGAGAATAGCTTCGATCTGCTCGTCTGTCGCGCCGCGTTCAAGAACTTCTCTGAGCCCGTCACGGCGCTCAAGGAAATGCATCGCGTGCTTCGTTGCGGCGGCAGCGGTGTCATCATCGACCTGCGCCGCGACACCCCTATGTCCGCCATTCGCGAATATGTGAACGAAATCGGCATCGGCCGAATCAATCGTTGGATGACGCTGCTCACCTTTCGCTTTATGCTGCTGAAGCGCGCCTACACGCGGGACGAAATTGAACAGATGCTGGAGAAGGTGCCGTTTCGCCGCACGGAGATGCACCAGAATTCAATCGGCATGGAAGTCTGGTTTGAGAAATAGCGGCCTGAACATGCTGCCGCCTACAGTATCTTTTTCCCGAATGCGGAGGAGGTCAACTCCACCGCCAAATCCGCGGTGCGGTTGTGCTCGTCGATCACCGGGTTCACTTCGACCAGCTCAAAGCTCAACATCCGCCCATCATCGGCAATAATTTCCATTGCCAGGTGCGCCTCACGATAGGTCGCGCCGCCGCGCACGGGTGTGCCGACTCCCGGCGCATCCTCCGGATCAATCCAGTCCATGTCGAGCGAGATATGATAGCCAGCGGTATCGCGCGCGGCAGCGCGAACCGCTTCTTCCATCACAGTGCGCAGGCCGCGTTCATCAATATCGCGCATGGTGTACACCTCGGTAATTCCCGCGCGCCGGATGTTAGCTTTTTCCGTTGCGTCAATATCGCGGAGACCGATCAGCACCACGTTTTCCGGCGCAATCTTGGGCGACCATCCAAACATATCCTTCAACTCGTCCGGCCCCAAACCGGTCAGCGCAGCCACCGGCATGCCATGTACATTGCCACTCGGGGAGGTTTGCGGCGTGTTGATATCCGCATGCGCATCCATCCAGATCAATCCGATCTTCTGTTTCTTCCGGCGATAAAATTCCGCCACACCGGAGACAGTTCCCACCGCGATCGAGTGGTCCCCACCCAACACCACCGGTGTTTCCCCCGCAGTCAACGCCGCGATTACCTGCTCCGCCTCGCGCGTGCATGTTTCGGTAATCGCGTGGAGATACTTCGCATCCTGCTCGCCAATGCTTTGTGTCTCCGCAATCTCGACGGCGATATTGCCGCCGTCCATGACCTGGTGCCCCAGCGCTTCCAGGCGCGCCTGCAAACCTGCAACGCGCACCGCGGATGGACCCATGTCCACACCGCGCCGCGACTGTCCCAGATCAAGCGGCACGCCAAGGATGCGAATCTTCCGCCCCGGAATGCTCTCCACGCTCGCGATCGAGGACCGGCGTGCAACTGGGCCCACACCTCCGCGTTCCGCGCGACTCACTGGCTTCGAAATTTTGCTGGGTTTCGACATGGGGTGTCCTGCTTGCGGTGCGTCGTTTTTCCGCGCACGCAAACGTCGGCTACGGATAGATACGGTTCAGCGTTCTGGCGAAGGGAATCGTCTCACGCACGTGATCCAGACCGCAAATCCACGCCACCGCGCGCTCGATGCCCATGCCAAATCCCGCATGCGGCACAGAACCATAGCGACGCAGGTCAAGATACCACTGAAAGGGCGCCAGTGGCAGACCATGCTGCTCAATCCGCTGCTTCAACAGCTCATAGGAGTTGATGCGTTGCGACCCGCCGATAATCTCCCCATAGCCTTCAGGAGCCAGCACGTCCACGCACAGCGCGAATTTGTCGTTCACCGGATCCGGCTCCATATAGAACGCCTTGATGTCCGCAGGATAGCGATGGATCATGACAGGCCGATCAAATTGCGACGAAATATAAGTTTCATCCGGCGAGCCAAAATCGTTTCCGTAAACAAATTCCTGCTCCAGTTTGCCAGCCTTGAACGCCTCGGCCAGCATCTTCGCCGCTTCCTCATAACTGACCCGCGGAAAGGGCGGCCGAATCGCTTCCAGCTTGCTCGCATCGCGGCCAATCACTTTCAGGTCGGCGGCACGATTCTCCAGCACCCGCTGCACAATGTGGCTTAGAAATTCTTCCGCCAACACCATGATGTCGTCGAGCCCGGCAAACGCGACCTCCGGCTCGATCATCCAGAACTCCGTCAGATGCCGCCGCGTCTTCGATTTCTCGGCGCGAAACGTCGGCCCAAAGGAGTAGACCTTGCCCAGCGCCATCGCAGTGCTCTCGATGTACAACTGCCCGCTCTGCGTCAGGTAGGCTTCGTCGCCAAAATAATCGACAGGAAATAATGTGCTGGTGCCTTCGCACGCAGCCGGCGTCAAAATCGGGGGATCGGTCCGCACGAACCCATGCGTGTCGAAATATTCCTGCGCCGCCCGCATGATTTCCGCGCGGGTCCGCAAAATTGCTGCCTGCCGAGGTGTGCGAATCCAGAGGTGGCGATGCTCCATCAGAAAATCGACGCCGTGCTCTTTCAGCGAAATTGGAAACGGCGCATCCTCTGATACCCGATCGACAACTTCCAGATCTTCGACATCCAGCTCGACACCGCTCGGAGCGCGTTTATCGGCGCGGACCTTGCCGCGCACAATCACGCTCGACTCCTGCGTCAGCCCCTTGATGCGGTCGAAAACTTCCGCCGGCACGGCCGATTTCGGCACGATCCCCTGCACCGTGCCAGTTCCATCGCGAAAAATCGGGAACAGCAGCTTGCCGCTCTCGCGCAGATTGTAGAGCCACCCGCGCAGCGTGATGGTCTCGCCTTCATGCCGACTCAGGCTGGCAATCGTGGTTACAGGCGCGGTGCTGGTCGTGCTGGAAGTCGTTTCATCCATAGTTGTGGAATTTCATCCCTTGCTAACTTCTTCAGTTTGTCGCTCTCATCTTCGCGCGACGAGACTTTGCACGATCATCCCTTAACAGCTTGAGATTGCTCAGCAAGTCCGCACTATCAGGATATTGTTTCACCTGATCTGGATATAGAAAGTTCACGAATTCCCATTGCCGGTCATTACGGACAACTTCCGCGATGACAGTAGGCACGTTCGCTTTCTGGCCGGAACAACTTGGATAAATTCTTACCCGATACTCATTTCCTGCTTGATAGCTACCGCCAGCTTCATAGTGCTCACAGGGATCTTGAGAGTTTAGAAATGGGTCAAAATCCAAACCTACAAGATCGGCCGCTTTGGCTTGAGCGTCGGAATCCTCCTTAAGAGCTCGAAAAAGCTCACGACCGAATGCCTGCTTCCTATACTTCAAGGCGAAGTCCCAAGCGGGACTGGCATGATCGCTAAGAGCTTTGGGTACGTACCAATCGTAGAAATCCTGCACGAATTCGTGAAGCGATTTAGCATCTGGGCCGCTGAGCTTCTGCTGCGGCACGGCCGAACGAGCCAGCATGAAAAGCAGCGAAAAGCCTATCGCGATCCTGGATATCTTCACCGCCATAAACAGTCGCATCCGTTCTGCCAAGAATAACGATGACCCTGCGCAAGCTCAGTGAGCCGCTCGATCCAGAAATTCCCACGTCCGCTGATAGCGATCGACCAACGTGCCCTCCGGATTCTCCAGCGTGGGATGAATCTCCAGCACGGTTGCCGGCGGTTTGGCCAAGGCTCCAAGCGCGCGCATGGTTTCCGGCCAGGCAATGGTGCCGTCTCCCGGCCACAAGTGGGAATCTTTCTCGCCCGCATTGTCGTGCACATGCACGGAACGAATCCGCGGCCCCATCACGTCGATGGTCGCCGGAATTCCCTCGCCAATGTGCGCGTGCCCCAAGTCGAGACACATCCCGATGTCGTCGAAGTGTCCCACGGTCAGAATCTCCATCAGGTTCTGCGGCTCGGCGACTTCATTTTTCTCAAGATTTTCTAGCAGGATCTGCACGCCCAGCGGTCGAGCGAACGCTCGTAGATGCTCCACGGCTGTCATCGCGTGTTCCAGCGTGCGCGGACTCCAGGTGTCCCCGCGCTCGCCCAAATGCAAAATCAGGTGCGTGAAAGGAATCTGCTCCGCTGCTTCGAGCGCGCGCTTCACTTCGTCCATGGAGTCGATACGGCGCGACTTCTCCACATGCACCACGTTAATCGCCGGTCCAGTAGCCCGCTCGCTATCGCCTTCGCCTTCTGCCCGCAGCGGCGCGTGCAGCGCCCAGGGGGCCGTCGGGTTGCCGCGGAACCAATCCCCGATTTCGCGCACCTGCACCCGGCTGGTGTAGTCGAAATGGCGCCGATTGGCGAAGATTTCAATGGCTTCCGCGCCAGATTTGCGCAATGTGTCCAAATGGCCGCTGTGCAGGCGGTGCTTCAGAAAAATGTGTGTAGAAATCACTTTCAACATGGAGAAATCAACCTATTTCTAAGTTACCCCATTCGGAGGGCTTAGCGGTCAAGGGGTACCGCCGATGCCATGGGACAGATCGGAAGTCCATTCAATATCCCGCCGCTTTGCCGTAATGGCTGCGATGATCCTGGCCGCCTTCGAGTTCGCCGGTTTTTGGATCGACCTCGATGCACTCGCCGTTGCTCCAATAGTGCTGCCCGACGTGAACCGTGTATTGCATCGCCTGCAGCGCGCTCACCGTGCTCGCCGGAAATCCCGGCTCCAGGTACACGATGTCCGGCAGATATTGGTGATGGAATCGGGGCGCATCCACCGCTTGCTGAATGTTCAACCCGCCATCGGCCACGCTTAGAAAAATATTCGCCACCGTGGTCGTGATGCGCGGCCCTCCCGGAGAACCCAGCACCATGGCCACCTTGCCATCCCTGGTCACGATGGTCGGCGTCATCGCGGACAGTGGCCGTTTGCGTGGGCCAATCGCATTTGCCGGCCCCTGGATTAGTCCATACATGTTCGGCACGCCTTGCTTGGAGGCGAAATCGTCCATTTCGTCATTCAATAGAAATCCCAGCCCCGGCACGGTCACACCCGAACCAAAAGAATTATTCAGTGTCGTCGTCACCGCAACGGCATTGCCGTCCGCATCCACAATCGAGTAATGCGTCGTCTGGTTTGATTCATGATGCGGCGGCGCCAGCTTCGGTGGGGGTGGCAGAAATCCCGCCGGGCGCTTCAGCGTGCTCGACGGCGTGGCTTTGTCCGGAAGGATGCTGGCGCGAAATGCTGCCGCATACGGCAGGCTGATCATCTGCTTGACTGGGATCAGCGTAAAGTCGGGATCGCCCAGGTAATCTGTGCGGTCCATGTAGGCGCGGCGGAAGGCCTCCACGACATAATGCATCTCTCGCGGCGAACGATCGCCCAACGCAGTCAGATCGTAGGGCGCCAGAATGTTAAGCGTCTCCAGCAATCCAATGCCGCCGCCCGATGGTGGAGGCGCGGTCAGAATTTTGTACCCCTGGTACTCGCCGACGAGAGGCCTTCGATCCTTGGCCTTGTATGCCGCCAGGTCCTTCGCCGTGATCAGGCCGCCGCCCTTCTGGATCGCCTCAGCGATCTGAGCGGCCATCGCCCCGTGATAAAAATCTCGTGGATTTTTCGCGATGCGCTCCAGCGTGGCCGCCAGTTCCGGCTGACGAAAAGTTTCTCCCGCGCGGTAGAAATCGCCATCCCGCTGAAAGATGTGCCGCGACGCGGGAAACTTTGTCAGTAGCGGATCCTGCATCTCCTGGGCTTCTTCGTCGCTCAGCACAAATCCATTACGCGCCAGCCGAATCGCCGGCTGCATCACCTGTGCCAGCGTCAGCTTGCCCCACAATTTTTCCGCCCGCACCATGCCCGCAACTGATCCCGGAACGCCGATGCTGCGATAGCCCACGGTCGACGCGTCGGGAATCACATTCCCCTGCGCGTCCAGATACATATTCATGGTGGCCGCGCCCGGAGCTTCCTCGCGGTAATCCATAAAGTGCGATTTACCGTTCTTGAAGAGCACCAGCATGAATCCGCCGCCGCCAATGTTTCCCGCCTCGGGATGCACCACCGCCAGCGCGAAGCCAACCGCAACCGCAGCATCGACGGCGTTGCCACCCTGCTTCAGAATTTCGACCCCAGCGTCGGTGGCGTCGTGATGCACCGTGACCACCATGGCATGCCGCGCCCGGACGGGCTGCTCGCTCTTGTAGTCAATTCCGACGTCAAGCGTTGTCTGCGCCGCCGCCGTGAGCGCGAGAGAACAATAAAGAAGCGTGAAGCAGGATGTGAGGAGCTTTTTCATAGGCATTCGCGCATGTCCAGTAGAAAAAGTGTAGCTTGCCGGACAGGCATTTAGAATCGTTGCTGCATGGCCACTCCCGTACGATCGCACGCAAAAATCAATCTTGGCCTGGCCATCGGTCCGCCGCGTCCCGATGGCTTTCATGCGCTGACGACCATCTACCAGACCCTCGCTATTCACGACTTCGTCGACGTCACCGCAGCCGCGCTGCCCAGCGGAACGCCCAGCGAAATCTTCCTAACCTGTACGGAGAAATTCGTTCCGTGTGATGACCGCAATACCTGCTGGAAAATCGTCGAGCGAGCGCTACAGCGACTGAATATCTCCGCCAAGGTTCAGATTCATATCGACAAGCGCCTTCCCGTCCAGGGCGGCTTGGGAGCGGGCTCCGCCAACGCAGTTGCCGCGCTGATCGGCTTGGAAAAAGAGCTTGGCATTGCCCTGCCAGCCGAAGAGAATCTGCAAATTGCCGCCGAAACCGGCTCCGACGTTCCCTTGTTTTTGATTGGCGGCACAGTGCTCGGCCAGGGGCGCGGAGAACGGGTCTCTCCTCTGCCTGATTTGCCCGAAACCTATTGCGTGCTGGCGGTTCCAGAGGAGCGGGTCTCTACGCCGCAGGCTTTTCGTGACTGGGACCAGCTCCAAGTGGAGCCTTCGCCCGCGCAAATACCGGCCAAAACCGCGGAAAACGAATTGACCCACGGCCACGCTTCCGATAGGCTGGAACAGTTGGGTCGTACGTGGGTGGCGGCTTTGTCTGCTCCCCAGCAAGCTCGTGCGAACGCCACCGGTGTCTTTTCTGTTGCAAATGGGAAAGACCGGGCCGAGAATCTTCTTCTCGAGCTTGTCCGCGCCGGGATCGTGAACGACTTTGAATCTGTCGTCTTCACTCAGTATCCCTCTCTGCGCGACATTCTCGAAACGCTGAAGCAAAATTCTCCAAACGGAAGCTCTGCCATTTACGCGGCGCTTTCAGGGTCCGGTTCCGCGCTGTTCGGTTTGTATCGGACGGCAGAGGACGCTCGGGCGGCGGTCGAACGGCTGGAAGCGCAAAGTATTACCGCGTACGAAACCAGGACAGTTGGCCGACAAGAATACTGGCGCTCCATGATCAGTGATCGTGACGGCCTGTAGTTTGGGCGATCGACTAACGGTAGGTCAAGTGCCTTTGGAGCACTCGGTCTAGGTTCGAATCCTAGTCGCCCAGCCAGTTTCACTTGCAAATTGCAAGTGATCTGCTGTGATTTTGTAGCATTTATGGTGCAGTTTTAGCTCGGTATGCGTCGCGGGAGTTTCATCGCCTGCGGCAATCTTTCCCGGATTTTGGCGGCTTTCAGCCCCCGGTTGCCACGATCCAAAGTTTGCAGTTCGGTTCACCAATGCCAACCAGCTTGGGAGGTCCAGACAACGATGAGTGCGGGCGAGATTGAGAACGGGGACGGAAATTCGACTCTGACCGTGGATGCAGATGCACCCACAACAGGATCGATTGCAGTGAGCGCAGACGCGAATGCTTCCGGATCGGCCAAGGCCGCTGCCAGTCGCAAGCGCGCCAAATCCTATACCGAGGACAAGCGGTTCAAGATTTTCAGCGGCTCGTCGAATCTGCCGCTGGCAGAAGAGATTTGCAAGTTTGTCGGGGTTCCGCTGGGCGAAGTACGACTGCAGCGGTTCTCTGACGGAGAAGTGTACTTTCAGCTTTTGGAAAATGTTCGCGGCGCAGACGTGTTTGTGGTGCAGCCGACCTGCTATCCCGTCGACCAGCATTTGCTGGAGTTGCTGATTATGATCGACGCGTTGAAGCGGGCTTCGGCTCGGCGCATCACCGTAGTGGTTCCGTACTACGGCTATGCGCGGCAGGATCGAAAAGATCGTCCGCGAGTCGCGATCTCTTCCAAGCTGGTAGCGGATTTGTTGACGACGGCCGGAGCCAATCGAGCCTTGCTGGTCGATTTGCATGCGGCGCAGATTCAAGGCTTTTTTAATATCCCGGTGGACCATTTGTTTGCCAGCCCGGTGCTGGTGGGTCACTTCAGGGAGCTGAATTTACCGGACCTGACTGTGGTTTCGCCCGATGCCGGCGGTG
>CAWGCV010000012.1:0-30115 GCA_963821145.1 uncultured Acidobacteriota bacterium
GGCATCCTTCGTCGGCATCAATATAGTCAGCGAATCCGGCACCACTTCCATCCGCACCGGCAGCGTGCCCAGCCATTCTCCATCCGCTTCGACGAATAATTCTTCCGTCGCGCCTTCCAACCCATAGCACTCCACGGACTCGCATTCAACCAACTGAATCGGCGCTACGTATTTATGCCGTCCCATCAACACCGCGATCATAAATCGCAGATATCGCACCCGGCTTCGCGTCGTCAGCGCAATCACGTGCAGTTTAGGATTTGTAATCGCAGCCCCGGGAGCAAGATCATGCAGCGCGCCGCCAAAATTGCGAATGCGCACCGCCAGAATCTGCGACGCCTCTTCCACCCGCGGTGTTGCGTTGCCGTTCTCTTGAAAGCACGCCGCAAACATCGGATATTTGTGCGTCACCCACAGGCGAAACGCCTCCACCACATACAGCGCATATCCGAATCGCTGTTTCAATTTCGGATCCAACCGCCCCATAAACAGCGCATCCGCGCCCACGCCCGCCGCCACAATAAAGTATCGCGAACGCGGCTCTCCCTTACTGTCCTGATAGAAAACCTGGCCCACGGAAACGCGCACCGGCGTCGCCGTCAGCAGCTTCTTCACTGCTTTCATCGGCGACCCCGGCAGTCCCAGGTCCGCTGCCAGCGCATTTGCGGTTCCCATCGGAATCACGCCCAGCGCCGCCGTTCCACCCACTAACTCCTGCAGCGATTCATGCACGGTCCCGTCGCCGCCACATGCCAGGATGGTGTCATACCCTTCTTCCATCGCCGCGTGCGCCTGCATGCCCGCGCTTGCCGGCGACTCGGTGGGAATCACTTTCACTTCCACGCCCGCTTCGCGAAGTATCGACACAACTTCCGCGATCACTGCGGCTCGCCGCCCCGGACGTTGTCCGGAAGCCGGGTTATAAATCAGCGCAACACGACGCATCCAATCCGCCACCTAAGTCCTGCCCGCAACCCGCGAGCGGTCGAATCATTCTTACACGCACGCTGCCCGCCAATGTGAACAGCCTGTGAACGCTACGGAGTATCCCCGGTGCAACCACCTCGCGCCTCCATCTCTGCGCCAACCGCCGCTCTCTGCTAGCCTAAAGTGTTTGCAGATGTATCTACGGAGAACACTGTATGGCTTTCAAATTTAAAGGTGTCGACTTTATCGGCTTCGACACGTTGTTGAGTGAAGACGAGCGCCTGGTCCGCGATACCGCCCGCCAATTTATTGAGGATAACCTCATCCCCATCATTGAGGAATGCAATCGCGAAGGCCGTTTCCCCAAAGAACTGATCCGTCCCATGGGCGAGCTTGGTTTTTATGGCGCCACCATCCAGGGCTACGGTTGTGCCGGCATGAACAATGTCGAATATGGCCTGGTCATGCAGGAAACCGAGCGCGGCGACTCCGGCGTGCGCAGCTTCGTCAGCGTGCAATCCGCGCTGTGCATGTACCCCATCCACGCCTTCGGTTCCGACGAGCAAAAAAATGAATGGCTGCCGCAAATGGCCACCGGAGAAAAACTCGGCTGCTTCGGCCTCACCGAGCCGGACTTCGGCTCCAATCCCGGCGGCATGCGCACCCGCGCAAAAAAAGATGGCGGCGACTACATCCTGAACGGCGAAAAAATGTGGATCACCAGCGGCACCCTCGCCGACGTCGCGATCATCTGGGCCAAGGTCGACGATGAAGACGGTCGCATCCGCGGATTTCTGGTCGACACCAAACTCCCCGGCTTCAGCGCCTACGATGTCCACGGCAAATGGTCGCTGCGCGCCTCCGTTACCTCCGGCCTTTCCATGCAGGATGTGCGCGTGCCCGCGTCCGCGCTGCTTGCCCGGCTCCGGCGGTTTAAAGTCGCCCCTCATGTGTCTCAATCAGGCTCGCTACGGCATCAGTTGGGGCGCGCTCGGCGCCGCCATGTCCTGCTACGATACGGCGCTGCAATATTCCCTGCTGCGCAAGCAGTTCCGCGACGAGCCCATCGCCAGCCATCAATTGATTCAGGAAGAACTCGCCTGGATGATCAGCGAAATCACCAAGGCTCAACTGCTTTCGCTGCAGGTGGGTCGCATGAAAGATGCGAAAATGGCCGACCACCAGCACATCTCCATGGCCAAGCGCAACAATGTCTGGATGGCGCTCGAGTGTGCCCGCAAGTCCCGCGACATTCTCGGAGCCAACGGCATCACCGACGACTATCCTGTCATGCGCCACATGATGAATCTGGAGTCCGTCAAGACCTACGAGGGCACGCACAACATGCACACCCTCATCATCGGCCAAAGCGTCACCGGCATCCCGGCCTATTAGGAAAAAGCTCGTCATTCTGAGCGAACATAACTCGTCATCGCGAGCGAATAAAGCTCGTCATTCTGAGCGGAGCGAAGAATCTCTGTATTTGTTTTTTCGTTGAGAATCAGAGATTCTTCAGCTCGAAAGAGTTGTCATCCCGAGCGAAGTCGAGGGACCTGCTTTCTCTCGGCATCATAAGAAAATGGGGTGCCCCATCCTTCGCGTTTTGTGCGAAGGGTGGGATAGAGATATGCCCGCACCCCAATCCCAACCGTCCTAGCTTCGCCGTCTCTGTATATGTAACTCTTTCAGTTGCGTTTCCGTTGCCGGGGAAGGTGCATCCACCATCAGATCCACCGCCTTCGCCGTTTTCGGGAACGCAATCACCTCGCGCAGGCTCTGCGCTCCAGCAAGAATCATCACAATTCGATCCAGCCCCAGCGCGATGCCGCCATGCGGAGGCGTCCCATACTCCAGCGCTTCCAGGAAGAATCCGAATTTCCCCTTCGCTTCTTCCTCGCTCATCCCCAGCGAGCGAAAGATCAACTGCTGCACTTCCTGGCGATGAATACGGATCGATCCCGAACCCAGCTCAATCCCGTTCAGCACAATGTCGTAGGCCAGCGCCCGCACCGCGCCCGGATCAGACTCCATCCGCCCCGCCTGCAAATCATCCTCGTGCGGCGAGGTGAAGGGATGATGCGCAAACGTCCAGGTTTTCGTCTCCTCATCCCACTCGAAGAACGGAAAATCCGTCACCCACAAAAATTTGTAATCCTCCGGCGTGCCCTTCTTCTCAAACGCTCCGTGTTCCTCGCGGAATCGCTTCGCAAGCTCCAGCCGCAGCAGTCCCGCCTTCTTATAAATCCACGCATGGTCGCGCGACTTGTTGGCCCCAACCCGCGGCGACACCACGACCAGCCGATGTTCCGGCTCGATCCGTTCAAACTGTACAATTCGTCGCCACCGCACGATCGATTTTCTGCGCCAGCCCCGCATACTGCGCGCTGCCTGCCAGCCGCTCCACGTCGAGGTAGGCAAGATCCGGCCCCAGCCCCGCCTCAATTTCCTTGATGAACGCCTTCTTCTGCGTATTGCTCATCGTCGATTTATTCGGAATCACGATGGCCACGATCGGCAGACCCGGCTCAATCTTCAGCGACTCAAGCTCGCCCGACTCAAACTCCCCGCGAACATCCGTCAACTCCGGCAGGCGCATATCCGGCTTATCAATCCCGAACCTGCGAATCGCATCGTCATAGGTGATCTGCGGAAATGGCGTCGACAAGTTGATCCCAGCCTCTCGAAACGCCGCCGTCAAAAATCCTTCCACCACGCGAAACACTGTCTCCTGCTGCGGAAACGTCATCTCCAGGTCGATCTGTGTAAACTCCGGCTGCCGATCGGCACGCAAATCTTCATCGCGAAAACAGCGCGCAATCTGGAAATAGCGATCTAGGCCACCAATCATCAAGATCTGCTTGAACATCTGCGGCGACTGCGGCAGCGCGTAAAATTCCCCCGGATGCACCCGGCTCGGCACCAGGTAATCGCGCGCCCCCTCCGGCGTCGACCGCGTCATAAACGGCGTCTCAATTTCCAGAAATCCTTCTCCGGAAAGATATTGCCGAATCGCCAGCGCAACCTTGTGCCGCAGGATCATGTTCTCCTGCATGGCCGGCCGGCGCAGATCGACGTAGCGATATTTCAATCGCAGCTCTTCGTTCCCAATCGCCTCTTCTGCCGGAGAAAACGGAGGCGTCTTCGCATCATTCAAAATGCGCAACTCGTCCACGTCAATTTCAACTTCGCCGGTCGGCATATTCGGATTGATCGAAGCCGCATCGCGCCGACGCACCTTGCCCTGCACCGCAACCACATATTCCGGCCGCACCGCCTCCGCCTTGGCGTGCGCTTCCGGACACAGTTCCTTATCCAGCACAATCTGCACAATCCCAGCACGGTCCCGCAGATCCAGAAAAATTAAATTTCCATGATCGCGGCGACGATTCACCCACCCCATCACCACAACGTGCTGACCATCCGCAGACAGCCGCAGCTCTCCGCACATATGTGTTCGCTGCAAATTTCCTAGAAGATCCAGTTCCATCGTTTCCTAATTACTTTCTAGATTTTTGTTGTAGGTCGCTGCAACCAGCGCGTCATTATTTCTTGCGGAGAACTTCTACCAATTCCCCACGCGCCACTTTCGTCTGTTCCCCGCTCGCAAAATCCTTCACCGTCATCACTCCGGACTTTGCCTCGTCTTCTCCAAACAACACAATCGCCCGCGCCACCTTATCCGCCATCTCAAAGGATTTCTTCAGCCGGAACGATCCATCGCCCAACTCCACGCGTAATCCTGCGCGACGCAATTCCCGCGCCAGCACCAGCGCTTCCGCCTGCTGCGCTACACCCAGCGGAGCCACATACACATCCGCCATCGCCCTCGCTATCTCTCCCGAAGCCGCTGCCTGCAACGTCAACACCAGCCGGTCCGCACCAATCGCAAATCCAATTCCCGGCGCCTTTGGACCTCCAATCGCTTCGCTCAAGCCGTCATAGCGTCCGCCGCCCAGCAATGCATTCTGCGCGCCCAATCCACCATGCGTAAATTCAAACGTCGTCCTCGTGTAGTAATCCAGCCCCCGCACCAGCCTGGGATTTACCGCGTACTGCACACCACACGCATCCAGCGCCGCCAGCACCGCAGCAAAATGTGCCCGCGAATCCTCATCCAGAAAATCCGCAATCTTCGGCAGCGCGTTAATTTTCTCCTGGTCTTCCGGAACTTTACAATCCAGCACCCGCAGCGGATTGGTCACCGCCCGCCGCTGACAATCCACGCACAACGTCGGCGCCACATCCGTCAACGCCGCCCGCAGCGCCTCCACATATCGCGGCCGATCCTGCGCCGACCCCACCGAATTCAACTCCAGCGTCCAGCCCGTCACTCCCAGCTCATCCAGAAATGTCGCCAGCATCTCCAGCACTTCCGCATCGCGCAGCGGAGATTCACTGCCCGCGCTCACCGGCCCGATCACCTCGGCGCCAATCTGGAAAAATTGCCGATACCGCCCCTTCTGCGGCCGCTCCCGGCGAAATTGCGGACCTATATAGTAGAGCTTCTGCAGCAGTCCGCCGTCGCCCAGCTTGTGTTCGATATACGCCCGCACCACCCCCGCCGTATTCTCCGGCCGCAGCGTCAGCATCTGCGCTTTCTCCGACTGCGCTCGCGGGCGATCCTCCCACGTATACATTTCCTTGGAAACAATATCGGTCTCTTCGCCAACTCCCCGCGCAAACAGCTGCGTATCTTCGAATATCGGCGTGCGAATTTCCCCGAACGCATAGCGCTCAAACACGCGCCGCGCCGTTGCCTCCACTCGATTCCACAGTTCTGTCTCCGGCGGCAGCAAATCGCGCGTGCCCCGTACCGCCTTGATCTGGCTCATAGTCACTTCTATTAACGATAAATGACCGGCTGCTGAATGGCGAAGAACGCGACGGAATTGTCTCGTCGCCAGGTCGTTCTTACTCACACACTAGCGTTTCGCGCATGAGAAAAGCCGAGGACCCAGCATGGTCAGCCCCGGCTCCAATCAAGCCGCAGTGGTTGCGGCATCTCACCGCCCGCGGTCACTCTGCGCGGGCAATCTTTTTCTTACGCGCAAGCATGCATCAACAATGCAACTGCCGCCGACGTCATCCGTGTCTTCGCCGAATCTGCACGGCTGGTCAAAATAATCGGCACCGAAGCTCCCGTAACAATTCCGGCCAGGCTCGCGCCACCCAGATATTCCAACTGTTTCGCCAGCATATTCCCCGATTCCAGATCGGGCACCACGACGATATCCGCCTGCCCCGCCACCGCCGAAACCAGATGCTTGATCTTCATCGCTTCCGGGCTCACCGCGGTATCGAACGCCAGCGGTCCATCCAGAATGCCGCCGGTAATCTGTCCCCGGTCCGCCATCTTGCACAGCGCCGCCGCATGAATTGTGGAAATGATGCTGGACTGCACCGTCTCCACCGCCGACAAAATCGCCACCTTCGGCACCGGCACGCCCAGCACATGCGCCAGGTCGATCGCGTTCTGTACGATGTCCGCCTTATCGTCAAGCGTCGGCAGAATATTGATGGCCGCATCCGTGATTAACAAAATCCGATCGTACGCCGGCGTCTCCATCACAAACGAGTGGCTGATTCTCCGCAGCGTACGCAACCCGGTTTCTTTCGCCAGCACCGGATGCATAAACGCATCGGTGTGCAGGCTTCCCTTCATCAGAGCATCCGCGACTTTCGTCCGGCACAATTCCACCGAAATCTTCGCCGCCTGATTTTCATCTTCGGCGTCGATCATTTCGCACGACGAAATGTCGAAGCCTTCCGTCTTCGCCAAATACTGAATTTTTTCCTTCGGACCTACCAGGATGGGATGAATCACGTCGCACGAGGCGGACTCCAGAGCCCCTGCCAGCGCAACTTTGGTCAACGGATAACATACGGCAACCGGAATCGGCGGCAGTTGCCGCGCCCGCTCTAACAGAACATCAAAGCGGCTCTCCATGGCATTCGTTTGTGTCGACATGCACTCCTTCTTTCTGTGGTGCGGCTGCGAAAAGTCGCCTGTTATGCGCCATCGGTTCCAACGGAACCAATCCCTTCACAGCTCAACCGCGACAATTCAAGAGTAAAGCGCCGGGCAAGCCATCTTCCGTGACAACCGTCACTGGTGTCGCCATATCCGTCACCAGCCTCCGCGACCCAAACCGCGGTCCCCCCGGGCCGAACAAATAAGTGCCCGCCATCACGCGGTAGTGTGCGCTCTGTCACACACTATTCTTTTCGCCCCTCCTATGATCTGGCTTAAGGGGGCCAAATATATGCATACCAACCCGGAACTGACGCAAGGCCCGATTCTCGTTGGGATTGATTTTTCCCAGCTGTCCAGGTCGATTGTAGAGTACGCAGTGAAGTTGGCTCTGCAGGAGTTGCGCTCATTACATTTCGTCTACGTCATGCCCATCGTCACCGACGATTCTCCTGATCTTTTGCGCATCCAGGAACTGGAACTCGAAGAATATGTGAATGCAGCCCAGCAGAAACTTCAGGGCAGCGGCGTCCACGTCGAAGGTACTCTCGTCTTCGGCGCGCCCGCGCATGAGATTATTCGCCTCGCCGATGCGCTCCACGCCGCCTGCATCGTCGTCGGAACTGAGGAGAAAAGCGGTCTCGAGCGGCTACTCCTGGGCTCGGTGGCGGAAGCCGTCGTCCGCAAGTCGGACCATCCCGTCATCGTTGTGGGCCCGCTGGCTGCCGCCATGGCCGGGCAAACCATTCCGTGGAAGCATCTCATGCTGGCCTGCGACACCGCGGAAGGCGTTACCGACGCAGCCCGACTTGCCGGCGAGATGGCCAGCGGTCACCATGCCCGCCTTACCATTTTCACCGTGCGCGAAGAAGGCATTGCCAGCCCCACCGAAGGCCAGTTCGACACTTTGGAGGCGATGATGAGTCGCGACGCCTGGCTCGCCGTCAAGCCACAATGTCTGATTCGCGAAGGCGAGCCTGCCGAGGAGATACGCCGCATGGCAGAAGACTCGCAAGCCGACCTGCTGGTCATGAGCGTCCACCGCGGCGGCGAACTCCTGTCCCATCTCAAGCCGGGTCTGATGGCCCGAGTGTTGCGGACCGCACGCTGCCCTGCCATGATTCTTCGCGATGTCCATGCGCCCCACCATATCCACTCGGCGCATCTTCATAGTCATCAGAAGGTCATGATCTAACTCATTCTGACGAGGTCCTCACTCGCCAGATACACACCGGAGACTACCTTCTGTGCTGGCTCCGTTCGATGAACGCAATTGGATTCAACCGGCCCGACGAACCTCCTGACGTCCGCCGGCTTTGGTCACTACCGTCATTTTCGGAGCCTTATAGTGACCGAAATCACAACCAAGGGTGCCAATGGGCACAGCCACAGATACAACCTGATTCCACAATAGATTGATGTTCAGGAGTTTCCTATGTCTAACAAACAGTTCCGGGAGTGGACACATCCACGGCGCATCCTTTTGGCCACGGACCTTACCGACTTAGGATTCACTCTCCCGATCGCGAAACAGCAGGCCCTCGCCTACAAAGCCGAGCTGCGCATCATTCATGTTCTTCCCGATCCCAATGCATCGCCCATCGACCCCGTGTTGATGGTCTACTTTGACGCCGCCGGCATGCAGAAATCAGCCGAAACCACGCTGGGCAAGGTCATTGCCGACACCAAGGCCGAAGGCATCAAGTGCTCGTTTCACCTGGCCACCGGCCACACCGTAAAAGAAATCCTTGCCGCTGCCACAGAATGGAAGGCCGATCGCGTCATTGCCGGCTCCCATGGAAAAGCCAAGTTCCATCACCACATCCTGGGATCCATCGCGGAATCGCTCTTTCATCAAATTGACATTCCCGTGCTCGCCGTCGGCCCCAAAGCCGTTCCCAGCGACGCCTCCTCGGAGGGTCATATGCGCATGGTCTTTGCCGCCGCCCTCGACCATAGTTCCACCAGGATTGCCGAATTTGCCCTCAGCGTTGCCGAGAAACGCGGCGCCGACATTACTCTGCTGCACGTGCTGCAGAATGTCGTTCCCGAGCACCCGACCACCATCTCAGCGCGAGGATATGCCAACCGCATGCTGGAAGACCTGCTGACGATCAAGCCCCTGCGCAAGGCTCACGCCTCCTGCGAAGTCGCCTACGGCCAGCCCGCAGAAGCCATCCTCGCCTACGCAAAACATCACGCGGCAGACATGATTCTCCTGGGCGCATCGGCACACTCCGCTTTCAATCCTCGCTTCATTCCAGGCATCGCCTACCGCGTCCTCTGCGAAGCGCATTGTCCCGTCCTGGTATTGAAAGAGGAATCGCCCTGGCAAAGTGCTCCTCGCCATACCCTCGCGGATCAGCGCACTCAGAGCTCCGCCTAAGTTTGGGCTGCAAGTTCCCTACCCCCAGCCCCTCCCCCATATCTGGCGCAGTTTTTCACCCGAAAAACTGCGCCGGACGTCCTCAGGCGGCGTGTTCGCGCCACTCACTCATCCAGAACATGAAATGCAGTGGCTCGATCGGTCAGGTTGAGAATAGACGCCGCGCAGGTTTCAGGTAGATCCCGCACAGCTCGCAAGCAGCTGCCCGCACAGTTGTTACGCAGATCCCGGACAGCTCGCGCCTAGACCCCGGGACTTCACAGGTTGCTGAAAACGCTGCTTTGTATCAGGGCACGACTTGAGTCGTGCCGTAAGTGCGGCAAAATTAGGCGGGCTTTAGCCCCTGCCAGGTGCTGTTCCGTCATTTGGTCCGAAATTTGGCCTTTTCGCGCGGCCGGACTTAGTCCGGGAACCAAGTTCCAGTTCGCAACACGCCTTCAGGCGCTGAGGCCCGCTTCCAACCTGACGACCTCTATTGCATCCCCAGATCCGTCAGCACCTTGGGATTTTTGTCGTCCACGGCCAGCAGGTTATGGCAGACACTGCAATCGTTCGTCAGCGTCTTCCCGCTCTTCGATACATGGTTTCCATCGTGGCAGCGGAAGCATCCGGGGAAATCATTGTGGCCAATGTTGTTCGGATACGTGCCCCACTTCACCTTCATCGAAGGAAACACGTTCCGCTTGTAAATCGCCACCAGCGTCCGCGCCGAGGTTTCAACCTGCGGCCGCTGGCTGCTCCATACCGCCGGATATTGCGTGCTGTAGTAGGTTTCCAGTCCGCTCGTAATCTTCGCCGCCGCTTCATCCTGTGAAGAATATTCCGCCTGGATCAATTGCAGTCCCTCTTTATGGACGAACGGCAGCGCCGCATTCACGCTGTTATCCAGCATCGCTTCGTTGATGGCGGCCTGCGGCGTCTGAAATACGTGCGTCGCCTGGTTGTGGCAGTCCATGCAATCCATCACCCGCGTTACGCCCTTGACCGGGCCCTTCCAGTCCGTGCTCACATATTCCGTCACCGAGCCGTCCGCATTGTGCGCCTTCACCGCAATAATGTTCTGGTCAGTCGCGTCCGTGGCAATGTATTCGAAGTGATTCAGGTGATGTCCGTGGATGCCGCTCAGGTGCGACAAAGAATCGACACCGCCCAGGTGCAACACAATCACCGATCGCGTGATCGAGTTCGTTGCATCGTCACCGAACGAAGTTTTCACCAGCAGCCGATCGCCCACAAACCGTGTCGGGGTGTGGCACTGTTCGCACGTCGCGCGCGCCGGCCGCAAGACCGATAGCGAAGTCCGAATCGGTGTCGGATAGGTGTGAAACGTGACCTCCACCAGCTGCTTGGTCCCGTTCATTTTCGCTTTCACAGCGGCGGAGATTCCCGAACCGATATGGCAATCGACGCAGGCCACATGCGAGTGCGGAGACACTTGGTACGCCGACCACTGTGGCGCCATCACATGGCACGTCTGGCCGCAGAAATTCGGCGAATCCATATAGGACACGCCGCGATAGCTGGCCGTTCCAATAATTACGAAGTTGATGAATGTCGCCGCAATCACCACCTCAATCCCGCGGCGAAACATGGAATTTTTGAGATCGATTTCCGGATACACAGAGGGCACGTGCCCCGACGCCACCAGCTGCTTGCGCCTCAATCCGATTCCAATGGGAATCAGAATCAGCCCCAGGACAAACAATCCCGGCAGAAACAGGTCGAAGATCAATCCGATGTAAGGATTTTGAGAGCCGCCGTGACCAAAAATCGTCACCACCCAGAAGCCGATCATGACGAAGGCCGCAGAGGTCGTCAGCGCACCCCCGATCAAACTCAGTGGGTTGTTTCCATAAAACAGAATCGGTCGCAGCTTCTTCTCTAGTGTTCCAAACATCATTCCCTCGCGTGAGTGGTTATACCGTGCCGAAATAGGCGATCAATGTCAAGACAAGAAGCACCAGGCCGATCACAATTGCAGTGAATCCGACCACCCGGGCAAAATTCACCCACCAGTACACCGGCTTATCGGCAACCTTGGCTTCCAGCTTTCCCTGTCGAGCCAGACGCTCATACTCCAGCGTCCGCTTCTTTTTGAATTCTTCTTCCGTCTCTTTTCCGGTAAAAATCACCATGTCCATCGGAAAGCTACCCGGCCGCAAATGCGTGTTGACGAAGTGAATCGAAAAGATGAACAAAATTGCCAGCAGCGCTTCTTCTCCGTGAATCACCAGCACAGCGTTCAATGCCCAGCCCGGCAGGAAATGCGCGAAAAACGGCGCGAACCACATCGCATAGCCAGAAAAACCGATCACCACCATGCCCCAAAACACCGCCCAGTAATCGAACTTCTCCCAGTAGGCGTAGCGATCGAACTGCGGCTTCGGTCCCATCCCAATAAACCACCGCAAGTGTCCTACCAAATCCTTCGCGTCTTTCCAGTTCGCCACCATCGACGTCGGTCCCCAGAACAGTCCCTTCTCCTTGTGCATCACCGCTCGCGTGATGATGTCTTTCACGTGATAGAGAAATGCCAGCGTCAGCACGATCGCGCAGAATTTATGCAGAAAAAGAATCGCCCCAAAACCGCCCACAGCTTTCGCAAAAAATCTTGCCGGCGCATTTTCGCTGAAGCGCATCGGCAACCCCGTTGCCGCCAGTCCCAGAAACGACGTGAACAGTACCGCATGTAGATACCGCTGCGGCAAAGTAAATCGCAGATAGAATTTCTCCTCCTGCCTGGTCTCTGCCGCCACCACCGGGGTGGTCTCAATTGCAGTTGGCTCAGTCATGTTTCTCCTCCCCTGTCGGCGCAGCCCTGCCCTGTTCGTACTTCGAGCGCAGGAACCACAGCAGCGTATGCAGGGAGAAGAAGCCCAGCACGCCCCACAACAGCAGGTTCATAAACAGTCGAATGTAGTAGAGCGCCGGATTCAGCCTGCGATTCCGCGGATTGGCGTGCGGCTGATACTGTACAAATCTCGCATTCGCGTCCGCATGGCATTTGCCGCAAGTCTTAATCAGGTTCGCCTGCGCCACCGGCGAGCGCGGATCCGAGGCCGGCAACACTTCGTGCGCCCCATGGCAATCCCAGCACCGCGCCGTCTGCACGTATCCGCCCAGCAATCCCAGTTGCGAGTGAAAGGTGTCTCGATAGGTCGCCAGCTGGTCCTTGTGGCACGATCCGCAAATCGGTGTCGACTGCATGCGAAAACTCGCCATCGTCGGCTGCAGAATCGCGTGCGCCGTGTGGCAGTCGGTGCAGACCGGCGCCTTCATATTGCCGGCCGCAATCTGCTTGCCGTGCACGCCGCCCATATATTCCGCCTTCACGCCGCCGTGACAGCTTCCGCAGGTTGTGGCGATATTCGCCTTATTGGTCGGGCTGCGTGGATCTTTATGGCTCAAAATATCGTGCGATCCATGGCAGCTCATGCAATTCGCCGCCACCAGCAGTCCCTCTTTGCTCACCGCGTAGCCGTGGATGGAATCCATATACACCGAGTACACATTCTGCAGCCCGTACTTCTGCGCCAGCGCATGATCACCGTGGCAAGTGCCGCAGGTCTTCGGAATGTTCAGCGGATACACCGCCGATCGCGCGTCTTCCTTGGGGAAAATCTCATGCGCATTGCCGTGGCAACTGGTGCAGGGATGCGCACTCGCCTTGGCATGAATGCTGCCGGCAATCGCCTTACTCTGGTCGGCATGGCAGGTCACGCACTGCACCGCAATCGGCTTGTCCGGGTGCGGATAATCGTGGATGGTACTGTGGCAATCGCTGCACCCCAGGCTCCCGTGAATGCTGGAGTGAAACAGATTCGCGTCAACGCCCACATTCTTCCCGGACGCATCCTGCATCGTCTTGTCAGCATGGCACGACAGGCAGTCCGCATCCTTCGCCAGCACCACCCGTGGCAACGCCAGCAAAAGCAGCGCCACCAGCCCGGCCAGCAGCATTCTTCCGCGGCCGCCCAATCTCGACCATCTCAATTCGTTCGGCTGCCTCGCAGCCCCGGCAAAACATCGCCTAAAAACAAGCCTCCGGCCCGCGTAGCCACTGCAGATAACATCAGCGTTACGCGCAGCCGGAGTGCTGTGGAAGTACATTCCTACGGGGGAAATCGTTTTCATTGGGTCTCTGACCCCTGCCGCGTTCTGTGCGCGGAAAACTAAACACAACAAGTGCACCAATGTTCATGACGAGAGAAATCTCCCTCCCCCGCCTCAATCATCGCGACTACTTCTGCAACGTGCGAATATACGCAACAACAGCCGTAATCTCTGGACCTGACAACTTCGTGCCATAGGCCGGCATCTTTCCCTTGCCGTCCTTCACGATCGCCACGTAGCTCGCCGTCGACGCCTTCTTCGACTCCGGCGTCAGGAACGAAGGCACGTGCATCGCCTTGCCTGCACCCCCACTGGCGCTGCCGTCGGCAGAATGACACATGGCGCATTTGCTCTTGTAAGTATCCGCTCCGCTGCTTTGGGCAAGCACGGTGCACGTAGCCAGGCTCACGAACGCCAGAGTGGCCAGTACTGTTTTGTGTCGATTCATACGTTGATCCTTTTGACGAAGTAGATTCAGTCCTTTTGTAAGGGCTTCGCGTACCGTACACGGTCCGCTCTCAACCTGTGAAGAATATAAAAGTCAGTGGATCATTGCCTGTGACAAACGTCACACCTTAAGAAGTCCCTGGTAACCACGCGGCGAACGGCGCTCTCCTTCTGCGCCAGCAAGCGTCCAGCCTGGATGCCTCTCCCAAACAAAAAAGGCCAGCGGCGAACCGCTGACCTTTCTCCACAAAATTGCTTGCCTCAATCGCAGTCTTTTCAGCGACGAGATCTCTACTCCTTTAGCGAGTACCTCACGCTGATTGTCGAGTCGACCTCAACAGCATTTCCATCCACAAAATATGGCTTGTACGTCCACTGTCGCACCGCGACCAGCGCCGATTGCCGAAGCTCTTTCGGCCCCGACGCGACCTTCAGGTCTTCGACAGTTCCATCTTTCCCGATCTTCACATTCAGCACCACGGTTCCTTGAATCCTCTTCTCCTTTGCCTCCGGCGGATACTTCGGCTGTGTCTGAGACACAATTCGCGACGCCATCACTCCGGACGGCACCTGGACCGGTCCCTTCTCCCCTGCTTTAGTATTCGCCGCCTGCACCGTCACATGCGTTCCCACCATGCTCACGATCGCCGCCCCACTCAGTCCCATCACCGTCACCATCGCGGCCACCCGCGCTGCGCCCTGCAGTCGTTTCCCTCGCTCCATCATCAAACTCACCCTCCTTTCAAGAGTGTTGCCTTCAAAAATTCCCACTGCCGCCGTCGCCCCTCCGCGCAACCTCGACGGAATCACCATCGCCAGCCGCAGCAGTGACCGCGCATACATGCGCCTGCTTTCCAGCACCTCCGCCGCCATCGCATCGCACACCGCTTCGCGGCTCTCTCCCACCGCCTTCTTGATCAGCCACGCGCACGGATGGTACGAGACGGGCAGCATCAGCACGGCATATCCGACATTCTTCGCGTAATCCCGGCGTCGAACATGCGCCAGCTCATGCGCCAACGCCGCCTCCAGATCGCCTTCCTGCACTTTGCGAATGAATCCAGCCGGCAGCAGCACCGTCCCCATTCCCACCATTGCCGGCCCCACTACGTCTGCCGATTCGCACAGCACCACTCGCGTCACACCCAGTCGCCGGCACAGCGCACCCCATCTCGCGTTCATGGGCTCAGCCCACTCCACCGCCGACGCGTTCCCGCGCAGCGATCGCGTCTTCCACACGCCCCACACAATGCGTCCTGCAAAATACAGAATGACCGCGCCATACACCGCCAGCAAAACTGCCATCATCGCGAACGATAACCGCAAACTTCCGCCTGCCACGGCCGTACTAGCCATCATCGTCACTTGCACGTGCCCGCCACCAACCGCAGCCGCGCGTCCCCAGGGAAAGCTCGGCCACACATCCACCCGCAGCGCCGGCAACACCGTCGCCAGCACCAGCGCGCTCACCCACGTCCAGTGCACTGCTGCAGCCGAGTACAGTCGAGCCACCAGCCGCGCCGCCACCATCGCCACCAGCAATACCAGCGGCACCTGCCATGCCGAATTCATCAGGTAATTCACCAGCCAGACCATCAACGAATCCACGGAGAAATGTTCCATCACCCTTCCTCCTCTTCGTCCAGCTCCCGGCTCAATCGCGCAATCCGCTCGGGATCAATCTCGCGGCTCTTGATCAGGCTCAGCACCAGCTCTTCGCTCGATCCGCCAAACATGCGATCCACCAGGTCGCGCACCGCATGTCGCAGCGCCTTCGCCTCGGTCACAGTGGCGTTGTAGACATACGCCCGCCCCTCCAGCCTGCGCCGCAGCTTGCCCTTGCGATGGAGTGTGTTCAGAACGGTCTGCACCGTCGTATACGCCAGCTCCCGCCCCAGCCCCTGCTGCACGTCTCCTACGTTGCTGGCGCCGCGCTTCCAGATCACCTGCATGATCTCCAGCTCCAGCCGGGTTAAGCCTTCACCCTTTTTCGCCATGCGTATCTCCTATGCACGTAGTACTACGCCCATAGGAGATAATCTGTCAACTATAAAGATAGGAGATATTTTCAGACGAACCCGCGCGCCCGGAAGCTACTCGTACCGCAACGCCGTCTGCGGATCAGTTTTGCTCGCCCGCCGCGCTGGCACCCAGCAGGCCACCAGGGCAATCGCTGCCAGAAACAGCGGCACCGCGAGAAAGGTGATGGGATCGTGCGGTCGCACACCGTAAAGAAAACTGCGCGAGAATTTCGCAGCAAACCACGCCGCCGGCATCCCAATCGCAATCGCAATCACGATCAGTGACATCCCCTGCCGCAACACCAGCCCACGAATCGCGCTCAGTGGCGCACCCAGCGCCAGCCGTATGCCAATCTCATGCGTCCGGTGAGCCACCGAGTAGCTGATCACTCCGTACAGTCCCACCGCTGCCAGTGTCAGCCCGATAAACCCGAACACCCCGAACAGCGTGCCCGCCAGCCGCGGCAGAAACAGCGCTTTGCTCAAATGTTCCCGCATGGTCTCGACCCCATACACCGCCATGTTCGGATCGAGAGCGCGAATCTGCGCGCGTGTGGCCTGGATCACAGCCCCCTGGTCGCCGGAAGTTTGAACCAGCAGCTGATATCCCAGGAAGGACGGATCGCTGCCCGTATTCTGCGCCAGCGACCGAAACAGCACGTAACGCGTCTCCTCGCCATAGCTCCGCGATTTAATATTCTTGACCACTCCGATGATGTGATACGTCGCGCCCCCACCCGAAAGCGTGCGGCCAATCGGGTTGCTCCGTCCGTATAAATGTTCTGCCAGCGCTTCATTGATGATTGCGACCTTGGGGGCGGTCGGCGATTCGTTGCCGAAATCGCGGCCCATCAGGCGAGGAATACCCAGCGTCTCAAAATATCCCGGAGTCGCCATGTACAGTTCCACGCCGGGATCGGGCCCATTCTGCGGCTGGCCGTCCGCATGCAACGCATCACTGCGATTGCCGCCGGAAAGAGGAACGGAGTCCGTCGCCGCCACCGACACCACGCCCGGCATCGCAGCCACTCGCTCCCGCAGCAAAGCCAGAAACTGCGTCGTGCGCTCCGGACTGTATCCATGGATACGCGGATCCACCGACACCATCACCACATTGCGCGAACGAAATCCAATATCCACCGACGAAGCCCCGGCAAGGCTGCGCAGAAACAGTCCCGCCGCTGACAGCAGCACCAGGGAAATCGCGATCTGCGCCACCGCCAGCGAGTTGCGCAAAGTGATGCGACGTCCCGGGCGAGCCAGCGCATCTTCCCCTTTTAGCGCGCGTGTCAGCACCGGCCGCGAAGCGATCCACGCCGGCACCAGTCCGCAGAGAAATCCTGTCACCACGCTCAGCACAAATGTGTACAGCACCACCCGCCAATCGACACTCAAACTGATGTCGAGCGGCACTGGCGCCGGCACCTGAAATGCCGAAAGCGCCGACGTCGCCCACAAAGAAATCAACGTGCCGACCACGCCTCCACCCAGCGCGAGCAATACACTTTCCATCAGCATCTGTCGCAGCAGCGCGCCGCGGCTGGCTCCCAAAGAAATGCGCACCGCCATTTCACGCTGGCGACTCGCCGTCTGAATCAACATCAGGTTGGCAACATTCGCGCACGCTGTCGCCAGCACCAGCAGCACCACCACCGACAGCACCGTCAGAAATAACAAAACAGTCGATCGATCCCGTGGCGGCAGCGAACCCGCCTGGCCAATCAGAAATCCGCCACCTTTGTCCGTATCGGGATAGGCCTTCGCCAGCCGTTGCGCCATCGTCGCCAACTCAGCCGATGCCTGCGCGCGCGTCACGCCAGGCCCCAGCCGGCCGATGACATCCAGCCAGTGAAAATCCCGCGAAGTCCGGCTCGGCACGTTCGGCGCAAGCTGCTCCACGTTTCCCAGCGGCACCCAAAATTCGGGATCAAGAATCAAATCGAGTCCGTGAAATCCGCGCGGCGCGACGCCGACCACGGTAAACGGATGCCCGGATACGGTCACCGGCTTGCCCAGAATTCCCGGGTCGCCGCCAAATCGATGCTGCCAAACCCGCTCGCTCAGCACGATGACCTGGGCATTCTCCTCCCCCGCAACAAAGCCGCGCCCCAGCCTCATGGGTAGCTGCGCCACGTCGAAATAATTTGCGCTCGCCGCCTGCCCCCAGATGCGCTCCGGCTCGCCCCGCCCGCCAATCGATGCCGGCAGCAATTCGTAATACGCTGCCACGCCAGAAAACGAATGCGCACTGTTCCCGCACATCGTTATAGAGCGGCCAGGAAAAATTGTTGCAGCACTGATCGCCATCGTGCGTGGTATGCAGCGACATCAGCGTGTCAGGATTTCCCAACCGGCGCAGGACGCAGCACAAACCGGCTCACCATGGAGAAGATGGTCGAATTGGCGGCGATGCCCAGCGCAATCGCCAGCACAACCGCCAGCACAAAGCTCGGCGTTTTCGATAGCCGCCGAATACTGTAGCTCAGATCCTGATAGAAATTCGCCATGGCTTTCCTCCGCGAATGCCTTGTGCGTTTGTACGATCCCGGCATCCAAATTGTTCCCGGAAATATTTCGCTGCTTCCGCCGGCCATCCCCGTCCCCGGCCTATCCCTGCTGCCTAGCCTGTTCGTAAACTCCGCTAAAAAGTATTGACAGCCGTCAGACAACTGCGCTATCGTCTCCCATAAGATGTTTAGGGATGAAACCACAGATACGGGCGATCTAATTCAGGGCACGCTGGAGATGCTGATCCTCCGTGCCTTGCAGCGCGGATCCACGCATGGCTACGGTGTTGCGGAATGGATCCATCAAACCTCACAACAGGTGCTCAAGGTGGAGGAAGGCGCGCTCTATCCTGCACTGCACCGGCTTGAGCTGCGCGGACTGCTCTCTGCGCAATGGGGCATGTCCGACAACAATCGACGCGCCAAGTTTTATCAATTGACCGCCGAAGGCAAAAAACGTCTCAGCGCGGAATCGCAGCGCTGGGCAAGGCTTTCCGCTGCAGTTGCATTTGTCATGCAGGCGTCCTGACGCTGATGGAAAAGTTCTGAGGGCTTTCGATATGAGTTCCAGTCTGCACACGTTTTTGCTTCGCATCAAGACGCTGTTTCGCAAGGGTCGCATGGATCGCGAAATGGCCGAAGAACTGGAGTTTCATCAGACCATGTTGCGCGAGAAATTTGCAGGCCAAGGCGTCCCCAAATCCGAGGTAAACAATGCCGCTCGCCAGACCTTCGGCGATGCCGGCCGCTGGCATGAACGGCTCAGGGAACTGTGGCAGTTTCGCGGTCTGGAAAATCTTCTTCGCGACATCAGTTTCTCCGCCCGGATGTTGAAAAAGTCACCCGGCTTCACCACCGTCGCCCTGCTTACCCTGGCGATCGGTGTCGGCGCCAACACGGCCATCTTTTCACTCATCAATGGCCTGCTGCTACGCCCATTACCGGTTCCCCACTCCGACCAATTGGTCGTGCTCAACATTCACGAGGGCGGTCCCACACCCAACTACAGCTTCCCCGCCCCATTCTTTCGCGCATTGGAACATCAGCCGGCAATCTTCTCGGATGTTTTTGCCTATAACAACAATGGACGGCCATTGCAGGTGCAGGCTCGGTCTGGCAGTGAAGACGTACCCGGAATGGAGGTCAGCGGCCAATTCTTCCGGGCGCTGCAGACCCCTCCCTTGCTGGGGCGATACTTGACCGCCGCCGACGACAAAACCGGAGGCAATCCAGCGGGACTGGCCGCCGTGATCAGCGAGAATTTCTGGGGACGCTGGTTTCATCGCGATCCCCACGTGGTCGGCCGCAAGCTCGTCATCGCCAACGTGCCCTTCACCGTCGTTGGGGTGATGCCCAAGCGGTTTATCGGCGCCGACCTCATGCAGAGGCCAGACATCTTTGTTCCGCTCTCGACCGAGCCGATCGTCGACGCACCGCGGCACAATATCGACGAAGGCCTCAATGCCTGGTGGCTCACCGTGATTGCACGCTTGCAGCCCGGCGTCACGCTGCAACAGGCGAACGCGGCCTTACGTACAGTGTCCGGTCCAATTCTGCACGCGGCAGATGATCCCAACTACATCAAACAGGAAGATAAGGCGCATTTCCGTTTCCAGGCTGAACCTGGCTCCGGTGGATACGCGATGGCGCGTTTTTTCTTTCGCAGTCCGCTCCTCGCCTTACTCGCGATGTGCGCAGGAATCCTGTTGCTCGCCTGCCTCAACCTCGCCAGCCTCCTGATTGCGCGTGGTGCGATGCGCGAGCGTGAACTGGCAACCCGGCTCGCCATGGGGGCAACGCGCTGGCGTCTGATTCAGCAATTATTCATCGAAAGCCTCTTGCTCGCAGTCCTCGGAACCATTGCCGGCATTGCTGTGTCGCCGCTAGTCAGCAGCTCGCTGGCCGCATTTCTCACCAGCAGTACTGGCGATCCAAGCGTCGTTCTCGACACCTCGCTCGATCTCCGCGTGTTTGTTTTTGCCGCAATCATCGCCATCGTCTCCGCCGTAGTGATTGGGCTGATGCCGGCGCTGCAAGCCACCGCAGGAAACCTCAACGACCACATTAAAGATGGTCAACATTCCCGCCAGTTGCATGAGCAGCGATGGCTCCTGCCCCGGATTTTGATGGCGTTGGAAGTGGCTCTGGCTCTCGTACTGGTTGTCGGTGCAGGACTGCTGGCGACAAGTCTGGTAAAACTCTATCGCTCCGGCGTCGGCTTCGATCCCAGGGGCCTGGCCAACATCTCCTTCAACATGGACAAACAACAGCTGGAAGGCGATGCGCTGATGCGCGTGTATCAGGAAATCGGCCAGGGTTTGAGCCATCAACCGGGCGTAAAAAGTGTCAGCTTCCAGTTCATCACCCCACTATCGCATCGCGGCTGGAATGGTCATTACTCTGCGCCAGGTGGCAATCCCCACCTGATGTGGTTGAACAGCGTGGGACCGAACTATTTCAAAACCATGCGAATCCCTATGTTCATGGGAAGAGAATTCCGCTGGAACGATACCAACGCTTCCGGCCTGAAAATCATCTTGAATCAGTCCGCTGCCAATCTCTTCTTTCCCGATCACTATGCGCTCGGGCAACAGATCGTCGATCCTCAAGAGAAGACTTCGTATGAAGTTGTCGCGGTCGTGGCAGATGCGAAGTATAGCGGCATGATGGATCCCGCGCCTCCGGCCGGCTACGTACCAATCCAGCAGGACGAACAGAAAAAGCCCTCGCTCACTGCGGTTGTGCGTGTCGACGGTCCCATAACTCCACTGGCCGCGGCTGCGCGTTCCCTCGCCACACGGCTCGCGCCAACCATCCCGCCTCCAGTTCTGACGACGATGGATGACGTCGTCAACAACTCCGTCAGCGCCCAGCGGATGATGGCGATTTTGTCTCTCTTCTTTGCCGGTTGCGCCCTGCTCATCACCGCCATTGGACTCTACGGAACACTCGCCTACGCCACCGCACGCCGAACCAGTGAGATCGGGATCCGCATGGCGCTCGGTGCCAGGCGCGGTCAGGTGATCACCATGGTCTTCCGCCAGAATGCCTGGGTCGCCATCGCCGGTTGCATCTCTGGATTGATTGCCGCCATCCTCGCATCACGCGCTATGGCGAGTTTTCTCTTCGAGACCTCGCCCCATGACCCCTGGGTCCTGCTGGCCTCGATTGCCGTCTTGTTGATGATCGCCAGCTGCGCCTCCCTGCTGCCCGCATTGCAGGCCGCTCGTATCGACCCCATGCTGGCCATCCGCTGCGAATAAGGTAGAAATTGTCTCAGCACACTATCGCAGCGGAGGACAACGTTTTCGGCCGCAATTGGATTTGTGATGCAAGCGTCCTGGCGCTGCTGGAAAAGTTGTGAGGGCTTTCAATATGGGTTCCAGTCTCCACGCATTCTTGCTCCGCATCAAGACGCTGTTTCGCAAGCGTCGCATGGATCGCGACATGGCCGAGGAATTGGAATTTCATCAGTCGATGTTGCGCGACAAACTGGCAGGACAGGGCGTCCCCACTTCTGAATTAAAGAATGCCGCTCGCCAGACCTTCGGCGATGCCGGTCGCTGGCATGAACGCCTCCGGGAACTCTGGCAGTTTCGCAGGCTGGAGAATCTTCTCCGCGACATTAGCTTTTCTGCAAGGCTGTTAAAAAAGTCGCCCGGATTCACCACCGTCGCCCTGCTCACCCTCACCATCGGAGTCGGCGCCAACACGGCGATCTTCTCACTCATCAATGGCCTGTTGCTGCGCCCCCTCCCCGTTCCCCATGCTGACCAACTGGTCGTGTTGCGGATGGACCAGGATCACGAGCAGCCCACTTACAGCTTCTCGGCTCCACTTTTTCGCGGCCTCGAGCGGCAGCACAAAATCTTCTCCGATGTATTTGCGTTTAGCGGCCGTAACAATTTTCAGGTGCGGGACGGATCGACCAACGAGTCCGTTCGCGGAATGCTGACCAGCGGACAATTTTTCCGGGCCTTAGATACCCCGCCCCTGATGGGACGATATCTGACGCCAATCGACGACAAAACCGGAGGCAATCCAGAGGGACTCGCCGCCGTAATCAGTGAAGATTTTTGGCAGCGATGGTTTCATCGCGATGCAAACGTGGTCGGTCGCAAGCTCATCATCGCCAATGTGCCCTTCACGGTCGTTGGAGTGATGCCGAATCGATTTATCGGCGCCGATCCCGCACAACGGCCAGAAATTTATGTACCGCTATCGGCGGAACCGATCATCGATGCTCCGGAGAATTGGATTGCGAGTGGCATTCGCGCTCACTGGTTGACGGTGATGGGACGCCTGAAACCTGGAATCGCCTTGCAGCAGGCCAATGCGGCCCTGCTGCCCATCTCGATGCCGATCGTGCGTGCGCAAATTTCCGACGGCGACTGGATCGCTCAGGCGGAACAAGACCATTTCCACTTCGCTGCGCAACCGGGCGCGAGGGGCTTTACATATCTCAGAATGTTTTTTCGCAAGCCGCTTCTAGCCATGCTGGTAATGTGCGCAGGAATTCTCCTGCTCGCCTGTCTCAACCTGGCAAGCCTGTTGATGGCGCGCAGCGCGGCAAGAGAACGCGAATTGGCGACTCGACTAGCACTCGGCGCGACCCGAAGCCGGTTGATCCAGCAATTGCTGATCGAAAGCTTGCTGATTACCTTGCTGGGTACAGCTGCTGGACTGGCGGCGGCGCCGCTGGTGGATCGCTCGTTAGCCTCAATGCTGATGAGTGGCTTTTGGAACGCATACATCTACATCTCGCTCGATCTGCGTGTGTTCCTGTTTGTCGCGGCAATCGCAGTGGCCTCCACGCTTTTGATCGGGCTCATACCGGCCATGCAAGCCACAGCGGGCAATCTCAATGGCCACCTCAAGAATGGCCAACATGCGCGCCAGGCACGTGCGAGTCACAAGCTATGGCCGCAAGCATTCATGGCGATCGAAGTGGCGCTCGCCATGGTGCTGGTGATCGGAGCGGGACTGTTGGCAACCAGCCTGGTGAGGCTCTTTCGGTCTGGCCTCGGATTCGATCCAAACGGATTGGTAAACGTCACCTTCAACATGGCGAAACAACCGCTGAAAGCCGACGCATTGACACGCCTCTACCAAACCCTGGGCGATCAGTTTCTCCGGCTTCCCGGCGTCAAGAGCGTCAGTTGGGAACGCGTCATCCCCATGACCGGAGAAACCTGGGACAACACCTACGCTGTACCCGGCGGTGACAACCACGAGGCGTTTGAAAACAGAGTCGGCCCTGGCTACTTCCAGACGATGCGTATTCCGCTGCTGGAAGGTCGGGAGTTTCGATGGGAAGATACGAGTGCGTCCGGAATGAAGATCATTCTGAACCGCGCGGCAGAGAAGATGCTCTTCCCAGGCAAGAATGCGATCGGGCAACAGGTGCAAAGCGTCGAGGGCAAGGTCATTTGGACGAAGTGATTGGAGTCGTCGGCGATACAAAGTACGGCAATCTGGAAAGCCCAGCGCCCGCGATGGCCTACCGGCCGATTACCCAGACCGACGCGACGGCACTCCTCAACGAGAAAAAGCCGTCCTATACGGCCGTTGTGCGTGTGGACCGGCCCCATCGCCCCACTGGCCTCCGCTACGCGTTCTCTCGCCACCCGCCTCGCTCCCACCATTCCCCCGCCCGCCATCACCACCATGGACAGCATCATTAATGATTCGATCAGTTCGCAGCGCATGATGGCACTCCTGTCTCTCTTCTTCGCCGGTTGCGCTCTGCTCATCACCGCCATAGGACTGTACGGAACTCTCGCCTATGCGACCGCGCGACGTACCAGCGAAATTGGCATTCGCATGGCTCTCGGTGCGCAGCGGGTACAAGTGGTCTCGTTGATTTTCAAAGAGAACGCGCGCGTCGCAATTGTCGGATGCGTTGCCGGACTCGTAGCTGCAATTCTTGCGTCTCGTGTCCTCGCAAGCTTTCTGTATGAGGTATCCCCGCATGATCCCTGGGTGTTGGTAGCCTCGGCTGCAGTTCTGCTGGGAATCGCCAGCTGCGCCTCGCTGCTGCCTGCATTTCGCGCGGCCAGAATCGATCCCATCGTAGCCATTCGCTGCGAGTAGCAATCTCGCTCCGCCCCGCGTGTCGTCGTCCCCACGAAATCTCCACTTGACAATCTAGAGGACACAGTGCTCTCATCTTGATTGTCTAGAGGTGACACGCCCATGCCCCCGAAGCCCGACACAATCACTCCGAATGATTCCGATTCCCGCGACCTGGTTCAGGGAACGCTGGAGATGCTGATCCTCAAAACCCTGGCCCTCGAACCCATGCACGGCTATGGCGTTGCCCTTCGCATTGAGCAGGTCAGCCACGGCGTCTTCCGCGTCAATCCCGGTTCTCTGCTGCCCGCGCTCAGCCGCATGGAACGTGCCGGCTCGGTCAAATCTGAATGGCACGCAACGGAAAATAATCGTCGCGCCAAGTATTACCAGCTCACCGCCAAAGGTCGTAAATCTCTGGCTCGCGAAACCGAACAGTGGCAGCGCCAGACCGCCGCCATCGCTCGCATCCTCGAAGCGCAACTGTAACCCCGGCGCAGCCAGCAACAGGAGAACGCCATGCAATGGATGACAAATATTCTCACCGGACTCAAGTCCCTCTTTCACAAGCAGCAGGTTGAAAACGAGCTGGACGAGGAGCTAGACAGCTATCTCCAGGCCTCCGTCGCCGAAAAAGTAAAGTCCGGCATGACTCCGGAAAAAGCTCGCCACGCCGCGCTCGTCGAACTCGGCAGCCGCAGCGTCGTCAAGCACCAGGTCTGGTCCTCGCGCTGGGAGTCGACCCTCGACAGCCTTCTTCTGGATATGAAGATCAGCTTCCGCACGCTCGTGAAAAGTCCCGGCTTCACCGCCATTGCCCTGCTCTCCATCGCTCTCGGCATCGGCGCCAACACCGCCATCTTCACTCTGATTCATCAGGTGATCCTTCGCGATCTTCCGGTACAGGATCCGCAGCAACTCGTCACCTTCGGCACATCCACGGGCGGCGGCATCCTCGGCGGCGCCGATCTCGGTTTCAACAGCATGTTCCCGTGGGATTTCGCGCATCAACTGGAACGCAATTCCGGTCCATTCCAGGGCATCGCCTCCTACAGCAGTTTCGCGCCCAGTGTCAGCGTGCGGCCACCATCTTCTGCCAACCCTCAAGCCTCCGCGCCCTCGGCCATTTTGGCACCCGCCGTGCTCGTTTCAGGAAATTATTTCAGCGTCCTCGGCGCGCAGCCGCTGTTCGGCCGAACCATCAATGCGTCTGACAACGCCACTCCCGGCAGCGGCGCAGTGGTCGTCGTCAGCGAACATTTCTGGCGTCAGTCGCTTTCCGCCGATCCCGACATTCTGGGCAAAATCATCACCATCAACAGCGCTCCCTTCACCGTCATTGGAGTCATGCCGAACCAGTTCCACGGCATCAAGCTGGATAGCGATCCGACCGCGCTCTGGACCCCGATCATGATGCAGCCCGTCATCCTGCAGCAGCCTTCCTTCCTCGGACCCAATGCACCCTATTTTCTGGAAATGTTTGCCCGCCTCAGTCCCGCCGCATCCAGTAGCAAAGCTGCGTTAGCGCAAAGCCAGCTCTGGCTCAATCAGCAGATTCGCGCCGGCGTTCGCGCCACGGAAAGCGGTACCATTTCTCCTGCGCGCCAAAAGGAAATCAACCTCCTCAACGAGCCTCTGATTCCCGCCCAACGCGGTGTCTCCTTCATGCGCGGCCAGTACGGCAATTCCCTCATCATCCTCATGGCAGTTGTCATTCTGGTTCTGCTGATCGCGTGCGCTAACCTCGCCAACTTTCTGCTGGCCCGTGCCGCAACTCGTCAGCGCGAGATTGCAACCCGCCTCGCTCTCGGCTCCAGTCGCCGCCGCATCATCCGTCAAAGTTTGATTGAGGCACTCAGCCTATCAATGATCGGTGGTGTCATCGGCCTCGCCATCGCCTTTGCCGCCACTCGCGCCCTCATCGCTTTTGTCAGTCAAGGCAGCGCCAACACCACGCTCAGCTCCACGCCAGACGCCACCGTTTTGCTCTTCACTCTGGGCGCCTCTCTTTTCACTGGACTCCTCTTCGGCCTCGCGCCCGCCATCGTTTCCGCCCGCACCGGTGCTGCCGGCTCGCTCAGCTCCAATGCGCGCACCGCTCAAGCCAGCCAGGGACGAGGCTCTCGCCTCTGGCCCAAAACACTGGTCACCGCCCAAATTATTCTGTCGCTCTTGCTCCTCGTCGGCGCCGGCCTTTTCCTCCGTTCACTGCGCAACCTGCAACAGCAGGACTACGGCTTCAACCAAACCCATTTACTCCTCGCCGATTTTGATGCCAAGCTTGCCGGCTATAAATCAACCCAGGCTGCCGCCCTCAATCAGCAGCTCATCGATCGACTCTCCGCTCTTCCCGGAGTGCGCTCCGCCGCTGTTGCCAACACTCTCCCCATTACGTTAGGAACCGAGCAATCTAGCTTCAAAATCTCCGGCTATACCCCTGCGCCCAAAGAAAACGTAAGCGCGACCATTGATCGCGTCTCCGGCAAATATTTCCAGACCGTCGGCGTTCCCATCCTTGCCGGCCGCTCCATTCTGCCGTCGGACACGGCCAGCAGTTTTAAGGTTGTGGTAGTCAATCAGAGCCTGGCAAAACATTTCTTCCCAAAAGGAAATGCGGTCGGCCACATCCTCACCATCGATGACGACAACATCAAGGGTCCCTGGCAGATTGTCGGCGTTGCCAAAGATACTAGGTCCGGCAATCCGCGTGACAAAACGTCCTTCCCAACCACCTACCTTCCCTTGGCGCAGATCGATCCATGGGTGGCAACAACCAACCCATTCAGCGACCCTGCTCCCGCATCCGCTGCCAATGCCACTCCCGCGCCTCGCGAACAAAATCAGGATGCCTTCGCGAACAACATCCTTCTGCGCACCACGGGCGATCCCGCGCAGAGTGCCGCCGACCTTCGTTCCGTTGTGCGATCGATCGACCCGAGTCTGCCCTTGCACCACATCATCACCATCCACGATCAAATCTCCAGCTTCATGACGCATGACGAGCTCATCGCCACCCTCACCGGATTATTTTCCCTGCTCGCCCTGCTGCTCACCGCCATCGGCCTCTTCGGCGTCATGAGCTACAACGTGGTTCGCCGCACCAATGAAATCGGCATCCGCTTCGCCCTCGGTGCGCGCCGCCAAACCGTCCTCTGGATGATCCTTCGCGAATCGCTACTGCTGCTCGCGTTCGGCGTCGTCGTCGGCATTCCCCTCGCCTTGATCGCAACCCGCGTCATTCGCCAGCAGTTGTACGGTTTGGGCGCAGTCGATCCCGCCACCTGCATCACAGCAATTGCCGTCGTCATCGTGATGACCCTGTTCGCCGCCTGGCTCCCCGCACAACGCGCCACCAAGGTCGACCCCATGATCGCCCTCCGCTGCGACTAGCGCATTTCTACTACCGATGTAGAGTGCAGGTTCCCGACGGTGCGTCATCCTGAGCGAAGCGAAGGACCTCTGTATTTCGAGGAAAGTCAACGCCCAGATTCTTCGCGGAGTTTACCCTGAGCTACGTCGAAGGGCTCAGAATGACGACATTTCCATCGATAGCACCTGGAGAACTGCTGTAGCTTTCGACCACCCTCGTTGCACTATACAGAACGCGCTTGCACCATCCCCGTTCGTTTCTCCTAGCCGTCGCTCGCCCTCTCTCAATACAATCGTGCGAAGAGGTCCCACGCGCATGCCCTTCCGTCCGACTTTCTCCGCACCCAAACCCTGCCCCGCTCGCAAACTCGACTCGCCATCGCGCGCGCATTCCTTCCGCGCCGCGACCTCCGTCCTTGCCCTCCTTCTCGTCTCACTATGCGCCGCCCCGCTATCCGCGCAGACGCAAACCCAACCACCCGCCGCCACGCCCGCGAAAATCCAAAGCAACTGGCGTGTGCAGGAATTTATGGTCCCCATGCGCGACGGCGTTCGCCTGCAAACCGTCGTCATCTCTCGCAGAGATCAAACCAAGCCTCTGCCCATTCTGCTGACCCGCACTCCCTACGGCGTTCCCACGCAAGAGGACTTCGACAAGGCTGCCGCGAAAAATGGTGCCGACTGGGTTCCGACCAACTGGAAAGAACTCGCCGCCGACGGATACATCTTCGTCATGCAGAATCTGCGCGGACGCTTCAAATCCGAAGGCGTCTTTCTCCTCACCTCGCGCTACGATGCCAACGATCCCAAGCAAACCAACGAGACCAACGACGCCTACGACACCATCAGCTGGCTCGTAAAAAATGTCCCCAACAATAACGGCCGGGTCGGCATCTACGGCGTCTCCTATAACGGATTAACCGCCGGCCTCACCCTGCTCCATCCCAACCCCGCGCTCAAGGCCATCAGCGAGCAAGCCGCGCCCGTCGATCAATGGATGAACGACGATATGCACCGCTACGGCGCGCTCCGCGAAAGCTACGCCTTCGAGTATTCCGTCATGGAGCAGTCCGACAAAAACACGAACAAGCATTTCGACTTCGACACCTACGACACCTATCAGTGGTATCTCAACCTCGGCCCGCTCACGAATGCGAATGCGAACTACCTCCACGGTTCCATTCCCTATTGGAACGACATCATGGCGCACCCCAACTACGACGACTTCTGGAAGAAAGAAGCCTGGGTCAACCAGCTGCACAGCTCCACCGTGCCCAACTTGAACGTCGCCGGATTCTGGGATCAGGAAGACCCCTGGGGCCCGTGGCAGATCTTCCGCCACGCGGAACAGCACGATCCCGACCACACCAACTTCATGGTCGCCGGCCCGTGGTATCACGGCGAGTGGCAGACGCCCGACGGGATCGCATCGGCATGGTCCCCTTCGGCGGCCACAAGACCGCGCTGCGAATTTCGGCGCAACATTCAGGCGCCTTCTTCCGCTACTACCTCCACGGCGAAGGCACCAAGCCCGACTGGCAAGTCACCACCTTCCAGACCGGCTCCAACACCTGGCACAGCTACTGCGGCGTGGCCGCCAGCAACGCGAAGCTCGACGAATCTCTATCTGCACGCCGACGGAACGTTATCCTTCGATCCCGACGCCGCAGCCGGTCCGCCAATATCGCCAGTACGTTTCCGATCCCGCGAATCCCGTGCCCTATCGCGTGCGCCCTATTTCACCCACCTATCCGAGCCGAGTGGCGCACCTGGGAAGTGGCCGATCAGCGCTTCGTCGAGCATCGCCCCGACGTCCTCACCTTTGAGAGCGCGCCTCTCGATCACGATGTCGTCGTCACCGGCCCAATCTCCGCCGACCTCTACGCCTCCACCTCCGGCACCGATTCCGACTTCGTCGTCAAGCTGATCGATGTCTATCCCGAGAGCGGTCAAATCGGCGCCGACAATATTCCGCCCAACAACCCCACCGGCTTACCGACTCACTCAATGGATACGAGCTGCCCATCGCCATGGAAGTCCGCCGCGGTCGCTTCCTGCATAGCTACGAGCATCCGCAGCCCCTCAAAGCCAACCATCCCGAGGAGTGGGACATTCCCCTGCGCGATCACGATCACGTATTTCTCAAGGGCCATCGCATCATGGTGCAGGTGCAGTCGACCTGGTTCCCCGTCATCGACCGCAACCCGCAGAAGTATGTCCCCAGCATCTATCAGGCCACCGCCGCCGACTACGTCTCCGCAACCCAGCGCATCTACTGCACCCCCAAGTTGCCCTCCCACAT
>CAWGCV010000013.1:0-6030 GCA_963821145.1 uncultured Acidobacteriota bacterium
CTGTACGTGGGCGTTCTGAACGATAAGCGGTTCGGTGGGGTATTCGTTTCCAAAGATGGCGGTCAGGGGTGGACGCAGATCAACGCCGGACTCAATGGAAACGATGTCTTCTCGCTTGCCATGTCGCCTGCGGGCATTTTATTGGCGGGCACAAATCACGGCGTGTTTCGTCTGCGGAATCAACAGTGGGAAATCGTGGATGCCCGCGTCATGGAGACACCACACAAGATTCGACACGTGAACAAGAAGCACCACGTGACCTATACGACGGAGTATGTACCGGTTCCCGATGGAAAAGTTGAGGACGCGGTCCACGGGGTCGCCTTCTCCAGTGGCAAGTGGTATGCCGCGACGGAGGAGGGTCTCTACTCGGCCGACGACCCTAAGTTTGCCTGGCTCGGTGCAGTTTTCCATCCAGAATCTGCTGAGAAAGGTCACGAAAGCAACGCGGTCAAACGCTCCGAAATCCCATTTTATGGGGTCGCGGCGTCCGGCAATACCGTCTTCGCAAGCGCGCAGACGGCTCTGTACGTTTCTCCCGACCAGGCGAAAACCTGGCAAACTGAAGCGTTGCCCGCAAATTGGACCAGGGTTCGCTACATCGCTGTCGATGACAGCGGCAACCTTTGGGTAGGTGGTCGCCTGGGCGTCGCCATGAGTAGCAATCAGGGGCAAAGCTGGCAGTCCGTCGATGTTCCGATCAATGACATCAGCGGTCTTCGCTACGATCCGCAGCTGAAGCGTATCGTCGCGACTTCCTACGATTCCGACCTTGTCTTTGGCATCGATGCTACGGGCAAGCATTGGAGCTATTGGAATCCCGGATGGCGGACTCACATTGTGGATTCCTCCGACGGTCACCTGGTGGCTGCAACCTTGCTTCACGGCGTAATCGTCGAACAGAACAAGCAACTGGCTGCGGGCAGCTTTTAGATCGATCGCAAAGCCTCTCCATGACGAAACCGCCGGAAGGTTCGCTCTCGATCCGTCCGGCGGTTTCGCAGGACCTGGATGCGCTCGCGCGCATTGACGCTCTCTGTTTTCCGCCCGGCATCGCCTATCCCCGCGAAGAGATCGCGTTTCTCTTATTGAACCCAACCGTAATTACCCTGGTCGCTGAACGTGCCGGTGTCATTGTCGGCTTGGCAGCTCTGGAACGGCGCCGCCGCACCCGTCAGACGGCGCGCTACGGCGAGCTAGTCACCATTGAGGTTTTGCCCGAGTATCGCCGAGAATCGATCGGAGGCGCGCTCTACCACAGGCTGGAAGCAGACCTGCGCGAGTGGGGAGGAAGCAGCATCCATCTGCATGTTTCCGTAGAAAACGGCGATGCGGTCGTCTTTTATCAGCGTCTCGGCTTTTGCATCGTCGATCGCGTCCAGAATTACTACCTTCGCAAGATCGACGCTTGGAGGATGCAAAAGGAACTACTCTAGCCGCTGTATATTAATCCCTCGAATGAATGACAACGTCACCTCGTGCTCGTTCGCGCGGCTTGGAATATCCAATCGTGGTTCAATCACCGTGCGCCGCAAGCGCAGACAATAACGCCGCCGTACCCGCGTCGTTGTAGGATCCATCGGCTCGCCAATACACGTGGCCCTTCGGATCGACAAGGATGGCGACCACCCGCTTCTCATTCTCGATATCGAGCGATTTCTTGAAGGTGCGCTTGTTGACGTACGCGGTCAGAATCCGGCTGCGCAGATCTTTGTCCGTCGTGTTGCTGCGCAATGCCTCATCGAACCACCAGCGATATAACAGGTTTTCCCGCGACATGGTGGGCAATTCGTAGAACCGGAATTGGCTGTGGGCAGACTCGATCTTGCGGGCTGCCGGAACCCAGCTATCCACTTCCTGCTGCTGTTCCCGCGCGAAGGAAATAATCACCAGGTTCAACTGGCCGGCGAAGTCCGCCGGCAAATTCATGTGGGCGTCATCCAGGCTTCTTGCCTGAATCGTCGGAAACTGCCCAAGGGCTGGGGCGGGCTGAGACGACACGCCGTGTGCAAACAGGCCAAAAAGAAGCCAAACGATAGGGAGCATAAGGTCAAGACGTTCAGGCAGAATACGAGGACGCATAGGCTTCAGCAATTGTTCCTGTCTCAGCCTAACAGCACCGTTGAAACGGCAGTGAAAATTCACTTTTCGCCCAATATCTTCAAATATCGCCCTCAGCATCCGGGTTCTTACCACATTCGGACTGCGGGTATCATAAAAGATCGAAGAAAATTTAGAAAAAACTAGACAAAATAGGGGGAATCAGCTTTATAATTTGGGTCTCTCTCCCAGAAATTGGGGCGTACCGTGAATACTTCCAGGAAAGCTGTGTTTCCGCACAGGCGGAATTACGACGGATCGTTCGAGTCGATCTGTACAAAATGTTTCATGACCATCGCCAAGAGCAAAGACGAAGCCGCGCTGGTTCACCATGAAATGAGTCACGCCTGCGATCCGGCAATCTTGGTTGGCCGGTCAGCGTGCAGGCACCACGGCCGGAATTCCTTCTAGGCTGTATCGACAAAGACATTCAGCGGCGAGCTGGCTGGCTTTCGAATCCATGTCGAGCCTTGTGCATCCCCTATCTCGATTGGCGGGCTATGAGTCCTCACAACAGAGGACTGAGAGATTTCTTGCGCCATTGAGTCCCCCGTCTGCCGCTTAGCAGACGAAGCGCGCTGTGCCCATTGCGCTATTTAGAATCTCCTCCCGTTGCGTCAGCAATTGCCGTGAGGATCTTGAATGCGGCGGCCACTCGCGCATCGTTGGGGTAGTTCTTGTTTGCCAGCAGAATAATCCCCATTCGTTTCTCCGGGACAAATGCCACGTAGGCGCCGAAGCCGTTGGTTGAGCCGGTTTTGTTGATCCACACATCTTCCTGTGGATTCTCTGGGGGCTTGATCGCCGTCACTGGTGTCGCATCGAATGCCATGGCTGCCGAATTTCCTTGCAGTAGCGCATTCAGCGTCACTGGATAGGGATATTGTTCCCACACCAAATCCTGAGTCATTGGACCCGCCTGGAAGTAGCCGGTGTGCGTTTCTGTCACTGCGCGTTCCAACGGTTTGTCCAGCCCACCCGGATTGATGTTGTCTTCCACGAACCGAATCAAGTCCGGTGCCGTGGTCTTGACGCCGTAGGCTTCAGAGGACAGAACCGCGGAGTCCATTCGTATCGCCGTATTGCTTCTGGTGTATCCCTCCGCGTAGTTCACCATCTGGGGCTTCGGAACGTGGATGTAGCTGCTCTTCATGCCGAGCCCTGGGAAAATCCGCTGTTCCATCAGCGTGGCAAAATCCTGTCGCATGCTCCTGGCAGTAATCCAGCCGAGCGTTCCGATGCCAATGTTGGAATAGGTCCGGCGCGTGCCTGGGGGATAGGCGGGTCGCCAGTCCTTGAAATACCGCATCAGCTCATCGTTGTTCTTGATGTTTTCCGGCACCTGTAATGGAAGTCCGCCGGGCGTGTGCGTGCCCAGGTTGAGAAGGCTGACATTACCAAACGGAGCGCCCTGCAGCGCCGGTAAATATTTGCATGTCTTGTCAGCCAAAGACAGATTCCCCATCACTTGCGCGTAGGACGCCAGGGTTGCGGTAAATGTCTTGCTGATCGATCCGATTTCGAACAAGGTGTCACGCGTGACCGGCTGGCGAGTCGCTGTCGATGCCACGCCATAGGTAAACACATAGGACTTGCCCGCGACTGTAATGCCGACCGCCATGCCGGGAATGCCGTATTTCGCCATCACAGGCTGTACCGCCGCGTCTACGGTGGTTTTGATCTGCTGTTGAGTCACATCCGCGGCGTGACTGACAGCGGTGATTGCGCATAGGAGAAAGAAAATTGCCAATAGGGGGCGCTTGACTTTAATTTTCATGGTCTAGGCTTTGTCCGATTGAAACTCGTCGATATCGACTTGTAGAAGGATAATTCAGCCGAATGTGAGAGCGAAAATAACTCATTTGTTCGGGGTCGGTACGGTCAGATATCATAGGCACAGGGGCCGACCGTGGAAGAGATCAAGAAATCCCGCCATTCCTTCCAGACGGATGACCCGCGTCTGACCCCAATTGCCGAAAAAGTGTTTGCTGCAGAGCGTCTCAACTTCGACGATGGTGTCGCACTCTATCGTTCGCCGGATATTCTTGCGGTTGGCTGGCTGGCCAATTGGGTGCGGGAAAAAATGCATGGCGACATTGCCTACTTCAATGTGAATCGCCACATTAACCCCACCAACGTATGTGTTGCCGCTTGCCGGCTGTGTGCGTTCGGACGAAAGAAGGATGCACCCGGTGCCTATACGATGGCATTGGAAGAAGCGTGGCAACGTGCCGCCGAAGGCTATTCCGAAGCCGTAACAGAATTTCACCTGGTCGGCGGCCTTCATCCGGATCTGCACCTTGAATATTTCCTCGACCTGATCAGCGGGCTGAAGCAGCGCTTTCCCAAGGTTCACATCAAGGCCTTCACCATGGTGGAGATTGCCTACCTGGCGAAGCGCTCGAAGCTAAGCATCCGCGAGACCATCGAGAAGTTGAAAGCCTCCGGCGTGGATTCAATGCCAGGAGGCGGCGCAGAGATCTTTGCCGATCGAGTCCGCCATATCATCTGCGATCACAAAATTGACGGCGGAGAGTGGCTGGAGACGGCGCGCATCGCGCACCAGCTCGGCATGCGTTCCAACGCCACCATGCTCTACGGGCATGTTGAAAACGACGAAGACCGCGTCGATCACCTGCTGCGTCTGCGCGAGCTGCAGGATGAGACCGGCGGCTTCCAGACCTTTATTCCGCTGGCATTTCATCCCGACAACACGGCGCTCGATCATTTGCCCCGCACCAGCGGGATGACGGATATTCGCCAGATCGCTGTCGGACGCCTGATGCTCGATAACTTCGGCCACATTAAAGCCTACTGGCAGATGATGACCGCGAAGATTGCTCAGATTGCTTTGCGCTTTGGTGCGGACGATATTGACGGAACCGTGATCGAGGAGAAGATTTATCACGATGCCGGCGCGGAAACGCCGCAGGGCATGCGCCGCGCCGACCTGGTCCGCCTGATCACGGAAGCCGGACGCATTCCAGTGGAGCGCGATACCCTCTATCGCGCCGTCGAGCGCAGCGGCGACACCTTCACCGTCGCCGTCTAGTTGTATTCAGGGATTCAATTCATCCAACGCTTGTCGGTGGGGTCTTTTTCGCCATCAGGATCAATGTACCGACCCTGTCCATCGAACTTCACATTGCGGTCGTGCTTGCGCATGTACACTTCAAACTTCCGCGCCGCCCGCCGCCGCTTCCAGCGATAGTACCCATTGCGAAACGAGAAGGCCCGCTCCGTCGCCGCATGCGCGTAGCCACGCCGCGGAGCCACCTTGAGATAGATGTATCCAAACAGCGCGCCGCCTAGAGATGCCAGCGAGAGAAACCCATTCGGTCCCTCAAACACGCTCGCCAGCGCAATCAGAATGAAGATGATGACCAGGTATTTTGCGCGAATTGAAATCGGCAGCGGGAACAGCAGGAATTTCTGATCGCCCATCAGAACTGCCCACGCAGCCAGCAGACCGAAGATGCCGCCCAGCGCGCCGTACGTCGTCTGTACCGGCGACATGTGAAAGACGTGCGTATACGCAACGGCAATCGTCGTCAGCCCGGCCCCCACCACCGAGAAAAAATAAATCTCCGTCAGCCAACGGGTTCCATATGTGGTCTCCAGGTAGGAACCGATAAACCACAATGACAACATGTCGAACGCAACCTGGAAAATTCCGCCGCTCAAAAAGCTGTAGGTGATCAGTTGCCAGATGGCTCCGTGCAGCACCATCACCGGCGTGAGAGCGCCTACGGCAAAAATATCCACCGCGATTCCTGGAGCGATCCAGCGCAATAACAGCAAGCAAAAGTAAATCGCAAGCGTGACCAAAATGATCTTGCGGATCATTCCCTCAAACGGCGGAAACGACAATGTCATCGGACTCGAACGCGGCATACAGTACAAGCCTACGACCTGCCGCGCTACAGCGCT
>CAWGCV010000014.1:0-14234 GCA_963821145.1 uncultured Acidobacteriota bacterium
TATTCTTCCCCGCGATCGGCAGATGGAAATCGCTCATCTGTCCCACCGGAAGAATCATGCGCAGCGAGTTCAGGATCGAAAACAAATCGATCACCTCCTGCGCGATCGCACCCTGAATCGGGGTCAAATATCCGAGTGACGCAGCGCACATGCCTGCCAGGCTCAGCAGCATTCCGCCCACCGCGCTGGTCAGCGCAATTCGGCGCATGCGGCGGCCTATATGCATCAGCTCATCCACTCCCGCCAGAGACGACTGCAGAATCACCGCTCCCGCCGCCTCCGTCGTAATATCGCTGTTCACGCCCAGTGCCACGCCCGCGGTTGCCGCCATCATGGCAGGCGCGTCGTTGATGCCATCGCCCAGATACAGTGTGGGCGACATCGCCGTCATGCGCCGCACAATCCCCAGCTTCTGCTCCGGGCTCATGCCGCCGTAGACACTCTTCAAGCCCATGGTGCTGGCAAATTGTTCCACCTCCGCCGGGCGATCGCCGGAGAGCAGCACGATCTCCTCAATGGCGTGCTTCGGACCCAGGTGCGCAAGGAACGGCTGGCTCTCGCCGCGCGGCTCATCCAGAAATCGAAGCAGCCCCGCCAGTTCTCCATCGCGCAGCAGCACGCACTCCAGTCCCGGTACGGTCGGCGGCAACCGGCTCGCCAGCGTTTCATCAATCCGTCCGCGACCGGTCAGCGTCCACTCGTGAGTGTGAATCTGTCCCGTCAATCCTGTGCCGGGTGCTTCGGAAACTTCTCCCGCGCTGATCAGCGAGATCTGTGCACGATCAGCGGCATCGAGCACCGCCTTCGCCAGCGGATGTTTCGAGTACCGCTCCAGGCTGGCGGCGAACTGCAGCAAGGTTTCCTGCGGGATCGAGCTCAGCGAAATGACTTCCGTCAAACTCGGCTCGCCGTAGGTGAGCGTCCCCGTCTTATCGACGATCAAGATTTTGCAGGAATCCAGCTTCTCTAAAATGGAGGGATCTTTAATCACGATGCCATATCGCGCGCCTACAGAAATTGCGCCGATAATCGCCACTGGAATCGCAATCAGCAGCGGGCACGGCGTCGCAATCACCAGCACCGCGAGAAAGCGCTCCGCATGTCCACTGAAAAACCAGCTTGCTGCCGCGATCAAGACAGCGAGCGGCGTGTACCAGGAACCAATGCGATCGCCTAGTCGCCGAATCGCCGGACGATCTTCCTCCGACGCATGCAGCACTTCGACGATCTTGGCATAGCGCGAATCCTTCGCAATTTTTGTTGCACTGATCGTCAGCGCGGAATTTCCATTGATCGCTCCGGACAGCACCGTTGTCCCCGGCGCCTTCTCCATCAAGTAGGGCTCGCCGGTCAGGTAGGACTCATCCATGCTGCCCAGGCCATCCATCACAATTCCATCCACCGGGCACAGTTCGTGCGGATACAACATGACCAGATCGCCGACGGCAATTTCTCCACTCGGCACATCCACGACCACACGATTTGCGTTGACCCTGTGCGCGACTTCCGGCATGCGTTTCGCCAACGCACCCAGCACCGACGACGCACGCCGGGTTGCATACGTCTCCAGTGTTTGTCCTCCGGAAAGCATCAGGATCACAATCGCCGCGACCCAATACTCATGCAGGATGAGAGCGGTCACGATGGAAATGGCGGCCAGCAGATCGACGCTGAAATTGCCCCGCGCCATCTCTCCGATCAGCTCAAACAGTATGGGCAGGCACGACCCGAGAATTCCCACCAGCAGAAGCGTGTCTACCGTGGCCGAGGAAGAATGCGCGACGAATTTTGCTATGAACGCTGCCGCCATTGCAACGGAAGTGAGGATGAGGACGACGGTCTGCCAATGGATCGAATCAAACCATTTGGCTGAAGCGGTGGTCACGCGCATCAATGAGACCCCTCAATGGCTTGTTTGGCGCCGGCGAAGCGAAGCTTTGAAAGTTTTACGCAGCCTCCAGTTATATCTTTCAACGTCACCACACGCAGTGATGCACGTCACTCCAGAGGCCTAGAATCGCTGTTCTTTTCGTTGATTTTTGGCGCATACTGGAAGGTAGTCTTGAAGTTGATTTGCAGGAGATTTTCAGTGCAGAAAAATTCTGTTGGAGTTCGCGTTGCCATCGCCACCGTCGTCATTGTTGGCACCATCTTGTACCTGGCCGTGACCGGCGTTCGTGCCAACAAAAGCTATTACGTCACCATTCAGGAATTGCAATCCATGGGCAACCGCGCCTACTCACGCCATCTGCGTGTCGCCGGCAATGTCGAACCCGGTTCGATTCAGCGCGACGGTGCGCACGCCCAGTTTGTTCTGGTTGAGCAGGGCCGCAAGCTTACGGTCAATTACACCGGCGGCGATCCTCCGCCCGACACGTTTAAGGACAACGCGCAGGCGCTCGCCGTCGGCATGTACGGTCGCGATGGCGTCTTTCACGCCACCCAGATTCAGGCTAAGTGCGCATCCAAGTATGCTCCTGCAAAGCCGGGCGAAAAGCCAACCCAATCCGCGTCTATGGCACAGCCCCAGTGAGTCTCCCAGGATCGCTTCGGCCGCGTGGGTTCTGTAGTAGACTTTCGGAAACTATTCGGACAGTCGTAAAAAGTTTGTAGTAGATAGCAGCACGACGCACAGCAGGCTCTGGCTCTCGCTATGAAAAAAACTCTGTTGATCGGATTACCGCTGGCACTGGTTCTGTTGTCCGTCGGCTTATATCAGGCCATTTGGGTGGCGCCCACCGAAGCCACCATGGGCGAGATCCAGCGCATCTTCTACTACCATTTTCCTTCCGCCATCATGGCGCTGTTGTTTCCCTACATCAACTTCATCGCCTCGCTGGTTTTTCTTTCGACCAGGAATTCCAATCCGCTGCGCGCCCAAAAGGCCGACGCACTCGCTCTCGCCTCCGCGGAAATGACGCTGATCTTTTGCAGCATCGGGCTTGCCACCGGCATGTTGTGGGCACGGCCCGTGTGGGGTATCTGGTGGACATGGGATGAACGCCTCACCAGCTTCCTGATGTTGTGGCTTATCTACGTCAGTTACCTGCTGCTGCGCCGCTTTACCGCCGGCGGACAGACGCAAACCCTCGCCGCGGTATTGTCGATCTTCGCAGCCATCGATGTTCCCATCGTCTATATGTCGATTCGCTGGTGGCGCACGCAGCATCCCTCGCCGGTCATCGGCGGCGGCGCCAACTCTGGCCTCGATCCCAGCATGTGGCCCGCAGTCTGGTGGAATCTGGCTGGCTGGTTTGTGTGGGGTGTGATGCTGGTAACACTGCGCTATAAGCTGGAACGGAAACGGCAGATAGCGCACGAAGCATCAGTCATGCAGGCCCTCGCGACCAATTAGGTCAACGGACGCGCGAATCTCCCGATCGGAACGGCAATTTCCTGCCGAAGCGCAGGCACATGTTCCGCTGCATCCAGCGCGTTCGGATGATTCCATCCACGCCACGATTTGCTTCTTCGCAACGCCCATCAGCAGCGGCAACGCGGCCGTTACTTCCGCAGACATTTCCAAGCCCCACGCGGTACTCGCCGGTTCGACACCAAGCAAAATCACTTCGCGCGGCGCATTCCCTAAAAGTTGGATCGCCACCAGCAAGTCTGACAACCCCATCAGATGGACGCTTCTTCCGACCGGCAGTTGATACAGACTGTCCCCTTCATATCGAGCGACAGTTCCCGGTGTCAGCTGCATTGCGACCGCATCCAGCACCAGCAGGTAGTCCACGCTTTCCAGCGAGTGTGTCAACTCCAGGCCCAGAGTTCCGCCTTCAATCCATCTCAGATCGATTCCGCGAGCTTCGCATTCCGCCGCCAATTCTTGGCTCTGCGACTCCAGCGCTAGCAGCAAGTGCAGGCCCACTCCATCATCGCCGTGCATCAGGTTTCCCAGCGCCAGCACGGCAATCGTCTTTGTAGGGTTCACGCTAGCGATCGGCAGCATCGGCCTTCTTCTCCTGTTCCAGCAGATCCAGGCTGGTCTCTTCCAGCAACTCGCTGCTTACCGATTTGTTGCCGGTAAAGATGCTGTCCATCAAGCCGTCGCGCTCGTGCATCGCCGTCAGGATCGCGCTATAGAGGTGGTGAACCAGAAAGGCCCAGAAAGCAAACATCAGGAAGAAATGAATCGACCGCAGTGTCTGGATGCTCACGACTTGTGGAATCCATCCCACCAGCGTGTTCAGAACCGGCGCCTTCAGCTGCGCGTTGTACATCACCAGGCCGGTCAAACCTTCCACCGCGCAAAGAATGTAGATCAGCGCGTACACCGGTGCGGCCAGCATGTTGTGGCCTATCGTCAACGGCGGCGAATAGCGCAGCAACGCATAATAGCGAATCGTCTCTTTCAGGTTCTTGCGTTGCGTCCCGGTCAGCGGCAGAAATGCTCGCCAGCGCGCAAACTGATTGCCGGCAAAAAACCAATACGCACGAAGCAATAACGCCGCCAGAAAAATAAATCCCGCGGTCAGATGGATGGCGCGCATCGTTCCCATCACATATGCACCGCTGCCGTGGGCAATCAGGTATGGACTATGGATGTAATAGCCGGTGACAGACAAGATTGCGATGCTGAAAAACAGTGCCCAGTGGACCAGCCGCACCGGCAGTTCCCACACGTAGTAGCGCACAATCCGCTTCTCATTCTGCGCAGCGTTCGCAATCGTAGTTGCCACGGTTCCTCCTTACACGCAGGTCAGAATGTCGTGCGCCAGTTCCACTTCGGCCGCGTCGACGACATGCACCGCGCAGGCCAGGCAGGGATCGAACGAATGCACCGTCCTCAGAATTTCCAGCGGCTGCTCCGGATTGACCAGTGGAGTATTCAGCAGCGACGCCTCATAGGCGCCTCGCACTCCATTCGCGTCGCGCGGACCTGCAAGCCACGTGGTCGGCGCAATCACCTGGTAATTCTTGATTTTGCGATCTTCAATCTCCACCCAGTGTCCCAGCGAACCTCGCGGCGCCTCATGCAACCCGGCTCCCTGCGCCTGCTTCGGCCAGGACTCCGGATCCCACATGTCGCCATTGTGAATGCGCAATTCTCCGCGATTCATGTTTGCATCCAGCTCATCAATCCAGCCCGACAACTTCGCGGCCAGAACTTTCGACTCAAGCCCGCGGGCTGCTACCCGCCCCAGCGTGGAATAAAGGGCTTGAGGCTGCAGTTTGGCGGCCTGGAGGGCCCCGTCAACTGCGGACTTAACATCAGGTTGGCCGGCGGCATAATTCACCAGCATGCGCGCCAACGGTCCCACTTCCACCGCTGTGTTGTTATAGCGCGGCGATTTCAACCAGGAATATTTCGCTTCAACATCCAGAAATTCGTACGGAGGCTGTGGGCCTGCATACTTCGGATGGGTCTGTCCCTGCGACGGATGCAGCGATGTTCCGCTCGCCCCGTCATACTCATACCAGGAACGCGCCACGTTCTCTGTGATCTGTGCCGGATCCACCGGATGCACGGTCGACAAATCGCGGTTGAGAATCATGCCACGCTTAAATCCATAACTCGCGACGGTCTTCAAACTTCCCGCGGGATAATCCCCGTAAGTCATGAAATTTCCCAGGCCCTCGCCGCGCTGGAACCAATCCGGATAATACGAAGCGATCGCCAGAAGGTCGGGGATGTACACCTGGTTGACGAACGTCTCGCCCATCGCAGCCAGCTTCCGCAACAGATCGATCCGCTCCGGATTCAACACTGCCTGCGGTTCGTTCGGATCCATCGAGGTCGCCATGCCGCCTACAAGAAATGTCTGCAGGTGCGGGTTTTTTCCACCCAGCACCGCGTGCAGACGAATATATTCCCGCTGAAATTCCAGCGCTTCAAGGTAATGCGCCACCGCCAGCAAATCCACTTCAGGCGGCAGGCGATAATCCGGGTGTCCCCAGTAGCCGCTGGTAAAAATGCTCAGCTGCCGACTCGCAACCAGTCCCTTCACCCGATCCTGCACGCTTTTGAAATACGTTGTGCTCGACTTCGGCCAGTCAGAAATCGACTGCGCAATCTGTGATGTCTTCGCCGGATCGGCTTTCAGCGCGCCCGTCACATCCACCCAGTCCAGCGCATGCAGGTGATAGAAGTGGATGACGTGGTCCTGCACATTCTGCGACGACGCAATAATGTTGCGCAACAGGCGCGCATTGTCCGGCACCTCGACGCCCAGCGCATTTTCTACCGCACGCACGGAAGCCATAGCGTGCACGGTCGTGCATACGCCGCATATCCGCTGCGCCCAGATCCAGGCTTCTCGCGGATCGCGATCACGCAAGATAATCTCAATGCCGCGAAACATCGTTCCGGAGCTCCACGCATCGGAGACTTTTCCGCCCTGCATCTCTGCCTCAATCCGCAGATGCCCTTCAATTCGTGTGACCGGATCAATGACGACGCGTGCCATATTTAATTCTCCTTTTCATTCGGGCTTGGCGTCCCGTTGGGCGGTGTGCTGGATTCAGGATCTGCAGAAGTGTTATGCTCGCTGGGCTCGTTGTGGAATCGAACCGCGCGCGAGATGCCGTGGGCAGCGCTGCCGATCGCGACCGCACCCAGCATCACGGCGCCAATTTCACCAATCGGCACGTCGACGCCAAAGCCCGGAACGCTGGGCAGGCGCCGATAGAACGGCGAACGAGTATCCCAGAATCGCGGCGCGGCACAGCCAATGCAGCCATGTCCGGCCTTCACCGGCCAGCTGGTCGCACTGTTCCATCGAACTGTCGGACAGTTATAGGTCGACTCCGGCCCCTTGCATCCCATCTTGTATAGGCAATATCCCTTGCGGCTGCCATCATCGCCCCATTCCTCGACAAACTCGCCGGCATCATAATGGGCACGGCGTTCGCATTGGTCGTGGATCAGGCGCCCATAGGCAAACAGCGGGCGATTGTACTGGTCGAGTGCGGGCAGCTGGCCGAATGTAATATAGTGCGTCAACACCGCAGCGGTATTCGCGGGATTGTGCGGACATCCGCCGAGATTCACTACGGTTGTTCCCGGCAGCACCGCCTGCAATCCGGTCGCGCCGGTCGGGTTCGGACTGGCAGCCACCAGGCCGCCGTCCCACGCGCACGCGCCCACCGCAATCACCGCCGCCGCATCCTTGCAGACTTCCTGCACAATGCTCAGCGCCGTGCGTCCGCCGATGGTGCAGTACACGCCGCCATCTCCCTGGGGGATCGCGCCTTCCACCACCACCAGATATTTCCCTTTGTATTGGCTGATGCTGTCCTGCAGGGCCTTCTCGGCATATTTGCCGGAGCCCGCCATCAACACTTCGTGATAATTCAACGACACCAGGTCCAGAACAAACGCGGCAATGTCCGGAGAGGACGACCGCAACATCGATTCAGAATTTCCCGCGCAATCCTGGAATTCCAGCCACACCATCACCGGCCTGGCTTTGGTCTCCAGCGCATCGGCCACCCGCGCCATATAAATGTCCGGCAACGCAAGCGTTGCCGTCATCACAGAGCAGAACTGCAGAAATCGCCGCCGCGAAACGCCTCGGCTGCGCAGCGCGGAGTACACAGTGGCCTCCTCTACCTCAGGATTGGCCAGAAATTTACTAGTGGGCATCGTCGTTCACTCCTGGATTGAACTTCTCCACGGACTGTATTGAACGATGTTCCCTGAGAAATATCCTTGGCGGTGATGCCAATCACGCGTGTTGCCAGATCGCATCACACCCTAGTCGTACTCGCAAAACTTCCAGCACCGCCGTGCGAATCTGCGAGACTCGCGACTCCACCAGCCCCAGCACCAGGCCAATTTCTTTCAGCGTCATCTCTTCCACGTAATACATCTGCAATACTCGCTGCTCCCGCTCCGGCAACTCCGCCACCACCGCCGACAATTTCGCCGACCTCTCGCTGCGCATGCACTGATGCAGTGGATCGTCTTCTGGATTGGCCTCGACGTAGACCAACTCTTCCTCCGTCGAGCTGTCGCTGTGCGGTGACTGCAGGCTGCCAATCTCCAGGCCCTTCACCGTCACCAGCAATTTCTGAAACGACGCAAACACCATTCCCAGTTCGGCCGCAACTTCACTCTGCTGCGGTTTCCTCCCCAGGCGCTGGGTCAGGCGCTGCGTCGCTTCTTCCATTTCGCGTGCCTTGCGGCGGATCTCTCGCGGTGCCCAATCCATCCCGCGCAAACTATCCAGGATGGCTCCCCGTATCCGCACCGCCGCATAACTGCGAAACAGAACTTCTTTACTCGGATCAAATTTGTTGTAGGCGTCAATCAGCCCCACCACGCCCGCGCTCACCAGGTCGTCCAGCTCGACTTGCTGCGGCAGCCGCTCCAGCAGGCGGTACGCCACCATCCGCACCAGCGGCATGTTCTCCAGCAAAACCCGTTCACGTTGGGTGGCTGCGGACAGCGTGCTCGCCTGCGTCGCTGCGATTGCCATCGATGCCGTCGCCGCCGTCCCACGCGGTTGTTTTACCGGGGACGGCAGCGGCACCCATTCGAGCGCCGGCAACACGCTCAACGGAATTCGTACGGAACTTTGCGGAATCCTGGAGCCGGGGGAGGTTGCCATCTGCTTGCTCACTCTCTATGCACACTGGCAAAGGCATCAGCATGTTCAGCCCTTGCTTGTCTGGTCTAGAGTTGCGCTCGCAGCCACTGAAATTCAATGGAAGAAACGCGCTCCGTCCACGCCGAAAATCAATTCGGCACACACCTCTCTTCTCCTCCCATTTCAGGAATCAACACAGCAAAATTGTTTGTCGATCTCTGCAGAAATGTGGCATCCCCCAAAACCGCCGCGATCGTGCCATCTCTCGCTATTGATCGACAATGCCACCCCATTGGGTGTATACGGGCAGCGTGCAATCCAATCGTAGAAGCCACGCAGTCCGCCGTTCACGCCACGCGACTGAGGTCCAGAGCACTGCGGCAATTTTTGGCAGTACCCGCATGACCGATCGGCGTGCGTTACTCGCGATTCTGTTTTGCCTCGTCGGCATCGCTGGCCCAACCCGGGCACAGGAGGCCGTCTGCAACAACGGCAATGGCCACTTCGAAACGCAGTTTCCCACGGGGGTCACCGTACGGGTAGGCCCTGGCCAGAGCGGAGCCTTTGCAACGCGGACTTGCGAGGCAATCCTGAGTTGGAACAACGAGCAGTTGGTGGCAGTGGCCAACACCCCGCAGGTGGATATCGACGTGCTCGGCGCGGATCTGGGTCTGGGAGTGCCGGTGGTTGCATTTCAGGTGCGCAAGGCGGATCACGACTGGCAGTCAACCTACCTGATCTATTCGCTCCACAAGAACCCGCGACTCCTGAAAACCATTACGGGAGGAGACTCGTACCGCGCCGTCGATGCGGATTTCAACAATAGAGTCGCGATATGGACGACGGATGCCGCCGCGGTCGACGGCTTCGATGGGCTGGCCTACGCAGTGTACGACTCTGCCCCGACCCTTGTGCTCAGCTTCGAACACGGCAAATTGACGGATTTCAGCGCTCACTACCAGCCGCAATATGATCGGCAGATCGCAACCTTGCGCACGCAACTGACCGCGCAGCAGCTGTCCAGCTTCCGCAACAGCGACGGGCGACTCGCATTCGGCTCGGTCCCGCCATCGGAATGGGCTCAGCTGCGCAAGACGAAGGTCAAGGTTCTGGAGATGATTTGGGCCTATCTCTACAGCGGCCGGCCACAGCAGGCCTGGGCGGAGTTGGACGAGGCGTGGCCGCCTGCCGACGCTGCTCGCATACAAGCGGCCATCCTGGCAGCCCGTGCCAAAGGCATCGATTCGCAGGTGGCCGTCGTCGCATCGGCGAAACTGCCGCAACACTGGCACGAAACGCCGGTCGTCTATCACCTCCTCAGGGCCTTTGCATCCGCTCCCGAACGGGAGGTGCAATTCAATGGAGCCTCAGGCTACGTCAAGGCGTCCCACCCTCTGGCATTCTCGTCCAATCAGCTGGCGGTCGACTCGGTTCCGGTCGCGATTCTGCTGTGGCGGCCACCGCTGTCTCCATCGCAGCAGTCGCTGGCCCGATCCCAGGAGACACTGCAGCTCGTCATTGATCAGGCGGGCAAGGTGCACTCGGCAGAACTGCTGCTTCCCAAAGAAGACCCCGCATTGATGAACGCGACGAAGAACTGGAAATTCATTCCCGCAATCAAAGATGGCCAACCGGTCGCCTACACCATGAAGCTGGATGTATCGCCGTACCAATAACTGGCTGCGGTCGCAGGTAAACCCCGGAGTTGTTTCCGGCTTTCGTTATGGCAGCTCGTACTCCAGATCGTAACTGTGCTTTCCGTCTGCAATGGTAATAGTGAATGTCCCCGAGATGCCCTTCAGTTCCCCGGTGCCTGAGCCGGGTGTGACCTTCACCGTCATGTCGGGGCCGCTCGCGCTCATCGTGGCAAAATGCTGCAGAACGAAGCTGCCGCTCTTGCCGGCCAGCGTTCCGCTCACCGTTTCAATCGCGACATACCCGGCAGCGCCTGCCTGCGGATTGCCCGCGGTAAACATCTCCCCCTTAGTGGTCGCTTCTAAATCGCCGTGGAGGGTCTTGTCGATAGAAAAACGCGCGACGCCCTCCATGTCGGGAGCAGGCAGCGGTTGAATTTTCACTTCGAATGTTCCGCGAGCATGATGAGGCATAACCGACTCCTTTGGCCCAGTAGGCCGTTGCGCAAACGTGAACATGCAGAGGCCAAGAAGGATGACGAAATACAGTACATTCCTAGGACGCATCATGCGCTGCATTCTACCAGTGCCATCGAGGTCAACATCAAGTGCCTGGGTCGCGGATGCGCGCTTCCCTCCTCAGCTTTTATACACAACCTCGAAGGAATATCCGTCCGGGTCCAATACATCGGCGGCATAATATCCGGGATAATATTCCAGCCGCGCCCGCGGAGAAATATTGTCTCGCGCGCCGGCCGCCATTGCCGCCTTGTAGAACTCATCGACGTTCGCGTTGCTCTCCGCGTCGAAGCCCCAATGAATTGCCGCCGGATCGGCCTTCCCCCGCTTCAGCCAGAAGTACGCGCGCTTGCCATCCCCAAATCCCCACAGGTCCGGATGACCGTCCTTCCCCTTGTACGGCAGAAAGTATTGGATCTTCAGCGGCTTCAGCGCCGCCTCATAAAACTCGAGCGATCGCTCCACATCGCTCACCGTAAGAATCATGTGATTAATCATCGATTTCCTTTCGTTGATCGCGGTCTCCCTGTTGCCAGGATGAAGCTCGGAGGAATCATCTCAAATAGCAAAGGTAATCAGGATTTTTCGAAGTCACTTAGGAAAATGCGTGTCGAGGGCGTAAATTTCCTGGATTCCGATATCGCGCGTGGCCAGGATGGAGTCATCTGGTGCGAGACCCGTCCACCCTCCCAACGACCCTTCGGCCAGAGGACCTGCCTTTGACAGATCGACTATGCGTTCGAGCTTCTTGTCGTTCAGGCAAATCTGGTAAACGGGCATTGTCGCATTGAATGCGGTGGCGAAATAGATGCACTTCCCGTCACGCGACCATCCGGGATAGGACACCGCCGGCATCTTCACCAAGTCTTGCCACTTCCGCTCCGCGAAATCATACAACTCTAACTTGTCAAAGAAGACGCCCATGGCCAGCAGAGTATGCCCATCTGGCGACGAGCGCGGAGAAAACAGCCTCTCTGATCCCGGCATGTCCGTCACCTGGTGCGTCTTCAGATTCAGAATATGGATCCCCGGCTCCTTCGATTCACGCAGGCGATAGGGCTCCCCAGAGAAGACCAAAGAATTTCCGTCCGCCGACCAGACCGCGTCCATATTGTCGGAATCCCCCGATGTGAGTTGCTCGGGATTTCCTCCTTCAGCCGTCACCACATAAATTTGCCACGGCTTTCCCGGCGTGCGGCTGGTAAATACAATCCGTGTTCCGTCGGGAGACCAGCGTGGCAAAGCCACCTGCATCGGCAGAAAGCTTAACTGCCGTCGCTCACTGCCATCCACCGCGCTCACCCATAGAATGCCCTCGGGATAGGTGACGTAGGCTAGCTTTTTCCCGTCCTGCGAAAACGCCAGACCCTCCGCCGAAAGTCCTGGAAGATACGGCGTGAATGTTTGAGTTTTTGCGTCGTACCGCACTACCTCGCCGTGACTCGTCGCCCCAATGAAAAAGACTTTCGTTCCCTCCCTGTTCGGCAACGGAGCCTGGGAGCTCATTTCGCCGAGTGTCAGTCGCACCGGCTCGCGGCTGGTCTTTCGCCACAGGTCGCCGGTCTCGCGCGTGGCCCACAGATTCGCCACTCCATCGCGTGTGGACTCAAAGAGAAAATACTTCCCATCGCTAGTCCAATTTCCGCAGCAATCGTTCTTCCAACTGTTCCAGCCGGCAAGCAACTGCCTCGCGTGAGTGCCGTCCGGATGCGCCTCCCACAATGAATTTGTATCGAAGTCTCCGCGAGCCACGCTGAAGCGCAGCACTTTCCCGTCGGGTGAAACCCGTATCCAATATGGGTCTCCGTCCACCGCCAAAATCTTCCGCTGGTCGCTCCCATCGGGGTTCGCACGAAAAATGGCTCGCCCGAAAGTGTAATAGAGGGTCGTGCCGTCAGGAGACAGGGTTGCGTCGTTTGCAAATACGCTGCCGATCCGCCTCGGCTGGCCAGCCGGAACCGGTACTCTCCACAATGCCGTGCCCTGCGAAACGGAGGGGCCGCCCGTAACCAGCAACTCCGGCCGGTCGGGAACCAGGCTCGCAGCGTATGGAAACGAATCGAAGGGAAGATGGATCGGGACTGCCTCGCCGCCGTCGGTTGAAATCTGCATCAACGTGCTCCGAACCGGCCCAGGCTCCGTAAAGTAAATCCTGGATCCATCCGTCAGCAGGGCAGGGGGCTGCCCTCGTAGCACGTAAAGTTTGGGTACGCCATCCCGCGTCAGTTGGCTGGTACCTGTCACCTGCGGAGCCGGCATAGCCGGTCGCAGAAGATACGCGATGACCAAAGCCGCAATCGCAAGCGCCGACCACCCAGCGACGCGCCATTTCCTGGGAAGTGGCGGGTGGGAAGTCTGTACCCACGCGGTCTCAGCGTCAGTCACCGGCAGTGCTGCGGCAATCTCTTGCATCGGTGTGGCGATCGCACCGTTTTCGGTCGCGTCGCTGGATGCAGATTCCACTCCGTCAGGAACCGGCGGCGATGCGGACTGGACGCTTTCCACCTTAGCGATGAATCGATAGCCGCGACGGGAGAGCGTCTCAATAAATTGCGGGCGCTCTTTGGAGTCGTTCAGAGCTTCGCGAATCTTGTTAATGGCTGTGTTCAGGTTGTGATCAACATCGACAAATGTGTCCGGCCATAGGCGCTTTTGCAATTCTTCACGGCTGACCACTTCGCCCGGCCGCTCCAGCAAAATTGCCAGAACGGAAAACGGCTGGCCGGTGAGCTTGCGTCTTCGCCCCGCCTTCCACAGTTCTCTTGCCTGAAGATCAACTTCGTAAGCGCCGAACCGCACTCGCTGCTGCGGGAATTGAGCCGACTCTGCCAACCCTGTTGCCTCATGGCGGCCGCCCGACCAGCGTGGCGCGGCATTGCGCGGATTCTATTCCTTCCGCCGAAACGCGTGCAACCTCTAGTGCATTCGCCACTTAGTCATTGACTTTTTTTTGACCTATCTTCAATTTTCAATCCACCTTCCATGCATTGCGATTGATGTGGCCCAAGCCTAATGTCGCCTCAACGTGGCGGTTAGGAACAGCAAAAACCGGCGCACACAACCTCAAAGGGAGACACGATCATGAAACGGATGAATGTTATAGCTTTTCTGGCACTCGCAACCACCCTCGGCATTGGCAGCGCCTCGGCGCAAACGCAATCGGCGCAAGTCCGGGCCACCGTGCCCTTCGACTTTACAGTCGCAAACAAGCAGTTCCCGGCAGGTACCTACTCCATCGCTCGGGCAAAAAACGGCGCCATTGAGATTCTGGACCGCCAGGGCCAGGTCGTGATGATCACTCTCGGGTTTGAGGCCGGCAGCGCGTCGAAGGGATGCGACTTGAACTTTGACCGGCGCGGTGGACAGTATTTTATGCGGGCTGTCCAATGCGAATCGGCCGCGATGAGCATCCGTCTCCCTGTTTCCAATCTCGAGAAAAGAATTCCTGTGGAAGTAGGCAAGCTGCACGACAGCGACGGTCCCGTCCTGATCGCAGCCCGGTAGGGTTTGTCGAACGTAAGCATCGCCAAACAACAAAGGCCCG
>CAWGCV010000015.1:0-114584 GCA_963821145.1 uncultured Acidobacteriota bacterium
CGACCGTGCATCCGGTGGATCCGGCGCAGATCACAGAGAACGTGGCGCGTTCCTGGTATGAGTATGACGGGGCGAGCGGAACATCGCTGCATCCGTCGCAGGGACAGACCCATCCGAAGTATGCAGGCCCACAGCCTCCGTACGAATTTCTGGATGTGGAAGCGAAATATTCCTGGTTGAAATCGCCGCGCTATAACAACACAGCGGTGGAAGTGGGACCGTTGGCGCGCATGCTGGTGAATTATGCCGCCGGCCAACCTGATGTTAAGTCCGCAGTTGACGGGGCCCTCCAGGCCGCCAAACTGCAGCCTCAAGCCCTTTATTCCACGCTGGGGCGGGTAGCAGCCCGCGGGCTTGAGTCGAAAGTTCTGGCCGCGAAGTTGTCGGGCTGGATTGATGAGCTGGATGCAAACATGAATCGCGGAGAATTGCGCATTCACAATGGCGACATGTGGGATCCGGAGTCCTGGCCGAAGCAGGCGCAGGGAGCCGGGTTGCATGAGGCGCCGCGAGGTTCGCTGGGACACTGGGTGGAGATTGAAGATCGCAAAATCAAGAATTACCAGGTGATTGCGCCGACCACGTGGCTTGCAGGTCCGCGCGACGCGAATGGAGTGCGAGGCGCCTATGAGGCGTCGCTGCTGAATACTCCACTGGTCAATCCGGAGCAGCCGCTGGAAATTCTGAGGACGGTGCATTCGTTCGATCCCTGCCTGGCCTGCGCGGTGCATGTCGTCGACGCGGCCGAAGTGGAACTGGCGCACGACATTCTGACCTGCGTGTAAGGAGGAACCGTGGCAACTACGATTGCGAACGCTGCGCAGAATGAGAAGCGGATTGTGCGCTACTACGTGTGGGAACTGCCGGTGCGGCTGGTCCACTGGGCACTGTTTTTCAGCATCGCAATCTTGTCTGTCACCGGCTATTACATCCATAGTCCATACCTGATTGCCCACGGCAGCGGTGCATATGTGATGGGAACGATGCGCGCCATCCATCTGACCGCGGGATTTATTTTTCTGGCGGCGTTATTGCTTCGTGCGTATTGGTTTTTTGCCGGCAATCAGTTTGCGCGCTGGCGAGCATTTCTGCCGCTGACCGGGACGCAACGCAAGAACCTGAAAGAGACGATTCGCTATTATGCGTTGCTGCGCTATTCGCCGCCGTTGACGATAGGCCACAACATGCTGGCCGCACCGGTGTACGCGCTGATCTACATTCTTTGCGCGGTGGAAGGTTTGACCGGCCTGGTGATGTACAACGCGCAGCTGAAGGCGCCGGTTCTGAACACGCTGGTGGGATGGATTCCACAAGTCGTGAGCATCCAGACACTGCGGTCGATTCATTTCTTCCTGATGTTTGCTTTCTGGGCCTTTCTGGTTCACCACCTCTATAGCGCGATCCTGACGGCGATGCACGAGCGCGACGGCTTGATGGACAGCATCTTTACCGGCAACAAATCGGTAAGCAGCGAGTTGCTGGAAGAGACCAGCCTGGATCTGCTGGAACAGGAGAAGAAGGCCGATGCTGCCGATCGCTAGCGTGAACCCTACAAAGACGATTGCCGTGCTGGCGCTGGGAAACCTGATGCACGGCGATGATGGAGTGGGCCTGCACTTGCTGCTAGCGCTGGAGTCGCAGAGCCAAGAATTGGCGGCGGAATGCGAAGCTCGCGGAATCGATCTGAGATGGATTGAAGGCGGAACTCTGGGCCTGGAGTTGACACACTCGCTGGAAAGCGTGGACTACCTGCTGGTGCTGGATGCGGTCGCAATGCAGCTGACACCGGGAACTGTCGCTCGATATGAAGGGGACAGTCTGTATCAACTGCCGGTCGGAAGAAGCGTCCATCTGATGGGGTTGTCAGACTTGCTGGTGGCGATCCAACTTTTAGGGAATGCGCCGCGCGAAGTGATTTTGCTTGGTGTCGAACCGGCGAGTACCGCGTGGGGCTTGGAAATGTCTGCGGAAGTGACGGCCGCGTTGCCGCTGCTGATGGGCGTGGCGAAGAAGCAAATCGTGGCGTGGATGGAATCATCCGAACGCGCTGGATGCAGAGGAACATGTGCCTGCGCTTCGGCAGGAAATTGCCGTTCCGATCGGGAGATTCGCGCGTCCGTTGACCTAATTGGTCGCGAGGGCCTGCATGACTGATGCTTCGTGCGCTATCTGCCGTTTCCGTTCCAGCTTATAGCGCAGTGTTACCAGCATCACACCCCACACAAACCAGCCAGCCAGATTCCACCAGACTGCGGGCCACATGCTGGGATCGAGGCCAGAGTTGGCGCCGCCGCCGATGACCGGCGAGGGATGCTGCGTGCGCCACCAGCGAATCGACATATAGACGATGGGAACATCGATGGCTGCGAAGATCGACAATACCGCGGCGAGGGTTTGCGTCTGTCCGCCGGCGGTAAAGCGGCGCAGCAGCAGGTAACTGACATAGATAAGCCACAACATCAGGAAGCTGGTGAGGCGTTCATCCCATGTCCACCAGATACCCCACACGGGCCGTGCCCACAACATGCCGGTGGCAAGCCCGATGCTACAAAAGATCAGCGTCATTTCCGCGGAGGCGAGAGCAAGTGCGTCGGCCTTTTGGGCGCGCAGCGGATTGGAATTCCTGGTCGAAAGAAAAACCAGCGAGGCGATGAAGTTGATGTAGGGAAACAACAGCGCCATGATGGCGGAAGGAAAATGGTAGTAGAAGATGCGCTGGATCTCGCCCATGGTGGCTTCGGTGGGCGCCACCCAAATCGCCTGATATAAGCCGACGGACAACAGAACCAGTGCCAGCGGTAATCCGATCAACAGAGTTTTTTTCATAGCGAGAGCCAGAGCCTGCTGTGCGTCGTGCTGCTATCTACTACAAACTTTTTACGACTGTCCGAATAGTTTCCGAAAGTCTACTACAGAACCCACGCGGCCGAAGCGATCCTGGGAGACTCACTGGGGCTGTGCCATAGACGCGGATTGGGTTGGCTTTTCGCCCGGCTTTGCAGGAGCATACTTGGATGCGCACTTAGCCTGAATCTGGGAGGCGTGAAAGACGCCATCGCGACCGTACATGCCGACGGCGAGCGCCTGCGCGTTGTCCTTAAACGTGTCGGGCGGAGGATCGCCGCCGGTGTAATTGACCGTAAGCTTGCGGCCCTGCTCAACCAGAACAAACTGGGCGTGCGCACCGTCGCGTTGAATCGAACCGGGTTCGACATTGCCGGCGACACGCAGATGGCGTGAGTAGGCGCGGTTGCCCATGGATTGCAATTCCTGAATGGTGACGTAATAGCTTTTGTTGGCACGAACGCCGGTCACGGCCAGGTACAAGATGGTGCCAACAATGACGACGGTGGCGATGGCAACGCGAACTCCAACAGAATTTTTCTGCACTGAAAATCTCCTGCAAATCAACTTCAAGACTCCCTTCCAGTATGCGCCAAAAATCAACGAAAAGAACAGCGATTCTAGGCCTCTGGAGTGACGTGCATCACTGCGTGTGGTGACGTTGAAAGATATAACTGGAGGCTGCGTAAAACTTTCAAAGCTTCGCTTCGCCGGCGCCAAACAAGCCATTGAGGGGTCTCATTGATGCGCGTGACCACCGCTTCAGCCAAATGGTTTGATTCGATCCATTGGCAGACCGTCGTCCTCATCCTCACTTCCGTTGCAATGGCGGCAGCGTTCATAGCAAAATTCGTCGCGCATTCTTCCTCGGCCACGGTAGACACGCTTCTGCTGGTGGGAATTCTCGGGTCGTGCCTGCCCATACTGTTTGAGCTGATCGGAGAGATGGCGCGGGGCAATTTCAGCGTCGATCTGCTGGCCGCCATTTCCATCGTGACCGCTCTCATCCTGCATGAGTATTGGGTCGCGGCGATTGTGATCCTGATGCTTTCCGGAGGACAAACACTGGAGACGTATGCAACCCGGCGTGCGTCGTCGGTGCTGGGTGCGTTGGCGAAACGCATGCCGGAAGTCGCGCACAGGGTCAACGCAAATCGTGTGGTCGTGGATGTGCCGAGTGGAGAAATTGCCGTCGGCGATCTGGTCATGTTGTATCCGCACGAACTGTGCCCTGTGGATGGAATTGTGATGGATGGACTGGGCAGCATGGATGAGTCCTACCTGACCGGGGAGCCCTACTTGATGGAGAAGGCGCCGGGGACAACGGTGCTGTCCGGAGCGATCAATGGAAATTCCGCACTGACGATCAGTGCAACAAAAATCGCGAAGGATTCGCGCTATGCCAAGATCGTCGAAGTGCTGCATGCTTCGGAGGAAGATCGTCCGGCGATTCGGCGACTAGGCGATCGCATTGGTTCCTGGTACACGCCGCTCGCTGTCTTGATCGCGGCAGCAAGCTGGTTTTTCAGTGGACATGCGGAGCGCTTTCTGGCGGTGCTGGTGATTGCGACGCCGTGCCCGTTGCTGATTGCGATTCCAGTGGCGATTATCGGCGCAATTTCTGTAGGTGCACGATACGGCATCGTGATTAAAGATCCCTCCATTCTGGAGAAACTGGATTCCTGCAAAATTTTGATTGTCGATAAGACGGGGACGCTGACCTACGGCGAACCAAGTTTGACGGAAGTGATTCCGTTGAGCTCGATCCCGCGGGAGACGTTGTTGCAATTTGCGGCCAGCCTGGAGCGGTACTCGAAACACCCGCTGGCGAAGGCGGTGCTCGATGCCGCTGATCGTGCACAGATTCTCGCTGATCAGCGCGGGAGAAGTTTCCGAAGCGCCGGGCACAGGATTGACAGGACAGATTCACACGCACGAGTGGACGTTGACGGGTCGCGGACGGATTGATGAAACGCTGGCGAGCCGGTTGCCGCCAACCGTGCCGGGGCTGGAGTGCGTGCTGCTGCGCGATGGAGAGCTGGCGGGGCTGCTTCGATTTCTGGATGAGCCGCGCGGCGAGAGCCAGCCGTTTCTTGCGCACCTGGGTCCGAAGCACGCCATTGAGGAGATTGTGTTGCTCTCCGGCGATCGGCCGGCGGAGGTGGAACAATTTGCCAGCACCATGGGGTTGAAGAGTGTCTACGGCGGCATGAGCCCGGAGCAGAAGCTGGGGATTGTACGGCGCATGACGGCGATGTCGCCCACGCTGTATCTGGGCGATGGCATCAACGACGCGCCTGCCATGATGGCGGCAACCGCGGGCGTGGCACTGGGCGTGAACAGCGATATTACGACGGAGGCGGCGGGAGCGGTGATTCTGCAGTCGTCTCTGGCGGGAGTGGATGAGCTGATGCATATAGGCCGCCGCATGCGCCGAATTGCGCTGACCAGCGCGGTGGGCGGAATGCTGCTGAGCCTGGCAGGCATGTGCGCTGCGTCACTCGGATATTTGACCCCGATTCAGGGTGCGATTGCGCAGGAGGTGATCGATTTGTTGTCGATCTTGAACTCGCTGCGCATGATTCTTCCGGTGGGACAGATGAGCGATTTCCATCTGCCGATCGCGGGGAAGAATACGTAGAGCTGGGTTCACTGTGATTGCATCGCTCGCTCCGAACCCCTTGCTGCGGAGCTGTGGGGTGTCAAGATATTCCATCACACATCTCAAAGGCGAGATGTGGGGCACTCAAATTTTAAATATCCAATTCCAATCCTACGCGCTGGGGGAGGCGGGGGGTTGGGCTTTGGGCTCGTAGGGGCAAAAGGGGTCGCTGGCGAGCGGATCGCCGGTGTAGGCGAAGGCGCGGGCACGGGAGCCGCCGCAGAGAGCGGAGTATTCGCAATATCCACACTTGCCCTTGAACTGGCTGGGCGCATGCAGGCCGCGAAAAATGGGCGAGTTGCGATAGATATTTGCCAGGCTATCGTTGCGGATGCTGCCGACGGCGAGAGGCAGAAAGCCGGCGGGATACACATCGCCCTGGTTTGAGACGAACATGATGCCGTGGCCGTCGCGAATGCCAAATCCACGATAGACCGGCGTGCGTTCGATTTCCTGCGCGGACATTCCTTCGCGACGCATCTCGGTTAACGCAATGCGGCGATACGACGGAGCTTCGGTGGTTTTAACTTGAAAGGGCGCAGTGCGGGAGAGATCGTAAATCCAGCGCATCAGCTCTTCGCCATGCTCGGGCGAAACGGGCTGTAGCGTTTTGCCGCGGCCGACGGCGATCAGGAAGAAAAGACTCCAGCGCATCACCTTCATGGATTTCAGCAGCTCAAAAATGGCGGGCAGATCGTCCGCAGTTTCCTCGGAGACCAGGGTGTTCACCTGGATCGGAAATCCTAATTCGCCGGCATCCTTCATGGCGCGGATGGTCCAGTCAAAACAGCCGGGAACGCCACGAACGGCTTCATGACGCGCGGCAGTGGAGCCATCGAGGCTGAGGCCAAGGCTGTCGATGCCGTGGACTTTCAACTTCTCCAGCACCTCGCGGGTCAGCTCGGGAGTGGCGCTAGGGGTGATGGAGACGGTGAGGCCAAGGCCGCGGGCTTCATCAATCAGCTCGAAAATGTCGGCGCGCTTCAGCGGATCGCCGCCGGTCAGGATGAGATGCGGTTTGTCGAAGGCGGCAATCTGGCGCAGCAGATCCTTGCTCTCCGCGTTGGTCAACTGATCCGGGTGAGGATCAGAAACGGCCTCGGCGCGACAGTGGCGACAGGCCAGGGCGCAGGCCTGCGTCATCTCCCAATAGACCAGCATGGGATTCTTTGAGTAGTCGTGGGCCGAGGGCCGATGGGAAGGCCGGGCTGTATTGGTAACGAGCGTTCGAATATCGACGGATGTCATACGTCATCTTCTCCTTGCAAGGAACGGAAGCGGCGAGAGGTGCAGGTTCGTCCACCGGCTCGGGATTCGTGAGTCTGTTGGCAATGGCGCTGGCTGTTTTCATTCCGCTGGAAATGCAATCTGGAATTCCGGCGCCATGGTAGGCTGCACCGGCGAGATGCAAACCAGGATGCCAGGCGGCGATGCGTTCAATTTCTGCGATGCGAGTGCCGTGGCCGACATCATACTGCGGGTTTGCTTTCGACCAGCGATAGGCCTTGGCGAGTACTGGCTCAGCGTCGATACCCATGATGGTGGACAGTTCTTCGCGCGCGATTTGAATCAGGGCAGCGTCATCCTGCTCCGCCAGAAATTCTGCGCGGGCTCCGCCGATGAAGACACGAATCAATTCGCAATCTTCGGGCGCACGATGAGAAAACTTCTGTGACGACCAGGAGCAAGCCGTGATCCTGCGCCTGGCGGAGTGCGGGACCAGAAAGCCGGTACCATGCAGCGGCGTTTTCAAATCGCTGCGCTTGAACGCGAGTGAAACCGTGGCGGTGGAGACGTAGTGAATGGCGCGCAGTTTGAACGCGAGCACAGAATCCAGGCCGCGCACCAGTTCGGCGGTGACGTCTGCCGGGGTGGCAAAGACGATTTCGTCGGCCCAAAGACGCGTGCCATCGTTCATATCGATCTGGTAGCGGTCGAGCACGCGATTGACGCATACGACTTTGCGATCGAGCAGAATTGTTTCCAGCTTGAGGCGAGAGACGAGCGCATCGACGAGCTGCTGTAAGCCACCTTTCAAGGTCATGAACATGGGGGAGGGCTTAGGTTCGGAAGCTGCGGGAACAGGATTGCGAACCTTAGCGCGGTTTCTCTTGAGGATTCCGCGGAGCAGGCTGCCATACTGTTTTTCCATCTCCAGAAACATGGGGAAGGTGCTTTGCAGGCCGAGTTTTTCTGGATCAGCGGCGAAAATTCCCGCCATTAAAGGAGCGGCAATCTTTTCCAGCGCTTCGGCACCCAGACGACGGCGGGTAAAACTGGCCAGACTTTCGTCGCCGGATTCTTCACGGCGGGGAATCAGCAGCTCCATGCCCATGCGCAATTTCCCGCGCCAGGAGATGAGCCGCGAACGCAAGAAGGGAAGCATCATGGTGGGGGCCATGAGCATCATGCCTTCTGGAATGGGATGCAGATCGCCCCGATTCCAGACATAGGTTGGTTTGCCGATGCTGGAACCGATGAGCTGATCTGCGAGACCAAGATCGCGACAAAGTGTGATCGCTGCGGGTTTTTGTGTGATGAAGGAATCGGGTCCACATTCGACCGTAAAGCCATCCTGACGGGCCGACAGAATTTTTCCGCCAAGCCGGGGTGAGCTCTCAATCAACGTGGTGTCGATCGCGGCGCTGGCATATTGCTGCAGATAATAAGCGGTGGCCAGCCCGGTAATCCCTCCGCCAATGATCACGATTTTTTTCATGCCGTCGCCTGCTAAGTTTGCGCCTGCAGATTTGGACCGTGCAGCCTGGGTTGATGAAGGGAGGCCGCGGGATTTCTTTCCTATCCCCCAACGGTAACGATTCAATCGAGGGCCTGCAGTGATGAAGATCACATCGCAGGTTTTATCCGAAGGTGTTTGCTTGGAGACAAGCGGAAAGCGATGTTGTCGATGCGGAAACCATGGTGTTGAAGATTACAAAAGTAAAACACGTTCGCGATGCGCGGAGTGCAAGAATGGACTCGCGATGAATCTATCTCCCCTGATCATTCAAGGCGGCATGGGCGCAGGCGTGTCGAATTGGCGCCTGGCGAACGCCGTCTCTCGTCTCGGACAACTTGGCGTTGTTTCCGGAACGGCCCTCGATCAAATTCTTGCGCGGCGATTGCAGGATGGCGATCCGGGTGGCCATATGCGCCGCGGTTTGGATGCATTTCCGTTTTCCGCGATGGCCGAGCGGATTTGGCAGCAGTATTACATCGCAGGCGGCAAGGGTGAGCGGACACCGTATCTGCCCGTGCCTCGCCATGCAAAAGACAATCCGCGTGCCTTGATTGAGCTGGACATTGTCAGCAATTTTGTTGAAGTGTTCCTGGCGCGCGAAGGACACAAGCATCCTGTCGGGATCAACTATCTTGAAAAAATTCAGACAGCCCATCTTTCGACGATTTATGGTGCCATGCTGGCGGGAGTTGGAACGGTCATTATGGGTGCCGGCATTCCGCTGAAGATTCCCGGCCTGCTGGATGGATACGTCGACCACAAAGCGGCGGAGTACACGATTCATGTGACGGGCGCACTGGAAGGCGACGATACGACGGCGCACTTCAATCCGCGGGATTACATGGAGTGTGAACTCGGTCCACTCGCGCGGCCGAACTTTTTCGCCATTGTGTCTTCTAACACGCTTGCGACCACGATGGTGAAGAAGGCCAACGGCCGAGTCGACGGGCTGGTGGTGGAGATGAAGACTGCAGGCGGCCACAATGCTCCGCCACGGGGAAAGATGCAATTGTCAGATGAGGGCGAGCCAATATATGGCGAGCGCGACGCAATCGATATCGCAAAACTTTGCGAACTTGGAGTGCCGTTCTGGTTGGCCGGCGGTTACGGGCATCCTGAAAAATTGCGTGAGGCGTTGGCGCAGGGAGCGGCGGGAGTTCAGGTAGGAACCGCATTTGAGTTCTCTGAAGAATCGGGACTGCGGGAGGATTACAAGCGAGCGCTATTGCAGAAAGCGATCGCGGGTGAGGCGAATGTCTTTACCGATCCACTGGCTTCGCCCACGAGATTTCCTTTCAAAGTGGCGCGCCTGGCAGGCACTGGTTCTGAGCCGGAAGTCTACATTGCAAGGCCACGCATCTGCGATCTTGGATTTTTACATGAGCCCTATCGAACTCCCGAAGGAACCATCGGATATCGCTGTGCGGCAGAGCCGGCGAGCCTTTATGTGGCCAAGGGCGGTAGCGCGGACGATGCGGCGGGAAGAAAGTGTCTTTGCAACGCGCTGCTGGCCAATATTGGCTATCCGCAGGTGCGAAATGGAAGTCGAACCGAGCCGGGAATTGTGACCGCCGGCGATGACCTGTGCAACGTGCATTTGTTCCTTCCTGCGGGGCAATCCACGTACACGGCGGCTGATGTAGTCGCAAAATTGCTGGAAGGCGCGCCGGCATCGCGCTATAGCCACTCTGCAAACAAGCGCGGCCTGCGCGATGCTTCGCAATTAATCAAAGATCCCGTGGCTGTGGAGTTTGAAACCGTCTAGAGTCTGCCGCATTCCACGTTGCATGAGCTGGCTTGCCACCGTCGCCCGCGAACGGGAAGATTCGATCGTGTGATGGCACTCGTAGACGGCGCCATTTTCACATAAAACGTGATCCTTATCACCTGCACATGTACTTGCCGTCACCGCCCGCAGGGCATGCCACGGTTCAGCCTTATATGAGGGACACTCCGTCGAGGGAGGTAGCTTATGGCACAGTCCATGCATGCAGGCTTAGCAATTGAACCCAAAAAATCGATTGCTGCATTTGAGAAAGTTCTGGTCGCGACTGACTTTTCCAGATCTTCCATCGCAGCACTCTCCTATGCCGAAAATCTTGTGAATCTTTACGGTAAGGAATTACTGCTGACCCATGTGGTGAGCGCTGGAAATGCCTCTCCGCCGGAACCGCTGGCAGTATTTGCCGCGCCCGAAATCGGGCAGGCGATGGCAGAAGACCTGGAGCAGCTGACCAACCAGCTGCGCCGCCGGGGAATTCAGGCCCGAGCGATCCTGTCTGAAGGTCCAGTCGCCGATGCGCTGGAAACGCTGGTGCAGCAGGAGAAGCCAAGTTTGCTGGTGACCGGCACACACGGGGCGCACGGTCTGGAGCGGCTGATCCTGGGGTCGACGGCGGAAGCGATTTTGCGAAAAGTGTCTTGCCCGGTGCTGACGGTGGGGCCAAGCTGCGCGAACATTGGCTGCACCAACCCTGCCCTGCAGACAATTGTGTACGCGACCGTGCTGCAGCATCCGTCTGAGGCTGCGTTGCTCTACGCGGCTTCCCTGGCACGCGCGCTGCATGCGCACGTACAGCTGGTTCATGCCATTGACGAAATCAATGATGTTCCCGGAAATTCATTGGACAAAGAAGTGCAGGGGCAGACAGCCCTGCTGGCGGAAGCGTTGAAGGGCTCGGACTGTAAAGTCACGGTGCATCGCGTGTATGGCGAGGCAGTGGAAGCGATACTTCGCCGGGTGATCGCGACCAAGGCCGACCTGATTGTATTCGGGGCAGAACGAGGTCGGAAGCTTGCGGCGTTCATGCCGGCCGGTGTTGCGTATGGATTAATTCGCTCCGCACCGTGTCCCGTAATTACATTCAAGCGGGACGAACTGTATCATCGCGGGTAGGAAAACCCACAAGGGGGACTGCGTATGGTCAGGGAAGCGAAAGTCCACACCACGGTTTTGGTTGCTCAAGGAATTTTGATGATTGTGCTCGGTCTCGCATTATTTTGGGTGAGATCCACCATGACCAACATTGTGTTTGAGGCAACAGGCACCGTGGTAGCGGTCCTGTTGACCGCAGCCGGCCTGTTGTTGATCGGTGTCATCGACGCCATTGGCGGTCTGGCGCTGCATCACGGCCATCGGCGCGAACTGCATTTCTATTTATTTTTTGCGGCACTGGCCATGGGTGCGGGATTATTTTTCTGGCTGAGCCCGTGGGGATCGATACAGATGCTGGCTGTACTTGCAGGCCTGCAAGGACTGATCTGGGGCGGGTGGGACCTGCGCCTCGCATCGCATCTCAGCGATCATCCGCGGGAAAGAAAAGCGATGCGTCTCCTGGGCGCCATCACTCTGATCCTGGGAGCGCTGCTGGTTGTCGGAATGGAATTTACCAGCCGCGGCGCGCTGTTTCTTTTGGCGACCTATGTGACCTACATCGGCATTCACATTCTGTTGATCGGCATGTACATCTACCGCCCATGGAAAGATGTCTTGCCGCCTGGCAAGCAGATGGATCCTCTACCGGATACGAAACTGATCTGAGCCCTCTGCAGCGAAGCGATTGATAATATATGGATCGACGACGCTTCGTTGGAGGGTATCTCGTGCTTCGCGATCATGCCGCAGTGATAACCGGGGCCACCTCCGGAATTGGTTTGGGGTTGGCGGAGGCCTTTGCTGCCGCGGGGTGCCGGATTGCCGTTAATGGGATTGCGACCGCGCAGGAAGCGGATGCGCTGGTGACTCGCTTGCAGCAGCTCGGGGCGGAAGCGCTGTTTCATCCTGCAGACCTGGCCGATCCGAAACAATGCGTCGCGCTGATGGATGCGGCAGAGAAACGATTTGGGCCGGTCGACATCCTGATCAACAATGCTGGCGTGCAGCATGTCGCTCCGGTCGAAGAATTTCCTCCCGATCGCTGGGACGCCATTCTCGCGATCAATCTTTCGGCTGCCTTTCACACCATTCGAGCCGTGCTACCGGCAATGCAGAAGCGCGGTTGGGGCCGGATCATCAACATTGCCTCCACGCACGGACTTGTCGCGTCCACCCATAAAGCGGCGTATGTGGCGGCCAAGCACGGCTTGGTGGGGCTGACAAAAGTGGTTGCTCTGGAGAATGCCACGCGAGGAATTACCTGCAACGCAATCTGCCCGGGATTTGTGCTGACGCAACTGGTGGAGCAACAGATTTTCGATCGCGCCCGGCAGAGTGGCGCCACCAACGAAGAGGCCACACGCGAGCTGTTGCGAGAAAAACAGCCCACGGAGAAGTTCACGACGGTGGAAGATATCGCTTCCTTGGCGATCTTTCTTTGTTCTTCTGCGGCGGCAAATATTACCGGCGCATCGCTGCCGATCGACGGCGGCTGGACAGCGCAATAAAAGTCAGTTTAATTCTTCGCCTGCGACGTATACGGTTCGTATTTCGAGCGCGCTGGTGACGGGTTGTTGCGGCAACCATTCGAAGAGAACAAGGTCGGCCGGCGCTCCAATGTGCAGGGTTCCATTGCGACCGACAAAGTGGCCAGGGTTTTCCGTCGCCATTTGGATGGCGCCGCCGAGAGAGACGCCATCCATGGAAGCGGCATGCGCGATGCCGACTGGCAAGGGTCGATACGCGCCGGCAAGAAAGCTACCGCCGGAGCCGCTGATGACGCGGCCATCTGCGGTCACCTCCACCGCACCACCGACGTCCGCCTGATACATACCGATGGGCATCCCGCCCAGCGACACAACATCGGAGACAAGAATGCTGCGCCTGATTCCTTTAGCGCGCAACATCGACTTAAGCGTGTCGGTGGGCAAATGATGGCCGTCGGCGATGAAGGTGGCGGCGAGACGGTCTTCCGCAAGCTGCGCCCACAGCAGGTTCGGGTGACGCGGCAGCGGACTGCCCAGTCCATTGCCGAGGTGAGTGGAGAGAGTTGCGCCGGCATCTGTAGCTGCATGAATTTGCTCCGGCGTTGCATCGCTGTGTCCAATGGCGACGACGATTCCTTTGTCGGCCAGCGCGGAAATGAAGGCGAGCGAATCGTCCGTGTGGGGCGAAACCGTCACCATGCCAACAAGGCCATTGCATGCCGACTGCCAACGTTCGAACTCCGCGAGATTTGCCGGACGCACATGTTCGCGGTCATGGGCGCCGCGCGGACCGTCGTTCGCCGAAATGAAAGGACCTTCCACGTGCACAAAGGGAATTGCATGGGCGACCGTCGGATCGGCTTGTCTTGCATCCGCAATGGCTCGCAGCGCGCGAATGATTTTTTCTTCGGAGGCGGTGATGAGGGTGGGAAGAAATGTCGTGACTCCCAGCGCGCGCATTTTTCTCGTCAAAGCGAGGATGACATCGGGATCGACGTCGTCTGCATTGGCGTCGCTGCCGAGGTATCCATTCACCTGCAGATCGATGAAGCCGGGAGAAAGCCACGGAGCCTCTTCAATGGGGCTAGGAATGATGGCGCGAATGCGGCCGTTCTCGACGATAACTTCGAGCACGTTGCCGGTGGATGGATCGCGTCCGGTAATTGATCGTGATTTCATCGTGGCCTCATACGGGTCGCGCGCGGTTCGATTTCGTTCGGCAGGGGATCGATCGCGATGGCGCGCGCCTGTCGACATGAATCGTACACGCTGATGACGGCCTGGAGCGCGCGATATCCGTCGACGGCGGAAACCAGCGGGGCGCGGCCGCTGGCGCAGGCGCCGCCGAATTCGAGAAATTGACGTTCGAGCGTGAGGGTTGATATCGCCATGGGATCGGAAGCACCGGAGGCCATGGCGTGGTCGATGGGCGCGGGATCGCCGGTGTCGTCCTGAACGTCCCATCGGGTTAACTTGTCGCCGGTGACGATGGCAGATCCCTTGGTACCGTGAATCTCAATTCGCTCCGGGTACCCGGGCCACAGTGCGGTAGAAGCCTGCAGCACTCCCGTGGCGCCACTCCTATAGGTGAGCAGCGCATTCACCACGTCTTCCGATTCGATCGGGTGCGCCGCGCCCAACTGCCAGGCAGCCGACACGCGATCGAGCGGGCCCATCAAATACAAAAGCACGTCGAGTTGATGGATCGCCTGATTGATGAGCGCGCCGCCGCCTTCACCGGCCCAACTGCCTTTGATGGGGCGACTGTAGTACTCCGCGGAGCGATACCACTTAACGTACGCATCGGCCTGAATAATTTTTCCCAGGCGTCCGTCGGCGATCGCCTGCTTGAGGAATTGTGTTGAATCGTCGAAGCGGTGCTGACTGACGACGCCAAGCTGGATGCCCGCACTGTGCGCGGCTTCCATCATCCTGCGTGCTGTTTCGAGGTTGGTGGCGATGGGCTTTTCGACGATGACATGTTTCTTTGATTTTGCGCTAAGTTCGACGGCAGGCAGGCGGAAACCGGGAAGCGTACAGATATCGACGACATCGACGCGAGGATGACGGATGAGTTCTTCGAAGTTCGCGACGAATTCCGCACCGGTGGCTTCCGCGAAGGCGCGACCTTTGTCGGCGGATGTATTGGTGCACACCGTCAGCTCATAACCGATGTTTCGATAGGCCTGCGCGTGCTTGTGCGACATGGCGCCGGTACCGATGATGCCTACTCGCAACGGGATTTCCTTTCGGTGTCAGCGAAAATGGTTATCGAAGCCACTGGTCGAGATGCTGAGCAACAAACGCATCGTCGTTCAACTGCGGATAAGCGCGATACACGCGATCGATCTCTTCGCTCTGGCCCGGGGACATTGATTCTTTCGGATCGAGGCACCAGATGCCATCGAGCAATCCCTGACGCCGCAGCACCTCGTGAATACCAGCGATGCAGCCGGCGAAGGTGTTGGCCGCGTCAAAAAAAGCGGCATTCGCATCAGTAATCTGCTGGGCCAGCTTAAGGTGGTCGGCGGCGATGGGTCCGCGCACTTGTTTCGCAAGCTCCAAATGCGCGACCGCTGATTTGGTCCACACAGCCCAGTGACCCAGCAATCCGCCGACGATGCGAGCACTTTTGCCGCCGAAATTAAATTCTGTCAGCAGATCGACCAGGATGTTGTCGTCGTTGCCGGTGTACAGGGCAATCTCGTTTTCTCGGCCCGCGTCGAGCACAGCGCGGATAACATCGATGGTCTGATAGCGGTTGAACGGAGCCATTTTGATCGCGACAATATTTTCAATCTCGACAAATTTGCGCCAGAAGCGGTAGGGAAAAATCTGTCCACCCGCGAGCGGCTGCAGATAGAAGCCGACGATGGGCAGGATGGCAGCAATGGTTTTGGCGCGATCGAGTTGTTCGTCGAGAGCGAGAGATTGCAGGCCGCCCATGCTGAGCAATGCGGCATCGTAGCCGAGCGATCGGGCCAGCTCTGCTTCGGCGATTGCGGAGGCGAGGGGGCCGACCACGCCCGCGATCTTTACTATTTCGGAGCCACGAACTTCTTCCGCTGCCAATTCGAGGACCGGCTGCAGCAATCCAACGCTGCGAATCGCGAATTGGGTGGTGTGTACGCCGACCGCGACGCCACCGGCTCCCGCGGCTCGATAGTATCGCGTGAGGGCGCGCTGACGGCGCTCGTCCAATTTGCGACCACTGGTCAGGGCAAGCGGGTGCGCGGGAATGACGAGACCGCTTTTCAACTTCTCTCTCAGAGTCATTAGTACTTTCCGTCTCGTGTCTGAAAATGTGTGGGCTTGTTCAGATTTCTTTTTCCGCCGGCAATCCAGTGAGCGGTCCAGGCAATCATTTGATTCGGAGTCACGGTGGGATAGCCGAAGAGTTGATGCTGTTTCGCCGCGTTGCTTAAGTAGGCAGAGTTGGATTCTTCGCCGGCAAAGATGGGCTCGCATCCAAAATGTTTGCCGAACTCTTCTGCGATCCAGCGAATGCTAAGAGTTTCTGGGCCGGTGAGATTCAAAATAAACGGCGGCGACTGGCAATACTCGAAGGTGCGAAAGCAGACAGAATTGGCGTCGCGTTGCCAGATGGCATTCAGAGCCGGTGTGCGGATGTCGAGCGGCTGGCGTTGAAATACGGCGGTGCCGATATCCGAGAGCACGCCATAGCGGAGGTCGACGGCATAGTTCAGGCGGAGCAGGGTGACAGGCGTGCCCCAGCGATGCGAACCGTATTCGAAAACGCGTTCGCGACCGAGTACGGATTGGGCGTACTCTCCGTGAGCATCGGCGGGCGTTTCCTCGATCGCTCCGCCAAGATGCAGCGGGCGAAGCGGGTAGACATTGCCACTGGAAAAGCACACGATGCGCGAGTTGCGATAGCGGCTGGCGACGAGGCCGGGGAGCTGCGTGTTCATCGCCCAGCTGAGATTTTCGGCACCGGTGGTCCCGAACTTTCTTGCCGCCATAAAAATGACGTTGGGAACATCGGGCAAGCGGTCGAGCGCGCCATCGTCGAGCAGATCGGCGGTGATGGTTTCAATTCCATCCGCCTGCAGTGCCGCAGGCAGGGCCGGATCTGTAAAGCGCGCCACCGCAATGATTTTTTTCTGGACGCCGGCTGCGTCGATGGAGCGCTGCATGAGGCGCGCGAGGCTTGGCCCCATTTTTCCGCCAACACCAAGAACCAGGATGTCGCCTTGCAGTGCGCGCATGGCGGCGACGTCATCCGGCGACGGCTGCGACAACTTGTCTTCCAACTGCTCTTCGGTGTCGATCTGCATACACATGTAACCTCAAGCTATTTTAGGGTACGGACCGGTCGCGCCTGATCGGAAAGCCGGTTGGTGACGGAGTTGAGAAAATTGCCGACCGCCGCACGCCATTCGGGCTGCGAATATACTGGTCGATTCGACTCGGTGATCGCCGCTTGCTGCTTGGGCGCACTTGCGTCTTTGTATACCTGCGAGACGCCGGAGGCGTAGGTACTCATGGCAGGCGTGGAGAGAATGAGCTTCGGCATTTTCAGCAGAGGAAGATTCGCGGAAACATCGAACCGATCCTGAAAGACCAGCCACATGGGCAGCAGGTGAATGTGCTGTTCGCGCTTGACCTCCTGGGTGAGTGAAGGCTGGGGATCTTCGAGGATGAGGGCGGCAATGTTGGACGAATGCTGTGCAACGTGCGCGGCGACGGCGGCGCCAAGGCGAGTGCCGTAAAGAACAATATGGTCGGCTGGAATATGGCGAAGCCCGGTCAGATAATTCAGCGCGGCGATACCGTTGGCGTAGGCTTTTTGCTGCGAGGGATGGCCCGCCTGACTGTTGCCGAAGCCCTGATAATCGAACGCGAACACATTGACGCCGAGCGAGTGAAACGCCTCGAGAGCCTCGACGTTGTCCGGCAAATCCGTATGGCCATTGGGGCAGAAGAGAATCACAAAATCCGAAAGCGGTGCCGTCGCTGAAGATGGGGAGGGAATCCACCAACCATCCAATCGCTCAATCCCTTCTTCCGTGGTGTCGAAGCGAACGTCTGTGATGGGAAGTCCACTGCTCGCAGCGACGGTGGCCACGCTTGGCTGAGCTGTGTTCGGAGGGAAGAAAGTGAACTGCCACTGGCCTTGATAAAACAGAAGGCAAATGGTGAAGTACAGCGCGACGCCGGCAAGTGCCAGGACGGCCAGGATTGCCTTCACCAACCAACGGCCGCTGACGACTTCCGCATGGCCGAGTTGCTGATGCATTTGTTCAGGAGTTCTAGCCACAAAATCGACTCTAGCATGTGAATGCGGACCAGATCGCGATTCGACGGAGAAACGCCGGGCAGAACAGAATCGCCTTTTCAGCATTTGCACAGATGGATATAATCTCAGCGATCAGATCGGGATCGACGCGCGACCTACCCCAACGTTTGGCATCATTCTCCGAATTGATGACGATACCGGGAGGTACCATCCACAATGAAACTTCGAATCGCATCCGGCTGTGTGTTGGCCGTTCTCTGTTGCTGCACCCTTGCACAAGCGCAAAGCGCGTTTGTCGGCACCTGGAAATTGAATCAGGCGAAGAGTCACTTAACCGGCGATACTGTCACCTATTCCACCGCCGCGGACGGCACGATGAAGGAAACGACGGCGGTTGGATCGTACACCTTCAAGACCGATGGACGTCCTTATACGACGCCGTTCGATTCGACCGTTACATGGAAACAGACTGGACCTTCGACGTGGTCCACGGAAGATCGCCAAAAAGACATGTTGCTGGCAACCAACATGATTCAGATCTCCGGGGACGGAAAAACTATGACCATCATTTCCACGGGTACCAACCCGAATGGAAAGACTTTCGACGACACCGAGGTGCTGACCCGCGTTGCAGGCAGCAACGGCCTGATGGGAACGTGGAAGAGCGAAAAAATGAAGAGCTCTACCTCTCCCGTCATGGAGTTTGCGGCCAATGGTCCGAACGGGATTGCGTGGATTCTTCCGGAAATCAAAGCCAAGCTTGACCTGACGTTCGACGGGAAAGATGTAGCTCCGGTCGGCCCTACGGTTCCTGCTGGTTTGACGATTGCAGCGACCAAGATCAATGCCAGGTCATTCAGCTTTGTGGAGAAGATGAACGACAAAGCGATCTTCAAGGGCACCCTGACGGTTTCGCATGATGGCAAGACTCTGACGAACACGTCCTCTGCAATGAAGGAGCAGAACACGAGAACGGGCATCTACGACAAGCAGTAGCGCGCCGGCGCTGTCGCGACATTGAAGTTCAGCAGGAATCGAAGCGGGAAGATTGCCAGCCCCAGCGATTCCTCGCTGACCTTCTTTTTTTCGGCGGACGAAATGGCTAGGAAAATCTTGTCAGCCGTTTGAGGTCGAAGGCAGGCGCGTCGGGCGAAATGCGATCGTCAGGAATAGGCTCGCCCGCGCGCATGTGAACGGGAACGACGCCGGCCCAGATGGGGATCTGATAATCTTCTTCGTCGTCGATCGGGGGACCGGTGCGCACTTTTGCGGAGACTTCATCCATCGGCAGCACCAGCACGCTGGTGGCTTTCAATTCCTGATCGGTCGGTACTCGTGCTTCGTCCCAGCGGCCGGGGACAATGTGATTGGTAAAGCGGCGGAGCGCGTCAATCTTTTCCTCGCGATCGAGAACCAGGTGTGCGGTTCCTAACACGACGACAGAGCGGTAGTTGACGGAGTGATGAAACGAGGAGCGCGCCAGCACCAGTCCGTCGACCAGCGTGACAGTCACGCATACTTGTATCCCTTGATCGAGCGTGCGCAGCATGCGGCTTGCGGCCGAGCCGTGGATGTAGAGTTTTTCGCCGGCGCGAACATAGCCGGTAGGAATGACGTAGGGCTGCTCGTCGACGGTGAAGCCGACGTGGCAGAAAAATCCTTCATCGAGGATGGCATGCACTTGCGCCTGATCGTAGACGGCGCGCTTCGGCAGCCGCGTCACTCGGGTGCGTTCATTCGGTTGGTAGCTGGCCATGCGTTATTATCTCGCACCGCCGATTTATGGGTGGCCGATTTATCGATGGATGGCCTGCACCAGTAAAACGCATCCGACAACGGCCAGGCCGACGTAAACGTACCGGAGAAAACGCTCGCCCTCGAGGCGGCGATTGAAGACTTTACCAAGCCAGATGGCTGGGAGAACCACAGGTAGCGACCACAAATAATCGTGCGTCACGACGGAAGTCCAGAGCCCTGCGAACCAATACGACGTGATGCCGAGAATGCTGGCCGGTAGAAAATAGCCTTGCAGCGTCGCTCGAAATTGCTGTGCGGTCCAGCCGCGCATGGCTCCGTAGAGGACCAGAGGCGGACCATTCATTCCATAGGCGCCGCCAAGTACACCGGCGCTAAATCCGCAGGCCAGCAGCCATCGCTTGCTGTCACTTTGCAGGCGCAACAGCGTTCGTCCGCGCAGGCAATACACCGAGAAGCAGATCAGGATGATGGCGAGAGCGGCCTTCACGAGGTTGGGTCTACCCGCCTTGAGTAACAGCAGGCCAACGGGGATGCCGAGAACGGTCGACCCTAATAATCCGCCGACGCTGGGCAGATGAACGTGCCGCCAATCCTGCGCGACAACGACGAGGGCGATGGTGATGGAAACCAGCACGGCCAGCGGAGCTGCAACTGTGAGAGGGATACGCAGCGCAAGCAATGGCACGGCGAACAGAGCTTCGCCAAATCCAAATGTCGATCGAATCACTGTTGCCAGAAATAAAACGACCAGGATGTGGAGCATCACCGAGTGCATGGGTGATACCACGCCTGACACAAGGTTGCGAGCATGCTATTTGTGTTCGCCGCTGTGCTCCGGTGTGGCGCCGGGCTCGGGGAAGTCGGAATCATTGCCGTTGATCATCTCGTCGGCATTGCGGTGGCCGAGTTGTCCGGTCATCGACTCCTGAGACTTTTGCGGCTTGCCAGGTTGGCGTGGGGAAGAATCTTCGACAACGCCCTTGTTTTCGTCGGCGTCGGGATGGGTAGAGGGAGTGTCGGTCTTGGTCATAAGAATCTGAAGTCCTCACAAAGCTGGTGCGTGGAACGTGAGTTGAGGTGCTTTCCTGAGTCTACGAAGTCCTATGGATGTCCAGCGGTGGGCTTGGCGTAGATGTGAACGCCCATGCCGTTCAGCTTGCTGCGTGCCTGCATCGCCTCTGGCGTTTGCGGATAGCGCTGGATCAAAGCACGCAAATCGTGAATGCCGGCATCCTTCTGTCCCAGGGCCAACTCGGATTCCGCTTTGCGCAACTGCGCGGTGGGGGCCTTGGAACTACCGGCGTACTGCGACAGCACGGCGGAGTAATTATCGATGGCGCTCTTGTAGTTTCCAGCGCGATAGTCGATTTCGCCCATATAGAACTGGGCGTTGGCAGCCTGCTGGCTTTGCGGGTAAAACTTGATGACGTCTGCGAATTCCTGGCTGGACAGGTTATATTTCGCAGCGTTGTAATCGCTGGCTGCGGATTGATAGAGCTGATCGAGCGGAGGCGCCTGCGGGGCCGGTGGCTGGTCGGATGCACCCTGCGGCTGATCTCCGCCGGGCTGGCCATTGGCTGGCGCGGCTTGTCCCGGTTGACCGGACGGCATGGACTGACCCGCAGCTAAAGAAGATTGGTTTGACGAGAAGGAATTGATCTCTTTGTCCAGCTTGTCCAGGCGAGCTCGCAGCTCATCGAGCGAATCATTCATGGACTGCATCTGGCCGGACAGTTGTTGCAGTGAATTTCCCTGGGAACCTTGCTGATCCTGCGCAGCCTTCTGCATGGAATCCACTTGCGCGGCAACTTTGCCGACGCTTTCGGAAGTCTGCTGCAACAGGTTGTGCATGGTGGCGTAACGCTCGTCGTTCGCCTGCTGCATGCTCATCATCATGTCCTGCAGTTGTTGCACCTGGGCCTGCAGCGCAATGATGTCTTTGTTGACTGCAAATGCGTTGGGGGCGGCGGCCAGCAGCAGACCGCAAACCGAAAGTGCAGAAACTCGTAGAAAATTACGCATGCGACACCCGCTCTAAGCGCAAATTACGCCTGAATTCTGGTTCCAAGAAAAGTGTACGGCAAGTAGGATGAGTGTTTCAAAATCCACGGCAGCACCTGCAGGTGAATGATCCGTGCAAGTGCTGCCGTCTTTTGATGATCCGCGAACGGATGTGTGACATTGTTGCTGCGACAGGCAACCTCTACTGATCCAGGCTGAACTGTGCGCGGCGATTTTGCTGCCAGCAAGACTCATTCTCTTCTGTGCAGAACTGCTTTTCTTTGCCGTAGCTGATGGTGCGAACTCGGCTGGCATCGACGCCGGCCTGCACTAAGGCAGTCTTTGCGGCGTTGGCGCGATTCTGGCCGAGCGCCAGGTTATACTCTGCCGATCCGCGATCGTCACAATATCCTGCGATCAGGATCTTCACGCCGGGATGCGATTGAATGAAGGACGCGTCCTGTGTGATGGTGGCCTGGGCGTCGGAGCGAATGGTGTAAGCGTCGTAGTCGAAGAAGACTGGCTTGACGTTCTGCTCGAACTCCGACTCCGTCAAAGCACCGGAGGAAGCGGCCGGTGGCGCTGCCTGGCTGACGGTTAAGGTCGCTGTGGCATCGGTCGATCCGCCGTCACCGCGCGCAACCAGGTGGAAGGTTGTGGTGTCGGTGGGGCTGACGGTCTTGGTGCCGCTGGTTTCAACGGCGCCGATTCCATCAATTGAGACATCAGTCGCGTTGGTGGTCGTCCAGTTGAGAGCCGCACTTTGTCCAGGAGTGATCGTGTCCGGAGTAACCGTAATATTCGCGGTGGGAGCTGGGGTTGTTTCGGCTGGCGGTGCCGGGGGTTCCGGTGCCTCGGCCTTTTTGTGATGGCAGCCAGTGGTGAACAGGAAAACAGCAAGCGCCGCAATAGCTAGCGCAGAATTCTTCTTATAGTTCTTCATGGATTCTCCTCAGGACCTTCCTTCGTTAAGTAGTGTAGAACGAATAAACCGGTTGTTGTGTGTTACGAATCACCGGTTCGATTACTTCCAGCTCCAGTTCGGCATTTGACTGTTTCCGACTGTGGTTAAGGCTTGCTGCCCAGTACCGTCTGCCAACATGGTCCAGATTTCGCGATGCCCGTGCAGGTTGCGCTGAAACACAATGTGGCGGCCATCGGGCGACCACGAGGGAAAATCTGTGCGACCGATATCATGCGTCAATTGTTCCCAACGATGACTGGCAATATCCATCACGTAGATGTCCTGTCCGCCGGGAGCTCCGGGGCCATAGTGACGCGCCCAGGCGAATGCGAGAAATTGTCCGTTGGGTTGCCATGACGGCGACGTGGCGTAGCCGCCGTCGGTCAGGCGCTGCACGTTGGTGCCATCGGATTCCATGGTGTAGACCTGCGGCAATCCGGTGCGGCCGCTGATCCATGCAATTTGATTTCCTGTCTTTGGATTGAATACTGGGGAGACATCCGGTCCGCGATAGGCGGTGATGCGGCGCAGGCCGAAACCACTGGCGGAGGCGATCCAGATTTCCGGATCCCCGGTGCGCGACGATGAGAAGGCCAGGCTGTTGCCGTCGGGAGACCACGCGGGCGAGTAATCCGTTCCATCATGGATGGGGAAATTCACCATGCGATGCAGGCTCATGGAATAGATACGGATGTTGCTGCCGTGCGAATTCAACTCATCAAATGCCAGCCGGGAACCATCGGGCGAGATGCGCGGCGACAGGCAGATGGAGCTGAGATGCGTTATCTGGTGCTGGTTGGCTCCGTCGTAGTCCATCTCCCAGACCTCTTTCGTGCCGCTGCGGTCGGAGATGTAATAGATCTTGCTTTCCGCGATTCCGTTGATGCCGCCGCCGAGACGCGCAATGATGGCATCCGCAAACTCATGGGCGATGTGACGGGCCGTGTCCGGTGTTAAAGCTTCCGCGTAACGTTGGCCGAGGACCTGGGGAGATTGAGTGTTCTTGGCATCGAAGAGCCAGCCGCTCACAATGACCTGGCCGTTCTGCACTCCGATGGCGCCGAACGCGACCATGGCGGCGTTGGCCGGTGGCGAGTTCCACTGAGTCAGGTTGATTTCCGATGGAGAGCCAGGAGATACAGCCGGTGCCATGCTCTTGGAAACCATGTCGAAGATGCCGGCGTTATTGAGATCGGAAAACAACACCTGGTTGAAGGTGAGTTGAGCGGTGCTCAGGGCTGGATCATTACCAACCATCTTGAAGTCTGCGGCTGCCAGGCGAATTTTCTGCGCACCTAGATTGGTGCCAGTACGAACCCAGTCCTGCGCCGAGGCGAACGTGGTGGCCAGGAAAAGGCAGGCGAAGAGAAGGCGGACGGCTTGCTTAGTAGCAAAACTCGGGGAAGCTTCCATTGTGCACTCCGTTTGACGTATGAAATCCAATTTTGACTGCGCAAAAATACATTTCAAGCGCAGAAATTGGTAAATTGCTGTATTTCCAACGATTATCCCTGCTTTGTAGAGCCATTCCGACGAAAATCACGGCCGGGTACTTTGATCATAGGTAAAGGTATAGGCCACGGTAACGGAATTTCCGGCGTATCCGGCAGGTAACGGGCCGAAGGCATTCACGCGCTCCACCGCCTGAATTGCCGACAGATCGAGCGAAGGCACGCCGCTGGACTGAGCGATGCGCGGGTCGCTGACGGAACCGTCGCGATGCACCACGAAAGTGACCACCGCGGAGTGCCCCATGGATGCTTTGGGATCAGCCAGTTGGCTGTACCAGTTTTGCGCCACGGTTCGTTTGATCACGTCGACGTACCAGCCGAATCGCGAACCGAAGTCGCCGTTCTGCACCACCACGCTTTTATCGATCGAGGTTGGAATCGAAGTTGGGATGCTCGACGGGGCTGCCTCACCATAGGTGGCGCGATGTTCTTGTTGCTTCGGCTGAACATATTTCGGCGGAGCGGGGGTCGCCTTGGGGGCAATCGTCTTGATGTGCTTCGGCTTTGCCGGGATAGGAATCGCGGTCAGGTCGGGTGCGGCCTGCGCAGCTTTCTCCGGAATCAGCGGAGCCGGGCTGGGCGTCTGCGTGGCCAGCACCGAGTCTGAGTTCAGTTGCGGATTCGGCAGCGGCAAGGAAGGGGCGGCGGAAACCAGTGTGGCGCTGATGGTTTCTCCGGAGCTGATCTGGCCCCAGCGACTGTCATGCAGCCTGCTTAAATAAATCGTTGACGAAACGATGGCGACTGCCAGCGCCGCATGCAGCGCGAACGAACCAAACCATGAGCCGACAACCGGTTCGTGCAGGTCCCATGTCTCGTGAATGTATGGCATCGTTTTTTATTGCCCAGCCGGAGTGGATTCGATAGGCCGGGTCACAATACTGATATTGGTGATGCCCGCCTGCTTGACCGCGTCCATGACGGAGGCGAAGGCGCCAAAGGGAACTTTTTGATCGGCGCGCAGATAAATCACCCGGTTTGCCGCGGGAGTGTGGCCGTCTTTCTGTAATAGCAATTGCGGCAGATCGTTCACGTTGACCGGCTTGTCGTCGAGATAGACGCGCTGTTCACTGTCGATGGTGACCACGGTGCGCTGCTGCGTAATTTGCTTGACGGTCCGGGTGCGGGGAACGGCGACCTGGATGCCGGACTGCAGCACCGGCGCGGTGATCATAAAAATAACCAGCAGTACCAGCACCACATCCACCAGCGGCGTAATGTTGATGTCGGACAACGCGGTTTGAGTTGCGCCATTCTTAGCGGTGTAAGCCACGCGGTACCTCCCGCTGACGCGCGTATTCCTCGGCCGTTGGTGCCGGCATCGCATTCAATTCTTCGATGGTGTTGAGCAGCTCGCGGCCAAAGTCATCCAGGCGTGCGCCTAATTCCCGCAGCCGGCTGGTGAGCTGGTTGTAGCCCATGACGGCAGGTACGGCGACAAATATGCCGGCGGCGGTGGTGATCAGGGCTTCTGAAATGCCAGGCGCAACCGCACGCAGGGTCGCACCGCCGGATGTTCCCAGTCCGTGGAAAGCATCGACGATTCCCATGATGGTTCCGAAAAGACCGATGAACGTGGCCACGTTACCGATGGTGGCCAGCCAGGTCATGCGATTTTCCATCACCGTGAGCGCTTCGCTGGCAGCGGTCTGCGCGGTGCGTTCCAGCGCCTTGATGTTACGGACTTCTCCGAAGGATTCCATCTGGTGGCGGTACTCTTCATAGGTGTCTTCAAACACCTGTACCAGGGGGCTGGGCTTGAACTGTTCGCTGACGGCGGCGACATCCTGCAAACGATCCGCCTTCTGAAAGGCTCGCAGGAATCGCTTGCTTTGCGTGCCCGCTCTGCGAAAGGCCGACCATTTTCCCAGGATAATGCTCCACGACTGCAGGCTGGCGATCAACAGAATCACGAGCACAGCAATGGCGACGCCGCCAAGGTTATGCCACATGTCGGTCAGGGCGCTGCCACTGATCGGCGCCGCAGCCTGGGTCGCATCCGTCGCGTCGGCGGTCTGATAGATGAAGATAAGTAGAGCGGACAATGCGTTCATAGCTAGTTTGAGTGTACTGGGCCTTTCCGATTGCTCCAAGTTGTGATCTAGGTTCGTGGCACGGTAAATCGATTGCAAATCGATTCATGGTATGCTGCGCTCGAAGCCGTCGCATCTCCTGCTGACGATCAAACGCTGATGCGACAGCTTCTCGAGTTCGGAGTGCCATGCTGCTGGAACTACGCGCGGAAAACTACATCGTCGTTGATAACGTAACCGTTGCGTTTGGACCCGGTCTGAATTTGTTGACCGGCGAAACCGGCGCAGGCAAGTCCATTCTGATAGACGCGCTGGGGCTCCTTTTGGGAGAAAAAGCTTCCGCGGAAATTGTTCGTCACGGAGCGGAGCGTGCTTTGGTCGCGTGTGTGTTTGAGGCGACGCCGGGCGCGCTCGACATTCTGGATGCCAATGGATTAGATGCAGCCGGAGAGGAAATCATTCTCCGCCGCGAAGTCACGACCGCAGGAAAAGCCCGCGTATTTGTCAACAATCAGCCCGCAACTGTCAGTGTGTTGAAGGCTTTAGCGCCGGAGCTGGCGCTGGTGCACGCGCAGAGCGATTCTTTAGGTGCGTTCGATCAGGCACAGCAGCGCAGTCTGCTGGATCGCAGTGCGGCGATATCGGAAGAGCCGGTGCACGAAGCGTTTTCGCGCTGGTCGCAACTTCGCGGCAAGCTGGCGGCGATGCAAACCGACGAGCAGGATCGCTTGCGGATGGCGGATTTGTGGCGCTTCCAGGTGAAAGAAATCAACCAGGCGCAGTTGCAGCCGGGCGAAGAAGAAGCGTTGCTGGCGGAAAAACGCGTGCTGGCGAATGCCGAAAAACTCTATACCGCAGCGCTGGGTGCGCACGATGTTTTGTACGAGTCGGCGACCTCCGCGGAAGTGGCGCTGCGTGCCGGCCTGAAGCAGATGGAAGAATTGCTGCGCTATGACACGCGGTGGGAAGAGGCAGTGCAGCAGCTCATCGCCGCGCGCGCGACTGTCGGCGATTTGGCGGAGCAGGCAAGGGAATTCGCCGAAAAGATTCAAGCGTCTCCGGAGCGGCTGGAGGAGATCGAAGACCGGCTCGCGTTGATCGATCGACTGAAGCGCAAGTACGGAGCCAACGTGGCGGAAGTAATCGCATACGGAGAGCAGGTACAGGGCAAGCTGGATGAAATTGAAAATCGCGATCAGCTGCTGGCCGACCTGGCAGCGGAATTAGAGAAGGCTGCTGTAGGATATAAAGCCGCTGCCGAGGCGTTGACGACGCAGAGAAGTTCCGCGGCGAAGCGCCTGATGAAGCGTGCGGAGGCAGAGATCAATCAGCTGGCGATGAAGGCGCAGTTTCAAATTGCAGTGGCGCCGCAGCGGGAAGAGTCCGCGTGGAGTATCCATGGCTGGGACACGGTGGAGTATCGCATTGCGACCAATCCTGGCGAGCCGCTGAAGCCGCTCGACAAAATCGCTTCCGGCGGAGAGATGTCGCGGGTGCTGCTGGCGTTGAAGGTTAGCGTGGAAGAGAGCGCGAACTCCACGGCGAAGGGCAGGCATAAAACGCAATTGCCGCGCACTCTGGTATTTGACGAGATTGATATTGGCATTGGCGGCAGCGCAGCCGAGGCAGTCGGCCAGAAGCTGAAGACATTGGCTCGAGGCCAGCAAATTTTGTGCATCACCCACCTGCCACAGATTGCCGCCTTCGCGGATCAGCATTTCCTGATCGAAAAACACGAGCAGAGCGGGCGCACGAAAACCGGGGTCCGGCAGCTATCGAAGGACCAGCGACGCCAGGAAATTGCCCGCATGCTGAGCGGCGCTCAGGTGACCGAGACCAGCCTGAAGCACGCCGAGCAAATGCTGAAAACCAGCGCAAAGTGACCAGGGATCAGGTCGCTTCAGCGACCCGCTGTGTGCCCGGCAATGTGGGCTACGCAAACGATCCTGTCGGCGCTGAAAACAGGCGATTGAGATTTCGCTTTCGTCTGGTACACTCGCGCACGATGAAGACATTTCGACTGCGGTCGCTCAACCTTCTCCCCTTCATTTTTGGCGCGATATCGATCGGCTGTCTCGCGCAGGTATCGAGCCCTTCACCGCAACACCTCTTCTTTCGCGTGACGCTCGGCGCACAGCAGACGACGCCTGTTTCCGGGCGGCTGCTTCTGTTGATTAAGCCGGGAACCAAGCTGGAAGATGTCCAGGTGAGTGAATTCCATCCCGCCAGCATTTCGATGGCCGCGAAGGATGTGAGTGGATGGAAGCCGGGCGAATCCGTCGATATCGACACCGACAACATTGCGTTTCCCGCGGGCTTTTCCAAGTTGCCAGCCGGAGATTATGTGGTGCAAGCGCTACTCGACACGGCCGATAAGTTTGCGTACTACGGGCGCCTGCCCGGGGATATCGAGAGTGCTCCCACATTGCTGGCGCACTGGACCGCGGGGCAGGGCGATGAGCCGCAGCTGACGTTAACGAAGACAATCGAGCCGAAGACACGGGACTGGTTATCGCCGAAGATGACCGCCGCGGAAAAACAGGGCGCCACTGATTCGACAAGGATGTTCGATTTTGAGAGCCCGGCGCTGACGCAGTTCTGGGGACGATCGATGCATATTCGCGCCTGGGTGCTGTTGCCTCCGGGATATAACGATCATCCGAAGCAGCGCTATCCCACGGTGTACTTCACGCACGGTTTTGGCGGCACAATGGAGTACAACAAATTCACCGCGGCAATGCTGTACCAGCGAATGGCAGAGGACGAGATGCCGCCCATGATCTGGGTGCTGCTGGATGAAAGCAGTCCGCGGGGCACGCATGAATTTGCCGACTCCGTGAACAATGGCCCGTGGGGGCAGGCACTGACGCAGGAGGCGATTCCCGCGCTGGAACGCGAGTACCGCATGGATGCCAAGCCGAGTGGGCGCTTCCTGAACGGGCACTCCTCCGGCGGCTGGGCGACGTTATGGCTGCAGGTGACGTATCCCAAAATTTTTGGCGGAACCTGGTCCACCTCGCCGGACCCAAGCGATTTTCATGACTTCACCGGGATCGATCTCTACGCGGCACACGCGAATGCCTATCGCAAGCCGGACGGCACACCGTATCCAATCATTCGCGACAAGGGAAAAGTGATGGCGACCTTCCAGGAACTGACGCAGCTGGAGGATGTGCTGGGACATTACGGCGGCCAGATCCGTTCGTTCGATTGGGTATTTTCTCCGCGAGGTCAGGGCGGTCGGCCGGAACCCATGTTCAATCACTACACGGGCGATGTGGATCCGGCGGTGGTGGCGTATTGGCAGCAGCATTACGACATCGCGTATCGCGTGGCGCAGCAATGGCCGACAATTGGCCACGATCTTCGCGGCAAGGTCCATCTGTACGTCGGCACGGCGGACACGTTTTATCTGGATGGCGCCGCGCACAAACTGGACGCGGTATTCCAGGGATTGCACGCAGACGAGCACTTCACCTTCATTCCCGACCGCACTCACTTTGATCTTTACAAGATCGGGGATGACCGCGGCGGACTGTTCAATCAAATCGCCATCCAAATGTATGCAGTGGCACGGCCCAAAGCGCATTGGAAGGCGACACAAACCAGTTCTCCGAAGCCGTAAATATATGCTGCAGAATTGGTGCAAATTTGATCGATTTGCGCTAGCGGAGACGCGCTTCGAACGGTATACTTAGGTGTGACTGTGATTACGAAAGAACCTTCCCCGAACCCCGCGACTCACGCCACCGACCGCCGCATCCTTTTGCTGAAACCACGCGGATTTTGTGCCGGCGTAGTGCGCGCGATTGACGTGGTCCAGATCGCTCTGGAAACTTTTGGCGCGCCCATCTACGTTCGCCGGGAAATTGTACATAATCGCTTCGTGGTGAATGATTTAGCAGCCAAGGGCGCCATCTTCGTCCACGATATCGACGAGGTGCCGGAGGGTGCGCGGGTCATCTATAGCGCGCACGGTGTTTCGCCGGCAGTGCGGGAGATCAGCCGGCAGAGGAAATTGAAAGTGATCGACGCTACATGTCCGCTGGTAACCAAGGTGCACGTGGAGGCGGTGAAGTTCGCGCGGCAGGGATATTCCCTGGTGCTGATTGGCCATCGCGATCACGATGAAATTGAAGGCACGCTGGGCGAGGCGCCGGAAGAGACCCAGGTGGTCTCGACCGTGGAAGAAGTGGCGGAGCTCGAAGTGCCCAATCCAGAGCGGGTTGCGTATTTGACGCAGACCACGCTGAGTCTGGATGAAGCGCGCGACATCATTCACGCGCTGAAAGCAAAGTTTCCGAATATTGTCGGACCACATTCGCAAGACATTTGCTATGCGACAGAAAATCGTCAGGTAGCCGTGAAGAATGTGGCGCACCAGGCCGACCTGGTGCTGGTGGTGGGATCGAATAACAGTTCGAACTCGAACCGCCTGGTGGAAGTCTCGCGCAACCTGGACACAATCGCCTATTTGATTGATGATTCGGAGAAAATTCGCTCGGAGTGGTTGGAGCACGCGAAGACTGTCGCCGTGACTGCGGGTGCGTCCGCGCCGGAGATTCTGGTGCAGGATGTCATCAATTATCTGCAGCGAAATGGTTTTGGCGAGGTGGAAGAGGTTGAGGTGATGCCGGAGAATGTTCGGTTCGGCCTTCCTCCGGAGATTGTTCGTGCCATCGCAGCCGCGCCGGAACAGTCGGCCACTGTCGCGCCGTAGGCGTCTAAAGATCTGAGTAGATTCACGCATGTTTCGGGCTACAGGCCCGAATATGTTTTTTAGCGACTCGCATCCTACTAAAGAGGGACTATAGTTCGTTTGTCGACACTTATGGCCACAGTGGATCAAGCCAAGCACGGCACGGCAGTCCGGTTCGGAAGACTCGATGCCGGTCTGGACGAAGTCGAGCAGGCGATTGACGCTTCGCGGGAGTTGCTGTTCTCGCAGCAGGAGCCCGAGGGTTATTGGTGCGGCGAGTTGGAAGCTGACTCGACGCTTGAGTCCGACTACATCATGGTTCACACGCTGCTGGGCACTGGCGATGAAGGCCGGATGCGTCGCGCGATCACTGAAATCCTGAATCATCAGCAAGCCGATGGAGGATGGAATACCTATACCGGCGGCCCATCCAATTTAAGCGCGAGCGTCAAGGCATATTTTGCTCTGAAGCTGATGGGATGGTCCGCGAACGATGCTCCCCTGGTGAAAGCCAGCGAATGGATCCTGGCCAACGGCGGCGCTACCGAAGTGAACACCTATACCAAGCTGTATTTGTGTTTCTTCGGCCAGTATGACTACAACGCGGTGCCGGCCATTCCGCCGGAGATCGTGCTGTTTCCCAAGTGGTTCTACTTCAACCTGTACGAAATTTCTTCCTGGTCGCGGGCCATGCTGGTGCCGCTATCGATTGCCTACGCGAAAAAGCCGTTTAAGAAGATTCCGCCGGAGCAGGGAATCGATGAGTTGTTTGTTGGTGGCCGCGCGAAGGCCGATCTCAACCTGCACTGGCAGAAGAAGATTTTCAGTTGGCGCAATTTCTTCCTCGTGCTCGACAAGATTACACATTGGTCGGAACGCATTCATGTGCGTCCTCTGCGTGCGATTGCGCTGAGGAAAGCGGAGAAGTGGATTCTGGAACGCATGGAAATGTCAGACGGCCTGGGGGCGATTTATCCCGGCATTTTGAATACCGCGATTGCCCTGCGATGCCTGGGCTATTCCCTCGATGATCCGCAGGTGATCCGGGCGCTGGACGAGTTTGAAAAACTGGGCATTGAGGATCCGGGAACTCCAGGAAAGACCGAGCCGACATTCCGCATGCAACCCTGCCGCTCGCCTGTATGGGACACGGCGTATGCCTTGTTTGCGCTGGGAGAGTCGGGCGTTTCAAACCATGATCCGCGCCTGTTACGGGCAGCCGACTGGATGTTGTCGAAAGAAGTCCGCCACAAGGGTGACTGGTCGGTGAAGGTTCCGCATGTCGAGCCGGGTGGCTGGTATTTTGAATTCAACAATGAGTTTTATCCGGACATTGACGACTCCGCGCAGGTGCTACTGGCGCTCAACAAGGTCGAAAATCCGCGGGAGCGATACCAGTATGACGTGACTCAGCGTGCGATTCGCTGGATCTGGGCAATGCAGTGCAAGAACGGCGGCTGGGCCAGCTTCGATAAAGACAACACGAAGATGATTTTCCAGCATATTCCGTTCGCCGATCACAACGCCATGCTGGATCCACCGACGGTCGACATTACCGGCCGCATTCTGGAGATGCTGGCCAGCTACGGTGTCACGCGCGAGGATCCGCGGGTCGCGAAGGCGATTGAGTTTATCTATCGCGAGCAGGAATCCGATGGAAGCTGGTTCGGCCGCTGGGGCGTTAACTATCTCTATGGCACGTTCCTGGTATTGCGTGGCTTAGAGGCGATGGGTGTCTGGAACCATGAGCCGCAAATCCAGCAGGCGGCGGAATGGATTCGCATGGTGCAGAATTCCGATGGTGGCTGGGGCGAAAGTTGCGCCAGTTACGATGATCCGACGACGCGGGGCATTGGCGTCAGTACCGCCTCGCAGACGGCGTGGGCGATTCTGGGATTGCTGGCCGCTGGAGATATTCGCAGCGATTCTGTCGCCAAGGGAATACGCTGGCTATTGCAGCATCAACAGGCGGATGGTTCCTGGACCGAGGATCATTACACGGGCACGGGATTTCCGCGAGTGTTTTACTTGTCGTATCACATGTACCGCAACTATTTTCCGCTGCTGGCGCTTACAACGTATCGTAGAGCGAAGCAGGCTGAAGCCATGGGTACCAAAAGGTAATCCCAGGATGTGGGTTGGTTATAGTTGTCGCATTCGAAGATGAACAGACTCGAACCGTAGCAAGAAGGAGAATTTGAATGGCTGTGCCAATCTCACAAATGTGGACGGTTGCAACCTATGTGTTGCGCCAGCGCTGGAGTGGCCGCAAGCGTTATCCCTTGGTTCTGATGCTGGAGCCGTTGTTCCGCTGCAACCTGGCGTGCGCCGGCTGCGGAAAAATCCAATATCCCGCCCACATTTTGAAGAAGCAATTGACCCCGGAAGAATGTTTCCGCGCGGTGGATGAATGCGGCACCCCAATGGTCTCCATTCCTGGCGGAGAACCCTTGCTACACCCACAGATAGGCGAAATTGTTGAAGGATTAGTTGCGAGGAAGAAATACATCTATCTTTGCACCAACGCGCTGCTGCTGAAAGAGAAGCTGCACCTGTTCAAGCCCAGCAAATATCTCTCTTTCTCTGTGCACATGGACGGGCAGCGTGAACACCATGATTTCTCCGTCTGCCTGGAAGGCGGATACGAGAAAGCGATCGAGGGAATTCGCGAAGCCGTTTCCAAGGGCTTCCGGGTGACGACCAATACGACTTTATTCGACGGTGCCGATCCAAATAGTGTTCGCGCCTTCTTTGACGAGATGATGAATGCGGGCGTCGAGTCCATGATGGTCGCGCCCGGGTACACCTACGACAAAGCTCCAGACCAGAAGCATTTTCTGGGCAGGGCACGCTCTCGCAGACTTTTCCGCGCCATTCTTGCGAATCGCAAAAAGAGCTGGCGATTCAATGCTTCGCCCATGTACATGGAATTCCTGATGGGCAAGCGCGACTTCACCTGCACTCCCTGGGGCATGCCGACCTACAATATTTTCGGCTGGCAGAAACCTTGCTACCTGCTGCAGGATGGCTATGCGGATAGTTTCGCTGAGTTGATGGAAGCGACGGAATGGTCGCACTACGGGACCGAGTCCGGCAATCCCAAGTGTGCAAATTGCATGGTGCACTCCGGCTATGAAGCCTCCGGCGTGAACTTCACATTTGGCTCGCTGAAGGGATTGTGGGCGACCGCGAAAGCAACCATGACCTTATATCCGGATCGCGGAGCTCTCGATCTTCTAAACCATCCGGTGCAGCCGGTGCACGCAAAAAATCCTCTGGTGACTATTAAGGTGCCGCAAACATCGCTGGAGGAAACGCGCGCATGACGGAACCTACGACGAAACCAGTCGCTGATCCGGACGCGATGGAAGTTGCGCCTGGAGCGGAGCACGAAATTCTGGAGGGCTGGATTCCGGCGCTGGCCACCGAGGAAGAAACCCGCGAAGCACTGGAGCAGGCTTTTGGATATCGCGGCGACGTGACCATCACGCTGAAGACCGGCGTGCGTATTGAAGGATACATTTTCGATCGCCGCCCGGCCGCGGCGTTGCATCGCGCCATTGTTCGCATCATGCCGAAAGATACCTCGGAGCGGGTGTCGATTCCTTACTCGGAGATTGCCGGGCTTGCATTTACCGGGCGCGATTCCGCAGCCGGCAAAAGCTGGGAAGCGTGGGTGCAGCGCTACTGGGAAAAGAAAGCCGCCGGCGAGAAGAATATCGGCATCCAGGCGGAAACGCTCGACTAGATTGACCGCAACCGATTCGTCCAATCTTTTTGCCCCCTTCCTATGCGGATCTTTGTTACCGGAGCTACTGGATTTGTCGGGAGTCATGTTGCCCGGTCGCTGGGCGCAGCCGGAGCCGAGCTGCGTCTGTTGACCCGCAAAACGAGCCGCACAGAACATCTCGAGGGTTTGCACGCAGAACTTGTCACGGGCGATCTGCTGGCGCCAGAAAATCTGCGCAGTGCAATGTCAGGATGCGACGCCCTGGTCCATGTTGCCGCCGATTACCGGCTCTGGGTTCCCGATCCAAAAACAATGTATGCGGCGAATGTCGAGGGGACGAAGGCTCTGTTGCGGCTGGCGCGGGAAACCGGGGTAGGCCGCGTCGTTTATACCTCGAGCGTCGCGACCATGGGATTTCTATCGGACGGAACTGTTGTCGACGAGGAAACTCCGGTATCGATCGCGAACATGATCGGCCATTACAAGCGCTCCAAGTTTTTGGCGGAGCAGGAAGCGATTGCAGCGGCGCGCCTGGGGCAGCGCGTTGTCATTCTGAATCCTACGACGCCGATTGGCTCCGACGACGCGAAGCCGACGCCGACCGGCCGCATCGTTGTTGACTTTTTGAATCGAAAATTTCCCGCGTATGTCGATACAGGCCTGAATCTTGTAGATGTGGAAGCCGTAGCGGATATGCATGTCGCGGCGCTCGATCGTGGTGCTTCCGGAGAGCGATACATATTAGGCGGAGAAAATCTGACGCTGAAGCAAATTCTGGACCGCATGGCCGCGATGACCCGGCTACCATCGCCCACCATGAAGGTGCCGCATGCAGTCGCCATGACATTTGCGTTCTTCGATGAATGGATTACGGGGCGCATGCTTGGCCATGAACCGCGCGCAACGGTGGAAGCGGTGCGCATGGGGAAGAAGAAGATGTTTGCCAACTCGGCCAAGGCGGAACGAGATTTGGGATTTCACGTTGTTCCGGTCGACTCGGCATTGCGAGCTGCGATCGACTGGTTCCGCGCGCATGGGTATGCTCCTGCATCATGAGCGCCGCAGCGGGTCGACCGAGAATTGCAATTCTTGCGGCACTGCCGCGGGAGATAGCGCCGCTGGTGCGCGGTTGGCCCGCTCCCGTCGTATCGCGCCAGGAAGGCACCAGCATTTGGGAAAGCGATTCCGCGATCGTAGTATGCGCGGGAATGGGTCAACAGCGCGTCACGCGTGCGCTGGAGTTGGCTGAATCCCGGGGACCGCTGCGCTCGGTAATTTCCGTTGGATACGCTGGGGCCTTACGAGAAGGTTTGCGGATGGATGGGGTGCACTGGCCGGCGATTGTCATCGACGGACAGACCGGCGAGCGGTTTGCGTGCGAAGATGGACAGGGCGTTTTGGTGACTACGGATCATGTTGTCGGGCGCGACCAAAAGCCGAAGCTGGCTGCCCAATGGAATGCCGATCTGGTCGATATGGAGGCGGCTACGGTCGCAAGATTGGCGAAGGAACGCGGCATGCCGTTTCGAACGGTGCGCGCCATCAGTGATCCGGTCGACGAAAATTTGCCGGATTTGAGTCGTTTCACCGATGTACGAGGCGGTTTTCAGAGCGGGGCGTTTGCAATGTATGTAGCATTGCACCCATGGTTGATCCCAACCACGGTCAGGCTCGGAAAGCAGTCGGCGCGGGCATCTCAGGCGATTGCAGCATCATTGCTCCAACTTTTAAGCCAAGCGGAATAAAATGGAAACAGTGACTACCCTCAACGGTTCAATTCCCTCAACAATGCGGGCAGCCGTCTATCGCGGCATCAACGACGTTCGCGTGGAGAACGTGCCTGTTCCTGAAATTGGCCCTGGCGAAGTCTTGGTCAAAATTCACAGCAGCGGAATCTGCGGAACCGACCTGAAGAAGATTCACACCGGTTCGCATTCCGCACCACGCATCTTCGGCCACGAAATGGCAGGCGTGATCGCCGCTGTTGGTGACAAGGTGAGCGGTTGGAAGGTCGGCGATCGAGTAATGGCGTTCCATCACATTCCATGCGGGAAGGGATGCTACTACTGCAGGAAAAAAACATTTTCGCAGTGCGAGAGTTATAAGCGCGTGGGATGTACCGCCGGTTTCGAGCCGTCAGGCGGCGGTTTTGCCGAATACATTCGAGTGATGGATTGGATTGTCGAGCGCGGGCTGGTGCGAATTCCCGATCACGTTCCATTCGAACAGGCTTTGTGGATTGAGCCCGTCAACACCTGCTATAAGGCGATTCACAACCTTCACCTGGCCGCAGATGAAACCGTGCTGGTGATCGGTCAAGGGCCAATTGGAATACTGCTGGCATCGCTTGCGCGCCAGACCGGGGCGACCGTGCTCACTTCAGATCTGTATCCGTCGCGTCACGAGGTGGCATCGCAATTCGATCTGCGTCATCCAATTTTTGCTGACAAGCAGAATCCGATTGCTGTGGTGAAGGAACACACCGAAGGCCGCGGCGCCGACGTTGTAATTGTGGCTGTCGGCGGCAACGCATTGATTCGCCCGGCCATGGATGCCGTGCGCTATGGTGGCCGCGTGCTGTTGTTTGCGGCGACACAACACGGTGAAGTGGTCATCGATCCGGCCGCAATCTGCATGGACGAAAAAGCACTGATCGGATCCTACAGTTCTTCCGCGGATGTGCAGCACGCCGCGTCTCAACTGGTTCTGGATGGCTATCCCGATCGATTCAATCTAACTCGCCTGATCTCCCATACGTTTCCGCTGGAACAGGCAGCGGAAGCGATTGTCTTTGCCTCGGAACCTAAACCGGATTCCATGAAAGTAGTCATACAGCCGTAGGTATTCCCCGTACTGTCATGTCAAGAGTGAAAGAAAGTATAAGTCGATCGACTCACACTGCAGTCTGCAAGACCATCGATATGGCCGCTGAAATGAATGCCGCTGTTTTGTACGGCAAAGAAGATGTTCGGATTGAGAGGGTGCCAGTCCCGGAAGCGGGCGCAGGGGAGATTGTTGTCCGTGTCGCGGCCGCGCTGACCTGCGGAACCGATCTGAAAGTATTTCGCCGCGGCTATCACGAGAAAATGCTGAAGCCGCCTGCACCCTTTGGCCATGAAATGGCCGGCGTCGTTTCTCAGGTGGGTGCGGGAGTGACGAAGTTCCGCGAAGGGGATCGCGTAGTCGCGGTCAACTCCGCACCGTGTGGCGAGTGTTATTTCTGCCGCCGACAACAGGAAAATCTTTGTGACGATCTGGTGTTCAACAACGGCGCGTATGCCGAATATTTTCGGATTCCCGCGCGCATTGTGGCGAAGAATACATTCCTGGTTCCCGCATCGTTACCGCTGGAGCATGCCGCTCTGACCGAGCCGCTGGCTTGCGTGATGCACGGCATGGATGAAACCGGCGCCCAGGCCGGAGACCAGATGGTCGTGATTGGGGCCGGTCCCATCGGGCTGATGTTTATTCACGCGGCCGCGCTCAGCAACATTGAAGTGATTGCCGTGGTGAAGCACACGGAACAAGTGCAGCAGGCGCGTGCATTCGGCGCGTGTCATGTGGTGCAAACCACGAAGACCGATGACGTGATCGCCGCGGTTCGCGCGCTGACACCGCAGAGTCGCGGGGCCGATTCGGTTGTGGAAGCGGTGGCGACGCCGGAGACCTGGCAATGGGCCGTGGACATGGTGCGCAAAGGCGGCGTGGTCAATTTCTTTGGCGGCTGCGCGGCCGGAACTCACGTGTCACTCGATACCAACCGCCTGCATTACAACGATCTGACCCTGCGCGCCAGTTTCCATCATCGTCCCTCTGTGTGTCGACGGGCGTTCGACTGGATTGCGAGCGGCGAATTCGAGAGCAGCAAGTTTCTGACTGGACGAGCCTCCCTGGAAGAGCTCGTTCCCGTTTTCCGGCGGTTCTTGCATCGCAATAACGACATTAAGATTGCGATCCATCCCGGCGAGGGATTGAACGATGGCTAGCGGACTACAACAGACTGCCAGAAACTCCGCGGATGTACTGGAGTCGGCGTGGCGTAAGCTTCCCGCCCAATACCGCATGCCGAAGCAGACGGCCTACACTGGCGGAGGCGCAGGCGTATTGCCGGGAGCTGGCCGAATCGCACTACGAGAATTTTCATGTTGCGACATGGTTTCTACCGAAACGGTTACGGCCGCATTTTCAAAGTATCTATGCCTACTGCCGTATCTCCGACGACCTGGGAGATGAGGTCGGCGACGCACAGCAGTCGCTGGCGCTGCTGGATTTCTGGAACGACGAACTGGACGCCTGCTATCAGGGAGTGACGCGTCACCCCGTATTTGTTGCTCTTGCGGAAACCATTCGGGTCTGTAACATTCCGAAGACTCCGTTCGCCGACCTGCTTGTCGCATTTCGTCAGGATCAGACAGTGACGCGGTATCGCACCATGCAGGATGTGTTCGGATACTGTCGCAATTCAGCCAATCCAGTTGGACATTTGGTGCTGTATGTCTGCGGCTACCGCGAACCGGAGTTATTTACACTTTCGGATTTCACCTGCACCGCGCTGCAGCTGGCAAATTTCTGGCAGGATGTGCGTGAGGATTATCTGCGCCATCGCATTTATCTTCCGCTTGAAGATATGCAGCGATTTGGCGTCACGGAAGAGCAGATTCGCGATCGCAGATTTAGTCCGCAATTTCGCAACCTGATGGAGCATGAAGTGGCGTTCGCGCAGCAATCGTTTGAGGCGGGCCTGCCATTGCTGCACCGAATTGATAAAGAAATTGCCGTCGATATCGCGCTGTTCAGCCGCGGCGGCCAAGAAATTCTGCGGGCGATTCGTCATCAAGATTATGATGTGCTGCGTTCTCGCCCGGTGATCTCCAAGCCTCGAAAGGCTGCGCTGCTGTTGCGCGCATTTCTTGAACGACTGACTGCAAGGCAGGCTGCGTGATCGATTCGGTGGCGCAAGCGTATGCCGCCTGCGAAACGATAGCGCGGCGAGAAGCAAAGAATTTCTACTACGCCTTCCGCGCATTACCCAAAGCAAAGCGTGCTGCCGTGTGTGCGGTCTATGCCTTCATGCGTCATGCGGATGATCTGGCGGACGATGAGCAACTTCCATGCGAAGAGCGTCTGACGCAGTCGCAGCGCTGGCTTGAGGATTGGCATCGAGCCGCCGCGGGCGAGCTCACGGACAATCCCGTATTTATTGCACTGCGAGATACGCAACAGCGATTTGGAATTTCAACGGAGCTGCTGGACCAGCTGGTGCAGGGAACCATGCTGGATCTAACTGCACCCGCCAGCAGCACGGAGCTCACGACCTATCCGACCTTCGACGATCTGTATCGCTACTGTTATCTCGTGGCGTCAGTTGTGGGCTTGGTGTGCATTCGAATTTTCGGCTATACCGATTCGCGCGCGGAAGCGCTGGCAGAGCAGACTGGCATTGCATTTCAGCTGACAAACATTCTGCGCGATGTGCGCGAAGACGCGGAACGTGGCCGAGTGTATCTTCCGCTGGAGGACCTGAAGCAATTTCATGTAACACCGGATCAGTTCACTGCACGCCGTGCCGATCAGCGAGTCACGCTGGAAGAACGCGGATTGATGGCGATGGAGGCTGGTCGCGCCCGCGAATATTATCGGGCCGCCGACAATCTGTTGCCCCTGATTTCACCCGATAGCCGAGCTGCGTTGTGGGTGCTGGTGACAATTTATCGACGACTGTTGCAGCGCATTGAAAACGCACACTACGAAGTCTTCGCCAAGCGAGTGAGCGTTCCCACGGGAGAGAAGCTGTGGATCCTGACGCGCGGTTTGTGGATGGCGTTTCGCCTACGGCTGCTACAAAAAACCTGATCAACTGAACTGCATATTCGGATAACCTCGACGGAACCCATGGCAGACGCGACCACCCACAATGCCGGCATGCATGACGTAGCGGTCGTTGGCGGCGGCCTCGCGGGCCTGTCGGCTGCGTGCGCACTGGCGGAGTCAGGCTATCGCGTTCACCTGATCGAGCGGCGCCCGTATGTCGGCGGCCGGGCCTCGTCGTATGAGCATCCGGGCACGGGAGAAGTGGTCGATAACTGCCAGCACGTTTTGTTGGGCTGCTGCACCAACCTGATCGCGTTCTACAAACAACTCGGTGTGGCTGATCAGATCCGCTGGTTCGATCGCATTACCTTTATTGAGCCTGGAGGGCGGCAGAGTCTTCTGCACCCCGGGAGTTTACCGGCGCCGCTACATAATGCGATGGCGTTTCTCCGGTCTTCCGCACTGTCACTTGCCGACAAGGTCGCCATCAGCCGCGGCATGATGAGTTTTCTACAGGGCGTTCCGGCAGACGGCGGAGAGAACTTTGCCTCCTGGCTGGCTCGTCACGGCCAAACGCGGCGCGCCATCCATCGATTCTGGAATCCAGTGCTGGTGAGTGCGCTCAACGAAGACCTGGATCGCGTTTCAGTCCACTATGCGGCGATGGTGTTTCGCACATCCTTCATGCAGTCGGCGCAGGCAGGATGGATGGGGGTGCCGACGATTCCATTGAGCGAACTGTATTCCCACGCGGTCAGCTTCATCCAATCGCACGGCGGACAAGTGAGCTTGCGCAAAAGTGTCGACAGCTTTGCCGTATGACGAGCACACCCGACGTTGGCGACTTGGATTTGAAGGCGGCAATGTCGAAGCGGATGCTGTGGTGCTGGCGGTTCCGTTCGAGTCGATGCAGAAGCTGTACCCGTTGCTGCCGCCATCCGCGGAGGGATCTTCTGAATTGCTCGCGGAACAGCTGGGACACTTTCAGCATTCGCCAATCACGGGCATCCATCTGTGGTTCGATCGCGTGATTACGGATCTGGATCACGCGGTGCTGCTCGATACCACGATTCAATGGATGTACAACAAGACCCGGCTGCAGCCGCAGCGACGTTCGGAAGACGCCGGTAGTTATCTGGAACTGGTAGTGAGCGCGTCGAAGACGCTGGTGCCAATGTCACGTCAGGAGATTACTCGATCTTGCCCTGCGAGAGCTGGCAGAATTCTTTCCGGCGGTGCGCGACGCCAAATTGTTAAAAGCTGCCGTGGTGAAAGAAGTGCGCGCGACGTTTTCTGTTACGCCGGGGCTGGATCTGTATCGGCCTGGATCGGTCACATCGTGGCCGGGAATCTTTTTGGCAGGGGATTGGACGTCAACTGGCTGGCCTTCGACGATGGAAGGGGCAGTCCGCAGCGGGAATCTAGCTGCGGAGGCTTTGACGAAGGCTGCAGGGAAGCCGCAGAAATTTCTGCAAGCAGACTTGCCATCGCAAGGATGGATGCGCTTGTTTCCGTAGAGAAGTTGGCTGTCTAACGATTCAGGAAAAATACTCCAGTACATACGCAGACTGCGGCGATCCAGCGACGCCCGTCGACGTTTTCCTTCAAGATCCACTTAGCCGCAAACGCATTGGTGACGAATGTCAGGGCGGCGGAAGCGGGCGCGACCAGGCTGACATCTGCCCAACTGAGCGCAAACAGCAGCGAGAAAAAACTCAGCGCCATGCAGAGTACGCCGGCAAAAAAACGCGTGTTGCGCAACACCGCGAGGATCGCGCCTTTCAGCCCGGAATGGCTGCGAATCACATCAAAATCCCCGATCTGGCGAATCGCGCCCGCCAACAAAACATCACCGGCCGTGGCCAACAGCACGATGACACCGATCATCGACCAGACAGCGGCTGCACCAGAGAGATTCATGCGGACCTGTCCTCTTTGCCAGCGACTGTCAGGATAGGTGCGTTCGCAGCTGTAGCGGCCTCGTCCTCCGTATCCGGATGATTGTGGTTGGTGTAGGAAGGGCCGTGCGTGACGAACCCCACACCGAGCGTGATCAGAACGATTCCAAACCAACGGGCTGGCGAGAGTGTCTCATGAAGCCAGAATTTCGACAGCAGCGCGACGATCACGTAGCCGAAGCCGGTGGCAGGAAGAACAAATGTCAGATCAGCCCAGGAGAGCGCGGTCAGGTAGGAAGCGAAAAATAAAATCAGGAAAGCGATTCCGCTAAACACCCAGGGATTTTTCAGCGCGATCAACAGCGTCAGCAGGTGATGCAACGATACCGGGCCGACTTGCTTCATGCCCTTGCTGAGGAATGTATCGCCCACCGATGCGCCGACCATGACAGCACCGAGAATCAGGTAGCGGCGAAATGTCATGGTGGATTGCGAGATGGCGATGGCGAGATTCCTCAACCTGCGCTGCAGGTTTCATCGTGGAATGATTGACGTGTGCAACAGAAACGCGGTCAGCTGTTTCGGGGCTGACCGCGCGAATGAAATCCAACCGGATCGGCCTGCGCCCTCAGGCGCCGACTTGTTGCGTAGCAGCCACGGCGGCCTTGTCTCGCTTGCTCTTGGCAACGACGCGATTGCGTTGCGCGCGCAGCTTCAGGAAGGCCTTCGCCTCAACGTACAAACGCGGAAGGTCGCGATTGACGATTGCCTTGCTGACCACGCGCCACGCCGCCTTGGGGCGGAAATAGTATTCATCGTAAAAGCGATGGACCATCTCCAGAACATATTCCGTCGGCAACCCTGGATATTCCACGTGGGCCAACTGATGGCCTTCTTCATCGACCATGGCGCCGTTGTTGATGATGAAGCCGTTGCTCTTGGCGAAGTCGTAAAACTCCGTTCCCGGGTATGCATGGGCAATGGAAACCTGAATCGTTTCCACGTCGAGCGACTTGGCGAAATTGATGGTGTTGCGAATCGATTCCTTGGTTTCGCCGGGCAGGCCGAGAATGAAATCGCCGTGAATGGTCAGGCCGAGATCGTGGCAATCGCGCGTGAAGTCGCGTGCGCGTTCGACTGTGGCGCCCTTCTTGATGTTCTTCAAGATTTGCGGATCGCCGGACTCAAAGCCAACAATCAGCAGCCGGCAGCCGGCTTCGCGCATCGCCTTCAGCGTTTCGCGATCGGTGGTGACGCGCGAGGTGCAGGACCAGGTCAGGCCAAGCGGCTTCAGTTTTTCGCACAGCTCAATGGTGCGAGCTTTCTGGATGTTGAAGGTGTCGTCGTCGAAGAAATATTCCTTCACGTGCGGGAACAGTTCCTTCGCATGCGCCATTTCTGCGGCCACGTCATCGGTGGAACGCTTGCGCCACGCATGTCCGCTCAGGGTCTGCGGCCACAGGCAGAACGTGCATTGCGCCGGGCAGCCGCGCGTGGAGTAAAGCGAGACATACGGATGCAGCAGGAAGGGCACGTTGTACCTGGTTACATCCATGTCGCGTGCATAAATATCTGTGACCCACGGCATCGCGTCCAGATCTTCGACCTGCGGACGATCGGGATTGTGCACGATCTGACCATCCTGGCGATAGCTGATCCCGAGAATTTCATTCAGCGGTTTGCCGTTGGCAAACTCCACTGTAGAGAAATCAAATTCGCGGCGGCACACAAAGTCGATGACCGGGCACTCATTCAATGCGCGATCTGGCGACGTGGTCACCGGTGGCCCGACAAATGCAATGCGGATCGACGGATTCGCGGCCTTGATGGCTTCTGCCAATTTTTGATCGCCCTGCCAGCCGGGAGTGCTGGTGAACAACACCAGGAACTCATATTGCTTGCAGATCTCAATGGTTTCCGGCGCCGTGACATGGTGCGGCGGAGCATCGAGCAGGCGAGAACCCTCCAGCATTCCAGCCGGATACGCTAGCCAGACCGGGTACCAGTAGGATTCGATTTCGCGGGTGGCGGGCCAGCGTGAACTGGCGCCACCATCAAAGTTCTCAAAGGAGGGCGGGTTTAGAAATATCGTCTTTAGGGGCATAAGATCAACCTCAATTTTACCACTTGAAGGGGTATAAATGCCGGTTTCCTGCGGCTGGCTGACAGGGTTCCCCGTGGCTGGTTTTCGAGCTCCATCAGAGGTTTGCAAGGGCTGTCGCGGCGAGGTGATTTCAATCTCTTAATGGGATAAGGCTGACGGGGTGGGGGTGGGGGCGTCACTCTGCGGCTGGGCGCTTCCTTTAGCCCAGTCTTCCAGGTCTCCCATCGCACTTAACAGGTCGAGTTTCACTCGGGTGACGTTGAATTGCGCATCCTGCAGCCCAACGAAGCGGGTGCGTTCTTCTACGCGATATTGATCGGCCTGCTGCGGCGTCACCGGCTGGCCATTCGCGCCACCCTGGTTCATCTGGGTCACGGTCGCAGTCAGCGTATCCTGCGCCAGCTGCTGTTGCAGGTCGGCGACCTGTTCTTGCGCTTCCAACTCGCGCAGACTGTGCCAGAGTGTCAAATTGCCTTCATTGTTCTGAATCTTTGCTAGCTCCGCCTGTTGCCGGTCATGCTTTGCAATCGCCGCAGACTCCTCTGCCTTGTCATGCTTGATGCGATCGAAGATCGGCCAGGTCGCGTTGATTCCTATTCCAATATTGTTGGGAGTGAAGTGGTTGTAATAGTTCTGATAGCCGTTGAAACTGGCGAATCGAGCGTACTGAAATGCGCCGTACACAATCGGACGGCTTTCCGCCCGCTTATCTCCCCAGGCCTCATACATCCTGGCGTCCGCGGTGGCGAAGGCAGCCTGCACCGCAGGAGCGCTGGTTTCCTTCGATAGCAGCCCTTGGAAATCCAGGTCAGGCAATGGCGGGACCGACGATGCCGCAGGCGTAATTGCACTCGGATCCAGCCCAGTCAGTCCGGACAAATGTTGCCGCAACTCGTCCGCGTGATCTTCCAGGTGGATCTTTTGCAATTGAATCTGCGCTCGCGTCAACTTCGCCTGGGTCAGATTCATCTTGCTTTCCAGACCTGCGTCGAACCGATCCTGCACCACCGTGACCATCTTGTCCGAATTGGCCATTGCCTGCTCTAGAGCCTGGATTTCCGCAATCGTTTTATTCAGCTCAATGTAACTGAGGGAAGCGTCCAGAATGACCTGCCGCCGCTGATCTTTCAGGCTGAGCGTGGCAGCTTTGGCGGCAGCGTGCGCAGAGCGGACATAATCCGGCTGCGAGAAACTGAACGCCAGGAACTGTGACTGCACGTTGAAGAGCGTCGGATTGCCGAGCGGGAAACCATACGAATATCCCAGGCCCGAACCGACCGAAAAACTTGGAATGTAGATATCGCGCGTCTCCATCCAGATGGCGCGTGTTCGCTGCTGATCCGCTTCAGCCACATGCACCGCATGGCTGTTCCGCAGCGCCAGGTCAACAACGGTGTAGAGCGAGACATCGCCGACTGCCGATGCATCCATTTCCGCCGACGCGGAGGGAAGTCGCTCCGGAAGCGTCATGGCCAGCGCTTCTCCAGCTTTGGGAAGATAGGAGGAAGTCGTGGAGTTTGAGAGAACGGCAGCGGGCCGGGGAGCATTCGGCAGCGGCGCCTCCTTTCGCTGCGCATAGCCCGCCAGCGAGAGCGAGATTGCCGACATCGAAACTGTGAGGATTTTTCTCCAATGGAGATTCCTCCAGTCGCTCCGCGAATTCAATCGGGGCATATTCATCCCGTCTGATTCTAAACGTGGCTGACAATCTCCATTCCTATCAGTGGAGGCGGCGTACGAAGAATGGAAAGGCAGCGTCATCCGCGTAGCGCCTGTTGCGCGGGCGCATATTCGCTGGCCAGTGCCTGTGCGGCCGCAAATTCCTTGGCCGCTTCCGTCTTGTCACCGTTCGCGGCCAGCAGTTTGCCGAGTTGCACCTGCACCTGGAACGCGGGCGCATCTTCGGATTGCTGGTGGGAGGCTAGGTACTGTCGCAGCATCTGCTCCGCCTGTGCGGGATCCTTGTGCTTCTCGATCAGCAGCGTGGCACCTTCCACCAACGCCGGCCCTTTGCCGGGATCTGCAGCAATTCCACTTTGAATTGACTGCTGCATGGCGGCAAAATTCTTGCGCTCGGCGTAGAACTCCGCCAGCCCCATCCATTCATCCGCCGGGTACACGGAACTCTGGATGGCCAGCTTCCACTCTTGTTCCGCGCCGGAGTCATCCGATTTCTTGGCATCGATCTTTGCCTGCAGCTCGTGGTAACGAGCTGCGTTCAGCGGCTGCAGTTGCTGCGCGATCGCCTCAGCGTGGGCCGGCCCGCCGCCTAAAATCCTTGGGACGTCGATCAGGTATTCCCCCAGGTCAGAGAGTGCGGATTGATTGGTCGGGTCGAGACGAACCGCGGTTTCAAATTCCGCATGCACTTTTTTTGCCAGGGAGTAGGCGCTGGTCAGTGCGGCGTGCGCGGCCGCGTCGCCATAGGCTCGACCGAGCCATTGATGATAGCCACTGTTATTCGGTTCCAGCTCCACGGCGCGATTGCATTCCCGTTCCGCCTCCGTCCATCGTTCTTCCTCGATGTAGACACGGCAAAGAAGATGATGATCGGCGGCGTTGGCGGAGTTTTTCGACAAATCCTGTTGCAACAGGGCGATGGCGTCGTTGGCGTGACCGTACTTTAAATCCTGCCGGATGGATCCCTCAACAGAGCTGCCGTTTGCGGATGCAGACGTGCGGTTTGGCTCCATAGCCAGGCCGAGGGTAGCGCCGCAAGTAAGCAAGACCGCGCCAGAAAGCAGGCGACGCAGCTGTTTCGATGGAGAGACAGAGTGCATACCCTATTCCGCGCGGCGCACTGGCTCGCCGTTTTGCAAAGTGGAACCATCGATTGCGGAGAGGGCGACAACTTCCCCGGCGTGCAGGCCGGAAACAATCTGAACCTTCATCAGGTTCAGAGCGCCAATGACCACACGGATCCGCTTGAGGCGTCCGTTATCAACACCGTACACATAATCCCCACTGTCGTCGATTCGCAGGGCTTCGCGTGGAATGAGCAGAGCGTTTTTCAGATCTTTCAACACCACGGTAATGGTGACGTTGGTGTTCGGCAGCAGAGTCTCGTCCGCGTCATCGACCGAGACCAGCGCCTCGCCGACGTTGCGGGTGCCGTAGGTAATGATGGTGGATGGCGTACGGATGACATGCCCATGCCAAACTCTGCTGGGAAGGGCAGCCCACACGATGGTGACAGGTTCGCCGACAGCCAGTTTTCCAATCTCCGGCTCGTCAAAATAAGCATGCACCTGAATCTGTTTCAGATCCGCCAATTGCAATAACTGGAAACCGCCCGGCACAAAATCGCTGGTGCGCGTGGACACGGAGTAAACCGTCCCGGCAAATGGAGCGCGGACATTTTCTTTTTGCAGGGTGTCGAGCGCCGAGGCGTAAGCCGCTTGGGCATCATCTAAATTCGCCGTCGCATGCTGCAAGTCGATGGGAGCATATCCCTGCGTCTGCTGCTGGTTCATGGCTTCGAGTCCCGCATCATCGGCAGCGAGCGCTCTGCGTGCGGCGTCGACTTCGCTGGTGGAGGCGGCGCCTTGCTGCTGCAACTTTTCCAGCGTCGCCAGGTTCGCGGCCTGCTGCGTTCTGGCGGCCTTTGCCTTGTCGATGTTGCTGGTCATGGTGATTTGCTCAGGACGTGTTCCGCCGTGACGAAGCGCCTCCAACTGGGCCTGCGCACCGCGCACAGCCGCCAGGGCTGCAGCCACCTGGGTGCGAGCTGTAGAATCGTCCAGCGAAATCAGGAGTTGGCCCTTGGTGACCTTTTCTCCCTCGTGGACATACACGGCCTTCACAGTCCCCGGCAAGGGGCTGAAGGCTGCGAAATTGTGAATGGGTTGGACGACACCATTGGTTGGCAGCGTGGTGACCAGCTCGCCCATCTCCGCCGTGCCCATTCTGACCTGAATTGCATCGCGGGTGGAGTAATGCAGCAGGATGGCTGCGGCCAGTAGAAGTAACGCAACCATGACCCAAAAATTACGCTTTTTCTGCGACGCATCTTGTGGTGACGGAGGGGCCATAGTGAGATCTTGGTATCTCTTAGAAGAATCAGTATATAAGACGCCGAATGGCAGTCTTGGGATTCAAAGAGATAAAGGTTATTCCGCTGGTACTGTGACTAGCGGAATAAAGCTGAGGCGTTTCAGTCAAGGGATTGGGTGCGGCGACCATCAACATCAATTCGGCGTCCGTGTTTCGTACAATCAAGCTATATGGCAATCAGCACAAAACGAACCGCACCACGATATACCGAAGATCACGCCAAGGCCGGCCTTGATTTCAAGTTTCCAGCGATCGAGACGTGGCCAAACCAGTTTCCCGGATATGAGATTGTGATCGACGATCCGGAGTTTACCTCGGTCTGTCCCAAGACCGGTCTGCCGGATTTCGGCATCATTCTTTTGCGCTACCAGCCGCGCAAGGAATGCCTGGAATTGAAGTCGTACAAGGAATATTTGTTTTCCTACCGTAACCTTGGAATCTTCCAGGAGAACGTCGTCAACCAGATCTTGAAGGATGTTGTGAAGGCTTGTGATCCTGTGTGGGCAACAGTTCGTGGAGAGTTTCGTCCACGCGGCGGCATCTCCACCATCGTTGAAGCGCGCTGGCCGCGGAAGAAATCGAAGTAGCGGAGCGATTGCTTTCACATTGCCAGGCTTTTTGCCGATGTAGCGCGACGTTGGAAGCTCGAAGACTTGATCCCTTCTGCAACGCGGCCTGATATGCTGGCCGCTCATGCCGGTTGATAAAGCACACTCTTCGACTCGACTACCAGCTTCCGCGGCGTGGACCGCTCTGGCACTGCTGACGGCGCTGAACTTGCTCAACTATACCGATCGATACGTGCTGGCTGGCGTGCAGCCCCTGGTGCAGCGCGCCTTCCAGGTGAACGATGAGCGCATCGGCAGCCTGACCTTTGCATTTTTCATCACGTATATGTTCGCGGCGCCCCTGACCGGATGGCTTGGTGATCGCTTTCCGCGCAAGCCTCTGATTCTCGCTGGAGCGCTTCTCTGGTCGCTGCTGACAATCTCGACGGCGATGGTGCACACCTTCGACGAACTGTATCTGCGGCACGCGCTGGTTGGCATTGGCGAAGCGAGCTTCGGGATATTTGCTCCTGCATTGCTTTCAGATTATTGGCCGCCGGAACAGCGCAATCGCATCCTGACAATGTTCTATCTGGCGCTGCCCATCGGCGCTGCCCTCGGCTACATCTTGGGCGGAACGCTGGGCCAGGCCTACGGATGGAAGGTTCCTTTCTACGTAGCCGCAGCCCCTGGCTTGTTGGTGGTGTTGCTGGTGTGGATTTTTTTGAAAGAGCCGGCGCGAGGCGCTTCCGAGACATTGGCGATTCGGCCGGATCGCGCCACGCTCACCGGCCTGACACACAACGCCGCCTACTGGACCGCGACCCTGGGTATGGCGATGATGGTGTTCACGCTCGGCGGCATTTCCGTGTGGATGCCTACGTTTCTTTATCGCTACGCACACGTTTCGCTGGCCGGCGCCAGCCAGATTCTTGGTGCCATCACCGTGGTCGATGGCATTCTGGGGACATGGCTGGGCGGATGGCTGGCACAGCGCTGGCTGCGGCGGAACAAGGCCGCGCTCTATCTGCTTTCCGCGTGGAGCATGCTGTTGGCCGCGCCGTTTGCGGTGCTGGTTTTCTATGGACCGCGCGCCACCATGGTGCCAAGCCTGGCCGTAGCGGAGTTTCTGCTATTTCTGAATACGGGACCGTTGAACGCCGCCATCGTGAACGCGGTCGACGCGCCCATCCGATCCACTGCGATCGCGATTGAGCTCTTCATCATCCATGCGCTGGGCGACGCGCCTTCGCCGCGCATCATTGGCTGGGTGTCGGATCATTCTTCGCTGCGCGCAGGGTTGGCGGTTACGCTGATCACGCTCATCCTTTCCGCGATCCTTATTTTCGCGGGGGCGAAATATGCTCCGGAGATGGATGCCGCCGCGGTTTAGATTTGTTTTCGGCGCGCGCCGGCGGCGAAGAATCGGCATACTAGAGGAACATGTCATCTGTGCTCGCACTGTTTCTTCATGCACGATTTCTGTTCGCGATTTTCGCCTGGCTCATCGCGGCGGCGTGGCTGTCGCGCGTGATTCCGGCGCTTTGGATGCTGCCGCGCGTCCCAAATCTTTTGCGGGATTCGTTCGAAGCGCCGGCCACGTGGCCATCGGTCACCGTCGTGGTTCCAGCGAAAGATGAGGCAATCGCGATCGAGCGCTCTCTCCGCAGTTTGGTGGACTGCGATTATCCAAACTTGCAGGTCGTCGCCGTAGATGATCGCTCGACCGATGCAACGGGACTCTTGATGGATGAGCTTGCAGCCTCGCCTGAATCCCGTGGCCGCTTGCGGGTGCTGCATGTGAAGGAATTGCCCGACGGTTGGCTGGGGAAGCCGCATGCCATGGCGCTGGCCGCTGACGGAGCTTCCTCCGACTGGCTGCTGTTTACGGATGCCGATGTCATTTTCGATCCGCGCGCCATTCGACTCGCAGTTCAATATGCCGAGCAAAGCCGCGGGGATCATATGGTGTTATATCCCACGCTGATTTTGCGCGGCGTTGCAGAGAAGATGCTGATCGGATTTTTTCAGAGCGTCTCCGCCCTGGCAGGTCGGCCATGGAAAATTGCCGATCCCAAAGCGACCAAGGACTACATTGGCGTGGGCGCGTTCAACCTGATTCGACGGCCCGTGTATGAGGCGCTCGGAGGCTATGCGGAATTGCGCATGGAGGTGCTGGAAGATATGCGCCTCGGATTTCGCGCCAAGCGGGAAGGCTATGCCCAGCGCGTGGCCTTCGGCAAAGACCTGGTGCGCATTCGCTGGGCGGAGAGCGCGTGGGGCATTCTGAATAACCTGACGAAAAATCTGTACTCCACGTTTCGCTTTCGCACCTCTCTTCTGCTCGCAGCCTGCGTCGGCATGCTGCTGATGTGCCTGACTCCCTTTGTCGCGCTTTTTTTTCCCGGCGCAGCGCAATGGGCCGGCATCACCACGCTATTCGTGCTGCTGCTGTTGAATCTGCACTATTGGCGGCTGACAGATATTCCGCCGGTATACCTGGCACTATTTCCCGTGGCGACGTTGATGTTTGTCGTGACGCTGCTGCGTTCGATGATTCTGGTTTTATGGCGTGGCGGAGTTTTGTGGCGCGGAACACTTTATCCGCTGAAGGAGCTGCGCCGGCAGGCGGGACCTCTTTGGTAATTCAGTTCAATTGCCGCGATGATGGAAGTGGACGCCATGCTGGCCGCCGACGCCATTGTGCGTGCTGAATCCCTGTCCGCCGTTTTCCGCGGAAAAGCTCTTGACCAGCTGCGGGTTCGGATGGAATTTCGGCTTGCCACCGCGCAGCTGTTCTTTTGAACTGAGGATCATGTCAGCGCGGCCCTGGATAGGTAGCACCTTGCCCCGAATCTGGATGGTTTGACCGACCAGCTCCTCAAGATTGCCAACGGACTTTTTATCTTCCGTGGAACTGAGGATGAAGAAATGACAATCGGCGTCCGAAGTTTCCGGGCTGCACACATCGAGAAATCGGATGCCGTCAGTTGCGTCCACCACGCGATAGACGCGGGCTTCCACACAAACATTTTTATGCAGATGCTGCAGCGCCTGCTCGGGCGGAATGCAGGCAGGTTTTGCCGCGGCGGCAGAGCAAAGCAGCAGAAAAACAATGGGCACACTCAGCAAGATCGGCGCACGCATAGGGGGATGTCTTTCGGTTCAATTGTAGGAACTTGTGTTGCTTCAATTATCACCCCATCGCGTCAGGGTTGCCACTGCAAAGCTTGCGCGCCGGGAGCAGAGCAGGTTCAAGAAGTTCGTGCCGTGCCAAACGAGCGCTCCAGCACGGTTTTCGTCGCCAGCTGCAGGTTGGCGGCAAGCGAGTCGATATGCCGCTCCTCGGTCAGGTAACTGATCACCATCATCCGCAGAACACTGCAGCCGCGCACTCGGGTGGTCGAGATCCACTGCTCGCCGTCCTGAGTAATTTCCGCGGCAATGGCATGATGCAGGCGCGCAATTTCTTCTTCCGGCAGAGCAAGTTCTCGTGCGGCCTTCGCGCGGAAATTCAAGATCGTCAGTCGGCGCGGAGTCGCCAGTTCGAATGCGCCGGTTTCAAGAATGCGTGACTCCATATAGCCTGCCAGCCGAAATTGCGAATCAATCAGATCTTCATACGATTGGCGGCCGTGAACTCGCAGCGTGAGCCACAGTTTTAAAGAGTTCATCCGGCGCGACCACTGCGCGGAAACTCGAAAATTGTCCGGCAGAGAACTGTTTGCTGCGCGCGGCAGATAGCTGGTGTCGAGGCCAAACGTAGGCTCCAGCAATTCCGGATGACGGGTCAGCAAAACTCCAGCAGCAAATGGCATCGCCAGCCATTTATGCGGATCGATCGTGATGGAGTCCGCGAGTTCGATCCCTTCCAACAGGCCGCGATGCCGATTCGAAAACACCACGGCGGCACCGAATGCGCCATCAACGTGGAACCAGAGTTTCTGCTGACGCGCGATCGCTGCCAAGGCGGGCAGGGAATCGATCGCGCCGGAGCTCGTGGTCCCCGCGGTGCCGACGATGGCCAGCGGCTCGAACCCTGCGCTGCGATCGCCTGCAATCGCATGCTCCAGCGCACGCACGTCAATCTCCGCAGCTTCGTTCACCGGAATGCGGCGCAGCGCTTTTCGTCCCAGGCCGAGCAGGCCCAGCGATTTTTCCAGCGAATGATGCGCCTCCGACGACGCATAGACGATAGGCTGCTTGCCGAGTCCAATCAGTCCATTGTCAGCAGCCTGCGGATAACGCTGCGTCAGCGCAATCGCGAGCGCGCTTAAGTTCGCTTCCGTGCCGCCGCTGGTAAATGTGCCGCCGAACTGATCCTCGCGCCATCCGACTCGCTCCGCGATCCAGCCGATGGTTTGCTGTTCGATCCTTGATGCGAGTTGCGATCGCGCCAGCGAAGCCAGTTGCGGATTCAGCGCGGCGACCAGGGCCTCCGCCAGCACCGCCATATAGGTCGGCGTGGGATTAATCAGGCCGAAATAATTCGCGCTTGGAACATGAAATCCCTGATCGATCATCTGCGAGCAAATGTCGTCGAGGACGGCGGCAGCTTCATCGCCGACTTCCGGTAGATTCGTCTGCTCAAGGAGAAAGCTGCGCTGCGTAGCAGGTGGTTGGACCGGGCGATCTTTCAGGGAGGAAAAATATTCGTTGATCCGGTCGATCAGCTGATACCCAAGCTGTCGACGCTGATCGGAATCCAAGTCAAATCCCATGCGGGTACCTGCTTTAGCTGCTATTGTACCCGCCCGGTGCTTCGCCTGGCTGCCTGCGTGGGTGCGCCAGGTCCCGCTTCAGTGAGCCGCGATTTTCCGCTATTTTGCTCCGCGCATCCAGGGAGTAAAAGTAATTCCAAGCAATAGTCCCTCAGGCCCAAGCAAGCGGCTGACTGTCTGGCCCCACGGTTCTTTCCTGGCTTTCACGAGCATTCGATAGCCTTGCGTTTCAAGTTCGGCGGTCGCCTGTTCGACGTCGTCGACATCAAACTCAAGCCACGCTTGCGGAACGGGAAGTTCATTGGGCCACGCATCTGTGCCAAAGCAGGATTGTGCGGCTTGAGAAAGTGGCCACAAAGCAAAGCTCTTCACCCCGTCCAGAGCTTCCGTATGAAGGTAGCCATCTTTTTCCTGTTTGAACGGAATCGACAATGTATCTTCGTATAGTTTCTGGCTGGGCACCCTATCGCGAACGATTGGGCCAAATCCAGCAACGAAAAGTACCTTCATGCTTCGACTCCTTTCACGAATTCGATTCCTCGCCACTACGCTGGTTCAGGCTTGGCTTCGGAATCTTCTGTCTTGGCCTGCGGACGCATGAGAGGGAACAGGATCACGTCGCGAATGGAACGCGATCCGGTCAGCACCATGGTCAGGCGGTCGATGCCGATGCCTTCTCCCCCGGTGGGCGGCAGCCCAAAGCTGAGCGCGCGCACAAAATCTTCGTCCATGGCGTGGGCTTCGGAGTCGCCGCGCTCACGCTCGCCCAGTTGCTGCAGGAATCGATTGCGCTGCTCGACCGGGTCATTCAATTCGCTGAAGGCATTGCCCAGCTCAAACCCGCCAATATAGAACTCGAAGCGTTCCACCCAATCCGGCTCCTCTGGCTTCTGCTTGGAGAGAGGCGAAACGGCAAGCGGGAAATCGTAAATAATGGTTGGCTGTACAAGATGTTCTTCAGCTACTGCTTCAAAGATGGAAGCAATGTTTTTTCCTGCCGGTGCGCTCGCATCCAAGTCTACGGAAATATGGGCGGAGCGGAGTTGCTGACCGATTTGGAACACGCTCTCCGTTTCGCGAAAGGCATCCATCGATGGCTTCGCTCCCGCGGCTTCGGGCCAGAAGTGAAGGATCGCTTCCCGCATCGTGAATCGCTGCCACTTGCTTAGATCGATTTCAACATCGTTGAAGCGCGTCACCGTCGTCCCATTCACCTCCATGGCGACGAACTGGATCAGCTCCTCGGTCAGATTCATCAGGTCGTGGTAATTCGCGTAGGCCTGATAGAACTCCAGCATGGTGAACTCAGGATTGTGCTGCGTGGAAATGCCTTCATTGCGAAAATTTCGATTGATCTCGTACACGCGGTCGAGCCCGCCGACCACCAGCCGCTTCAAATACAATTCCGGCGCAATGCGCAAATAAAGATCGATGTCGAGCGCATTGTGGTGCGTGGTGAAGGGCTTCGCAGCCGCACCACCGGCGATCGGCTGCATCATCGGCGTTTCCACTTCAAGATATCCGCGCCCATCGAAAAACTTGCGCATGGCGCGCAACACCGCAGCCCGCTTCACGAAAACTTCGCGCACGTCGGCATTCATAAACAGGTCGACATAGCGCTGCCGATAGCGCAATTCGACATCCGCCAGTCCGTGATATTTTTCCGGCAGCGGCAGCATCGCCTTCGAAAGAAAAGTCAGCGAGTCAACGTGGATGGTCAGCTCCCCCGTACGCGTGCGGAATAGATAACCGCTGACGCCAATGTGGTCGCCCATGTCGAGCAGCTTGTAGAGCTGGAATGCATTTTCACCCACCGCATCCATGCGAACATAAATCTGTAGCCGTTCTCCATTTTGCTGCAGCACCGCGAAGCCGGCCTTGCCCTGGGCACGAATCGCCATGATGCGCCCCGCCGCGGAGACGGTGATGCGATCTTTCTCCAGAGCCTCTCCGGTGACAGCATCGTATTGGCTGCGAATGTCCGCAAGACTGTGGCTGGCGGCGAAGCTATTGGGATAGACAGGGTGGCCGAGGGCTTCAATCTGCCGCAGTTTGTCGCGGCGAAGATCGAAGACGCTTTGTTCAAATTCCGATTCGTACACGCAATTTTTCCTTGAAGGGCAGGATCGTTGGATTCACTGCCAGTATAGAGGTTGACGGAGTTTTCTCCTGAAACCTCGGCCGTGCTCTACTGCATGGAATTGCGCAGGTCAACGAGGCTTTGATCGGTTTGCGTCAGTCGAATCAGTCCCCGATCTGGATTTTCGATTTCAAGTGTGGCGTAGATCGTGAGGGTGACGGTGATGGCAAGCGCGAAGGCGTAATACCAGTTTGGACCGGTCGAAGACGTACCACTCCCCGCCATAAAAGCGCACACAAAGCTCAACCCGAAGAGCAATAGAAACACTATGGATGGCGGATGTAGATGAAATGCAGTTTGCCGTGTCGAGGTAATGTCAATCATGGCGTTGATGGCCGGCAGTAATAACTTCGCTGCGTCAGGACTGGCGCCGGGCGCTGCGCTGGCGCGAACGGCCTGCTCCCAGATCAGGCGTTGCAGACGAATGGAATTGGGCGAGATTGCCGATCCAACGGTATTGAAAAGATGGAGCCGCGAGGTGGTGTAGTCTCGGAAAAGCTGACGAAGGGCGGGTTGTGATCCGGGTGCCAGCAAGTCCAGCCGCAGATAGGCAGTACCAATGTCGTTGGTTTCCTCAATCACCAAAGTGCGATGTGCATCATAGCGAGTCATGGCGCCGGAAAAGGTAAATGCCAACAGAAGTCCGAACAGACCGAACACAGCACCTTCAACAGCCGCGCTGGTGGCGGCAACTTTTCGACGAGCATGGAAGCGTCGGCCAAGTTCAAAAAGAATCACGATGGACGGAAGTAGAATCAGCGCACTGATAGGTCGAAATGGCATAGCGTCGATTGAAGATAGCAAACTATCCGCGTCGACGGTGGAATAAATTCAAATCACTTGGCGCATGACCCCATCGGCGTGCGCCTCGAAAGGAACCATGAAGCTTTGGGCGAAAATTTTCGCGGGATTGCTGGTGATCGTGATCGCCGCCATTGTCGCCATTCCATTCTTCATCAACGCAAACACGTTCCGCCCTACGCTGGAGACGCGCCTTTCTGAAGGCCTGGGACGCACCGTGAAACTGGGAAACCTGCGGCTGTCACTGCTAGCAGGCAGCCTCGTGGCCGACAATCTGAGCATTGCGGATGACCCGGCTTTCAGCTCTACACCATTCTTGGTTGCGCGCGAAGTTCGCATCGGCGTCGACATGAAGCCTCTGATTTTCCATCGGCAATTGCATGTTCGCAGTGTTGAAATCGAGGCGCCGCAGATCCATCTGGTCGAGGGACCGGATGGGCAGTGGAACTTCTCCACCCTGAGCCGGAATGCGGCAAGCCTGACCTCGAATTCGAAATCGAACGCAGCGCTGTTTCGGTCCGTGGTGGACTTCATCGGGATTCAGGAGGGTCGTGCCGTAGTGGAAACACTTCCGGCCAACGGACCGCCGCTGGTTTACGATCATGTTCATCTCACATCGCAGAATTTCGGCTTGTCGCAGCGTTTTCCGTTTGAGTTGGGAGCGACGCTGCCCGGTGATGGCGCAGTTTTGGTCAAGGGAAATATCGGGCCGATGAACACGCTGAACGCCGCCAAAACTCCGGCGGATGTCGACATCGCGATGCAGCATCTGAACCCGGTGGCGGCTGGCTTTCTTGATCCAAATGCGGGCATTTCAGGGGTGGCCAACATCACCGCGCATGCAACCTCGGACGGAAGTACCGTGCACAGCAGCGGTACTCTCCGCATGCAAGGGCTGCAGTTGACAAAAAACGGCGCGCCCTCGCCGCAGCCCATCAAGCTGGCCTACGACATCAAGCATCAGATGGCGGAAAACAGCGGACAAGTGCAACAGGCCTCGATCGGATTGGGAACAGGCACCATTCAGTTGAGCGGCAGCTATCGGCTTGCGGGTGAAGATCCATGGGTTGATCTAAAGGTGGCAGCTGCGGCCGTCCCGATCGACGAACTGCAATCGCTGATGACCGCGGCCGGAGTCAAGTTGCCGAATGGAACCCAACTGAAGGGCGGCACGCTGACCTTGGGACTTGACATTACGGGAGCGGCAAACGATCTGGTCGTCACCGGCCCGGTAGAACTTGAAAATGCGCAGCTGGTTGGGTACGACCTGGGATCGAAAATCTCCGGGATTGCTGCACTGGGCGGCGTCAAGACCGGAACCACCACAACGATTCAAACGATGAAATTTGATCTGCAGGCGAGTAACACTGGAGTTCAAGTCAACAATATTGACGGCACTATTTTGGGAATGGGACGTTCTACCGGTAGCGGAACGGTATCGCCTACCGGTACGCTGTCGTTTCGCCTGGTTGCGCACGTGACCAACGCTCGCGGAGCGGGAAAAGTAGGCGTGGGGTTCATGACGAAGATGAATCAGTTCGGCAAGTCAGCTTCCGAGAAAGAGGCTGCTCAGGGCGTCCCCATGCTGGTGGCAGGCACGGCGAACGATCCGGTGATTACGGCGGATGTGAGCGGACTGATGCATCGCAATGCTTCCACGGTTGTCGGGAAGATGAAACAGTTGTTCGGCAAAAAAAGCGCGCCGCCTGCGAATCCGCAATAAACCAACCCAATACCCTCGTTTTCACACGACTTCAGGAGTTAACCTTCAGATTTTCATATCTTCAACTCCCTGCTGTTTGCGCTGATCCGTGCGCCGTTCCGGGGTAGGATAAAAACAATTGCCCATAAATCTGGCCGCATCTCACCCCCAAGGTCTCAATGGAGGACTCTATGGCCCGTACAGCTTCTACCATGCTTGCGCTAGGGACGACAGCGCCGGATTTTTCCCTGCTCGATGTGGTTTCCGGCAAGACGATCACGCGGGATCAGGTTGCAGGTCCGCGGGGATTGTTGGTGATGTTTCTTTGCACGCACTGTCCCTTTGTGCAACACGTCAACCAGGAGCTCGGCAGGTTGGGCCGGGACTACGCCGGTCGCGGCATCGGGATTGTAGCCATCAGCAGCAATGACGCGGATACCTACCCGGACGATGCGCCGCCGGGATTGCGCCGCCAGGCCGAGCAGCAGGGTTTTCAATTTCCGTACCTCTTCGATGAATCCCAGGAGGTAGCACAGGCCTATGATGCGGCCTGCACCCCCGATTTCTTTTTATTCGACGCCGACAAAAAGCTTGTCTATCGAGGCCAACTCGACGGCAGTCGGCCCGGGAACAGTGTCGCCGTGGACGGTCGCGATCTGCGCGCCGCAATGAATCAAGTGCTGGCCGGCAAGCCGGTGGCTACGGAACAGCAGCCCAGCATTGGCTGCAACATCAAGTGGAAACAGAACGGCTGAAGCAAGCGAACGGCGCGGGCGGGAAGAATGACGGCGAAGGCGATCCAATTCGACATCATCACGGTGTTTCCTCAGTTTTTTGAAAGCCCCTTCGGCTTCGGAATTTTGGGGCGAGCGATTGCGGAAGATCGGGTTCGCGTTCGTGTGCACAATCTGCGCGACTTCACGTCAGATCGACACAAGACCGTTGACGATCGTCCGTTTGGCGGAGGCGAAGGGATGGTCCTGAAGCCGGAGCCGCTGTTCCGCGCCGTCGAATCTCTTGGCGTCGCGGAGAAAAGTGTGCGGGATCGCACGCGCGAGCGGGTGGTGCTGCTGTCCGCGCAGGGAAAATCCTTCACCCAGGCGGTGGCTCGAGAACTGGCTCAGGTCGAGAGAATTGTCTTCCTTTGCGGCCGCTATGAAGGCGTGGATGAAAGAGTCAACGACCTGCTGGCCGATACAGAGCTCTCCATCGGCGACTATGTGATCTCAGGCGGCGAGCTCGCAGCGGCGGTCATTGTCGACGCGGTGAGCCGACTGTTGCCCGGCGTGTTGGGCAACGAAGATTCGGCACGTTATGAGAGCTTCTCCGCCGAATCCGTGCCAGCTAGCCCTGCAGGCGCAGCAGACGAAGACGTGTCGTCCGAGAGACCTCATCCGCGATCGACATGCGATTCCGGCGGCCTGCTCGATTATCCTCATTACACTCGTCCGCCGGAGTTTCGCGGAGCCGAGGTGCCGGCGGTGTTGAGTTCCGGCAACCATGAAGATATTCGCCGCTGGCGTCGCCGGCAATCGCTGTCGAAGACGCTGCAGAATCGCCCGGATTTATTAGTCGATGCATCGTTGACGGAAGAGGACCGCACTCTGCTGGACGAGTTGCGCCATGAAATCTGACGATTCCGGGAAGCGCCCGGGCAAACAAACGGCAGTGGAACTCGACTTTCTTGCCGGCGGCGGCGAGATGGGCGCTCGTGTGCGCGCCCTGGACTGGTCGAAGACCCCGCTGGGTCCGATTGCAAAGTGGCCGCAAAGCCTGAAAACCTCTGTCAGTACATGTTTGAACTCGCGCTTTCCCATGCTGATCTGGTGGGGACCGCAACTGGTCAAGATCTACAACGATGCGTATCGTCCGCTGATTGGCAGTAAGCATCCCTGGGCCTTGGGAAGCCCGGGGAAAGAAGTCTGGCCAGAGATTTGGAACGTCATCGGCCCCATGCTGAACCAGGTGCTGGAGCGCGGCGAAGCCACCGTCTCCGAAGACCTGCTGTTGTTGCTGGAGCGCGATGGCTATGGCGAAGAATGCTATTTCAGTTTTTCCTATAGCCCGATCCGGGATGAGTCTGGCCGTGTCGCCGGAGTTTTCACTCCTGTCATTGAGACCACCGAGCGGGTGATCAGTGCACGACGTCTGCACACTTTGCGCGATCTGGCATCCGTTTTTGGAACGCAAACTCGGAACGCGCACGATGCTTGTGTCGGCGCAGTGAAGGTGCTTGCAGCCAATCCTTATGATTTTCCCTTTGCCGTCATTTATCTTTTTGACGCGATGCGTACCCATGCAAACCTGATCGCGCATACAGGTCCACCGAATTTCCCGCAAAAAGTAGATCTTCGCTCGGAGGGCTGGAAACGACTTCTTGGCTCGGCCGGCGGCGAAAGCTGCATGCTTGACCTGAGCGCAGTCAAGCTGGATCCGCTGCCACAAGCGCCGTGGGGACATTCCGCGGAGCAAGCCATCGCCGTGCCAATTCTCCCCGCAAATTCGACTGAGCCCATCGGCTTTTTGCTTGCAGGGATCAGCGTGCGAAAGCGTTTGGATGAGTCATACCGCTTGTTCTACACCCAGGTTGCTGACCAGATCGCGAGCACCATCTGGGAAGCTGACGCGGTGGAGCGGGAAAGGGAATTGCGCGAAACGGCGGAAGCCGAACGCAGCCAGATTCGCGAACTGTTCTTAAACGCTCCGGCGGGTATTTTGGTGACCACCGGCCCGGACCATTACGTGACGTTGGCGAACCGCCAGTATGTCGAGTTGATTGGCCGCTCCTCGGCCGCGGATATCGTCGGCAAGCCGATTCGGCAGGCCATTCCAGAGTTGGCCGATCAACCGTTTTTCGGCTGGATGGATGAGGTCTACCGCACCGGGGTTCCATTTATTGGAAGAGAGCTGAGGGCGCGATTGCGTCGCGGCCCGGCGGGTGAAGAAGCCGATGCCTACTTCAATTTTGTGTATCAGCCGCATCGCAGTCCCGACGGCCGCACCGACGGAATTCTGACCCATGCAGTCGACATCACAGATCAGGTGCGTACGCGCCAGGAGGTTGAAACTCGCGAAGAGCAATTTCGCGTCCTGGCCGATTCAATTCCGCAATTGGCGTGGATGGCCAATCCGGACGGCAGCATCAGCTGGTACAACCGCCGCTGGTATGAGTACACAGGCACAACGTTTGAGCAGATGGAAGGCTGGGGTTGGCAGTCCGTGCATAATCCGGAGATGCTGCCGGCGGTGGTAGCCAGATATAAAGAGTGTCTTAAATCCGGAGAGCCGTTTGAGATGACGTTTCCCTTGCGCGGCGCAGACGGCCACTTTCGCATGTTTCTGACCCTGGCCTCGCCGGTGCGGGATAAAGCGGGAACGATCGTTCGCTGGTTCGGAACAAACACCGACATCGATGCGCAGCGGAAGGCGGAAACAGGATTGCGCCAGGCGGAGAAGCTTGCGGTTGTCGGCAGGCTGGCTGCCTCCATCGCGCATGAGATCAACAATCCGTTGGAAGCGGTGATGAACCTGATTTTTCTGGCGCGCCTGTCCGCCGTAGATGAAGAGACAGCCGGCTACCTCAGGTCAGCCGAGGAAGAACTTTCACGCGTTTCTCAGATTGCAAGCCAGGCACTCCGGTTTCACAAACAGCAATCCTCGGCCATGGCAACGGATATGGTGGAACTGCTGGATTCTGTGCTGACGCTCTATCGCGGCAAACTTGCGCGCAACAAGATTCAGGTAAAGCTGGAAAAAGAAGATTGTCCCCACATGGTTTGCTATTCAGGAGAAATTCGCCAGTTATTGGCGAACCTGGTAGGCAACGCCACAGACGCGATGCCAAATGGCGGAACGTTGCGCTTACGCGTGCGTCCGGTCACAGACTGGCGGCATAAGGAACCGGGTGTGAGAGTCACGATTTCAGATACAGGGCACGGCATGTCGCCCGATGTTCGACGACGGATTTACGAACCTTTTTTCACCACCAAAGGCGAAATCGGTACCGGGCTGGGGCTGTGGGTATCGGCCGGCATCGTGGACAAACACCGAGGCAGCATGCACGTGCGCAGCCGGTCGGAATTGGGAAAAAATGGCACCACGTTTACGGTGATCCTTCCGGTTTCAGGCCCGCAGTTGCGCGCGGCTGAGGAACTGCCACTGGTCGAAATCGAGCCTTGAAAACGAGACGAAATCACTGATTCCATGTACACTAGTGTTTTGCGTCATATTCCATTTTCTAACTAGAGCAGGAATCATTTTATGTCGATTCATCCCGTTATGCAGCGTCTGGCTGCCAAGCTTCAACGCACCGATCTCCCCAAGTTTGGCCCGGGTGACACGGTCCGCGTCCAGGTAAAGATTAAAGAAGGCGACAAAGAGCGCGTGCAGGCCTTTGAAGGCATTGTGATTGCGCGCAAGAACGGTGCGGAAGGCAGCTTCACGGTTCGCAAGATGAGCTTCGGCCAGGGCGTCGAGCGCATTTTTCCCTTGCATTGCAAAGTAGTGGAGAAGGTGGAAAAGGTCCGCTCAGCTCGTGTGCGCCGCTCCAAGCTGTTCTATTTGCGCGCACTCCGCGGCAAGGCAGCCCGTCTCCGCGAAGCCGATACCACCCACGCCAAGTAATCAATCCAGCGCTTCTGGAATTGCAAAAGCCGCATCCTGATGAGGGATACGGCTTTTGTGCGTTTGGCGGAAACTTATACGAAAGTACTATTCCAGGGAGCCATACGGTTTTAGGATCGATTCCTGGGCGCGCTGAAATGCGTACGAACTGACGTGAACAGAACCCTGAAATGGGCGGTCGATATCGCCGATGGCGACCAGCGCCAGCGAGACCAATAGGCTCAGGGCGACAATCAACACGAAATGCAGGGCCACATTCTCGCTTCCAATCAAGCAGGAGGAAGCAATTGTGATCATTCCTCCCATCACCAGTACGCCCCACAAAATGTTAGGCATCTCGGTTCTGCTTTCCAGCAGGCGAATGCGGCGATGTTCCGTCATGCTGCTAAGTTCGACCATCACCTGGCTCAGACTCGCTTGCTGGGCAGGGGTGTTCGCTGAGCTATGCGCCGTGCTCACCCACAGGTCCATGACGTATTGCTGTCCGGCAAAGCGCTCTCCCTCGGGGCCCGGTCGCTGGCGATCCATTTGCGACCATTCCTGCGTGATGACGACATTGGTATAGTTTCGCGCGGCTAGCTGAATTTGATCACGATCCGCTTGTGGCAATCCGTCCGCTGCACGATACAGATTCACAATGTCGTTCGCCTCGTTATTCGCGTTCGTCTCGGCGGTCTGAAAGTTGTTCCACACCGCATAGAGCATAAAGCCGATCATGACCGCATAAATCGTGCCCAGGATCCCGATCTGCCATCCGATTACGTCGTTATGAACACTCCTGCGGCTCGGCTCCCAAAATGTGTTCAGCATGACTAGGCAAGTAATCGAGAGAACGATCCACAACACGACGAGATAAATATTTTGACCCGTGTTTAGCAACATAATCTCCTTCGAAGTAGCGCGGTCTAGAGGAAATCCTAACCCGAAGAGTGCGAATTCACCACGGCAATTTTGGCAATTGTGATGAGAAAATTGACACTGCGGTGCACGGGTCTCGCGGGCGATGGTGAGATATTCAATGGCCGATGCGTGCGCTACACTACCCACGACGGCGCAAGATGCCAACCACATTTACCTTGGACGGTCATGGATCGCAGGAAATTTCTCGTCACTGCCGGAGCATCGCTGGCTGCATCAACCCTAAACCCAGCTTCCGGTGAAATGGCCGCACCTGCGGCGAAACACGACGCTACGATGCACACATCCAAGCCAGACCGGCCCAACATCATCGTCATCATTTGCGACGATCTCGGCTACGGCGATCTTGGCTGCTACGGCTCGAAATTAGCCACTCCCAACATCGATCGTCTCGCCGCCCAGGGCGTTCGCTTTAACCACCACTGCACCCCGATCGCGTTATGCTCAGCTTCCCGCGCGGCATTAATGACAGGACTCTATCCCACGCGAGTCGGCGCAACCGGCGCCTTCGGTCCGTTGAGCGACACTGGCATGTCCCTTGACGCAGTCACCATGGCGAACCTGCTGCACAACGCAGGATACACAAGCCTCGCGGTCGGCAAATGGCACCTGGGCGACCTGCCGCAATACTCACCCACACAGCGCGGTTTCGATGAGTTCTTTGGTGTCCCGTATAGCGTGGACATGGACCCGCTGCCGCTGCTGCATAACTCGACAATTTTGGAGAAGGAAGGGGATCGAGACACACTGACACAGCAGTACACAAAGAAGGCGGTCGAGTTTCTAAGCCAGCCGAAAGAGAAACCATTCTTTCTCTACATGGCGCATTCTTACCCGCATATCCCACTGCACGCGTCCACCTCGTTCCGAGGTAAATCAAATCTGGGACTGTACGGCGACGTGGTCGAGGAGATCGATTGGAGTGTCGGCGAGATTCTGCGAACGCTGGAGGCAAACGGCGCAGAGAGAAAAAACCCTGGTGTTTTTTACCAGCGATCATGGCCCCTGGTTCCAGGGAAGCACCGGCAATCTGCGCGGGCGCAAGGGCGGCGTGTATGAAGGAGGGCTGAGAATCCCGATGATCGCCAGCATGCCCGGCACGCTGCCACAGGGCCGCGTGACAGATGCACTGGCCTCGCACATGGATATTTTCCCCACGATGGCCGGGCTCGCCCACGGTGATTTGCCTGCATATCCGCTCGATGGACGCGATATCTGGACATTGTTGTCGTGCCAACAAGACGCGGTCGAACGCGAAGCCTTGCTGTCTTTCGAAGGCTGGAATCTCCAATGCGCGCGATGGAAACAATGGAAGCTGCATATCGCACGCGGAAATACGCCGATGTTTATGCCGGCTCCAGTCCAGGGTCGCATCAACTACACGCTGCGAAATCCCGAACTGTACAACCTTGTCGATGATCCCAAAGAAAGTTACGACTGCGCGGCGAAACATCCCGAAGTCGTCGCGACCATTCAGAAAAGTATTCAGGAACAATTAGCGACACTGCCGGATGTGGTGAAGCAGGCCTACAGCGCGACCCAGCAGCATGTATCGACTCCTACCATGCCTGCGGACAGCCTGCCGGAGTTTCGAAATTCCGAGGGAAATTCCGGGGCGTGGCTCGAAGGCGCGGACGCGGAAAAAGTGCTGCAGCGATTCAAATAGCGTCCGCATATTCTTCCCATCTGGCGCGGTCGGTCCTCGAAGAGTAGCCTGTACTGCGTACAAACATTCCAACCGAGTCAGCACCATTACCGTTCGCATCTCAGATGCGGCTTCGCGTGATTCACTGGATCAGGAGAGAACAGGAATGCTTTCGTTCAAATTTTCTGCCAACAACTGCGTCGATCGAATCGTAACGTTGCAATCAAGATATTTTAGATTTTTGAAGCGATGGATCGCGGGATGCGCAATTGGCGGATTTGCTTTCGGTTTCTTTGCAGTACACGCAGAGACCACTCCTCTGTCGCAGCAGATGGCGCGATCGGTGATGCAGAACTGGCCGGACGGTCACTACTCCACGGACAAGGGCGAGTGGAAATGGGACTATCGCCTGGGCACCGTCCTGAACGGCATGGATGCTGTTTGGCATAACACCGCCGACCCCGCGTACTACGACTACGTCAAGAAATCGGTCGACCAATTTGTTACCGACGACGGCTCGATCCGAACGTACAACGCCAAGGATTACAGCCTCGATAGTGTTTTGCTCGGTCAGCAGCTATTGATGCTGTACGGAGTGACGCAGGACGCGAAGTATTACAAGGCGGCGAAGCTGATTCGCGAGCAGCTGGCAACGCAGCCGCGCAATGCCTCCGGAGGATTCTGGCACCAAGGTCAGACGCCGAACCAGATGTGGCTGGACGGGCTCTACATGGCCGAGCCGTTCTATGCCGAATATGCTTCGATGTTTCAGGAGCCGAATGATTTTGCCGACATCACGAAGCAATTCGTCCTGATTGACCAGCACGCGCGCGATCCAAAGACAGGCCTGCTGTACCACGGCTGGGATGAGTCGAAGCAGCAACCGTGGGCGGACAAAACTACCGGCGATTCACCCAGCTTCTGGGCTCGCGCCACCGGCTGGTATTTGATGGCGCTCGTCGATACGCTGCCGTATTACAAGCCGAATGATCCGGGCCGCGCGCAGCTCATTGCCATTCTGAATCGTACAGCCGCGGCGGTTGCCAAGGTTCAGGATGAACGGACGGGCCTATGGTATGAAGTGTTGGACAAGCCAGAGGCGAAAGGGAACTATCTTGAGTCGTCCGCAGCCTGCATGTTTACGTACGCCTTCGCCAAGGGCGTGCGTCTGGGATATCTGCCGCCAAGTTATGCCGCCAACGCGGCGCGCGGATATCGCGGCATCCTGCAATACTTCGTCCAGAATAATGCGAATGGTTCGCTCACCATCACAGACACGGTGTCGGGAACCGCGCTGGGTGGGAACGCAATCAATGACGGAAGTTATGCCTATTACATCAATGTTCCGAAAATCAGCAACGATCCTCGCGGAGTGGGAGCGTTTCTGTTAGCGAGCAGTGAAATGGAGTTAGCGCCGACAGCTCTTGCAGGTGCAAGCGCGACGGTCATGATGGACGCCTGGTTTAATAGTCAGCAACGCACCAACGCCGCAGGCCAGAAAGAGTATTACCACTACAAGTGGAATGACCAATCCAACAGCGGCTTTTCCTTTCTCGGACACATCTTTCGCAGCTACGGAGTTGCAACCGAAACGCTGTATAGCGCGCCGACGCTCGAAAATTTAAAGCGCGCGCAGATATACATGATTGTGTCGCCGGATATTCCATCAAAGAATCCGAATCCGCATTATGTCCAGCCCAGGGATGCCGTGCAGGTTGCGGCGTGGGTCCGGCAGGGCGGCATTCTCGTCATGATGGAGAACGATGGGCCCAACGCCGACATCGATCATCTGGATCTACTGGCCGACAAGTTCGGCATTCACTTCAACAATGTGTTGGTCCATCACGTCATCGGCGACAACATTCAGGCAGGCAGGCTCGCGGTCAGCGGGGATTCGCCCGTCGTTCCGGGTTCGCATATTTTTTATATGAAGGACACGTGTACCATCTCCGTCCGCAAACCAGCATTCCCCCTGCTTGAACAAGAGGGAACCATCATGATGGCGGGAGCGAAATATGGCAAAGGGATGGTTCTGGCAATCGTCGATCCGTGGGTCTACAACGAGTACGTCGATGGGCATAACCACAACCTGCCATCGCAGTACGACAACTTTACCGGCGGCAAGGAAATGGTGCAGTGGTTGATCGAGCAATTATCAGTCCCGCTGCCCGCTCCGGTGAAGGCCGCGACGCACAAATAAAGGTCGGCGACCCAATGGATAGACGCAAGCATCGTCAAAGAATTCTGCGGAGAAGCTTCAAGCCTTCATTCGCGGCAGTGATTGTAGCGTGCTGGTTGAGTTGCGTTGGATTTTCAGGCGCAAGCCTGCCCGCGCAAACTAGTTCTTCCACAACAAACAAGACCGCTGACAACGTCGATGCGCAAAGAACGTCTCCGGATACGGTGCTCCATTGCCCGGCGGGTACGGTGGAGTTTCGCGACGAGACATTTGACTCCAAAGTCTTCGGAGGCCCCCGACATTATCGAATCTTTTTGCCGACGAACTACGCCGCCGTTTCCACTCGCTATCCAGTCATTTACTATTTGCACGGCCACAGCGATCGCTACACGCTGGAGGACTACGATCACGGCGAGGATACAGTTCCGAAGATCTGCCGCTTTGTCGCAACACATGCTGTGATCGTGGTCGGCGTGGATGGCTACATCGCCCGCGATTACACAGGATTTTACGGCGGCGACCCCTACGATGTTCGCCAGACTGGCGGCGATATCGATTTCGGAAAATATTTTCTGGAGCAGGTTGCCACCATCGATGCGAACTATCGCACCCTCACCTCGCGCCGCTATCGTGCCACATCGGGCTTGAGCATGGGCGGCTTCATGAGCCTGTACCTGAGTGCTCGCTACCCACAGATCATCGGCAGTTGCTCCGCATTCAATCCGGGTCCGGAATTCTACGTCGGCGAAAAAGGTCGACGCTCGCTGTGGCGCCCGAAAGATTATGTGTTGAGTTACCAGCACACACCGGTCCGTCTCATCCGGGCGAGCGGCGACTACATCAGTCAATACACTGAAGAAACACGCGCGGCGTTCGCGGCAACTCCGTCGGTCGATTTTGAATTCCGCCAGGATGAATACGACCGTCACTGGGCGACTTCCATTGCGGAAACGTTCGACTTTCATATGCGTGCTTTCGCCAATCCCGCGCTCGACACCACGCCGATGCAGTGGGATTATGCCAGCGCATTCGATCGCTTTCATGCATGGGGATATGACGTTCAAGCCGATATCGCCGGGCCAGCGATGATTTATTTGCATCGTGTGAGCAACGCGGGGATGCAAATCACAACGCGTCAATGGGCTCCGGACGGGCCACCCGCTGTGTGCAGCCAATTGAACGTGACGACGGCAGGTCAGTATCAGAGTGGTGCGACCTACAAGGTATTTGATCTGAATTTGAAGGATGATCGGACGACGACAAAAGATCTGATCGCCGATTCGCAGGGAAGATTGCATCTGGCGACGGATTGCAGCGGGCATGAATTTGCGATTACAGGCGCGACAGTGAACTCCGAGCAGCCGCCGATTCTATTGCCGGTAACCGCTCAGGATCGTCTGCGATTGATGCCCGGCAAGCCGCTGACTCTTCCGATTCGCATCTGGAATCCCGGCGCCGCGCCGATCAAAGATCTTCATGTGGAGCTGAGCTCCGACTATCCGACGGTGCGGATATTGCGCGGCACAGTTGATATTCCGGAGTTGAAGTCCGGCCAGGTGCTTGACCTTGCGCCCAGGTTTTTGCTGCAGTTCACATCCGGTGATGGGGATTTTTCACGGGTGCGTTTAAACCTGAATGCAACTCCGGGCCACGCAAACTTGAAATCCACGAGTTTGCATACGTACTTCGACGTGCTGGTCGCTCCCTCGAACCTCGCACCGCCGTTAGCGGTGGCAGTTCTCGACGGACGCAGCAAAACATTTCCAACTTTCTATCAGGGTGTGCACGGCGGCGGAAACAGCGTGCCGCGCACGGTGACGGAGGGGAAGGGAAACGGAAATGGAGCACTGCAGCCCGGCGAACAGGCAACGATTTGGCTACAGACAGCCCAAGGGCTCGATCCGTTCGATAAAGGGAACTGGTGCCGCGCCAAAGTCTACACCGATTCGCCGTGGATCACAGAGAGCAGCCGATTTGCAGGAGAACAAGGGAAGAGAGTGGACCGCTGCACAAAATCGTACCAGCGAAATCGAACTGAATCCGGCGACGCCGAAGGGAACTAAGGTGCATGCCATTCTGGATTGCGAGACCTATAGCTACGTCTTTACGCCGGATGTCCGCTATGGAACTCAGCCACTGTATCAGCCATATCAGTTCCACCGTCACCAGCTATATGCATGGATCTGGAAGGTGCCTTAGCTGCGGTTGCTCCACACCAGCAGATTCATGGGAGTGTGGATCAGATCGCCCACCTCAATGCCGGGACAATACTTGTCGCGATCGGCTTGCTGATACCGGTTGACAGGCTTGGTCAGGCGCATATCCTCTTCCATATAAATAATGGTCATCACCTCGCGCGGGATAGGCGTAGTATTTTGGCCGGCGCGATGGAACGTCCAGCCGGCGTGAAAGCTCACTTCTCCCAGGTCAAACTTGCCTTCATCAATTCCGTGATCTTTCAGGGCTTCGCCAATGCGGTCTTCGCTTTCCTGCCCAATCTCGAGATCGCGACCGTACGTGACGCGATGACTTTTCGGACAGAAGGCCAGCGGCCCCATCTCCAGTGGAGTTTCCTGCAGCGGAATCCAGGCGGTGATGGTTTTGTCGGTATCGACAGGCCAGTAATATTGATCGGCGTGCCACGGAGTAATACCTCCGCCCGCCTCTTTGTAGAGCGCCTGATCATGGTAAATGCGCACCCCGGTGCACTCCATCAGTTGCGCGGCAATGCGACCCAGCTTCGGCGAGGTGATGAATTCGCGGACCTGATCGCTGCTCTCCCACAGATTTTCTACCTGGAGAAATGCGCGATGGTATAGATCACGTTCTTCGATGGGTAAATGCTCGGGGTTCAGCTCTTTTACTTTGCGAGTAATTTCGCGGCCATAGTAGGCCAGTGTCTCGGCAGACAGCACATGCTGCAACTTGATGTATCCGTTTTCCTGATACTGTTCAATTTGCTCCGGTGAGATTTGGTATGCCTCACCCAAATCCTGCTGTATGTCGGTCGCTATCGCCATCGAGACGTCTCCATTGTCATGTCCAGCAAAACAGGTGCAACACGGATCAACCTCTAGTGTAGCTTCGGGATTTTAGGATGCCAATTGAATTAGGGTTGGCGGCTCATCGAAACGATTCGGCGGTTTGAGTATAAATTGTCGTTAGCAACACATTTTGACAGGAGTGAAACGATGAAGTTGTCTCGGGCCTCGCGGCCTGCGTGGATTGCAGCAATGTTGTTCTGTTTTGCCTGGGTTTTTCCCACCTGCACGTGGGCGGCGGCGAAACAATCGGTTCTATTGAATCAGGGGTGGGAGTTTCGGCAGGTCACCAACCTGCAAGGCATCGGGCATGACCATTGGCTGCCCGCCACGGTCCCCGGCGATGTGCAACTGGATCTGCTGCGCAACAAGCTGATTCCGGAACTGTTCTATCGAGACAATGAGACCAAACTGCAGTGGATTGAGAATGCCGATTGGGAATATCGCACAACAATTCCGGTCGATGAAAAGCTTCTGAGCCGACAGAATATTGAGTTGGTTTTCGACGGCCTCGATACCTGTGCGCAGGTGTATTTGAACGGGAACCTCCTTTTGACGTCTGACAACATGTTTCGAACCTATCGGCTGAATGCGAAACCATATTTGAAGGCGGGGGACAATCAGCTGCGAATCGTTTTTACGTCGCCCGTTCAGGGAGCCGAAAAGATTGCTGCTCAGGATCCCTGGCGGCCGGAAACTCATACGCAAGCGCGATGGTATATCCGCAAGTCTGCCTACCAGTACGGATGGGATTGGTCGCCCCGATTTGTGACCAGCGGCGTATGGCGGCCGGCGCGGTTGGAGGCGTGGGATGATGCGCGTATTTCCGACTTCAACATTCGGCAACTGGATGTCACGAAGCAATCCGCGCACCTGCTGGCTCAAGTGGAAGTGACGGCGTCCGTCGACTCGCCCGCGACGGTGACGCTGCACTATGGTCTGGCCGGCAAAGAATTGACTGCCATGCAAACGACAGCACTCCATCCGGGAATCAACCATGTGGATGTACCGATCACCATCGATCATCCCGAGCTTTGGTATCCAGCTGGGTATGGCAGCCAGACGATGTACGCGTTCCACGCCAGCGTTGCCATACGAGGAGAAACGCAAGACACCGCCGATGTGCGTACCGGACTTCGCTCCGTCGAGTTGCGCCGCGATCCCGATAAGTGGGGACGGTCCTTTGAATTTGTCGTCAACGGAATTCCCATCTTCGCCAAGGGCGCCAACGTGGTTCCGTTCGACAGCTTTCCCAGTCGCGTGCCAGTGGCGCAAATTCGCGACATCCTCCAATCCGCCAAAGATGCCAACATGAACATGATTCGCATCTGGGGCGGCGGCTATTACGAGACCCAGGAGTTTTACGAACTCTGCGACGAGATGGGCATTATGGTCTGGCAGGATTTCATGTTCGGAAATCCGTGGCAGCCGGGAACATATTCCTTCAAGCAGAACGTCGCTCAGGAAGTGGAAGATCAACTGAAGCGTCTGCGGAACCATCCCAGCATTGTGCTGTGGTGCGGCAACAACGAGCAGGAAAATAATTTTCTGCAGGACAGTCTGCATGTCAGCCAGATTGCGCGCCTGCAAATGTGGCAGGACTATCTGACCGTATTCAGCGGGATCATTCCGACGCTGGTGGCACGGTACGATCCGGGCGCAGCGTACTGGCCCAGCAGCCCCAGCGGCGATTACGAAGAAACCAAGGCGATGAACTATCGCGCGCTGGAGGAAGGCGACGACGTCGGCGGCAATGAGGAGTCCGGCGACACGCATGATTACAGCGTCTGGACCTCATCCACCCTGCTGCCGCGAGTACCGTTCAGCAGCGAGGAGGATCGCCACTACAGGTTTGTCAGCGAGTATGGATTTCAGTCGATGCCGGAAATGCGGACCATCGATTCCTTCACACTCCCGGAGGACCGCACCAGCACGTCCACGCCGGTGATGACCGTGCATCAAAAAGATCCAGCCGGCTACGCCAGCATGCTGGATTACATTCGGCAATATTACGGCCAGCCGAAAGACTTCAGTTCACTGGTCTACGCCACGCAGGTAATACAGGCGGAATTCATCAAGGTGGTGGCCGAGCATCTTCGCCGGGATATGCCGCGCACCATGGGTTCCATCTTCTGGCAGTTGAATGATTGCTGGCCTGTGGTTTCGCCGTCGAGCATCGACTATTACGGTCGATGGAAGGCGCTGCAATATTATGCGCGACGATTTTATAGTCCGCTGCTGGTGTCCTCGCGGCTGAAAGATGGAAGTTTGAACGTGTCAGTGGTGTCGGATGAAACCACGTCGACGACTGCGACGCTTCGCGTGCGTGTCATGAAGTTTGACGGAACCGTGTTGCACACCGAGACGCAGATCATCACGATCCCGGCGCTGTCGAGTAAGGTGTATCTCCAGATCCCAACTCAACCGTATTCCAATCCCGCCGAGACAATGGCGGCGATGGATTTGACGGTGAATAGCAAACAGGTCTCCAGCAACCTGATGTATCTCGCTCCAACCCCCGACATACATCTTCCCGCCGCGCAGATTGCCAGCCGCTTGACCCAGGCGAAGGGTGCGTATGAAGTGAAGCTATCTTCCAAGGTGCTGGCTCGGGACGTGTACATATCCTTCGGCGATCACGACGCAAAGTTTTCTGATAACTATATCGACCTGCTACCGGGAGAGCCGGTGACCATCGTTGTGCATAGTCCGGCAAGCTTGCCGGAACTGCAAAGCAGCATGAAGGTCATGTCGCTCGTGGACGCCATTGAGCCGAACACGGTTTGGAAGAGTGCAGCCGGAAATTAGGCGGCACGGGTCGTGGTCCGTCCGCGAAGATACAGAATTTTTCCACGTTCTCCACATGCAGGGGTGGCGATAAACTCGCTGTAGATGCCAGTGAAAAGCCAGACTCGTTCCGTCGCCGCGGAGAAGCCGCTCTCCAAGCAGGCAGAAAAGATGCGACGCCTTCGCGCCCTGATCTGCGGCGACAAGCACGAGCGCGCGGCCCGGCAGCTGGGAGCGATGGCAGTCGCCGGCGTGGATGAAGTTGGACGAGGCTCGCTCTTCGGACCGGTCGTCGCGGCAGCCGTGATTCTTCCAGAGAGGACACGCATTCGCGGTGTGCGCGACTCGAAACAACTGCCGCCAGAGGAGCGAGAGCGCTTGGACGGTATCATCCGGCGCAAAGCAATTGCCATAGCGATCGGATTTGCGGACGCTGCCACCGTGGATGCCATCAACATTCGCCGTGCGTCGCATCAGGCCATGCTTTCGGCGATTGCCCAACTGCTTCCGCAACCGGATTTTCTATTAATCGACGCGGAGCGCCTGGACACGACCTGCATGCAGAAGGCAATTATCTACGGCGACTCCATCAGCATCTCGATCGCGGCGGCTTCAATTGTCGCCAAGGTCTACCGCGATGCGTGGATGTGCCGCTTCCACGAGGAATATCCGCAGTACGGGCTGGCCTCGCACAAGGGCTACGGCACCGAAGAACATTTGCGAGCCCTCGCCGAACACGGGCCGTGCCCGCTTCACCGCATGACGTACGAACCGGTGCGAAGAGTCATCGAACTGCGGAACAGTGTTGCGCCGAGCGAACTGGTGAACGAAATCCTGGAAGCTCAGCCCACCTCGGATGCGAGTCGCGCGAATCGCAGGCGAGTGGCGCCGAAAGAACGCTCCGCCGCATACCAAAATGGCCAAAGCTGACATCAAGTCGGTCGACGAGTACATCGCCGCGCAGCCCGAAGCAGCCCGGCGCATTCTTGCTCAAGTGCGAAAGGCTATTCGAGATAGCGTGCCGCGTGCGCAAGAAGGGATCTCCTACAAAATGCCCACTTACAAAGTGGATGGCGATGCCATGCTCTACTTCGCGGGATGGAAGCAGCATTATTCTCTCTACCCGGCCACCGGGCGCCTCCTCGCGGCGTTTAAGAAAGAACTTGCACCGTACAAGATCCACAAAGCAACCATCCGCTTTCCCATTTCGCAACCCGTCCCCGTGGAACTGATCGCGCGCATTGCAAAGTTCCGCGCCAAGGAAATCGTCGAACGTTCGAAGTCGAACCCGGAAACGCAGAAGAAGACTTAGGCCGCCACCGCGACTTTTCGCTTACGTGCCGCTTCTTTCACCTGCCACGCGACCCGCGCCAGCAACAACACGGCGAGAATGGCCGTCACCTTCCACGGAGTATGCACGCCGGGTTTGACCAGCCACCAGTAGTGGATGACGCCTGCAATCGCGGCGACATACGCCAGCCGATGGAGCGCCGTCCATCGCTTGCCGCCCAACTTGCGAATTGACCACGCGGTAGAGGTCGCCGCCAGCAGCAGCAGGCACGTCCAACCCGTCATACCCACCGTGATGAAAGGTCGTTTGCCAATGTCGTGCAGCATGGCATGCACATCAAAGTTGGAGTAGAGCCACACCCAGGTCGTCAGGTGAAGCGTGCCGTAGAAAAATGCAAACAGCCCCAGCATGCGGCGAAATCGAATCAGCCATACCAGCTTTCCGCTCAAACGACGAACGGGCGTAATCGCCAGCGAGATCAGCAGAAAATACAGCGTCCAGAATCCCGTTGTGTGGGTGATGGTCGCCACGGGATCAGGGCCCAGCGTGTTGGTGAACCCCTGGTAAACCAGCACGCCGAACGGAATCAGGCAGGCCGGGAACACAACGAATTTCAGAATGACAATCCCACGATTGGACATAGGGGGAGCTAGTAATTCCGACTAAGATTCAAACCCTTGTATAAGTCGGCCACCTGGTCTCCGTAGCCGTTAAACAGCACCGTAGGCTGACGGGCTTTCCAGAAGGGCGCGCCAATGACGCGCTCATATTTCTGGCTCCACGGCACCGTATCGACATCCGGATTGACGTTGGAATAGAAACCGTACATCTGCGGCGACGCCTCATTCCAGGTGGTGCGAGGCTGGCTTTTCACAAAGCGAATGTGCACCAGGGATTTCGCGGATTTATATCCATATTTCCACGGCAGCACAATGCGCACCGGCGCGCCGTCCTGATTGGGCAATGTCTGCCCATACAAGCCGAATGTGAATAGCGTTAACGGGTGCATGGCTTCATCCATGCGCAGGCCCTCGGAATACGGCCAGTCGAGATTGACGCTATAGATCGCGGGCTCTTCGCTCGGCTTATCAATGGACAAGAATTGCACGTACTTTGCGGAGCTGAGCGGCTCGCACTGCTTGATGAACTCCGACAACGAATAGCCCACCCAGGGGATTACCATGCTCCAGGCTTCCACGCAGCGATGCCGATAGATGCGTTCTTCCAGCGGATGAATCTTCATCAACGCATCAATGTCGAATTCTTTTTTGTTCTTGACTTCACCATCGACCTTGATCGTCCACGGATTGGTTTTCAGCCGCCACGCATTATGCGATGGATCGCTCTTGCCGGTGCCGAACTCGTAGAAGTTGTTATAGGTCGTGATGTCTTCAAACGAGGTCGGCGTCACTCCAGTGGTGGAGTACTTGCTTGGCACTGTCGTCAGCTTGGTGGTGGCGTGCACGGCCTCGCCCGGAGAGGCGATATGTTTCAGCAGGTCGGCTCCCAGTGCGGCCGCGCCCAACGCGGCAGCCCCAGCCATAAACTTGCGGCGATTCATGTAATCCGACTTCGAAGTGATTTGGGACGACGGAATATCTGACGGTTTACGAATCAGCATGCGGTCGCTCCTTTCTTACGTCTCACGGGATATTAGACAGCCGAAGCCCGGGTAAGTTACATGGTTTTGAAGGTTCGCGCAGAAATTTGCAGGGATCAACAATTCCCGAAATCTATGTAGCGGTATCGTGCAGTCCAGCGGCTTCCGACCGGTGACCCGAGAAGGGAAGTTGTTTGTACCAGTTATGAAAGAAGCGCATGATCGGTCGCTCGATCGCCAGGTAACACAGCAGTCCAAGTGCAACGCATGCCACCAGGCACAGCACAACGCCAACATCCCCGCCCCAATAGCCGAAGACGCGCCAGAAATGTTCCACCATGCTGCGCGTCGGGTTGGTGCACAAATAAATGGAGTAAGAGGCATCACCCAGCAGTACGAGTCCACGAGCCGGGATGGATTGCATCGCCGGCCGCCAGAGCACCGCGCCCAGCACCAGCAGGCCCGATGGCACGCCCCACACGCCCACCCGCAGCCATCCGTCCAGCCCGGCCATGATGGAACTGGCTTCGCTGGCGTTTCCATAGCCGGTGAAAATTGTCACAGCCAGGGCGATCGCTCCCGCAGCGGACAGCCACGGCCCTAGCGTTCGCGCCCTTCGCGCAAAGGGCAGCGGAATCCCAGTGCGATTGCTGGAAGCCATCGCGGCCATCTTCGTCACCACCTGCGCGATCACACACCCGAACAAAAACTCCAGCGCCACCGGATTCGACCAGATCACCAGCCCGGGTCGATGGATCCCGACGACAGCTCCCAGCGCGACCATGCCTGCCAGAAATAGCATCGTGTTGCGGATCAGATGCCGCGGCGCGAAGTGCATCCATGCCGCCAGAACCAAATAGAAATAAATTTCGAAGACAAGACTCCAGCCGAGCGACAAAATCAGCGGAGGCACAGGATAGTGCCATCCCGGCAGTAGAAACAGCGTCGGCAGCCACGGTACCTGGTGCCACAGGATGGGATACCTGCCAAGCTGCGCCTCCAGGATCACGACTCCGGTCAGAATCCAGTAGAGAGGGAAGATGCGCGTGAAGCGGCGAGAGAGGAACGTCCGAGCCGAGGGTTGATTTTGAGCGACGGCACGGCTTGCCACTAGAGAAACGATAAAGCCGCTGATCACAAAGAAAATATCCAGGCCGCAGGCGCCAAAGCTTTTCAGATGAAAAAACGTGGCTTGTTTTGGATCCGAATGATAGGCGGCGGCGACAATCGAATGCGTCCAGACCACCAGCAGAACCGCGAGTGCGCGCAACCCCTGAACAATTTCGATCTTGCCCATTGGAGCGGCCGGCGTTGCTGGCGAAGTTTTGTCTGGAGTTGCCGGCATAGAGAGATTACTGGGCAGAAATCGATCCGTGGGTCATGCGTTGCCGCCTCAGCTTGCGAACAGCCGCTCCTGCTCACTCAAATCCAGCTTGCGGCGGTTGCTGGGATGGATGACGGCAACAATCTCCACCGACTGCAGAGCGGAGCGCGGAACGAAAATACGCTGCGTATTCGACCGCATATCTGGCGGAGTGAACTGGATCCCCTCTGGCTCCAGGAATGAAAGATCGTTGCTCGCCAGGCCTTCCAGTTCGTCCCCATCGCGCATCCGCATACGAATCCACAGGCCAGGAGTGCGCGGACGGGAGGTAAAATTTCGCCGCACCAGCCGCTCTGGATCGCTGCTGTCACCGCTGGGAAATTCCCGCACGAAGCACATCATTTTCACGTCTTGCAGCGTCATGGCGAGCACTTTACCGGTGCTGTCGAGCAGTTCCAGGCGGCCATCGTGCGCGAAGCCCTGCGGGTCGACGTAGCCCGAGTTCCACTCGCGGCTGAACTTTCGCACGATCACTTTCTTTCGACTCGAGCCTGAACCTGCCACTCCGTGCTCTCCAAGACAACGTGCAAGGGCGACCAGCAAATCCGCATGGTCTCAACTTAGCCAGGATTGTCGCATGAAGCGCAACCAGGCGCAGCGGTTATTGTGGGGTAGTGTCCTTATGGTGCGTTGATGGCTGATCAGTTTGAATCCAGTGCCTTCAATCTCGTTCTGCGTGCGCGACTGACAAGTATCATAATGACGCAGAGAACCACCCACATGATAGCCATACCAAGCTCAAGTGCGTGGCGTTTCCATAGATAAGCGCCCCCATTGACCACGGCGAGCAAACCGAACAATTTCGTCGCCGCCTCAGAGCCAACCAACGCTTGGCTGATCTTTGCCGGGTCGCTCATGTTCGTGTCTGTCATGCCAGCCATAATACTCTCAGGCTGTCGCAAATACTCTCAGGTTGTCGCAAGAGTGCGGCCTCCTTCCCCACGGCTTGCCAGCAAGTAGCAACGCAGCATTAGGACACTACCTTATTGTGCATGGCTGGAAAAACAGTCGCCGATATGGTATCGTAGAACATTGTGTGCGCGACATCGTCGCCTACATCTAATTGAAAAGACGGGTCTTAGCGGCACGAGTGAGAGGCTGCTGACCGAGGCGCAAAACTGGGCATGCCCGATTATATCCAATTGCTTGAATCCAAGCTTTCTCCGAACGAAAAACAAGCACTCAACGCCATGACTGACGTGGCCCGCGCCCGCCAAATTACGGTTTTTCTTACTGGCGGCGCGGTGCGAGACATCGTCAGTGGCGCCTCTGTTCGCGATCTCGACATCACCGTCCAGGCGAATCCGCTGAAGTTCAAGAAGGATTTGGAAAAGGCTGGGTTCACCATTACCGGCGAGCACGAGCCCTCGCATACCCTCTATCTGCGATATGCGAAGCAGGCGCGGATGGAAATTTCCGCCGCCCGAACGGAGACATTTCCCAAGCCCGCGAAGCCGGAATACTCTCCCGCGGGTATTCTCGATGACCTGCGGCGTCGCGACTTTACCGCCAACGCCATGGCGCTGTCGTTGAATGAAGGTTCGTGGGGATTGTTGCTCGATCCCTTGAACGGGACGGCGGACATTTCCGCGCGACAATTGCGCCTGGTCAGCAATTACGGCTTCCTGGAAGATCCCATTCGCCTGGTACGCGCGGTACGGCTCATGTCGCGGACCGGCTGGGATATGGAAGAGCGGACCAAAGCCCGCTATGAAAACGCCAAGGCAGAAGGCGTCATCAGCGCCCTTACCGCCGTGCAGCGCGGATACGAGCTGGAAGAAATTGGATACGAAGAAGAACCGCAGCAGGTGCTGCGAGCGCTGGAGGCGGAAGGCTGGCTGGAACATCTGTCGCCCCACTGGAGCAGCCGCTCTGTCGATGTGCAAGGACTGGAGCGCCTGCACGAAAAGTTTGTGCAGTTGTTGATGGCCGGCTTACATCCCGATCCGTCGGCAGCGCAGTTCCGCCTGTTGACGGCCAAACTTTCTCCCGCTCATTTTTCGGCGCTGAAAAAGATGTTTGTGCGCGGCGATTTGATCGCGGAAGCGAACGCCCTCGATTCCGAAGCCAAGCACGTGTTCCAGAAGATGACGGCCAAAGATGCCGCCAAGCCGTCGCAACTCTGGAAGCTGCTGCATAACGTCAAGCCGGAAGCAGTCCTGTGGTTGTTCTTCACCAACAAGACCGCGGCCGTGCAACACAAGTTTGAGAATTTCTTTACCAAGTGGCCGGAAGCTCGCCAGAAGATTCCGAATGCCATTCTGCAGGATATGCGGATTCTTCCGGATGTCGAAGGTTACGACGAACTGCTGGACAAGCTGACGTTTGCCTTTATGGATGGCGAGTTGCCGACGGAAGAGACCATTCGTAAGTTTGCCGAGCCCTATTCTCCACCCGCCCCTCCGCCGCCGGTGATTGTGCGTCGCAGTCGTACGGTAAAGCGCGTCACCGAGCCGAAGAAGGCCAAAGGCAGAAAGGCTGCGAAGGCTGCAGCAGTGGCTCCGAATGGAGATTTGAGTCTGGCAGCGGCCGGGGAAGCGTCGCCCGTCGGAGCGCTCGCCGAGCAGAATGGAATGGCGGGCAGTAAGGCAAAATCCGCTGCCGCAAAAGGAACCGAGAAAGCTGCTGCTGGGAAAGTTGCCGCCAAGCCGGAAGCCGCGAAAAAAGCAGAGAAGCCTGCGAAGGGCGTCTCAGCGGCGAAAGCCGTCGCAAAGCCTGTCGTGAAGGGCAAGCTGGATAGAGCGAAGACCAGCGGCAAGGTAGTAGCGAAAACAGCAGCGAAGGCGAGTGGCAAGTCGACCCAGGCAAAAGGCAAAGCGCAAAAGGCTGCGATCGTTGCCAAAGCCCATGGCAAGGCCAGCAAGGCGGCTCATACCGCGCCAAACAAGTCCGCGGGTGCTCGAGGCAAGGCTACTGCGTCGGCCAAGACCGCGCATCAACCGATCGCGAAGAAGGCGGCGTTGAAGCCAGCGTCGAAAAAAGTGGCGGCTGCCAAAAAGCCGGCTGCAAAAGCAGTCAGCCGACCCGCTTCCAAAGCCGCATCTTCAAAGTCGAAGCCGAAGAAAAAATCCGGACGATAGCAGCGAATTTTCTAAGCTGACGAAAATGTTCCGAAACAAGCGTGGCCTGCGTCAGCCACGCCGCGCGCTGATTCAATCGCCGCTGCCATCCGCCATCACCGCGACCACCTCAGCCGGAAGAATCCCCAGATCGCGATAAATCGGTCGAATATGCACGCGGATTTTCGGCAATTGCGTCGCAAACCATCCGGCGCCTACGATGCAGAACGCGCCCGTAATCATCAGGGTGATCTGCGCCCCCACCCAGTGCGCCAGACCGCCGGCCAGCAGGCTGCCGAACGGCGCCATGCCGACGAAGGCCATCGTGTAATAGCTCATCACCCGGCCGCGTTTGTCCTCTGGAACGATGGTTTGGATAATCGTATTGCTGGCGGCCATGCCTTGCATCATTCCGTATCCCGTGATCAGCATCAGCAGCAACGAGAGCCACAGCCAGTGACTCGCCCCGAACGCAATCAGGCCCGCTCCAAAGATCGCGGCGGAAAGAGCAATCACGCGCCCCAGCCCCAGCACTGATTTGCGCATGGCTAGGGAAATCGCCGCCACCAGCGCACCTGTCCCAACGGCTCCCATCAGGAAACCCAGGGTATGCGGGCCGCCATGCAGAACTTTCGCAGCGAAAATTGGCATCAACACCGTGAATGGCATGCCCATCAGGCTGACCACCGCGAACAGCAGCAGAATCGTTCGCACCGGCGTGAACTGCGAAACATACGCCCAGCCTTCCTTCAACTGTTCCAGCATCGGCACGACCTGCAACGCCGCAACAAACTTCGGTAGCTGCATCAACAGCAGGGAAATGATCACCGCAATGTAGCTGATGCCGTCGATCAAAAAGCAATACCCTTCGCCAAAGCCCGCAATCACCAGTCCGGCCAGCGATGGTCCCACCAGCCGCGCCATGTTCACCATGGACGAATTCAGTGCAATGGCATTGCCCAGGTCCTGACGATCCTCGATCATCTGCACCATAAAAGCCTGACGTCCAGGCATGTCGAAAGCGTTGATCATGCCCTGGAAAATGCTGAGCCAAAGAATTTCCGTGATGGTGACGACGTGAGTCAACGTCAATGCGGCAAGTACCAGCGACTGCACCATGGCCAGGGTTTGCGTCACAACCAGAACATGACGGCGATTCAGCCGATCTACCCACACGCCCGCAAACGGCGCCAGCAGAAATGTAGGAATCTGCCCGCAGAATCCGACGATGCCCAGCAGCCACGCCGACCCCGTCAGCCGATACACCAGCCAGGCGGTGGCGATGCGCGTCATCCACGTGCCGATGAGTGAAATACTTTGCCCGCCGAAAAACAATCGGAAATTGCGGTGCCGCAATGCACGCCACGCCAGCGAAATGCCGGTGCGCGGTGGCGCTACCTCAGCCGCGGCATTCGTCTGGTTCTCGATCGGCTCATCCATCGTGGGTGGGGCTCCTGGGATTGCGGTGGTTCATTCTGAATAGAGCAGCAAGAATTTTCGTACGTAGAGCATCGCTCATCGGCAACAGATTCGATGCGCATCCGCCGTGCTAGAAGCGAAACAACGGGATACGAGGCCCGCGAGGGAAGTTTCGTCCTCGATTTCCTCATCCATTTGTCATTCCCATTGGATGAGCGTTTCCTTCCTGCCGGTGCGCCGAATACAGCAAAACCGGGGAACGTGTGTCCCAGAGCGACATCACTCCAGTCGACGCGACCATCAGGAAGCGGCGACCTTGAACGGAATGAGACAGGATAGGTACCCCTGGTTTTGCTCTAGAATTGAGTTACGGGCATGGCAGAATTTACGCACTTACATCTTCATACGGACTACTCGCTGCTGGACGGAGCCTGCGACGTTGACAAGCTGCTGAAGCATGTCGAAGGCATGGGACAGAAAGCGGTCGCCATGACCGACCATGGCAATATTTATGGCGCCATGCACTTCTTTGATGCGGCGAAAAAATACAATATCAACCCCATTTTAGGCTGCGAACTCTACATCTGCCAGAAGGAAGACCATCGCGCCGATCCCCAGGGCGATCAATATCACCATCTGCTGGTGATTGCGGAAAATGACGAAGGCTATCGCAACCTTGTCCGCATCACGTCAGAAGCGTCGCTGCATGGCTTCTATCGCAAGCCGCGCATCAGCAAGAAATATCTCGCCGAGCATGCGAAGGGGCTGATCGGATTTTCCGGATGCCTGGCAGGGGAACTCTGCGAGCATCTGACGAACGATAAGTACGACGCCGCACGCACGACGGCAAAGCAGTACGAAGACATTTTCGGTCGCGGCAATTTCTTTCTCGAAATTCAAGATCAGGGCCTGGAGCTAGAAAAGAAAATCCATGCCAATCTGTTTCAGCTGGAAAAAGATCTCGACATCCCTCTGATTGCCACCAATGACAGCCACTACATTGGCCACGACGATCACCACGCCCACGACGTACTGCTCTGCGTCCAGACCGGCAGCACCATCCACGACGAAAAGCGCTTTCGCTTTGACGGCGATCAGTTCTTCGTCAAATCTGCCGAGGAAATGTTGCAGGTCTTCTCGCAAACGCCGGAAGTTGTGGCGCGCACCATGCAGTTTGCCGAGCGTTGCCACGTCAAGCTGAACAAGGTCGAAAATCCATTCCCGCAATTTGACGTGCCACCGGGATTCACCATCGACAGCTACTTTGAAAAGATCTGTCGCGAAGGCTTCCGTCATCGCCTCGACACCTCCGTTCGCCATTTGCGCGACAGCGGCCACCTTCGCCACACCACGGAAGAGTACGAGCAGCGGCTGCAGCGCGAAATCGACTGCATCCAGCAGATGAAGTTTTCCGGCTATTTCCTTATTGTCTGGGACTTTATCCGTTACGCCAAAGAGCAGGACATTCCCGTTGGCCCAGGCCGTGGATCGGCGGCGGGCTCGCTGGTTTCCTACGTGATGGGAATTACGGACGTCGATCCGCTGCAGGGAGATTTGCTGTTCGAACGCTTTTTGAATCCTGAACGCGTTTCCATGCCGGATATCGATATCGATTTCTGCATGAACCGCCGCAGCGAAGTCATCGACTACGTCACGCGCAAGTACGGTCGCGAGCAGGTAGCGCAGATCATCACCTTCAACACCATGGCCGCCAAGGCGTCGATTAAAGATGTCGGTCGCGCGCTGGCCATGCCCTACGGAGAAGTCGACAAAATTGCCAAGCTGATTCCAGCGACCATCGGCATGACGATCGACGAGGCGCTGAAAGAGTCCGAACCGCTGCAGCAGGTGTATGAGAATGATCCCCAGATTCGCGAGTTGATTGACATTGCTCGCCGCCTGGAAGGGCTGGCGCGCGGAGCGGGCATTCATGCCGCCGGCGTTGTGATCGCGCCGGAAGAACTGACGAACCTGGTTCCACTGAGCCGCGGCAAGAACGACGAAATCGTCACCGCGTACGACATGAAGGCCATCGAGAAAATCGGTCTGCTGAAGATGGACTTTCTCGGCCTGACCACGCTGACCGTCATTCACGAGGCACTGCGGCTCATCAGGGTCAATCTCGGAATCACGATTGACATGGAGACCATCCCGCTCGATGACAAGCAGACCTTCGAGCAGGTTTTTCATCGCGCGCTGACGTCAGGCGTCTTCCAGTTTGAATCGAGCGGCATGCGCGACGTGCTGCGCCGCTATCGTCCAGAGACCATCGCCGATCTGACCGCGTTGAACGCTCTCTATCGCCCGGGGCCAATCCAGGGCGGCATGATTGACGATTTTATCGATCGCAAATGGGGACGCGCCCAGGTCGAATATGAACTGCCCGAGCTGGAAGCAATCCTGAAGGAAACTCTCGGCGTCATCGTCTATCAGGAACAGGTCATGCAGATTTCGAACGTGCTGGCCGGCTATTCGCTCGGCGAAGCCGACCTGCTGCGTCGCGCCATGGGTAAAAAAGATCCCGCGGAAATGGCACGGCAGCGCAATCGATTTGTGCAGGGCGCGCTCGATAAGAAATTCCCGCAAAAGACCATCGAGCATATTTTCGAGCTGATGGAGCGCTTCGCGGGATACGGATTCAACAAGTCCCACTCCGCCGCCTATGCGTTGCTGGCCTATCACACCGCCTACCTGAAGACCCACTACGCCAAGGAATTTATGGCGGCGCTGCTGACTTCAGAAGTCAGCAAGCCAGACAATGTGGTGAAGTACATCAAAGAATGTCGAGAGATGGGCATCTCCGTTGAGCCGCCCGACGTGCGCACCAGCGACGCCGACTTCACGCCGCATGGCGAGGCGATTCGCTTCGGTCTCGCAGGCGTAAAAAATGTCGGACAGAACGCCATCAACTCCATCCTCCAGGTACGCAGCCAGTTGGCCCAGGAAGGCAAGACCTTCACCTCCTTCTGGGATTTCTGTGAGCGCATCGATCTGCGCGTCATGAATAAGCGCGTGTTGGAATCGCTGATCAAGAGCGGTGCCCTCGATTGCTTCGGAGCTCGTGCCGCTCTGATGTCGGCCATCGACAAAGCCATTGAACGCGCTCAAAAAGCGCAGCGTGACAGCGCAGCGGGCCAGCACGGGTTGTTTGGATTGTTCAACGACATACCCGCAAGCGGCGGCGCTTCACAGCAGGACGAGTTGCCGAACATCGCCGACTGGGATGAGGTGCAGCGCCTGCAGCACGAGAAAGATGTGCTCGGGTTTTATGTTTCCGGACATCCGCTAGGAAAATACGCGGAGAAGCTGCGCAACCTGAAGGGCGTCGTCGACACACAAACCGCGCTCGAAATGACTCCCGCGCCCAACACCGGCCGACGCGATGCGCAGAATGAAAACGAAATCTCCATCGCTGGAATTCTGACCGGGGTACGCGTCGCCAAGTCACGTAAGGGCGATCTGTACGCGCAAGGATCGCTCGAAGATCTGACCGGGAAGATCGACCTCATCTGCTTCCCGGAAGCCTACAAGCGCATGGCAGAAAATCTCAAGATCGATGTGCCGGTGCTGGTGCGCGGCGTGCTTCGCGGAGAAGAAGATTCGGCGCCTAAGCTCGCCATCTCCAACATCACAGCGCTGGAAGATGTGAAGCTCAAGTTACCCAGCAGCATGCGCATCCGCATCGCCTTAGACCGCGTGGGCGAGCCCGCGATCACCCAACTGCACGAGATCATCCTCGCCACTCCAGGCAAGGGAAAAATTCTCCTCGACTTTGAGCAGCGTGACGACTACCTGGTTGTGCTCGAGCCGGAAGGTCTCGGCGTAGCAGCGGACAAAGCCTTCATTGAGCGCGTCGAAGAACTCGTCGGTGCCGGCACGGTTCGCATCATCGAATAGCCAATCGCTCTCCGACAAATCCGCACCGCTCGCCGAAATGATTTATTGTGCCTGCAGCATGTAATGTCCCGGCGCACTCAAAACCACCGCCGCGCGCGTTCCATCCTCCGCCGATTTCACATTGGTATCGGCTGCGCCATTCACCAGCACACCCTGTCCCGAGTGCTGAATCGGAATCAGCACCGTGGCCTCTTCATCCGCAGGAAGGTCGATGGTCGTCTGCAGTCCTGATTTCTGTTCGAGTGAGACTTTCAATAATCCGTGCGGCGTCGGCTCCGCTCCCTTGGCCCATGCAAGCCCAGCCAGGTCCGGCCGAATCGTCACCTTGGAGAACCCGCCTGCTGTCGGCTGAATGCCAAGAATCTGTTCCATCAGCCACGGCGTCGGCCCAGTCGACCATCCGTGCGCCAGGCTCACAAAGTATCCAGTCCCATCATCGGCCTGCAGCGACGCATGGAAGTTATCTTTCGGCCAGCTGGGGTAGTAAGCTTCCCAAAAACTTGTCGCTCCCTCGGCAATCATCCCGCCCCAGTATTGACGAATCCACGCAAGCGCTTCCGGCCGATGACCGGTCTGCGCCATCGCGGAGATGATGTAGTAGTTGTAATACGGCGTCATCACCAGCGCCGTGTACTTTGTGTTCGCCACACTGGAAAGCACATTGTTCCAGATAGGCGCATACTGCGACGGATCGGCCACGCCGGTGAATATCGCCGCAGCGTTCGTCTGCCAGCGAGGTCCAAAAGTATTGTTCGAACTGTCGAGCAAATATTTCTGCGATGCCTCCTTCAGCAGGGTGGCGCGTTGCTCAAAATGATCCGCATTGGCCGTGTCACCGAGTTGCCGCAGCAGAAACGCCGCATCGCGATAGGCTAGATAAAACTCGAACTGTGTGGCGCGCTTAGCTTCCGCCGTATTTCCATTCAATTCCGGCGACCAATCAACAAAATCCCAGGTCTTGGTGGTGTCGGCGAACAAATTCTTCGCATCGACATCGGTATCCATGTAGTTCAGCAGCTGCACCAGCCGCTGGTGCACACTCTGCAAATATTTCTTTGATCCAGTGTGCAGATAATACTGGGTCAGCACATTAATCCACCACGCGGAATACCCCGAGATGTCGTTGACATGCTCCTTCACAGGAGCAGCGGGCAGCAGGTTCGTCATCGTATCTTGCATCAGGAAATGATCGTCGAAAACGTCGTCGATGCCGCGGCCACTCACGTCGAGATCGCCCGCCCAGCGTGCACGGTCCCGCTTGGTCGCATCCCAAATATCTTCCTGCATGCAGAGATGATCGGTATACGCGCCAACTTCCCAGATCTGGTTCAGCAGTGGATCCGACGACTCGAAGCTGCCCTGATACTTCACCGGATAGTAGATGTCATCGAGCGCGATCGATTGAAAGCGCATCGTGGGTCCGCCGTCTACAAATCGTACTTTCGCAAATCGGAAAGCTGACTTAGGGCCATACGCCGTTGCATGCGGATAAATGGTGATCGGATCGACCCCTAGATACGGTTCGTTCAGAGCTTCTTCGCGCGATTCGCCGTATTGCACCGTGATGTGCATGGGCTGCTCAGAAGCGGATACAAACATCACGCGCCCGCTCACCTCCTTGCCGAAATCCAACAGAAGACTCGGCGCCTGCTGCTCCGGCACCGTCGCGGAGGCAAGTTGAACAGTGAAATCCTGCCCGCCGGAATTCGTCAGCGAATCCAGATTGTCATAACTACTCCGACCGGTGAATATCTGCTCGACATGCTGCACCGGCAACGTCGTGCGCTCCATGAACTTCGATACGCCAAGATATCCCGGCCAACGGTAGAGCCCCGCATCGTCATTCATCTGCAAAAAATTTAGCGAGCTCTCGATCGCTCCCAAGTCGTCGACCGGCGTCCACGAGGCATCGCTGAATCCAACGTTTTGCCAACCAGCGTCGGCTGTAAACGAGGACTTCCAGGATGCATCGCTGATCAGCAGCGCCGGCGCTTCCACGCCCTCCTTCGCCGGAACAATTTTGACCACCAACTGATCATCATCGCTGCGAGGCGAGATTTCGAGAGCCAGAACATTCTTGCCGCCATGAAGCTTGCCACTGACGTCGGTGACGTACGCCGGCATTTTCAGCGGCGATGCCGGGTTTTGCTGAACTGTGTCGACCTGCTTTCCATTCAGATATGCGCTCGATGCTGCCGGCCCTGCAACATAGAGCGTTGCATGTTGCGGGAGTGTCTTCACCTGAAATGTTGCCCGAAAATATATCGGCGCATTCTTTTCGATCTGCTCCTTCGAGCGATGATCAGCGCTCCAGATGTACTGCTCCGGCAACGCAGTGTGCCCCTGATCCGCAGGCTGCGGCGATACGACGTTTCGCGTGGGATCAAGCTGGCCGGGCTGAAAATTGTTTTGAGCAATCAGCGCGATCGGAAAGCACAACAGAGAAGTCAGGGCAGGGAAGACAAATCGGCATGCAGATTTCATGAGCCATCCTTGGCAGAGCGTTGCAGCTCCCGAAGTATATTTCATACAAAAATCATTTCCAAACCATCACGACGGCCCGTTGCCCATATGCGCGAGCGCAACTTTGGCCTGCCCTAACTCCGGTCCATAATCCTTCGGCGCGTTGGCAACGAATGCGCGAAAGGCAGTCCTGGCGCAGGGAATATCGTGCGCCTGGTTGCAAACAATTCCGAGATTCAACTGGCCTTCAACATACGTCGGGCTCAACTGCACTGCCTTCTCAAAGTTGGCGCGCGCACCCGCCACATCGTTTCGCTTGTCGGCGATAATTCCAAGTCCGTTGTACGCAGGTGCATAGGGTTGAATCGCCAGCACCCAACGAAACACCCGCTCCGCATCCGCTAGCTGCCCACTCTGTAGATACGCAGTCGCCAGATCGTTTTGACTTTCGATGTCGAGCGGGTTTTGCTGTTCCGCTTGCTGGTAGTACGAAATCGCTTCTTTCAGATTTCCAGTTCGTAAATATAAATTCGCGAGCCGCGACAGGATCATTCCGTTCAGCGCCGTGTGATCCAGCGCCTGCTGGCAGACTTGCATCGCCTGCGCGTACTGGCCCGCGGCCTCATATTTGTCGACCAGACTTTCATACAGCGTCGGATTCGACGGATCGTGCGCCAGGGCCTCTTGCAGCAATTGAATATCGCGATGTGTATCCGCCCCACTCAATCCCGAAGTGTCCACCAGGTGAAGGGCTTTCAGCGTCGCCAGGTGATCCTTGGGATCATCGCCCTTTCCGTTCAGATTGAAAGATGTCCCGGAAAACCCTGCCGTATACCCCAGCGACTTCAGTTGATTCATGGTCTGCTGGTCCATTTGTTTGAACGCGACAGTCTCCGTTCCGGAGTCGCCCAGACGGCTTGCTTTTTTCAGTTGCGCGTCGAGTTCGCGATATTCCTTCGGGTGCGCGTCGATTACGTTATTCAATTCGCCAGGGTCTCGATCCAGGTCGTACAACTCCGGCCGTGGCGCCCGAACATACATCCAGTGGGCGGTGTGAATGCCGCGCAGCTCTGACCATCCCATGTTGATTTTTGGATACAGCGTTTCTTCATACGATTCATTCGACGGCACCGTCTTGCCAGAAAACGCCGGCACTAAGCTTGTTCCTTGAACAGCAGCCGAAGTGGTTGCCACCCATCAAGTCAAGCACGGTCGGCAGCAAGTCGATCTCGCGCGCTTGTTGCTGCACCTTGACACCCGCGGGTACTCCGGGGCCAGACAGCATCCACGCAATTCGAACGGTAGAGTCATAGAGAAATACACCGTGGTCGTATTCGCCGTGGTCGCCGAGTCCTTCACCGTGGTCCGACAGCAGCACGATCAGCGTCTTCCCATCGGGCGATTTTTGTTTCACCGCAGCCAGCACCCGCCCCACTTGCTGATCCTCAAATGCGATCTCCGCATCGTAAGGGTCGTTGGGATATTGCTTGCGTAACTCTGCTGGCGGATCGTACGGGAAATGCGCATCGTAGAAATGCACCCACAAAAAATACGGCTTACCGGATTGCTGCTGCAGCCAGTCGATCGCGTGATCTGCAGTCACGTCAGCCGCGCGCGTTGAAACCGGATCGCGGCTGTTGCGGTGGTCGAGCTGATCGTCGTACGTTGCAAAGCCTTGATTGAAACCGAACATCTTCGTCAGCACGCTCGCGCTGATGAACCCAGCCGTATCCCATCCGTGCCGCTGAAGAATCGTTGCCATGGTGACGGACGAAGGTTGCAGCGCAAATCCGCCGGTGTCGCGAACATTGTGGACGTTAGGATTTTCGCCAGTAAACATGCTGGCATGCGAGGGCTGCGTCAGCGGCGTTTGCGCCACAGCTTTTTCAAACAACACCCCGCTCGCGGCCAGGGCGTCAATGTTGGGAGTTTTGATCTTCTCGTTTCCATAGCAGTGCAGGTGATCGGCCCGCACGGTATCCAGCGTGATCAGCACCACATTGATCGGCTTCAACGCAGCCGCAGCAGTGTTCTGCTTTGGCGTCGATTTGCAGGAAACAAGCGCAGCCACGGCAAGCGTGCAAACACCGCTTGCGAACGCTCGTCGAATGCCGAATTGCATGGATACTTCTCCGATTCAAGTTTGGGCGAGCTGTTAGATGACTACGCCAAAGGGCTTTCGCAGCGCAAATACCGTGATCCAGCTGACAAGAATAAACCACACGATCCAGGGAATTCGAAATCCAAACATGTTCACTTCAGCGTCCGGATATTCGATCTCAATCCAACGAAATGCGCTATCGCGCGGCAAGAGTGTTTCTCCGGGATTGATCAGCCAATCCCACACTGACGACACTCGCCGATCAGAAAAAATGTGCAATCCGGCCCCGACATCGACACGTTTTTGCGCGAAACTATCGCCTGCGGCATTCCCCGGCAGAGTGAGCGACAAATTGCTTTGTCCCGGCGTCACGGCACGAACTCCCCAGACAACCTGGTGTTGATCGGGCAATCGCACAGACGGCGTTTCCACCGCGACATTGTCACCGCGAAGATCCGGAGAAATCTTATTCAGGTCCACGTTGTTCGCCACCCGTGCCGTGACCAGCGTACTATCGCCAACCTGCAATGGCCGATGTCCATAGACCGTGTCCATCATCATCGTCAGGACAATGATCGGCAGAATGACGACAGCGGCCGGCTTCAGCATCAGTCCCAGGTAGCGCGCATTCCACCGCAGCAATTGTCCCTGTGCGCGAAACACCAGTCGCGGTTCATCGCCGAACAGCCGAAATTCATACAGCGCCGCGCGGATTTTTCGTTTTGCCAGCGCGATCCCTTCGGTGTTAGAAAATCTGCCGAACACCGGAAGAATCGCGATGCCGGTCAAAATGCCCAGCACGGTCAGGCTGATCAAATAGGTCGCTGGTCGCATCAGTCCAGGTATCCCAGGCCTTTCAGCTTTAAAACGATTTCTTCATCGGACTGTACATCGTCCAGCTTGGCAATTTCTCTGTCGAGCACGTGCTCCACAAACTCTTCCGGAGAACTGTAGCCACCCGCCTGCGAAACCCGCTTCACCTTCGCCCATAACTCTTTTTTCAGCTTGATGGATGTTCCCGCCATACTTGCCTCCGTCTCAAAACATCGAGTGGCCACGCATGTCTTTCGGCGTCGCGACGCCAAACTCATGCAGCAACGTAACAGGCACGTCACCCAGCCACGGATGTTCGAGTTTACATTTTCGATTGCTCAGAAAAGTTCCGGGAACAAGTTCCGGATCAACGCAGTGATCGCCGCGCCACTGGTCTTTATTATCCTCAAGTCACAGCGACGGGAATCTCTCCCAGCGCCGTTTCCCACGACGATCGATAACCTTTTTGCCAGCCCACAATCAAATCCGGCGCCAGCTTGACCGATGGCCCATGATAGACCTGATCGCTGAGATACACCTTATACGCCGGCGCAATCCCATTCAGCGGATCTTTCAGGGCTTCCAGGCGTGCCGCAATTTTCGCAGCTACCTTGGCACGCATTGCGGACGGCACAATTCCATTTTTCTCGCGACCGGCAACGTTAATGTAGATCGAGTTCAGTCCAATCGAATACGCCTGCGTGTGCGTCCAGTCCACATGCGTCAATGTGCCATCGTCCTTGCCCAGGTTCGCAGGATTGTCGATCGCGAGGAAGCCTTCTTTATAGAGCCACGTATTCAAATTGACGGCGCGATCAAAGCTGGTGAATCCGTGATCAGAGATGACCATCAACGTCGCATCAGGAGCCGTCTTCATCACGTAGCCGACTTCGGCATCGACCCGCTCGTAGATCTTCAGCAAATCGTCTTCATACTTTCCCCACAGCATGTGGGAACCTTGATCGACCGGACCGTAGTGGAGAAAAAGAACACCGTTCCGCAGGCGAGGAATTTCATAGTTGAACATGCGGAATTCATCATCTCCGACAAAGTCGATTTGCTGCTCGAATTCCTGCCGATTGAACACTCCCGAGCGCCAGGCCGCGGTGTCTTCCGGAATGCCTTGTGTGTAATAGGGTCCAATCGCGCGCGCTAAATCGGCGCTGAAACCGGCCGGCGTCGAAATCGGCAGCTCCGGCGAACTGGGATCAATATTGACTGGCGACACATAAATCTCAAACTCAGGATTGATCTTCTTCGCATAGACGCGGAACATACCGGCTGCCGTTTTGATGCCCGGAAGTATGGGAAACTGGACATGAATCCATCCCGACCACTCTCCCTGGCTCAAAACAAATTTCTGCCCGTCTACTTCAAATAGCGCCGCGGGATGATCCGGATCGCGATGCACGACGAGCGTCACCGTCGACCGCGCATGATCTTTGCGCAACGTATTCTCCGGACCGCCCACAACCAGCGTGACCTGGTTATTATCGACCGTCACCGGCACGATAATTCCACCGGGAACTTCGTGCGCAACCGCCAGCGGATCATCCGTAAAGTCGGTAAAGGTTCCGTAGGTCCCACGCAAATCCGGCGTGCCCATGCCAGAAAGTGTTTCGCTCTTCGACGGCAGCGGAGGAAAATTGTTGGGCATGCGAAGAATGATGGAATGCACGCCGACCTTATCCAAAATTTGCCAGAAAGCTTCGCCCTGCAGAAACCGCTCTTCGTGTCCCTTGGAGATAGGCAGCACGTATGGCCCGATGGAAACGGTGTGACTCGGCAAGTCCACATCGGCCATCGACGACAGCAGCGTCATTGTTTTCGGGTCGCGCAGGATGAAGTCGAACATGCCGTCGCCGCCCGGGTCCATGCCCGTCATCACGGAAGACCACGCCACTGGGCTCTGCGGCGGAATGGTCGTGCCCAGCCGTTTAAAATCGCCAATTTCTCGCAGGTGGTTCAGGTTGGGCAGGGAATCCCAGTGCCGCTCGAGGAACGCTGGGTCCATGCCATCAATGCCCAGCACTAAAATTCGTTTGCCCGTCGTCTCGTGCCGGTGACATCCGGTGACCAGACAACATAGTCCCACGGATAGAAGGCTTGCCGCTACGATGACGCCGCGTTTCCACACGCATACATTCATAGCGCCAGCGATTTTCCTTCCACCCACTGCGGCACCGCAACGCCGAACAGATGCAGCGCGGTCGGCGCCAGGTCTTCAATCCCGGGATCAGTATTTTTGACCGGGCGATTCGCGAATAGCACTCCCGGAACCAGCACCGGATCCACACAGTGATCGCCGCTCCACGCCTTGTTATTGTCTTCGAGAATCTCTTTCGTGATTTTGCCAACCGCGCAATCCCAAGACACGCGATATCCCTTGTGATAGCCGACCAGCATGTCAGGTGCCGCTTGCAGATACGGCCCTTGATATAGATCGGACGTCGCATACACAGTGCGGATCGGTGCCTCGCCGTTGTCTTCACGCAATGCTGTCAGCTTGGTAATGATCTCCCGCCGCAGCGCTTCCGCTTCTTTTCCCGGCGTCACAATGCCGTGCGCTTCGCGCCCTTGGATGTTCATATACATTCCGCCCAGGCCCAGCGCGTACGCGCGTGTCTTGCTCCAATCCACTCCCTCGAAAAACGAACCTGCCTCTGCATCCGGCTTCAACGTCAGATATCCATTCTGATGCAGCCAGGAATTCAGATTGACTCCGCGCCGGAACGCGCAAAATCCATGATCCGACAGCACGAAGAGTGCGGTGTCGGCATCGACAAATGGCAGGGTCTCGCCCACCAGCACGTCCATGCGCTGATACATCTCTTCAATCGTCTTTTGATATTCGTCGTTGCCGCCCATGTGACCGAAGAACATATGCTGCACCCGATCGCTGGTATCAAACACGCAAGCCACCACGCCGCGGCGTGTATTCTTCAGCGCGCTCAAAAACATTCCCTTGCGCTCTTCGAAAATGCTGTACGCCTGATCGAGAAATGCTCGCTCGTCGATCACGCCTTCATTCAGCGCCCAGGTATCTTCTGCCATGCCGCACGTCGCATAGGAGCCCAGCAGATCGGCCAGATACTTCGCGTAGTAGGACGGATGGCTGATCGGCAGTGCAGGTCGACCCGGATCAATCTGAATGGGAGACATATACAGGCTGGTTTCCGCGTCGAGCTCCGTCAGCATAAACCGCACAATGCCGCAGGCCTTGGCTCCGACCACTGTGCGGAACGAGAGCTGCAGCCACTTCGTATACACGCCACATTGCAGTTGTACGCGATGGTCTTGTACCCGCAGCTCCAGCGTGTCTCCCTTACGAATCATTTGGAAGGGAATATGCAGTGTCGGTTCGTCTGCCAGAAATGTATCCTGCGGCCCTTCAATCACACCGTCAAATCCGTTTGCCGTAGCGCGCAGCGGATAGCGGCTGCCGTTTTCATACGTGGTTGTTTCAACCCGCGTGGTGAACTGCGAAAAACTACCCTGTGTCCCCTTCAAGTCCGGAGTGGACATGGCCGACAGCATTTTTCCATCAAATTTTTCTGGCGGAAACGTAATCGGCAACCGCAGGATGGTGCAGTCGATACCGTGCTCGCCAAGAATTTTCCAGAAGGGTTTGCTTTTCCGCAGCAGCTCCACTGTCGGACTCGACGTGGGAATTCTCAGCCGTCCGATCTTCAGAACTTTTCGCGGCCGCTCTATCCGCGCCGACGACAATTGCGGTAAATACGTTTTCAGGCTGCGATCCAAAAAATCGAAAATATTATGCTTGGCCGGGCTCACTCCCGTAGCGAACGTTGACCAGGCAACCGGCGACAGCGACGGGAACGTGGTTCGCAGGCGGCTATAACTTCCGGTCTCGGCCAGCTTCTTCAGGTTCGGCAGCTTGCCTTCAGCAATGTAGCGCTCCGTCAAACCTGGATCCAGTCCATCCAGCCCCAGGAAAATGATTTTCTTCACCTTCGCATCGCGAAAGCCTTTGTGTCGCCGTAGCGTGCGCCAGGCCATCCGAAATGGCCATGTCAGAAACGAGAGCAAGCTGGCGAAGAATCCGACAAACAACGTCAGGAACGAACTGATGAACGCGAATCCCGAACCCGGCCCGATATAGGCAAACTGAATCGAATGCGGATGGTGGTGCGCGTAGGCGAACCAGCAAGCCGTCATCGCCAGCGTCGTCGCTGCGCTCGCGGCCGAGACGCGCGGCAAGGGATGGAGCGAGCGTTTCACCGCAGCTTCCCCTCAAGGAATGGAACTTCCAGTACCTTCGGATGCTGCACCGGCCCGTGACCGAAATATCCATCCTCACCGAACAGTTCTCCGTGGTCGGAGGTGATGGTGATGAAAGTATTTTTCGGCACCAGATCGAACAACTCCTCCACCACCACGTCGAGATACTTGACGGCCGCAATCTGTCGATGGCGCAGGTCATTCATCTTTTTCTGATTGAAGAATCGCGTGCCCTTGAGCTTTCCCCCCACTACTGGATCCTGCAAATGCTTAAACACGCCGTGCACTCCGTGGATTCTTGGCCAGTCTTCCTCCGGCTCCCCGGGCAGCGCATAAGGATAATGCGTCTCGCCCACGTTCAACACCCAGAACGACGGCCGCTCCTCAGAAAAATGCATTTCGCGAACCATGGCCCGCATGTCATTGTGCTTATCCATCAATCGAAAACTGTCAAAGCCAAGATTGATCGGCGTCTTCGGATTCAGCACCGGCAGCGAGACTCGCGCATGCGTGGCGTAGCCCAGCGTGTTTTTCAGGAAGGGCGGCAGGTAGAGCTGCGGCACCAGCGACTGAAACTTCAAGTCGTCGCACCCGAGGCGCTGGTTATATTTCAGAAATTCGGTTTTGTAATACTCTGACGCGAAAATGTGCTTCGGGCTGCTGTGCGGCATCAGTCCCATCAACAGATTAAAGTGCGACGGCGCCGTCCAGGAGGCATACGACCACTTGCGCTCCACAGGACCCAGCTTGCGCATCGTGCGCGGCCGTGCCTTCATAAACGAGTCGTATCGACAGCTGTCGAAGACCACCAGAACGTAGTTATTGCGCTCAGCGTCTTTGCTTTCGCGGCTTTTCTTCATCTGAATGTGTCTACTATCTTACCTGCGATAATACGTGTTCACGCGGCGTCCTGCGCAGGGTTCTTTCGGGCCGGATTCTTACCTCCTCTCGTCTGGACGCCCATCCAGGTAAGGGTTTCGCGGCCCCCCGGAAGGGCCTCGCAGCAGCCGCGAAACTTTATCGAGCACCGCGACGTCCAACGTGGCGAGTCAGCGCAACTTGCTGGCGCGCTAAGGATCTTTCCAGAAATGCATTTCGGGCACACTGGGTACGAGTTAAGATTTATATTGCACCCGGGCGATTTGCCCGACCGAAACGCCCAATTGCTGTAAGGTTTGCAACGGAAACTCGAAACCTGCACCAGTCGTATCAGGACATTTCCAGGTCATCCCACTCGCATCAGGATTGATTTCGGAAACCTACTCTAATAGGGAAGGGAAAGCGTGTGGGTAGGGAGCAAGTGATTGCGCACGGCAAGCCAAAGCCCGGCCTGACAGTCTGGTTTACCGGACTCAGCGGCGCCGGCAAAACCACCATCTGCCGGTATGTTCAGATGGAACTGGCAACCCGCGACATGGCCGTCGAAGTACTGGACGGCGACGTCGTGCGGACCCATCTCTGTAAAGACCTTGGATATTCAGAAGCCGACAGGAAAGAAAATATCCGGCGCATTGCGCAGGTAGCGAAGATGCTGACCCACCACGGAAAGATCGTGCTGGTGGCGGCGATTTCTCCCTATCGCGGTGGACGCGAAGAGGCTCGCTCCATCATCGGCAATTTCATCGAGGTGTACGTGAATGCGTCGCTGGCTGTATGCGAGCAAAGGGATCCGAAGGGCCTCTATCACCAAGCCCGCATCGGCATGATTCATGGATTCACCGGAATCGATGATCCCTACGAAGCTCCATCATCGCCGGATGTGGAGTGTTTGACCGGGGTGGAAAGCCCCAAAGAATCTGCCGCCAAGGTGCTGGCCGCGGTAACAGAATTTCTCTCCCGCTAGCCTGCAGAGAGTGCCGCCACGCGAGACGAGACCGGCAACTCTCCGCTTCCATCAGCCAATATCAATGGCTGGGCGATTCTACGACCGGCGCCGGTGCTGTGGTTGGACCTGTTCCCCCAAACTTCTCCAGAACTGTCTTGGTCAGCACATACAGCACCGGAATAAAGAACAGGTTCAGAATTGTCGAAACCAGCATTCCGCCGATAATCGTCGTGCCGATCGAGTGCCGTCCCGCCTGTCCGGCGCCCGTGGCAAACGCCAATGGCAGAATGCCCAGAATAAACGCGAACGACGTCATCAGGATGGGTCGCAGGCGTAATTCGGCAGCCTCCATGGCTGCATCGGCGATGGAGCGGCCCTGCTTCCGCAACTGCTCAGCAAACTCTACGATCAAGATGGCATTCTTCGCCGCCAGACCGATCAACATCACCAGGCCAATCTGGCAATACACGTCGTCGGAGAGACCGCGCATCGAGACTGCAGTCAGCGCTCCCAGAACGGCCATGGGAACCGACAACAAAATAATGAACGGCAGCACAAAGCTTTCATACAGTGCGGCCAGCGTCAGATAGACCACCAGGATTCCCAGCCCGAAGATGATGGCCGCCTTGTTGCCCGCTTCAATTTCCTGCAACGCCAATCCAGTCCACGAGTATTGCATCCCGCGCAGCATGTGTTTCGTCGCCAGATCCTGCATGGCCTGCAGGCCCTGACCCGTGCTGACTCCTGGCGCGGAGGAGCCGTCGATTTCCGCCGACCGGAACAGATCGTAGTGGCTGATCACCTGTGGCCCTGAAGTGTCGATCAGCGTCACAAGGCTATCCAGCGGAACCATCTGGCCGCCGCCGGAACGCACATAAAACGATCGCAGGTCCTGCGCATTGCGCCGGAAGTTCTGATCGGCCTGCAGGTACACCTGGTAAGAGCGATTGTTAAAGATGAAGTTGTTCACGTACGCGGAGCCCATATACACCTGCAACGCGTCGCTGATCTGCGTCATCGGAACGTTCAGCACCTGCGCCTTTTCGCGATCGATGCTGACCTGAACCAACGGATCATTAGCAGTGAATGGAGTAAATAGCCCCGTCAGTTGGTGGCTCTGCCGGCTGCTGGCCACAATCTCGTTGGCAATCCGAGCCAGGTCCGTGAGCGTATTTTGCCCGGTGTCCTGCAACTCAAATTGAAATCCGCCAAAACTGCCGATGCCCTGAATAGCCGGCGGCTCGAACGGTATGATGAGTCCGCCTTGAATCATGAACAGTTTTCCGCGCAGGTGCGACACCAGGGCGCCGGCCGAATGGTCCGCGCCTTTCCGTTGCGAAAATGGCTTCAGGCTGACAAAGACAAGCCCATAGTTCGCGGCGCTGCCGGAAAAGCTGAAGCCGGTCACGGCGAAGGAACTGTCGACTTCAGGCTCGTGCATCACGATCGCCTGCGCCTGATTCGCCAATTTGTCGGTGTAGGATAGCGAGGCTCCAGGTGGCGCCTGAATCTGCAGAATGATGTAGCCCTGGTCCTCCTGCGGTACGAACGATGTCGGCACATGCTGGTACATGTACACGGTCGCGGCCAGACCGGCAACAAATAGCAGGATCAAAAGATAGCGCCAGCGCAGCACCACGTGGATACTGCGCGCATAGCCCGTGGACATGCCCTTAATGCCGCGCTCCACCGCCGCCAGCAGTCCATGATGAGTGCGCTCGCGACGCAGCAGGATGGCCGCCAGTGCCGGCGAAAGAGTGAGCGCATTGAACGCGGAAATCGCAATGGAAAACGCAATCGTCAGCGCAAACTGCCGATACAAAATACCCGTGGTTCCTGGGAAGAAGGAAACCGGCACGAACACCGCAATCAGCACGATCGACGTCGCGATCACAGCGCTCGTCACTTCTCCCATCGCATCGGAAGTTGCCTGGTGGGAATCGGCAGCTTCTTCCGTAATGTGGCGCTGCACGTTTTCGATCACCACAATGGCGTCGTCGACAACCAGCCCAGTTGCGAGCGTGATTCCAAACAGTGTTAAGGAGTTGATGGAGAAATCAAAAATCCGGATAAACGCGAATGTGCCGATCAGAGAAACAGGAATCGTGACTGCAGGAATAATTGTGGCGCGCCAATCCTGCAGGAAAAAGAAGATGACAATGATAACGATGACGACGGCTTCGGCCAGCGTCTTCAACACCTCGCGAATCGAGTCGCCGACCACGGTCGTGGTATCAAACGCGATCGCATAATGCAGTCCGGGAGGAAAAGACTTGGCTAGATTTGCCAGCTCTGCCTTGGCGGCTTTATCCACAGCTAGCGCATTCGCATTGCTCAACTGCTGAATGCCCATACCCACGGCGCTATAGCCGTTAAATTTCAGGTCTGTCGCGTACGTCTGCGCTCCCAGTTCTGCGTGCCCAACATCTTTCAGCAAAACAATGCCATTGGGAGAATTCTTCAGGACGATGTTGTCAAATTGCGCGGTACTGGTCAGCCTTCCGATCACATTGACGGCGATTTGATATTGCTGCTTGGGATCGATCGGAGGCGCTCCCAATTGTCCCGCTGCGATTTCCACGTTCTGCTGTTGCAGGGCAGCCAACGCATCGGATGCCGTCAGTCCGCGAGCCGCCATCTTTACCGGATCAAGCCACAGGCGCATGGCATATTTGCGCTCACCGAAGATGATCGTTCCGCCCACGCCCTGAATTCTCTTGATCGCGTCGGAAACGTACACATCGACGTAATTACTGATGAACTGATTGGAGTACTGTCCATTGTCGGAATAGAACCCGACGGCGAAAACAAAATTGCTGTTCGCTTTGTTGATGGTGACGCCAAAATTGTTGACGGTTGCCGGCAATTGTCCCTGCGCGCTGGCAACCCGGTTCTGCACATCCACAGCGCCAATGTTCAGGCTGTAACCGGTCTTGAAGGTAATGGTGATGGTGGAGCTTCCATCGTTGCCGCTGCTGGAGGTCATGTAGTCCATGCCTTCAACACCGTTGATGGCTTCTTCCAGCGGAATCGTGACGGCGGATTCAACTTCCTGCGCGCTGGCTCCCACATAGGTTGCGGTCACCGTCACCTGCGGCGGCGCTAATTGCGGATAAAGCGAAATGGGCAGGCTGGGGATGACGACCGCGCCGGCCAGAATAATCAGGAGTGCGCAAACTGTGGCGAAGACCGGCCGATGGATAAAGAAATCAACAAACACGTTGAGCTACCTCTGCCTCACAAAATCGAACGCATACGTCGTGGCTGCTTTGCTTGAATCCGTTGTGGCCGGAAATGCGCCGCCATGGCTTACGACATCGGCAGCACTGGAGCACCGCTGACAAGCAGCTGCGTTCCAGAAACAATCACTTTATCCCCAGATTGCAGTCCGCTTTTCACTTCATAGAAGTTGCCGACAGTACCGCCCAGCTGCACAGTTTTCTGTATGGCAACGTAGTGGCCGCCCTGATTTTCCGCGACGTAGACAAACTGTTGGCCGCCGATCCGCGTCACGGCAAGTACGGGAACAGTGGGAGCCGGTGCCGTGCTCCAGGTAAGTACTGCGCGCACCAGTTGAGCATTGCGCAGTACACCGGGCTTGGTGTCAATCTTTGCTTTCACAAGAATCGCCTGCAACTGGGTATCGACCTGCGGCGAGACAAAGTAAACTTTGGCCGATGTGATGGGCGTGCCGTCGGCCGTGGTAATTTCAACCGGCAATCCAATGTGTACCTGGGAGGCGCGATCGGCTGGAACATAGATATACGCTTCCAGCTGAGTGTTATCGTCCACCGTGGTCAAGGTGGTACTCGGCGAAACATAGTCGCCAATGTGAACAGGAACATCGCCCACCACTCCGGTAAATGGCGCAACGATGTGGTAATAGGCCAGCTGCTGCTGCGCAGACTTGCGGGCCGCCACATCGGAATCATAGGTGGCCTTCGAAGTGTTGAAAGTCTGCTCCGCCTGCTGAAACGCCTGTTTGCTGGTGATGCCGGAGGAAAACAGCGACCGCTGCCGAACAATATCTTTCTGGTTGTATTGGTAAACAGCCAGGGCCTGCTCCTCGGTCGCTTGCTGCTGCGCCACAATCGCTTGTTGCTGGCGCGGATCGATCTCCATCAAACGCTGCCCGCTCTGTACGCGGTCGCCCGAATGCACAAAAATCTGCGTCAAATTCCCGCTCACCTGGGGCATGATGGTCGCAGATCGGCGAGATTTGATGGTCGCGACATAATTGTCGCTCACCGGCACCGGCTGTATCGAGACAGACTCCACCTTGACCGGCATAGCCATCGGCCCCTGCGGAGCTTTTTTCTCCGCGCTGGAACTGCAACCCACAACGCAGGCCAAAATACTTGCCGTTGCAACTGCGGCTGTCACAAACACATTGGCTTTATTCAGCTTCAATTCGACGTCCACCTGTCGTCACCTATCCCGCAATATTTCTTTGTTGCCCACATCGTCAGATTGATCCGGTCACGTGCCGTCGCCACCCTCGGGGCGATTCTTCGCCGTGTTCTTCTATCCAGCATACGTTCCAGAAACTCTATCAGTTCTCGGAAACGGCACTGTCCAAAAAATTTTCAGGGCTACAAGTCGAAGTGAAGGATGCAGGAGAAAGCATTGCGGATGCAATCATTTGAATTCAATCTTCTCATGCGGCCATCATTGGTGCGAGGTCCAACGAAATGGATTGAAGCTGGAATGCGCGTCGAACGCGTCTGAACCCTCTGACTTCTTCAGCCAACCCACCACAGCATAGGTCAACGGCGTGGCCACAATCTCGTAGATTACTTTGGTGATATAGGCGGAAAAAATCAGCGCCACCAATGTCCGATCCGCAGCTCTTCCCCAGAATGCAATCAGCACCACGGTTGCCGTATCGACCGCCTGCCCAGTAATTGTGGAGCCGACAGTTCGCGTCCACAACCAGCGACCCCCCGTCAGCAATTTCATCTTCGCTAATGTAAAGGAGTTGGTGAATTCACCAGCCCAATACGCAATCAGGCTGGCGACCACCAGTCGCGGAATAAATCCGAAGACAGTGGCGAACGCCGCCTGGTTATGCCAGCCCGGCGCGGGGGGCAGCGCCACCACAATGGCTCCCATGATGGATAGCAGTGCGGAGGCGAAAAATCCAATCCAGATCGCACGGCGCGACGCGGCATATCCGTACACTTCCGTGAAAATATCGCCAAAAATGTAGGTGATTGGAAATAAAAGCTCAGCTCCGCTCAGCGTCAACGGACCAATTTTGCAGATCTTTTGCGCCACCAGGTTGGAAATCAGCAGAACGACGACAAAAATCAGCGTCAGCGTATCCAGATGTTTGTAGGTCCGATCGGCGGGCGCAGGCATCCTGCAATGAAAATATCAGGTAAGCGGCGTCATTCAGAGGAAATCATGCTGCATTTGCGCATCGACGAAATATTCAGGCGCGTTTTTGCATGGCGCGTCCGGGTCCAGCGGCCGAACGTTGCATGTGCTTCCTGCCCGAGTTGGCTGCGGCCAGGGCGCGCTTCAGTTTCTGCTGGGTCGTCTTCTCCAATAACGGAATCAGTTTGCATTTGGAAGCGTGATGTAAATGATCGCGCGCGATCGTCTGCAACTCTTGCCAATCATGCCACTCCCCAATCGCATCCTTCACGTCGCCCAGAATTTCGATTAGCGCTCGATCGGATGGATCTTTTTCCATCTGCAACATGTATCGCAGTTCTTTTACCTGCAGACGGTAGGGATGAAGATTATTTTTAGTCAGACGAACCGCCGCTGCTAATTCGCGTTGAAGCCTCAACTCCGACAGCATGGTGTATCCGGGTGCCGAGTCACTGGCTGTCGCATCCTGTGAAGTCTTCTGCAGGTTGGAGCCAGTTCGCTTCAGCCGACGATCCAGCGATTCACCGTGCTTAACGGCAAAGGCATGAAGCTGCTGACTGCGGCGGGCGTGCTCTGACCCCAGGTATTCCAGCAATCGCACCCGACAGTCTTCTTCGCCGTCGATCTCGAGGCCGGCGACGTAGCCCGTCAGCACATCCAGGTCACGCACCTTTCCAGCGCGCTTCCGCAACTTCGCCAGCTTGCGCAGCAGTCGTTGCTCATTGGAGTTGGATTCAAGTGCCAGCGCCTGCATGGCTGCCTCAAACCGGCGAATCGCGGTACGCAGGGAGTGAACCTTTTTCGGTGTCGCATGTTTCGGCGCCTGCTTCAAAAAGCGTCTCAACTTGCGGATGTCTTTTTGAACCCTGTGAAAGTCGAACGCCATGGTCGTGCCGTGGTCCAATTCTAGAATGAGTGAGGGGTGATCGAATGGCCGTCACTGTTCGCCCGCGATTTTCAAGAAATCTGCTTGCGTAGCATCCCGAAACATGCTGATGCATCTGTAACATAATGTGTAGGTTTGTGGGCGCGGCGGAACCAGTGTGAAGCGATTGGATTCATCTGATCGTCAAAGAATGGACTTTACAAAAATTCCAGTCGAAAAGGATGCCGTGCTAAAGGCGAGATTGCTCCTGGTTGCAATATTTGTCGGAGTGGGCTGCCTGGCCGCGTCTGCCCAGCAGGCCGTGTCGTTATATTCAGGAACAATCGTCGGACCCACAGCCCAGCCTATCGTGGGTGCCACCATTCAGCTGGAAATCTCCAATCACGCCTTGCTACTGGTCACCGGCGAGCGCGGAGATTTTCAGGTTTCAACGAAATTGTCAGGACCGGGCACGCTGACTCTCAAAATTCCCGGCTATGCTCCGCAAACAGAGCGTGTCCTCCCGAATCAACCGCGCACCATCACCCTGGCTCTGGCGACAAACTCCGAGCGTGTCGTCGTCACGGCTGACCGCACCGCGCTGGCGCTGAATGAGTCCGCCGATACAGTGCGAGTTGTTTCCCAGCAGGCCATGCAGCAGACCGGAAATCTTACCGTTGGCGATCAGCTGCGACAAGTGACAGGCCTACAATTTTTTCGCCGCTCCAGCACCCTGGTCGCGAACCCAACGTCGCAGGGCGTTTCCTTGCGCGGCCTGGGTTCCACAGCAGCGAGTCGCACCCTGGTGCTCGCCGGTCATGTCCCCCTCAACGATCCCTTCGGCGGCTGGGTCTACTGGGATCAGCTGCCTTCACTCGCGATTCACAATATCGAAGTCGCGCGCGGCGGCGCATCCGATCTCTACGGCAACAGCGCCATTGGCGGCGTCATCAATATGATCGAACATCAGCCGGGGCCGACGGCCTATGCCATCGATGCCGGCTATGGGCAGGAGAATACGCCGCACGCCGCTGTGCTGGGGACAACGGCACGCGGGCCATGGTCCGGCCTGGCAGCCGCCGACTGGCTGCGCACCGATGGCTATATTTTGGTGGCTCCGGAGGCCCGTGGGCCCGTCGATGTCCCCTCGAACCTCCACTATCAGAATGGTGAACTGGATGGGCGGCGTACCTTCGCGCAACGAGGCGATGCCTACCTCCGCGGCAATGTGCTGAACGAGGCACGCGGCAATGGCACTCCGCTGCAATACAACCGAACCCGCCTGTGGAGATATACCGGCGGCACCGATTGGACCACGCAGAATGCCGGCGTATTTTCAGGGCAACTATTCGGCAGCCAGGAACATTATCAGCAAACTTTTTCTTCGACGACCGCTGGCCAGGAAAGCGAATTTCTCACTCGCCAGCAGCAGGTCGCTGTGCAGCAATTCGGCGGTTCCGTTCAATGGACCAAGGCTCTTCGCCCCTGGCTGATGCTGATCGCCGGTGCCGACGGAGATGATGTGCGTGCCTCCGATAACGAAACTCCGGTCCACAATGGCAAGCCGAATGGATTGGTCGATACCTCGGCGCGCCAGCGCGACATCGGCGAATACGTAGAAGGCCTGGTGCAAACCAAAAACTGGACCGTGGCCGCCTCCGTGCGAGGCGATGACTTTCTCAATCTCGATACGGTGCAATTTACCCAAACCGGACACGGCCCCATCACCACCACCGATATTCCCAACCGCAACGAGGCGCTGGCCAATCCTCGACTCGGCATTGTGCGGCGGGTGGACGAATATGTTTCGCTCACCGGCTCTGTCTATCGCGCTTTTCGCTCGCCCACCATGAATGAGCTGTATCGGCAGAGCCAGGTCGGCCAGGCAGTCACATTGCCGAATCCAAATTTGCTTTCCGAGCGCGCGACCGGTTGGGAGACAGGCCTGCAGTTTTCTTTGCCCACTCGAAATACCGTAGTTCGCGCCAGTTATTTCTGGACGGAAGTGAATCGCCCAGTGACGGCGCTGACCATCAGCGTCACACCCACGCAAATTGTGGAGCAGCGCGAAAACCTGGGCCAAATTCGCAGCCGTGGCCTCTCGCTCGACTACGAATCGCAGCCCCTCTCCTGGCTCTCCATCACCGGCGGCTATCAATATGCGAACGCAACCGTGACTCAATTTGTTCAGGAGCCCAGCCTGGTCGGCAAATGGATTCCTCAAGTGGCCCACAACATGGCGACGGCACAGGTCAGCGCGACCAAGCCAAAAATCGGTTTGATCGAACTCCTGGGAACGCAAAGCGGCCGGCAGTATGACGACGATCAAAACACCTTTCTCCTGCACAGCTATTTCCAGCTGGATGCCTACGTTGCCCACACCTTCGGTGCGCGCACGGAAGTCTACGGTGCTGTCAGCAACATCTTCAATCGTGAAATCGAAGTTGGCCGGACACCGATCCTCACGCTGGGCACGCCTCGCATGGCCAGCATCGGCATTCGTTTCCACTCCAGGGGCTGGAACTCCGGAAGCTAGTTCCGCCGCATCCTACTAGCCATGCCAGAACCTCACCGTGATGTCATCGTGTTAGGCGCTGGAATCGCCGGCCTGACCGCGGCACGCCAGCTGGCAGCCGCAGGTTTGCGCGTTCATGTCATCGAAGCGCGAAATCGTGTCGGCGGCAGAATCCTCACTCGTCGTGTCGGCGAGGAAGTCGTCGAACTGGGCGCAGAATTCATTCACGGCAAGCCGCCCATCCTATGGAAGTTGGTTGAAGAAGCGCGCCTCGAAACCTGCGAGCTCGGCGGAAGACATTTCTGCTGGGAGCACGATCAGCTGCAGGAATGCGGCGATGAATTTGGCGCTGACTTCCAATGGTTGGAGGCGCTCAAAAACTGGGATCGTGCGGATTGTTCCTTTGCCGAGTATCTCGACATCATGCATGTTCCGGAGGCCACGCGAAAACGTCTCATCGGATTTGTCGAGGGCTTCAACGCCGCCGATCATCGAGTCATTGGCGTAGCAGCCCTGGCGAAGCAGCAGGCCATCGAAGACGCGACCGAAGGCGATCGCATGTTCCACGTTCGCGGCGGCTATGCCCAGGTGCCGGAGTATCTGGCGCAACGAATTCGCGAAGCCGACGGAACATTCTCCATGGAGACACGGGCGATCGAGATTCGCTGGAAGCAGGGAAGTGTCGAAGTCGACTGCCTGCGCGATGGCAAAGGGCAGAAACGCATCCACGCACCCACCGTTGTGATCGCGTTGCCCCTCGGAGTATTGCAGTCAGGCGCACTGAAAATCTCTCCGTCGCCGGAACGCGCGATGCGCCTCGTCTCGCAGATTCGAGTCGGCCATGCTCACCGCACGAATCTGGTCTTTCGCAGCAGATTCTGGGCGGACTCCTCTGCTCAGAACGCGCGCCAAACATCTCGATGAACTGAGCTTCCTTCATTCCTTTAACGAACTGTTTCCCGTGTGGTGGACCCGGTTTCCTGAAGAGTCATCGACCCTGGTCGCATGGACCGGCGGCCCTCGCGCGGATGCCATCGCCAATCGCTCCGCCCACAACCTGGAGCACGCCGCGATTCGCGAACTCGCAAAAATATTTGCGGTCGATGAAGCTCGACTCCGCGATGGGCTCGTTCAGTCCGTGTCGCACGATTGGCAGAAGGACCCGCTTGCGCTGGGTTCCTACAGTTATTTGCCCGCAGGTGCGCTTCACGTTCCGGGTGCTCTCACCGAGCCGATCGAATCGACCCTATTCTTCGCTGGCGAACACACGGATACAACAGGGAACTGGGGAACAGTTCATGGCGCCATGGAAAGCGGTCAGCGCGCGGCAAATCAAATTCTGCATCGATAATCGACGCAATCCTCGCGTTATCTTCCGGTTCCTGCGATTCCACCGGACGCAACGCAAGTTCATCGCATCAAACGACATCCGCGAAATGATCGCGCCGTATCTGTGAAAATGCAGCATGAACGCGCTCCACAACGCGACTTTTTGCAGTCTGCAGCGTATTTTTATAGAAGGAGCTTGTTTGATTCATCCGCAAAAAACCCGCGTTCGACCCTCTGATCCGCGCGTGGCAGAGCAGGGATATCTTCTGCTCGGACTTCTTTTCTTGTTCGTCCTTATACTGGTTGGCCTGGCGCTCGCTGCGCCCAAGGTGGCGAAAGAAATTCAGCGCGAAAAAGAAGTCGAAACCGTGCACCGCGGCGAACAGTACAAGCGCGCCATCCAGCTCTACTATCGCAAGTTTGGCGCCTATCCCACCTCGATCAACCAATTGAAAGAGACCAACCAGATCCGCTTCCTGCGCCAGGTCTACACCGACCCCATGACCGGGAAAAAAGATTGGAAGCTGCTGCATCTTGGGCAGGTCCAGATGGTGACTCTTGGATTTTTTGGACAAGAAGTCCAGGCAGGCGGAGCCATCCCGGGAATGCCCGGCGCGAATGGAGCCGCCCCCGGAACCATGGGAGCGGGTGGCATGTCCGGCGGAATCGGCGGCAATGGCGCGATGGGCGCTTCCAACACATTTGGTTCCTCTTCGGGCCCCGGCGGCAACTCTTCCATGGGCAGCAGTGGATTCAGCAACAACTCCAGCGGCAACGACAGCTTCTCCAGCGATTCTTCCAATTCCGGCGACAACGCCGAGGGGAATCAACCGAACGCGAATGCATCTCCAAACGGCGCCAAAAATGGCGAGACCGCGGACCCCAACAATCCAGACCAGGACGCTTCCAACGGCGACAGTGTCGCGGATGACGATTCCGGCGGTCCCGGCGGCAGCGGATCTCCGATGCGCTCAATGAGCATGACCAGCGGTTCTGGCGGCATGAATTCCGGCGGCATGAACGGCGGTATGAACTCTGGCGGAATGAACTCTGGAGGAATGAACTCTGGAGGCGCTTTCGGTTCCAACAACTCTCAGGGGAACGGATCGTTTGGCGGCGCCAACGGTTCGCCCAGTGTATCTGGATTGCCCGGCAGCACCGCAGCCGGCGGCGGGTTTGGTGGAGCGGCTGCCTCGGGCGGTCCCATCGTAGGCGTAACCGTTCCGTTGAAGAAGGCGTCCATTCTTGTCTACCGCAAGAAGAAGGTCTACGACAAATGGCAGTTCGTCTACAATCCGCAGGATGAGATTGCGGCTGCCGTCGGCCAGGGTAACGGCCAAATGGGCGTGGGCGGGGCGGGCGCTTCTCCAGGAATGTCCTCGTCGGGTCAGAACGGAACCGGCGGTACGTTTGGCTCCTCCGGTTCGGGATTTGGATCGAACAACGGTGGAATGGGTTCCTCCAGCGGCGGATTCGGTTCGGGGAGCAGCGGCGGGTTCGGCTCGGGTAGCAGCGGCGGCTTTGGATCCTCTCCATCCGGATCGAACGGCTCGTCGAATAATTCCAATCCAAATTCAAACCCCAATTCCAACTCAAGCCCCTCCAACTCCGGCTCGAATCCGAATCAATCCAATCCGTTTTAGCGAATTCTTCTCCGCCAAAGAAAAACCCTCGGCTGCATGGCTCGAGGGTTTTTTATTGGCGACAAAGCTAGCGTCAGTACTGCGCTATTGCACTTTCGCGTTGTGCTTGTCACGGTAGATGCGGCGCGACTCCTGGTTCTGCTGCTTGTGAATCGTCTGGCGATCCTGATGGGTCAGGTGCCCGTTATCCTGCGCGCGCATGCCTCGCTCTTCCTTGTTGATGCCCGCTTCCTGGTGCTCCAGCCGGCCGGTTTCGCCCGCTGTCAACTGACCGCTCTGTACGCCGTTGGCGATCCTGCCCTGCTGGTCGCTCTTGCGCTGTTGGATGTTGTGGTCGTGCTGCCCGGGAGTAGGGGTCGCCTGTGCCAGCATGGCAACCGGCGCGAAAACCAGGGAAGCAGAAAGGAGAAGATGTCTGAGAATCATGGCTAGGCTCCTGACGAATCTGGATTTTGTCTGCGGTGATTCCGGATATCTCCGCGTACGAAGATTGCAGACCCAGTTGCGTCAGGATTAGTTGCGCAAAAAGGGCGATATATTCTCTCGAATACATCGCCCTTCCAAAAGCATTTCTATTGCAAACTTATGCGCTGAAAGAAGATCCGCAGCCGCAGGTGCTCTTCACGTTGGGATTTTCAAACTTGAATCCCGCCGCTTCCAGCGTTTCCACGTAGTCCACCACGCAGCCGCCCAGATACATCAGGGAGGTGGAGTCGACAAATACCTTCAATCCGTCGAAATTCAAGACCTTGTCCATCATGCCGGACTGGTTCTCAAACGACATGGAATATTGGAAGCCGGAGCAGCCGCCGCCGACCACGCCCAGTCGCAATCCCGCGGGAACCGGATCCTGGGTCGCCATAATTTCGCGAACCTTCTTGATCGCTTCCGGGGTTAATGTGACCGGCGGAGCCTTGACGGTTTCAGTGGTTGGGGTTTGCGTAATCGTTGCCATTGTGGGTAGCCCTCGTGTTTCTTCTGTCTCTAATGATACGGCGAATTCACTCGCAAAACAATCCGAAAGTCCGCGCGGACCTTGCGATATTTGCCTCTGATGCCGCCTATATATTGATGCCAAAGAGCTATCTTCGATGCACAGAATCTTCTACCCCAGCGCCTAACTTTGGGAGTACGATACAGGCGAAAGTGGTCTCGGCGCACGGACGGCACGAAATTTGCGCTGACACCGGAACGCTACAACCGATAGCGAGGTCATCTTATGAGCTACGTATTGGTTATCTGGACCGTTTGGGGAGCATTAGGACTCGTCCTCCTGGGTCTCATTTTGTATCGTGCTACCATCACCCGCGCGGAAGAGGATCAGCTCTTTCTGGAAGATGCCCCGACCATGCAGCATCAGGAGCAGGAACTCATCATGAAGCGCGTCAAGCCGGTGGAGAACTTGATCCGCATCCTCGGTGGAGCAGAAGGCCTGGTCACCCTGGGAATTCTGGCCTTCTACCTTATGGATGCCCTCAAGCAATTTTGACGCCGCGCTTGCAACGCCAGAACACTGGAATCTAGCCGCTCGCAGTCCCCCATAGGCACAAGCGGAAGGGCGTTCCCGGTGCATCCACCAACACACAGTTTTTTCAATGTAGCGCAGACGCAGGCGATGAGGCGCGCCAACCACCGCAGCAGCAGCAAAAGTTAACGAAATTTTTCTGACAGGATGACAAAGCACTCGATGGCTTGGATTGAACGTTTCACGTGCGACATCTGCGGCAAGCAGCAGGCAAGTGTGGAAGAGAAGTGGTGGATTGCCACCAACGAGTGCGCGCCTGCGCTCGACTCCAAAAGCGGCCAGCCCACATTGAAGCTCAATCCCTGGGACAACGGACTCGCCCACAGCGCCGAAAGCAAGCACCTGTGCGGCGCCGGCTGTGCCCATACCTTTCTCGATCGATGGATGGCCGGCTTTCGCGCCGGAACGGAAACCTGCGTCGAAATATAGGCTCGCATCGGTGCAAACGCGTAAGTAGGCTGCGCGTCGCCGCTAACGGAAAACGCGCAGCACGCCGCTTCAAACTTGATGCCTGTGCTCTGCAGCCGCTTGCCTGTAGTGCTCGGCAAATCCCGGAATAATCCCGTCCGCGTAGTCCTTCACCTTGGTAGCGGCGATCCCTACCAATGCGCCTTGGACATTTTCCCACGCTTCATACGCCTTCTCCATTGCCGGCGAGGACGTACGGCTCGTTCTCGGGCGCGCGTCAGTTCCTTCAGCTCGATTCTCGCGGTTGTAATTGGAATCGTGCCTCCGCCCGGAAGGTCGCCCGATCATTGAAGCAAGCACCGCTCCTCCCCCGAACGCCAGTCCCAGGAATACGAGAGGTCGGCTCTTGAATTGATAATGCCAATCCGTCACCGACTTGACCTTGTTTTCAAGTTCTCGCAGATTTGAGCCTAACTCTTGCCGCTCGTTTTCAATGTGATTTTCTATTTGACTTGCTGCTCGGCCCATTGCACATTCTCCTTCACACTTGCGATGGTTTGTTCTGGTGGTTGTACTCGTTGCAATGCCTTCACACCGGCCGACAAGGTGATGCCGCCTGCAATCGCCAGCACTCCCGCCACAATTAAAGCAGCCGCCCACTGCGGGACAACCAGTGCCAGTCCGCAGAACGCAGCCCATGCCAGAAAGAATGCCGCCAGCAGACCGGCTACGGCTCCGACGACAAGCAGTGGTGCAGACGCCTTCACCTTGGTGAACTCGTCCCCTAACTCACTTCTGGCCAGCCGCACCTCGGATCGAACAATCTCCTGAATATTTCGGAGAATGTCTTGCAACACGTCCGTAATAGAACGCCCTTGTGACGCCATAGCTGTTCCCGCCTATCCGCGATCGCGGCTGAAAGCGCGTGACACCAGGAAGCCGAGCCCGGCGGCAACCGCCAACGCGGGTCCAGGGTTCTTCTTCACAATCTGCTGGACATCTTTCAGCATGTCGTTCAGATCGTTCGTGCGCACGTAGTCGGCGGTCGCGCTGAGCTTGTCGGCTGCGGAATGAGCCAGATCCGCAACTTTCTCTCCACCCTCGTGCAGTTGATCCGCCTTATGGTGCAGGGTCTCGGCCGCACCTTCCAGGCCAGCCGCTGCTGTTCCGCGGTTCTGCTCTACTTTGTCGGCCGCTGCTGCGCCGAACTCACTTAGCTTGCGTTTGGTCTGTTCGACTGCGTCAAAGCCCCGGTCGGAAGCATTGGATTCAGTATGTGGATCTACTTTGCTGGTCGGCATCGTGCAAAACTCCTCAAGTCGAAAGGTTGAAAGTGAAGGCGCCATCCTGGTCTGGCGTCGCTGACCCGGCGAACGTATCGCCTCCACAACCTAGGAGCGGACGCAACGCGTTTCGGTTGCTCTCGCTCGTGGTCGCCACGGAGTGCGGCGTCAATCGACATGCGTGTCATAAACAAATCTGGTGGAGAGGCGAAAGCCTGCAGCGCTGACCCTCCGCGCAGAAGCTATCCCGGAAAATTCGAATCGGCGTATTAGGATGAGAACGGATCGCGACTGCATTCGGGGCGCGATGGGAAGGACAACCGAATTGGCATACAGCGATCTAAGGCAGTGGATTGTAGGACTCGAGAAGGCGGGAGAACTGAAGCGCATCAAAGTGGAAGTTGATCCGATACTTGAAATATCGGAGATCGCCGATCGCGTCTCGAAACTCGGCCCTCCCGCCCACACCGCCGGCGGTCCCGCGCTGCTGTTTGAAAATATCAAAGGCCATCCCGGCGCCAAAGTTCTCATGAATCAATTTGGCAGCGAACGCCGCATGCGCCTTGCCCTCGGTGTCGACTCACTGAACGATGTCGCCGACCGCATTCGCGAGCTTATGAATCTCCGCTCCCCGGAAGGCTTCCTCGACAAAGTTCGCATGCTTCCCATGCTTGCCGACATGGGAAAGTTCTTCCCCAAGCTGGTGTCCGCCAAAGACGCGCCCTGCAAAGAAGTCATCCTGCGCGAAAATTTCAGCGTCCTCGATTTTCCCATCCTGCAATGCTGGCCCCAGGATGGCGGCCGCTTCATCACCCTGCCCTGCGTCATCACCCGCGACCCGCGCTCGCCGGCAGGGAAGCGCAACGTCGGCATGTATCGCATGCAGGTCTACGACGGCCAGACCACCGGCATGCACTGGCAGCGCCAGAAAGTTGCCGCCGAACATTATCGTGAACGCCTCCGCCAGTCCGCCGAAGCAGCCTCCGGCGCCGCGGCTAAATCCGAATCCGCATCCGCCGCTCGCGTTGCCATCATGGCCGAAACCGCCGGCGGCGCCACGCTTCCTAACACGACCGACGGTGCCCCATTCAAGCCCTCGGTTGGCTTGAGTGGGGGAGAGACCATCACCTCCCGAGTCAACACTTCCGCGCAAACGTTAGAAGTCGCCGTCGCCATCGGCACCGATCCCGCCACCACGTTTTCCGCCATCGTACCCGCCCCGCCAGAAGTAGAAGAGTTCATCATCGCCGGCTTCCTCCGCCAAAAGCCCGTCGAGCTCGTCCAGTGCGAGACCGTCGATCTGCAAGTCCCCGCCGCCTCTGAAATCGTTCTCGAAGGCTACGTCCGCCTCGACGAGCTCCGCTCCGAGGGTCCCTTCGGCGATCACACCGGCTTCTACACTCTGCCCGACGACTATCCCGTCTTCCACATCACCTGCATCACCCATCGCCGCGATCCCATCTACGCCACCACCATCGTCGGCAAGCCGCCCATGGAAGACGCCTGGATGGGCAAGGCCGTCGAGCGCATTTTTCTGCCGCTCATGCAGCTCACCATTCCAGAAATTGTCGACATCAATCTGCCCGTCGAGGCGGTCTTTCACAACCTGATGATCGTCTCCATCCGCAAAAGTTATCCCGGCCAGGCGCGCAAAGTCATGAACGCCATCTGGTCGCTCGGCCAGGCCATGTTCACCAAGTGCGTCCTGGTTGTCGATGAGGATTGCGATGTGCAGGACATGCGCGAAGTCGTCCTCCGCGTCACTAACAACATCGATCCCGAGCGCGACATTCAATTCACCCTCGGCCCCATCGACTCGCTCGATCACGCCTCGCGCCTGCCCAACTACGGCTCCAAGATGGGCATCGACGCCACCAGAAAATGGGCCGCCGAAGGCTTCACCCGCCCCTGGCCAGAAATGCTCCGCATGGACCCCACCACCAAATCCAAAGTCGACGCCCTCTGGTCCAAGCTAGGGTTGTAGGGCTTCTCTGGAGAACTTCCCTCA
>CAWGCV010000016.1:0-11585 GCA_963821145.1 uncultured Acidobacteriota bacterium
CCGTCGTTCTCACCCGCCCCATGCGCGGAAAAATCGATTGCACCGCGAAGCGATGCATCTCATCGCTCATGCTCGACATCGCATCCTCGACAAACACCAGCTCAAACCCGCGGTCATACCCCACTCGCGCCGTCGACTCCACGCCAAAGTTTGTCGCCACGCCGCCCATCAAAATCGTTCGCACTCCGCGACGCCGCAATTGCTGATCGAGCCCCGTCCCATAAAACGCGCCCCACTGCCGCTTGGTAATCAGCAGGTCGCCCGCCTGGTAGCCGCAGTCCGCCACCAGTTCGGACGCCGTCGGCGGTGGCGGCGGCGCATTCGGGTCCCGCACCGGAGCATCCACCGGCAGATGCAAAAAGTCCGACACATCCACCCGCACATACACCACCGTGCCGCCCTTCGACCGCACCGCTTCCGCCAGCTTCGCCGCGCGCTTCACCACATCGCTCGCCGCATGCGGAGCCAGCGTCCGCCCCATAATTCCATTCTGCAAATCAATCAACACCAGCGCCGTCGACTTCGGATCCCAGTTGCACTGCCGCCATCCCGCCCCACTCCTCTGCTCTCTGAAATCCGACTCGACCCGCAGCCTCGCAACCCGCCTCGGCTCGATCCCACGATCCCGACGCCTACGCCAGCGCCATATTCAAATTGTCAATCGCTTCGTCGATCGCCTGCGTGTTCTTGTATCCCACCGTCACGCTGTCCACGCCGCTTTCCGGAACGCGAACTTCATCGCCTTCTGCCGATCTTCCCGGTTGAACACGCCCTCGCCAATCAGCTTCATGCTGATCACGCCCATGCCCCTCGCCCGCGCCTGGTGCACACGCTCCACCACTTCAGGCACGTTGCCCAGGCCATCGGTCGCGTAGTCTTCCGCGTCCATGCGCACGCCTTGTGGTTCATCCGGATCATGGCCACCTGCAGCCAGGCATCTCCCGGAACCTGCCGCAGCGCCGGCAGTCCATGCACCGATGCTCCGTGCGACAGCACCGCCTTCTTCTGCTCCGCTTCATCAATCCCGTCCTGCCACTCGATCGTGTCCGTCGGCCACGTCGCCGTGTGCTGCCAATGCAGCAGCATGATGTCGAAATACTCCGTGTTCGCCTGCCGCCGCAGCTCGTCGATCTTCTCCTTCGGATTCACGCCCGTCGTGGTCGTCACCTTCGACATCAGCTGATAGCTGTCCCGCGGCACACCCTTCAGCGCCACTCCCAGCATTCGATGCATGTCGTCGTACGACTCCGCCGTCTCGAAGAAACGAATCCCGCGCTCATGCGCATATCGCACCAGCCGGGTGAATTGCTCCTGCCCCAGGTCGCGCTGCACCTGCCGCTCATCGTCCCCGTGCCAAACGCCAGCCGCGTCACCCGCACGTCCGACTTCCCCAGCGTCACCATGTCCGTCGCCGTCCGCCGCTCTGCCTGCAGCGGCAAACTTCCCACGCTCGCCAGCGCACCCACCGCCAGCCCCGCCTTCACAAATTCACGTCTGGAGTAGGGACTCATCATTCACCCCCACGCAGCTATCTCCGGCGCCACCCCGCCGTAGGAGTATTTATTTTATGCCTCGGCCCGCACCTTCGACCGCTGCATATGTTTTAGGATACGAACAATTGTCGTCAGGATGTGTGTTGCGGAAAGCCTGGAAAGTGCGGGGGAGGATTGTGTTGCGGAGCTTCTACTTCCATTCCCAAAACTTTGAAACCGTGTTGCCGGAGCCATCGACGTCGTACTCAAACGCTGCACACGCATTGTTCAGCCGCGCCAGTTTCTGCGAAGCCGTCTTGAAAAACAACATCCCTCGATAGCTGGTCGCTCCTTCCGCTCCAAACTTGCCGAACCCCGTCGCCTTCCAGGTGATGGCTTCGCCCTCCTGCGTCAGCTACCCCCTGGCCCTCACCAAAAATCGAACCATCCAGGCCAACCACCGATGTATACGTACCCAGCCCCCGTCGTCGCAACTCCCAGCATGTGGCCGCTGTCTTCAAACGTCACTTCCACCGTTGTTGGATCTGTCGAAGTTACCCGTCTCACCAGTCGTTTGCCTTTGGTTTCACCAAGCTGTTCGCCAATCATGCATCGTCCTCTTTTCGCCGGGGCTCTACGTGCGGGCTCTCGGGCTGGCCCATTGTACGCCGCCCACGAATCACTTCCTCGGTCGTTCTAACCCTTCCCATCCTAGGAAAGATCGATTGCACCGCAAACCGATGCAGCTCATCGCTCATGCTCGACATCGCATCCTCGACAAACACCAGCTCAAACCCGCGGTCATACCCCACTCGCGCCGTCGACTCCACGCCAAAGTTTGTCGCCACCCCGCCCATCAAAATCGTCCGCACCCCGCGCCGCCGCAATTGCTGGTCGAGCCCGGTCCCATAAAACGCGCCCCACTGCCGCTTGGTAATCAGCAGGTCGCCCGCCTGGTAGCCGCAGTCCGCCACCAGTTCAGACGCCGTCGGCGGTGGCGGCGGCGCATTCGGATCACGCACCGGAGCATCCACCGGCAGATGCAGCGTGTCCGACACATCCACCCGCACATACACCACCGTGCCGCCCCTCGACCGCACCGCATCCGCCAGCTTCGCCGCGCGCTTCACCACATCGCTGGCCGCATGCGGAGCCAGCGTCCGCCCCATAATTCCATTCTGCAAATCAATCAACACCAGCGCCGTCGACTTCGGATCCAGTTGCACTGCCGCCATTCCGCCCCACTCCTCTGCTCTCTGCAATCCGACTCGACCTGCAGCCTCGCAACCCGCATCGGCGCGATCCGTCTACGCCAGCGCCATATTCAAATTGTCGATCGCTTCGTCAATCTCCTGCGTGTTCTTATATCCCACCGTCACGCTGTCCACGCCCGCATTGCGGAACGCGAACCGCATCGCCTTCTGCCGATCTTCGCGGTTAAACACGCCCTCACCAATCAGCTTCATGCTGATTACGCCCATGCCCTTCGCCCGCGCCTGCTGCACATGCTTCACCACCTCCGGCACATTGCCCAGGCCATCGGTCGCATAATCTTCCGCATCCATGCGCACGCCTTTGTGATTCATCCGGATCATGGCCACGTCCAGCCAGGAATCCCCCGGCACCTGCCGCAGCGCCGGCAGCCCATGCACAGACGCGCCGCGCGACAAGACTGCCTTCTTCAACTCCGCTTCATCAATCCCGTCCTGCCACTGGATCGTATCCACCGGCCACGTCCCCGAGTGCTGCCAGTGCAGCAACATAATGTCGAAGTACTCCGTCTTCGCCTGCCGCCGCAACTCATCAATTTTGTCCATCGCATTCACGCCCGGCGTGGTCGTCACCTTCGACATCAACTGATAGCTGTCGCGCGGCACGCCCTGCAAGGCGATCCCCAGCATGCGATGCATATCGTCGTACGACTCTGCCGTCTCGTAGAAACGAATTCCCCGCTCATGCGCATATCGCACCAGCCGCGTAAATTCCTTCTGCCCCAGCTCGCGCTGTACCGCCCCGCTCATCGTCCCGGTGCCAAACGCGAGCCGCGTCACCCGCACGTTCGACTTGCCCAGCGTCACCATATCCGTCGCCGTCCGCCGCTCTGCCTGCAGCGGCAAACTTCCGACACTCGCCAGCGCACCCACCGCCAGCCCCGCCTTCACGAATTCTCGTCTGGAGTAAGGACTCATGATTCACCCCCACGCAGCTATCTCCGGCGCAACCCCGCCGTAGGAGTTTTTATTTTATGCCTCGATCCATACCTTCGACCGCTGCATATTTTTTAGGATACGAATATTTATCGCCAGGATGTGTATTGCGGAAAGCGCAGAAACTGCGGGGGAGGATTGTGTTGCGGCCCTTCTACTTCCATTCCCAAAACTTTGAAACTGTATTGCCGGCGCTATCCACGTCGTATTCAAACGCTCCACACGCATTGTTCAGCCGCGCCAGCTTCTGAGAAGCCGTCTTGAAAAACAGCATTCCGCGATAGCTGATCGCCCCTTCCGCCCCAAACTTGCCGACTCCCGTTCCCTTCCAGGTAACGGCCTCTCCGTCCTGCGTCATGTTCACTCCCTGGCCCTCGCCAAAAATCGAGCCATCCGCGCCAATCACCGATGTATAAGTTCCCAGCCCACTCGTCGCAACTCCCAGCATGTGGCCGCTGTCTTCAAACGTCACTTCTACCGTTGTTGGATCTGTCGAAGTGACTCGCCTCACCAACCGTCTGCCTTTGGTTTCACCAAGCTGTTCACCGATCATGCATCGTCCTCTTTCGCCGAGCCTCTACGTGCGAGCCTCGGGCTGGCCAATTGTACGCTCCGATCACGCCACTCATCCGGTCGCCCGAAGTCATCCGCCGACCCTAAGTTAGAGCGAAATATAAAGAGGCGTAATCCCGAGCGAAGGTCTCCGCAGCGACCGCAGTCGAGGGACCTGCGCTTCACACGTTGTCCCAATCTTGGCCCACTCATAAACATGGGTGCCCCACATCTCGCTTCTGAGATGTGGGAGGGGAAATCTACGTCCGTCGAAATTCGTTCGGTGGCCCATTCAAGCCCTCCGTTGGCTTGAGTGGGGTAATGAGTAGATTAAACGGAGCTGTCATCCCGACCGAAGGCCGCGCAGCAGCCGGCAAGAAGTGCATCATTCATCTATGGTAGATTTGGCAAAACCGAGAAAAGTGTGTGCGACCCACAGAGCTAAAAACCTCCAGCACCCCCCAAGCATTGATGAATACCCAAGAGTCGATCACCGATTGGCCGGATTACAAGAGAACGAAGCACTGTCTGATCGCGCTTCTAATTTTCTGGATTCCGTTCGGCGCGTTGACTGGAGTTTTACTCCCGGCCATTCTGCACACGTTTATCGTCACGTACATCCTGGCGTTGGTTTATGTCTTATTCACGGGATACGCCTGGCTGCAATACGCATTTTTCCCGTGCCCGAATTGTGATATCCCCTATCGGGGGCGCCAGCTCTGGCGTAGAACATGTCCGAAATGTGGCGTTGAAATTAACACCTAGAGTTTCCCCGCTCTGATGACCGGTGCCCGCGAGATATCGCCCCTACCTTATATAGTCAAAAAGAAACGTGACCCACCCCCTCTGGACTCGCCGAAAATTCCTCAGCCGCGCCACCAGCGCCGCCACCGCTCTCGCCATCCCTGCCTTCGCATCGTCCCCATTCCCCCTCAACACCGACCCGCTGCGAGGACGCTTCCTCACCCACATCTCCGTCGTTCGCGTCAACCAGATTGAAGTCTCCCCCACCCGCGCCATCGGTCAGGATGAGTCCGCACTCAACACCCCGCAGCACATCCACGCGCATCGCGAAGCCTTTGCCCGCGGCTGTCCCAACGGCACAATGACCTGGGCCATCAGCTGGCTCGCGCTCAACGATACTCGCGCCGAATACATCCAGGCCCGCCGCCTCCTCGCTTCCTATCACGATCGCTATGGTGACGAGATCACCTTCATTCCCGGCGGCTACTTCGCGCCCATGTACAACACTCGCGAGCAAATTCGCACCACCATCCACAACGCGCTCAAGCTTGTGTCGAACATGGTCGGCAACGGCTATCGTCCGCAATCGCTCATCGCCGGTTTTATGGACGCAGAAAATCAGCGCTTCCTCGCGACAGAAGAAGGCATTCACGTCTGCCAGGGTCAGATCTGGAGCCAGCACGGCATCGACAATGGCGATGGCGACGGCGGCATCTGCTACCCCTACTATCCCAGCCGCCAGCACTATCTAAAACCCGCGCAGGGCCCCGCCGACTTTATTGATTGCGTCTGCCTCGATGGATGGACCTGCGATTTTCTCGCCGCGCGTCGCAACGGTTTTCAAGGTGGATTCAACAGCCGCATGGGTGTCGGCCCCATCGAAACCGTCGGCAATTTAGGCCAGCAAGCCGGCCGTCGCGAGATGATGGCCACCACCGCCATGCACTTCGATCGGGGTCACGCACTCAACGGCTTCGGCTGGGTCACCGGCATTTGGGAAATATCGATCGGCCACGACGACGACCTCACCTGGTGGCTGCAGGCCGTTCGCGACCGCTGGCCTGACACGCAGTTCCTCACCGAAGGCGACTTCGGTATGCAGTGGCGTCGTCACAATCCCAACAACAACTCGCTCAATTATCGCTTCCAGGCCAAAGGCACCGGCGCACCCGGCTCCGAGAAGGATCTGGAAATCTGGTGGTATATGAATGATGAATTTCGCCTGGCGCTGCTGCAGAACCGGCGCAGCCACGGCCCACACATGGTGATCGACTTCACCCGCTACGATCTGCCCGCGCACGAACCCGATCAACCGCAACGCGAGTGGAGCCTGATGAATGTCCTCAATCAAAAACAAACGCGCCCGCAGGATAAGCCCATCCGCCTCGCCCAACTTCCGCCCGACGATCAGCACCGCATCTACACACGATATCCTCAACTCGAGCCGTGGGCCTGAACTGCCACAAAATCCCTGGCTCATACGTTCTTGGTATGTGAACGCAAGCAGCATGACCGAACTGAGCGAGATGGAAGTCACCAATGCGGAAGGGCTAGATGAGATTTTTCGCGCTCATTATCAGCGCATTGCCCGCGTCATTGGCAGGGTCATTCATGACCAGGCCCGCGCGGAGGAACTAGCCGTGGACGTCTTTCTGAAGTGGTGGCGAAATCCTCAGGCACATGGAGAACACGCGGAAGGCTGGCTATATCGAACAGCGATACGTGAAGCGTTGGACGAATTAAGACGCCAGACACGCCGCAGCCGATTCGAGCGCCTCTTCGGTTTTGTCGGCGAGTTGCCTCCCACGCCGGAGCAATTGTACGCCGTCAACGCCCAGCAGCACTATGTACGAACCGTGCTCGCGGCTTTGAATCGGCGTCACGCGGAGCTATTGCTCCTCTGGAGCCAAGGCCGCAGCTACCAGGAGATTGCCGTCTCTCTCTCCGTGAATTCCAACTACGTCGGAAGTCTTGTCAGCCGTGCTCAAGAAGCGTTCCGCAAGGAGTACTTGAAACGATATGGAAACCAATCATGAAGATCGCTGGGTCGCCGACCAGCTAGCATCGATCGATCCACAGTGGACTCCAAATCTTGCGCACGGGCGCGAATTGCTCCAGGCTAGGCTGACGCATCGACGCCACTCGCGGATCTGGATCGTCGCGGCTGCCGCCACGGCAGCGGTATGCATGGCAATGCTCGCAGTTCCCGGAACTAGGGCGCTTGCCCAGGAACTCTGGTACACGTTTGTTCTAAACCGCGTAGATGTTGTCAGGCTCGATTTATCGAATTTGCCACTGCACACCCACCTGACAACCAACGGTTTGGAGCAGAGCGTCCAGAATATCGATGAAGCTGAACGCAAAGCAGGTTTCAGGCCGCATCTGCCTTCACCCGCTGTTCTATCCACAACTCCTGATATCAGCGTGACTGGGCCGATCACGGTTCAGCAGACAATCCACGTCCGCGATATTGAATCAGCTCTGAACAAGGTAGGCGCAAGCGACGTGCATGTCCCGGCTGAATGGGAAGGCCTGCAACTGCGCACTCAGATTGGGTCCATGGTGGTGGCGAACTATCCTGACAATATTCGTATCCTGCAGGCGCAACCTATCGAACTCTCCGTTCCCCCTGGATTTGCGTTGGAGGACTTCGCTGCGGCGGCATTCCGCAGCATCGGCGTTTCCTCCTGGCAAGCGCGTGCCATGGCCCGGAAGTTCGCAGCCCATCCCGCATGGTTCCTCGATATTCCGCCCGATGCGGTGGTGAACGTCCAGGAGGTGGCGCTCAAGTCGACTCCGGCACTAGTGATTGAGGATCTGGATGCGAAGGGTGCGGTTAAACGGGCAACGGTCGTCTGGAGCACGAGCGAACGAATGTATTCAGTGAGCAGCAAAAGCCGGGAACTGAGCGTCAAGATCGCCAACGACCTTGCTTAGACTTCTGTTGTGGTGACGTGTTGCGACTCCGGCAGGTGTATACGGCAACTGCCGAAGTACAACCTGCCATTCTCCATCTCGGTCGATGTTGCGAATGCGAAACAGCACCGCATCTACACCCGCTACCCAAAACTAAAAAATTGGGCCTGACCACGGAAGTCGCACCCGAATTCGCTACGCCTCCCGCAGCAGCTCCGTCCGATACTTCGGCGCCAGCGACTTTGCCTTCTCCAGAAATTCCGCCATCTCTTTCTCATTCAACTTCGGCGGAGCGGTCGTTCGCGTGGCCACCGGCACTCCAATCTCCGCGAAAAATCGATCGTTCCCTGCCGGAGCACAAACACAAATCATTCGCGCAGCTTTTGACGATGCATTATGAAACTGGTGCGGCGCATTCGATGGAACGTTCACCGTCTCGCCCGCGCGCACCGTGGATTTCTTGCCCCGAAACGTCACCTCAATCTCGCCGTCAAGCACAATAAAGGTCTCGTCAAAATCGTGCCGATGCGGACGCGGCCCACCACTCGGAGGCACGTGCATATCGATCACGCAGAATCTGTCGCCAGTATCCTTTCCCGCTACCGTGATCGTATACGTGTCCCCCACCAGCCCGATATGCGTCGCCTTCGCATCATCGACCTGCGTCATCGCCAGCGCTCGCCTCAAATCGTCCGCAGGAATCGCCGCATCGTTCGACTTCTCTTCCGTCATGCTCTCTCCCTCGATACAAATTTCCGCGCCGTCACGCCCCGCCGTCACGCCCCGCCCTCATATTGCGCGTCGCTCACCGGCTCCATCCACTCCACCACCTTGCCATCCAGCCTTTCCTGAATCGCAATGTGCGTCATCGCCGTCGTCGCCGCCGCTCCGTGCCAATGCTTCTCTCCTGGAGAAATCCAGATCACATCCCCAGGCCGAATCTCTTCCGCCGGACCGCCCCATCGCTGTGCTCTTCCGCAGCCCGCCGTCACAATCAGCGTCTGCCCCAGCGGATGCGTGTGCCACGCCGTCCGCGCTCCCGGCTCGAACGTCACACTCGCACCCGCCACCCGGGCCGGTTCCGGCGCCTCAAATAACCGGTCCAATCGCACCGTTCCCGTAAACCAATCCGCCGGCCCTTTCATCGAGGGCTCCGTCCCCACTCTCCTGATCTCCATCCGCCTCCCCCTATGCCTTCCAGTTCTTTACCGTCCCACCAGCGACGCGTGGAACGCAGGATACCGTGCGCCTTCAATCTTCACCTCGGACGATGCCTCTTCCAGTTCGCGCACATCCGCAGCCGTCAGCTCAATCTTCGTCGCTCCAAGATTCTCTTCCAAACGCTCCAATTTTGTAGTCCCAGGAATTGGCACGATCCACGGCGCTTTCGCCAGCAGCCATGCCAATGCAATCTGCGCCGGTGTCGCCTTCTTCTTCTCCGCAAATTTCCAGATCACATCCACCAGCGCCTGGTTCGCTGTGCGATTTTCCTCGCTGAACCGCGGCACAATGCTGCGAAAATCCGTGCTGTCGAATTTCGTATTCGCATCAATCTTCCCCGTCAAAAATCCCTTGCCCAGCGGACTGAACGGGACAAACCCAATCCCCAGCTCCTCCAGCGTCGGCATCACCGTCTCTTCCGGCTCTCGCCAAAACAAGGAGTACTCGCTCTGCAGCGCTGTCACCGGCTGCACCGCATGCGCCCGGCGAATCGTCTTCGCCCCCGCCTCCGACAAACCAAAATGTTTTACCTTGCCCTGCGCGATCAATTCCTTCACCGCGCCCGCTACATCTTCTATCGGAACATTCAAATCCACGCGATGTTGATAGAACAAGTCAATCGCATCCACCTTCAACCGCTTCAGCGATGCCTCCGCCACCTCTTTAATATGTTCCGGCCGGCTGTTCAGCGCATTCCACTTGCCTCCATCCGCGGGATTCCCCTCCCACCCAAACTTCGTAGCAATCACAACCTTGCCCTTATAAGGAGCCAGCCCTTCACCCACCAGCTCTTCATTCACAAACGGTCCATACACCTCCGCCGTATCGAAAAACGTCACCCCGCGATCCACCGCCGCATGCAGCAGCGCAATCATTTCCTTTTTGTCTTTCGCCGGCCCCAGCCCAAAGCTCATTCCCATGGCGCCAAATCCCAGTTCCGATACCTTCAGTCCGCTCTTTCCCAATGTGCGCGTTTTCATGTCATCTCCTGTTCATTCTTTCGTTGCGGGTGTGTGAGTTTTCAAATTCCTGAAATAAATTTTCCATTGCGAGAATGTGTCATCCCGAGCGAAGGTCGCCGCGGCGACCGCAGTCGAGGAACTCGCTTCTTTCCGGCTCGCAGCCGAACTGACTGCGCGGAACTGAAGCTTTCCGAAAATATCTTGCTCTTGCGTCAACAAAAATAATTTGCCTTGTATCAGGGCACGACTTTAGTCGTGCCGTAAAACATCCGAAAACAGAGGGCTTTAGCCCCTGAGCATCAAATCAATTGCAGCTCCATCATGTTTCTCTGCCGCAGGCGTTGCTTCTACTCCATCAGATGCCGCCCGCCCCTACCGCGCTTCAGCATGTCGCGAGAAACCCATCCACAACACTCCGCCACTCTCTTACACTAATCTCAGCGAGGATTTTTTTCCCATGAGCGATGGCCGCGAGGAACGCGAAGAACAAGAAAAACGCCGCCAGCAGGAGCAAGAAGAAAATCGTGAAGACCGCCTGCATCGCGATCCCATCGATCCCTGGCAACCCGAACGCCCCGACTCCTGATCTTCCGGCTCCCATGAAAATTCCAAATGCCCCACCCTTCGCGCTCCATGCGAAGGGTGGGAGAGAAAAATGTTTGCCACCCAAACGCCCTCCCCCTTGACATAGCCTACCTATGCCACTAAACTCACTCGCATAGTCTATCTATGCCAGCGAGGCCAACCCATGGAACGCGACGAAATCCCACCCGGTACTTTATATCTGCTGATCCTCAAAACCCTCGCCCGCCACGGCGAACTCCACGGCTTTGAAATCGCCGACTCCATCCAGCACACCACGGAAAATGTCCTTCAGGTGGAGGAAGGCTCGCTCTACCCCGCGCTGCAGCGCATCCTGCTAAAAGGCTGGGCCGCCGCCGAGTGGGGCACCACCGCCGCCAACCGTCGCGCCCGCTACTACAAAATCACTGCCGCCGGCCGCAAGCAGCTTGCCCGCGAAATAACTCAGTTCAACCGCGTCATCGGCGCCATCCACCGTGTGATTCAACCAGCCTGATTCAACCGGCTTGATCCAAATCGCTTGATCGCACTCGGGAGCCATCATGGACCTGGTCACTGAATTTTTCCGCCGCCTTCGCACCCTCTTCAACGGCCGCCGCCTCCAGTCCGACCTTGATGAAGAGATGCGTCTCCACCTCGAACTCCGCGCTCAGCAGCACGCCGCCTCCGGCGTCTCAGCAGAAGAAGCCCGCCGCGTCGCCCAGCGCTCCTTCGGCAATCCCACTCTCCTCCGCGAGCAAAGTCATCTCGCCTGGGGTTGGGGCTGGCTTGAAAGTTTTTTGAAGGATGTCGCCTACGGTCTGCGCTCTCTGCTTCGCAGTCCTGCGCTCACTGCCGTCGCCCTGCTCTCACTCGCCGTCGGCATTGGCGCTAACACTGCCATCTTCAGCTTTCTCGACGCAGTCCTGCTCCGCAATCTACCCGTGCAG
>CAWGCV010000017.1:0-254108 GCA_963821145.1 uncultured Acidobacteriota bacterium
CCCTGGACGCTTCGACCGACTACTCGAAGTGGTATTGGCGCTGCGTCTGCCTGATACAGAGCCGGTTGACCATCCTCGTTTCCACTGATTGAGGTGGAGAGGACCGGATGTGGTCTCTGCACCAAGCGCATCCCTCCAATTCCGCACCGTTGTAATGCCTTTGACTGGGTGTTGGCAGCACCGGCGCGCCACGCTTTGAGTTTGAAAACCTCACTGCCACCTTTCGAGACTGTGGGGACTTTTGTGGGGAGTATCCGCTTGGGAGCGCTTGTTGATACTTGCAAGCAAATTTACTAATCCACTAATCTTCCAACCACTTACCAGAATCAACAAACCTCCACAATACGGTTCGGCAGGTCTGCAAAACCTTTATGCGTCGGTTCGATCCCGACCCGCGCCTCCAAATTTTCAGTGACTTATAGGATCTACCAAATTTTTTCTCTACGCCTGGTGTAGAGAGAATTGTGCGATGAGGTCGCAGTCTGGGTATGCGCCGGACCGGAGAACAAGCCAGTAAGTGAGCGCGATGCGAGGCAGGCATACGCAACGTTTCTCGCCTGATTCCTTTTCGCAGTCAGGTAAGCTGGCCAATCGACCCAGACGTTACGGTCCGAACTGATCGGATGAGGCGTTGCAGGATCGGACTGGGGTTCAGCCGGGTGCAGAATTATTCGGGTGAGATTGGCGGCCAAATTTTCTGGTCCAGTCGGAACCTGTCCTGTCGAATAGCGAGCACCGCGATCATCGCCCGGGCTGGAGCTCCGGCGTGGCGATGTCCTGTGACCCTGATTTTGCGTTTGCATCCCCATGCCAGACGCCACCCCCAAATGTCGTGATGTAGATTTTTCCTGGAGCTGTCGGATCCGGAATCACGCGATGCATCCATTTGAAGTTCGGCCCCGCGATGCGTGTCCAATGCTCCCCGCGGTCGGAAGATTTCCACGCGGAGGACTCGAAGCCGGCAGCATACAGGACATCCGGATTGCGAGGATCGATCGTCACGTCATAGATATGCTGATCGCGGCGCAACACCTGCTGCCAAGTCGTGCCGCCGTCGTTGGATAAGTAAATACCGCCGCCGATTCCATGTTCTCCAACGGCACGTGCCCACGCAGCAAGGTAGAGCCGCTGCGGATTCTGCGGATCAATGGCCAGCCCATTTGGACCATTCACTCCATGCGGCAGCGCCACCGGCGTCCAGGTCTCCGCTCCATCGGTTGACTTGTAGAGGGCGCCATCGCCATCGTTGCCGATGCTGCCATCTTCCGATCGGCGTGCCACCACGACGTAGAGGTCTCCGTTGGAGGCGCGAGCCAGTCGCCAGGCAAAGGGGTCGTGCTCCTTGATGCCGGTGTTTTTCAGTCTCCACGACGCGCCACCATCGCTACTTTTGTATACGCCGCGGCCAAAACCCGTCACATACAGCACCCTTGCATCCGGAGGGCTTTTCGGGTCGAGCAAGATGTCGGTGGCGGCAGTTTCCGGCATTCCTGCGCTGAATTTTTTCCAGGTTCGACCGCCGTCGTCGCTGCGGCACACGCCACCTTTGAATGTCTCGACGGATGTGCGACGCCACATCTTGGGACGCGGCAGATCGTGTGTGCCGCTGTCGACACTCCACATTCGTCCGCGCACTTTCGGATCAAAGGCCACCCAGTATGTCGTATTCGACCACGCCGCTGGAATGCCCTGAGCACTGCGCACCCAGGATTTTCCGGCGTCTTCGCTGCGGAAGAGACCAATATCCGTATAGGTGATGAACTGTCGTTTGTTATCGGATGGATCGAAGTGAATGCCGTAATCGGTCGTGACGTTGAGCCCGGTCGTGGTCCAGGCAGCATCAGAAACTGGACGCGAATATTTTGCATACCAGTTCTTTCCGCCATCCGTGGTCGCCAATGTGCGTCCGAAATCCGTGGCGTAGACCAGATTTGGGTTCTGGTCCGCGACTCCCAGCATCAGCGGATTTTCGCCCCAATCTGTTCCCAAGGTGGGCGTAATCCACGCGTCGTGCAAGTTGGGCGCAGCGTCCACAGCTTCTTTCCATACCAGCTTCCAGGTGCGTCCGCCATCGACAGTCTTCGCAACTCCATGCCAGGTGTCTCCGTCGAGATTCAGATGACTGTAGGAAATGTAGGCTGTCTGCGGATGATGCAGGCTGGTCGCGACGGCACGCACCCTGGCGCCATTGCCCGGTAAAACGATGGCATGCCAAGAGGTGCCGTTGTCCGTGGAAATGAAGCCGCCTGTTTCCGACGTCATGTAGAGAACGGATTTGCCAGGACCAATGAAGCCATCGGTCGAGTCGGTGATGCTTGCGTTGGTCGGTGCATCCGCTTTGCGAATGCCGGCAGCCGACCTGGTGACGACAAACTGCGGTCCGACGAGGATCAGCGTTCGGGATGTGCGCGGAGAATAGGGATCGACCCAGAGATGCCGCGGGACTTCCGGCAGCGCCACTTCTTTTTTCCAGCTATCGCCGTAGTCATGGGAGACGAATACAGCGGGCGAATCTTTTTCCCCAGCGGCCGCGAAGAGAGTGCGAGAATCCGCTGGGTCGATCGCCAATGCCGCAATGGTGCCGAGGGGATCGGGTTGGGCGAGAATTTTTTCTTCCGCGTGATCGGAGGACATTTCGATGCCGCGGACTGTGGAAGGTTTTGGATAAACCAATTTCCATGTCTCTCCATCATCGGTGCTCCGCCATAGCCCAATGCCTTCTGCGTACATGGTGTGGGAGACAAGCGGATCGAAGACAAAGAACCGCGTCACGCCTCGCAGGTTAAACATCCTCCACGAACGGCCGCCATCGTGGGTGATGTAGGAACCGGTCATGTCGCAAGAGATCAAAACAGTGTTGGGATCATGTGGACTGATGGTCGGATTGAACATGGCACCGCCGCCACCGGGACCGATGACGCGAAAACTTCCGGGCCGCTGCGCCGCGCTTGCAAGTCCACAGGAGAGCACCAAGGCCACGATTGTGCGAACTGCTGCCCGATACATTTTCTATTCCTTGGCTAACTATTTTTGGTGAGCTGTTCTGGGGAAAAAAGAAAATCCGGACAGGTGGGAGTACCCCATCCGGATTAAGAAAACGAGCAATCTTCTTAGAAGGAGATTTGTCCCTTCAAGCGAATGACTCGGTTGCCGCTAATGCCTTCCTCTTCGAAGGTCTGATAGTTCTGGCCGAAGTTCCCGAAGCGGCTCCCCTGATTGGGAGTCCAGTCGGTGTTGAGCGGCAACAGTGCCGGCTGTTTTCCAGGAGGGGGCGGAGTCTGGTCCACGTCCTGGTTGAACGACCCCAAAGCGGCATAGGAAGGACCATTCTCTGAGCCTGAGTACGCGTAATTCTCATCGGGCGAGCGCAATGGATGGTTGAAGACGTTATCAATGTCCGCACCGATTTCAACCGTGTAACGACTGACATTGAAATTCTTATGTACACCCAGGTTGACTCCCCAGGAACCAGGACCCCACAAGGAATTGCGCTTCGACAGCAGCGGTTGCGTGAACCATCCTGCGCCAATGTCGGTCGGCAACGCAAACGCGTTCGGGTTCCACTGGTAGCCACTTGGTACGTTCTTCCGTGGATCACTTACGATCAGCGGGCGGATGCTGGTGCTGTTAAAGTTGCCGATTGCATCCATGGATCCTGTCCCAACATTGCCCGGCACAACCGGATCGCAGTCGGTGCAGTCAAGATACGGCGTAAACGGCACGCCAGATTTTGCAAACATGTTGGAAGTGATCTGCCATCCTCCGATGAAGGCGTTCATCCACGAGGAAGCATCGGAGGCGAAGCGTTGTCCACGACCCACCGGCAGACTGTAGATACCGAAGGCGACCACTCGATTCCGGGATACCCAGCTGGCTGGCCCGTAATCGCTGTTCGGATTGATTCCGTCGTAGGCCTCTCCAGCGAGACTGCTGTTTCCCATGTCGATGCCTGACGAGTCTTCGTGGTCATAGGTATACGCGATGCTGAAGATAAACTGTGGAGCCTGATGCTGGAACTGGGTTTGAAACGCATTTGTGTTGGAGTGGCCGACATTCCCGTAGCCGAGAATGTAATCGCCCAATATCGGAAATGGCATCCGAGCCAGGTCCGCGTTGGAGTACAAACATTCCAGCCCATCCGCCTGTTCTCCGCTGGGATCGCATGGGGTTTGGCCGTCGCCTACACCGACAACTCCAGTTGGGTCACCGGACGTGCCGAATGGTAAATCGCTGGGAGTGAGCATGGCGAGATCGATGCCCATGATCAGTCCTGACATATGAGCCCCCAGATACGACACCCGGATCGATGACTGCTTGGGGAACTGGCGCTCATAGCTAGCGTTCCACTGCTGCATCCGTGGATTCCTCAGGTTCACTGGAATGTAGTTGGCGCTGGGTTCGTTGTTCTGCCCAATCTCAACTCCGCCTACATTTGGGCTTACGCCGGTCGTTTCGCTGCCTGTAGGCCAGGGAGAGAGCGGACTTTGGGCAGTCGACGTGTGGGTAATTCCCTGGTTGAACGAGTTGGTTCCGATGGCATCCCGATCCGCCTGGGCAGCGGAGGTGGGATAGAACATTCCCCAGCCGCCACGAATGACATTTCGGTCATTCATGTTGTATGCGAAGCCGACGCGCGGACCCCAGTCGTTCTTATCCAGCCGAACCAGACCACGGCCGGTTCCCAATCCCGCCTGGGAAGCGGTGACAACGCCATACGCCTTGAGCCCGGGTGAGAGGTACGGAAGTGCCTTGTCGGAAGGAATGACAAAGCGGCCGTGATTCCCCGAGGCCGGGTCAGTATAGTTCGGGTCGAAGTTGACCAGCAGATCGTTTTCCTCGACAAACGGGGTGACAATGTCGTAGCGCAGGCCGAGGTCCAGGGTAAGCTTCGAATTCACCTTGAAATCATCCTGAACGAAAACACCGTTTTCCCAGTTGTAAACATTCAGCGGCGGACGCGGGTTGTAGACTGACGTGGCGCTATATGGCGCCTCTCCTAGAACGAAATCTGCGATGCCCTGAGACCCGCTGCCTTTATAGGTAATTGTCCCGAGCGGATTGCTGCGGGTTGAAGCGAAACCATCCACCGCCTGGTTGCGGATGAAGTCGCCGCCGATTTTCAGGGAATGCCGGCCAATGTTCCATGTGAGCGTATCGCCGAAGGTGATCAGGTTCTGATTCAGGGGTCGATTGGCGCTGCGACCCCCGTTGCTGAATCTCGAGTATCCCGAGCCGAAGTTGATCAGCGTATTTCCATAGACGGGAAGTTGATCCGTCCCAACAACGCTGGCATAGGCATCGATATCGGCCGGCGAGAATCCAATGGTCTGCAAGAAACTCTGCAGCGTGGTGTTGGCATGGGTGTACAGATGTTGCAGGTTGAAACCGCCGCGCGCCTCATTCACCATATTCGGAGAGAAGACGTGCGTATAGGACAGCGACACCATGTTGTTGAGACGAGTTGTCTGGAGCAAGCCAAGACCAGTGAAGGGCGCAGCGACAGGACTTGTACTCTCATTCTGGGACGATGCATGGTAGACGCCGTAGAATCGGTTCGAATCGTTAATCACGTGATCGATCCGCAGGTCTCCCATCCTCTGGCCATTTCTTGACGGAACGGTCGTCTGGTAGCCACTGACTGTACCGGTGTTGGCGTTGATGGGCGCACTGGTGCCGATTTTAGGAAAATAGGCAGCGATGAGCTTGGCGGTGACGGGGTTGATGAGTCGTTGCGGAATTGTGATGAACTGCTGTCCAAGCCCGCCTACGGTGTCCGTCGCGATCTCTGACGGGGTGAGAACAATATTCGCCGGAACTTGCGGTTTTGATGAATCGTTCATCAGTGAGAAGTCACCGCTCAGCAGCGTGGGATGAGCCACGTTGCCGGACTCAGTCGTCGGAGACACGTTCCACTGCTCCTCATATGCCAAAAACATCCAAGTCTTTTTCACCTTCGGCACGGGACCGCCAAAGGAGAAGGCCATGTCAGTGTTGTTGGTCTGTGGACGCACGAATACCGGCGCAAAGGCCGTGGGCGAGAATGTCTCCTGGTCTAGCTTGTCGGACAGAGCCCAGGCCGACAGGGCCGAGTTCACGTTGTCGTAGTAAGCGGAGCCATGATATTTGTCTTTCCCGCTTTGGGTGGTGACGCGGATGTTGGCGACGCCGGCATACTGAGCGCTATATCCGCTGGAGAGAACCTGCAACGAACCCACCGACAGCAGGGAGGGTTGGCTTTGCGTTTGAGCCCCGAAGATGCCGCCATTGCTACGTTGGCCATCGACGGAAAAGCTGGCGCCATAGCTCTGAGCGCCGATGAATTTGAAGTCGCCGGGCTCGTCACTACTCTGGATATTCGGGTTGATATACAAAAACTGATAAATGTCGCGGCTATCGCGAGGAAGTTGGTTGACATCCTCGTTGTTGAGAGTCTGACTGATGGTTGAATTCTGGGTGTCGATCAAATTGGCCGCTGACGTCACTTGAACGGTAGTGTTGGCGCTCAAAACGCGCAATACGGGGCGCAAGTTCATCGTCATTGTGGCCTGCAGGATAATGTTGTCGACAACCGCGCTGGCGAAGCCCGGTGCCGTGACGGTCACCTTATAATGGCCGGGCTGGATAGCGGCGGCGCTGAAGGATCCGTCGCTGCCAGTGGTGAAAGGAAGCGATAGGTTCGTATCCGTATTCAGAACCTCAACCTTGGCGTGGCTGACGACAGCACCACTGGAGTCGGTGACGATGCCCTGGATTGTGCCGAGGTCTGTGCCTTGAGCGAAAAGTATTGGTGCACTGGCTCCGAAACAAATCAGAATTATTGTTGTCAGTAGGCGATTTCTCAACTTTAGCGGAAGATTTCCTATTTTCATGCAATCGGCCCCCGGTCCTGATGTACCAAATTGCAAAACGATAAGCAAGGAAAAATTTCGATACAAAGAGAAACGTTTCTGGAAATCAATTACTTACGGACTCAATCTTTCATTTCCCAACGTTCGCTCTGGGCCGACAACTCTTGTCTGTCGTTGGTTTTTGCAGTCTTCGCGACAATTTTGCATTCCTCCTGACAATTTAGATGTTCGCCCTTTGAGATGGACGGGGCATGCTCGCCAGAGCTTGCTACACGGCTTAGTTTCGAATACTTTTCTGTCAGGACTGAAATATTTCTGCAAACGTAGCAATTAAAAACATCGCGGGTTCTGCCAGGATTGGTGCTTTTATCCCGCTCCTTCCTGCAATAGACATCGGCCGCGCACCGCAACCTGGGGTTTGGAGTTCATTCTGCTTTCCCAGTTGCGCTGTTGCTTAGGAGGGAAAGATCAAAATTCGACGTCGAGAATTTGTGACGGGGCTGCTGGCGACTTCGATTGCTGCGCCGGCTTGGATTCGTGCGCAGTCGCCTGGCCGGAAACCCAGACTATTGATTGCAGAGGAAGACCCGTTTACCGGCCTCGCGCTGTTGCGAACTCGATACGCCGCAGGATTAAGGCCGTCCGACGACATGCTGGGCTGGGCGCTGAGCTGGCAGCTAACCGGGAAGGATGGTTTTGCGATTCGCGCCTTGACGGAGATGCGTGCGACACAATTACCAACCGGTGGCAGAGCCTCGCGAAACTGGCTGGATTACACGCGCTGGTCGCTGGCGTTCGATTGGCTTTTTGGTCATCCGCATTTCGATGCGGCTTTGAAAGATCGCATTGCGAACCAGCTGGTCGAGGGAGCTACGAAGATTCTGGCTCGGCCGGAGCTTTCCATACCGGGGCAAATCTCCTATGCGAATTATCCCGTGCGTTATCTGGCGCTGGCGGCTTTTCCGCTGGCGGCCGTGAAAGGATATGCGGACTTCGATCGACGATGCGACCCGTTACGCTACCAGGTGCAGCAAGGGCTACTGAACATTTTTGAGCAAACCGAATTCGTCACCCCGAAAGGTAGTTATCACGAATCGATGGATTACATGCGGATCACGTGGGCTTCGCTGCTGCTGATGGTCGAGCTGCAGCGAACGACCACCGGGGTAGATCCGGCACGCAGGTATTCACTGTTCCGCAATATTGGGGAGACGTATCTCTATAAGCTGATGCCAAACGGGACTCCTTCGCGAGAAGGAGACAATGAATATCCTGTGTTGGACACACGCGACACCACTGTGATCGGGTACGCGGTTAACCGCTTCAAAGATCCTTACAGCGCATGGCTTTTAAGAGAGAGCGGATTTTTCGTTAAAGATTGGATGCTCCCGGTTTTGCAGTTTCTATGGGACGATCCGGAAGTCACTCCGCAAAACCCAGCACTTTCGAGCGCCAACGATCTGCCGCGGCAACGCTATTTTCCTGGAGTCGGTCACCTGGTGATGCGCGACGGATGGAAACCCGACTCCACCTGGATTGAGTTCGATTGCGGCCCCTATTTCGCAAAACACCAGCATCTGGATCAAAACCAGCTCACGATTTATCACAATGGATATCTGGCAATCGACAGCGGAGCCGATTACACGGAATCGGAAAGCCCGCACTACCTGAACTATTACCGTCGCACGGTCGCGCACAATTCGATGCTGGTCTACGATTCTGCGGAGAAATTCTTCTGGTCCTCCGACGTTCTTGCGGCCGCGAACGACGGCGGACAGCGCATGAACTCGTCGCGGTACTGGAATACGATCCGCAGCGTTGAGGATTGGAATAGCACGCGCGACATTTGGGATTTGGGCTGCATGCGCACGATCGATCATGTGCCGGGCCAGTACCATTACGCGCTGGGCGACGCGACCAAGGCATACATCGATGGAAAGGTTAGCGGGTTTACTCGCGAAGTTGTCTACATTCCAGAATGCAACTTGTTGTTCGTATTTGACCGGGTCAAGAGTACAAATCCGAACCTTCATAAAGCGTGGCTGTTACACGGCGTGAACCGCCCAAGCGTGGACGGCAATGTTGGAAGCGATGCGCAGGGCGCCAGCAATTTTGCAAACGCAAAAACATTTGTGTTGAAACAGGGGGCAGGAGAGCTGCGCGTGCATTCCCTTCTGCCCAGCCAGCGAAACATCACTCGGCGCGGCGGTCCTGGCAACGAGTTCTACACGCCAGGCAACGACGATGGTGGGTCTTGGGGGAGTGGGCAAAACTGGCCGCTCGATCCAGCCAACGGAGGTCCGCTGCCGACGGACCCGAAGCTGCTGCATATGTGGAAGACATTTTGGGGGCAGGATTATGACCGCATTGAAAGATCAAACCGCGTCAATGTCGTCCCTGGCGCATGGCGTATTGAAGTCTCGCCTACCGAGCCGGCGAAAGAAGACCTTTTCCTGCATGTTTTCGAGATCGGAAACGATGGGGCCACTGGCGGCAAGCGCGTCGAGCTGGTGAATGGAGAGAACTTCGCGGGGGCAGCGTTTGAGCAAGGCCCGATTGTTCTTTTCAGTGCTATCGGTTCCAGCCTGAATGACGGTGAGGTGTCGCTGCCCGACCTGGGGTGCAATTTTCTGTTGATTACAAGTCTTCGAAGAAGATGCGGTGTATGAATTGAATTTCACCGGGTTGAATGTCTCCACCTCGGCGTCGGCGGTTCCTCCAGGCGCACCCGCACAAGTACTTCGATTGCGTGCGAATGACCGCGGGATTCTTCGAGTTGACGTAAGACAACTTGGCAATCTGAGCCTTCACATCGAGCGTGTTTAAGGGCACCATGAATCACCAGGCTCCGTGAAATGGATGCGTGAAGCTACACCACGGATAACAGGAGAACATGACGATCGATCGAACAGACCGGAGTGTGAGCGTATGACGACGCGGCGAGATTTTCTGGCAGCGAACCTGATCGGTGCAGCAGGATTGGCCGCCAATTCCAGGCGGATGTTTTCTGCAGCGGGAGAATCTAATCCGACCCTTGCTGCGCCACGTCCGGTCCGTCCCGATCGTGACTTCTGGGTTGATTGGCCAGCTTATCTGACGACCGAAATGAATCGGGCAAGGGACAGGCGGCTCGCAGAGTTGGCATCGATTCATTCGAAGGCGCAATTGCAAGAACGTATCACCCTGGTCCGCTCGAAACTGTGGGAACTGATTGGAGGGATGCCGGAGAAAACGCCAGTGAATGCGCGAGTGACCGGCACCCTGGATCGCGGTCCCTATCGAATCGAGAACATCATCTTCGAGAGCTTTCCTGGCGTTCATGTGACGGCCAATCTTTATCTCCCCACTTCCGGGAAACCACCGTACCCAGCGATTCTGGCGCCGGTTGGTCATTCTGATAACGGCAAGGCATACCACTACTATCAGCACCTGTATCAGAACCTGGCGCGTCAGGGCTATGTGGTATTGAGCTACGATCCTTTCGGCCAGGGGGAGCGGCTGCAGTACATCGATCCAAAGACCGGCCGCTCTCTCTATGGGCCAACTGGGGAGCACTCGCAAGCAGGCCGGCCGATGGTGCTGATGGGTGAAAGCTTTTCTTTGTATTGCGCGTGGGACGGCATTCGGGGCCTTGACTATTTAATCAGTCGTCCGGAGGTGGATGCCACGCGGCTCGGATGCACGGGGCAGTCCGGCGGGGGCACCATGACGATGTATCTGGCTGCACTGGAGCCACGGCTGCGGGCGGCTGCCGTGAGCGATGGAAATACAGAAAATGTTGCTGGACCGTTTTTTGATCCTCCGGGAGCAACGGACGACGCGGAACAAAATATTGTGGGCTCGCTTTCTGTAGGAATCGATCGCGGCGATCTGTTACTGGCTTTCGCTCCCAAGCCGCTGTTGATTTGTTACACCACGCATGACGAGGGTGTGACCTATTCCCCTGTCTACGAAGAGGCGACACAGGAAATTTATCGGGAGATGCAACGCGTTTATGGGTTGCTGGGGGCGAAGGATCGAGTTGAACTTTTTGCTTCTCATCTTCCTCACGGTCTAAATTTGTTTAATCGAATCCCAATCTACGCGTGGTTCAATCGCTGGCTTGAGAACACGGCTTCGGAAACCGGAGAAGCGGAATTGGACCAGATTCCTGAGGCGCGGCTCAACACTACCAGCACCGGCCAAGTCTCAACATCGATCGGCGGACGCTCCGTGGTTCAGCTGAATACAGATCGGGCTCGCATCGCAATTGAGAAAAGCCCGTTGCGTAACGCATCGATGAATCAAGCGAGCACACGCGACCAGGTCAAAAGAGAATTGGCCCGATTGCTCGCGTTGCCGCAACAGAAAACGCCACTGCAATCCAAGGTTCGTTCGACCAATCCGCGCAAGAGCGTGATCATTGAGGAATTTCAGTTTGAGTCGGAGCCTGGGATGCGCGTTCCTGGGTGGTTTGTGCGGCCGTCAGCCAAAAGCGGGCGTGCCTCCACGGTACTTTATCTGACGGACGACGGAGGTGATGACGTTGTTGCGGAACCGGGATCGATGGATCGTTTGTTGGAGGCTGGAAATGCTGTTTGCGCGATCACCCTGCGTGGAACCGGCTTGACCACGCCGCGCTTCCCTCATGGAGGGCCGGAATATTACGGCGGAAGCGTTCATCTGGACGAGAGATTCGCGTGGACCTGCCTTGTGATGGGCCGGCCCGTCATGGGGCAGAGGGTTTGGGACACGCTTCGAGCGGTCGATTATCTGATCAGCCGGCCGGATGTCGATGTAACTCAAGTCAGAATTGTGGGAGTTGGCAGCTCCGGCTTGGTCGCCATGATGGCAGCGTTGCTGGACGATCGTGTGCGTTCCGTTCTTGTCGATCGAACGCTGGCTAACTATATGTTGATCGTTGAGTCCGAAAACTATTCTTTGCAGCTTGCGTGGTTTGTGCCCGGCATCCTGCGCCAGTTCGATCTACCGCAGATTGCTGCTGCGATGAGCCCTCGGCCATGCTGGATTCTGAACGGGGTCGATGCAAATGGGCAAGTACTTTCGGAAACATCGCTGCGAAATCAATACACTCGCCAGCCGAGTGGTGAAGTCGCGGCGAACAAGAACGTGCGCATTTTGATCGGGCCCGAAGGCGATCCCCAGGACTGCTATCTGAGGTGGCTGAAGAGCGATGAATAGATGACCGATGCGAGAGAGTCGATCGAAGCAAGCGCTGCGGCAGCCATAGCGCTGATGCGTAGTGAGCTCATTTGAAGAATCCGCTGGTTGCAAAGACAGCCAGCCACCTTCCCTAACCTGATCGGAGTTTTCATTGAGACAAATCGGTGTGGTTCTCGTTTTCTTGCTTGCTGCTCTGGTTCCCGCCCTGGGGCAGGCTCCGCGCTTTGACACCTGGAAGGTGGTCGGCCCGGGCGGAGGCGGCACCATGATCGCGCCCACCATAAGTCCGCACGATCCCAGCCTGGTGCTCGAACACTGCGACATGACCGGCGGCTACATAACCCATGACAATGGCGAATCCTGGCGCATGTTCAATCTGCTGACGGGCCTTGACGGCTTTGCTTTCGATCCGAGCGACAAGAATGTAATCTATGCCGCCAACGCGGCGCTGTGGCGTAGCGAGAACCAGGGCAAGTCCTGGAGCATGGTCTTTCCGAACCCGCGCAAGAATACGGTTGAACACCAGGTTGGCGATCACGCGGACGTTTTTCTCACCACGGACGATGCCAGTTATCCGGGTGCGGGCGGAATCTCTGCGATTGCGGTTGACCCGAATGACTCGAAGCGGATCTACATCGCTTTCACGAAGGAGCATGCGACGTCGACCGCTCATGTCGCCCGCTCGCTGTTCAGTGTGCCCGCGACAGCCGCCACCAAAGAAAATTCAAATTCGATGATTCTGGTTTCATACGATCAGGGAACCTCGTGGAAGCGATTGGCGCCGATTCCCGAAAGCGCTCTGCTGTTGACGTTTGATCACGATGATCTGGTCGTTGTTGCCGGAAGCGGGGCTTACAGCGTGAGCCGCGACGGTGTGGTGTCGAAACTGGGACAGCTGCAGGGCAGCATCTTCGCCGTCAGCGCGGCGCATGCGAAGAACGCAACATGGCTGTACGCGACGACGGACGCAGGCAAGCTATATGTCTCCGAGAACGGCGGTCGCGACTGGCGCGACACTACGCCCTCGCTCGGTCAAAGTTCTGGAAGGTTTGAAGCTGTTTCTGTAAGTGAAGACCACCCCATGATTGCGTACGTCGGCTTTCGAGATTTGCAGCTTGGAGCGGGCGCGGAGAATTTGTTCAACGGCATCGCGAAGACGGTGGATGCAGGTCAAAGCTGGCAGATCGTGTTCAAGGAATCGACCAAGGCAGCGAAAAATCTGGAGGGAACCTGGATCGAGCAGCGCTCCACGCAGAACGGCGAATCGATCTTCTTCGATTCTCCTCGCACATTGGGCGTGGCGCCGACGGATCCAAACATCTGTTATGCGACCGATCTCTTTCGTACCTATCGCACCCTCGACGGCGGGAAGACCTGGAAAGACGTGAGTTCCAGGCGCGTCGATGGAGACCAATGGACGACGCGTGGACTGGATGTGACGACAAATTATGGAATCCAATTCGATCCCTTCGATCCAAAACATCTTTATATGGACAACACCGATATCGGATTGTTCCAGAGCGGCAATGGCGGCGCTTCATGGCAGAGCACGAGCAGCGGTGTACCGGAAATGTGGCGCAACACGGCCTACTGGCTTGCCTTCGATCCTGAAGTGAAGGGACTGATATGGGGAGCCTTCAGCGGAGTACATGATCTGCCTCGCGCGAAAGATTGGAGACATCGCAATCCGTCGACTTTCACGGGGGGTGTAGTGGTCTCGACAGACGGCGGCTGGCACTGGACGCCGAGCGATCAGGGCATGCCGTCGACTTCGGTCACAGATATTTTGATGGACCCGAACAGCCCAGTCGGAAATCGCACTCTCTATGCCACTGGGTTTGGGCACGGTGTCTACAAGTCAGTCGACAACGGAAAAACATGGACACTCAAGAACAATGGCATCACAGGAGCGCAACCGTTTGCATGGCGCCTCACTTTGACGAAGGCGGGGGTTCTTTACCTGGTCGTCGCGCGCAGATCAGAGGGACGAAATCCGACCGTTCCGGGGCAGGGAGCTCTCTATCGCTCCACCGAAAAGGCGGAACACTGGGTCAAAATGAATCTTCCTGCAGGAACCAACGGACCCACTGGCCTGACGGTCGACCCGCGGGATCCGCAGCGTCTGTATCTCACCGCATGGGGTAGTGAAGGTGTTGACGCGGATCATGGTGGCGGCGTCTTTCTTTCGACCAATGCCGGACAAACGTGGACGCCAATTTTTCAGGATTCGCAGCATGTCTACGATCTGACGCTGGATCCGAAAAATCCGGATGCCCTCTATATTAGTGGCTTCGATTCAGCAGCCTATCGTTCTACGGACGCCGGGAAGCACTGGAGCCGCCTAGAGGGCTATAACTTCAAGTGGGGACATCGCGTGATCCTCGACGCGAACGATCCATCCAAAATCTACATCACCACCTATGGTGGTGGAGTGTGGCATGGACCCGCCGCAGGCGATCCAAACGCACAACCCGATGTAATGACTCCGATTCCAATCGCACATTGAACGGTGCTTAGTACCAGTGCTCAGTTAGCGGGGAGATTGCGTTCCACTGCCGCGCCTCCAACTTCACAAATGAGTGATTGATGAGCCACAGCGATTGGACGGTATACCGCGGCGCGTCGTGGCTGCTTGCTGCGGTCATGGGGTCGTTTGGGATAGCGCGGGTGCGCTTCCGTCAGGGGAATTTCCGTCGGGAGTGCGCACAAAAATCACGGACATATTGTCTGAATATACGGATTTCCAGTTGGGCAATCGCGGCAATACCTGGGCCATCGGCGAGCTGCGGGCGAGCACGCAGAAGTTGACGCCGAATTTGTCAAGAAGGATATTTGGATTTTCCTGAAGCGTGGCCCACCTTCCAAACTCCGCCAGGACTCCAGACCATTCGAAGACATCTCCGCGGCCGTCGACAAACACAGGATGATCCGGTGCTGCCCAAATCAGGTAACCGCCGTAGACATACTCATTCATCATCGGACCTGAGAGGTGGTGACGCTCCATGAAGTCGACCGCCTTGACCGGACTTCCATCCTCAACCTGATTGGCGAGATTTTGGCGATTGGGAAATCCCAGCACCAGGATGAGCAGCGATGCGGCAATCAGGATTGCGTTCGGCAGAGGGTGATCCTGATCCGCGTCGTATCCGTCCCACAAAGGTGCGATCAGGCGCGAAACCACGGGAGCTGCGAGGATGCCGAAGACAAAGAGCATGCGGCGATGTCCGATGGCCAGCCACGCTCCCAGGGCGAGCATCGCCAATTCCTCCAGAGACAACTCTGATTTTTGGACGAGGACGATGAGGAAGACACATCCGAGGAGAAGAAGAAATCCAAGCCCGCGACCGGAGTTCATCGTCAGCGGCATCCACTCCTGCACGGAACTCAGTTGGAGGGACTGGTGAAACATCGTATCGAGAGGGTAGAGGACCTGCCGTATCCCCACAGGATTGAGGAAGAGAGCGGCCGCCGAAACTAAGAGCGCGATCATCAACATCTTTCGGGTGTGATTCGGCCAACGCTCGGACACGAGTAGACCCTTGCGGAGATCCAAGAAGGAGCACGCGAGAACGATGCAGGCCAACAAAAATCCCAGGAAGAAAGAGCCGTGACAGTTGACCCATACAGCGAATAACGGCGGCAACCCGAAAAACCATCGTGGATTGCGGGCGCGCCCCAAATGGAGCAGAAGTACTTCGACGATCAGGAGAAGGTAGCCGATCATCTGTGGGCGTATCGCGAGGCCGGCGGTCGCGAAGAACCAGATGATCATGGCGCCGACAAAAGAGACCTTGGCATTGCCGGAATAGATGCAACACAACGCGTAGCCCGCGATCAGAATTGCCGCGGTGAAAAAGCACAGCCACAGCATCAAGCCGGAGTAGCCGCCAAAGCGATACGCGCAATAAATCAGCGCCTGGGAGAGCCATTCGTGTGGAACCCAGGCATGGTGACTCGTCGTATAGGAAAAAATATCTGTCGTAGGGATGGTGCGGGTCGTCCAGATCCATTGACCGGTTTTCAGGTGCCACCACATGTCCGGATCATCGAATCGAGAGCGGACGGTGAGCACGCCGAGCGTCATTAGCAGACTGGCAATGGCAACCGGAAAAGAAAGCACGTTTCGCATCGCGCCGATGAATGAGTGCCGGACAGCGCGCTCACTCACTGGCAATGCGGTGGTCAAGCAGAGCCTGCCTCTTGGGTCCCGTGTTCGATAAACTGACCATCTTCTGCAAGGCGGATGAGGCGATGGAGATAGGCGCGGGATATTTGCAGGCTACGGGCTGCCAATGTCTTGTTGCCCTGATTCTCTCGCACGGCGGTCGCAGCCAATTTGATTTTGTAGTCGCGAAGTTGCCGTTCAAAGGATCCTGACGGGCGATAGTCGTCGATGTTGACAACACTTTCTTCCTGGATGTTTGCCGGCAAATCTTCCGCGCAAATGATGTCGTCTTGAGCGACGATGATGGCACGTTGAATTACATTTTCCAACTCGCGTGCATTGCCAGGCCACGAGTAGGCCTGCAGTAGTCCCATGGCGCAGGGATCAATCTGCGTGATGTTTCTGCCGTGCATCTCGGAATACATGCGCAGAAAATGCATGGCGATCAGAGGGATGTCTTCGGGATGTTCCTGGAGCGGCGGAATATCGATTCTCATTACGTTGATGCGATAGTAGAGATCCTGACGGAACTTTCCTTGAGCTACCATTTCGCCAAGATTTTGATGCGTAGCGAAGACAACGCGCGCGCGCAATGGAATTAAGCGGCTGCTGCCGAGTCGGTTGAATTCGCGTTCCTGCAGCACACGCAACAGCTTCACCTGAGTGCTCAGGCTGAGCTCGCCGATTTCATCCAGAAACAATGTGCCAGCGCCGGCCTGCTCCAGGTAGCCTTGCCGCAATCCTACCGTGCCGGTGAAGGCGCCTTTCTCGTGTCCGAACAATTCTGCTTCGATCAGAGTTTCCGGGATTGCGCCACAACAAACTGCGACAAATGGTTGTGCCGCGCGATTGCCCAAGTTATGAATCGCTCGTGCGGTCAATTCTTTTCCGGTGCCGCTTTCGCCTGTGACCAGCACAGGCGTGTTGATACTGGCGACGCGGCGGACCAAATCATAAACCTGGCGGATCTGCGGGCTCGATCCGATCAGACGATCGCAGCTGCTGACTGCGTCGAGTTGCAGTTGCACCGCCTCCAGCCTCCGCTTCAACGAGAAACTCTCGTGTGCGCGGTTGAGCATCGATTTCAGCTCCACCATGGAAGGCGGCTTGCGGCAGTAGCTATGCGCACCTTGTCGCACCAGTTCCAGCGCAGCCGAACGGAAGCCGTCATCGGCCAGCACCACTGGAGAAATCTTCGCAGCGACAATTCTCTCCATGCTTGCAATTCGCTGCTCGGGCGCGGCATGGTTGGAATCCAGGTCGAGCACGACAACATCGCATGCACCGGCGGAGAAGGATCGCAGAATCGAATCCTCATCCGATTGCAGCGCGACTTGAAATTCCCTTCCCAAAGCTGAGGAAAGAAGTTGCTGAAGCTTTCGGTCCTCAGAACACAAAGCGACTCGGATCATAATTGTGTTGCTTCCGCGGGGGTATGGAGGCTTCTCCTGTGGTACGTTCTACTGTCGCGGAGCGCGGCAGGCACAGAGCTCACAAGCCAGGGGTGTCATGGAGTGAGGTATTGATAGCAGGGCTGCAACAATATTGTCGAGAAAACTTTGGTAATGGTAGTAACCAGTTCCGTAACTAAATAGTAAACAGGTGAATTTACTCGATTCGTCGGTCATCGTGGGTTCACAATTGTGCTTGGCACAACACTTGCAGCATTGCTGGACATGGTCTCCCGCCGGTGGCTGGATCTATCCTCGTTGACAGGCGCCGTCGCAGTGACACGCTTCTCGTTTCGCAGCCACGACTTATATGACGTGGATTCCGTGAATTTTGCGCTGGGCATGGTGCGATTCGACCCGCGGGTTCATCAACCGCATCCGCCGGGATATTTCCTTTACGTCTGCCTTGGAAGGCTGCTGAATCTCCCGCTGCACAATGCGAATCTTGCGCTGGTCATGTTGAGCATCCTTGCCAGTTGCGGAACGGTATTTGTCATTTATCTGCTGGCCTTGGACTGGTTTGGAATCCATGCGGCGCGGTTTGCCGGGGCACTTTTCCTGTTTTCTCCACTGGCATGGTTCCACGGGATTGTTGCTCTGACGTACAGTGTGGAGGCCTTCTTTTCCGCGCTGATCGGCTATCTATGCTGGAGCGTTTACCGTGGGCGAGCCAGCTATGTGCTGCCCAGCGCAGTTGTACTTGGAATCTCCGCGGGCATTCGGCCCTCGTCTCTCCTTTTTCTCGGTCCGATCTTTCTGTTTTCCCTATGGCATGCGCCGCGGCGAAGAGTGGCCGGCATGCTTGTTTTGCTGGTCGCGCTGGTGGCCTGGTTTCTGCCGATGGTGGCGGCCAGCGGAGGGCTCGCTGCCTATGTCGACGCTCTTGTTTCCTTGTGGGGAATCGTGCCGGCCAAGTCAACCGTCTTCAATTCTTCCCCGGCGAATTCCATTGCGCGCGCGTTCACGATCTTGTTTATCTATCTGTTGAGTTTTGGGGCTGCGTCCATTGCGCCTTTCGCAGCAAAATATCGAACCGACCCGGATGATCCTGGCAAAAAGAGATTCACTCTGGTGTGGATTGGGCCGGCCCTCTGCTTCTTCACGTTCATCTTTCTCCAGTTTGTCAACAGCGGCTATTTACTGCTGCTCATCGCACCGTCCTGCGTCTGGCTTGGGTACTGGGCGTCGCTGTGGTATCAGAATGCCGGCTGGCACAAGCCCGCCAAGCTGGTGCTGGTCGGTGTTTTCGCCGCAGTGAATATCCTGATATTTCTCGATTCGCCGTTCTACTGCTCGTATCGCTCGGTGCGGGGATTTGACGCGACCATGGAGGCCGTACGCACCGCGCTTCCGCGGGTGGCTTCGCCGCAGGGAACGCTGCTGATCGGCTTTGACTCGCACTTCCTCGGCTATCGCCATGCGGGCTACTACCTGCCCGACTATTTCACGGTGGAGTATCCCGAAGTGCGTTTGCGAGAAGGGGTTCGCGTGTTTGCCATGCACGGTCGCGATACCCAACTGCTGGCCGTATTGCCGACGGCTCAATATTCCCGGTTCGTCCTGTTTCCTCTTCCGGCGGACGCTCCATCGTACAAGGAATACCTGCAAACGGTGCGGCAGAAGCTGCCTGGGACGGGCCTGCAAACAATTCATCTGGCTGGTTTTGATTTTGTTACTGGCCCCATCTCCGACCTGCCGTACTTGTTCCCGACGGTCATGTCGCTCCCGCAGGGTGTATCCGCCCCGTCACGGAGTAGCGCAGCCTGTAAACAACCGTGCACACCCACCCCGGCGACATCATCCATAACGCCTTGAATTCAGACTGTTGCGGGCAAACGTCGATTTGGACGGCAGATTGCAATTCCCCGAGTGGTCCCTTCCAAGGGAGAAAGGGTTGGTGTATGCATTCGATCGCCTGGTGGCCGACGTTGATTGTTCTGGCCATTGCGACTTTTACGGATGTACGCAGCTGCCGGATTCCGAACTGGTTGGTACTGCCTTTTCTGGTGGCGGGAATTGCGGTCTCCGGCTGGGCACATGGCTGGCATGGGATTGAGCAAAGCCTTCTCGGGATTGGGCTGGCAACCGCGATACTGGGGATTTTTTGCTGGTTGGGCGGCATGGGAATGGGCGATTTGAAACTATGTGCCGCCGTAGGAGCGTGGATCGGGCCATCGCAGTTGATGTTGGCTCTGGTGATCACAGGGATTGCGGGCGGGATCATGGCGGTTTGCTGGGCGATTAGCGGAGGCTTTGTTGGCGAATTGTTGAGTGGGACGGGAGATTTGATTGCAGGATTGGGAAAGCGCGGACTTCGACCTCATCCTGATTTCGTGTTGGACAACCCTCTCACCCGCAAAATGCCCTATGCTCCGGCAATTGCAATTGGAACGCTGATTTCATTCTTTTCTCGCTGAGGACAGATGCAACGGTCGTGCTGCATGGCCGGAACAGCAAACGAAGTACAGTGCCGATGAACAGAATCTTGCAATAGGAAGGGAATCGAGAACTGCTGATGGCGACGACGACTCAGGATCGCGACTCGCTGGGCACCTCGACCTTGACGGTGGCTCTGATTGGACCGGAGGACCTGCGGCGGAACGCTGTCGCAGAAGCCCTGGCCGGTTCGCAAGCGCGCGTTGTCCGACAACTGAAAACGTATCCCGATCTCGACGACGTGGCCCGACTGCTGGAGGTCCATTACGATGTCGTGATCATCGAATTGGATAGTGATCCAGAACATGCTCTGGACCTGGTAGAGGCAATCTGTGCAGCCAACTCCGCCACCGTGATGGTGTACTCGGCGCAATCGGATGCCTCTCTACTGGTTCGTTGCATGCGAGCCGGGGCGCGCGAGTTTCTGTCGCTGCCCATTGCCTCGGGAGCCATTGCAGAAGCCCTGGTGCGGGCCATGGTGCGCCGTCCTGCGGTTCGCTCCACGAAGAAGGCGGCGGGAAAGCTGATGGTGTTTATCGGGGCGAAGGGCGGCTCCGGAGTTACCACCATCGCCACCAATTTCGCCGTGGCGATCACGCAGGAGTCGCAACTCAGCACGCTGCTGATCGATCTGGATTTACCCATCGGCGACGCGGGACTGGGGCTGGGGGTTCACTCTGAGTTTTCGGTAGCCAACGCTCTTGAGAATTTCCACCGGCTCGATTCAAATTTCCTTTCGAAACTTGTCACCAAGCACAGTTGTGGGCTCTCCATCCTGCCCACGCCGGACCTCTACGTTCCGATACAAATCACGGTCGAGTCGGTTGAAAAGCTGATCACCGTTGCGCGACAAACTTTCGATTGCGTGATCGTGGACGCCGGTTCCACTGTTACTCCACCGATCCATGCCATGTTCATGGATGCCTTTGCCGTTTATCTGATCACGCAGGTGAGTGTTCCCGAACTACGCAATTCAAATCGCATGATTGGCGAGTTCTTTACCACCGCCGGAATCAAACCCGAGATCGTACTCAACCGGTTTACGCAGCGACCGCTTGGGATTGACGAAAAGGAAATCGGCAAGGCACTCACGCTGCTGCCGCAATGGAAGGTTCCCAGCGACTATGAAACCGCCCAGCTTGCGCAAAACACGGCCAATGCACTGGCGCTGAAGGATTCTTCGATTTCGCGGGTCATCCGGCAGATGGCGAGAGTCGCGTGCGGCATGCCGATGAATCGGGAGAAAAAGAAGGGTTTCAGCTTGTTCGGATAGAAGCTCAGTTAGATTTTTCGCAGCAAATGGACGGGTGAATCGTGGCAACGCTAAATATCGAGCAGCTCAAATCGGAAGCCCACCGCGTATTGATCTCCAAGCTGGATCTGGAGAAGCTGTCGCGCGTGAATTCTAACCAGGCGCGCCAGGCCGTCGCCAGCATGGTGAACCAGATCATCGGCGACCAGAAAGTGCCGTTGAGCCTTGACGAGCAAGACAGGATCCAGGCCGACTTGCTCGATGAAGTCTTCGGCCTTGGTCCGCTGGAACCGTTGCTGCGAGATTCCACCGTCTCAGAAATTCTGGTCAACGGCAGGGCAAATGTGTTCATTGAGCGCGGCGGAATTCTGCAGCGTGTGAATGCCACGTTCCGCGACGATCGCCACCTGTTGCAGATCATCGATCGCATCGTATCGCGGGTAGGCCGACGCGTGGACGAGTCATCTCCGATGGTGGATGCAAGACTGTCCGATGGTTCGCGCGTCAACGCGATTATTCCACCGCTGGCTCTGGATGGTCCGGCGCTTTCTATTCGGCGCTTTGGAACGGGCCCAATTTCGGCTGAGCAACTGGTGAAGTTGAAGACCGTCTCCCCGGAGATGATGGAGATGTTGTCCGCCGCTGTTCGTGCCCGCATCAGCATTCTGATTTCCGGAGGTACCGGCGCCGGCAAAACGACTTTCCTGAATATCCTGTCGCACTATATTCCGTCGAACGAGCGGCTGGTCACCATTGAAGATGCGGCCGAACTGCAGTTGGCGCAGGAAAACATCGTGCGCCTGGAAACCCGGCCACCCAATATTGAGGGCGCGGGCGCCATCCGCCAGCGTCAACTCCTCATCAACAGCCTCCGCATGCGCCCCGATCGAATCATCATCGGTGAGGTCCGCGGGGAAGAAGCCTTCGACATGCTGCAGGCCATGAACACCGGCCACGAGGGCTCGATGACCACGATTCACGCCAACACCACCCGCGACGCGCTCTCCCGACTGGAATCCATGGTCGCGATGAGTAATTTGAATATTCCGGAGCGTACGGTTCGTCAGCAGATCGCTTCCGCCATCGCCATCGTCATTCAGGTTTCGAGATTGAGTGATGGCAGCCGCAAGGTGACCAGCATTTCCGAGATCACCGGCATGGAAGAAAACGTGATCAGCATGCATGAAATTTTCAGTTTCCACAAGAAAGGCATTGGGCCCGACGGAAGAGTGATTGGCGCGTTCCAGCCGACACATATTCGTCCTAAATTCCTCGATCAGCTCCGTATTTCCGGCATCTTTCTGCCGACCGGACTGTTTGAGCAAACGATGGAAGTGAACTAACCAATTCGACGGTTAGGAGTTGCGATATGTTGATGCTGCTGGTGCTGGTGTTTATCGGAGTGTTCGTGGTCCTGACGCTGCTGCTGGTAGCGACAGGAAGTGGCGCCTCGGAGCGAACCAAGCAGACACTGGCCGTGCTGCAGTCCGCCCTTGCGTTTGATAAGTCGAAAACCGGCGATCCGATCGTGGATATCCGCAAGAGCGAACTGATGAGCGCCGTTCCCTGGATGAATCGCTGGCTGATGAAGCTTGAGATTGCACCCAGTCTGCGCGGCCTCCTATACCAGGCCAATGTGAAGTGGACAGCCGGCGGATTGATTCTGATGTCCATTGCGTGCTTCGTGATTCCGGCCTACCTGATTTATCTGCGGACGGGGGCTTTGATCTTCGGGGTAGCCATCGGAGTGATTGCAGGTATCGCGCCAATTTTCTATGTGCTGCACAGACGCAAGCAGCGGTTTGAAAAGTTTGAACAGGAGCTTCCCGAGGCATTGGATTTGATGGTGAGCGCGCTTCGTGCCGGCCACAGCCTGGTGGCAGCACTGGGCCTGGTTGCGCATGAGAGCCCGGATCCCATCGGCTCTGAGTTCCGTCTCTGCTTCGACGAACAGAACTACGGACTTGAGCTCAGAACCGCCATGACGAATCTGGTCGCGCGCGTACCGTTGCAGGATTTGAAAATTGTTGTGACTGGAATCCTGATCCAAAAAGAGAGTGGCGGAAATCTTGCCGAGGTGCTCGATAAGGCCGCTTATGTGATTCGTGAGCGCTACCGGTTGAAGCGGCAGGTTCGAGTTCACACGGCCCAGGGGCGTCTGACCGGTTGGATTCTATCGCTTCTTCCGCCCGTGCTCGGCGTTGCCTTGTATCTGATTAATCCCGTCACGATGAGTCTTTTGTGGCGGCGCGAGATTGGCATCAAGCTTCTGTACGCTGCCGCCGCCATGACAATCACTGGGGCTTTGATCATACGCAAGATCGTCAACATGGAAGTTTGAAGGGTGCTTTATGGGATTTGCCGTTCTTACATTTTTCGCGGTCTTCTTGTTGTTCGTTAGCGGCGGGCTGCTCCTGTTCTACCGGGAGGGTGTGCTGCAGCGCATCAATGCAGTCGTCATGCCAAGCCAAAGACGAAGAGATTTGTCCACCGTGCTGCAGGATTCCGGCGTGGCGATGGGCGGCATGTTCGAGAAGTTCGAGCGCCTGCTGCCGAAGAGCCAGGCCGAAGTTTCGGTTGCGCAACAGCGTTTAATCCGCGCCGGTTATCGAAGGGATTCCGCGCTGAAGAACTTCTATGGCGCCAAGGTTGTGGTTCCGCTGATCATGTGCCTGCTGGTCACGGTGACCGGCATCGCCCACTACAGCCCATTTCTCGCATATCTGTTGGCTGCGGGTCTCGGATTTCTGGCGCCCGATTTTTGGCTGGGACGAAAAATCGCCAAGCGCCAGGCGGCAATCCGGCGCGGCTTGCCGGATGTGCTGGACCTGTTAGTCATTTGCATCGAGGCAGGCCAGAGTCTCGACCAGGCAACCATGCGAACTGCGGAGGAACTTCGTCTCGCCCAGCCTGCCATCACCGATGAGTTAGGTGTTGTTGTCCTGGAACAGCGAGCCGGCCGTCCTCGCTCGGACGCGTGGAGAAATTTTGCCGATCGTACCGGAGTCGACAGTGTGCGCAACCTGGTTTCGGTGCTGGTTCAATCCGAACAATTCGGGACCAGCGCTGCGAAAACTCTGCGAATCCATTCTGACACGCTGAGAACGCAGCGTCGCCAGAAGGTTGAAGAGCAGGCGGCGAAGACCTCCGTCAAGCTGGTATTTCCATTGGTGTTTTTTATCTTTCCATCGCTCTTCGTGGTGACTGTGGGTCCTGCCCTCATCATCATGTTTGAATCTTTTGCTCTGTACCTCAACAAATAACAGAAGGGAGAAAGTTTGTGGACAACGTAGAGATCATTCGAATCGTGGCCGGTGTTTTTTGTGTTCTGATCCTGATCGTGTTAATTCAACGTCGCCGGACGCGAGTTCGCTAACCATTTTTTGGCAGATCGACTGTCCCGGCTGATCGTCGTGCCGGATCGGTTTGCTCCGATGCGAGCCGCTCTTCGCAGGAAGAATTTCACCTCTTCCATTGCGCAGGAGCGGTTCGGAAGCTTTTGTGGAAGCTGCAAATTGCACCCGACCGCTCGAGACTGCTGTATCCAACTCGAGATGGAAAACGAAGTGCAATTGCAGTCAACAACCATTTCCCAGGGATGACATGGAACGACGGACTTACTGCGTATACAACCAGACACGCGAATGCTTCCTAAGCCTTGGGGTTACCCCGGCGGATACGGTTTTTACGCGCCTGAAGGGACTGATTGGCAGGCTCAAGATGAGGTCCGACGAGGGTCTTTGGGTCATCCCGTCAAGTGGCGTGCATACCTGGGGTGTGTTATTTCCTCTTGACCTGATTTATTTGGATGAAAATCTTCGAGTCGTTTACGTGTCGGAACATTTCCCTAAGTTTAAAGTGGCGCCGCTCAGAATTCGTGCAGCAAGCGTCCTGGAATTGCCGACGCACACAATCTATTCGTCGCAGACACAGGCTGGGGACCAATTGGTGATCTGCCTTGCGGATGAGATTGAGGATCGATTGATGGAGGAGGTTCCAGAAATTTCAGAGCCGTCGAGGACAATGAGTCGCATGTGAAGGATGGGCAGCCAGGCAAGAGCTTTTGGCGGAGTTTGTTGGGCACGGAACGTCGCAAGGCGGAACGGCAAATCGTGCCCGGTCTGGTTGCATATTACTGGGATGGCGGCCCACCGACCTCACATCCGATTCGCGACATCAGTCTGACTGGAATGTTTTTGGTGACGGATGAGCGCTGGTATATAGGCACGGTGATGATGATGCGATTGCAACAAGAGGGCGGCGCTGATTCAGATCCCGACCGCTCGATTACGGTGCACGCCAAAGTCGTCCGATGGGGAACGGACGGCGTCGGCATGGCGTTTCTGGCGCAGGGACCGTCGCTTTCGCAGAATGGGAACGACCGAAAGTCGCTGGAAGCGAGCCAGAAGTCTCTGAAGAACTTTGTGCGGCCGGTTTGAACGCGGGAAGGTGGAGCGTATGAAATTCGCAGGAAGGCTAAAGGACGAAAGCGGCCAGGCCATGATTCTTACGCTGCTCGGCATGACAGTTCTGCTGGGGTTTGTGGGATTCGCGGCGGATATCGGCACGTTGCTGCGCGCCAAAAGAAATCTGCAGATTGCGGCAGACAGTGCTGCGGTTGCTGCCGCGGCAGAACTGAACTATGCAGACACAACAGCCGCAGGCCAGGCGGCCGCGGCGCAAAACGGCGTGGTGGTCGGGACCAGTGGAGGAACGGTTACGATCAATATGCCGCCGACGGAGGGCGCATATTCCGGGCAAGCCGGCTATGTGGAGGCCATTGTTTCGCAAGACCAGCCGACATTTTTTATGAACGTCTTCAACATCGCCTCCCAGACGGTCACAGCCAGAGCCGTGGCGACGACCAGCACCAGCAACGGCTGCGTCTACGTTTTGAATCCCACGATTACGGGCGCAATGGTCGTTCAGGGATCCTTCAACGTATCCTCAACAGCGGGGTGCGAGGTACTTGTGGATTCGACCGATCCTGCTGCCCTGCAGATCAGCGGCGGCGGCGCGCTGACCGCTGGGTCGGTTGGCGTGGCTGGACCTTATGGCGGCCAGGGAGGAAGCAGTACTCCCGCACCGATTCCAGGAATGGCTCAGGTCAGCGACCCGCTTGGCAGTATCGTTCCACCTACGCCGGCCGGATGCACTACACCCCCGGGCGCGCTGACTGGAACCATCGCCGCCGGCTGCTATAGCGCACCTCCCGGCAACTCCCTGACCCTCAGCAATGTGACGCTGGGTGCGGGAACGTATGTTTTCGAGGGGAATGTAGCTCTGACGGGCACCGTGACCTCGGGTGCTGGCGGCACAACGCTGGATATTGTGAACGGTGCGCTGACGGAAACCGCCGGCACTGTGCTGGATCTTGTCGCTCCAACCTCGGGCGCTTACAACGGGATCGCCTTGATGGAACCCGCGCCTAACACCAACGTGATGGTACTGGATCTGGGGAATTCCAGCGGATTGATCGACGGCATCATCTATGCGCCCGATGCAGAGTTGACACTGCAAAACAGCAGCGGCAACAACAGCGGTCTTCAACTGACCACTGACCTGATCGTGAACATGTTGAATGATCAGGTCACTAACCTTACGATCACAAATTATTCCCAGACAGTCACCAACTCCCCGCTTACAAAAGTTGCGCTGGTGGAGTAGACCATGACAAATCTTGCGAACGGATTTCAGAACGATCGAAGCGCGCGATGGAGCAGCATTCTCCCTTCTTGTCTGACAAAGAAGGGCGACCGTGGGCAAGCGCTGGTGGAGCTGGCGCTGATGTTTCCCATCTTCATTCTGCTGCTGATTGGCGCTGCGGAGTTTGGCCGACTGGCGTACGCTGCCATCGAGATCAGCAATGCTGCCCGCGCCGGTGCATCGTACGGAGCGCAGAGTCACATCACCGCCTCGGATTTTACGAACATTCAACTGGCGGCGACACAGGACGCGCTCAATGTTTCCGGAGTGAGTGCGACTGCGGCCGATTCCTGCGCCTGCTCCAGTGGAGGATCTGTGGTCTGCTCGACGGCTCTCACGTCGTGTCCCAGCCCCAACCGGATCATCGAATACGTCCAGGTGAATACGACGGGAACAATCGACCCGTTGTTTCACTATCCAGGACTTCCGACGACATTCACCTTGAACGGACAGTCGATCATGAGGGTGCAACAGTGACGCGGACCGAGTCGAGATTCAGAGCCGCATTCCTGCCTCCACTGCTTGCGAGGCTTCAGCAAGCCAGTCGCCGAACGCGTTCCCGGTGTGCGAGGGAACAAGGGTCCACGATCATTGAGATGTCGCTCACTTTGCTGATTTTGCTGGCCATCATGTTCGGCCTAATTGAGATATGTTTGGCGCTGTATACCTATCACTTCATCTCCGATGCGGCACGTGAAGGCACTCGCTACGCCATCGTTCACGGATCGGCATGTATGAACGCAGGTGCTTCCTGCACGGTCTCTACGGATGACATTCAGACCTACGTAGAAGATATTGGTTTCCCCGGAATCAATCCTGCAAACATGACTGTAACCACGACCTATGCGCCGTACCCTGCGGGGGCGAATTGCACTCCGTCGGCTGCGTGCAACAATCCGGGAAATCTGGCGACGGTGACGGTGAGCTATAACTTTCCTCTGTCCATCCCGTTTGTCAGCAGCAGTGTGATTGCGATGAGCAGTACATCGTCGATGGTGATTTCGCAGTAATAGGACGAGCGCCCATTATCTGCTGAGACAACAAGCCTATTCAGTTTCCTGGGGAATAATCAGCAGGACTTCGACAAGGGTTGATTTTCCATCCTGTGCGGCTGGACGGAACTGCCATTGCTGCAGCGCGCTGAGTACGAACTTCGCTTGCGGAAACTGTACCGGATAGACGACGGCAAGCTTCTCAAATCTTCCCTCGGTATCGATGAACCCATGCACCAGCAGGGCATCATCGGCGTCACCAGGTGCGAGATGAGGTGCCACGATCATGTACGGCCAGGGTGCATCGGGTCGATTGGAGCTGGCTGAAGCCGGATGGACTCGCGGCAGGCAATACTGCAAAATCCAGTTTCGTTCCTCTCCCACGTGGAGATAGACGGTGTACGCAAGCCTATCAGCCCATATGCCCACCGCTTCAGGATATTCATCCGCCACGGCATCGCCCACTACCACTACGTTGAAGTGGCCGTCCCTGGGGCGAGTAATGCGAGCGACAGATGGGCCGTCGCCAGAGGAAACCCCAGCCTGAGATCCTGAATCTGATCCTGTCGTAGTTCCGTTGCCACCTGCAGCGCCTTTGCCCGCGGCAGACTGATCTCCGTCCCCAGACTGATCCCCGGAGACTGCGCCGGTCCCAGTTCCATCCTGCTTGCCGGCATTGGTCCCGGTACCTGTTTCAGAGCTGCTGTCGGGTCGTCCGGGCATGAATGAATCCGCTCCAGTAGCGGCAGCGGTCTGGTTCGCGGGAGGCAATGCAACCACTCCCTGCGTTGGGATGACGTCAGACACTGATAATACGGTGGCGGGAGTCGGCTGGGCAGAAGGTTTGGATGCGGTCGCCGGAAGCTGCGGTACTTGCACTCCCGGAACAGTGATGGGCGATGTCGTGCTGGCATGAACGGGAATGGCGTCCGACACAAATGCTGTCGAGGAGAGTTCCAGGCTGGAGACCTGAATTTCATGATTCGGCATAGCCAGCGATGGACGAACATTCGCCGTGATCTTTGGCTGAGGAGGACGTGGCACGATCTTGTCGATGGGTCTTTCCGGAGGCGTCCACATCACCACCACAGGAACAGGAGTCTTCAGCAGCTGCGGTGTAACCTGCGCGATATCCGGCTGCACCAGCGTCACCGGTGCGGCAGATTTATATGCCAGGAATTTCGGAGCGGCGGCCGCAGATTGCCTTCCTCCTGAATGAGCAGCATGCATCTGCGGTTGTGGAGTCGAATGGCCGGCCCCGCCGGCAGGCGACCAGTGCAGTCGAGGTTCCACGCCTTGCAGCTTGACCATCTTCGTTGTATATCGCCGCGTCGAATGATCGTCGATGCGAGGTGCATGATCGATGGCGAATATCGCAAATCCAAGAATCAATCCGTGCATGACCACGGAGACCATGAAGAAACCTGGCCGGGTACGCGACCGAGGCGCAGGCGAAAAAATCGTATTGATCTGCGAGGAACTCAATTCGATACCAACTCCCCTACACCCAGAGCCATGCGGTCGTTATGTCGGATATGCACACGCGGCCAGAAGCATTGCACGGCGACACTTCCGGCATCGCTTCTGCTACGGTTCAACATCAATGCAGCAATTCTGGGGCCAACCATTATGCAGGTAAGTTCCTGCAAACTTGAGACACCCCTGACTGGGCGTGTCTGCGCGGCTACACAGCCATGTCGAGTGGTATACACGTGTTCACACTCCCTTTCCCGCTGACCGGCTAAACCTCTCATTTGGCAACTCTCCCGCCTTTGGCACAGCAATTGCGATCAGCTGTACGGAAATCGATCTGACTGTAAAGCCAGTTCGAACAGGTGCCTGAATGAGTCGAAGATTAACGGGTATTCTCTTGATCGCGTTAGTTGTGGCGTTGGGATGCAGCTATCTCGTCTTTCGCATTGTCGGAAATCGACTGGGATCGGCCCAACACCGGGTTACATCGGTCGTCGCCGCTGCAGGCCATATCAAACTCGGAAGCGTTCTGCGGAATTCTGACCTGACCACCGTCGACATTGCCGGCTCGCTACCCGAAGGCGCCATCATCAATCCTGCGGATGCGGTTGGCCGAGGCGTCGTTGCCGACATCTATTCCGGCGAACCTATTTTGGAGAGCCGGCTGGCACCGAAAGGTTCCGGCGGCGGACTGGCCGCCATCATTCCAGAAGGAATGAGAGCGTGCGCGGTGAAGGTTGACGAGGTTGTGGGCGTAGCTGGATTCGCGACACCCGGCATGCGCGTCGACGTGTTGATCTCCGGTGATCCTCCCGGAACCAATAACTCGAGCTCGCAAGGAACTCAAGTGCGAACGCTTCTGCAGAACATTCAGGTTCTTTCCGCCGGAACTGATATTCAACGAGACGCGGAAGGAAAACCGCAACAGGTTCAGGTGGTCAATTTGCTGGTGACGCCACCGCAGGCGGAGGCATTAAGTCTCGCCAACAATCAAACAAGAATTCAGCTTGTTCTGAGAAACCCTCTGGATACAAAACTGGTGGAGACCTCGGGAACAGGCTTGGCGCATCTGTACGGAGCGCCGAATGTGCAGGTCATCCCGCACACCGGCCGGCCAGCACCAAAGGTGACACCAGCCCGCATGTATCTGGTTGAAGTATTCAACGGATCGAAAAAAACTGAAGCCAAATTTGCCTCGCACGGGGATAAAAAGTGAGAGCCAAAGTCGCCGTTGCAACATTTTGCTGTTATGCAGTGCTTTCTGTGATGGGTGGAGCTCCAGTTCTACGCGCACAGACGCCAGGTTCTCCTCAACAACCGACCGGCCCCACTGGCCAGGATTCCGCTAATGACCTGGTTGTCACAGTGGGCCAGTCGGTATTGGTCGACACGACCCAGCCGATCGTTCGCGTGGCGATTGGTATGGGCGATATTGCCGAAGCAACGGCGACCACCCCGACGGAAGTGATGGTCAACGGCAAAGCTCCCGGTGTAACCAGCCTCATCGTGTGGGAGTCAGGTGGCGGACGGCAATTCTTTAAAGTGCAGGTTCGCGCCAGTGCCTATGTGGAACAAGACGCGATGCACGGGATTGAACGCGAATTGCATATGGAACTTCCCGGACAACATTTGCAGGTGAGCTCCGAGGGAGGATTGATTTTTCTGCGCGGCACGGCGAAGGATCTGAACAGCTCTCAGCGAGCCGTCCAGATTGCATCCACTGCAGGCAAGGTCGTCAATCTTTTGTATGTCGATGTTCCTCCGGCGAAGCCGCAGATTCTTTTGAAAGTCCGCTTTGCCAGTGTTGACCGCACCCGTCTCAAGGAGCTCGGCATCAACATCTTCAGTGTCGGTGCGGGGAATCTCTTTGGCACGGTCAGCACCGGGCAATTTGCTGCGCCCACGGTGTCTACTCCGACGGCTGGACCCGCTGTGGCGACCATTACGAATGCGCTGAACCTTGCTTTATTCAGCAGGGATCTCGGTTTAGGAGCCACGATCCAGGCCCTGCAGAATGATGGCGTGATCCAGGTGCTGGCCGAGCCCAACTCTGCTGGCGGCGGACGGCAAGCAGGCGAGCTTTCTGGCTGGCGGCGAATATCCCTACCCGGTTGTGAATGGCATCACCGGAGGAGGAGTGGGCGCGGTCACGATTCAGTTCCAGGAATTCGGCGTGCGCCTGAACTTCATCCCGACCATTACTCCGCGCAACACGATTCGACTCCAGGTTGCACCTGAAGTGAGTTCTCTGGATTTTGCCAACGGCGTGCAGATCTCCGGATTTACGATTCCGTCTCTGGATGTTCGCAAGATGAACACTGAAGTCGAAATGGCCGAGGGACAGAGTCTCGCTATTGGAGGACTGCTCGATAACCGCGAGACCCAGAACCTGGACAAGGTTCCATTCATCGGAGATATTCCAATCCTCGGCAAGCTGTTTCAGTCCATCTCAAAAACGACGACGAATACCGAGTTGATCGTGATTGTGACGCCCGAGATTGTCGCTCCGATTCCTGCCGGCAGACCATTACCGGAGTTGAATTATCCGGAGAAATTCTTGCCGCCGAATTCCAAAATACCGATGACAACTCCTGGTGCGGATGTGACCGGCGTGAAACCGCTGCCGCCTTCGCCGCCATCCGTTCCCATCGAGCAGATGATGGACAGCATGAAGCCGGAGAAACCGCTGATCCTGCAAACCGGAACAGGAATGTCGAGTAGCGGCGGTACCGGCGGAGGCACGATGCCGCAGTAAGACATTGCGTTTGACTACGGGCGCCACGGAAGGCGCCTGGGCCTGCAAATTTGCAAACAAAATTCCGAACGGGACTGCGGATACGCGGCACCTGGTTGGGAATCGTAGGGAGGCATACATGTTAGATTGTCGTCATTTCAGAACGATTTCGTTCAGCTGCCTGGTTCTGTTCCTTGCCGGATGCGGCAGCAAAGGTTTGAATTCGGTGCAAGTGACGCCGGCTACCCAGTCATTGTCGGTCGGTCAGACGGCGCAGTTTACGGCCATCGGGACATACGGCAATTCGAGTCGCCCGTCGACGCAGAACATTACCGGCACGGTCACGTGGAGCTCGAGCGTTCCTGCCGTCGCAACCGTGAGTGCTTCCGGTATGGCTACGGGTGTCAGTGCGGGCACAACGATCATTACAGCCAATGCAACCGCATTCAATGGACCTGTCAGTTCCAGCGCCACTCTTGTAGTTTCAGGCTCAGGACAAGGCGCAGTTGGCGGCGGTGTGCTACTTTCGCTGACGATTATTCCCAGTGTGATTTCAGTGGGCAATTTGCAGGATACCGGCCAATTCCTCGCAATCGGAACATTCTCCACCCCTCCGGTCGTCAGAGACCTGACAAATTCACCCACGCTGACATGGATTTCTTCCTTCCCAAGCGTCTTCCCGGTCAACACCAACAGCGCTGGAAATATGGGAGCGACAGCCGGGATCGTCACCGCCTATGGAAGCGGGAGCGCCAATATCGTCGCCGAGGCAACGGGCAGCGATGGATCCATATTGACGGCCCAGGCAACCTTCAACTGTCCTCTGGTTCTTCCTAACCCTCCAACAACTCCGGGTTCGTGTTATCCGGGTTCGGAGACGCCGTCGCTGCTGGCAACCTTGACGGTCTACAACGAGGGCTTGAATAACACCAACTGGCTGATCACGGCTCCCTCGGCAACGGGAACGCCGAATGTGATCAATTGCGGTCCGGCGGCGGGCACAAGCGCCTCGGTCTGCGTTGCAACGTATCCAGTAGGCACCGCTGTGACGTTGACGGCGCCTGCAACAGGAGCCGCCTTCGGTGGATGGTCTTCCAACTGCACGAACATTGGGACGATCACCGCAGCCGGTCCGAACAGTTGCACGGTCACATTGACCACCAACGATACCGTTGGTGCGATCTTTAACTAAGGTGGAATGATCCGAGCGTGAACCTGGTCAGCCGCATCCTTGGAGAACTCGACGGCGTAGGTCGTCGAGAGCCGGATGCGCGCTGGCAGGTTTTGAATCTTACCCGCCAGGCAGTGCTAGCGGAGCGGGTAGAAGTGGCAGATCGCGGAGCCAAACGCAGGAAGGGCCTGCTGGGTCGCGATGGACTTGGGGCGGAAGAAGGTCTATGGATCGTGCCCTGTGAATCCGTCCATACCTTCGGCATGCGCTTCGCGATCGATCTTGTCTATGTGGACCGCAAGTTGCGCGTGCGCAAGGTGAGGAGCGGCGTGCCGCCCTGGCGGATGTCGGCCTGTCTTTCCGCGCACTCCGTCATCGAGCTGGCTTCCGGGGCGGCGCTAGCATCCGAGACACAGGTCGGCGATCAGCTTGAGTTTTCTCCCAATCATCCAGTCGAATAACACCGAAGAGCTACCACAGGGTGAACCTGAGTGCAGGTCCTGCCGCCATTGGAGCTCTTTAGTAGTAACTGACGAAGCGGAATTTGGTGTCGTATAGCGGATAGTGGGTGGGAAGGGGAATTCGTATAAGACTCACAACCACCGGAACAAACGGTGGCGCCGGCTTTGACGAACTCGTTCCTTTTGTATTTGGCGCGGGCCCCTGGGGAGGCATGGTTGTCAGGATCAGGTGGTTCGGGTCGGGCATCCGCCAATTGTAGGTGACATCGCGGCCGACAAACGGGCTGACGTACACGGTATGCGCAGTCGGGTTAATTTTCAGGAAGGTGCGCCACAATACGCCGTCCGCCGAACGTGTGAATCCACGCTCCACGGTGTCGATATAGATCTCGCTGGCAGGACCGTTGGAGGTCACGAACGGTCCACTTGCCGGATACGTGGAATCGAGGCGCCAGGCGCCCAAGAGTGGCGACTGAATGCGCGCGATGTTCCGGCTGTGCTGGTAAATGATCCCGTCGAACAAAGGGTTAATCGTGAATGACACAACGATGAAAATGACCTCTAAGGTGCGCACATAGAGGCTTAGGCCGCGATTGGTGAGAGGCGGAGTCCAGACGCTGGTTTGAACCGCAGCCTGGTGCTTCCAGAAGAAGTCCAACAGCGGTTTGGTGTCCGGCAGGACGAGAAATATGGCCGCGACCGTCAGGTTCAACGCGAAGAGTTTTACCGAGACGCCAAAGAACAAGTTGTAGAGCACGACATTGCTCATGATGAAGACACAAATCAGCGCACCCGCCAGCGCCGTGCGGCGGAACAGGACAAGCGCGCCCGCGATCACCTCCAACACGCCGCAGATCGACTCATAGGCAGGGTAAAGCCCGACCAGCGACCATAGGAGAGCGTGGGGCGTCATCTGGCCGGCAGGCTGGTTCAGGATGGAAATGGAAATGGGCGGCATCTGCAGCGGAAAGACCTTTAACATTCCGTAGCCCACCATGAAAAAGCCCACCGTCAGGCGAAGGAAAAATCGAAGCCACGCCAATAGCGTGTTGTACTCGGTGCGCCGGCTGCCGCGCAATTTGGCGATTCCTGTCCATATCAAGCCCCCGGCAATCGAGCCAACAATGAACAGTTTGACCAGTATCCAGTTGCCCAGGGCGTCGCCACGGTCGGCCACATGCCAGTGAGAAGGCATGTTTTTGACGTGGAAGATATGGTGGCCGGACCACAGCAGCAGCTGGTTGAGCGGCCAGTTCAGAAAATTGCTGAATCCGCGCCACATCACAAGGGCCTGGTAATCTATGCCGTCGTTACCGTAGAGATACATGAAGCCGCAGAAATAGATGAAGGCGATGCGAAATCCCAGGCGGGTTAGCGGATGCCATGGAGCAGGCGCAGAAATGGCCGCAGGCGCGAAATTCGCGACTTCTTCTTCGGCGATGACGGAATGCGAAGCGACGCTTTCCAGGGTTTCCACGGTTAGTCTCGATCCTCTTTGAGTGCAAACTGCGTGCCACTTCAAGCGGTCATCGACGCGGGTTCTCTGTTTGCAGCGATGCCTGTGCCAAGGAGGGCAAGACGAGCTTCTGCCGTTATCGCTGGTCGAATGTACTGAACTTTATCCGAAGGGACATGGCTGCTGGCTCGTTCTCCAAACCCTTCACTTGACTGTGTTTCAAACTCGATAAAACCGCGTTTTTTCCGGCGAATCATCACCCCACCGTCAATCAATCCGCGAGATGCCACGGCCGTCAACCTGGGGCACGAACGGCAGTACTGGGCCGCAGATTCATCCTCCGTTCAACTTTCTGCCGGCGTGCATGTATACGCAACGTATCTGTTCGCGCATGCCTGTAAACAGGTGTTCACGCCACCCTGAACCCCCGGATTTCTAAGCCCATCATTATCAATGGTTGACTGCTTTTGAGGAATGGTTCTCCGCTTGCATTCAGGGGTAGTACTACCAGCCTCGGCTGGGACAATAATCCAACGGAATGGGGGAATATGTCACATGAAAGATTTACTAATCAAGCTGTCGGTAAAGATGGAACTGCTGAAGGACGCATTGAAGCAGGAAGACGGCCAGGATCTGATCGAGTACGCGCTGCTGGTTGCACTGGTTGCTTTCGCGGCCACCGCGGGCATGACGACTCTGGCTACCGACATCAACGCAGCGTTCGTGAAGATCGGAACCACGCTGACCACCTATACTGCTTGATTCTCGAAGCAACGGCGTTTTCCGGGGGAGAGCCTTCCGCCCCGGGTCGGCTGTCACGGCGAGCTCTCCCTTTCTGAAATACCGGGTTGCGTCACGAGTGTGTGTGTCATTTGGCACCACGGTCGAACTCGACCCTTAGAACTGCGCTGTAGGTTGCAAGCCGCACCTCTTATTATGTTCGATCGCTGGAGGACAAGAGAGTGTGGCGAAAACTCCGTTGCAAAAACGGGCAAAATCGAGTGAAGGGGCATAGGAGGCCAAGATGAAAATGAAATTCAACCTGAAAGACGTATCTGCCAAATTGAACGTGTTCTTGTACCGGCTCCATGATGAACACGGCCAGGACCTGATCGAGTATGCGCTGCTGGTCGCGTTGGTCGCTTTTGCAGCAACTGTGGGCATGAAGGCTTTGGCCACCGACATCAACACGGCATTCACCAATATCGGATCCAAGCTGACGACTTACACCGCCTAAGGCGGCGGTGCGCGGCAGATGAAATTGCAGTTCTGACGTTCTGGGAGCGGCACCTGAGACCCGATGAAGGTCGCCCGCGCGCTCTTTTCCCCGCTCGATCGGGTTTCCCGCAAGGGTGCGAATCTACCGCATCTCTGCAGGCTGACCCTTTCAGACATGCTGCGGATTTTAGACTTGCAGCCTGTTGATTTCTGATTCACGAGTGAGAAGCATCGAGGGGTATCAGGCCCAGCGCACCTGGGTCAAAATCGAACGAAAGGCATGAGTATGCGATGACTCATGGGGCACTTCACATGAAAACTTTCTTGGCAAAACTGTCAAAGCAGTTGCTACGGCTCAACGACCAACGCGGTCAGGACCTGATCGAATACCTGTTGCTGGTTTCACTTATCGCTTTTGCGGCGACAGCAGGTATGAAGACTATCGCCACCGATATCAACACCGCGTTTGGGAATATCGGCACCAAGGTAGGCACCTACGTCACTTCCGGCGGCGGGGGCGGCGGTAACAACGGTAATAACGGAAACAATGGCAATAACGGCAACAATGGCAATAACGGCAACAATGGCAATAACGGCAACAACGGCAATAACGGCAACAATGGCAACAACGGAAACAATGGCGGCTTTATTGGCGGCTTCTTTTAGGTTTCCGCTTCGCCACTCTGTGTGCTTGTCAGATAAGTGAAGCGAGGCAGTCCGCACGACTGCACTCGCTCTGCACTTTCAGACAAACTGCCAGGATGACAGTCGCAGTCACCCTGAACGAAGCACGGTGGAGTGATAGATGTAGGGCATATTCGCGCCGGGGTTCGTGCAATGACCTCGTGGGGTACGGGTTTGCTCAGAAATCGAAGCACTCGTTGTAGTCATTGTTTTTTTGAACTTGTTTTCCAAATGCGCCTATGCTCCTCTCAATCGTCATTCCGGTTCTGAACGAAGCGCAAACACTGCCGCTGTTGCTGGATCGTCTACGGGACACTCTTCAGGAAAAAAACTGGGAAGTGATCTTCGTCGACGACGGCAGCCAGGATGCCACGCCAAATCTTCTGGCGCGCGAGGCGCTGCGAGATCAGCGCATCAAACTGCTTCGCTTCAGCCGCAACTTTGGCCATCAGGCCGCCGTCACCGCCGGGTTGGACTTTGCCAATGGAGACGCGGTGGTGGTAATGGATGCCGATCTGCAGGATCCTCCGGACGTGCTGCCGCGAATGCTGGCCCTGTTTGACCAGGGCTATGACATTGTTTCTCCGCAGCGCAACACGCGCGAAGGGGAGACCTGGTTCAAACGCTGGACGGCGAAAGTTTTTTATAAAGTCCTATCGCGCATGGCGGACCAGCCGCTCACTCCCAACGTCGGAGATTTTCGCCTTTTCAGCCGAAGGGCTGTTCTGGCGATTCGTTCTCTTCGCGAACAACATCGTTATTTGCGCGGCATGGTGGCATGGCTGGGACTGAGGGAAGCGATCCTCCTGTTCGATCGGAAGCCACGCGCTGCCGGCGTTACCCATTATCCGTTGCTGAAGATGGTGCGTTTCGCCTGGACAGCAGTGACATCGTTCTCCGCATTTCCGCTGCGCATCAGTATCGCGGCTGGATGCGCGCTCAGCGGCGCCGGATTCATCTATCTGCTGCGCGTGATGTATCTGGCGATGTGGACCACAAAACTGGTGCCGGGTTGGGCCTCCGTGGTGGCCCTGCAGTGCGTCTTTTCTGGAATGATCCTGCTGGCCCTGGGTGCAATCGGGGATTATGTCGGTAGGAATTACGAGGAAGCGAAGCAGCGGCCGCTCTACGTGGTGTCGGAATTGCGCAATATCGCCGAGACTCAAATGATTCAGCCGCGCGCCGTCATTCTCGCCGATTGCGCTTCTCCGCTGCTGCCGTTTGTGGTGGACAATCTCGAACTCGCCGCTTCTAGCGCCGGCGCCTCTGCGGCCTATCAACCGGTTGCCAGCATTCGGGCATAGTCACTGATGCAAACCCTAAAGGAAACCGCAATCGAGGACGTCAATTGCGAGTCCCTTCTCCCACCGGGAACCTCGTCGCTTGCTCCAGCGACGGCAAAAGCTTCAAACCATCAAACCTATCTCAACTCTCTATTCTTTACTCTCTGCGCCGCAATCTATTTGCTGCCATTTATGCGGATTCTATTGTCGGGGACAGATGAGGGCACGCTTGTTTACGGTGCAGTGAGAATCATTCACGGCCAGGTGTTCGCCCGCGATTTTTTTGAGGTGATGGGTCCCGGCACTCTCTACTGGCTCGCTCTATTTTTTAAGCTGTTCGGCGTCAGCTTTTTCGCCGCTCGCATCTGCCTGTTCGTCACGTCACTCGGAACATTGGCGTTGATGTACTACCTGTCGCGCCGGATCTGCAGTCGTTACCAGGCGCTTCCGGCTGTTATTTTGGTGGCTCTCTACTTCAGCACCATCTGGCCCATCGTGAACCATCATGTGGACAGTAATTTCTTCGCACTCCTGTCCATCGCCTGTATCGCGAGATGGCAAGACGCGGGCAGAAATCTTCTGCTTGCGGCAGCGGGAGCTTTCGCAGCTGTTACCACGCTGGTGTTACAACCGAAGGGATTGCTGCTGTTATTCGCCATGATGCTCTGGCTCTTGATTCAGCAGCGCCGGCGGGCCGCGTCGTTTGCAACCCTGGCGATTCTAGTCGCGGGCTATGGCTCCACGATTGGCGTTGTCCTGTTGTATTTCTGGAGCCGGGGAGCCCTTCGCGACCTGCTGTATGTGAACCTGATCTGGCCTTACCAAAACTACGGCACGGTGAATGCAATCCCGTATGCTCGGGGCCTCTATCAGTATTGGGAGCATTGGATCGTCGCTTTCCACGGAGCTGTTTGGCTCATACCCCTGGCAGCGATTCTTTTTATGCCTTTTCTACTGGTCGCGGCGCTGCCCGTGGTGGCCCTGCTTCTCGGTCTTCCCCGTGGCAAAGATAATTTCAGTGTGGCCATTCTGCTGTACTGGCTTTGTGGTGGAGCATTGTGGTTGTCTGAAATTCATCGGCGAGATATCTCTCATCTCACCTCTGGTTCGCCGGTACTCATCATTCTTTGCGTCTATTTTCTTGGCCGGTATCGTACTCCGATCGCGAATGCGGCGATGCAGTTGCTGGCGGTGAGCGCGGCGACATTGGCCATTGCCAACCTGTTTTTTGCCCTTTCCGCGCGCACGATTGCAACTCGCGCAGGAACCGTCGCCACGTTCAGGCCGGACCCTGTTACGGCATTTCTCGATTCCAATGTTCCCGCGGGAACTGAGATTTTCACCTACCCTTATTGTCCGATTTATTATTTTCTGTCTGCCACGACGAACCCTACCCGGTACAGCCTGCTGATGTACAACTACAACACCACATCGCAGTTTCAGGACGCCATCCAGACGCTTGAACAACGTAAGGTGCGATATGTAGTTTGGGACACGGCCTTCCAAAGGGACTCGGCCGACCTGTTTACCGCCAAGAGTTTTGAGCCGCCTGGCGGCCTGTTGATGGAACCCTACCTGCAATCGCATTATCGAGTTGTAAAGCAATTTGGCGGTATGCATATCATGGAACGAAAAGACGACCCGGCGCCCAAGCACTAGCGAGCCGATTGCCTCCGCCGTCAAGCTCGGCTGAACGCATCCGTGATGCGCCGACAGGTGGCCGAAACTATTTCCTGGAAGTTACACTTCCATCGCAGGCAAAACGATGGGAGTTCCAGTGTTCAATCGCCGCACCTTCTTGAAAACCAGCGCCGCCGCCCTTCCGCTGACCGCGCTCAGTGCTCTCAATCCGACCTCGACCGGCGCTGAGGAGGACGCTGCGATTGCATTCGCGAATGGTCCCGCGCCCAACCTTGTCCCGCTGCCTGCGCGTCTTGCTGCTGTGAACCGCGCCGCACTCCCATGGCAACAAAAGATTCGCCGCGTCGGACAAAGCAACATGACCGAGCACGACCCTGCCGTGATGAACGTTGAAGAGTGGGCGGATTATTGGCACTCTGCGGATGCCGACATCGTCTTTATCAGCGTGACGGGGATTCTTGCGTTCTATCCGTCGAAAGTGCCATTTCATCGCCACGGAAAATATCTGCACGGCCGCGATTTTTTCGGCGAGTGTGTGACAGCCGCAAAAAAGCGTAACATGCGCGTGGTCGCCCGCATGAGTCCCGACCTGAACTGGGGCGATGCTCTGGCGGCCCATCCGGAATGGGCGATGCGACATAAAGATGGCTCGGTGCAGTTCAGCGGTCAGGATCCGCGCCTGTTTCAGACCTGCATGTTTACGAGCTATATGGATGACTACATTCCGGCCATCATGCGCGAAGTGAATTCGCTTTACGATGTGGATTGTTTCTACACCAATGGCTGGCCACCGATTGGCAGCCTGCCGGATTGCCACTGCGCCATCTGCAGCAAGCTGCCGCCCGCGAACACGCCTGCCTACTGGGCGGTGTTTAACGATCGCGTGTTTCAGCTTTGGCAAAAGTACGATGCCATCGCCAAGGAAAAAAAGCCGGACAGTTTTTTCTTCGCTAACCTTGGTGGCAACGTTCGATGCGGTCCGAATATGGATCGACTTGGCAAGCTGGCGGTATGGTTCCAGGCAGATAACCAGGGCCGCACCTACAACGACGCGGCTGTCTGGGGATGTACGTTGCAGGGTCGCGCCTGCAATGCGGTGCTCGACGGAAAATTTGCGGCCAACGTTACGGGAGCCTACTCCACCGGCGCGGTTACGTGGCGCAATGGATCGAAAACTCCTGCCGAAGCGACCATGTGGCTGAACGAAACACTCGCGGGCGGCATGGTTCCGTACTACCACTTTGTTGGATCAGAAGATGGACTGGGTGAGGACCGCCGCTGGCAGGCGGTCGGCGCGGATTATTTTCGCTGGACAGCGCAGCATGATGCAGCCCTGACCACTCGCCGCTCCATTGCCAACATAGGCGTCGTGATGGGGCAGAGCACGCAGGTTCTATATCCCGGGCCGGTGACAGCGCACTCGCGTGCGTACATGCATGAGACGACGCAGGGACTTTATAACGCGCTGCTGCAAGGGCGTTTCGCATTTGATTTTGTGCACGAAGATCGACTCGATGCCGAACGGCTCAGCAAGTATCGCGCCTTGATTCTGCCGAATACCGCCATGTTGAGTGACCATCAATGTCAGCAGATTCGCGATTACGTCCACTCCGGTGGATCGATCATGGCCAGCTTTGAGACCTCCCTCTACGATGAAAACTTAAACCCGCGTGCCGATTTCGGATTAGCCGACCTGCTGGGTATCCATAAGGCCGGCGATGTCGTCGGCACCAATGGCAATGCGTATTATGCGCGCATCGAAAATCCGAATGTGACGAATCAGCATGCGGTGTTGCATGGATTCACCAACACCAACTGGCTTCCTGGCGCGCAGAATCGCATCCCGCTCAAGCCGGTGCCGAATCCGTTGCTCACCGTCGTCCCCGGATTCGTCAGTTATCCGCCGGAGCTCGCCTATCCTCCCGTTTCGCATACGGACGAGCCCGCGGTCATGCTGCGTGAAGCTGGTTCCAGTCGCATCGCTTATTTTCCGGGGGATATTGAGCGAACGTATTGGCTGACCGGCCACGGCGATTTGCTGCGACTGCTGCTCAATACGATCGAGTGGATTACGGAAGGTCAGCAGATCGTACATATTCAGGGGGAGGGATTTATCGAAGCGCTGACGTGGGAGACGACGCCTGGATACGCGATCCACGTGTTGAACTACACCAATCCCAACGCGCAGCACTGCTGGCTGCAGGAAAGTTATCCGATTGGGCCGCAGACTGTGCGTATGCAGATGCCGCGGGGGGTTGGCGTGAAGTCCGTCGAGTTGTTGAAAGCTGGTCGAACGGCGCCGTTTCATCTGCAAGGGGATGCATTGCAATTCACTATCCCCAGCGTTGCGGACTATGAGGTGGCAGCGATTACGGTCGCCTAGCGCGTCATCTGCCCCGAACCGAATTGATTCTGCGCTTACTTTTCGAGTTCGTAGTGGAAACCGAATCGGCCAATCAGCATCAGCGAATGATCGCTGGGCGGAAGAATCTGGAAGGACTCGATTTTTCGATGCGTGTCATCGCGGATGGCCTCGACCTTGCCAAGTAATCTTCCGGAAGCGGCCTCGTAAAACAGGACCTCTAAACTTTCGTTCACGCGCTGCCACCCGAACATGTATTGCCCTGGCTCAAGTGCAGCTGTCCCGATTTTCAGCGGAACCTGCGTCACCAGGAAGATCGAATATTTTCCGTTGGCCGAGTATCCCGACGTGATGAGCACCGCGCCCGCAATATATTTTCCGGCGTTGTTGACGATTCCAGTTTCGGTGCGCGATTCTGTTTCGATTTGTTCTTTCACGATGGGCGCGCGTGCCGGAATCCAGGAGTTTAGCTCCTGTTGTGTTGCGACGCGCCATTGTTGTGCCGCCGCAATATTCATGGTGAAGAACAAGGCCGCCACCGGTGAAAGAAAGATTACGAATTTTCGACGTGTCATACGAGTGATCAATTCCTCTGGGAGAATGCGTCGTTTAAAAGTGAACGATGCCGCGCTGGATTGCGGCGGTGACTGCCTGTGTCCGATCCGTTACGCCGAGCTTTCCAAGAATGCTGTTGATATGGGTTTTGACTGTCGCTTCGGAGATTTTCAAAGCTTGACCAATCTCCTTGTTGGATTTTCCGGAGACAATTTCGCGCAGCACGCCCAACTCGCGATCGGTGAGCGCCGGTCTCACCATCCGTTCCGCAAGGCGCTCCGCCACCTGCGCTGGAATTCTGGATCGACCGGAGTGCACGGCGCGGATGGCATCCATCAACTCGTCCCCGGACATTCCTTTCAGCAGGTAGCCGCGTGCCCCTGCATCGAGTGCACGGTGAATATCTTCATCGCCGTCGTAGGTTGTCAGAACAATAATGCGCGCCTCGGGGAATTGGCTGCGGATGTGCGTGATGGCTTCGACGCCGCTCATGCCCGGCAGACGCAGGTCCATCAGCACGATGTTCGGTAGATGTTTGCGAAATAACGCAAGCGCCATTCCGCCGTCGGAGGTTTCGGCCACCACCTCCATCCCAGGCACGCCATTGAGCAATGCGACCAGGCCTTGCCGCACCACGTGATGATCTTCTACCACCATGATCTTGATCGTGTCAGGCATCGCGTTTACTTTCTCTCAAGGCGTCGTCCATGTGTCCAGCCTCTGGTTGCGTTTTCCCTATGCTAATTGAGCGGCAGCTCTACTGTTATTTTGGTTCCCTCCGCGGGAACACTGGTCATGGTGAATGTGCCGCCGATTGCCTGGGTGCGTTCGCGCATTCCGATCACTCCAAAATGTCCCTCTGGTGTCGCTTCGGCCACGTCGCTCGAAAAGCCCACGCCATTGTCTTCAACTTGCATTCGCAGTTGTTTCATCCCATACTGCACGTCGATATCTAAACGAGTGGCATCGGCATGTTGCAGCACGTTGACGACTGCTTCCAGCGCAATTTTCAGCAACTCCGATTCAACATTCGCCGGCAGCGACCGGTAGGTCCCCGTAAATTGAATATTGGTTTCAATTGGCTTGCCCGCGGTGCGTGCTCGAATCGCGTTCGAAAATCTTGACGCAAAATCGACGTTTCCGGGCTCATTCGATCTCAGGTTCCAGATGGAGCTTCGCGCTTCCGACAGGCTGTCGCGGACCAGTTTGCGGGTCTGGTTCAGCTGTTCTCGAACGGCTTGCGGGGAAGTGGAGAGCATCTGCGCGGCTAATTCTAACTGGACCGAGATCCCGACAAAACCTTGGGCCAGGGTATCGTGAATTTCACGGGCGATGCGGGTCCGCTCAGCGAGCACAGCTCGGAATCGCGATTCCACCTGATGCACGCGCCAGCGATAGACCAGCCACACGAGCAACAAAATCAGGGCAGCACAAATCAGGTAGAACCAATAGGTCTGCGTGAAATACGGCTGCAGCTGAAAGCTGAAGGTTGCGGGAGTGGTGCTCCAGACACCGTCGTTATTGGTTGCCAGCACATCGAAGCGATATGTGCCCGGAGGAATATTTGTGTAGTACGCAACACGCCGAGTTCCGGCATCGATCCACTGTCGATCGAATCCGCTCAGACGGTATTTGTAATGCACTTTGTGCGGCGCCACATAACTGAGCCCCGCGTAATGAAACGCAAATCGCGAATGTCCGGGACTAAGTTTGACCGTCCCATTCAGCGGCAAGTTCTTTCCATCCACAGACACCTGCTCCATCGCCACCAGCGGAGCCACCATGTTGCGCTGCAATTTTGCGGGATCAATCCATGCGACACCTTTCAAACTTGAGAACCACAAGGTGCCGTCCTTCGCTTTCCACGAGGAAGGATGGCCAATGCCGCTGCACTCGCGAATCTTCATTCCGTCCGCAGTGCCGTAGGAAGTGACCGGCAGCGAATGGCTTTTGCCGGCAGCCACGTCCATCAGGTCGGCGATCCGCACGCGAAAAATTCCTGTGTTTGAGCTGATCCAGAGCGCGCCACTCTGATCTTCCAGAATGCCGTCGATCACATCGGGAAGCCCAAGGTTCGCGGGAAACGAATGGACGCGAGGTTGAGGATCGTCGGTCGGCAAAACGTTGAGGCCTTCTCCATTGGTGCCGATCCAAAGATGGTGCTGCGAGTCGAGCAGCAACGCCGTGATCACGTCACTCGAGAGGCCATCGCCCTTTGTATAGTTGATGAATTTGCCATGCAAAAAATGGCTGAGTCCGTGCAGCGTGCCGATCCACAAACTGCCGTCGAGCCCTTGCGTCAGCGCTCCAACAAAATCGCTGGCCAGGCCGTCCGCCTGGGTATACGTCGATGCCTGGCTGCTATTGATTTGAGCCAGTCCATGCCGCGTGCCGACCCACAGCGAGCGATCCGAGTCGGCAAGCAGCGAGCGCACGAATTCATCCGGAAGCAGATCCGTTGCGGCGGAAGCGGTGAACCGGTCCTGCTCCATCTGATTCAGTCCGTCTGGAGTTCCGACCCAAAGATTTCCTTTCGTGTCGGCGGCGAGCGAAAGAATTGTGTCGCTTGTCAGGCCCTGCTTTTCGGTGAAAACAGAAACGTGGCTGCCGTCGTAGCGATTGAGGCCGCCGCCATCCGTGCCGATCCACATATTTCCATCCGGCCCCTGTAAAACGGAGCTGACGAGGTTGTCGGAGAGACCATCGCTCTCCGTCAGCGTCATAAATTTCTGGTCCTTCAGCAGCGCGACGCCGGCGGACTCCGTGCCGACCCACAACGAACCCTCGCGGTCTTCATACATCGCCAGAATCAGGTTCTCCGCCAGCCCTTGCTTCGATGGGAAGGCACTAATCGAGCCATCGTGAATGTGCGCGATGCCGTGACTCGTCCCCACCCACAGCGCACCTTCGCGATCTTGATAGAGGGTCTGGATTTGATTTCCAGGCAAGCCGTTCGCCGTTGTGTAGGCGGTCATTTTTCCGTTCGCGAATACAGCCAGGCCTGCGGGAGTGCCAATCCAAACGCGCCCAGATTTATCCGCAAGCAGAACGTCGACTTCACTATCGGGCAGTCCGTCCGCAACGCCGTAAGTGTGAAGCGTTCCATTGGAGAACTGCTGTACTCCGTTTTGCGTGCCTACCCACAAGGCGCCGGCCGAATCCGTTGCGATGGCGCGGATGGTTTCAACTCCCACCGGCGAACCGGCGAATGGCTTTTCTACATGCCCCTGTTCAATTTGGTTGAGTCCACTATCCGTCGCCACCCACAAAGTATTGTTCGGGCCATCGGCGACTGCACTGATCGTGTTGCTGGAGAGTCCTTGCTGCGTGGTAAAGGGAACGAAGTGGTCGCCGCTATACTGCGCGAGGCCGCCCGCGGTGATCGCCCACACTTCGCCGCGACGGTCCTGAAACACGCTCCAGATGCTGTTATCCGGTAAACCTTGCGCGACCGTGAACGCGGAAAATTGGCCGTCTCGAAGGCGAGTGAGTCCGTCTGCGGTGCTGATCCACAAATTTCCATCATGATCTTCGAGCAGGCTTCGAATGTCATTGCTCAGCAGTTGCGGTGTATTTCGCCGGTTGTAGACAGTGAAGTCGATTCCGTCGAATCGAGCCACGCCTTCGCGGGTCGCGAACCACAGATATCCATCACGTGTCTGCAAGATCGCGCGCACGGAATTTTGCGGCAAGCCGCTGTCTGTCTGCCAGGTCTGGAGTCCGTACTGGCTGAGTTTTCGATCGGGATTGAGAGCGTGGGCGCCGCTACCCGCCAGAATCAGAAGTACCAACGCTAGCCGGCGAGTGTAGCGCGAAAGAAACAGATCTGCAATCGCATTTGGAAACAGTCCGGCGCGTCGAGGAGCCCGTGCAGCGCGGACTGGTAGAGGTGTACTCAAACCTATATCCATCGAAAGGTTGAGTCTGACATCCATCTAAGGATACAAGACAACTTAGTGTAGCCCTTATAGATTTGGAGATGCCTCTTGAAAGTTTGTCACATTCAAGGCCGTTGCGAGGAGTGATCCGCGACGGTCTTTCTTTTTGCCCCGAAAACTTCAGCTCAGCGGGAAAGGTGCGACTTGCCGGCAATTCTCTTCCTCAAGCAACATTCGACGGCGCGGTGGCGGAAGCATCTTTATAGAGCGATCCTTCCTTCATGATCACGTGCAGATTTTTCACGCGCACCACCAGGTCCAGATCCTTGAGCGGGTCACCATCGACCAACAGTAAGTCGGCGATGTAGCCTTCCTTGATCTGGCCGAGCTCGTTGCCCATGCCCATGACCTGGCCGCCGACTCGGGTGCCGCACTGCAACGCTTCATTGGGAGAGAAGCCGAGCAGATCGACAAAATGCTTCAGGTCGCGGGCGTTGTCGCCTTGCGGGGACTGGGCAAAACCGTAATCTCCGCCGATCAGGATGCGTACGCCGCGTTTGCGCAGCTCGGTGTAGACCGCGGCCGTGCTATCAATGGTGCGCTGCATCATCCGGCCGACTTTCGAGTCGCGCATAAACCCAAAAGGCTCGCCTTCATACAGCGTGCTGTAAATAATGCCGATGGCCGGCCCTACGAAAACTTTGTCCTTCACGGATTCCAGCATGTCGAGTGCTTCTTCATCGGCAGACTCGCAGTGATAGATCACATCGATGCCGCAGCGAACGGCGCGCTTCACTGATTCCGCTGCGCGCGCATGACAATTGACCTTCTTGCCGAAGTCGCGCGCAACGCTGACGGCCAGCTGGATTTCATCTTCGCGCATCACGGTCAGGCCGCCATGGGCTGCCGGACTCAGGTCGTCCCCAGAGATGTTGAGCTTGACGTTGTCGACGCCTTCGCGGCAGCAGAGGCGAACCGCCTTGCGAATTTCTTCCGGACCATCCGCGATCAATCCAAAGCTCTCGTAATACATGTGCGCCTTGCGTTCATCGCCCAGGCCGCCGGTGACTGTGATCTCCGGGCTTGCCGCGCGAATGCGTGGTCCAGGGAATTCGCCTGCGTTTACTGCGTTACGGATGACAACATCGAGCCGCAGCTTCGACGTGGCGGCGCTGTACGCACTGGTAAAACCGTGGTCGAGCAAGGTCTTGGCGTTGCGAACCGTCAGCAGAACGTGCTCTTCGGGGGGAATGTTGCCGAGGTCGGAATCGTTCACAGCGCCGCCAAAGGAAATGTGCGCGTGACCTTCGACCAGGCCTGGCATCAAGGTTCTGCCGCGTGCCTCGATGACAGTGGCGCCGTCGGCGCTCAGCTTTTCTGGAGCGCGGGCGATGGATTTGATCCGTTCGCCTTCCACCAGAACATCCGCTGGAAAGGCCGGCGCACCGCTCCCGTCCCACACGCTGGCACCGCGAAAAAGAATCGGCTTCATCTCAGAAATCCTCCTGAAAGTTTTCAGCACACCCAAGCGGGAGACGCATGTAGGCATTCTAATGGAAATTTACAAACTTCCAATGCTCTTCAGGAATGCAGATGGACGGCGTGCAAAATGTTTCGCCACCGAACTCGATTCAGGGGAGAATCGGCCCGGTGGCGTGAGGTACGAGTATCTTCAACGAACAAACAACAATCAGGCTGTCGGAGCGCCGCTACTTTCCGGTATACGTGACGCGCCAGATGGAATTTGATCCGTCGTCGGTGACCATCAGCGACCCGTCGGGAGCGACCGCAACCCCAACCGGACGGCCCCAGGCGTTTCCATCCGGAAGCACGAAGTTTGTCAGGAAATCCTCGTATTCTCCAGTGGCATGGCCCGTCTGGTGCAGCGGAACTCGAATCACTTCATATCCGGCGCGCGTTCCCTTGTTCCAGGAACCATGCTCGGCGGCAAAAATGTCGCCGTCGTATTCCTTGGGAAACTGCTTGCCTTCATAGAATGTCATTTCCAGCGATGCGTTATGAGGCTGCAGCAAGACATCCGGAACGATGGCCTTGTCTTTCAACTCGGGATGCTTACCTTCCAATCGCGGATCCTGATGCGCGCCCATGTACCACCACGGCCAGCCATAGAACCCGCCTTTCTGGACGTGAGTAATGTAATCCGGAACAAGATTATCGCCAAGTGCGTCGCGCTCATTCACGCTGCACCACAGCTCGCCCGTCTTGGGATCGATTGCCAGACCTACCGGGTTGCGAATTCCGTAGGCATAGATACGCATGCGGGAGCCGTCAGGATTGAACGCGAGAATATCGGCGCGATCTTTCTCTTCCGGGTGCGTGTCCGGATCATTCACGTTCGAGCCGGAGCCGACCGAGACAAACATCGTTTTGCCGTCCGGAGAGAAGCGAATGTCGCGGGTAGTATGACCTCTGCCGTTCGAGGGCAAATCGTCAAGATGCTGCGCCGGCCCGGTGGCGGTCAGATCGCCATTCTTATACGGGAAGCGCACCACCGCATTTGTGTTTCCAATGTAGAGCCACTTCGGATTCGGTCCCAGCGGATAGAACGCAATGCCGAAAGGTTCGTTCAGGCCGCTGGCGAAGACGCTGGTCATCTTTGGCTTACCGTCCGCAGTGATTCCGCGGAAGACCATGATCTGGCCTTTTCTGGTTTCAGCCACAACGAAGTCGCCATTGGGAGCGGTGCGAATCAGGCGCGGATTGTCGAGTCCGGTCGCGTACAGTTCCACTTTGAATCCCTTGGGGGCCTGCGGCCAAACACCTTCCGGCCGGGGAACAACGGTCGGCCCGTTGCCTGCGGATGGGGTGGCAAACGGAGCGGGAAGATCCTGCACCGTAATTTTGCGAATCGTCCCCGGCTTTTCATAACGAAAGTCGGTGAAGGGAGGCGTCGGCGGCGGAGCCTGGAATGTTGCCGTCGATTCGGACGCGCCATTGCTTGCGGCAGCCAGTTGTGCCGCGCCCGGGGTGTTCAGGTATTTCAAATAGGTCACGATTTGCCAGCGCTGCTGGGCAGGCAAGCTATCCCAGGCGGGCATTCCGTTGGCTATATCGCCGTGCGTGATGAACCAGAAAATCTCTCCCGGCTTGGCGGCCTGCGTCGCTCCGCTGGCCAGCGAAGGGATGTTGCCACTGCCTTGAGCGGTGGCGCCGTGACAGGAGGCACAGCGCTCCTGGTATAGCTTTTGGCCGGCGGCAGCATTCTGTTTGCCGGTGTCGGGATTTTTCAGCGAAGCCGACGAAGCGGGTGCGTTATGGAAACTCTGGGCGAGGGCAGGCAACGTGACCACCAGTGCGCTGACTGCGACGATCGAACGAAAAAATGGACGGATCAACACGGACTTTCCTGACGTCAATGGTTCTCTCCTGCATCCAGATGGTTGACCTTGCGGTCTTAAGCTACTGAATTAGGACGTAATCTTACGCAATAAAGATTCATAAACGACCGCGGATTAGGCCGCTTCTCTCCATCGAACTAGAATTCGGCCAAAGATTTCATCCAGAATTCATCATTCTGCGCCGTCGGGAAACATTCTCAACTCACGCAGTCGCCTGTGGCCATTTCGTATCAAACTTTGCGCACCATTCCGCCACCATCTGGCGATGTTGCTGCAGAATCTTGTGATGCTTTGGATCGCCGGCCAGGTTAACCATTTCTCCCGGATCGCTCTCCAGGTCCACCAGTGACTCTCGATGCTCGCCGCGGTCGTAGATGCAGTATTTGTATCGCTCGCTTCTGACCATGCGGCCTTTCGCGTGGGGAATGGCTCCATCGACCGGTCCTCCCTGGTCCATATCATCCGAAGCGACGATGTATTTGCGCGAATCATGCGCGGAGTTCTGGGTGGCTGCGTTCATCAGACGGATGCCATCTCCGTTCGCGGGCCCTTCAATACCCGCCAGACTGCACAGTGTAGGCATCAGATCGATCCCGGTATTCACCAGGTGATCGGAAACTCCGGTCCGCACCACTCCCGGATAGCTCACCAGAAACGGCACTCTTGCCGATTCCTCGTAGAAAACAGTTTTCTGATTCCAGCCATGGGCACCCTGGCAGTCACCATGATCCGCCGCAAAAACGACAATGGTGTTTTCCTCGAGATGATTGTTGCGGAGCGCCTGCAGCACCACCCCAACCTGCGCATCGACCTTCTCAATCAGCCGATTGTAAGCCCACTGATATTGCCGCCACTTGTCGTCGTCGAACTTTCCGACCGGGAACATGGGATTGTTTTGATACGACTGGCGCATCAGAGCCATGATGTCCGGCTCATCCTTTTGCGGGCCATGATTTGCCCGCAATGGCGGACAGTCGACCGCGGGCGGCGCAGTTCCAATCGGTCCCTGCGGCAGGCCTTCTCCTCGAGCCCACTCGCAAATATTATGCGGATTGAGAAAGGAAACCCAGGCGAGAAATGGCTGGTTTCGCTTAGTGGCAAGAAATTGAGCGGCTTCGGCAGCCGTCCTCGTGTCCACGTTTCTGTCGTGATTCGAGAACACTTCATCGGCGTGCATCTCATCGAATCCGTGAGCCTCTCTCGCCTGAATTGGATAGGGAAGATGCCATTTTCCAAAGTATGCGGTGGTGTATCCCTGGCGAGAGAACACGGTTCCCAGGCTGGGAAAGCGCGCCGCATCTAAAGTCGCGCGATCGTTCGTCTCAATTCCGGTCGTCGCAGGATATCGCCCCGTGACCATGGACGTGCGCGACGGCATGCAGATCGGATTGGCGCTGTACGCCCGGCTGAACATGCAACTAGCAGCGGCGAGACGATCCATATTCGGCGTATGCAGAAATTGCGATCCGATACGACAGCTCATCGCGTCGGCGAACTGCTGATCCGTTGTCAGGATTAAAACATTCGGACGACGGAGCGTCGGCGACGCTCGCAGGCGGTCGGTTGCCGAGACAACTGCAATTGCCCCGGCGCCCCGGAGAAACCTTCGACGGCTGGAACGAATCGAAGTTACTGGCTCTTGGTTCTCCTGGCTGGCTGAGTGCTCCGAAATCAACGGTTTTTCATTCATCTGCGGCTTCCTCAGTATGAAAATTGCTTAGGCAAGCTCCAGAGCAAGGGCGTTCAATGAGCCAATCCCGAATCTTAGCGCAGATTTCTTTTGCTGGTTTTCAAACGCTAACAAATATGACAAGCGGCTGCCCATCGTTTTGTATGTTGGTCCGCCTATGAGCCGTCAGCAGAAATCACCGGAATTAACGTACCTCTTCATTCTGATCTTTTCACTTGCGGCGATTGCGGTCCTGTATCTTGCAAAAACGGTTGTGGTGCCGCTGGCGCTCGCGATTTTGTTTTCATTCTTGTTGTCGCCACTGGTCACTTTGTTGGAACGCATCCGACTGCCCCGGGTGTTGGCCATCGTTGTGGTCATCCTGGCCGCTGGAATCGCGGTCGGGACAATCGGCTGGACCGTGTTCAATCAGTTGGTCTCTGTGACCGACCACATGGCCGACTTCACGTACAACATTAATCGCAAGCTGGACGCTCTTAAACCTACCAAGTCGACAAGCTTTTCGCGGGCAGAAGATGAACTCGACCGCCTGGGGCAGCAGATCAGCACTTTGGACCTGAACGCAGCCGGCGATGCATCCCAGCATGATAAGAAACCACTGGGCGGCTCGGTCGACCACCCAATTGCCGTCCAGGAAGTGGGCAAGTCCGACCGGCTGGGTACCATTCATGGCGTGCTTGGATCTATGGTCTCAGTGTTTCTGGTGGTCGTCTTCACATTCTTTATGCTGCTGCAGCGAGAAGACCTGAGGAACCGCCTGATCCGACTGACCGGACGCGGGCACTTGAACCTGATGACGCAGGCCATGGACGAAGCCGGTCATCGAGTCAGCCGATATCTTGGTTTGCAGCTTCTGGTCAACACCTGCTACGGAACCGTGATCTTTGCTGCGTTGTATTTTCTGGCATTACCGCATGCGCTGTTATGGGGAGCGCTGGCCGGAATTCTGCGGTTTATTCCCTACATCGGCGCATCCACGGCGGCCCTGCTGCCTACAGTATTTTCGATTGCGGTCTACACCGGCTGGACACCAACCCTGCTGATCATGGCGGTTTTCTTCTGCATGGAAGTCCTGACCGCGAACTTTATTGAACCGCATGTCTACGGCAAGCAGACAGGATTGTCCCCACTGGCAATCCTCGTCGCCGCGGTTTTCTGGACGCTGATCTGGGGCCCGATCGGCTTGATTCTTTCTGTACCTTTGACCGTCTGCCTGGTGGTCGTGGGCTCCCACGTGCCCAGCCTCAAATTCCTGACAGTGCTGCTCGGTGACCAGCCGGTCATGCGTCCCGAGGCGCATTACTACCAGCGTTTGCTGGCCAGCGACGCGCAAGAGGCCAGTCAGGTCCTGGATTCCTTCGTCAAGGACAACTCGGTTCCGGCGGCATATGACCGCGTGGTGGTTCCAGCACTGGGGTTGTTTGAGCAGGATCGGCATCGCAATGCGCTCGATCAGGAAACCGTCAACTTTATCACTGAAACTGTGCAGGAGCAGGTCGAGGAACTTGGGCTGCGACCGGAGGAGGCGCAATCGGTTCATCCCCTTATTGAAACTGTCCCCAACTTGAGTCCGCCGATGAGCGCAGATAAGCAACCTGCGCCGCCCTCCGGAATAACCAGGCGTGTGGTCTGCGTGGCGGTTCGCGATGACTCGGACGAAATTGTCGCGATGATGCTGTCGCAATTGCTGCGTCGCGCCGGCCATTCCGCCAAAGCGATCCCGCTGGAGAATGTTGACCGCGCCCTTGCCGAGGTGTTCGATGCTCGTCCCGACATGGTTTGTTTGTCGGCTCTGCCACCCTACGCCATGTCCTATGCGCGGACGGTGTATGAGGGGTTGCGGGCTCGCCAGCCAAACCTTGATATCGTCATTGGGCTCTGGAATCACTCTGGGGATCTAGTGAAAGCTGCCAAGGTAATCACCGGCGACGAGGGCAATCCCATTTGCGTCACCCTTGCGGAAGCGGTCGAGCGGGTCGGCCTTCGTGACCCTGTCGCTGAGTCAAAAGAAAAGACAGATGCGATAGTCGCCGAGGCTCGCGTATAGTCAAAGGAACACCGTTGTACGCGGGTCGATTTCATCGATTTTTTGCGGCTGTTCCCCCTTCGCTTCCAGGCGTTTTCTGGAGCTTGTATTCAGCTGATTTGAGATAACTCAAATGTCGCGCCGGCACTTGCCTCCATGAGTTTTGCGGAGCATACTGGCATTCCTGATGAACTTCAGTCATCTGGTCACACTATGACAAAGTGACAGATTGTAGACATTTATGATTATCCGATTGAAAAAGTCGCCAAGAAACGGCAAACTCGTTGTAGCAACCGGCATCTATCCGAAGCAATGAGCCCTGCTGGGCCGCGCGAAATGAGAACGACTGGCTGGAATTTTCCGGTTCTCACCGTGGCTCGCGAAATATTTGACGATGCAACGGCCAATGGATTCATGGCCTTTTTTGGAGGAGTAGATTGATGATGTATTCAAAGTGGCGTGGTTTGTGCGGAATTCTCTCCCTGGCTGGATCCCTGACTCTGCTTGGCTGCGGCGTCAACGGAAATAGCTACGTGCGCGTCGTGAATGCGTCACCGGGCCTGGCGAACTATACCGTGATCGCGGGTCAAACTCCCATTGTTTCCAGCATTCCTTACGGCACTGAAGGGGTACAGCAGCAGGGGAATTATTCCACCGCCGATACCTCTGGAAACTACCGGCCACTGGGCTCCGGGAACGGCCAGTCGCTGTATGTGTATTCCACCCCGGGCACGAATCTTGCCTCCACGACTCAGTCATTCATCAAGAGCACACCTTACACCATTGTTCTTGAATCGACAGCGCTGGAATTCCAGGTGTTGACCGACAATACCGCTCCCACCGGTGGAGGTCTGCGCGTTGTCGATACGTCCACCATGGCGGGTGCCGTGGATGTCTACATTACGGCCGTCGGAGCTTCTCCCGGTGGAACACCGGCGGTGGGCAACATGACGTATCAGCAGGTCACAAATCCGTACTTAGCCTCGACCTCGGGATCCCTTGAAGTCCAGGTTACGCCCGCCGGAAATCCGGGAAAAGTTTTGGCGATTTTGCCGTACTCATTTGTATCCGGAAAGACTTATTCGATCTTCATCCTGGATCCACCGAATCCTTCCGCCCCGATCGTTCCCCCCGCCAATCCGGCCGTTCCGGGAGCAAACACGTATGGCGTGCTGGTTACGAACGATCCTGCTATGTAATTGGTTCACCGCATGAAAAAGGCCTTCAGTCTCCGCAGAGATTGAAGGCCTTTTTCTTTGGATGTTGCTGGCTGCCGCTTGTTCCTGACTCGGTCGAGGGACGAGCGGCAGAAATGCCTAGGTTCCTTCGGACCAGCCTGCCAGGTATTCTTCCTGTTCCGGAGTCAACTTGTCGATCTTGCAGCCCATCGCTTCCAGCTTCAGTCGCGCCACCCGGCTGTCGAGTTCCACCGGAACTGCGAACACCGTGGGTTGCAATTTCTTATAGTTCTCCACCAGGTACTCGGCCGACAGGGCCTGGTTGGCGAAACTCATATCCATCACCGATGCCGGATGACCTTCAGCGGCGGCGAGATTAATCAGGCGGCCTTCTCCCAGCAGGAAGATGTGGCGTCCGTCCTTCATCGTGTACTCTTCCACGAACTCCCGAGTCGGGCGTTGTGAAGAGGACAAACGCTCCAGCGCCGGAATGTCGATTTCGACATTGAAGTGGCCGGAGTTGGCGATGATGGCGCCGTTCTTCATCAGCTCAAAATGTTCCTGACGCAGAACGCTCTTGTTTCCCGTCACTGTAACGAACACGTCGCCGATCTTGGCAGCCTCGGTCATGCTCATCACGCGATGTCCGTCCATCGCAGCTTCAATGGCGCGAAGTGGATCGACTTCAGTCACGATGACATCCGCGCCCATGCCGCGTGCACGAGAGGCCAGACCGCGACCGCACCATCCATAGCCGGCAACCACGAAGCGGGAACCTGCCAGCAGCACGTTGGTGCAGCGGATGACGCCATCCAGTGTGGACTGCCCGGTTCCATAGCGGTTGTCGAACATGTGCTTGGTCAGCGCGTCATTCACCGCGACCACTGGATACTTCAGCACCTTGTCTTTTGCCATGGCGCGCAGACGAATCACGCCGGTGGTGGTTTCCTCGGTGCCGGCCAGCACGCCTTCCAGCACATCCTTGCGCTTGGTATGCAGAATCGACACCAGGTCGCATCCATCGTCCATGGTCAGATGGGGCTTGTGGTCGATCGCAGCCATGATGTGGGAGTAATAGCTGTCATTGTCCTCGCCCTTGATGGCGTAGGTGGAAATGCCGTAATCGCGGGCCAGATGAGGCCGCCACGTCGTCCTGGGTCGACAGCGGATTGGAGGCGCACAGCGCAATGTCGGCACCGCCGTCACGCAGCGTGATCATCAGGTTCGCAGTCTCGCTGGTCACGTGCAGGCACGCGGACACGCGCATCCCCTTCAGGGGCTGGTTCTTGATGAATTCCTTGCGGATAATCTGCAGGACAGGCATCGATTGGTTGGCCCATTCAATGCGGCGTTTTCCCTGGTCGGCCAGGTCAAGATTCTTTACATGCGAGGGGACGGTTGTCGTCGTAGCCATAGATGTCTTTTCTTTCATGGATTGAAAACACCCGCAGAACTCTGCGGTCTTTTCGAAAGGAAGTTCGAATCTGGGGTAATTGCATCCCTCTGTCAGGGTATCACTTCCGTGGCTGGCCTAAGAAGTGTGAATTACTCTCCAGCGCCAACAGTTCCTGCTTCCGTTGCACGCCCCAGCGATACCCCGTCAGATGTCCGCTCTTACCCACCACGCGATGACAGGGAATCACTACCGCGATTGGATTCTGGCTGCAGGCGCGCGCCACCGCACGCACCGCTGTTGGCTGGCCGAGTGACTTCGCGATTTCGCTATACGAGCGCGTCTCGCCTCGCGGAATCTGCTGCAACGCCGTCCAGACACGTTTCTGGAAGGCGGTGGCGCGCACGTCCAGCGGCAGATCCAACGCGGCTGGATGTTCAGAAAGTTGCGTCAAGACCTGTCGCACCACGGAGCCGAGACCGACCTGGTCGCGATGGAGATTCGCAAATGGAAAGCGCGCTGCCAGGTCATCTTCCAGTTCGCTTTCCAGCAACCCGAAAGAAATAGCGCACAAGCCCACATCGGTGACCGCGACCAGCATCTTGTCGAGCGGCGAATCGCTGATGCTGTAGCGAATTTGAATGTCCTTTGCTCCGCTGCGCAACTCTGCCGGCGTCATGCCCAGTTGCTGGTTCGCTCCCTCGTACAAGCGGCTGCTGGAGCCAAATCCCGCGCCGTACAGCGCTGTCGTTACCGTGTCGCCCTGGGCAACCTGCTGGCGAAAGCGCTCGATCCGTCGCGCCTGCTGATATTCGCGGGGCGTAATGCCGAGGCAACGGCGAAAAATTCGCTGCACATGAAACGGACTCAGGCCGACCGCCTTCCCCAGCTCCTGCAGCTTGACCGTCTGATCTTCGTGCCCATCAAGATAATTGCAAGCCGCGGTCAATGTGCGAAGCTGCGGATGCTCCTGCGCTGGAGTGCAGCGCTTGCAGGCGCGATATCCTGCTCGTTCCGCCAGTTCACTTGTCGGATAGAATTCCACCGACGCGCGCAGCGGCCGGCGACTCGGGCAGGAAGGGCGGCAATAGATTCCTGTCGTCCGCACGGCATAAACGAACATCGCTTCGGCCATGGGCGTCCGATCCACGACCATTTTCCACGCGTGGTCCCAAAGATGATTTCCAGTCATCGACTCCTCCTTGCCTAGAGACAATCTTTCGTCATGACTGGTCATCGGCGCACTCCGCTTCTTGCGGTCAAAACAAAATCCTCAAAAAAAGTATGGCACGCCGCGCGAAAGCGGTGCAGGGTGGACGAATCTCTCCCGGTTGCGGTAATTTTAAGTTCACTTGTCGAGCCAACTGCATCTCATAGCTCTGGGAGCGGATAGAGGCGGTCGGAAGTTCATCCAATCGCATGAAGACACCGCTGATTGCCCTGTTTGTCGTGCATTTGTGGGCGGTTGCTATTCATACACGATCAAGGCGGATTTTCGATTGAGTCTCTTGGGACGGATGAGTTTACCCTGCTTTTTGATTGCGGCGATTCTGCTGCCCTGTACTTCATTCGCCAGTGCGATTGGCGACTCCGACCTGCCTGATGCTCCTCAGCCGACAGCGGCTGCAAGTGCAGCCGTCCAGCCGGCACCCCTACCAGCCGCGCCAAAGCCGTCTTCTTCCGCTCCGCTGACACCTGCGCCACGGCTGGCGAAGTATATTGGCACCGATCAAAGCACGGTTCGTCTTTCCGGCAAAGAGAAGCTGGAATTATCTGGTTGGGAGCAGCTGCAACCGTACGCCTTCGCCACCCAGTTTATGGGTGCAGGGTGGGAACAACTGATCAACAGCAATCCGCAATATGGGACCGACAGCGGCGCATTTGGCGAGCGCCTGGGGGCCGCGGCACTGCTGCAAAACAGCCGCGCCATCCTTTCTGACGGAGTGATGGCGGCAATGTTTCGACAGGACCCGCGATATTACCGTCAGGGCCATCGGCCCATAAAACAGCGCGTGTATCACGCGATCGAACGGGTGTTCGTCATCCGATCGGACGAAGGAAATTACCAGCCGAATTATTCGCAGCTGCTGGGGAATGCTGTCGCGACTGCATTGACCATGACCTACTATCCCGCCGTCAGTGCGACCTGGCCGAAGACGGCGAAGGGCTATGGTATCTCCCTGGCACAAGGTGCATTGGGAAATGAAATTCACGAGTTCACGCCGATGCTGGAGCGGCTCGCGTTCCATCATCACGACTAAATCAGTCAGCGTGTCCAATCAAAAGGGCAGGCTCCAGGAGCCTGCCCTTTATGTTTTTTGGTGCGCTTTTTACTTCTTTGCTGGCGCTGCTTCCGCCGCGGTGGCCTGCTCCTTCAGAGCCTTGGCCTTGTCGGTTGTTTCCCAGGTAAAGTCGGGATCGTTTCTGCCGAAGTGGCCATAGGCGGCCGTCTTGCGGTAGATGGGCCGACGCAGGTTGAGGCTTTCGATAATGTCGCGCGGGGTCAGCTTGAAGTTCTTGCGGACAAGCTGCTGCAGCTTCTTGTCGGAGACGGTTCCCGTCCCGAACGTATCGACCAGCACGCTGACAGGCTCTGCGACGCCGATGGCATAGGCCAACTGCACTTCGCACCGACGAGCCAAGCCCGCCGCAACAATGTTCTTGGCGATGTAGCGCGCCATGTACGCTGCCGAGCGATCCACCTTTGTCGGGTCCTTGCCGCTGAATGCGCCACCGCCATGACGGCCGGAGCCACCATAGGTATCGACGATGATCTTTCGTCCGGTCAAGCCGGTGTCGCCCATGGGTCCGCCGATGACGAATCGTCCAGTGGGATTGATGTGGTATTTGGTGTCTTCGTCCAGCAGTTCCGCGGGAACGGTTGCCTGGATCACATGCTTCAGAATGTCGGCGCGTAAATCTTCGTTGGTGACGCTTTCGGCATGCTGAGTAGAGATGACCACGGCATCAATGCGAAGCGGCTTGCCGTTGGCGTCGTATTCCACGGTGACCTGGCTTTTGCCATCGGGACGAAGGTAGCTGAGCTGTCCGGATTTCCGGACCTCCGACAGGCGTTTGGTGAGCTTGTGGGCCAGGGAAATGGCAAGCGGCATCAGTTCCGGGGTTTCGTCGGTAGCATAGCCGAACATCATGCCTTGATCGCCGGCACCGCCTGTATCCACGCCCATGGCAATATCGCCAGACTGTTTGTTGATGGTCGAAATCACGGCGCAGGTGTTGGAGTCGAATCCATAGACCGCGTTGTCATATCCGATGGAGGCGACCACGCCGCGCACCAGCGATTGAAAATCGACGTAGGCGCGAGTACTGATTTCTCCAGCAATCACCACCAGACCGGTTGCTGTCAGCGTTTCGCAGGCGACCCGGCTATGCGGGTCCTGATCCAGACAGGCGTCCAGAATTGCGTCGGAGATCTGGTCGGCAATCTTGTCGGGATGTCCCTCTGTTACAGATTCCGAAGTAAATAACAAACGATCTTGTGCTAGCAAATTTCCTCCTGGTGCGGGTCAAGCCTTTGAATTTTTGGAGTGGACTTGAACGCCGCTGCAATATTGGACGTCCATCGCAGTCCGAGGAAGCGGACAGAAGTGAAACGAACCCAAGATCGCTCTTATCAGGCTAACAAATCTTTAAATTCGGAGGGCAATCGATGCGCAGCCAATGGACGAGATTAGGCGATGGCCTGTCGATTATCGCAGTGAATGGGACGCGGCATGATGCGGCTTCTTCTTTTTTACCTGGACCACGATGGGCGCCGGCGCTGGAGTGTGCATGGTGGTGGTCGCAGCGTAGGTAGGCGGTGGGGACACGATCGACAGAGCAGTCACGCGCTGGCGAACATATCCGTAGACAATCCAACCCAGCCCACACAACAGAAGCAGCAACGCAACCACACCGGCCCAACGCAGCTTGGTGTCGGTGACGCGACCGCCGCGGTGGGTGGAAACGCTTAATGCAAACGCTGCCCAGTCCTTATCGTTGACCGAAGGTGGATTTTTCTGTCCGCTGGCATCCAGAAACCGTTCTACCCACTCGCCTTCATCCAGGCCCAGGAAACGCACATAGCTGCGCACGATGCCTTTGCTGAGGATTCCGCCGGGCAACTGATCGAACGCATCGGACTCCAGCGCCTGCAGGCTGCGCACCGTTACTTTCGTCGTCTGGGCAATATCTTCCAGACTGACAGAGCGGCGTTGTCGCTCGCAGCGAAGGGCTTCTCCGAAGTGTTGCATGGATGTAGTTCCTGCTGTCACAGGTAGAAATTCCTATTGGCTCTGATGATTCGGTGTTTGCAGATTAATCCTGCACAATAAACGAGTCAAATCAAATCATGCAGCCTTTGTCCCGTCAAATTCGATTACGTATCTCTATAGTACCGAACGAAATTGCCCAGTTTTTGGTGCTTTTTACCTCATGAAAACGATGTTTTCCACCGAGCCGATATACTGACGGAGGAGCGAACCATCACGGTGGCGCGCAAGCGCATACGCCAATACTCCCCGGATTTTACGACCTAACACATGAACAAACTCATCTTCGGAAACCTGGTCTACCGCCCCCTTCGTTCGCTTCTGAGCCTGACCGCCGTTGCCATTGAAGTGGTCATGATCATCTCTGTCACCGCCATTATGCTGGGCATGTTGAACGACACGAAAGCCCGTACCGGCGGCATCGGCGCCGATCTGATCGTGCGACCCGCCAGTTCCAGCTTTCTCGTCGGCGTCAGCGGCGCTCCCGTCTCAGCCAAAGTTGCCGATGTGCTGGCGCGTTTGCCCCACGTGACTGTGGCTTCCCCGGTCGCGGTGCAATTCGTTACCGGAAAATCTCTTGAAAACATCTTCGGCATCGATTACGAAAGCTTTAATGCTTTAAAGCCATTTATTTTTCTTTCTGGCACTTCATTCCAACATCCATTCGACGTCATCGTTGACGACGTGTTTGCGCGGAGCGGCAAAGGGAGCAAAGTCGGCGATCAAATCTCCATCATGAATCATCAATTTCGGATTTGCGGCATTGTCGAGCACGGCAAGGGCGGCCGAAAATTTATTCCGCTGGCGACCCTTGACCAATTAACCGGGTCGGAAGGCAAAGCCTCGCTGTTCTATTTGAAACTCGACACGGCCGCCAACAATGGCCTGGTGGCGCAGGAGATTCTGCACACGCCCGGGATGGAGGGCTACCAGGTGCAAACCATGCAAGACCTTCTCTCGCAAATGACGCCCAGCCGTTTGCCGGGCCTGGAACCAGCTCTGGATACCGTGATCGGGATCGCATGCATCATTGGATTTCTTGTCATCTTTCAATCCATGTATCTGGCCGTGATGGAACGCACCCGTGAAATTGGCATTTTGAAAGCGCTGGGTGCGTCGAAGGCCTACATCGTTTCCGCCATTTTGCGAGAAACTGGCATGCTGGCCATTGCGGGAATCATCGTCGGGATCATCCTCAGCTTTATTGCACGGGCGGGTGTCACTTCAAAATTTCCTACCATCGCCTTTCCCATTACCTTGCACTGGGTGCTTTGGGCCACCATCCTATCCCTGGTAGGAGCATTGATCGGCGCCGTCTATCCGGCCTACAAAGCGGCTCGCAAAGATCCCATTGACGCTCTGGCCTACGAATAGGGGCTGGCACACGAGTCGCTGAGCTGTGATCTGTTGTCTAGCAACGAAAACTGCTAGCAGGGAATTTCTGGTTGCGACGCCATGGGATAGCGGAATGCCTGCTGCTTCCAGCGTGCAGTGGACCTTCAAAGTAACGCCACGAGAGTGCAGAAATTCCCAGCGCTGCCACCAGTCCAATCACCAGTGCAACACTGTGCGGAAGGTAATTTCGCAGCGCCAGGTAGATGGGATAGTGCACGATGTACAGGCAATAGCTGATTCTGCCCAGCCAGCGCAGGACGTCGCAGGCGCAGCAATCGCGGAATCATTCCAGACGTGCCGCTGACGGCCAGCGTGACCAGTAGCCAGAGAGACCAGGCCATCCAAAGCACGGTGTAATCCGTCGCATTAAAAATGCGTTGATCGAACACATTTCGCTTGGTAATGCCGGTGGCAAAGTCGATCCAGATAGCCAACGCGATCAGCGCCGCAACGCATCCATACAGCCAGTGCGCATTGCGTTGCAAGCTGGCTCGCCAGCGGTCGCCGTAGTCCCACCAGAGGATTGCCACCAGGCATCCGGCGGCCAGCGAATCCATCTGCGCCAGGAACAATTCCTGGCCCCCTTTCGGGTCGGGATAAAAGTATCGAGCCCAGGGTGTCAGCAACAATATCAATGCCAGAACAGTCAGTAGAGGAGCGCGGTGCGCGCGCGTGAATGTGACCAGCGGAGCCCAGAGAATATAAAAATACTCTTCCACCGATAACGACCACAGAACGCCAAATCCCATGACCACCCAGTCCGGATGCGGCACGATGGTCAGATGGGTTATCAGCGGTGGCAAGAATGCCTGCAGAAAACTAAGGTACAGCAGCACCGTTTTTAAAGGTTGTGGCGTGCCCACACTCGCGGAGGCCACGAAGTACACCAGCAGCGCCAGAAAGTAGAGAGGAAATAGTCGCAGAGAGCGTCGAACGTAAAAGATTTTCAAGAGCGCCGCGATGGTCGGTCAGCCGCAGCAGAATGGACGTAATTAGAAATCCAGACAGTACAAAAAACAGGTTCACTCCCATCCAGCCCCATTGTGGTCCTAACAAAAGAAGGCTTGGATGATGGATATAATGGCGCATCAGGACCATTGCAATGGCAATGCCGCGCAGTCCATCCAGTTCAAGGATTCTTTGGGCCGGACTGTGAATGGTGGATGAGATTTGGATGGTCCCCAAAAACGGCTGCAGCGTATGGATAGCTCATGCGGCAGAATAGCATCGCGCGATCCGATTGCGGCGTTTCAAACTATCGCTCGGCACCAGGAAACCCCATCCTATGGAAGGACAGCGACTGAAAACATTGTCTAACATCGAACGAATACGAGACAATGGCGGTAATCCTCGACGCACCGCTTGACAAACAAATTATGAGTAAAACAGCAATCATCATTGGGGCCGGACCTGCCGGCCTGACTGCAGCCTTGGAATTGCAACGGCATTCTGACGTTCACCCGATTGTGCTGGAAGCCACGAGCGAAATTGGCGGCATTTCCCGTACCATCCGCTACAACGGCAACCGCATGGACATCGGCGGCCATCGCTTTTTCTCCAAGTCAGATCGTGTCATGGAGTGGTGGCTCGACGTGATGCCCGCCGCTACCACCGATGGCGCCGGCAGTGCCATCCCCATCAGCTATCAAAACAAGCAGCGCACCATTCAGTCTGGCGAGCAGAATCTCGACCCCGAAAGTAATGATCTGGTGATGTTGATCCGTCCACGGAAAAGCCGAATTTATTTTCTGCGCAAGTTTTTCGATTATCCCATCAAGTTGACTCCCGAAACGTTGCGCGGTTTGGGATTGCCTCGAACCGTGAAGGTCGGGTTCAGCTACCTGCGTGCGCGTTTCTTTCCCCGCAAGCCGGAAACTTCGCTTGAAGACTTTATCGTCAACCGATTCGGCAAGCAGCTCTACGGATTGTTCTTTGAGTCGTACACGGAAAAAGTCTGGGGCGTTCATCCGCGCCACATCAGCGCCGAGTGGGGAGCACAGCGAATCAAAGGCCTGTCCCTGACCAGCGCCGTAAAACATTTTGTGAAGCAGGCCTTTTCCGGCAAGAAGAAAGGCAGCGGCGATTTAAGCCAGAAAGGTGTGGAGACCTCCCTCATCGAACGCTTCCTCTATCCGAAATTCGGTCCCGGCCAGTTGTGGGAGCACGTCGCGTCGCTGGTGCAAAGTAATGGCGGTGAGCTGCATATGCGAACGCGCGTCACGGAGCTTCGAGTGGAGGGCAATAAAATTTCCGAGGTGGTTGCGGTCGATGCAGAAGGGAAGACGCATGTCTTTCCGGCGGACTACGTCGTCTCTACCATGCCGATTCAACACCTGATCCGCTGCCTGCAATGTCCCATCCCAGCGGAGGTGAAGGAGGTCAGCGAAGGTTTGATTTATCGCGACTTCATCACGGTTGGCTTGCTGGTGAACAAACTCCTCGTGACCGAGCCCGACGGCAGTCCGCTGAAAGATACCTGGATTTATATTCAGGAGCCGGACGTCACCGTAGGTCGCTTGCAGATCTTCAATAACTGGAGTCCGTGGATGGTCGCCGATCGCTCGAAAATGTGGATTGGCCTGGAATATTTCTGCAACGATACCGACCCGCTATGGAAAATGCAGGACGAGGACATCAAGAAATTTGCGGTCGCGGAGATGGAGAAGATCGGAATTCTGAAGGCCTCCGATGTGCTGGACGGCCACGTCGTGCGCGTTCCCAAAACCTATCCCGCATACTTTGGAACGTACGATCGCTTCGACGTGATTCAGAAATTCACCGATCGCTTTGAGAATTTGTTCCTGGTGGGCCGCAACGGAATGCACAAGTACAACAATCAGGATCATTCCATGCTGACAGCAATGGCGGCTGCGGAAAACATCATGAACAATGTCGCCGACAAGTCCAACCTGTGGGCTGTGAACACTGAGCAGGAATATCACGAAGAAAAAAAGGCATGATCGCGGAATCGCGCGCGCAACGATGGCAGTGGGCTTTGCTGCTGCTGACAATCTGCCTGCTGGCGCTTCGCTTCTGCCATTTAAGCGCGGACTTTCCGGTCTTCCATTTCTACGATCAGGATGGAGCCAGATATACCGACGAAGGTTTCTACACCGGCGCCGCGCTGCAGCATTTCACGCTTGGCCATGCATATCTTCCGGGCGGCTGGAATCCAGGAATATTTATGCCAGTCTGGCCGTTTCTGGTCGGGCTGGTTTTCCATTTCACCGGAATTAGCGTCGACGCGGCACGTGGGCTGGCGGTGGGATGTGTTTGCCTGAGTGTTTTGCTGGCGTACGCGATCGCGCGCCAATATCAGTCGAAGACCTTCGCCTGTCTCACAGCATTTCTTATCGCCGCCAATGCGCTCGGATTTTTCTTCGGTCGTCTCGCCTTACTTGAGCCGGCGTTTGGCATGTTTCTACTGCTGGCCATTTACCTTGCAGGCCGGGCGCGCTCCGGCGGCTACGCGCTGGCCGCGTCGGTTGGCGTAGTGTTTGTGGTCGCGACGCTTACGAAGACGACGGGTCCATTCGTTTTGCCGGCTGTCCTGTTTCCAATCTGGGCGAACAATCGTCAGGATCGCGCCGCTGCATGGAAATTGCTGGCGACGGCGCTGGCGACAATCATCCTTCTGATGGGTATCGCCAAGATTGTGTGGGCCCGTCACTATGCCGCCGACGCACAAATCATTCTCGGCATGGCTCCGCTGTGGCAGCTTGAGAATTCTCCATCGCGATTGCTGCGCTTCTTTTTGCGCGGCACCTGGATTGATCCGGTATTGTTTCCGCTGGCACTGGCGGTGTTTATTGCGGCAGCGGTTCGCCTTCGATTTCTGTGGCGTAATCCGCTCTTCATGATCGCGTTTCTCTGGGACACAGGCTATGCGGCCTTCATCGTGTATCACTACGACGGTCCGCCCCGCTACTTCGTCACCATGATTATCCCCACCATCTGGCTAGCCTTGATCTTTCTGCAATGGATGTGGAGCGCGAACAAACGGGTTGCCGCGGTTGCAAGCGTCTGCGTCGCTGTGTCCGTCGTGTGGAACGTCGCATCCATCGGGGATTATCTGCTTCATCCGCAGTACACCCTGGTCGACGCAAGCCTGAAGATCAAGAAGCTGATCGCTGCGGAACATGCATCCGGAGCAGCTTCCGATGAATTACTCATCGGCCGGGGTGCGGATGAGGTCTCGCTGTTGAGTGGCGGGCTACCCGCGATGGACAGTGACGGCGCCATGCCACTCGCGCAGAAACTGAACGTCTATCATCCAGACTGGTTCATGCACTGGACGAATCACCCGCCCGTGCGGTTAACAACGATGGAGTCAGAACGAACGCTCGTCCAGCGCGCTGATTTTCATGGACTGGATCCCTTCGACGGCGCCGGCATCCTGTTGTTCCAGATCTTCCCCAAGCATCAACCTTGAGAAATCAACAGTGCGTTGAGGCGCTTGATTGCGATTCGCCAGTCGAAGCGCGACCTGGGAAACGATGAACGCTGGACGCTAGATGTGACAGCTGGCAGCCCCGCGTTTTTCCAGGTATTTCTGGTGATATTCTTCCGCCGGCCAAAACGTCTCCGCGGGAACTACCTGGGTGACGATGGGCTTCGAGATATTTATGTTCCGCAGTCAGGCGCGCGATGGTCGCCGTCGCTGCCTGCTGCTGCTCCGGCGAGTGAAAAAAAATCACCGAGCGGTATTGCGTTCCGAAGTCCGGTCCCTGCCGATTTAATTGGGTCGGGTTATGCTCCGCGAAAAACGCGTCGAGCAGGTGCTGATAACTCACCTTGGCAGGATCGAATGTGACTTGCAGAACTTCGGCGTGGCCGGTCCGGTCGGTGCAGACATCGTGATAGCTGGGTTTTCCAGCTTGCCGCCTTCATACCCGACGGCTGTTTCCAGTCACTCCAGGAATGCGATCGAACGCCGCCTGCACACCCCAGAAACATCCCGCACCAAATGTCGCTTTCTCCATGATTCACCCCCGCGATTGCAGCGAAACTCGCGCTCTCGATTCCCAGTATATCGAGCCCCGGCGATCGATCAAAAGTGGCGCTATCGTGCAGGGGGCCGGGCAGGTTTCCCGCGCTTGCGAGTTGCGCCTGCGGCTTTGGCAGGCCGGGATCGTTGTCCGGAACGCGGCTTCGATTTTGTCGAATTCCGCTGGCCGCCCGCGGGTGAAGAGGTCAGCTTGGCTGCGCGGTACAGCGCCTGCACTTCCTGCGCCGTCAATTCCCGCGATTCACCCGGTGGAAGGTCCAGCACCAGCGGACCATATTCCACGCGGCGGATTTTCTCCACGTGGTGCCCGATCTCTTCAAACATTTTTCGCAGCTGACGATTGCGACCTTCGGTGATGGTGATTTCATACCACGGGTTTTCGCCCGCCCGAAACAGACGAACGGTAGCCGGCGCCGTTCGCACGCGACCTTCACGGCCTCGATAGCCGGTACTCGATTCGGGATCGCCCAGGGGAATCGAAACGCCGCGGCGCAGCGCGTTTAAAGCGTTCTCGTCAGGGATGCCGCTCACTTTGACCAGGTAGGTCTTCGGCACGTGGGAGGCGGCTCGCGTCAACGCATTTGCAAGTTCTCCATCGTTGGTCACCAGCAAGAGGCCTTCGCTGTGATAATCGAGCCGGCCGACTGGAAACATGCGCAGCTTAATGCGCGAAAAGAATTGCATCACCGTGGGGCGCCCCTGAGGATCGCTCACCGTGGTGACAAACTGCTTCGGCTTATTCAGCATGTAGTAGCGGTATTCATCGGCAGGGCGAATCAATTTTCCGTCGACACGGATGTGATCGTGTGCGGGATCCGCTTTGCTGCCCAGTTCCGTGACGAGCTGGCCATTCACCTGCACGCGGCCCTGCAGGATGAACTCTTCCGCTTTGCGGCGCGAGGCGATTCCAGCGCTGGCAAGAATCTTCTGCAGACGTTCCACTTTGCCGGCTGGGCGCTCGGCCTTTTCATCCTCGGGCGCGGCGAGGGATGGCTTTTCCGTATCCTTTGCCCGCTTCATGACTCAGATCCAGACGATTCCCCTGAAGCTTCGACTGTGGATCTCTCTTCTGTAACTGTTTCTGTGACAGAAGACTCTGCGGAGTCTGAATCTGTATCCGTGGCTGTTGCAGACTCAGACGACATGGCGTCCATATCGCTTGCGTCGGACTCGGCCATATCCGCGGCCATCTTTTCGAATTCTTCCATGCTGGGCAACTCGCTTACATCCTTCAGCCCGAAACGCAGCAGAAATTCTTTCGTGGTTTTGTACAGGATGGGGCGCCCGATCACCTGCTTGCGGCCGGCGGTGGTGATCAGCTTGCGGCTCATCAATCCGCCCAGCACTCCGGAAGTGTCCACGCCGCGAATTTCGCTGATCTCCGGTGCCGTTACCGGCTGCTTGTAGGCGATGACGGCCAGCGTTTCCAGCGCCTGTAGTGACAATTTCATCTGCGGTTTCAGACTCTTGACGAAGGAACGTACGGCATCGTGGTATTCCGCTTTCGTCGCCATGCGGTAGCCGCCGGCAATCTCGCGAATCTCCATGCCTCGGTCGCCATTGGCATATTCCGCGATCAACTCGTCCACAATCGGCTGCAACGCCTGCTTGGCTTCACGCTCTCGCAGACGAGCCTGTTTACGCGCTTCCGCATCTTCCATCGGCAGCGCAGGCTGCTCGCTACTCGCAGCGCTTTCTTCCGAGGCTACGAGCGCGGAATCCGCCGAAAGCTCTCCTGCTTGCACTCCCTCGCTCGCCGGTGCTTCACCATTGTCCGGCTGCGTCACCTCGAAGGGCAGACCTGCGGCGGTCTTGGCTGCAACCGCCTCGTCGGCAAAGATGGAGGCTAGCTGCGCCAGCGTAATCGGCTCTTCGGCCGCGTAAATTACTGCTTCGATTTTGGCTTTTAAGCTCATTGTTTTTCAGGGGTCTCCAGCATACCAATCGCGCAACCTCGATCGGCTTTAGCGCCAGTCGTCACGGCCTTCCACCATGGTCGACTCAAAATTGTCGTGTTTCTTAATGTAGATTTCTCCAAAGCTGCCCGTCTGCCGCAACAGGATCGCTTGCAGCCGTACCAGCTCCAGCAGCGCGAGAAAGGTGCAAATCAGCGCCCGTTCTGACTGTACATGCTGCAGCAGTCGCCGCAATCCTACCGGACGATCTTCCATCACCAGACGCCGCCGCACATAGTCAATCATCTGCGCGACGGTAACCGTCTCTTCGTCGACATTCAAAACCGGCCGCTGCCGTGCCCGCTCAAGAATCTCGCGAAACACGCGGACCAGGTCGACCGTATCGGCGGCAATCTCCGGTTCCGCGCCTTCATCGTCCAGAAAATCGCGAATCGCCGGATTCGTCCATGACGATTCTTCCAGCATTTGCTTTTGCAGCAGCATCTGGGCTGCGTTTTTAAATCGCTGATGCTCCAGCAGCCGCTCCACCAGCTCCCGGCGAGGATCTTCATCCGCCGCATCGCTGGTGCCATCATCCTTGCGCGGCAGCAGCATCTTGCTCTTGATGTGAATCAGCAACGACGCCATGTAAATAAACTCGCCGGCGCCATCGATGTCCGACTGCTTCAGATTTTCAATGTAGGCCAGAAATTGCCCGGTGATCTTGGCGATGGGAATGTCGTAGATGTCGATGTCCTGCTTGCGAATCAGGTCCAGCAGCAAGTCGAGTGGCCCGTCGTACACCTGGCCGACCGTCACGCCATACGGGAAAGTATTGGCCTCTTCCTGCGCTGCCTTTTTCTCGGCCGCCCGTTCTGCAGCCCTGGCTGCGGCTTCGGCGGCCTTGTCCCGCTGTTCAGGTGCGAACGGCGGATTGGCGGGCAGATGCATCTGCTCGGGCGATGTTGCGCTCTCAGCTTCCGGCGCAGAAACCTCGGGGCTCTTCACCTCGGTCGCAACTTCGTCCGCCGGGGCATTCGTGCGTGCCGCATCGTCCCGGGATTGAGAGGAATCCGTCATCGTGCTGCGCCTGCGGGTACGGTTTCGATTTGCGGCAGATGCATCGCATCGCGCACCTGCTGCATAGTCTGGTCTGCGCGTGAACGCGCCCGCGCCGATCCATCGCGAAGAATCTCCCACACCAGGTCCGGCTTGGCTTCAAACTCGCGCCGCCGCTCCTGGATGGGAGCCAGTTCAGCGACAACCGCGTCGGCTAGCCAGCTTTTGCATTCAATGCAGCCGATACCCGCCGTGGTGCAGCCTTCCCGCGCCTTCTGCTGCGTTTCGGCGGAGGAAAAAATCTTGTGCAGGTCGAAGGCCGGGCACACATCTGGATTGCCAGGATCACTGCGGCGAATGCGCGCCGGATCCGTGACCATGGTCTTCAGCTTCTGGCGAATCACCGGCTCCGGATCGGCCATTTGAATGGTGTTGCCATAGCTCTTCGACATCTTGCGGCCATCTGTACCGGGCAGCTTTGGCGACGGCGTCAGCAACGCCTGCGGCTCCGGAAGCACGAGCGGCTTTTCCGGATAGAAAAAATTAAATCGCCGCGCCACTTCCCGGGTCAGCTCCACGTGCGCCACCTGGTCCTGGCCAACCGGCACCAGGTCTGCCTGGTAGATCAAAATATCCGCCGACTGCAGCAGCGGATACCCAAGAAATCCATAGGTGCTCAGGTCTTTGCCGCCCGCTGCAACGTCGCCGATTTGCTGTTGCTGCTCCTTGTAGCTCGGCACCCGTTCCAGCCATCCGAGCGGGGTAATCATGGAGAACAGCAGGTGCAACTCCGCGTGCTGCGGCACCCAGGATTGCACAAACAGCGTTGCGCGATCCGGATCGAGCCCGGCCCCCAGCCAGTCCAGGGCGACATCGAGAGTGTTCTGTTTCACGTTCGCCGTGTCGGCATAATCCGTGGTCAGGGCGTGCCAGTCGGCGATGAAGAAATAACACTCATACTCGCGCTGCAGCCGCACCCAGTTGTAGAGCGCGCCCATATAGTTGCCCAGGTGCAGCTTGCCCGTGGGACGCATGCCGCTCAGCACGCGCTTGGGGAGCGCATTTCCGTGCTGGCTGGCCTTCGATTGGATAAATTCAGTCATGATCTCGGAATGTGTCGATTGCCTTTGCTAATGCTTCAATCGTATCGAAAGTATAGGGCAGCAGGACGAAGATAGGCAGCTTTGGGAGTCGGGAAGTTTCCATCCAAGACTAGCAGTCATCGAGACCGCGACAGGTATCAAAACATCTTCGCAGGCAGCAGGGGTCAAGAAAAAAGAGCATCCGATAAGGAACTAAGAGTTTTCTCCATGAGGCGCTCCCAACAGATTTGCCTGCATCGATTGATTCTCCGGGTGAATTCTGAAGTTCCCATAGAGAAGCAATCGGAGAATCGAGTTCGGACGCAGATACCAGCTGGCCCAACTCAACGGGGTATCTCCATTCGCGTCTAAGGCATCGATTTTTGCACCTGCATTCAGCAATAGCTGGATGGTGCCTTCATCTCCAAACGCAGCTGCACGGTGGAGAGGCGTCTCCCCTTTGGTCCTGCAATCACGCATGAATCCGCCGGTCTCGGCCCCGTTTTTTGTCACCACGTTCGGGTTGGCTCCATGCATCAACAGCACTTTCAGGACCCGGTCGTAGACCACACGGTCTGTTTTGCACAGTGCGCTGTGGAGTGCCGTCTCTCCATTCTCTGCATCGGCTTCGTCCACATTTGCACCCTGTTCCAGCAGGAACTTACATAAACGCCAATGGCCGTGGAACGTGGCTCCATTCAGGTCGAAGTTCTGCCCAAGGGAGTCCAGCTTCGCACCCTGGGCGAGCAAGAATTTCATTGCGCTGACGTCGCCGTAATACGCGCACCACTGCAAGAGCGACACGCCGTTTTTATCTGCGGCGGTGGGCGAGTGACCGCGAGCCAGAAGCTCGAAGACCAGGTCCGTCCGGCCATCGACAAATTCATGCATGAGCGAATCAACGGTTGGTTGCGGCATGCAGCGAGCCCCCTCCACTCAATTTTCGTGACAAAGCAGCAGGCGGTCCAGGTTCTTGCGAACGTCGATTGCAGCTTGGATTCAAAACCATCCGATGATTTGCTGCCCATTCGAAACCGTGGTTGCAAACTGATCCCGGAAGTGTGGCAGACGCGGAGCCCTACATGCCAAGCAGGATATGGTTGAACACGTTCAGCATCGGGCTGACAATCATCCCGATAAAACGGCCACCAAACAGGAACACCAGGATCAGACCGATCATTCCGATGGAGTCATACGCCCGCAGCCAGTTGTACGGCAGCATGTGGCGCACCACGTGGCTGCCATCGAGCGGCGGCAACGGAATCAGGTTGAAGGCCATCAGGATCAGGTTGATCAGCACCGCGTAGTACAGCAGCAGGGTCAGCGGAAACAGGATCGGACTGCCATGCATCACGTTGGGATCGATCATGCCCATCTGCGCTGCCATCATGGCGGAAATCACCGTGCCTGCGTTCACAAACTTCAGCACCAGCAGGATGATGGTGGCCACAATCGCCGTCAGCAGGTTGCTGGCAGGTCCGGCCAGCGTGGTCAGAATGTCATCGCGCTTGATGTTCTTAAAGTTGCGCGTCGTCACGGGTGTCGGCTTGGCCCAGCCGATCAGCGGAAAGCCGGCATACACGCACAGCAGCGGAATCAGGATGGTTCCGAATGGATCGATGTGCTTGAGAGGGTTCAGCGTCACCCGGCCCAGCATGCGAGCCGTGGGATCGCCCAGCCGCCACGCCATCCAGGCATGCGACGCCTCGTGCAGGCTGATGGCAAACAGCAGCACCACAATTTGAAACAGGATCAGAACCGCGTGTAGATTCATGCGCTGATGCCGATGGTAGCATGCAGACGACCGCCCGCCGAGGTTGCAGCCGCGAGCGCAACGCCCAACTTCGCATTGCCCGTGTCCGCTTCGATCTGCATGCTTCTATTCTGCGGCATTGGCTGCTTGATCGACGACGTGACCGCTGGAGTCATACCGCGAGTAATCCATGATCCGGGTGCCTGCGGGAACGACCAGCTCCTGCCGATCATCGAGCACAGAAAATTTATGGATGGTGCAATTGTCCTCAATGGTCAGGTTGTAGCCAAAGGTGAACTCCACGCCGCGGAAGATGCGCACGTGCTTGCCGAGGTGCTTGAAAACGTGATGACCCAGCATGCAGCGAAACCGCGAACCCAGCCAGACGTTCAGTCCTACCGGGGAGCGGTCGAACATCTGCCAGAACCAGATCAGCGGCTTCACCTCGGCATACTTTTCCGGGTCCACGTCGGGATAGTATTCCGGCCGCAGCGTCACGTTGCGCGGGTCCAGCGTCAGCTGCAGCACGTTGAAGGGCAGCTCCGTCACCAGGGTGAAATTCAGCTTGCCGCCATGCGGACGCCCCAGGTAGAGCTGGTGCAATTCGTCACGAACAATTTCGCTGCGGATTTCCGGCTTGTGATGGCGGGTAAATTCCGCATCCAGATGCGCCAGCCACCGCAGATAGGCGGCCTCCGCCTCCGGCAGTGGCTTTAATTCGCGTTCCTGTTCCTCAGGCATGCTTCGACTCCTAAGAAAAGGGTAGCAGCAGCCAGAGGACTGCGAAATTACTGGATCGCGAAGACTGCATAGACGGTGGCCGACCGCTCCACTTTGCCCGGGCTGATGGCGAGCGGGGCGGCCGGGGTTTCGGCTTGCGGTGCAGTCGCCATGGCACGCATCATGATGGGTCGAGGACCCTCCGGCGCCTGGTTGCTGGCGTAGATTAATTCTCCCAGTTGAATGCCCAGTCCCTGCGCCATCTGCGAGGCGATTGCGCGGGCGCGAGACAGCGCGTTTCCGGCGGCCTTCGCTTCCAGCGCCTTCTCGTCCGAGACCGTCCACTCAATCTGGCCGCTGCTGTTGGCGCCGGCGTTCACGGCAATATTCAGCACGCTCGCCGCATCGTCGGCTTTGGTCTGCACCGTCCAGCTTTGGCGCACTTGAAACCGCCGCTGCGCCTGCTCTGCCGGAGGCAGCTTCTCCAATTCGTACTGTTGCGTCTCCGCCACGCTTTGCGACTCACTCTGGATATCCGTCTTGGCGATACCTTTAGCTGTCAGCGCACCCATAATGGCATTCGAGGTCTTCGAGCCCTTGGCGTACGCAGCGTCGGCATCCGGCGCGTACGCTACAAAGCCAACGTGAACCGTCGCGGTATCGGCCATGACGCTGGCAGTATCTGTCGCTGTAATCGCGATGGTACGGTTGTCCTTGTTGATCTGAATCTGCTGTGCGGAAACGGACGCGACAAACAAGCCGCAAACCGACGCGACCATCCAACAACGCGCTGTGTTCGGAAGAAATTTCATGCAATCCTCCTCGGATTCAAAACGTCACACTCTGGTTAGACACCGGCAACCTTCAAGTCACGCGATTTGTTGTGAAATTTATCGCGCCTGCTTCCCAAATTCCACCAATGCGGCCAGCGTCTTCGATGCGGCTCCGGAATCGATGGCTCTAGCGGCATGCTCGATGCCGCTGCGAATATCTTCCGCCATCCCGGTTGTGACCAGGGTTGCCGCTGCATTTACCAGAACAATATTTCGGCGCGGCCCTTTTTCTCCCGCAAAAATCGCCTGCAAAATAGCCGCGTTTTCGGCGGCATCTCCACCCTGTAGCTCCGATAGCGGCGCTCGTTCTATCCCTGCTTCCTCAGGCGAGAACTTCCACAACCGAAACGCGCCATTCTTCACCTCGGCGATTGCTGTCTCGCCACTCAGTGTGATTTCATCCAGCCCGTCTGACCCATGCACAACAAAACCGTGCCGCACGCCTAGCTTCACCATCGCCTCCGCCATCAGCGGAACCAACTCAGCCGCATAGACGCCAAGGATCTGCGCCGGCGCTAGTGCGGGATTCGTCAGCGGCCCCAGAATATTGAACACAGTGCGTCTTCCGATCGCCCGCCGGATCGGCTGCACGCGCCGCATGGCCGGATGCATCAGGGGCGCGAATAAAAAGACAAATCCGGTGGCGCGCAGACACTCTACCGCTGCCTCCGGACCCAGTGAAGTCGGCACTCCCAGCGTATCCAGCACATCCGCCGAACCGCAGCGGCTGCTCAGGCTGCGATTACCGTGCTTGGCAATTTTCGCTCCTGCGGCCGCCGCCACCAGCGCCACGGCTGTCGAAATATTGAACGTCCCGCTGGCATCGCCGCCGGTGCCGCAGGTATCCACCAGCAGCGCTCGTTCTTCGTCCGTAAACGGCAGGGTCACGGCAGCCGCACGCATGGCGTCGACAAATCCAGCCAACTCATCGGCGGTGACCGGACGCGCAGCCAGCGCCACCAGCATGGCTTCAATTTGCATATTCGGCAGTTCGTTGCGGGTGTCTTCCAGAATCGTCTGCATCATCGCGCGGGCCTGCTCGCGGCTCAGCGTCGCGCGGCCTTCGTTCAAAATCGACAATGTTCGGATCAGGTCAGTCATTGAAAATTCGCGTTCGAATCCCACGGACTGGCGCGCAAGTTTGCTCCGCTCCCGCTCGTCCGATAGTATCGAAGGTTCGCTGTCTTTTGCTTTCTCTTGTGCGCGGCAGTCACCTTGCTGTGCCATCTGGTCAGCGGCGCACCGTTACAATTAGAGACAATCCTTATGAAAATTCACGAGTATCAGGCAAAAGACATTCTTGCGAAATATGGGGTCGCCGTGCCCCGCGGAGAAGTAGCCAACACGGTGGAAGAGGCCGTCGATGTGGCCAAAAAACTGTTCGCTGCGGGGGCTAACGGTGTTGTTGTCAAGGCGCAGATTCACGCCGGCGGTCGCGGCAAGGGCGGCGGCGTCAAAGTGGCGAAAAACCTGGCCGAGGCCGAGGAATACGCCAAGAAAATCCTTGGCATGCAGCTGATTACGCACCAGACTGGCTCCGAAGGCCAGAAGGTCAAGCGCCTGCTGATTGAGGAAACCGCAGCCATCGACCGCGAGCTGTACCTGGGAATGGTGCTGGATCGCGCCGCCGCGAAAATGGTGTTTATGGCTTCCAAGTCTGGCGGCATGGAAATTGAAGAAGTCGCCGCGAAAACTCCCGACGCCATTTTCAAGGAACACATCGATCCCGCGGTGGGTTTCCAGCCCTACCAGGCGCGCAAGCTGGCGTTCTCGCTTGGACTGAAGCCAACCCAGATCAACCAGGCTGTGAATTTTATGTCCGGTCTCTATAAGGCCTGCGTCGAGACCGATGCCTCGCTGATGGAGATCAATCCCTTCATCACCACTAAGGATGACAAGCTGTTCGCGCTCGATTGCAAAATGAATTTCGACGACAATGCCATGTTTCGGCATAAGGAATTGAAGGAGCTGCGCGACACGAACGAGGAAGATCCGCTGGAAGTGGAAGCCTCGAAGTTCGCGCTGAATTACATTCGCCTCGACGGCAACATTGCCTGCATGGTGAACGGCGCCGGCCTGGCCATGGCGACCATGGACATCATTCAATACGCCGGTGGCTCTCCGGCGAATTTTCTCGATGTCGGCGGCGGTGCGAATCAGGAGCAGATTGAAAATGCCTTCCGCATTCTGCTGTCCGACAAGAACGTCAAGGCCGTGTTCATCAACATTTTCGGCGGCATCCTGCGCGTCGATACGCTGGCCCGTGGCGTGGTGGAAGCGGCGAGAAAAATGAACGTGCAGGTGCCCGTGATTCTGCGCCTGGAGGGCACCAACGTGGAAGAAGGTCGACAGATTCTGAAGGATTCGGGACTGAATTTCATCATTGGCCAAACCATGAAGGACGCAGCCGAAAAAGCGGTCGCCGCCGCGAAGGGGAGCAAATAAATGTCGGTACTAGTAGATAAAAAAACTCGCCTGATCGTGCAGGGAATTACCGGCCGCGAAGGCACGTTCCACGCCAAGGGCTGCGCAGAATATGGCACCAAAGTTGTCGGCGGCGTGACCCCCGGCAAAGGTGGAACCACCCATGAGGGCTGGCCCGTGTTCGACACGGTGGAGCAGGCCGTCAACAAAACCGGCGCTAACGCCACGGTGATTTTTGTGCCGCCGCCATTTGCCGCGGACGCGATTCTGGAGGCCGAGGACGCGGGCATTCCTCTGATCGTCTGCATTACCGAAGGAATTCCTACGCTCGACATGGTGCGCGTGTGGGAAAAGCTGAAGCATTCCAGCTCGCGCCTGATTGGACCGAATTGCCCGGGAATCATCTCGCCCGGAAAATGCAAGATCGGCATCATGCCGGGTCGCATACACATGGAAGGCAACGTCGGCATCATTTCCCGCTCCGGCACCTTGACCTACGAAGCAGTCTTCCAGTTGACTCAGCGTGGCATCGGTCAGTCGACGGCCATCGGCATTGGCGGCGATCCCATCATCGGCACCACGCACGTCGATGGGCTTCGCCTGTTAAATGAAGATCCCGACACCGAAGCAATCATCCTGATCGGTGAAATTGGCGGTACCGCCGAGGAGGCTGCGGCCGACTACGTCAAAGCTCACGTCAGGAAGCCGGTGGTCGGCTTCATTGCCGGTCAGACAGCTCCGCCGGGTCGCCGCATGGGTCACGCCGGCGCCATCATTTCCGGCGGGCAGGGAACCGCTGCCGATAAGATGAAGGCGCTCGAAGCCGCCGGCATCCACGTCGTCAAGTCGCCGGCACTGATTGGCGAAACCCTCGCCCAGGTCATCGGCAAGGCATAGGGAAAAATAAAATCTTCAACAGCTCAAGGAGAGTTTCAATTGCAACGCACGTTTAGCATCATCAAGCCGGATGCGGTCCGCAAGGGCCACACCGGCGCCGTTCTCGCCATGATTGAGGCCGCCGGCTTCCACCTGGCTGCCATCAAGCGCATTTCGATCAGCAAACAGCAGGCTGCAGGATTCTATGCGGTCCATGCCCAGCGTCCATTCTTCAATTCGCTGACGGACTTCATGTCTTCCGGCCCCATCTTCGTGATGGTGCTGGAAAAACAAAATGCCATCGCCGACCTGCGCAAACTGATGGGCGCCACCAACCCCGCAAACGCGGAAGAAGGCACAATCCGCAAAAAGTTTGCCGGCAGCATTGAAGAGAATACGATTCACGGTTCGGATGGAGAAGATACCGCTGCCTTTGAAATCGGCTATTTCTTCGCCGGCTACGAACTGGCATAAACCCTGACACAATCACACGCGCGAAACTGCCTGCACCCGATGGAGGCAGTTTTGCCTGCGCGTTTATTTCGATCGAAAAGCTGCATCCCACCAGCCGGACGCGGCTCGGCGCTGTTTTGCGCTTCGAGGCCGTTCATTGAGTTGTAAGGGGGAGTGAGGAAAGCGGAAGGAATTGAGACTGGAGATAGGGGGGAGGGCCTAAATTCCAATCCGCTTCTGATTGAGATATTGATTCTTGGACGATGTAGTGTCAAAGTACCGAAGGAGCAGCCCTTTGGTCACTTATGCAGCGGGTTATGTAAGTGCCAATGTTTGCCGCCAGATGGAGTCGCTCCGCCGGACGTGTCCAGGTGCCCCAGGCGGAAGATTGGACCCACGGAAAATCCAAAATTCTGCTGGAAGGTTCCGCCATAGCGAGTCATCAACAGCTCCGGCTGCGCGCGAAACGCGATCCGCGGACTGTAGTTGTAATCGAACGTGCCGCCGATGGCGCTGGCAAAGGTCCATTGCGTCGCAAATAATCCGATCGTCTGCACATTCAGACCATGCAGTGTAGCAGCGTCGAAAATACCCCACGCCTGTCCGAACGTCGCATGCACCGTGGCCGATGCCTTGGCGCGACGAATCATGCGATACTCCGGTCCCGCCATAAAGTAGTACTGCATAATGCGGGGGCCGGTGATGGTTGGATTGTTGTTGCAGGTGGTCGAGAACGGTGTGCAGTTCGGCGGTTGCCCTGCGCCATCGCTATTGGGAAACACGCCGGAGGTTCCAATGTATTGGCGCGCATCTGCCAGCATGCCCCAGTGCCATCCCAGCCAGTAGGTGGCGGCTGCTTCCCATCCGCCCATGTTGGAACGCTGCAATAATTGTGGGCCCGCTAGAAAATTTGTGTACGTGGCAGCGCCATATAAATCCCAACGATGGTTGTAGTACACATCCGGGCCCGAGGGCGGCGGTGGCGGGATGTAGTTTCCCGTGCTCACGTTGTGATTCTGCGGATTATTAATCGTCGGGGTGGCGCCGTTACTGTTGGTGGTGTCGCTGCTGCTGGACTGCGACTGCGCCAGCCCGAGCATGGATGTTGCCATGAAAACAGCGCACAAATACACTCCCAGCTTCAGGCGGCGGCAAGCCACCTGAGGAGGAAGAAAGCAAAACAGATTCATCCTGATCTCCAGCATTTAGTGTATCGGAACCGTTGGGTTTCGTCTGGCGCGGGCGGCCCCACGAGCAAATTCTTCAGGGCGCAATCGGCTGCCGCTCCCGCCGGCGCAAAACTGCCGCAGCCGTTTCCAGATCGGCTTCCGTGTCGACGCCGATCGTGTCGTGCTCCACCGGCTCTACGTGGATGGCAATTCCATTTTCAAGCAGCCTCAATTGCTCCAGCCGCTCCACCGTCTCCAGCTGGCTGCTGGGCAGGCCAGGGAAGCGATCGAGAATGTGTTTCCGGTACGCGTACAGGCCCAGGTGTTTCCAATACGGAATGCTGGCGCCGGCATTGCCATCGCGGTCGAATGGGATTGTCGCGCGCGAAAAATAGAGCGCCGTGCCATTGGCATCGACGACTACCTTCACCACGTTCGGATTGCCGATCTCCTCGGCAGCGCATCGCGTCCGCAGCGTCGAAACATCCACCTCCGCGCGCTGGAAGGGAAGCAGCAGCGCATGGAAATGTTCCGCCCGCAGCAATGGCTCATCCCCCTGAATATTGACGAAAATATCATTCGATTGATCCCGGCTGTTTTCCCGGCCCAACTCTTGCGCCACGGCGTGCACGCGGTCGGTTCCACTGGCCAGGTTCGAAGATGTCATCCGGCATTCCCATCCGCTGGCCTTGCAAAGGTCAGCGACTTCCACCGCATCCGTCGCGACAATCAGGCGATCGAATACGCCCGCTTTCGACGCAGCTTCATAGACCCAGGCCAGCATCGGCTTGCCTGCGATGTCGCGCAGAATTTTGCGCGGCAAACGCGTCGACGCCAAACGCGCCGGGATGACGCCAATCACTTGCGCGGCGGCCAAATTGGAAGGTGTGGGCATGCAAATCTGAGTCTAAAGCAAATTCTTTCTGCCGATAGCTGCCCGCCCGCCTTTGATGCACCGGCTCAGCCCGCCCTCTATCAGCGCATCGACCGCTTCTTGAATTGTCGATAAACAGCGACCAGCCGCAGTTGTATGGAGTCCGTTCGTTTGGTAGTTTGACGTGCATGCCGCACAATGTTCCCGAAGAGATCGGCCGAACCATAGAGACGCTTTACCGGTCTGAATCGGGCAGAATTCTTGCTACGCTCGCGCGTCTGCTGGGAGATCTCGATATTGCGGAAGAGGCCATGCACGAGGCGTTTGCCGCTGCTTTGGACTCGTGGCCCCAGACTGGCATACCGGAAAAACCGCGCCCGTGGCTCATCTCCACCGCGCGCTTCAAGGCTATCGACGGAATGCGCCGACGCGCGCGCTTCGATGAAGCCCAGACCGAACTGATCGCTCACATAGAATCGCGCGTCAACGCCGCTCCCTTCGAGGATGAGGAAATCGAGGACGATCGCCTGCGGCTGATTTTTACCTGCTGCCATCCCGTCCTGGCGCCGGAGGCGCAGGTCGCGCTCACCCTGCGTGAAGTTTGCGGCCTGACAACCGAGGAGATTGCCCGCGCCTTTCTGGTGACGCCGGCGACGCTCGCGCAGCGCATCGTGCGCGCCAAGGCCGTCATCCGCGACAAGGCGATTCCTTACCAGGTGCCCGCATCGCAAGAACTGCAGGCCAGGTTGGGAACCGTGCTTCTGGTCGTATATCTCATCTTTAATGAGGGCTATTCGGCCGAGGTAACAGGAGCCGAACTGAGTCGCGAAGCCATCCGCCTGGGCAGGCTGCTCGTCGATTTGCTTCCAGAACCCGAAGTGATCGGCCTGCTGGGGCTGATGTTGCTGCAGGAGTCGCGCCGCGCCGCCAGAACCTCTGCTGACGGAGACTTGATCTTGCTGGACTACCAGGATCGCTCTTTGTGGAACAGGGATCAGATCGCCGAAGGCATTTCGCTCACCGCAAACGCTCTTGCATCGCGCCGCTTTGGTGCCTACACGCTGCAGGCGGCCATTGCGGCGGTTCATGCCGAGGCTACCGCGCCGGCATCGACTGACTGGCGTCAGATCACACTGCTCTACAATCAGCTGCTGCGTATCCACCCCTCCCCGGTTGTCGAGCTGAACCGCGCGATTGCCATCGCCATGTGCGAGGGGCCTGAGCAGGGGCTTGGACTAATCGATGACTTGTTGGCTCGAGAGGAACTTGCGAGATACCATCTCGCGCACTCCGCCCGGGCGGACATGTGCCGCAGATTAGGGCGGATTCCCGAAGCCCGCGCTTCCTACGAGACGGCACTCGCCCTGGCGCGGCAGGAACCGGAGCGCCGTTTTCTCGCGGGGCGGCTGCGGGAACTGAATCAAAACTCGTAAAAATCGAGAAAAAGCAAAATTTTCTTCGTCGATGTGTCGAATTCCTGTGCGGCCGTTCGACTATATCGTGAAGGCAGGAAAAACGGCCTTTCCAATTACCGGTCCATCACAAAGGAGACATCATGCCGCAATATTTGTTGACGAATTACCTACCCGACAACTTTGACCCATCGACAATGACCGAAGCGACCATACAGGCGATCAACGACCTCAATGAAGAGTTGATCGCTGCCGGCGCCAGGCTCATGGCTGCCGGCCTTGCTCCAGCCAGCCAGGCGAAGGCGCTGCGAACAAGCCCCAGTGGAGAATTGCTCATCACCGATGGTCCGTACTCGGAAGCCAAGGAGCACGTGGGTGGTTTCTGGATTTTGGAAGCCGCTGACATGGAGGAGGCGTTGGGGTGGGCCCGCAAGTGCGCCGCCGCCGGCCCGATGATGGGTGAAGTGCGCGAGATCCCCTACAGCAGCCTGCCGAATGGCACGCCACACCCATCGCGGGTCAAGAAGTAGGCACGCGGCCGGCGAAACCGGAACGTGGAGACTCATAGCGAATTTTCAAGAGGAGAAAACCACTCACATGATCGATCAATTCACTCGTCGCGACTTCGCAATCCGGACTGCCGGACTTGGTCTGGCGATGGGACTGTCGCCTGCAGCTACGCTGGCGCAGGCGGAGCAAGCCTCGCGCCCGGAAACTTCGCCGGCAATTACGGACCCATATTCCGTTGTCGATCCGGAACTTGTTCCTACGCTCAAGCAGTTCCCCGCCTATGACCTCTCCATGGACATGGTCGTCAAGTTCCGGCAGATGCCTGGCATGCCGCCCTTGCCTGCTCCCGCACCGCAGCCTGTGGAGCGGCACATTCCCGGACCGCCAGGAGCACCCGAGGTTCGTCTCTGGATTGTCGATCCTGCGCCGTCAGAGAAAAACAAGCCGGTGTTGCTGCACATGCATGGTGGTGGCTTCATCATGAACGATCCCATGTGGATGCCGCTGCTGCAGGGGATCGCGACGGATTGCCACTGTGTCGTCGTCTCGGTCGACTATCGGCTGGCTCCTGAGACGCACTATCCCGGTTCGCTGGAGGATAATTACGCCGCGCTGAAATGGGTTCACGCCCATGCAGCCGAGCTCGGCATTGATCGCTCCAAAATTGCCGTGGGCGGTGAAAGCGCAGGCGGCGGCCACGCGGCCAACCTCGCAATTCACGCTCGCGACCGCAACGAAGTTCCCATCGCCTTCCAGCTGCTGGTCTATCCCCAGCTGGACGACCGAACGGGCAGCACCCGCGCCATGCCGCCAGCCATTGGCCACTTTATCTGGACTGCAAGTGCCAATCGTTTAGCGTGGAGCTCGCTGCTCGGTGTTCCCGCAGGCTCGTCCAAGGTGCCGGCAGGCGCTGTCCCCGCCCGCGTAGAGAGCGTTGCCGGCCTGCCGCCTGCGTGGATTGGCGTGGGCTCGATCGACTTGTTCGTCGACGAAGACATGGAGTACGCGCGTCGGCTCGTCAATGCCGGAGTTGCTACGGAACTCCTCGTCGAGCCCGGTGCCTTCCACGGATTCGATGTCCTGGTGCCGAACGCCGAAGTCTCCAAACAATTCAGCGCGAGCTGGAAGACTGCGCTGCGCAAGGCATTCGCCACTGGCAAAGCTGTGTAGCAGAAAGCGGAAAGTGTCGCGGCAGAGCGGCCACCCAAGTCATCGCGATGCGATCGTGGCCCGATAGAAGAGACCCGTTCCAAGGAGGAAAACAATGCTCAAGAAGATGAATGCAATCGCGATAGGATTCGCGCTGCTGGTTGTGATCGGTATGGCGCGCGGAGCAATGGCACAGGCGGCCGGGACGAAGCACACGAAGATGGCTCCTGTCGACCAATACCTGATGGCGGATCGGAATGCGGAGATTGCCCTGGCGCGCACTGCAGCGCCTGAATCGATCGCGCGCAATGCGGAGGTACAGGTACTTACGCGGCATGGTTTCGAAACGGCGATTAAGGGCACGAACGGCTTTGTGTGTATCGTCGGGCGAGGCTGGACATCCGCAGCCGATGCTGACTACTGGAATCCGAAAGTGCGGGTTCCCATGTGTGTGAATGCGGCGGCGGCTCGTTCTTACCTTGTCCACCTCACCAAAGAGACCGAGTGGGGACTGGCAGGACGCACGCCCACGCAGATGAGTCAGTCGATCACCGCTGCCATCGCCAACAAAGAATTGCCGCCGATGGAGCCTGGGGCCATGTGCTACATGATGGGGAAGGAAGGGTTCGGCGGCGACAGTCATCCCCACTGGCCTTCTCACCTGATGTTTTTCTATACGGATTTCAACCCCGCAAATTGGGGAGCGAATCTGCCGGGCTCCCCCGTCATCGCTGTTGCCGACCCCGTGGAGCACCTGACGCAGTTCGTGGTGGTCGTGCAACGGTGGGCAGACGGAACGGAATATCACGCAGGCTCCGGTGCCGCGCATCATCACTAGGGCCTGCGCGAAAATTCTTGGCCGAGCTGTAGAGTTTCACTCCGGCCGTTCGTTTCGATTGTGAAGGCGGCCACACAAGCTGTCCGAAGATCATCCCAGGATAAAAAGGAGAAATTCATGGCGCAGTATTTGGTTGCGATTCACCATCCCGACAACTACGACCCATCCACAGAGGGCGAAGCGATGATGCACGATATCGGCGTGCTGAATGAAGAGATGGAAGCTGCGGGCGCGAGGGTCTTCGCCGGCGGCCTGCAATCGGTGCCTCACGCGAAATCATTGCGCAAGCAGCCTGGCGGAGGTGTGCTCATCACCGATGGACCGTACCTGGAAACCAAGGAGCACATCGGTGGTTTCTGGATTCTGGAAGCGGCTGACATGGACGAGGCACTGGCGTGGGGTCGCAAGGCCGTGATCGCCTGTCGAGCGCCGGTTGAGGTGCGCGCGTTTTTAACGATGCCGGACTGACAGGAAAATCAAATACGGCGACTTCTCGCGAATGGCAGCCGTCCGTGTTTCTGGATGGAGAAACACGATTCACGCCTGTGCCACAGGCGCACGCATCGCACAAAAAATTGGAGTGCATGTCGAAATTCGGTCTGCTGAACGACTACCTGATAACAGTGACAATGAGCTGCGGCTTTTTGAGCCACTGGAAAACAAGGAGGAATGGATGAAATACATTTGTTTGGGTTACTACGACAAAAGCAAATTCGATGGCATGACGGAGAGCGAGCGAAACGCCATGTTCGATACCTGTTTGGACTATGACGACCATCTCCGAGCGAATGGGCACTGGGCTGGTGGAGAAGCGCTTCAGGGGCCGGAAACCGCCCTGACCCTCTATCGGAAGAACGGTAAAGTGACGACCACCGACGGTCCCTATGCGGAAACCAAGGAACAACTCGGCGGCATTCTCGTGCTTGAGGCGCGGGACATGAATCACGCTGTACAACTCATCGGCCAGCATCCGTCGCTGACCTATGGCAACATTTGGGAGATTCGGCCAGCCGGGGATATGACTGAAGTGATGAAAGCAAGTGAGCTGCGGCGACGACAGCACACAACCGGTTGAGAGCCGGCCTTTGGCACAATGACCCGGATCGTGGCGACGCTCAAAATAGGCTTTCTCAGCTTGGGCGTCGCCGCGCGCAATCGCGGCCACGGTGCCGGCAAGCGGCGGACGCTCCAGCCGCCCACCTTCTACCAGACACCGTCGGTTGCGCCGCTTTGCTGCTGCGCCTGCAAATGCTACCCTGTTAGTTGCGTGCCCGGTTCGTTCGCAATGTCGTCCATGCAGATGTTCGCAAGTGGCTTGCCGGCTGTTGGTAGATCGAATCGCATTGCAGCGGGCCCAATGGACGACGAATTCGCGGCCTCGATAGTTCTCCACTCCAAATTGGCGGCGTAGCTCAGATGGTTAGAGCGACGGACTCATAACCCGTAGGTCAGTGGTTCGATTCCACTCGCCGCCACCACACAAATCCGAAATCATCTCCATCGCTGACCGAGCTGTTCCCCGGTTTAAGATGGGGACTACGATGCTGCCCACACCCAACACGCTTTTGCTGCTGGTCGATGGATCTTCCCAGCGTGAGGCAGTCATGGCTCACTCTCCATTTACGATTGGACGCTCTCCCGATCGTGACCTGGTGCTGCCTTATCCCTATATCTCGCGCAATCACGCGGAGATCGTCTATGAAGGGGGCCAGTTCCACCTGGTCGACTGTGGCAGCAAGAGCGGCAGCTACATCAATGGCAAGCGCGTCGAACGTCAGACGTTAATACCGAACGATGTCATCCGGCTGGGTACGCTGCAGGGTCCGCTGCTGCGATTTGGCAAGGCGGACGACACAACTTCCGTGCTCAGTGGACTGCTGCATCGCGAGCAGCCGACGTCGGACCTGGAAAAGCTGAGCTGGTTTCTCGATGCAGCACGCAAGTTGAATATGGTGGGCGCCGTTCACGAGATTCTCATCTCCCTGCTTGAAACCACCATGCACCTGACGGAGGTGGAACGCGGATATGTCTTCCTGAAAGATCCCGCCGGCAATCTGCAGTTATCCGTCGGACGAAACATTCGGATGGAGCCGCTCGAAGACGACTCCACCATTTCGCACTCCGCCATTCAGCAGGCGATTCACAGCGCCTCGGACTTCATTGTGACTGACACGCTTTCTGCGGAAGCGGGCTCTCCGTCGGCGAGCATTGTGGCGCAGAGTCTTCGCACTGTCATCTGCATCCCGCTGCGTAAACGCACCAGCGATCCACACTCTCCGCTCTCGGAAATTCTCGGAATTCTCTATCTCGACAGCCGCAAGCAGCGGCAAAGAATGATGCGCGTCGACAGCGATCTGTTAAAGACCATTGCGATGGAGGCTGCAGTGCTGGTCGAAAATGCATCTCTCGCCAGTGCCGAGGAATCCGCCCGCCGCTATCGCGAAGAGCTAGGCATTGCGGCCGCGATCCAGCAGGGACTGATGACCGTGCGAATTCCGGAGCTGTCTTACGCGCGGGTTCTCGCTCACAGCGTTCCCTGCAAGGAGATCGGCGGCGATTTCTACGATGTCATCGCCACCGACAACGCGCTCTATGTCGTCCTCGCGGACATTTCTGGGAAAGGAGTTTCCGCCGCGTTGCTGGCCTCCACGCTGCAGGGACTGGTGCATGCCCAGGTGCTGGCAGGGGTGTCGCTGCCGCAGATTGCCATGTTCTCCAACAAATATATTTGCGAAAAGTCGATCTCAAAATACGCGACCTTGATCCTGCTGAAGCTGTCGCCCGATGGCTCTGTCGAATATCTCAACTGCGGGCACGTGCCGCCGCTCCGGCACGGGGCCGGCGAAATCCACGTCCTCCCCAACGGGAATCTTCCCGTGGGTTTAATGCCCGACGCCGTCTACGCTTCCGATACGATTCATGTCGAACCTGGCGAGCGGGTGATTGTTTATACCGACGGTGTCACCGAAGCGGAAGATCCGGCGGGAGAATTCTTCGGCGATGCTCGGCTTGAATCTTCTGTTCGACAGGGCGGTAGCGTTCAGGATATTTTTCAGCAGGTGCAGCGCTTTATGGATACCGCACCCGCGAGCGACGATTGCACCCTGCTTGAGGTCTGCTACGGAAGTTGTCAGTGACACTCTCCCCGAGCAGCCGGCAGCAGATTCTACGCAGCGCCCCTGGAACCCATGAAATTTCCGCATGCGTGAATCCATAAAGATGGAATCCTCGAGTGACCAGCGTGACACTGGCCGTCTGCTCGTCCTGGGATATCAAGGCACGCTCCGGCCACAGGAGTGCCAAAGCTTACCGCCGGCCATGGAATTGCTGCTCGAACCCTGGCTCGCGCAGGCACGGCATCTGCTGAACCAACGTATTCCCCAGCAGCATTGCTTGTTTCAGGGCGAACCCGTTCCATTAGACTCCCTGCTTCCGCTTCTCAAAAATAGGCTCACCGGCATCTTTACCCAGGTTGTCGGCGTTGGTGACATCGCGTCTGGCGAACCGTCCGCCAGCGAAATCACCCGCGAATTCCCGTTGCTGCCGCCGCTGATGCGCAACGCTGTTTCGGAGCGGGTTGCGGCTGTCGCCATATTTCTTCAGCGGCTGCATCGCGATCAGTCATGGTTGGCTACGGCGCTGCAATGTGGTCAGCTACCGCCCATCGAATCCATCTCCGGAACCGCGTCGGACACGCACGCCGGCGGTCATTTCGTGCTGCGCGTCTGTTTTCGCGGGGGCGTCTGTCTGTATTACAAGCCGCGTCCGCTCACCGGGGAGTGGCTCTGGCATGCGCTGCTCAGCGCGATCGCTCGCCTCGATCCGCACCTTCAACTTCCCGCAGTGCGCGCGTTGCCAAGCGATCTCAGCAGCGGCTATGGCTGGGCAGCATCGGTTTTTTCAGAAGAGAACTTTCCGGGTGCACCACCCTCAGCCGCGATCGACTATTGGCACGCCGCCGGAGCGATGCTTTGCCTTGCGCAGCATACCCGTCTGAGCGACCTGCATCTTGCGAACATCATCGCGACTCCCTCGGGGCCAGCCGTGACCGACGCCGAGTGTTTTGCGACGCCCATCCTGCCTCCGATCCACGGTGAGAATTCTTCGCCGACGCAAGCCGCCATTTCCGACGTGTTGGAAGCGATCCTCAGCACTGGCTTGCTCCCGCACAAGCAACCTTCAGACCTACCGGACGTCTCCGGCTTGTTTGGCCACGCAGCCCCTGTGTCGGGGATCCGGCTTCCGGCGTGGTCGCTGTCAACGGATGGGAGCTACCAGGTTACGCCCGTGGGCGCGGAACTTGTCGACCACGGTAACGCCCCCACGCAGACCACGCCTCTCGCCGCCCTGCCGCAAATGTTGAATGGCTATCGCCATGCCGCCGAGTTGCTGATTCGCGCCCGCACAACGCTTCTCACGCCCGGTTCGCAATGGCGCTCAGTTCTGGAGAATCGGCACGCCCCGCGCATCGTGCTTCGCGACACGCTTACCTATGGATGCCTTCTCAGCCGGTCGCTTGAGCCGCAAAATCTGCGCTCCTTCTACCGGCGGCGCAACGCCATTGTTGCCCAGCTTCAATCCCATAACAGTCGCAACCTGCCACCGGCCGTTTTGCGTGCCGAATTGAGCGCGATTCTGCAACTGCACGTCCCTCGCCTGACTATTTTGCCGGGCAGCCGCACCCTCGCGACCGGTTCGGGACGCGCGCTGGCACGGCGTTTCACCGCCTCGACTCCTGCCCAATCCGTGTTCGAGTCGATCGAAGCGCTCTCCCCTGAAAGCATGGATAACGTCCATGTTCCCGCGCTGTTAGCGGCCATCATCTAGTCACTGCGAACGCGAATCATTCGCAGATTTGTGTGCTAACATTCGGTTGTGTTGGGTGCGCCGTAATGGACTTGGACTGCACAACAACCTCGAGAGGACTGCAATGACGAATGTAGAGAGGCTTCAACAAGCTGGCCTGGTTCAAACCCACATCCCCCTCACAGATGACGAAATCAAGAGTGTGAACGCACTCAGCCCGGCGGAAATCGACGCGCTCATTTCGGTGCGCGCCAAGCTGGGAGATTCTTTTTTCCAGCGCAAGGTGCAAGACGGAGATTCCCATCGCATGGGAACAGTGATGATCTAGCCAGGAACTCGCAGCGAGTGATTCACACAGTTCCGAGGAGCGCCATGGCCGCTGGGGAGACGGGATGATGACGCATAGTGGACGCCTGCGCGAAATGATTTCCCTTGTTCGGGGACGGCTCGATTCGCTGATTCGCGATGTGTGGTTTCACCCCAGGTTGGGCGAGCTTTACCCTGAGTTTCTGTTTGCCATCTATGGGGTTACTGCCAGCTCTTCCCCCGCGATGCGTGTAGCCGCCGAGCGATGTGTCGTTGCGCCCACGGGGGATACTATCGCCGCCTGGCTGTCTACGTATTATCTGGAACACGCCGAAGAAGAGTCCGGCCACGAACAGTGGCTACTCGATGATCTTGCATCCCTCGGCATCCCACGCAATCTTGCATTGCAGCGGCTGCCATATGCAAGCGTGGCCGCGCTGGTGGGCGTGCAGTATTACTGGATGTTTCACGTGCACCCGATCGCGTTCCTGGGATACATTGCCGTGCTGGAAGAACCGGCATCCATGGAATTCCTGGAGGCCGTGTCCCGGCGCACCGGCATTGCACTCACCTCCATGTCCGCCCACGTGATGCACGCCAGGCTGGATCCGGATCATGTTGCCGAATTCGACGCGACTTTGGATGCTTTGCCGCTAACGCAGCATCACCAGGATCTGATTTCCGTCAGCGCTATTGCTACCGTGGCGCACCTGGAAAATGTTTTTTCCGATGTTCTGGAGCACTTCGACCGCATCTCCGATCCCGCCGGTGCTGCAACCATCTTTACTGCTCCCCGCATCGCACTTGCGTCTGCGTCCAGAGAGCTTTGATATGCAGATGGCCTTCAATCCCGGAGACAAACTCCTGCAGTATCGCCTTGTCCGCAAGCTGGGAGAAGGCGGCATGGGTGTCGTCTTCGAGGCTCAGGACATCCGGCTCGAACGCACCGTTGCCATCAAGGTGCTGCAGCCGGCTATCTCAGAAGATGTAGAGATGCGCGAACGATTTCTGCGCGAGGCCCGTGCCGCGTCTGCCATCGACCATCCTAACCTGTGCACGATCTACACCGTCGAAACGGCTCCCAATGGCTCTCTGCTGCTGGTGATGGCCTACTATCGCGGCCAAACTCTTGCGGAGTTGATCCTGGATGGCCCCATCGATAGTGCGCGCATCCGAGACATCGGCCGCCAGACCGCATCCGGGCTGCATGCCGCTCACATGTCAGGCATTGTCCATCGAGACATCAAGCCGGGAAACATTTTCCTGCTGAACTCCGGCACCGTAAAAATTCTGGACTTCGGACTTTCCCGCTTCGTTCATCAGCAGCACTTCACTGCCCCGCATAAAATCATGGGCACGCTGTCCTACATGCCTCCGGAGCAGCTTGCCGGCGAGTCAGTCGACTATCGTGCGGATATCTGGGCCTTAGGTGTTGTGCTGTATGAAATGGCGGTGGGACATTCACCATTCAAGCAGGCAACACAATCCGCCACGATGTCCGCGATTGCGTCTGGTCGCTATGTTCCGCTGCACCATGCCCGCCCCGATCTGCACGACTCCATTCATCGAGCAGTCATGGGTGCACTGCGGCTACATCCGCACGAGCGCCACGCCTCAGCAGCGGATATTCTTGCCTTGCTGACTGAAAGCCGTGAGCCGGGTACCTCCGCGACCGGCACGTCCGCCAATCACTCGTCCCTCACGCGCACTTCTACAGTAATGTCCGGTTTTGCCGCCCCTGCAGAGGTCGCGAGACAAAACTTGGGTGCGCCTGCTTCTAACGCGTCAGCGAAAATGTCTGCGCCATCGCACCAGCAAGAGCAGCTGGGAACTTCTTCGATCGCCGTTCTGCCCATGCAGAATGTCAGCTCCGACCCGGAAAATGAATATTTCAGCGATGGCCTGACCGATGAGCTGATTAACGCCCTGGGAACACTTCCGGGCTTGCACGTCGTCTCGCGAAGCTCTGTCTTCTCCTTCAAAGGCAAGCATCAGAATATTCGCGAAATTGGGAAGTCTCTGGATGTCGATGTAATTCTAGAGGGCAGCGTTCGCCGTTCCGGCCCGCGCATTCGCGTCACCATGCAACTCTCCGATGTACGCAAGGGATTCCATATCTGGTCTTCCCGCTTCGACCGCGAGAATCCAGATGTCTTCGAACTGCAGGACGAACTCGCACGCGCCGTGGTTTCCGCGTTGCAGGAAAGACTGGCGCTCACTCTGCATCGCGTCGAACTTCCGACCCGCACGCCAATGCAGACTGGGGCTTACGATGCGTACCTAAAAGGTCGCTATCACTGGGAACAAAGATCGATCGAGGATGTCGCGCTTGCCGGACGATATTTCGAGCAGGCTCTCGATCTCGATCCTGACTCTGCCGCTGCCCACGCCGGCATGGCAGACTTTTATTGTCTGCAAGGATTTGTTGGCCTGATGTCTCCCGATGAAGCATGGCCCCATGCACGCACCTCTGCGCTCCAGGCGATCGCGCTTGATCCCAACCTTCCAGAAGGTCACCTGGCGCTTGCATCCGTGTTGCAGTTCTACGATTGGAATTGGGCCGAAGGACGCGCGCATATCGAAAAAGCAATCGAGTTGCGTCCCCAGCGCGGCGAATCGTACTACCTGTATGCCGCCCATCTCCTAACTCAGGGATTGCTGCAGGAATCGCTGGAGCAGACACGCATCGGACTCAGCTATGATCCCTTGTCGACGCGCTTGCTCGCTGCGGAAGCCTTGCTGCGGACCTATCTGGGCGACCACGACAGCAGCATCCTACTGGCGCAGACAGCTTTGACGGCTTCACCGCATTATTTTGAGCTGTATTATTCGCTGGGCATGGCGCAGCTCCATTCCGGAAGAACCCCTGAAGCGGTTACCACTTTCGAGCGCGGTATCGAACATAGCCGCATGCCTGTTCTGATGGGCTGGCTTGCCGAAGCCCATGCGGAAAACGGCAATCGTGATAAGGCGCGAGGGATTCTTTCCCAACTGCTCGACCTGGCGAATCAAGGGAATCGCATGCCGGTAGCCATCGCGTTGGCTGCAATGGCTGCCGGCGATCAGGAGCTGGCCTTCACCTGGCTGGAGAAAGCAGCCGATATGCATGACATCCTGGCTGCCCACATTACCGTGCTGCCGAGCCTGCGAAAGCTGCACTCTCATCCCCGTTACCAGAAATTGCTCGACCGCATGAAGCTTGCACATCCTTCTACGCATAGGAGGCACAATGAAACTCGGCAGAGTCCAGTCGAAACACGATCCTAGAACCCTGCACCTGGCAGATTATGTTGCCATCACATCCTTGCCGACTCCGCCGCCCAAGGAGATGCTGGAAACCACAACGACCTGGCCCATGCTGGCGAACAATCAATTCAACTGCTGTACCTCCGCCGCGGCCGGCCACATGGTGCATCACTGGACGGCGGCCAACCAGCAAGGCGTTTTCCTGAGCGATGCGGATATCATCCGCGCCCATGCCCACTTGACCGGCGACCGCCTGATGGATCCTGTCTCCATGCTGAGTGCGCTGAAATACTGGCGAAAAAACGGCATCGGCAATCATCGCGTCCACTCATTTGTGAAGGCGCATGAACGCAAGGCAGACGAAGTGCGCGGCATCGTTCACCTTTTCGGCAGCGCGTATATCGGGTTGGATCTGCCCAAGTTTGTATTGGCCGGCGATCCAAACGGGTGGCCTGCGATTCCATGGGCAATTCCGAACACAGTGTCACCCGAAGACGCCGCGCCGCAGGCAGAAAATGGTCACTGCGTGACGGCGATCGGCTATGGAGAAGAGGGCGTGTACGTTGTTACCTGGGGCGCCCTGAAAGTGATGAGCTGGGATTTTTTCAGCCGCTACAACGTGGAGTTGTTCGCGGTCCTCAGCGCCGATTGGGTGTGCGGCAATAAAGTCTCTCCCTCGGGCTTCGATATGACTAGCCTGGGACGAGATTTATCGCTGGTGCAGGCGACACCTGGGGCCACCGCAGACCGTCTTAATGGCCCGCAGTCTACCTGAGCGACGCGCTTTTTTTTGTCGAATGCAACGGGAGTGCCCAGGCAAATAATACCGATCCGCTTCCCGTCACCACGTATTGCCGTCCATCCAACTCATACGTGATCGGCGAAGTCTGCATCCCTGCGCCCGTGCCTGCGTGCCACAAGGTTTTTCCGGTCCGCGTGTCGATCGCCAGAAGGTTGCCGTATTCGTCGCCGGTAAAGGTCAGCCCGGAATCTGTCGTCATCACACCCGCGCCATCCCCGTTTCGACCGCCTTCATGCGTCCAGCGAATTTTTCCCGTCTTATAATCGATCGCCTCGATGACGCCTTTGCCCCACAGGCCGTAATCCGCGCCGGCCCATCCGTAGTTGCCGTCGGCGGGCTTTGCAAAATACAGGCTATAGCTGGGATGCGCATCGACAATAAACAATCCTGTCTGCGGATCGAAACTCGGCGAACGATAGTTAGTTAGGCCGCCTTCATCGGGCGCAATCAATCGGCCGTCAGGCGCAGGCTCCTTCTTAGGATTTGGAATCGGGTTTCCGTTCTTGTCGACGCCCAATGACCAGTTCACCGGCCCATACGGAACGCTCAGCAGATTTTTTCCATTGGTGCGATCGACGACCACGAAATATCCGTTGCGAGAGGCCTGCATCACCATCTTGCGCGGCTGCCCATGAAATTCTCCATCGACCAGCACCGGAATCTCCACTGCATCCCAATCATGCGTATCGTGCGGCGATACCTGAAACGCCCATGCCAGCTTGCCTGTATCCGGATTGACGGCGACGATACTGCATGTGTACAGGTTGTTGCCGGGTCGCGTCGAGCCGTTCAACACCGGAGTTGGATTGCCCGTGCCCCAGAAAATCAGATTCAATTCTGGATCGTACGTGCCCGTCATCCAGGTCATCCCGCCGGTTGTCTTCCCCAGCGTTCCCGGTGGTGCAGTGCTATCCCATTGCCATTGCGTCTTGCCTGTCTCTGGATCAATCGCTCGCAGGTACCCAGCCAAATTATCAAAGTCACCCGAAACGCCGATGATCACGTGATCGCCCACTACCAGCGGCGCCATCGTTGTCCAGTAGCCTCTGCTGACATCGGCGACTTCGACCTTCCACAGCACGTGACCGTTCCTCGCGTCGAGACACAATAAATGTCCATCGGGAAGAAGGAAGTATAGCCAATTTTTGTACATCCCCACGCCGCGATTTCCAATATGATCGCCTTTCGTCGGAGGGTTCATGTAGTGCCAGATCATATGGCCGGAGCGTGCATCCACGGCCCAAACATTCTCCGGCACCGTGAAATACAAAATTCCATCCACCAGCAGCGGAGAAGACTTGAGTGTCTCCGTCTGTCCCGTCTGAAACGCCCAAGCCAGCGCAAGATCTCCAACATTGGCGCGCGAAATTTGCGTCAGTTTGCTGTGGCGTCGTCCGGAATAGTCGCCGTGATAGGTTGGCCAGCTGTCCGCAGGAGGATTCCGCAGCATCGATGCATCCACTCCCTGTGCCATCAAGGCCGAAGAGAAAATTGCAGACGTCATCGACACGCTTGCGGCGATCAACCAGGCACGCTTCAAAAACTTCATCTCCATCAGAAACCTTTTCTCAAATTGCATCGGATCGAAATTCACTCGCGCTAACGCAGCGTTTGCAGATATGCCATCAGGTTATGAACGTCGGCATCGGTGTATTTAGGAAATTGCGCAACATGCGCCTCAACCGGGGAGGAAACGGAGTAGCGAACGCTGCTGACAGGCCACGAATGATAGGTTCCGTCCGCATCGCGCAGTCCTACCGTGAACTCATCCAGATACGCCAGCGTGCCCTTCAGGGTCTTCCCGGACGATAATGTAACCGTCACTGTGCTCTTTGCGCCCTCGGGATACAGCATTCGCTCTTCCAGCTCCAAACCTTCGTAACGAGAGGCGATGCCCGCCAGGTCTCCGGTGGGTGAATGACAGGAGGCGCAACCACCCGCGCCGTTGAAATACTGCTTGCCCTCCGCAACATTTCCCGTCTGCAGGTCAGCCACGTCAACGCCACGACGGCTGCCATTGTGGAGTTTTGCCTGGGAGCGCTGCTCATGAATAAACGCGACCAACTCCGCGACTTCCGTAGCAGAAAACGTGAACGGCGCCATGCCTTTCTCCGGCCGTCCCAGTCGCAGTACTTCGGCGATCTTGTCTCCGGCAACATCCTGCGCCACCAGTTTGGAGCGCGTCAGGTCCGGACCCGTTTCTCCACCGGCAGCATCGCGGCCATGACAGAAGGCGCAATTTTGCTGGAATAGCGCGCCTCCCAATTTCGCTTGCTCGGAAGGATCGACCGAGGCCGAATCCGGCCGCGAATACGATGGGTGCGTCTCTTCGGTATGTCCGCTGCTCTGGGTTGTGCCGGTTTGCGCAGCCGAACTTTCCGCAGCATTATTTGTCGCGAAATTTTGCGCGGCGACGGCATAGATCGCCGCATGGCGGCTTTGGCAGAAAATGGTTCCAAGGATCAGGGCGATTGCGATCGCCTGGTATTTTTTCATCGTCCTGCTTCGCTACTCCTGGTCAGTCCGCGCCGCTGCGCCTGTCGAGGATGACATGTAACTCCCCTCGACAAGCGTGCCCGCAGATGTTTGCGCTTGAATCTAGATTAGACTCTCAAGGATTCGAACCGGAAGCAGCCGGCTTGGGATGCGAGGCGACACCGCCCTCCGTCATGCCCAGCCCCCACTTGATGGCTTCGAAATACATTTTGCGAATGTCCGGATCTTCCCACGATTCTTCCGTGTGCCCCAGCGTCGAATAGAAGACGCGTCCCTTGCCGTACATCTTAACCCAGGCCACAGGAAAATCATGGTCGGTGCGATGAATGCGCGGGTTGTTGGAGTAGTCGAGCTTGCTCGCGTCCAGGCTCAGCAGAACATTCACCTTGTCTCGCGACCAGTCCTTCGGCTGATAAATCTCGTCGTATTTCACAAACTCTTTTGGAAAATGGCGCACCGCAGGAAAGTTTGGTTGCTCGTTGATGATCGGGGCTTCAAAGGTTCCCCAGGGATGCTGGTCGAACCATCCGCCAATCATCTCGCCATACTCCGGCCAGGTGTAATTCGTATCCAGGGCCGCGTGAATGCCGATAAAACATTTCCCGTCGTCCTTGATGAACGACATCATGTCCTGTTTCTGACTGGCATCCATATCCAGTTCACCGGTTGTGCTGGCGAAGACCAGGCAGTCAAAGTAGTTTAGATTTTTCGCATTCCTGCCGAGATCTTTTTTCGTTAGCAATTCGGTGTCGGTGCGGATTTCCGTATCCCACAACCCACTTTTCTTGCCCATATTCGCGATGGCTACCATCGCATCTGTGACAGAGTCATGCTCGAATCCCTTCGTCTCCCCAATCACCAGCACGTGCTTCAGATGAATCTGTTTCGCATGCGGAGCAGGCGGCAGTTCGAAGTTACTGTCGGCCTGAGACTGCGCCTGCACGATCGGTTGGAATGCAACGAAGCAACAAAGGGCAAGAAACATGCTGAGGACGGTTCGAATATTCCGCAAGGAGATCTCCTGGGCAGCAGATTGTGTTGTAAAGCCTGCGCGTACCTGCGAATTGCCGGTGCTGCGAGCAACGTCATCCATGATCCGAGACATTTGCATCAGCAATCCAGCGTGGCATGCCACGCCCGGAAAGCATTCGGCGCGTCGCGCACACCATCGCATCGCTCGCACAAAGTCTAGCCAGCCGGCGTCCTGTTTGGCAACCCACAGGCTGCGGTTCCGCGAACTCCTAAAGCGTTAGTTGACAGGTTTACCTAGGCTGTGGCTTAATCTACGAAAGGATTAGGAGATGAATCCGTGAGCATGACCGCAAAAGAAAAAACCAAGCAGACCCTGACCCCGCTGGAGCTGGAAATCATGCAGGTGTTGTGGGAGAACGGTGCCTCGACGGTGACCGAAGTGATCCCCAAGCTGAAAGCCGAACTAGCCTACACCACTGTCCAAACCATGCTGACGGTGCTGCTTCGCAAAGGCAAAGTGAAGCGCACCCAGGAAGGGAGAGCCTTTCGCTATCGGCCCGTAGTCAGCCGCGAACGTGCCTCCGGCAGCGCAGTGGAAGACCTGGTGCGCCGGATGTTTGGCGGCTCCGCCGAGGCTTTGCTGATGGCGATGGTCGATACCCGGCAGATCAGTGCTAAGGAACTTGAGCGGCTGGCACGAAAAGTTGCAGCAGCGGAACAACAGTAACGAATAGCGGTAAGGAGAAGCAGTATGGAACAGATCCTGATCGACTACCTGACGAATGCAACCTGGCAGATCCCTCTGCTCGCCGGCGGCGCGTGGCTCTTTATCCGCATCGGCAAATTCGGACCGCGCACGCAACACAGCGTCTGGCTTGCCATTCTCGCGCTCGCCGTCGGCCTGCCGCTGCGTGGAGTTCGCTCCGGGCTTCCTCCCGTTGCCAAGACAACCTGTACCCATTGCGGCGTAGACGCAAACGCGACGAACGGAAGGGAAGCACTGCCACCGGCTGCCATCGTGACCCAGTTCGTCGTCGCGGATCCTCAACTCTCGAAAGAGCTCTTCACCTTTCCGCACCCCACGCTGCGCTTGTCTCCGGTCGCCACAGACTGGTTGGTCGGCATCTATTTCGCCATTTTGCTCTTCGGTCTCTATCGAATTCTGGCGTCATGGCGCCGTGCGCGCCAGCTGGTGATGGATGCCGATCTGACCGTTCTGCCGCCAAGGTGGAACGCGCTGTTTCAAGACTCCGGCCGCCGCCTCGGCACTAAGTTGCCACAACTGCGCGAGTCGGCCGACGTGCGCAGCCCCGTCATCGTTGGCGTGATGCATCCGGTTCTTCTGTTGCCGGAAGATTTTGCCAACCACTCACAGAATGAGGTGCAGGCCGCCCTGTTTCATGAGCTCGCGCACGTTCGCCGGCACGATTATCTGGGCAATCTTCTCTGCCAGTTGGCTGCGTTGCCCATGGCGTGGCACCCGCTGACCTATGGAGTGCTGCAACGTATCCGCAGAACTCGCGAGATGATCTGCGATGACATTGCAGCGCGTGCCATGCAGTCCGAAATCGGCTACGCCAAATGCCTGCTCGCCATGGCGGGCAGAACTCTCCGACAGCACGACTTCGCCGATGCGGCGCAAGCGATCGGCCTTTTCGGAGACAACGTATTGGAGGAAAGAATTATGCGACTGATGCAGGAAAAAACCACCATGACGATGCAGGCAAGGCTGGCTCGAATCGCAAGCGGCGCGATCGCAATGATGCTCGCCATCGCGATGGCAGTCTCGTTCCACGTGACCCCAACCCTGGCCCAGACATCCGGCACCGCTGTCACCGTGCCGCCACCGCCTGCGCCACCGACTCCGCCCGCACCGAATCTGGCGGTTCCGCCCCCACCCGCGCCAGCGCACAATGGTACGTCTGCTGCGCCCGCGCCACCGCTACCGCCGGTGCCACCTGCGTCCGACACCGCGGAGGCTCCCGTTGCTCCGCCTGTCCCGGATGCCTCAGTGGCTCCGGTTGCGCCCCTGGCTCCCATCGTGCCCGATGCGTCAGTGGCCCCGCTTGCGCCCCTTGCTCCCATCGTGCCTGATCCGTCAGTGGCCCCACTGGCGCCTGTAGCTCCCATCCGACCCGTGGCTCCTGTACCGGCGGACGCGAATCCATCTCCCCAAAAAAGCAAAGCTGTTCATCCCCAGCCGCAAAAGGGCAAAGACCAGTCCATCATGATCGATAGCAACGGAGAACATGCGATGACGCCCGAGCAACGGGCTCAGATCCAGAAAGACATGGCAGCCATGGACGCGCAGATTGCGGAGGCAACCAAGCGATTCAATAGCCCTGAATTCAAACAGCAGATGGCGGACATCGCGAAGCAGCAGGCCAATATGAAGCATTTGGATTTCGCCCAGATGCAGCGCCAGATTGACGCCGCCACCGCCAAGATCAACAGTCCCGAGTTCAGGCAGCAAATGGCGGATATTCAAAAGCAGATCAACAGTGGCGCGATGCAACGCAGCATGGAAGAAGCCACCAGGCAGATGAAATTCGCGGAGCAACAGCAGAGCACAATCCAAAAGTTGGATATGGCCAGAATGCAGCAGCAGATTGCCGCCGCTACCGCGAAAATCAACAGCCCGGAATTCAAGCAGCGAATGGCGGATATTCAAAAGCAGATTGACAGCGGTGCCATGCAGCGCAGCATGGAAGATGCCAGTAAGCAATTGAAAGCAGCGGAAGATCAGATGCGCCAGCAGCAGATGCGCCAGGAGCAGACAAAATAGCTCGCTCTCTCCATCGGTTGGACGGTGCTCCAGGCCATAAGGGATCGAGCACCGCAGCCTCGATGGTCGGCAAGAATTGGGGTGGCCGAATTTCTAGCCTGCCTTCGACATCAGCCGAAGTGAACGCGGTTCTTGCCGGCAGCCTTGCTGGCGTACATCAGCCTGTCCGCACGATCCAGCGCTTCGTCGCACAAGTCACCCTCACGCAACATGGTCGCGCCCACCGAAACATGAATGCGGATTGGCGCCCCCGAGGCGATGGGAACAAATGTCGCGTCGATCAGGTGTCTGCAGCGTTCAGCCAGGTGCTGTAAGGCGGCGGCGGTCACGTCTCTGGCGACCACCAGAAATTCGTCGCCGCCCCACCGTCCCACGACATCGCCCGGACGCAGGCAGCTGGTCAAGGTGTCGCACAGCATCTTCAACATTCGATCACCCGTCTGGTGGCCATATCGGTCGTTGACGCCCTTGAAGCTGTCGACATCCAGCATCACGATTCCGAAGCCACAACCGAATTGCTGAACTTCCTGCAGCGCCTGCTGCACCTTCAGTTCAATATGCCGGCGATTGGCAACATGGGTCAGCGAGTCATAATAGGCAAGGTCCTGCAAGTGGCCCGCCAGCCGTTCCAGTTTCTTCACAGCGCTGATGTCGGTGAAGATTTCAACTGCACCCACAATGGATCCGTTGACGGAATGGATCGGCTCAATGCGAACACGTACCGGCACACGATGACCGAGCTTGTGGCGCAGGAATAATTCCGTTTCCCGGTGCTCGCCATCTGTCAGCGTCTTGCTCAGCGGACAGCCTTCCAGGCACAGCGCGCAGCCAGCCTTGTCCACGTGCATCAGAAAATTGTCAAAGCAGTGGCGGCTGATCGCCTCCCTGGCCGCGAACCCGGTCAGGCGCTCCGCTCCCTTGTTCCAATAGGTAATGGTGCGATCGACATCAACAAAATAAACGCCGTCATATAGGTTATCGAGCAGCTTTTTATGGAAAGGTTCCGCCGCCGCGCCACTCGTGATGGCATCGACACACAGCTGCGCAAGCTCAACAGGTTGAGGCACAGACTACCTCGATCAAAAAAACAGGGACGTTGCTCCAACTATCGAAAAGTATTCGGATTCAAGTCAATCGCCAAATATGCGGCATTCATTACTTAAGTGCAAAATCACAATTCTGCACACCAAGGCTGAGCAGGAAGCGCGAGGATTGATTCTGCACCGAACCTGATCTCAATCTTATTTCTGCCCGGTGGTGGCGAACACCAGCTTGCCATTCTTCACTCCGCGCATGCTCAGCATTCTGTCCGCCAGTTTCTTGATTTCCCTGTTGCGTCCTTTCATAATGATCACCTCCAGACAGTAGTCATCATCGAGATGCACGTGGGTTGCGGCGAGTACCTTTCCATGCGAGTGGTGCTGGGCCTCAGTCAGCTTCTGCGTCAGGTTGGGGCGATGGTGATCGTAGACCATGGTCAGGGTACCGACCACAACTTCGTTATTGTCCGCGGCTTCGGAAACAAGGCTCTCTCGAATTAGATCGCGCAGTGCCTCTGATCGATTTTCATAGCCGCGCTCCGCAATCAGGCGGTCGAACTGGCCTAACAGCTCACTTTCAATTGAAATTCCAGTTCGGCTGAGTGCTTTCATGGCGGGGCTCCGGATAACCATTGTAACCAACCACGCATTCAAAGCCAGGTGTTACGAATATATTGATCGTGTTACTCTTGACCTTCGCGATCGGGGACCACGTGCTTTTCTGCGTCCGGATTACCGCAGCCATCACGCTGGCATTTGTCCTCTCTCCCGTCGCCCTTCTCGCCCAGAACATCCTCGCCCCTGCTTTGCCCGCCGCGCAGCCGGGCGCTGTCCGCTATATCCTTCAAGGCCGTGTCCTCTTCGCCGACGGAACACCGGTCCCGCATGCTGAAGTCTGGGTTGACCAGCAACAGGTCGAGACCAATGCAGCCGGCGAGTTTCAGGTGATGCTGATTCGCGGCACGCATGAACTGCGCGTGCACACCTCGCAAAGCGCCTATCATTCCCTGGTGGTCGAGGTCGATCAGGACGAAACTATCGACATCCACATGCCCGCCAATGCATCGATCGTCGTTCGCGGAGGAGTGACCGCGGACATCCAATTGCCTGATCCTTCCACCGTCGGCTATGACGCCAAAGACCTGATCGCCGCCAACCCCGGCCGTCCCGGAGTTCCGCTTTCTATCCCCGGTTTTCCCGCCGAAACCGCGTCCGGCGGCATCAAGGCACCGCAATACTTTGCTCCAGGAGTTGCCGGGGACCACGGCGTTCCGATCGCTCAGTACTTCAACATCGCGGGATTTCTGTTCCAGAACAATTTGACCGCGAACGCTCACGGTAACGGATATTCTGATCCCAATGTTTTGATTCCAACTACCGTAACCGCCGTCACCGTTGATGACGCTGCCTTCAGCGCGCTCTATGGCGATCACGCCGTCAATCTCGCCGTCACATATTATCTGGGCGATCGATTCCGCCCGTTCCTTGCGGCTACCACCGATGGTCGCGACGTCGACCTGCAAGGCGCGTGGAGCCCGAAAAACCCCAGAATCCGCGAGTGGGCTGCGTTTGAAGCCTCCATCGGCAACGGCTTTCTCGCGCGTCCCGAAGAACGTCAGCAGTACAAGCTCAACGGGTATCGCACCTGGACTCCCGGCAAGCATGCACTGACTGCGTTCTTTCTCGCTTACTATGGATTCTCGCGCGTTCCCGGGTTGATCCCGCTTTCCACGCCGGTGACGGACGATACCATTGACCCGCGCCAGATGGACCTGACTCACACCACGCTCAGCGTGCTCACCGATCGCTGGCGTCCGTCAGCTTCGCAGCAGCTGCAGCTGTCTGGCTATTTGCGGACTTACAGTCTCGACCTGAAATCGAACTTTGGCCAGGGCTTGATCCGGCAAAGCGAGTTCCGAACTGTTGTCGGCGGCAATGCCACATACAACTGGAGATTCGCTCCTCACTACACGCTACTGGGGGGCGTGGATTTTCGGCGCGATGCTCCGCGAGGGCTTGACCTGGCGAAGGTCAATGCCAACGGAGTGTTTCAGCCGGTCACCAGTAACGACCTCACCATCACCGATACTGCGCCGTTTCTTGCATTGAATGGAATCGTCAACCGCAATCTGCAGGTCTATGCCGGAGTGCGTCGCGACCAGATTGACTTCAACAATGTCGACCGTATTACGCCCGCAAATTCCTTCGATCATTGGCCTGGTCTCACCAGTCCCAAGTTTTCCGTTACGCTCGGCCGCCCTGATGCGGAGTATCTTCCGTCAATGGCCTTCAGTTTTGCCAAGGCTTTCCATGCCAACGATCCCAGAATCGGCACGGGCAGCAGCGAGCCATCGCTCACCACCACCTCGCGCGCCTACCAACTCGTCGCCACCAAGGTGCTGGCTGGAACAGAATTTCGCATCCTGCTTGAACACATTACCTCCTCTCAGGAGTTCGCCAATATTGATCCCGACACTGGTCTGCAGGAAGCGCTCGGCCCTTCTCTCAACCGCTTCTTAACTGTGGGTGCCACGCGGCGGAGTCACTGGGGCTTTCTGCAGGCGTCGTACTCGCAGGCCAACGCGACCGACCTGCAATTGCATCAACCTGTGCCGGAAGCGCCGCGTCTGATCGTCGACGCTCTCGGCGAACTCGACCATCTGCCGTGGGGCATACAAGGGCAAGCCGAGTTCGACTATGTCGGCGAAAAGCCGCTGGGTGATGGCTTCAATGCAATCCCAGTGCGAGAAATTCGCCTGTACTTTCAGAAAGTCTTTGGTGACGGTCACTGGGTCGCGGCGCTCAGCGGTCAGCTGGCCAACGGCTCTTCCGGACAAACCCTGGAAACATTTGCCCTCCCGAACGAACCGGCTCCAACCGAGCGTATCGTCGGCGTGCCACTTCGCTCCTACGGCGGCGCTACCCTGGAGTACCAGTTCTGACGTCGTTTCTCTCTCCATCTTTGCTGCCACATTTTAATTAGTTTCATCTACAGTAATGACAACCCAATTGGCAGCGTTCAGTGCACTTCAGGAGACGACCTCATGTGTTTTTCAGCGACCGCCAACTTTGCCGGAAGTGCCGTGCTCGGGGCAATTGGCGTGGCTACGATCGCGGAAGTAAAACATCGGCGGGAACTGCTCTTCGCCTCATTGCCATGCCTGTTTGCGCTGCATCAATTTACCGAAGGTTTCGTCTGGCTGGGAATCAATGGCAAAATTTCCCAGACCGCGCTGCACGGTGTGGCCGCGGCCTATGTTCTATACGCGCAGGGACTGCTTCCATTTCTGCTGCCGCTGAGTGTGCTGCTGATTGAACCCACGCGGCACCGGCGAAGTCGCATGATGTATTTCCTCGCTCTCGGCACAGGCCTGACGCTCTACATCCTATGGGGTTTGATGATGGATCCGCTGCAGGTGTACGCCCACGGCCACAGCATCGTCTACAACAATGTTCTCACCACGACCAAACCCGTGGCCGTTCTCTATGTCATTGCCACCTGCGGCGCGCTGTTCTTTTCCGGATTTAAAGATCTGGTGATCCTGGGCTGGCTCAATATGGTGGGTCTCATCATCGTCATGCTCATCATGTCCTACGCGTTTACATCGGTGTGGTGCGCGTATGCTGCCGTGGTGAGCGTCGTGATCTATTTCTTTTTCCGTCGCAGTCGTGGCATGAGGCCTGTGAAATATCTACTCGCGGTCTAATCGAATCTATCGATTGACGGTATGAATTTTTTACGCGCCTCGCACCTTTTGATCTCACCATAAATCCGCGAATCGTCGTGCCACCCCGCCAAGCATATTCGTCCATCCAGTCCGCATCCGACCTGATATAGCGTTCTACTGCGCACGAATATGTTCCGTGCCCGTGTTCGTATCCTCCCCCAGGTGATTGCAGTTGGCTGCCCCCAGTATTGCTAGACCCTATCCTCCTCTGCGCCCCGTTCCAGTCGCTGAGCCTGTACATTCCCAACAACCGCGAATCAGCGCATGGATTGACCGCAACCCTGGCCGTGCTTTTATGGCGCTGACGGCTTTCTACGCCGTGGTCGTGTCCATCCTTTCATCCGTAAAACTATTGTGGCTGGATGAGCTGATTACGTTGCATATTGCGCGGTTAGGAAGTTTTTCTGCCATCTGGAATGCGCTCGTCCACGGTGCGGATCCCAATCCTCCGCTCACCCATCTGCTGGTGATGGGTAGCATGCGCTTGTTTGGCGAGCATGAGTTCGCCCTGCGTCTGCCAGCGATGATCGGTTACTGGATTGGAATGTTGGCGCTGTTTCAATTCCTGCGCCGCTGGGTTGCTGCAACCTGGGCGCTTGCCGGTGTCGCCATGTCCATGAGCATGGCGGCGTTTCAGTACAGTTATGAGAGCCGATCCTACGGAATCTTCTACGGCCTCGCCATGCTGGCGGTTTACTGCTGGGGCCGTGCCGTCGATCCAACCCCATCCTCCACGCGTCGTTGGCTCGCACTGCTTGGAATGGTAGCTGCGCTGGCTGCCGGAATCTCAACCAGCTATATTGCCGTGTTGGCATTTCTTCCCATCGCTGCCGGAGAGGTCGCGATCACCGTGCAGCGGTGGCGTCAATTAGGTTGGAGAGAAGATTCATTCCTGCGCTCCATCCAATTGCGGATATGGGCCGGGCTGGCTATCGCCGCAAGCCCGTTGCTGGTATATCGCCCGCTGATTCAACATTCCATCGCGGAGTTCGCGCCCCATGCCTGGAATAAAGTTTCCTTCGATCAGGTCAGCGACTCCTACACCGAGATGGTGGAATACATCCTGTTTCCCATCCTCGCGATGCTGTTGTTCGCGATCGTTGTTCTTGTGTTGTCGCGATTCTGCGCGCACTGCCGAAACTCCGTCCGTCCACGATGGATTGGAAGCCTGGCAACCGAACAGTCCTACTTCAAACGCAGCCGGCTTCCAATGCATGAAGCTGTCGCGGTGTTTGCGTTGATGGCGTATCCATTGCTTGGTTACGTGGTCGCGTCCATCCACGGAGGCATGCTGTCACCGCGGTTTGTGATCCCAGTGTGCTTTGGATTTGCAATTGCCGGAACCATGGCCTGCTATCGCATCTTCGGTCACCTGCGATTTGCCGCTGTCAGCCTTCTGCTGCTCTGCACGGTATGGTTCTGCGTGCGCGAGTCGGTGATTGCGTATTGGTACAGCGAACAGAAACAGTGTTTCTACAAAGTCGTCGACCGTTTTCCACTCGCGGAGTTTCCCGCCGGACCCATCGCCATTCCCGATCCGCTGCTGGCCCTCACATTTTGCTACTACGCGCCGGCTAATCTTGCGGCCCGAGTTGTGGTTCCCATGGATTTTCCTGCCATTCGCCACTACCGCGGAGATGACTCACCCGAGCAGAATCTGTGGGCAGGGCGAAACAGTATCTACCATGTGCCGATCATCACATTGGCGGCCTTGCAGCATAGTGCCGGAAAATACGTCATCATCACCTACGACGGCAATTGGATGCTGCAGGATTTGTTGCAGCACCGCTATCCAATTCGGCGACTCGATATCAATACCAGGGCCACTGCGATCGGCGGATTTACTCCGCTGAGCCACGGGACGCCCGTCTTCTATTCTGCCGCCGGGGACAAGTTCTTCCAGACTCATCCTGGCTTGGTGCTGGCTCCAATTCACATTGAGAATGCTGAAAACCTTCCCACCGGCAAACTTAGCGTCGCGATGGGAGGCAGGTTCAGCGATTCGATGCGCCCGGAGTCGCAGGCTTCCGACCGCGCAACACCAGGCTGGTAGTCGCAGAAAAAGCCTGAGGCCGCATCCGCTGCGGATCTCAGGCTTTTCTGTTTTGCGGCGATTTGTTTATTGACCAGACTGCGGGCCAGGTCCGTCGCCAGGGCCACCCGGTCCGAAGCGATGCTGGAAGAAATCCTTCCGCATTTGCTGCAGTTTCAGCTTTTGATCCGGTGTCAGCGCAGCGCGCATATCTAGATGGAAGTTGACAGCCGCTTTCGCCTGGGTCAGTTTTGCAGCACTGACTTCTGCCAGTTTGCTGTCAATCGCGCCACGGTCAGGATTCTCGGCAGAGAGCAACTCTCCCAATTGCAGCATCTTCACTTGCACATCCGCGCGATTGCGAATCTGAGCTTCGCGGAAGTCGAACGTCTCTGTGCGAATCTTCTGCGCCTGCTCCGGCGTCATGCCGATCCGTTCACGAAAGGTAGGATTGTTGGCCAGCCGCGCCAGCATGAATTCATGATGGCGATGCATTCTTCCCCAATCTCCGCGGCCTCCTCGCATGTCTCCGCGATCCCACGGGCCTGGACGATTCATCGACTGTTGGTGCATGCTGCGATGCCGATATTGCTGGTTCGGTCCAGCTTGCGACTGTGACTGTGGGGGCGGGGGTGCCGAGGCCGGCGTGGCATTCTGGCCAAAAGCCAAAGGCAACGACACGGCAAGGGAAACGAGGGCGAGCGCAACTTTCGAGTGAATTCGCATTTCTTCTTCTCCAGTGTTTCAGGTGCATCTAGTGATCGAGTACATCTTGATCTGCGAACTTTGTCCGTTTGGTGTGACAACGTCCGACATTCCTAGTAACACGATCGCCGAGGGAGAGTTTCGCTTGCCCACCGCATATTTCTTGAGCGTCCCGCGCCCACCCCGGGCACGGTTCATCCATGCATCCAATCTCAATAGATGCATGCAGGCATGGTGCTTGCTGGGGGAGAGACGGACTCCTCCACCGCGAAGTTTCAAATGAAAGAGAGATTGACCAACTGGGTGACCCAGGTCACACGGCGCCAAATGGGCTCCCGTTTATGCTATGAAGTAGGAAGCCTATGAAAACTGTGTTTGTTGTGGGTGCAGGCCCAGCGGGATTGTTTGCCGCCCAGAAAATAGCCCTCGCCGGTCACCAGGTCTTTTTGTTCAATCGGGATATCAAGCCCGGTGGCCTTGCCGAGTACGGCATCTATCCCCTCAAGGACAAGATGAAGTTCGGCTTGCGCAAGCAGTTCGCCAAGGTTCTCTCGCTGCCCAACGTTCATTATTTCGGACATGTGAAGGTCGGCGAGCAGGGTGATCTGACGCTGGCGGATCTGCGCGCCATGAACCCGGCGGCGATGGTCTTCGCGTGCGGCGCGCAGGGCTACAACGCCTTGTGCCTTCCCGGCGAAGATTGCGCCGGCGTGTATTCCGCAAAAGATTTCGTCTATGGCTATAACCAGCTGCCGCCCTACGCGACCCGGGATCTTTCCACCGGCAAGCGCGTCGCCATCATCGGCATGGGCAATGTTGCCGCCGACATTATGCGCTGGCTGCTGAGAGATGCCCCGGATCGCCCGACGGAAGAAGTGATCGTCGTCGCGCGTCGCGGCCCGTATGAAGCCAAGTTCGACAAGAAAGAAATTGAGCATGTGGAAGAGTACATTTCGCGCGAGGATTTTCTGCGCGAACTCGATCGCATCCGCGAAACCTGCGAGGCCTGCAATCAGGATCTGTCGCTGGACAAACTCGGCGAATCGACCTTCCCATTCTTGACCAAGACGTTTCCCGCAGAGGACCGCCCCAAGCTGACATTCCGCTTTCTCTCTTCACCGAAAGAAATTATTGCCGGACCGGACGGACGCATCGAGAAACTGATCGTTACGGAAAATAATCTTGCTCTCCGCATGGATGGCAGCACCCAGGCAAAAGCCACCGACCGCACCGCCGCGCTCGATGTCGACACCTTGATTTTTGCCATCGGAGACAAGCATGATCCCGCTGTCGGACTGCCCATGGGCCCCGATGGTTATGCCACACGACCTGGTCCCGAATCCTTGAAGGAACCCGCCTACGAAGCCTGGGATCCGGCAGTGAACGAATTGCTGCATGGCATTTTTGTTGTGGGATGGGCGCGGCGCGCCAGCACCGGCCTGGTCGGCATCGCGCGTCACGATGGTGAAGAAGGCGCGAAAAAAGTTCTCGAATACTTGCAGGATAAGCCGGACTCCGGTGAGCTTTCCGCGGATGCCCTGGTCGCCGCGTTGCAGGCCACAGGCGCGACGCCCGTCACCAAGCAGGATCTAGAAATCCTTGGCCGGGTCGAAGAGCAGCAGGCGCGGCAGCGCAACCTTTCATCATTCAAATATTCTGACGACGACACCATGCTGCAGGCCATCCAAAGCGAGCGCGAAACTTTTTCCGTTCGCTAACCGTTCTGGCACAGCCTTACTGCGTCGTCGCGGCCTCAGGTCCCGGCAAGATGTGAATCGTGTGCAGCCAGGTATCCGCCAACTGCGGCCAGTGCGTAATTGGCAATTCCGTCGGCCGCAATCCATATCCATGCCCGCCCTGCGTATAGATATGCATCTCAGCGGGAACACCCGCATGTTTCAGCGCCATAAAATACGCGATTGAGTTTTCTACGTGCACCGGATCATCCTCCGCCTGCACCAGAAAGGTCGGCGGAGCCTGCGCCGTCACCTGAATGTCAGGATTCGGCTCAAAGTTCTTTTCCGACAGCGCCAGATAGCCTGGATAAATAATGATCGCGAAGTCAGGCCGACAACTGAGTTGGTCGGCAGCGTCGACGGTCGGATAGATCCGCTTGTCGAAATGCGTACTCAGCGCAGCCGCCAGATGCCCTCCGGCAGAAAAGCCCAGCACCCCGATTCGATTGGGATCAATGTGCCATTCCTTCGCATGTTGGCGCACCATGCCAACCGCTCGCTGCGCATCCTCCAGCGCCTGGGGAGATTTTGGATAAGGTCCAGAGTTAGGCACGCGATACTTCAGCAGAATGCAGTTCACGCCGATCGAGTTCAGCCAATTGCACACCTCGGTCCCTTCCAGATCGATCGCAAGAATCTGATAGCCGCCGCCCGGAAACACAACCACCGCCGCGCTCGTGTTATTTGCTTTCGGCGCGTACAGCGTCAGCGTCGGATCAGACACGTTGCCCAGACGGATGAGCGGCTTGCCCGCAATCAGCGGTTGCTGCGCCGTGGTGGTATCTACCTCGGGCGCAGGATTAGGAGTCGCATCCGGTGCACCGTTCGGCCACAATGCAGCGTCACGTGTCCGGGCGCAGGCTGCCACGCCGGAGTTTGCGCCAGCAGCGTGAACGAGCTACATGCAACGACAAACAGAATCAGGAAACGGATGCGCTTCATCGGGGGCCTCTGCTTTTTATTCGTTCCGATCTTCGCACTCGATGGGTTCGCCGCGCAAGCCAAGAAACCGTCAACTCTCCACTGCACAAGTGAAATTCACTGCAGCACGTCTGCAATTTTCTGCACGTTGAACGCTCGCCGCCACGGTCTCCGGAATCGCAATAAGAAAATCGCCGGGCGAAGGGCAGGGAAGCGGCATCCAGGAAATTGATTTTTCCTGCAAACACGCAACTACATCGAATTCCGTGCTCAGCCCTCTTGCATGCTTGTGATACGCTCAATCAGAATTGCTGCCCTGGCACGTCAGCAGCACCCACCACAATTCCTTTTTGGAGTGACCGATTCGATGGGTCGCGGCGATGTCAGTCGAGCTGTTCTATGGCTCTTGCTTGCGCCATTCTTGTTGCCCGCCTCTCACGCCCGCGCCGAGACAATTCCGGCAGGCGCGACCCTCGAGGTGCGATTAGAGCAGCCCATCAGTTCCTACTCCACGCCCAAAGGAAAACAAGTTTCCTGCCTCTTGATCGCCCCCGTCAGCGTCGATGGAAGAATTCTGCTGCCCATGGGCGTCACGCTCAAAGGATCTGTCGTTGCGGTGCGCAAAGTGGGCCTGGGCTTCGTACATGAGACGGCGCAGATTGACCTGGTCTTGCAAACCCTGGTGCTCCCCGATGGAATCACGGTTCCAATTCCCATTGAACTGACTCAGGTAGAAAATGCGCGCGAGAGCATCGATAAAAAAGGCCGCATCCAGGGCATCCGTTCCACGGCGACACTCAGTCAACGCGCCTCGGGTACCGTAGGTATGCTCGCACTCGGTGATCCCATTGCCGCAGTCTTCACGGTCGCGGCATCCAGCGCTGTGCTGCGATTCTCTGAGCCCGAAATCCTATTGCCGACCGGAACGGAGTTGACCGCCAAACTTACCGCTCCCATTGAGATCCCAACCCAGCATATTGATCCCACTCCAACCGTCACCTCCAGCGTAGACGAGACGAAACAGCTGCGAGAAGTGATCCGGAAACAGCCCTTTCGTACCGTCACCGACGGCACCCCGCATGTTCCATCCGACTTGACCAATCTGATGTTCATCGGCAATCCCGGCGCCATTGAGCGAGCCTTTGCCGCCAGTGGCTGGGAAGCGGTAGATGAATTGAATGCCCAGACCACCTACAGCACGGTTCGCTCCATTGCAGAAAATCAGGGATATCGACGCGCCCCTATGTCGATCCTTCTGCTGAACGGCGCACCGCCGAAGTACGCCTATGCCAAGACGCTGAATACGTTTTCCAAGCGCCATCATCTGCGCATCTTTTCCACGGATGATGACTGGCAGGGCGAACCCGTCTGGAATTCTTCATCGACCCACGACATCGGCATTGGCTTTTCAAAAAAGAATAAGACGTTTATCCATCTCATCGATTCCAACATCGACAACGAACGTGCCAAGGTTGTGAACGATCTGCTTCTGACCGGCTGCGTCACTGGAGTGCAACTGGTGAGCCGCCCGTGGGTACCGATGGATGCGAAGAATGGAACCAACGAGGCTTTGATCACCGACGGTAAAATCGCCGTCGTCCGTCTCAACGATTGCCACAAGCCCGCGGACGACTTTGCCGACGTTCAGCCCACCCCGCTTCCTGTTCACGGCAATGCGCTTGACAGATCCACCCGTCAAACCGTACTGACGCTGCGCAACAATATCGTGCGCGAGAATGTTGTCGTCACTGCCTACTCCGGAATCCACTACATTAGTCAGTCGAAAGAGAAAAAAGAGGAACAAAAAGCTGCTCGCGTCGTGAATGTCAGCGGTCAGGAGTATGACGTCGAACGCGGCTTCCATGCCAATGAGGCGTACGCGGGGTCATCGTACGCCTACGCGCCCAGTGGTAAAGCGCGTCGTGTCGCTGGCTGGGCGCCCCCATCCGTGGAGTTGGGAGTTCACTCCGGCTGGGCTGGGTACGCCGGCGGCAACGGAGGAGAAATCGGCTATCTGCTCAACTCGATCGAATCGCCGGGCAGCAGTCAGATATTGGTCGTCCTCGGCGACGCCCTGGATAACGGATGGAGCATCGGCGGCTCTGTCACCCTGGATCCGCAGAAATATTTTTCTCATGAGTTCAGTTACGATCACAGCTTTACGACATTTGTCATTGGCCTCGCCGTCATTGACCACGAGACCACTACGCCCTCGCAGGATCCGCTGTTCGCATTTTCCAACACAGGGCTGCAAACTTCGCAGGTCACGTATGATTTGCTGATCAATGGCACGCCGAAGACCTCCCGCTGGCGACCCTATCTGGCGGTTGGTCCGGCGCTGCAACTGATGCACCTCACGGATGCTCCCATCAAGAAAGCTCCCAACTATTTCAAGCTTGGATTAAGCAGTGTCGGTCTCATCACGGCTGCTTACGACTTTGGATCCACGCCGCCGATGGAGGGAGGCGGCATTTTTCAGGTCGGTCTTGAACTACGGCGCTGGCGTTCGCTATCGTCTTACGCCTCGATGGATGGTCCGCGCGGATTATCGCGAGACCCTCATCTCGCAGCCCGACTTCTGGTCGAAGTCGCGCAACGATATTCTCAACAATCTCTATGCGCCCGATTACACGATTCAGGAAGTGGGTCCGGTCTTCGACGGTGCCATGCGTCAACAGCACGTGACCGCCGGCGTCTCGTTTACGTTCTGAGGCTTGAAGTCCCGGCGATGGGAGCATTTGTGCCGCCGGATGGATCGTCAAACGGAAAGAAAATGCAAACCTCCGTGCCGCTGTTGCCGGCTTCGGTGCTGCTGGTGATATGAATCCTTCCGCCACGCTTATCGATCAGCTGTTTTGCGACCCACAATCCGATGCCCGTACCGTGTTGTGCTTTGGTGGTGAAGAAGGGCTCAAAGATTCGGCTTAGGTGTTCCGCTTCAATGCCGCAACCTCCATCGCGGATCACAATCTGTATGCCCGCAGTTCCTGCATCCGCCACGTCCCGTGTTTCCACTTCAAGCGATCCTTCCGGCTGCAGCGCGTCGATGGCGTTGGCGATGATGTTGGAGAACACTTGCAACAATTCTCCACGGCTGGCGGTCAGTGGATGTTGCGCTTCCAACCGGTACTTCACCGCAATACCCTTCGAAAGCAGCTTCGATCGATAGACGGCAAGGACATTTCTCAGCAAGTCGTCCACCACCACCTCGGTGGGTGCTCCGGTATCGCGATAGAACCCAAGCGTCTGCCGCGCGATGTGCGAGACGCGCTCCAACTCCTTCTCGGCTGCTTCCAGGTACTCGTGGGTTTCGCTGCCTCGATCGCAGCTTCCGCGAGCCAGAAAAATCAGGTTCAGCACGGCCTCCAGCGGATTGTTAATCTCGTGAGCGACGGTCGCCGCCATGCGTCCCGCGGCCGCTAACTTTTCTGACTGGACCAGCGATCGTTCCATTTGCTTTCTGGAGGTGATATCTCGCGCGATCTTTGAGCTGCCGATCACCCGGCCAGAACCGTCCTTGACCGGCGAAATTGTCAGCGAAACCTCGATACGTCGCCCCGCCTGGGTCACTCTGGTGGTTTCATAATGTTCCAGCCGCTGCCCCGCCCTCAGTTTCCGCAGGATTTCATCTTCCTCGGAGCGCAGGTCCGGGGGGATCAGGCGCAGGATGGACTGCCCGACAATTTCGTCCGGAGTGTATCCATACATGCGCTGGGCAGCCTTATTCCAGCTGGTGATGATGCCATTCAAATCCTTGCTGATGATTGCGTCTTCTGAAGAGTCGATGATCGCCGCCAGCAACAATCGAGGATCCTCCACCAGGGAGGTCCTCATATCGAGTGGTTTCGGCGGTGCTTCCGGTGCATCGATCAAATGACCGTCTCCAGACGTCCGGAGTGCCTTGGAGAAGGATTGCGCCCTTTGCGCAGATCCACTCATACTCTCCGTCACCGGGTTGGATGCATCCCGAGCCATTCGCAGCCAGATAAAATCTGCGGACCTTCAAACTTCGCTGTCTTCCCCCTGAAAGCCCCGCTGGTCCTGGCTCTGGATGTGTCCGTCATCCCCGATCAACGAGGGCCTGAAGCACAGTTTTCAGCGGTGTGGAACCCTTGCGGATGTTCGCCTGTCCGCCCTCAAACTCAATCCAACCTTCATTGAAGCCGTCCAGCATTTGAATACGCGGCATTGGATTTTTCATGCCCTGCGATCGGAACAGGGATTCCCAGCTGGCATGTGGCACGATTTCCATGCGCACGGGGCGCCCAAGAATCATCGTGAATGCCATCGCGATCTCGTTTGGAGTCACCCGCTCAGGGCCTTCCAATTCAACCACGCGATCACCGCTCCACCGTTCCTCTAGAAGTTCGGCCGCCACCTGCCCGATGTCGCGGGTTGCAACCATCGGCACCGCCCGATCCAGCGGCTGCAGGAAACTCGGAATCACTCCACGCTCTCGCGCTGGAGCTACGTCCCATGCGGAGTTTTCCATGAACCATCCTGGCCGCAGAAACGTGATGGGGATCGACAACTGGCGTAATTCTTGCTCAAGAATGGTGTGCTGCGTCAGCAGGTTCGGTCGACTCGATTGAGCGCCGATGGTCGAGAGATAGACAACTCGGCTGGGACGTGCGCGTCCCAGCGCAGAACGCAAAATAGCGGCGGTCGCGTATGCCTCTGGAAAGCCTGGCGCAGGGTCGAAGCTTGGCGGCACCATCACGAAAACACCGTCGGCTCCCAGGAAGGCAGCGACGAGCGCTTCCTCATCGTTGATATCCGCCACCGCGATCTGGCAGCCTTTCTGGGCCCACGCCTGCGCTTTGTCGGGATTGCGCACGATAGCGCGAACTTCACGGCCCGCAGCCAAGAGGGTGCGCGCAACTTCTCCGCCAACGTTCCCTGTGATTCCCATGATTGCGTACATTGATAACCTCTCAATCCCGCGACGCCTTGCACTACGCGGTCGCGAATTCTTCCGTCAGCCAGGTTTCAAATCCCTGCAGGCTTTGCGCGCGATGCAGAAAATTCTGAACCAGCGCTTCTCCCGGTTGCGAGCCGCCCGGCTCCAGCACTTCTTTGCGATAGCGCAACGCCGCCGGCCCCTCCACCAGATTGTCGGTGTCGAATTGATGAAAGAAATCGAGCGCAATCACCTTGTCGAATAGATAGGTGTAGTAGTTCGACGAGTAGCCGACCAGGTGCGTGAAGCTCGAGTACAGCCGGTTGCCATCCACCCATGTATACGGCAGCGCAGCCGTATAGCCGGCGTGCAGGCTCGTGTCCAGATCAATCGTCGCCGGGTCAATGTTGTGCAGGTCGAGCGAGAATCGCGTGTAGAACAAGTTGCCCGCGCACTCCATTGCCGCGTCCAAAGGCACTGGCACGATTCATGCGCGCCACCAGCTCCGCGGGAATGGGCTCCTCTGTCTCATAATGTCGCGCAAATCCCGCCAGCAATTTCGCGTTGCGGAAGAATTCTTCCAGCAGCTGCGACGGCACTTCGACGAAGTCGCCTTCCGTCGCGATGCCGCTCACTCCCGCCCAACGCTGCTGCCCGCCGAGGATGGCATGCATCAGGTGTCCAAACTCATGAAAGAACGTCACCACATCGGAGTACTGCATCAACCCTGGATCAGCGCCGCTCGTATCGCCGCCAGGGAAGTTACAAATCAGCGCCGCTTCCGGAACCTGCACGCCTGCAATTCCCGGCACCAATGGAAACGCGGAGAACCATTTGTCCTTGCCATCGCGCGGATGCATGTCGAGATAAAACCGTCCGATCTTCTGCGTCTGAATCCCGCTCCCGCCCGCAGCTTCCGCCGGACGATCGTACACATCCCATGCCGTCACAGAGCTGTCCCAGCGGGCCGCCGCATCCGGGCCATCCAACGGCGCCGGACGAAACTCCACGTGAAATAATTTTGCCGCCGTGTCGAGAATGCCTTGTTGCACGCGCTCGTAAGGGAAGTACGGTCGCACCGACTGCGAATCGAAATCGAATGCCACCCGACGATATTGCTCGTACCAGTACATCGCGCTCGAGGCATCAATGGCGGTCAGTCCAGGCCGCTGCTTCTGCACGAATTCCAGCACCATCGCATATTCGCGCGCAGCTCCCGCCTTTGACGCCGCGTCCAGCTCCGCAAGAAACGCCTTCACTTTCGCCGCCGAACCCATCATCTGGTCCGCCGTCGCCAGGTCTGCCCACGAATCAAATCCCAGTGTGTTCGCCAATTGCTTGCGTGTCGTAAGAATATCCATCAGGATCGGCTTGTTCGCCGGATACGCACGGGTGTTGTAGGCGAGAAACATCCGGCGCCGCAGCGCATCGCTTTTTGCAAACGTCATCACCGGCTGATAATCCGGATAATCTGTCGTCAGCGTGATACGACCCTCCGCATCGGGTACGTGACGCGTCAGGAAATCTTCCGGCAAACCGTCCAACTCAGCGGCGTCTTCTACCACCACGGTGTTGCCTTGTTCCTGCACATTGCGCCCAAAGGTCAGGCCCAGCTCCGTAATGCGTTCCTGCAATTGCTGAATTTTTTCTCGCGTCGCCTGGTCCTTGTCCACGCCGGCCAACCGATATTGCAGCAGCGTCCGCTCCAGATAATGTTTCGTCGCGGCATCCAGATTTGCTGTGTCGATCGCAGACAGCGCCTGGTACACCCGCGGATTCAGCGAAAGCTGCACCGCCGCCTCTGAAACCGCTTGCACCATGGCTTCCGCCTGGGTGCGAACCGCCTTCTCCTGGCAAACCGAGTGCAACAGTCCAGCCTCCGAGCCCGCAATCCCCAGGGCGGCGATCGCACGATCGTATAAAACCAGCGTGTTATCGACTGTTCGCGGCTCCTGAACTGTGAGAAGCTGATCGATGGCGGTTCGATGAGCTTGTAAATGGTGGTCAACCCAGGTTTTCAGGCTGTCCGGGGTCAGGTCACCTGCCCAGGCATGCAGCTCATCCAGCGGCGGCTTGGCGGCCGAAATCGACAAATCATTTAGCATAGGGAGCGATTCCGTTCTACATTCAACGTGTCAGCAGTTGCACGGGTCAACGCGACTCCAGCCATCTGCCCACTTTTTATAGTAATGAACTTCTGCGCGGTCCACGCTGGAGCGCAGCATAGGTTGCATCGAACGCGCCTCCGTAGCATCTTATTTTCGGCGGCCGAAACCTTGCAGAATCATAGAGAAAGAGAAGTTTCACCACCGCCGGATCACCCGTTTTCGGGACACGGAAGTGCTGGTTGCCCCAGCCCTGAGGTTGCATCGGACCGCAACCCTGCTACTATGCCGCAGTTGCACCTGAATCCAGGTGCGGGAAAATGACGATGACAGAATCCGCTCAAAATGTAAGTTTGCATTACCTTCGCTCGCGGCTCGGCCGCATTTGCGTTGCAATCATTGGAAATACTCCGCAGGAAATGCTGGAAAAGGCCGAGGAGGCGGTTCGCGAGAACACCTTGATCGAGTTTCGGCTCGACTACCTGCCCAAACCCCTGGCTGCGCTTCCTAAATTGAAGAATTTTCTCGAGTTGCGCCGCGAAGTCACCGCAATCGCCACCTGCCGCCGCAAAGTGAATGGTGGCAAGTTCATCGGTTCGATCGCCGCCGAGATGGAAGTGCTTTTGAAGGCCGCAGCCGCCGGTTTCGACCTGCTGGATGTGGAACTCCAGACCGCCGAATCCATGAAGTCCGCCGACTGGAAGAAGTTACGCGCCACCGGTGCGGCCCTGCTGATCTCCTATCACGACTTTAAAGCGACCAAGGATCTGGAGAAGATTTACAACCGCATCAAGCCGCTGCAGCCCGACTTCGTCAAGATCGTGACCACCGCGCGCAACCTGGCTGACAACGTGACGATGATGCGATTCCTCGAATCCAAGCGCGATGAAGGCAACGTCATTGGTATTTGCATGGGCGATTACGGCGTCATCAGTCGCGTGCTGGGCCTGCGCTCCGGCAGTCGCTTCACCTTTGCCTCCGCCACTCTTGGCGAAGAAACCGCTCCCGGACAAATCGCCGCACGCACGCTGACTGAAGCGTATCGCGCCGATCAGGTTGATGCTGGAACCAAGGTGTACGGTGTTGCAGGCAATCCTGTTCGCCACTCTTTATCGCCTGTCATGATGAACACGGCCTTCCATCGGGAAACGGTCAATGCTGTCTATTTGGCTCTCCAAACCGACAGTCTTGCGGATTTGCTGCTGTTAATTCGCGAGGTTCCCGTACAAGGAGTTAGCGTTACGATGCCGTTCAAGCAAGAGATAATGAGACACCTGGACAGGACAGACGCACTTTCCCAAAAGATTGGGGCTTGTAATACCGTCGTCCGTTCACAGGATGGCAAGCTGATCGGTTACAACACCGATGTCACCGGGGTGATTCGACCCCTTGAACAGCGGATGGATTTACGTAAGGCGAAAATTCTGCTGTTAGGGGCCGGAGGAGCGGCCAGAGCAGCAGCCTTTGCTTTACGGCAACGCGGTGCCGATGTCTTCATACTGAACCGCACACCACAGACCGCGCAAAAGCTGGCGCGGGAGGCGGAAGCGAAGACGATTCGGCGCGATCAGATCGCCAAAACAAGTTTCGATGTCATTTTGAATGCAACGTCGGTCGGAATGGTAGGCAGTAAACAGCAAACCATTCTGGAGGAAAAGGAGCTGAACGCCAAGTTGGTTTTCGACATGGTGTACAGCCCGATGGACACTCCGTTATTACGCATGGCCCGCAGTAAAGGGCTGGCAGTCATTACAGGTGCGGAGATGTTCGTTCAGCAGGGGGCAGAGCAATTCCAGTTGTGGACTGGTAAGCCCGCCCCGAGAGAAGACATGTGGCGCGTAGTGACCCATGCTCTGCGCTCCCGCACCGAAACGGGGAAATCAGATGTTTAAAGTGCCGATGAAGAGAGGAGACACCGGACCGCGGACCGAACTCGTGGATACCCGCAGACCGGTGGACAAAGATCCTATGGTACGTCGAATATTGCGGATTTGCGGGGACATGCTCCCCTATCTTGCCTGGATGATCCCATTGGTGGACCGAGTTGTAGCCCCGAAGCGCGAGGCTGCAGTGGCTCCCGGTCTGATGACATTAAGCGCCGACCTCAGGAACGACCTGCGCGCCGAACTCAAACAACACCTGACTGCAATCAAGGATGCACAGACCGATGTGACCCCTGCGATTGAGGAACAACAACGCCGCCTGGAGAAACTCGAAGAGCACGCCACGGAACTGAACCATTCCTTGACCAACCTCTCTGAAGATCAGCTGGATCTGGCCGACCAGGTTCGCGCCATGGCTGGATGGGTGCGCAACTCCGCCATTGCCGCGCTGTTCCTGCTGACGTTGATGTTCGTGCTGAAGCTTTTCCAAGCCATCCACGGTCACTAATGCGAACGCAGCATGGCTGCCGGTAAGAAAAATAGTCATCCCGAGTGAAGGTCGCCGCGATCATCGCGGCGACTGCGGTCGATCCACCTGCTCCTTCGCCTACACCCTCATAATTCTCATTCCGCATCATCCAGCCGAAGCTTCTTCCCACGAACTGCAGCCCTTCGCCACACAATATTTGCAGCCTCTTCGCCACATTTGATATGTGCTCCCGATCACATTCTCGTTGGCAAGGTGACACGTCTTTTTCGTCACAAAAAATGAAGCTAAAAACCCGCTTATATTTTCGTTCGAACCAGTTGCCGGTTTTGATGGTTAGGACTAGGATGATGCTGGTGCGTCGGAGCCCTGCTGTTGACGCATCGGTACATAGTTGCTTTTTGGAGACCGCATTCGATGTAGTCCAAACTAAAACAAACTTTCAGCCTGGACGTCTTTTAGTCGGCACGTTCCAGCGTGATGGAGTGACTAAGCATGGCATGGTATGCATATTGCATTGCAGAGAAACAAGCATTTCCAGAACTAGCTCATCATCGTAAACCGGTTCCGTTCGATAGCCAGGTCGGTGTCCTCGGAAATCAAATCTTCCTTTACCCCGCCAGTGATTTCGCAGTCATCGTAAGTGAACACAATCCAGAAGACAATTTAGAACAAAAATCGGCTGTCGATCATGCGCGTGTGATTGCCAACTGTTTTGAGCACTCCACCGTATTGCCCTTCCGTTTTGGAACCGTATTTCCCGATGACGACGCCCTGCGCCGCTCGGTTCGCAGCAATCAACGCCAGTTCACCGCCAATGTGGAACGTCTTCGCGGCAAAGCGGAGATGCACCTGAAGGTGGTGTTTGAGGATGCAGGTCCCGATTCACCCAAGTATCAGTCGTCACCTTGCGTAGGGAAAGAATATCTTTCCCGGCTTCGCGAGACGGCTGCGGTGCAGCGGGAACGCCAGACCAAGGCAAAGGCGGTTTTTGTCCAGGTCCATCGCATGTTTTCTCCATTGGAAGAAGACATCACCTGCCGTCGCACCGACAGCGGAAAGATGCTGCTTGATATTGCCCACCTGATTGAGCACGAGAGCGTTGTTCGCTATCAGAACAAATATTCGTGCGCCAGCCAGACCATGCGTGATTGCCAAATCATGCTGTCTGGTCCGTGGCCGCCCTATCACTTTATCCACGGAACGCATCGCGTCTCCGCCCAGGCGGCACACGCATAGCGGTATTGCTGATCTCCATTTGAGTTGCATAAAAAAACCCTCGTGAGCCCCACAGCAAACGAGGGTTTTTTATGGGCTTCGCTGTAAGGAGGAGACAAAAGCGACAACTGCGGCCCACAACTAATGGACGCAATCGGATTGAAAATGGAATCAGGAAAAACGGTCGACGGTGGAAACGTCTTTCTTCCTGCTCATAATGAAAGTTTCCCGACGCCGCGCGACCGACGCGTGCTCAATCTTTTGCCAGAACGCGACAAAATAATCGGTTGCGGAGATGATGGAAACCAGCGCCATAAAGTAGACGGCTGTAATGGCAATTACATGCACCGGCAGAATGAACCAGCCAAAATGCCACACCGTCCAGCGGTGATCCAGAATCGCCGCCACCACCGCAACAATCTGCGTCACCATCTTCAATTTGCCCAGGTCGCTGGCCTGAATCGTAAAGCCCTCTGAGGTTGCGATCGACCGGAGCCCGCTTACCAGGAACTCCCGCCCAATCACCAGCACTGCAATCCACGCCGGAACAATTCGCGGATTCATCTCCACCAGCGAAATAAACGCCGCCGTCACCAGCAGCTTATCCGCCAGCGGATCCAGCAACATCCCCATGGTCGTGATCTGGCCGCGCCGTCTTGCCAGGTAACCGTCCACGCCATCCGTAATCGACGCCAGAATGAACAGGGCCGACCCTAGAATCTCCGCCTCACCATAAAACGAGTGGAACGGAAATGTCCGCGAAAGCAGCCAAATGAGCAGCGGTACACAAAAAATGCGGCTCATCGTGATGGAGTTGGGGAGATTCACGGCGTTTTCCTGGGTCGAGAGGCCTCTCGTGTAGGCCTTGCAAGCATTATGCACTACCTTGCGCTGTGTTCGCGTCCGCCGTTTGGTTTTTGCCTGTCGTTGGTACTGGCAACCGCTTACATATGCAGATGCAGTGGAACTTAGCCCCGCTCCACAATTGTTGTGAATAAGAAAACAACTTTATTCGAATTCTTCCGTCGTGGCCGCTTCGGACAACCCATTAAATGGAAAAAACAGCATAAAGACCGTGCCGCTGCCGCAGGGCCGCGTCGATGTCTCGGCGTCGTTAGAAGCAATCGCGGCCTCCGCATTTCCATCATTCTCCGCCACCGCCACTGCCGGCCGACTGCGAACCTTCACCGTCCCCTGGTGCTTCGCGATGATCTCTGAACTGATCCACAATCCCAGCCCTGTGCCGGTGATTTCCTTGGTGGTGAAGAATGGTTCGAAAATTCGCTGGCGAACGGCCTCCGTCATTCCTGAGCCGGTGTCGGCAATCGTGATTCTGACACCCGTTACTTCCGGTTGATACCACGCCTGCGAAGTTCGAACCGACAAATACATCTTTCCGCCCCTCGGCATCGCATCGAGCGCATTGCCCACTAAGTTCGCAAACAGCTGCCGCATCTCTCCGCTGAAGGCGTACAGTTCCACTCCTTCGCGGTATCGCCGAATCATCTGGACTTTGGCGGCGTTCGATCTGCCATGGTGCAGGTCCAACACAGAATCCAGCACGTCCGCCGGCTGAATGAGCGCCGGGCTTGAAGACTGCCGATAGAAGCGCAACGTCTGCTGCGTGATCTGAGACACGCGCGCGATTTCCTCCTGCGCCATATCGGTGTAATGTCTCGATTCTTCGTCCAGTGGCTGTTGATCCAGCAGATACAGCAGGTTCGTCACTGCTTCCAGCGGGTTGTTGATCTCGTGGGCAATGGAAGCCGCCAGCTGCCCCGTTGCCGCCAGCTTTTCTGTTCTCCGCAGCAATTCCTCTGACAGCTTTCTCTCCGTCGCGTCAACAATCACCGCTCCCACCCAGCGTGAGCTTGGAGAATCCGGCTGTGATTCCAGCACCGATTCACTTTTGCTCCGCAGTGCAACCGCACGTGCGTCTGCCGATCGCTCTCCCCCGGTCCGCACCGGATACAGACTGATCAACCAAATGCGCGGGCTTACCGGCGCAGTCGGCAATTCTCCGTGAATTTCAAGTTCACGGATCGGCTCGCCCGTGGCGAACACCTGCTCGATCGATGCCGCCAGCTGTGTGCCGACCGAGCCGGGGAAAACTTCCTGCACGGTTCGCCCCAGGTGATGGCTGATGGAGAGTTGGTCCATTTCCGCCAGAAACTGGTTCATGCGCACGTAGCGCATTTTGCGATCGAAAAACGCGAAGCCGATCGGAGCATTCGCCAGCAGGGAGTCCAGCAGCGCCAGCGTTTCATTCAGTCCGGCGCGTTGTTCCTTCAACGCCGCCACCATGGTGTTGAAGGAGCGCGTCAACTCACCCGCCTCATTCCGCGAGCGAGTCTTCAGCGGAAATACGTCGTTGCGTTCCGGATCGCGAATCAGCAGCTTTGTGCCGCGTAGCAGCCCCCGTAACGGGCGCGTGACAGAGCGCGCCAGCAATAACGAGAACAGCGCATTGGCCGCAATCGCCAGCAGCGCGAAAAATAATGCGGAGCGCAGCAGGCTGGACAAATCGACCTGGTCTTCCGCGGTATCGGGATAGACCCAGGCAACGGCGATCGGCACGTTGTCGACTTCAATCCGTTCCGCCGCCACAATTCCGCGCTTGCCATCGTCGAAGATGCTGGCCGTCATCAATGGGTGCAACTGCCTGCGCTCCGCATCGGAAAGCGGCGGATAATTCGTCTTTCCCGCCTCGTTGCTGTAGGCCAGGGTTTCACCGGACAGGTCAGTGATGCGCGCAGCGCGGATCGACGGCGTCGCCACCATTCCGTCCAATATCAGTTGCAGACGTGCCAGTTGCTGGTCTTTCAATTCGGAGGCTGCCGAGGTGGCCAGCACGTTCACCTGGTAGGTGAGCCTCTCCATGGTGCGGTGACGGAGGCTGTTCCGCTGCTGGTGATAGACATATCCAAACACGGCGGCCACCAGCAGGCACTGCAATAATGCCGTGCCCCAGATCAGCTGCCATCGAATACTGCGTGGGAAAAGCTGACGCATCAAAGTGGTTGATTTCATTCTATTAGAGCAAGAGTTCGATGGCGATTCCGGACCGATCGCGCCCTCAATTGCACCACCATTCTTCTACAAGCTTTTCACCGTGGTGCGCAGCGTCTGGCGCAGTCCCGCCGCGATCTGAGCGCCGTGAAACCGCCCATTTTCAATGAAGATTTCACTGGTGCGCGCGCCAGCAACCACCACCCCCGCCAGGTAAATTCCGGGAACATTACTCTCCAGCGTCTGCGGATCAAACTCCGGCGTGCGGTCTTTCCCCGTTAGACGCACTCCAAGTGCCTCAAGAAAGCGAAAGTCCGGGTGATATCCCGTCATGGCAAACACAAAATCATTCTTCAGCGTGACCGGACCCTCCGGGGTGCGCAGCCGCACAGAGTCGATCATGATTTCTTCCACAACCGTATCGAAGTATCCGTGGATTTCATCGTGCGCGATGCGGTTCTCAATGTCCGGCAGAATCCAGTACTTCACATGCTTGTGTATGGCCGATCCGCGATGTACCAGCGTCACCCGCGCACCGTGCCGCCACAAGTCCAGCGCCGAAATTGCAGCGGAATTCTTGCCACCAATCACCAGCACATCCTGATCGAAGTAGGGATGCGGGTCCTGATAATAATGAAAGACCTTGGGCAGATCCTCGCCGGGAATGTTCAGATAGTTGGCGCGATCGTAATATCCCGTCGCGATGATCAGCGCCCGTGCCCTGTATTCGCGCGGCCGCCCGGCAGTATCGATGCAGTGGACAATGAAGCTGCCCGCCTCGCCTGCAACCCGCTCCACGTGTTGATACAGGTGCAGCTTCAGCCGAAAATGCTGCGCCACCTTGCGATAATATTCCAGCGCCTCCTGCCGATTCGGCTTCTGGTTCGGACTGCTGAAAGGAATGTTGCCGATTTCCAGCAGCTCCGGGGTCGTAAAGAAAGTCATGTTCGACGGGTAATGGAACAGGGAGTTGCAAAGGCAGCCCTTGTCGATCAGCAGCGTATCAAAGCCTGCATTCTGCGCATCGATAGCGCACGCCAGCCCTGTCGGCCCGGCCCCAATCACGATTACATCGACATCCGTGCCCGCTCCATCCCTCATCCCTCTATTTAAGCAGAGTGGGAGCGAGTGCAGCGCTTCTCACCGTCGGCGTACAGGAACGGAAAATCCAGGGTCCTGAACGGACGCTGAAATGCAATGCTATACTCCCGGCGTATGAAGCCGGAGGCCACGTGGGAATTTTTGGAAAGTTGTTTGCGACCAAGACGCCTAGCCGTAACCCATACCTTGAAGCAGGCGCGGAATTCACTTCCGAGATTGTTCGGGATCTTCAATTACCAGGCTGGAATAACCACTCTCCCGTATACACCCATGTCGAGGAGAAGGCCATCGATCAGAAGATGTCAGAGTTTCAGGATATGGCGAACGAGGTTGGCGGAGGTGACATGATGTTTCATCCTGAGTTCGCTAGAGAAATGCAGCAGCGACTGATGGGTGAAGCGCTCGAGTCCTTAGCCTCCGACAATATGAATTATTGTCGCGAACCTGAGCCTGCCGATGTATGGAAGGCCCGCGCCTCCACTTATTTGAAGGCATGGGCATCTAGGTTTAACCCCAGAATGCTTATAGACTTGGCAACATTTCTTTTGCACAAGCGCCATCCACAGGAAGCTAAAAAGGCGTTGCAGGTAGTGCTTCAATTTTCAACCTACGCCCCTAGCTATCTTAAAGCTCCCTCAGCGCCTGAAATATTGAATGCAATAATGAGCGACGCCAACGAGGTTCTTGGATGGTGCGAACAACCATTGACGTAGGAGGCGACTGGAGAAACGATGATCTTTCAATCGAATGATGGCTCAATAGCAGTTTCCATATCCGATAACCCAGACTCCAACAATTCTTTAATTGTCTCGGTTGACCAATTGGTCCCAGGCAACATTTGGGCCCTCATTAAGATTGATTTTGGCGGGCCAGACAATTCCTGGACCTTAAACTATAAGACACAAGATCCCCCGCAAACCTGGGCCGTTAAGGGTTCGCACCCGGGGGAACATGTTGTTGATGCCAAGATTACAATCACGGACAAGTTCTAGCTTTTCTGGCAGAACAGGTGCGACTCGTTGTTCCATTCGAAATCACCGAACGATAACCGACACTTACTTGAATGATTCATGGTCTGCAATATGGATCGCCTTTGCCTTCAGGCGAAATCGAACGCCCGACCCGCAACCCGCACAGGGCGGGAATATTTTCCCGAAAACGCATGTCACCTCATGTCTTTGTCTGTGCTCAGGATCGTGAATGACCGTATAGATTCCGGAGTTTGGGACTTTTTGCCCAGGCTTGAATACATCTCCAACGTCTGCCATAGATTTACACTCCTAGGGGGATCCGGACAAACAGTTTACAGGCCGGGCCCCATCCTTCGCGCTTTCATCGCGAAGGGATCGTTTACGCTCCCAATTCCATCGTCAGTTCGACGCGTTTGTAGGCTACCTTAGGTGCGAGTCGACCGTTCTTCTGCTGTTTCACTTCGACAAGCCCATAGCGCTGCATGGTTTTGATGGTGCGCGACAGATTCGGCTTTTTCCGGCCCGTGGCCTCGGCAAGCTCGGTCAACGATTGCGGCGACGTCCTGCGAATCACATTCAGCAGGTCTTGATTTTTCGATGAGAGAATCCGTGCCATGCTCTCTGTCGAAGGAAACCAGACTTTTGGATCCCGTGGGCCCGGTTTCAATTCTCCGCGGGCAATCGCGCGGGTGCGCTCCTTCATCTTCTCGTACGAGGCGATTCCTACTCTGAGTGTGGTCATGAACCTCTCCTTTCGTGTAAGACCTGATCGACAGCTTTCCAAAAGTCATCGATCAGCTGCAGCGCGTTATCGTAGTTATACGGTCGAATCGTCTTGAACCTGTGCCGGTGATCGTTTGCCGCTTTGCTCTTTCCGCTTGGACCACTCGTTTTTCTGACTGCGTGTGCATTGTCAAATCCGACCAGCCGTTCGTTCCCCGGACCATGCAGCGCTAGCGAATATTGAATTCCGTGCGCCATTCTGGAGCGGGGTCGACTTGCTTGACATCGAACTTTACCCAATAGCCCCGCTTCGTGGATTACGTATGTATCACCATCAAGAGCCAGCAGAGTTTCAAGACCGTGGTCTTTCTTCTTATGGGAACGGCTCACTACGGTAGGTTATCAGAAGGTGATAACCGAAAGGAGATAATTTTCGTCGGAGTGACAGCAGCTTTCAATATCTGCCTCTGCTAGATCGCTTCTTTTAATCCTGCGAGGATCAGCCAGCGGTTCATCGGAAAACTTGTCGCGTATCCCCAGATCATGGCGATCTGCATCGTCAGCCAGTACTGCGGTTCGAACGGCGTCAGATGCGGGTGAGGGACAGGTTGAAAAATGCCGGCGACATCCAGGCATCGGCGGTCATAAAAAATCGCGCCTACAACAGCGAAGGGCGATGTCCCTCGCGGGAGAATCGCCCATACGCCGTCCGATTTCTGCGAAGATCTGGTTCGGTTCCAGATCACAACCCTGTTTTCCCGGAATTAATCGGGCCTTGCGGACTCCGCCCGCGTTTCCCTCACTCTTCCGTCATCGCATGGGTTGTTAGAGTTTCCTCGCTGCCACCGACTCGCTCCCAATCCTCCGGTTGCGGCACGAGTTTCGTTCCCGATTCTCTTGATGGCCATAGTCGACTCTCTCCTTCCTGGAAGATTTCTCTTCCTCTATACAGTAGGATTGGATTCTCTACAGAGGGGTTGCCAGTCGAGTCTGCGTCCATGTTTGTACCGATTCGCGATGCTTCGCTGGCGATGATTCAGGTGCAACGGACATACAAACATGGTCTCCAGCCATCCATAATGGAATACGTACAAGCAAGTGAGGGGACTCGATGAAAGTTAAACAAGTAGCTTTGATTGCAGGTTCTGTGTTGGCCGGCACCGCCGTTCTAACTGTGGGAGCTGTTGCCGCGGCGCTCATCCAGCTCGAGCGTCGAAAAGCGTCGAAGCAGGTCCCTGGATCAAAGCAGTCTTGGGGATCAAAGCAGTTCTGGGGATCAAAGCAGCTCCCTGACGCAAAACTGCTTCCTGAATCGAAGCAACTCCGTGACAAGGTCGTGTTGATTACCGGATCCTCTCGCGGACTAGGCCTCGCCATTGCTGAAGAGTTCGCCCTTCATGGCGCAAAACTTATCCTGACTGCGAGAGACGCAGAAGAACTCGAGCGCGCTCGCGTGCTTCTCCTCGAACGAACGGCCATCCAGCCGGATCGTATCCTCGTCGTGCCCGCCGACCTGACTCGACCGGAAGAAGTCGAATCTCTCGTGCGACGCGCAACAGAACACTTTGGCCGCATCGATATTCTGGTCAACAACGCCGGCGTCATCACAGTCGGACCGATCGAATCTCAGACCATCGATAATTTTCGTCATGTAATGGACACGAATTTCTTTTCCGGCGTTCATTGCTCCATGACGGTGCTGCCGCAGATGCTCGGCCGTGGCGACGGAACAATCGTGAACATCTCTTCCGTCGGTGGCAAAGTTGCGGTGCCGCACTTGCTCCCCTATACCGCCAGCAAATTTGCTGTCACCGGGTTCTCCCAGGGTCTTCACGCCGAACTGCGCGCCAGGGGAATTCATGTGCTCACCGTGTGCCCGGGTCTTATGCGCACCGGCTCTCATCTGAACGCGCAATTCTCCGGCGATGCGCCTCGCGAATATCGCTGGTTCAGCCTGCTGGCAAACATTCCCGGCGTTTCCGCAAGTGCACAGGATGCAGCGCGCAAGATTGTGAATGCGGTGGTCTCCAGATCGACCGAAATCTCGATCACGCCGCACGCCCTTGTCGCCTCGCGTGCTTCGCAGGTGCTGCCGGACCTGACTGCCTATCTTCTGTCCGCAACCAATCGTCTCCTGCCAAAGCCCGGCCTCAATGGTTCAGCTCTCCGCCGAGGAGCCGAAGTTCGTGACCTCGAGCTCGCACCCGCGAAGAGAATTGGCTGGGAAGCCGCGCAACGCTATAACCAGGTCGGCTGACTCCCCAGCTTTCGCATCGCACTCAGAACTCGCTTTCATTTCTTGATCACAGAGATCGATGTTCACCGCGCAAATTCGCAGTGAACGCGGCGCGCAACATCCATGCACGCGCATTCCACCTCCGCCTCCCGCTCGCCATCGTCTCATCGCGGCTGCATTTTTGATTGACATTCATAGGTCAGGGATGGTTCAATCCGATTCTCCCTAAGAGCTTGATAAGGAACGCTCTTTGCTGCGGATTACGGATACAAAATTCAACCCGAGGACACGATTTATGAAGAGCTTCAGCAAATCTCTCTCAGCCCTCATCGGTATCTTGTTCGTCTTGGGGTCCATCGCAGCCTGGGCAAGTATCACCGGTTCGATTTCCGGAGTTGTGACGGATCCTAACGGTGCGGTTGTTCCCGGAGTGACTGTAGTTGCCACCGATCTGGCGACCAATATCAAGCACACCACCGTGACAGACGCGAAGGGTTTCTACGCGTTTCCAGCCTTGAACGTTGGCACGTACAACGTGACCGTCAGTCAGCCTGGATTCCGCGATTTCCTGGAAAGCAGCGTCATCATTAACGCCAATTCCGCTGTTCGCATCGATATCAAAATGGAAATCGGTGCGGTCTCGAATACCGTCAAGGTGCGCAGCGACGTACTCCAGGTTGAGACACAGAGCACGCAAATGGGCGACGTGATTCAAGGCGAAAAAATTACTTCTGTCCCGCTCAACGGCCGCTCGTACATTGATCTCTTAGCGCTGCAGCCCGGCGTCTCACCCTATAGCGACGTGGCGACGTCGTCTGGTTCTGGTGTTTCGGGCGTAGATGGCGGCGGTTCGAATTCGATGGGTCTGCAATCCATAAACGGCGGTCAGCCAGAGGGCAACGGCTTTATGGTGAACGGGGCTGACGCGGAAGAAGGCGTCCACAATGCGGCCGCCTTCGTTCCCAATCTCGACTCGATCGCGCAATTTCGCATCATCACCAATAACTTCAATGCAGAGTATGGAAACTTCAGCGGCGGCCAGATCAATGTAGTCACTAAGAATGGAACCAATCAGTTCCACGGCGATGCGTTCGACTTTCTTCGCAACACAGACCTGGACGCGAAGAACTATTTCGCCCCCGATCGCGGCGTGTTCATTCAAAACCAGTTTGGTGGAACCATTGGCGGTCCGATTAAAAGAGACAAGCTTTTCTTTTTTGGAGACTACCAGGGAACGAAAACAATCGTCGGATCAACGCAGTTCTTTCCTGTGCCCTCTGTGGCAGATCGTTCGGGAAATTTGATCGATCAGGCGGCCTCCCTTGAGGGCTCAGATCCTGCCAATGGCGGCCTGGGAGTGCAAGGAGCGTACTGGGCAGGCGTGCTGTCTCAGGAATTGGGCTATACAGTAACCAATGGCGAACCCTATTACTCAGCGGGGTGCACGGATACTGCGACCTGCGTTTTTCCCAATGCCGTTATTCCCGTCAATGCGATCTCTCCGGTCGCGCAGAACATGCTGAAATATATTCCCGCGCCAAATGTTCCGGGGCAGAATGCGTATCAGACTTCGGCCTTCAATCAGACCCTGACGGACAACAAAGGCGGAATTCGTGTGGACACGAACACCCGCTTTGGCGCTCTGTTCGGCTACTACTTCGCGGATAAATATAATGAGGTCAATCCCTACTTTGCCGTCAACATCCCAGGGTTTGACGCTGATCTGAATGGTCTCACCCAGATGGCAAACTTCGGCCTGACGACAACCATCAACAATTCCACCGTAAATGATGCTCGCTTTGTCTATCTCCGCGATGTAAACCTGCAAGGTGTCCCGGTAGGAGGCCTTGGCGTGACGCTTGCTTCCTTAGGTTTCAACACGCCCTGGGGGCCGACCGGCGGCGTTGCTTCCACCGATCCGTCGCTGGAAGGCGTGCCCAACGTTGGCTTCAATAACTACAGCTTCGGCGTGCCCCCCGATACCCTCCGCCAATTCAACAACACGGTTCAGATCATCGACAACGTCACCAAGATTCTTGGCACGCATACCATTCAATTCGGCGGCGACTATCACTACGATCAGATCAATGAGCGCAATACCTATGGTCAAAATGGACAGTTCGGTTTCGGCGGCCAGGAAACAGGGTTCGATTTTGCGGATTATCTGATCGGAGCGCCGAATTATTTCATCCAGGCCAGTTACCAGATCCTCGATTCCCGTAGCAAGTACTATGGACTCTATGGGCAGGATAGTTGGCGAGTAACTCCCACCGTGACCCTTAACTACGGATTACGTTGGGAAGTGGCCACACCCTGGTATGACACCCAGAACAAATTAGAAACTCTCATCCAGGGCGAGCAATCTCTTTCTTTCCCAGGCGCGCCCACCGGCCTTGTCGTTCCGCTCGATCCCGGTGTGCCGCGCACCTTGGCGCCCGTCAAATACACCAACTTCGCTCCTAGAATTGGAATTGCATTTGCCCCGGATGTCACCGAGGGTTGGTTAGGAAAACTGATCGGTGGACCTGGTAAAACCAGTATCCGCGCCGGTTATGGGATCTTCTACACCTCCATCGTCGATGCCACGGGCTTTGTAGAAGTTGGCGATGCTCCCTACGGTCTGTTCTATGCCAGCCCCGGACCACCGCTGCTGGCCTCACCGTATGTCACTCGTCAAACCGGGCAGGTCCAACCAAATGCGTTTCCCTTTGTTTTTCCGCCCACCAATGTATCTCCCAGTAATCCGGATACAACCTTCCCCTGGCCGCAGGTGGAACCTATCTCCGGTTCGGACTATTTCTCTCCGACAAATGTGTTGCCATACACACAACAGTTCGAGTTATCTCTTGAGCGCCAGCTAGGCACCAATACCGTTGCCAGCGTTAGCTATGTTGGCGCCGTAGGCCGACACAATCTAACTTTCATTGAAGCCAACCCGGGCGACCCGGCACTCTGTTTGTATTTAAACAATCCGGCGAACGTCGCTCCCAATACTCAAACCTGCGGTCCGTTTGGAGAGCAAAATCAGTATATTGAAACGAATGGGACGGTCATTAACAGCACCCGTACCCGATTCGGATCGAACTTTGGCGCGGACTCGTTTATGTCCTCGGTGGCTAGTTCCAGTTACAACTCTCTCCAGATAAGTGTCCAGCACACTGAGAAATACGCGAACTTCCTCATCGGCTATACCTGGGCGAAGTCCATGGACAATGGTTCGGGAGTCTTTGATCCCACCAACGTATTCAACCCCGCATCCAGCCGCGCACTCTCCACCTTTGATGTGCCACAAAATCTGGTGATCAGTTACACGGTGCAATTACCGTTTAATAACTTCATCGGCAAAGGGGATGCGGCGAAGCGCTTTACCAGCGGTTGGGCACTGTCTGGAATTACTAGCTTTGTGTCCGGCGAACCAGTGCAATTGGGCGAGAATGACGACTTCTCCTTGATCGGGGCCAACACCAGTTTCGATGTGCCCAACTATGCCAACAACGGCAGCCCGCTCTACGTGAACCGCAATCCAAGAAAAGGATTGCCCTACTTTAATCCGAATTATTTTGCTTCGGAAAATCTTGGTCAGGTGGGTAACGCAATGCGTCGCTTCTTTGTCGGCCCCGGCGTAAATAACTGGGATATGGCGCTGCTGAAAGATACCGAGATCAAGGGAGATACGAAGCTTCAGTTCCGCGCCGAAGCCTTCAACCTTTTCAACCATGCGCAGTTCAATAATCCGTCGGGCAATTTCAATAACTCTGGCGTCAACGGTTTTGGCTATGTAACATCCGCGCGCGACCCGCGCATCATGCAAGTCGCACTCAAGCTACTTTTCTAACTTGCATTCCTAAGTAGACTAAGAAGCGCAGCGATCCAGCTGCGCTTCTTTTTTACGCTGAAATCGCTTGCCCAAAAGCAAGCAGATTGCCATCCGGCGCTAGCACCAGGAGCTCGCGTTGCCCATAGGGTTGATCTACCGGTCCGTACACATCGCCTGCGGGTAGCGTGTCGAGTTTAGGTTTCAGCTCCACATACAAATCATCTACATCGCGAACATCGATGTAATACGCGAATCGCCGATTGCCCGGCGGCGCACCCTGCGGTCCTCTCTGCTCCAGAATGCGGAATCCCACCGTCTCCCGATGTACGTACGCGTAGTCCGAGACGCGCAACAGCGTCTTGAAACCGAGAATTTCTGTAAAGAAGCTCACCGCTTCGTCGAGGTTCTCGACCATCATGAAGGGTGTTACCTGGATGAAATTCGACACAGCCATTCTCCTGCCGCGAGAGTTGCAGACTCAATCCACTTCGCTGGGTGACATGTGTTGAGAGAACGGCGACCTTCCATGCCCCGACTTACTGCAGGATCGGTATCCCCGCAATTCTAGCCTGCCATTCTTTCGGTCCACTGTGGTGGACGGAGTTGCCTTCGCTATCCACTGCCACCGTCACTGGCATATCCTTCACGTCGAATTCGTAAATTGCTTCCATCCCTAAATCGTCAAACGCCAGCACCCGGCTGCCGCGGATCGCCTTCGACACCAGGTACGCCGCCCCGCCAACCGCCATCAGGTACACCGCCTTGTGATCGCGAATTGCCTCGATCGCTTCCGAGCCTCGCTCCGCTTTCCCAACCATGCCCAGCAATCCGGTCTGCTCCAGCATCTGCCGCGTAAACCGGTCCATCCGTGTGGAAGTCGTCGGCCCCGCCGGCCCAACCACTTCTTCCCGCACGGGATCCACCGGCCCCACGTAATAAATAAATCGATTTGTAAAATCGACCGGCAGCTTCTCGCCGCGGTTCAACATGTCGGTCATGCGCTTATGCGCTGCGTCGCGCCCGGTCAGCAGCTTGCCGGTCAGCAGCAGCACTTCGCCCGGCTTCCACGTTGCCACTTCGGCCCGCGTGACCGTGTCCAGATGCACCCGCCGCGCCCTCGAAACATCGTGCGTCAACTTCGGCCAGTGTTCCAACGATGGCGTCTCCAGTGTCGCCGGCCCCCTGCCATCCAGCACAAAGTGCGCGTGTCGCGTGGCCGCGCAATTTGGAATCATTGCCACCGGCAGGTTCGCCGCGTGCGTTGGATAATCCAGAATCTTCACGTCCAGCACGGTCGTCAGTCCACCCAGCCCCTGCGCGCCAATCCCCAGCCGGTTCACCTTGTCATAAATTTCCAGCCGCAACTCTTCCAGTCGATTCTTGGGTCCGCGCGCGATCAGATCCTGCATATCGATCGGCTCCATCAGCGATTCTTTCGCCAGCAGCATGGCTTTTTCCGCCGTGCCGCCAATGCCGATCCCCAGCATCCCCGGCGGGCACCATCCCGCGCCCATTGTCGGCACAGTCTTCACCACCCAGTCCACAATCGAGTCCGACGGATTCAGCATCACAAATTTCGATTTCGCCTCGCTGCCCCCGCCCTTCGCCGCCACGATCACTTCCACATCGCCGCCCTTTACCAGCGAAATGTTCACCACCGCGGGCGTATTGTCCTTCGTGTTCTTGCGCGCCCCAGCAGGATCGGCCAGCACCGAGGCCCGCAGCACATTGTGCGAATGCAGATACGCGCGCCGCACACCCTCGTTCACCATCTCCTCCACCGTCATATCGGTGCGGTCCCACTGCACATCCATGCCGATCCTCAGGAATACCGTCACGATGCCCGTGTCCTGGCAAATCGGCCGATGGCCCTCCGCGCACATGCGGGAGTTGATCAGGATTTGCGCAATCGCGTCCTTGGCGGCGTGCGACTGCTCTAGCTCGTACGCGCGCGCCAGGTTGGTAATGTAGTCGATCGGGTGGTAATAGGAAATGTGCTGCAACGCGTCGGCGACGCTCTGGATCAAATCCTGCTGGCGAATCGTGGCCATAATGATTGGTGTTTTCCTTCGAGAAAGTCGAACATACTAGTTTAGCCCGTCGGGGGTAGCACCCCTGTGGCCGCGATCACACGACTCATGCGCGAGCTTCATTTTTATGTAGGCTTTGATTCACCGAGGATTCGTAACGAGAGGATCTCGATAATGCTAAGTCTTGACAGCGCCGAATGGGCAAACTTACGACACGCATACGGATCGGCATCCGATATCCCGGAGCTGTTACGACGATTAGAGATGTGTCCCGCCTCTGACGGAAGCACTGAGCCATGGCTCTCCATCTGGAGTTCTCTCGCACACCAAGGCGACGTCTGCTCTGCGTCATTTGCTGCGATTCCACATATTGTTCGAGTCCTGTCCATTACGCCGACCCAGGTTACGGACGATTTCTTTCGCTTTCCTCCATGGATCGAAATTTGTCGACAGCGAGCAAACATTTCAGTGCCGGTAGATCTCTCACCAGCCTATTTCGAGGCCCTTTCCAAGCTGCCGGAACTAGTGGGTGCTGCAACAGCCCGCGAATGGGGTCCCGACTTTCTTACCGCTGCCATGGCGGCATTAGCTGCAGGCAAGGGATTTGCTTCAGTAGCGGAAGCAGCATTGGAGCTTGACCTTGCGACCGCTAAAGACTTTTTAGACTGGTTCCATTCGAGATGAAGTAGACATAGTCTGGAGAACTTGGCGGAGCAGACGCAACGTTATTGAGAATTGGGGCTGAGTGCCGTTAACGGGTTGTTACACCGGATTCAAATACAGAGCCCGTCCACGCCGACATATCCGGTTTATGTACGGCCGGGTGCAGCCCCCACACCCCAATCGGATTCTATATTGTGTGAGGATCAGTGAAGGGAGCCGTGCATCATGTCCAAAACGCGGAAAGAAAAAGATTCGCTGGGAAACATTGCCGTTCCCGCACGTGCCTACTACGGAGCACAGACCGCGCGCGCGGTCCACAACTATCCCATCTCCGGCATGCGCGCCCACTCCTTGCTCATTCGAGCTCTAGGCCTGGTCAAGCGTGCCGCCGCCGAGACGAATAAAAAACTCGGCCTCGTCGACGCGCATCGTGCCGACGCCATCTCGCAAGCCGCGCAGGAAGTCATCGACGGCAAGTGGGATGAGGAATTTCTGGTCGATGTGTTTCAGGCCGGCGCCGGCGTCAGCTTCCACATGAATGCCAACGAGGTCATCGCCAATCGCGCCAATCAAATTCTCGGCGGCAAGCTTGGAGAATACGCCCACGTCCATCCCAACGACCACGTGAACTACGGCCAGTCCACCAACGATGTTTTTCCCACCGCCATGCGCCTTGGCAACTTTGCTGGCGCTCGAAGACCTGTATCCGGTGCTCGATTCGCTCGCCGGCACCTTCGAGAAAAAAGCCAAAGAGTTCGACAGCATTCTCAAGTCCGGCCGCACGCATTTGCAGGATGCCGTCCCCATTCGTCTCGGCCAGGAATTTGCCGCCTACGCCGTCGCCATCCGCAAGACCCGCGCCAACATTGTTCAGCAATCGGAAGGCCTGCGTGAACTGGGGCTCGGAGGTTCCGCTGTCGGCACCGGCATCAACACCCATCCGCACTATCGCGCCCAGGCCATCGCCCAGCTCGCCAAACTCTCCGGCCAAAAACTCACCCCCGCCCGCGACATGCGCTGGGCCATGCAGTCGAATGCCTGCATGGCGGATGTCAGCGCCGCGCTGCGCTCCCTTGCGCTCGAAATCATCCGCATCTCGAATGACCTGCGCCTGCTCGCTTCCGGCCCCAATACCGGCCTGGCGGAAATTGTTCTGCCCAGCCTGCAGCCCGGCTCCTCCATCATGCCCGGCAAGATCAATCCCGTGATGGCGGAGCTGGCCGCCATGGTCAGCTTTCAGGTCATCGGCAACGACACCGCCGTCGCCTACGCCGTTCAGGCCGGCCAGCTTGAATTGAACGTGATGATGCCGACCATGGCCTACAACGTCCTGCAATCGATCACGATTCTCGCCAACATGCTGCGCCAGTTTGACCAATTTTGCATCGCAGGCATCACTGCCAATCGCGCCCGCTGCCGGATGTATGCCGAAAGCACCGTCTCGCTTGCAACCGCGCTGAATCCCTACATCGGCTATGCCAAAGCAGCAGAAATCGTCAAGGAATCCGTGGCTACCGGCCGCTCCATCGTCGACCTGGCCCGCGAAAAAAACCTCCTCAGCGAAAAGGAAATTGCCGAGATCCTCGACCCCAAACGCATGACCGAACCGCAGGCTCCGTTGAAAGCCGCAAAGAAGCGTGACGCCCGCGCCTCACGCCGAAAAAACTAAAGTCACAGCCTCGAAATGCAGATCCCGACCATCCGAACACGGCCCCGCTTTTCCTGCTCCTTGCTTCCTAATCCTTGCTCGCTGGCTCACGGTGATTCCCGCAGTTGATACCTTCCACGATTCCCCTGTGCCAACGTTCCCCCCGCATGCGCTCTCGCATGGCCTTACAATGGGAGGTAACACGATTCCCCTAAAGGCACGTTAAACACTGAATGTCCTCTAACGGCTATCACTCTCGCTCCTCACGCAGTCACAATCTGCGTTCGCTGTTCAGCTTGTTCTCAAGCGACCTGGCCATCGATCTTGGCACGGCCAATACGCTTGTCTTCGCGGCTGGCAAGGGCATCGTTGTTAATGAGCCTTCCATCGTTGCGCTCAACAAGGTTACAGGCGAAGTGGAAGCGGTCGGCAAGGAAGCCAAGGAAATGCTGGGCCGCACTCCCGGCAACATCGTCGCCATCCGGCCCATGAAAGACGGCGTCATCGCCGATTTCAAGGTGACCGAGAAGATGCTGAATTACTTTATTCAGAAAGCGCATGGCCGCAAAATGCTGGTCCATCCGCGCATCGTCATCGGTGTTCCGTCAGAAATTACCCAGGTGGAAAAGCGCGCGGTTGAGGATTCCGCCTATCGCGCCAAGGCCAGCGAAGTCTATCTGGTCGAGCAGGCCATGGTGGCCGCCATCGGCGCCGGTCTGCCCATCACAGAGCCCGGCGGCAACATGGTGGTCGACATCGGCGGCGGCACTACCGATATCGCGGTAATCTCACTTTCCGGCATCGTCTATTCGCGTTCCGTCCGCATGGCCGGCAACCAGATGGACGAAGCCATCATGAATTATCTGAAGCGCAAATACAATCTGCTGATTGGCGAGCGCACCGCCGAACATATCAAGATGGAACTCGGCTCCGCCTACCCGCTCGACAAGCCAGTCACCATGGAGATCAAAGGCCGCAACCTGATTGAAGGCGTGCCCAAGACCATCACCATCGACGACAGCGAAATTCGCGAGTCTCTGGCGGAATGCATCAGCACTATCATGAACGCAATTCGCGTAGCCCTGGAACGCACCCCGCCGGAACTTTCTGCCGATATCAGCGATCGCGGCATCGTCCTGACCGGTGGCGGCGCGCTCATCAAAAACCTGGACAAGCGGATTCGCGAAGAAACGGGGCTGCCAGTTTCCGTTGCAGACGATCCACTGGCCTCTGTCGTACTTGGCACGGGAAAAATGCTGTCCGACTTCCGTTTGCTGCGCAAGATCAAGATTGATTAATTTTGCCCTCCCCCAAATGTCCGCTGGACTGCTAGGCACACGCCTCGCGGTCCGCTCATAGCCCCATGGAATCTTTTCTCAGCCGCTACCGGAATCCACTGGTCCTGCTGGCCATCGTGCTGGTGCAGTTGCTTGGCCTTGCCGTGCAGGTTCGGCGTCCCAATACCGGTCAGGATGGAAAGCAGACGCGGCTCATCCGCTACTGGGTGGTCACGGCCTTTTCGCCACTCGAGCGCGCATTTCTTTCCGTCGGCCATGGCGTCAGCCACACCTGGCACAACTATGTTGATCTGCGTCATGTCCGCCAGCAGAATCAGGAACTGCAGTCGGAATTGAACCGCATGCGCCTCGAGCAGTCCTCGCTGGCCGTCGATGCTCGCGAAGGATTGCGCCTGCAGAAACTCTTCGGCTTCCAGCAGCAATACATCGCGAAAACTGTCGCGGCTCACATCATCGGCACCAGCGGAACTGACTTGTCGCGCGTCCTGGTCATCGACAAAGGCTCGAATCAAGGCCTCAAGACCGATATGCCGGTCATCACCCCCGACGGCGTGGTCGGCAAAGTGCGCGATGTGTTTGCCAACACCGCCCAGGTTCTCGAAATCAACGATCAAACCAGCGGCCTTGGCATCGTCCTGACCCAGACGCGACTGCGCGGCATCCTCCGCGGCAACGCTGCCGGTCAGACAGAAATCATCGACATTCTTCCGGATGAACGCATCCAGCCTGGCGAGCCAGTTGTCACCAGCGGCGGCGACAGCGTCTATCCCTCCGGCCTTCCCGTCGGGAGCGTTGAGCGCGTGGTCAATGATCCAGAGCACAATCCTTACGTTGCCGTGCTGGTTCGTCCCGCCGTCAACCTGTCGCGGCTGGATGATGTGCTGGTGATCACGCAAACACAAAGCACCATGCCCGCCACCATGCAGCAGGATATTGCTACCAGCGAGCAGAAGGCCGCGGACATTCTGGCGCAGCGCCTTCCCAGTGTGCCGCCGCCCGCAACCGTTGGCCCGGATGGCAAACCCATCAACGCCAATTCGCCGCCACCCCCGGTTCGTCCCCCGTCTTCGCTGCATCCCGACCAGTTCACTCCGGATGCGACTCCGCCGGCCTCGTCTCTGACTCCGGGAGCTTCGTATCCGACGGAAGTGTATCCAGCACAGCCCCCTCCCGCGACCACCGGACACGCGAACACCCCAGCCTCATCCACTTCGAAGCCTACAGAAACAGCCCCGGCAACATCGCAGCCGAAGGCGACAACCTCGCAGTCCAAGCCGGCCACAGAACATCCGAGGACTTCTGCCAATCCCGCTTCAGCCGCGCCGGCAACCACAGAACATCCGAAAACAGTGCACCATCCTGCCGCTCCCACCCAGCCAACCCCCGGTGAGGAGCCGCAGAACTGATGGCCCTCCTGCCCCAGCGCTCACGTCGAGAAATGGAAGAACACCGTTTCCATCCGGTCGTTCTGATTCTCGTTCCTCTGATCGCGATTTTTTTGCAGGTCTACATTCCGCTGCGCTTTCCGTCCTTCGAGATTCTCAACCTGCCCGCGCTGGTCGTCATTTATTTTTCCGTCTCGCGGCGTAATCCCATTGGCGGCACGTTTCTGGGTCTGGTCATTGGCATCATTCAAGACGCCATGACGCACCTGCCCCTCGGCATCAACGGCATCATCGACTGCATCCTGGGCTATCTCGCCGCCTCCATTGGCGTGCGCATCGACGTCGATAATCCCGGCACTCGCCTCATCATGAATTTCTGTTTCATCCTGCTGGCCAGCACCTTGCATGTCTTGATTTTGCGCCGTCTGATCGGCATTCATGAGCAGTGGTATGGGCTGCACGATCTGGTTCGTGCCCTGGTCAACGCACTGGTGGGGGTAGTTCTTTTTGCACTGTTCGACCGCCTTCGTCAGCGGGAATAACGCGGTCAATCCGGAGTATCCTAGAGGCAATCCTTCCCCATGGCTGGCACCTATAACAAAGACGATCGAATTCCAACGGTCAAGCTGACGGTGATGCAGTACATCATCGCTGCGATCCTGGTCATTCTCGTCTCCGGCCTGTGGCGATTGCAGGTTCTGGGCGCGCAAAACTATCGTGCCCTCGCCGAAGCCAACCGCATTCGCAAAGTTCCCATCCTCGCGCCACGCGGAAAAATTTACGATCGCTACGGTCGCCTGCTGGTCGACAATTATCCGTCGGTCACCTGCTTTTTAGTTCCAGAACAGGCCCGCAATCTTGACGCTGACTTGCCCTTGATCGCGGATGGTTTGCATATGCAGGTGGATCAGTTGCAGGCGATTCTGCTGCGCTATCGCCATCAGCCGAAGTATCAACCCATTCCGCTGCTGCAGGACATCACGCCGGACATGCAGGCCTTCATCGCCGCCCATGCCAATGAGCTGCCCGAGTTGGAAACCATCGAGGAACAGCGACGCCTCTATCCCAGCAACGGTTTCGCCGCCCACCTGATCGGCTACGTTGGTGAAGTTTCTGAAGACATGCTCGACGATCCTCGGTACGCCTTCTATCAGCCCGGCGACGTTGTCGGCCGCTCTGGTGTTGAAGAATCGTACGATCCCATCCTGCGTGGTCAGGACGGTTCCCGTGACGTCATCGTCGATAGCCACGGCCGCGAACTTGGCGCGCTTGGCATTGAGCCCGCGACGCCGGGAAAATCCATCAAGCTGACCATCGATCTGGATGTGCAGAAGGCTGCGGAAGAGGCCCTGGGCCCGCGCCAGGGTGCGATCATTGCCATCGATCCGCGTAGCGGGGAAGTGCTGGCCATGGTCAGCCATCCCACCTTCGACCCCAATCAGTTTGCCATCCGCATCCATCGTGACGAGTGGAACAAGCTCATCACCGATCCTGACCATCCGCTGATGAACAAAGCCATCCAGGCGCAGCTGGCTCCCGGTTCGACGTTCAAGATTATCGAAGCGATCGCCGGTCTGCAGGAAGGCATCGCAGAAACTTTGAAAGTCGACTGTCATGGCGGCGCCGTTTTCTACGGTCGCTATTTCAAGTGCTGGATCACCGCTCGCCATCAGTCGCACGGCATTACCGATATCACCAAGGGCATCTACCAGTCCTGCGACGTTTTCTTTTACACGCTCGCGGAAAAAATGGGCATCGACATGATCGCGAAATGGGCGCACATGTTCGGCCTGGGACAGAAGACTGGCATCGATCTACCGGATGAAGCCTCCGGGATCGTGCCCTCGCCGGAATGGAAAATGCGCAACTACCATCAGAAGTGGTTCGCTGGTGAAACCATCTCTGTCGGAATTGGTCAGGGTGCGCTGGCCGTCACTCCTATCCAGCTGGTCCGCGCTCTCGCAGGCATCGGATCCGGCGGCGTTCTCAAGCGTCCCCACGTCGTCTTCCCGAATGAGGTTCCCGCGGATTTGAAGGATTATTACAAGGACCAGTTTCCGGGCTCCGGCGATCAGTACATCCACATCGATCCTGCTAACTGGGAAACCGTCACCGACGCCATGGCCCAGGTGATGACATTTGCGGGAACCGCCGGCTTCGCGCATTTGGAAGGCATCGACTTTGCCGGCAAAACCGGCAGCGCCCAGATTGTCAGCAATGCCTATAAAGCTTCTGTCGGCGGCGGTGCCAAGCTGAACGACACCGCCTGGTTCTTCGGCATGTCGCCCCGCAGAAATCCGGAGATTGCCGTCGTCGTCATGTGGCAGAACGGTTCCGAAGGATATTTCAGCGCCCGTCTCGCCGCCCGCGTCATCGAAGCCTACGTCGACAAAGAGCGTCTTCGCGACCACAACCTCACCCAGGTCGCCGCCAAAAATATTCCCGAAGCTGCCAAGCCGGCATCGCCCATCGCAGCGCCGGTGAAAGATAAATCGACGCCCGACACCGCCAAGCCAAAATCCGTAGGCAAGCTGCGGCATCCACGCGTCGCGCCTGTCGCTCCAACAGAAATGGCCGCACTCTGGACTGCAAGCGCCGTCCATCCTGCGGACCCACAAGCGAAGCAGCTGCCCGCGCGAATGAACGCTGCCTTTTCCATGCCCAAGGGCACCACACTGCAAGCCGGAACATTTTTGTTGCCGCCTCCAACCGGCCCGAACGAAAAAAATTCATCCCGCATGTCGCGGCCGTAGGAACGTCCTCGAATGTACCGCTCAATCTCCGCCAATCCTGTTTTCATGACTACAGCGCTCGCCGCATTCTTTGTGCTGCCAGCTCTACCGGCATTGGCTCAGGACAAAATTGAAGTCCCGCGCGCAGACGGCGCCCAGACTCCCATGCGCGTGTATACGCCGAAATCTCCAGGCTGCGCGCCACTCGCCATCATTTCCCACGGTGCCGGCGGTTCAGAAAATGGCTACCGTTATCTTGCCGAAGGCCTGCAGGGTCAAGGCTGGCTGGCCATTGTTGTCGGTCACAAAGAGAGTGGGCCAGAAGTGCTTCGTCATGAAGTCTTCACTCACGGGCTGAAAAATGGATTGACGCAAATGGTCACCAATCCCACGGCTTACCGCGATCGCTTTATGGATATCGACGCCGCGGATAAGTGGGCTACCGCCCGCTGCAAGCCTCCCTACAGCGTCTTGCTCGGCCATTCCATGGGAGCCTATACCGTGATGCTGGAAGCGGGAGCCAAAAATAATCTTGGCCTGACGCCGCCGCCTTCCGCGCACAACTTCGACGCCTTTGTCGCGCTTTCTCCTCCAGGTCCCGACCAGGTATTTCCTGCGGACGCCTGGGCCGATATACACAAGCCGATGCTGATCATCACCGGCACCAAAGATCGCGCCCTGAGCGGCGGTTGGCAGTCTCGAACCATTCCGTATCAGGATCTGCCTGCGGGCTGTCACTGGCTCGGCGTTGTCGAGGACGCTACCCACATGAACTTTGCCGGCATTGGCATAGCGGCAGACAAAGCCGATTCGCTTACACTTTCCTTGATTTACGCATTTCTCCACGGAGCCCGCACCGGCAGTTGTATGCTGCCGCCAACTACGTCCGGTATCACGGTTCAGGCGAAATAGCCGTTCTACCCGAGCATTACACTGGAGCAAGCAAGCGCATGCGTAGATTTCTTTCCTATCGTGATTTCGACTGGACTCTGATGGCCTTTGTTGTGGCGCTGTCGGTGATCAGCGTGCTCGAAATCTACAGCGCCACGCTGCACACAAAATTTGTCCACTTCGATGAAAAACAGATGCTCTGGCTGGCCGGCGGCTTTGCCTGCATGTTTGTTCTGTCGCTCATCGACTACCACATCCTGCTCGACATCGCGATCTGGGCCTATGGATTTTGCCTGGTCTCGCTCGTCGCCGTGCTCATTGTCGGCACCAAAGTTCTGGGCGCGCGGCGCTGGATTCACTTGCCCGGCGGCATTCACTTTCAGCCTTCGGAGTGGGTCAAGCTCATCCTGATCGTCGTCATTGCGCGATTTTTCACCAACCTCAGCGGCCGCGATCTCACCTGGAAAGACATCTTCAAAGCCATGGCCATCGTCGGACTGCCCATGCTGTTGGTGCTGAAGCAGCCCGATCTTGGCACCGCCCTCACCTACGCACCCGTGCTGCTGGTCGGATTGTTCCTCGGCGGGATTCGCTTGAAACATGCGGCCATCCTCTGCATCGCCGCCTCGCTGGCCTTGGTGCCAGCCTGGTACAAGGTGCTCAAGCCCTACCAGAAGCAGCGGCTCACCAGCTTCATGTCGCCGGATAATGATCCTCGCGGCAGTGGGTATCAAATTCGCCAATCCCTCATCGCGGTCGGTTCCGGCGGCATCTGGGGACAGGGTGCGGAGAAGGGAACGCAGACCCAGGGCGACTTTCTCCCCATTCCCTACACAGATTTCATCTTTGCAGCGTTTTGCGAAGAGCACGGATTGGCCGGAGCTATCTTCGTCCTGCTGTTATACTTCTTGTTGTTGATGCGTTTGGTCCAAAACGCTCAAACCGCCGCTGACCTGCCCGGCACGTTGATTATTATGGGGGTCGTGGCCGTCCTGATTTTTCAGATCGCGGTCAATGTGGGCATGGTCATCGGCTTTATGCCGGTCACCGGAATTCCGTTGCCCTTAATGAGTTATGGTGGCTCATCGGTGCTATTCACGTTCCTGGCCCTTGGCATCGTCATGAACATCCGCATGAGTCGCTTTGTAAATTAGCACTACCTCGGGCGCAACTGCAGGCCGCGTCCGAGGGTTTAGATGTACGCATCCGCTCGCTGCATCGGAATGTCCGGTGGCATGGATGCGATGAAGAAGTTTTTCTCGGTCAGGCAGATTCCAACCGAGACCAGGCAGGTTCGATCGAATGCACGCAGTTACCGTAGTTGGACTGGAAACGGCCCCACCCTACAACAGGGAAGCAGTGGCCACAAAGTCCTTGCGTGCCGTTCTTTCACGTCGCAGTCAAGATTCTTCGCTTCCACCGCCATCCCGCCTCCGCGGGACATTTCTATTCTGGCCAAAAGCAAGTTTCACGTCCGCCGCGTCTTCAGAACAATCCCTCGATTCAACCGCTCTAGTCACGGTCGCCGCGCTCGGTACTTCGTAGCGCGCAGAAATCTGCCTCACCATACCCCGAGTCCGCCGCCTGCAATGGCTTCGGACTGGAATGAGGCAGCATGACAAAAGAAATTTATATCTCCAGCACCCCTCACGAAACCCGCCTGGCGGTTGTCGAAGACGACCTGCTTGCGGAAATCTACTACGAGCGCGAGAACGAATACACCCTCGCCGGCTCCATTTACAAAGGCAAAGTTACCCGCGTTCTTCCCGGCATGCAGTCGGCATTTGTCGATATTGGTTTGGAGCGCGATGCGTTCCTCTACGTCACCGACTTTGCTGAAGAGCAGGAAGACGGCGAAGAATATGTCTCCCTCGCGCCCGGTTCTCGCGGCCAGGCACGCGCCTCCAACGGCCAGTCCAATGGACGCAGCGCCGAAACTGAATCCCAGTCCACCGGTGAAGATTCCGCCTCCCGTTCGTCTAGCGAAAGAAGGCCGGCAGCGAATCAGGCCGCCCGCGAAGGTTCTGTAGCACCCGCCAACGCGTCGGGCGAAGAAGATGGCCAGGGTGGACGCCGTTGGCGCGGACGTCGCGGTCGTCGCCGCGGTCGCGGAGGTTCCGGTGGTTCCGGCAGCCGTGATCGGTCGCCTTCCAATGGCCAGCCAGTAGCTGCCGAGTCGCAGTCGGACAACCAGTCCGAGCCGATGGAGTTTGCCGTCGAGTCCGCTTCTTCCGATAACGAATTTCAGATGGAGCCGCACGACTTTACGCCTGCACCCGCACCGCCGAAACAAGAGCGGTCTCAGGCAGCACCGGTGCCGTTTGTTCTTCCCGGCGAGTCGCTCTCAAAATATCGTCGCGGGGATGCACCCGCGCCCGCAGCCGCCGCGCAGCACAAGGAAGCGCCAGCGCCAGCACCGACTTTCAAGCCTTCTACCATGGTCACAGGACCGTTGACAGCCTGGGATGGCAGCGGTGTGCTCCCCGGGGAATCGCTCTCCCGTCACAAGCGTTCGCGCGAAAATTCCAACGCGGAAAACTTTTCCTCGCCTGCAGCTGAAGTCGGTCCAATTGTCGACGAGACTCCTGCGCCGATCGCGGTTACGCCCGTTCATGCAGATGACACTCCGCTGCCGGTTTTCGAGCACGAGGAACCCTCGTTAGTGCAGCACGAAACTATCCTCGAAGAACCATCGCTCGTCCAGCATGCGATTGTTCCCGAAGAGCCGTCGCTGGTGCAGCACGACTCCGTAGTTGCCGAAGCCGCGGAAATCGAAGCGCCGGAGTTCGAGCCGTCAGAAGCCTCTGCTTCCTACCGCTTCGACCCGACCACCCCCAGCGCCTATCGCCAAAGCGGCATTGCCGAACCGGAAGCCGAGCCCGCGACAGAATCTTTCAGCCACGAGGCCATCGCAGAGCCCACCCCGGAAGCCATCTCCCAGCCTGAGCCCTTCTTCGGCGAGGCAGCCTCCATCATTCAGCCCATGCATTCGCATCTGTCTGAAGAAGCCTCCACCCAGACGGAAACCGCGCACGAAGAAGAAAAATCCTTCGTCGGCGAAGATTACGCTTCTCATCTGGACGAAATTGCCCTCGACGAGCAGGCCACCGCCGACCATGACGATCGCATTTTTGATCCCGGCCTCGGCAATCTCGAAGAAGAAACCATCGACGAAGAAGAAGCCGAAGCCTACGCCGCGCAGAGCCCGCAGGATGAAGGCGAATACGATGATCTGGTCGAAGAGACGCTCGATGTGCAGATGGATAGCGGCATGCTCAGCGAGTTTGTTCGCGATAAACACATTGAACAGCGCACGCGCTTCGACGACGAAAACGCGGATGTATCCGCCGAAGGATCGGAAGTCGAAGAAGACTACAGCGAAGACGAAGCCTTCGCCGCCGAAATGGGCGAGATCGAACTCGAAGACGGTTCTGACTCGGCCGACGAAGCCGAAGAGAGTCAGGAACCTGCGAATGCCGATGCCGCACGCAATCGTCAGGGAGGCGGTCGCAGTGGTCGTCGCGGGAATCGCGGACAACAGCGTCATGCCGGCGGCCGCGGAGATAATCGCATGCGCCGCTCCACCGCGCAGACCACCAACTTGCCGGCCATCACCGACTTGCTCAAGCCGAATCAGGAAATTCTGGTTCAGATCGCCAAGGAGCCAATCGCGCGCAAGGGCGCACGCATCACCAGCCATATCGCGTTGCCCGGTCGCTTCCTGGTGTTTATGCCGACGGTTAACCACGTCGGTGTCTCCCGCAAAATTTCCTCCGACGAAGAACGGCAGCGCCTGAAGCACATCCTTCTCAGCGAGAAGGGAACAGCGTCCGGTGGCTTTATCGTTCGCACCGCCGCCGCCACCGCCAGCGAAGAAGATCTTCGCGCCGACATTCGTTTCCTGCTCACCCTGTGGGCGGAGATTCGCCAGCGCACAGAAAACGCCAAGCCCCCGGCCCTGATCTATCACGATCTCAGCCTGGTGGAACGCGTGCTGCGCGATCAGGTCACGGATAATTTCTCTTCCATCTGGGTTGACACAGAAGCAGACTACGAACGTGTTCTCCGCTTCCTCGGTCGCTTTGAGCCCGCTCTTGTCCGTCGCGTCAAGCTCTACACCAAGGAGACGCCGCTGTTCGAGCAGTTCGGCATTCAGGAAGAAATCAACAACGCGCTTCACTCCAAGGTATGGCTCAAGTCCGGCGGCTCCATCGTCATCAACCAGACGGAAGCCCTGGTCGCCATCGACATCAACACCGGCAAATACGTCGGCAAAACGGCGCGCCTGGAAGACACCATTCTCAAAACCAACCTCGATGCCATCCCTGAAATCGTTCGCCAGATTCGTCTGCGCGATCTGGGCGGCATCATCGTCATCGACTTCATCGACATGGACGAGCGCAAGAACCGCAACAAGGTCATGGTCGCCCTGGAAGAGGCGCTTAAGTCCGATCGTGCGCCCTCCAAGGTGCTTCAGTTTAACGACTTCGGCCTGGTTGCCATCACCCGCAAGCGCGTCAAACAGTCCCTCGAACGCACCCTCTCCGTCCCCTGCTCAGTTTGCACCGGAACCGGCATGGTCAAGGGTCCGTTGACGGTATGCAATGAGATTTATGTCGAGTTGCGCAAAATGTATCGCCAGATCGACCGCGGCGATGTTCTACTGCGAGTGAATCCGGAAGTCGTCAAGCAGCTGAAGTTGCAGAACGGTCGCTGGTTGAGCGAAATGGAAGAAATGTCCGGCAAGACCGTCATCGTCAAAAGCGATGCCAGCCTGCATCCGGAACAGTTCGACATTCAGTAGCGGAATCAGGCTCGGGCCTTACGGTTTCATCGCACATCGTAAGGCCTTTTGTTGCAATCAAAGTGGCGCCTCGGAAAGGGAAAAACGCCCGCAACATATTCTGCGAATACGCGTCTAATCCCATAAGACGGCGGCAGTCCAGGTATCTCCTCGCTTGCTTTGAAGGGCCGGAACTGTACGCTTCGCAAGTTAGAACGGCAGATGCAATACGGCTTTGCTTTCGGCGTCCCCGCGACAGCCTATACTTTGGAGGTATCAACACATCATGAGCATTGCGAAAACAATTCTCGGCACGACCCTGAAACGAGCAGCCGCCCTGGCTTTGGCATGCGGTCTCCCCTTTGCGGCCGGCCTGAAGGCTCAGACATATTCCAGTTCGACGGTCAGCTACAACCTGCAAAACAACTATCCGCCAAATTCCCAATACGGCCCCCAACCCGGCAGCCCTACTCCCTATAACCACACGCCCCGCTATACCGGCGAAGGCTGGGGAAAACACCTGGTTCTGGAAGGCGGAGGCGGTGTTACCGCTCCGGCTGACGGCACACAAGACTATGCCAATACCGGTTGGAATATCCTGCTCGGCGGCGGGTATAAGTTTAACGACCGTCTTAGCCTTTTAGCGGAATGGAACTTCAATCGAATGGGCGTTCCCCACTCCCTGGCCTACGAGACTGCACAGGTGCCTGACGGCAACGAGCATATCTGGACCGTCGATCTCAATCCCAAGTTCGACGTCATCCATCATGACCGCACCGATGCCTACGTCATCGGCGGCGGCGGATTTTCCCGCGCGCTCACGTCCTTTACCTATCCTGTCTATGTTCCCTGCGGCTGGTACTACTACGGCGGATGCGTCGGCGATGTCACCGTTGCCAAAACATCCACCAACCAGGGAAACTTCGATATAGGAATTGGTGGCGAGTGGCGTACGTCACCCTATGATCGCGGCAAGATTTTTCTGGAAGCACGCTATCAGCGCCTGTTCAGCCCCACCAGCAATCTGCCTCCGGGCGGCGGCGCCGGACTTGTACCTGTAACCTTCGGATATCGCTGGTAAGTTTCAACTCCGCACAAATAAAAACGCGCTCTTCGGGGCGCGTTTTCTTTGCCCCTAAACGCCCACCGGAAAAGGCTTCGGCGAAGACTCATCCGCATTTGCAACCCCGCGGAAGCGATCGAACATTCCCTGCGTCACGCTCAGCACCGCCGTGTATCCATAGCCGAACATGAACAGAAACAGAAATGGAATGGTGATGTAGTTCGCGTTTGAAATCGCATACCAGATGGTGAGTGCGAAATACGCACTGATTAAAATTTCCACCAGCGGCAGCAGGCCCAGGCGCTTGCGATATTTCGCCGCCTGCGATTTTTCCCCGCGCTTTTCCACCCGGTATTTCGGCGTCCGCTTGAACGGGCTTTTGATCCCGAACAACGCTTCCATCACCGCCCGCGCATTGGTCAGCGTCAGCCCGATTCCGCCCAGTGCCAGCACAAATGGCAGGTACAGCAGGGAGCGATACCATTTCCCCGGATACAGTTCTTTTTGCGAGATCAAGTAAAACGACGACACGGAAAACGTCGACGCCATAAACAGCGGCAGGTCGATGTACAGCATCTGAAACCATCCCTGATAGAAGCGAATAATCATCGCCGGCATCAGCAGAATCGATAGCAGCACCATCAGCGGATAACTGATGTTGGCCGTCAGATGGTAAAACGTCTCCAGCTTTTTATGGAAGGAAACATCGGAGCGGCGAAATACCTGCGGCAGAATCTTCTTCGAGGTCTGGATCAGCCCCTTCGACCAGCGTGCCTGCTGCGTTTTGAACGCCGTCATCTCAATCGGCAACTCTGCCGGGCACTCCACATCCTGCAGATATTTGAATTGCCAGCCGACCAACTGCGCCCGATAGCTCAGGTCGGTATCTTCGGTCAGCGTGTCGTGCTGCCAGCCGCCCGCTTCGTCAATTGCCTCGCGACGCCACATCCCCGCAGTCCCGTTGAAATTGAAAAAGACTCCGCATCGCGAACGCCCGCCATGTTCCAGCACAAAATGCCCATCCAGCAGAATCGCTTCCACCTGGGTCAAAAAACTGTAGTCGCGATTCAGGTGCGTCCATCGCGTCTGCACCATGCCGATCTTCGGATCGGAAAAATGATGCACCACCTTCATCACCCAGTCCGGCGACGGCACAAAGTCCGCATCGAACATCGCGATCAGGTTTCCCTTGGCGGTCTTCAATCCATTGTCCAGTGCCCCTGCTTTATATCCATGACGATTCGTTCGATGGATGTACACAATCGGCTGCGGCTCGCCATGCAATCCACTGCGATAGCGCTCCACCACCGCGGCCGCCACTTCCTGCGTTTCATCGGTCGAGTCGTCCAGCACCTGGATTTCCAGCCGGTCGCGCGGATATTCCAGCCCGCACACCGCATCCACCAGCCGGTCAATTACAAATTGTTCGTTGAAAATCGGCAGCTGCACCGTGATGAACGGCAGCTCCTCGAACTTCTCTGGAGCTTCGTGGGTCGCATTCTTTTTGTAGTAGTAGTAAAGCCACACCAGCTGGTAGCGATGGATTCCGTAGAACGCCAGGATCACCATCAGAACAAAATAGGGAATCAGCAGCGACGCGTCGAACCAGTTCCAGGTATAGAGATGGCCAAATGTCTGGTTTGCCACTTGCTGTTCATGCAGATAATGCATGAACCCGTGTTGCGGCGCGAACAGCATCGAACAGAGCTCGCCACGACCGGCCAGCGCCGACGCGGAGATGGATCCATGGTTCCAGACTGAAGCAATGGACGTGTACGACATCGCCCCGAAAAGGGCCTCCAAAGAAGTAAAGTGTTCGATTCATTGTACGTGACAGGAAATGCCGTCACAGACAGACCAATTTCGGTTTTCCGGACAGGTCAGGTGAACCTCGATACTGCGGGGCGAATGCGGCGCGTTCAGCCGGCTACCCTAACTACTTGTATGCGGTGAGCCAACCGACTGCGGCCAGGGCAGCTCGCAATTTGCGGCCATCCTCCCTCCACGCCGTGAAGGAAAAATGCGACTGGAATGTCCCACCGGCCCCGGTTCTCAGCAAAGCGAGTATGAACTCGAAAATCAATGGAGCCGCAGTTTCGGCACACAGCAACGACTCTCCTCAAGTTGGGGAGAGTGATCATAAGCTCAACCTGAGTTATCCCCAATCGCAGGCACGACAACCTAAGTCGGCGGTGTTCAACTCACCAACGAGAGAATGAAAGCGTGAGCCCCACCTGTAAACAGCCGACAGATCGCCACGCACCCGGCATCTGGAACCCTTTGCAATTCGGGGCTCGGCTTTAGCCGTTCTTTGCCTGTTTTTCGGCAAATGGTCCAATGAGCGGAATCTTGAACCACTCTCCCTTACTCGCCTTCAGAATCGCAATAATCCAGATAACAAGAAATGCAAGACTGATAAATGGCGCGAGAACCCAGCCAATGACCGGGATCAGCATCGCAATTATATGGGCCGCAACTGCCGCGATCGACAGTCCAATGCACTGGAAAGCATGAAAGCGAATGTAGGCGACCTTATTGTAAGGCTCCATAACGAGGAAAATGATCGCTGGAATGAATGTCACATAGGACAGCGCCGCTGCCGCATTGTTCGACAGTCCAGCCGATGCCGGAACAGCGGCAACCGCTGCTCCTCCGCTACTGCTGACGATGGTGGCCCCGCAATTCGCACAGGCTACATCCCCAGCGTTGATTGCGGCATTACATTTCGCACAGTTCATAATGTTCACTCCCCTAAGATGATTTGCTCTTCTTGCCGACGGCCGAAAGGCCGCCGTTATCACATACCATCCGTGTTCATTGACATGTCATTCCGGGAGGAGTGACGCGAAGAGAGGAATCTGTTGTTTTGCTGCCAGACGCGAGGTTCATTGCTTCGCTCAGAATGACAAGGTGGTTGATGAAACTCCCTTCGGGCGCTTATGAAATCTATCTGCCCCTGGGCAGATGGTGATGCACGTATACAGCATCTTTACTAATTCTGGAAGCAAATTCTTAATCGCGAATCCATATATAACGCGAGTGGAGCTCCCTCGGGTAGAGCCCGCCGATTCGGCGCAATCAATCCGTTGCCGCCATCCGCGGATATTTCACTGAAATAATCTTCAACCAGGTAGAGAGAAATTGTTCATGCACATTGACCAAATATAAGACTAAATTAGTCTTATATGAATGGATAAATCTTCCTGCTCTTTGCTTGCTCGCAGCAAGCCGATGCGCAGCGGGAGCTACGCTACTGGGTCACCTAACTCTTCCGGGATGTAGGAGCCGGGTAATTTTGAAATCGAAAACCAGAACACTGCCGCCCGGGAATGGGTAGAATTTACACCAAGTGAGCGCCTTCACACCCAGTACGATTGCAGCGATCATCATCGCTGCCAGCTTTGCCGCAGGACTCAACGTCTACGCCACTGTGCTCACCCTCGGCCTGCTGGCGCATACACACTGGGTGGTGTTGCCGACCGGACTCGAAATCCTTGGCAACTGGGTTGTCATCGCGGTCAGCGGAACTTTATTTGCCGCCGAATTTATCGCGGACAAAATTCCCGGTCTCGATCTGGTGTGGAACGCCCTGCACACTTTTATCCGCGTGCCGGTCGCAGGACTGCTTGCTTACCGCGCCAGTTCGCATCTCTCACCGGAGATGCAGTTGCTGGCAACCCTCGGCGGCGCTGCCATCGCCATGGTGGCGCATAGCTCGAAAACTGCCGTCCGCGCCGTGGTCACACCCAGCCCTGAACCAGTTTCAAACATCGCTTTAAGCACTGGAGAAGACGGCATCGCCATCGGCCTTACCTGGCTTTTGACAGCGCATCCCTGGACCGCCGCCAGCATCGCCATCGCCTTCATCGTGATTGCGATTCTCATGACCCACTGGGTCGTCAAAGCCCTCCGCCGCACCTGGACCCGCCTGCAAACTATCTAGGCAGAACGTTCACTACAGTCGCCGCTTCAAAGATCCCGGGTTTTCGCAAGTGTGTTGAGAAATTCAGCGGGCTGCAGGATACGTACTCCGCAAAGAACCTGGCCGAAATATCTGCCGAAATGCTGGATGTCACCGGTTAGCAAAAAGTCTGCTTTGGCGGCGACGGCACCAGCAAGGATGGGACGGTCCTTGTCCGGCAATCCAATCCCCGCCAACTGACCCTGTATTCTCGAGTCGATCCACAATGCGTCCGATACGATTTCTATCTTTTCGATCAGGTCTCGCAGTCGCGATTGCTGATCTTCCTTATTCAGGTTGGTGGCCGCTTCCTGCGCAGCGTACGACGATGTGATCAGTTGGACTCCAGGCAATTTCCATAGGGCCGCCAGACGCGCATGCTCAAGATAGGCAGCTGAGAACAACACGTTCGCATCCAGGAAAACTCGCAAGTCGTGCTTTGAACGCGGCATTACTTACACTGGACGCCGATGTGGGATCTTCCGCTCGGAGAGCCCGAGCTTGCGCACTTCTTTTACCGCTTGCGCATAGTCTTCAGCATCTACCGCGTTATTCAACAGAAATTCTGCCTTGCGCTCGTCGGTATACCGCTCAATCGGCACGGCTACAGCAGGTCGCAGCAGAATCCCCCCGCCTTGTTCCTCCGCGATCAGCAGCGTGCCGTCGTTCAGACCGAACCGTTCTCGTAATTTGGCGGGAATAACGATGGTGCCCCGCTTCCCAACCCGGCTGATTTCCATCAGAATGCCTCTTATTCAGAATATCAGAAAGTCAGATATTCTGAATAATCTGCAAGTCACTTGGTCCGATGGAATCACCCCACCGGCCCAATCACCCACGCCAGCAAAAATCCCGCGGAAGCATTGATCAGCAACGTCCGCACCCAGTGCGTCTTCAGAATTCGTTTCAAGTAGGCGCTCTCCGATCCCAGCGGATCCTTCGCCAGCCGCGCCTGCCAGGGTCCCCAGAAAATTGCCGTCAAAATCAGGCTTAGCGCCTGGCACAGAAACACGCCCCAGATTCCCCAGCTCGGCGAGCCCGCCGGGTGATACCAGATCAGCGCGATCGCACCGCAAACTCCCAGCCCGACTGGCGTCAGCACCCAATACGGAATCTTGCGCCAGTGAACGCGCTGCACTTCGTGGAAGCGATCCGCTCCCACCAGTTTCCACGATCGGAAAATGTCGACCTCATGCGCCCAGATTGTTCCGACGTTATAGAAGCCGAGCGCGAGATTCAGCAGAAGGAAAATCTTCGCATTCATAGCAGCCCAATCCCCGGGTTGGTTTAGCTCCGATTCTTGCGGAGGATCAAAAGCGAGCCAGCGGCTTCCCAATCTCCCAATGATGTCCGAAGGGATCGACCACGCGACCGACTCGCCATCCGTACTCCTGATCGGCGACCGGCCAAACAACTACAGCGCCAGCCTCAATCGCGCGATGGAATACGGCGTCCGGATCATCGGCAATCAGCACCATCCGTACCGTGCTGCCGCCAACCGTCGCGGGGCTGAAATTCAAATGCTGTGGAGATTCGTCCGCCAGCCAGAATTTGGCTCCGTCCACCGATAGCTGTGCAACCACAGACCCCTCGTCGACACGGGATAACACGACCGCGCCAAATGCAGCTTTGTAGAATTCGATGGCTGCCGCACCATCTCGAACGTTCAGCAAAGGGCTGATGGAAGTTTGATGTTTCGCGCGAACGGAATCCTGGCCCACGAAGAGATGTTCTCCTTGTCCGGCCTAAGCGGGCGGCATTTGACGATCGATCTTCCGAACGTCTAGTTCAGGAACATCGTCCGATAGAGAGTGTCGCGTTGCACCGGCTTGAATCCGGCATCGCGAATCACGCGGCGCAGTTCTTCTTCCGTGGTGTGGTTCGCAGTTCCCGCCGCCTTCACTACATTTTCTTCCAGCATCACCGAGCCAACGTCGTTGCCGCCGAAGCGCAGGCCCATTTGCAGTACTTTCAGCCCCTGCGTCACCCAGCTCGACTGCACATTCAGGATGTTGTCCAGATACAGCCGCGAAATCGCCAGCACCTTCAAATACTCGACGGAAGTTGCTTCGTCCCAGCCACGCCCACCCAGCGCCGTGTTGTGCGGCTGAAAACTCCACGGAATAAACGCCGTAAATCCGCCCGTCTCATCCTGCAAACGTCGCAGCGTTTCAAAATGATTCACCCGCTGCTCAAATGTTTCGCCCACGCCAAACATCATCGTCGCTGTCGTTCGCATGCCCAGCTGATGCGCCGTCCGATGCACCAGCACCCACTCCTCGGTGCCGCATTTCAATCGTGCAATGCGATGTCGCACGTCATCATCCAGAATTTCGGCGCCCCCGCCAGGAATGGAATCCAGCCCCGCATCGCGCAGCCGTGCAATCGTGTCGCGCACCGACAATTCACTGTATTCGGCAATTGCCAGAATCTCCGACGCGGAAAAACAATGCAGCCAGATGGAAGGGAAGCGCTGTTTGATTCCCGTCAGCAAACGCTCAAACCAGTCAATCTTTAAATCAGGATGCAGACCGCCCTGCATCAGCACGCCCGTCCCGCCCATCTCCACGGTTTCGCGAATCTTGTCGTAAATCGTGTCGAAGTCCAGAATGTATCCCTCCGCCGCCAGCTTTCCTTTCAGCGGGCGATAGAAGGCGCAGAAGGTGCAATACTCCGTGCAGAAATTTGTGTAATTAATGTTGCGGTCGATGATGTAGGTGACCACGCCTTCCGGATGCAGGCGGCGCCGCACCGCGTTGGCCTCCATGCCCAGCCCAATCAAATCGTCGGACTCAAATGCGTCCAGAGCCTGCTGTCGCGTAATCCCCATAGTTCCAGTTTACCCGTTGCTGTTTCGATTTTGCAGCCGTGTTACATCGCGCGCGCAGAATTGCCATGCGCTCAATAAATCCTTCGCCCCGCAGCCCGCAACCTTACTCGTCTTCTGTTCGCTTTTTCTGCGGTCCGGAATTTTCGTCAGCATCATCGGGAACCGCGGGTGGCACGGGTTTCACCGCTCTTGCAGGCGCTTTCCGGGCTTGCATCTTGCGCACGTCGTCCGGGTTGGAGACACCGAAAATCGAAAGCGCGCGACCGATTTTGCTTAAAAATCCATTGGACATTTCACGCCCTCTCTCGTTTGATAGTGTAGTACGGCTCCATAGATTCTTGCGGTGTCGACCAACACGCACCCAACCTAGCTGCATCGAACCTCCCAGGAAACCCTAAAATTATGCGAATTCAAGCGAAAAACTCCCAACGCTTTAGCCAGTTGACATCGATATTTCCGTGCCTGCTCCTGGCCGGTTGCTTGTTCCCCGCACTCCCAACCCAGGCTGCCGATGCGGCCGCCAAGCCAAAGCCCGATGTCCTGATATTTTCGAACGGCGATATGCTGACGGGAAAACTGGATCACGAAGCCGGTGGGTCAATCTCCTTCGCCAGTGACAATGCTGGCTCCGTGGACGTGCCATGGGCCAAGCTGAAAGAACTCCACACCGAAGGTACGTATGCCGTCATCCAGACGGGTACGCCTGTCGGACGCAAAATGGCCAATGCTGATATTCCGGTTGGCACCATCTCCATCGAAGGTGACACCTTGACCGTGAATACGAAAGACGGGGCCCGGCAAATTCCGGTCAAAAATATCGCCTACGTTGTCGATCAGGCCACGTTCGAGAAAAATGTCTACAAGAAGCAAGGCCTCACCCAGGGCATCACCGGTGCCATCAGTGCTGGTGTCAGCACCGTCAGCTCCACGCAAAACAGCGTCAGCATCAACACTGCAGTCGTTCTGTCTCGCGTCGTTCCCCCGGTCACCTGGATGCCGCCTCGGCAGCGTACTTTGATCAACTTCAATAACAGCTACGGCAAGGTCACACAGCCGAATACCCCCACGGTCAAAACCAGCATCCTGAATGCCGGCATTGAACAGGATCAGTATCTGAGCCCCCGCTTTTATCTGCTGGGACAGGCAGCCTGGAGTCATAACTATTCCCAGGGTTTGGATTTGCAACAGCTCTACGGCGGTGGCGCAGGATTTACCGCCATTAAGGATGCCAAGCAGGAACTGGACGTAACCGGCATCGTCGACTACACCAAGCAGTCGTTTTCTGCCACGCCCACCACCGCTGCCTACACCAATAACTTGATTGGCTCCAGCTTCGGCGACAACTACATCCGCAAATTTCCCAAGAAGATTGTGTTCACTGAGATTGCCGCGTTTCTTCCCGCGTGGAACAGTCCATCGGACTACTCGGCCAACGTTGCTCTCGGCGCCAGTTTCCCCGTCGTCAAGAATTTTGGATTTTCATTAGGCCTGATTGACAATTATCTGAACGATCCGCCGCCGGGTTTCAAGGGCAATTCCGTTCAGTTCACGATGGCCCTCACCTATGCCATCACGCACTAGGATGATGAAAACGGATTTCCGCCTGGAGCCATCCAAGCGTTCCACCTGCGGTCGCAGCTTGGTATCAGGGCCCGACTTTAGTCGGGCCACCTTGCGGCAAACTTAGGACGGGCTTTAGCCCCTGCGCTGTGTTCTTCGTACAGGTACCCACCTCGACAAAGTGCCCGTTGTGCTTCCTTACTTCGGAGCTGGTGTTGGCAGTGCCGGTGTTTGTTGTGGCGGTGCCTGAGACGTCGGCGATGCGAACGTCAGCGGCTGCGCCAGAATATCCATCGCCCCCTGCGGTAGTGTCTTGTTGGCATTGGCCAGCAGCAGGCTTACCTGCCACATCTGCGTGGAAGACAATACCTGGTCGAACGACGGCATTCCGGTCAGACGAATTCCATTCGCAACCGTCCAGTACGTCTGCCCCGGCGGATCATCGCTGACACCGACGACGTTGTCGTTGCCGTGCGCGTGCCATAGTTGTGGCGCATGCGGGTACATATGCGGCGCCACGGTGGAGTTCTGATCGTTCAGCCCATGGCAGAAGGCGCAATTCTGGCGATAAATTTGGGCTCCCGCGGTCAGATTATCCGCTGTCGGCTGAATCGGTACCGACCTCGGCATCTCTTTCGCAATCCTCGCATGCAGCGGCATATGCACAATTTGCTTTTCAAAAGGGAACGGCGCATCGGCCACGGCGACCGGAGGATTCCCATAGTGCAGGTAGCAAAATGCGCAGATCGGCAACACCAATAGCCCAATCACCAGCCCAACCAAAAACCTCATAAGTTCTCCTGACTCCGTGAATTTAGATGCAGAAAGGGTGTGCCGCCTTCGTCTCTGCCGTTGCAGTACAGATAGACTACCTACGTCCCGCAACCCTCGTAAATGATTTAAATGATTTAATGGAGACTTAGGAGAAAAAAGTGCTGTCTCAGTTCACCCAGGGAAGCCGTTCCTTTCCCTTGCCAATTTTCAGGTCCTTGTCACCGCGTCGCTCCGCTGCTTCCGGTCTTCGCTCTCTCGGCTTCAGCTTCGCATGTTTCGTCCTGATGCTCTTTGTCAGTTGCATGGCGTTTCCATTGCACGCTCAGGACACAACCCCGCAACTCCAGCCGAAATCTTCGTCGTCTTCTGTCCCGGAACAAACCCAGACCACCCGGCGCAGTCTGGAGAATCGCCGCCTGCAAACCAAGCAACGCCGCGAAGCCGCGCTGGTGACCGAAACCTATACCCATCGCTGGGAGTTTTATGTCGCCGGCGAGTACATGCGCTTTCGTCCCGGCCCAGATCTGCATAACTCCGGCATGGGCGGCTGGATCGTCGGCGCAACCCGCTATTTCAATCCTCGCTTCGGCATCATCGCCGATGCGCGCGGTCTCTATGGCAACAACTCTCTCGGCGCTGTCAACGGCGGAGGCAACAATACCTATAACGCCAAGTTCGCCGTGTTCCCGTTCACCATTGGCCCCATCTATCGCTTTTATGGCAATTCGAAAATTTCTGTCAGCGCCGCTCTGCAGCTGGGCGATATCTATGGATACTTCGACAAGAACACTGGCGCCTTTCCGCCGCAGACGGTCGGCTTTTATCCCGCCAGCAACGTCGGCGCTGCCATCGCCAGCATTCACGTGGATTACAACTTGAGTCCCGGCCTGGCCGTTCGTCTTTCTCCGCACATGCTGATCGACAATTTTGGCGGCGAGGTCACACATAATCAGGGGATAATGTTGGGGATGGTCTATCGCTTCGGACGGCAGTAGTTCGCTCGAACCTGGTGGACCACCAATTCAAGCTGCATCAGGGAAGACTGCGTCCACAGCAGTCTTCTTGCGCAACACGCCCGTCCCATCCGGTAGAAGCCCATGGCTGAAACTTCAGTGAACACAGCAACCAGTCTCACCCGACCGATGCGCACCACCTCGGCGGTGATTGCCGCAATTTCCTGGTTCGCGCTGGTGCTGCAATTACTGCTCATGGTGCAGCAGGCCGCCCCTGGTACCTCGCTCCACGCAGTCGTCAACTACTTCAGCTTCTTTACCATCCTGACCAACCTGCTGGTGGCTCTCGGCACTACGCTTCCGTTGCTGGCGTCACATTCGGTAGCCGGACAATTTTTTCTGCGACCCTCCAGCCAGACAGCGATCGCGGTCTACATCACCATCGTCGGCGTTACCTACAGCTTGCTGCTCCGCCAATTGTGGAATCCGCAAGGCGCGCAGAAGGTTGCCGACGTCCTGCTGCACGATGTCGTCCCCGTCCTCTACGTCGCCTTCTGGGTTTTCCTTGTTCCGAAGTTCACGCTTCGCTGGAGCGACGCCGTCCGCTGGCTCGCATTTCCCGTCGCTCTACATGGCCTATATCCTGGCACGCGGATTTGTCTCCCACTGGTACCCGTATTACTTCATCGATGTCGATACCATAGGATTGTCGCGCGCTCTGATCCACGCGGCGGGACTGCTGCTCGCATTCTTCGGCCTGGGTCTGTTGTTCATCGCCATTGGCCGATGGACCGCCCGGTCTTCCCCGCAACGCGCTCCTGTCACCTAGAACCACAATCACATCCGGTGGGGAGTGTTTGATGTATCCTCTATCGGGCAGCAAGGGCAGCTTCGAATTTCAGCAGAAAAGAAAGCAGTGAAGGCAATGGCAATCGCAAAACGAACCAACACGAACTTTAAGAATTTGATTGGCGGCAAATGGGTCAGCGCCCACTCCCGCAAGACGTTTGAGAATCGCAATCCTGCAAAAAATCGCGACCTGGTCGGCACATTCCCCTCGTCCGATACACGAGATGTCTCCGACGCCGTCGCTGCGGCAAAAGAAGCTTTCAAAAGCTGGCGCCTCGTCCCCGCACCCAAGCGTGCAGAAATTCTCTTCCGCGCCGGCGAAATTCTCACCGAGCGCAAAGAGCAATACGCCCGCGATATGACGCGCGAAATGGGCAAGGTACTGGAAGAAACCCGCGGCGATGTGCAGGAAGCCATCGACACCGCCTACTACATGGCTGGCGAAGGTCGCCGCATGTTCGGCAACACCACGCCATCCGAGTTGCAGAATAAATTTGCCATGAGCGTGCGCATGCCGGTCGGCGTCTGCGGCATGATCACTCCGTGGAATTTTCCCATGGCCATCCCCTCGTGGAAGCTGCTGCCCGCCATCGTCTGCGGCAACACCTGCGTCATCAAACCCGCGCAGGCCACGCCGCTCTCCACCTATAACCTTGTCCAGGCCCTGCTCGATGCCGGACTGCCCGCCGGCGTCATCAACATTGTTTCCGGGTCCGGAAGCCAGGTCGGCATGCCGATCGTCGAGCATCCCGACGTCAACGCCATCAGCCTCACCGGATCCAGTGAAGTCGGTCGCACTGTCGGCATGGCCGCTGCCTCCAGCTTCAAACCCTGCTCGCTCGAGCTCGGCGGCAAGAACGCCATGATCGTCATGGACGATGCCCATCTCGATCTCGCCGTCGAAGGCGCGCTCTGGGGAGCTTTCGGGACCACCGGCCAGCGCTGCACCGCCACCAGCCGCATCCTGATCCACAAAAAGATTGCTCGCCGCTTCACGGAGCAACTCGTCGAGCGCGCTCGCAAGCTGCGCATCGGCAATGGTCTGGAAAAAGGTGTGCAGGTCGGTCCGCAGGTCAGTCAACAGCAACTGGAAACCAGCGCCATGTACGTGAAAATCGCAATCGATGAAGGCGCAAAGCTGCTCACCGGCGGCAAGCGTCTCCAGGGCAAAGCCTATGCGGATGGATATTTCTTCGCTCCCACCATCTTCGGCGGAGTCAAGCCGACCATGCGCATTGCCCGCGAAGAAGTCTTCGGCCCGGTGCTCAGCCTGCTGGAATTTGACACCTTTGAGCGCGCTCTTCAAATCGCGAATGACGTCGACTACGGTCTCTCCGCCGCCATCTATACGCGCGACGTCAACCAGGCCTATCGCGCCATGCGCGACATCGACACCGGCATTGTGTACATCAACGCGCCTACCATCGGCGCAGAAGTGCATCTGCCCTTTGGCGGCGTCAAGCAGACCGGCAACGGCCATCGCGAAGGCGGCAGCGGCGCATTGGATTTCTACACCACCTGGAAGTCCGTCTACGTGGATTATTCCGATCGCCTGCAACGCGCCCAGATCGACACTGGAGAATAGGACAACTTTCCACCAGGAGAACGGCACATTTTTTGAGCAGGCCATGTCGGTAGGAGAAGCAAATATGATTGTCGGCGTTCCCAAGGAAGTTAAAGATCACGAAAGCCGTGTCGGCGTCACCCCTGCCGGCGTCAAGGCGCTGGTAGAAGCGGGCCACGAAGTCCTCGTCGAGACCAATGCGGGGGCCCTCTCCTCGTTGCCCGATGACGAATACCAATCTGCCGGCGCGGAAATTGTCGGCTCGGCCTACGACGTCTGGCGTCTCTCCGACATGATCGTCAAGGTCAAGGAGCCCATCGAGAAAGAGTATGGTCATTTTCGCGAAGGCCTGGTGCTGTTTACCTATCTGCATCTCGCACCTGTTCCCGCGCTCACCGCAAAATTGCTGGAGAAGAAAGTCATCGGCATTGCCTATGAAACTATCCGCGACAAAGCCGGCACCCTGCCGCTGCTGACGCCCATGTCAGAAGTCGCCGGCCGCATGTCGGTGCAGGTCGGCGCGGCTCACCTGGAAAAAGAAAAAGGTGGTCGCGGCGTCCTCCTCGGCGGTGTTCCTGGAGTGCCTCCGGGAAATGTCTGCATCATCGGCGGCGGCATCGTCGGCACCAACGCCGCCAAAGTCGCGCTCGGCATGGGCGCGAAAGTCACCATCATCGACATGAACCTGAACCGCCTCCGCGAACTGGACGACATCTTCAACGGCCGCGTCTACACTCTCGCGTCGAACTCTTACAACGTCAGCCGCGCAGCTCGCGAAGCCGATCTTCTCATCGGCGGTGTGTTGATTCCCGGTGCCGCCGCTCCGAAAATTGTCACCAAGGCGATGGTCTCCACCATGAAGAAAGGTGCCGTCATCGTCGACGTTGCCATCGATCAAGGTGGCTGCATTGAGACGGCTCGCCCCACTACCCACAGCGATCCATCCTATGTCCTCGATGGCGTAGTCCATTATTGCGTCACCAACATGCCTGCGGCGGTCCCGCACACCTCGACCCTCGGCCTGACCAACGCGACCTTCCCGTATGTGCTGCGGCTGGCAACGCTCGGCGCCAAGGCCGCGATTGAAGCCGATCCCGGCCTGCAGGATGGCGTGAATACGTACGACGGCAACATCACCTGCAAGCCCGTCGCGGAATCGCAAGGTAAGCCCTGGAAATCCGTCCTCGATCTAGTGCATTAAGCTTCACCCGTTTTCTCATCCGTTGTAAGGAGAAGGAAACATGCTGCGTCGATGTCTGCTGGCTTTATCCGCGCTCTCGTTGCTCCTGGCTTCCGCCTGTCAGCAGCCTGCGACCCAGCCAGCCGCCAAAACTGCCCAGGCGCGCATCGCCAACGCTGAGTCCGCTAACATTCCCGCGCCCACCGGCAACTTTGACTACTACCTCTTCACACTCTCCTGGTCCCCGGAATATTGCCACGGCCATCCCAACGCCCAGCAGTGTGGTGGCGATCATCCGGGATTTGTCGTGCATGGCTTGTGGCCGCAGTTCAACAATGGTCAATGGCCCTCGGCCTGTTCCAGCGAGCCTGGATTATCGAATCCCTCCAGCATGCTCGACATCATGCCCGACCCCCGTCTCATCCAGCATGAGTGGACCACGCACGGCACCTGTTCCGGCCTCACCGCGGATCAATATTTCGGCGTCATCCGCAAAGCCTGGAACTCCATCAAGATTCCGCCATCGCTGGCCAGTCCCAGCCGCACCACCACCCGCAGCGCCGATCAGATCAAGCAAATGTTTACCGACGCCAATCCCGGAATGTCTTCCGACGATATTGCCGTCAGCTGTCACAATCGCTATCTTTCCGCCGTCGAATTTTGCCTCGCCAAAAATTTGCAGCCCACTGCCTGCAAGGCCGTGCGCGACTGCACCGCCAACTCCATCCGGATTCCCGCAGGCCAATAGGTCCGTCCGCGCTCCAATCGGTCGCTACCTCCGCTCGCTTGGAGTTTCCCGAAAGCCGCACCCCGGTCTTCAACGCAAGTTCACTCCCAATCCCGGCCCGGCCAATCGTGTCGACCGTGCGTTGAGGGAAGAAAAGCTGCAGGGAATTGCTTCCCAACCGGCCCCCGTATAAGGGAAAATGCTCTAAAATGAAATAGCTGACACAGTCACCATAGCTGTACTTAGTAACCGCCAATCCGCGCCAAGCGGTGGCGGGGAGGTTCAATGCGGCGGTTCGTATTCTTTGCGGTTCTTCTGGCTATATCCCTACCCGTCGGTCTTTCTACCACTGGCTGCTCTCACGACTACGGCTCGAACTACTGCAGCGGTTTCCAGACCGGCCAGCAGCTGAATGCGCCTGCCAAGATCGACCTGGAGCCTTCCGTCTATGGGCTCTCGCTGAGCTATGGCCAGGTTGCCTCGCTGTCGACACCGACCGCCGTCAATTGCAAAGGCACGTCCGTCACCGTCAGAACCTACAGCTACGGCACCACCAACCTGACATTGGCTGACGTTTCGCCTTCCGGTCTGGTTTGCGGCGGCCAATGGAATCGCAACTCCGGCAATGGCGTACCGAACTTCACCACCTGCATTCCTCCGCAACCCGGCAGCCCGATTTATAACGCCAAAGGCGGTCTGGCCTACCTGACCGCCAGCGGCGGGGGCGCAACCAGCAACCCGGTTCCTGTATTCGTCCACCCGCCCATTACGAGCGTCCTGTTAGGCGGGTCCAGCGCGGTGCACACCTGCCCCAATAATCCCGTTACCGGCTCGCCCACCAATGTTCCCGTCTACGCACTGAACAGCTGCCTCTCGCAGAACCAGACAGCCCAGCTGGCCGCCACCGTCTGCACTGGTACAGGGAGTTGCACCTCCGGATCGGCGAATGACATCACCTGCAACGCCGGCCACCTCATCTTTGCTCCGCAGAATACCAATGTGGTTTCAGTCGACCAGAATGGTGTTGCCACCGCCCATTTACCCGGCTCAACCGTCATCAACGCAACCATCGCGCAGGCCACCAGTACCGCCGGATATTTCTTTACTTGCCCAGCGAAAAGCATTTCGCTCTCCGTCGGCACCACTGGACAAAAGAGCGTCACCGTCAACACCAACAACGTCCAGCCGCTCACCACCACCATCCTCGACACCAACAACAATCCCATCAGCGGACTGCAGCTGCAATACACGTCGAACGATCCCATCAACATTCCAGTCAGCAACACCGGATCGGTCACCCCCGCGTATCCCAGCGATGCGGCGATTGTTGCCCAGTGTCTGCCCTCCGTCTGCAATCCAGCGCCGCAGAATGAAATCGGCAACCTCAGTACCGGCCTGCCGATCAGCAGCAATCCAATCGATATCAATACGCCCGGCCCAAGCCAGGCGCTGCTGTACATGGCCAGCCCGCAGTCGCTGAACCTGGTGCCGCTTGACTTCCAGAGTGGCAATGTGGGAACTCCGATTCGCCTGCCCTATCAGCCAAATTCCATGGTGATGGACGAAAACGGCAACAATCTCTTTTTGGGCAGCAGTGCCGAGCTAATGATTGCGGCCATCTCGCCCACCGCCGGCACCACCCTCACCACCCAGGTGCCCGGCGTTCCGGGAACCGTGCTGGCCGTCGCTCCCAATGACACACTGGTCGTCGTCCACGATCCCTGCCGGCAGCTGTTCTATCTCTACACGCCGCCGGTCGGCAATCTGGCGGCTTCGTTACTCTCCTTTGCTGCACCGGGGCCGACCATTTCCTGCAATGTGAACAGTCAACCCAACGATCCTTCGGTCGAGGTGCATCCGCCCTACGCCGCCCAGTTTACGCAGGACAGCCAGACCGTCTACATCACCGGCGAAAATTCGCTGTTCACCTATAACACCTTCACCGGCTGGCACATCTGCACGGAGAACGGTCAGAGCGGCAATTGCCCGATCAATCCCAGCAGCACCAGCCCCACCAGCGTCGCCGTCACCATTCCAGGTGTCGGCGCCTACGCCGCCGGCTCACCCACCACCGCCTTTGGATATTGCGCTCTCGGTCCGAATAATGCCGCCCAGAATGCCGGGCCGCCGCCGACCGGCCTGGCTGATCCAACCACGGCCGTGAATCCCACGGAATACTATCCCAACGCCGCCACCGTGGCCGCGCAAACTGATGAATTGGCCGCCACCACGGACGGCTATCACATCATCGGCGCGACTGCCGGCAGCGGTGGGCAACTCACCGACATTGGCGTCCAGATTCCGGATGGTGAATGTCCGCTGAAGACTGCGCTGAATTTCCCCAGCAATCCGCAGCAATTCAGCCTGGCCACACCCGATGTGGCATCCATCAACCAGGTGCTGGTTTCGCCAAACTCCCTGTTGGCGTTCGTCACCTTTGAGCCCCCAAGTCCAACCGCAGGCAACAACACTCTGCCTGCCTACAAAGTTCCATGCACAGCGTACCAATCATCGCAAGGGAACTGTCCCGCAGGACAGCCGACCACCGGCACCATCGACAATGTTGCCCTTACCGGTCAGGCGGGCGTGCCTGTGGCTGGCACTTTCAGCCCCGATACCACTGCCTTCTACGCCTCGACCAGTAAAGACGACCTTCTTCACGTCATCAACACGTCGACTCTGACCGATGCACAGACCTACAACCCTGGGCTCACCTGCGCCACCACCACCGCCGCTCCAGCCAATCCCTACCTGGCCTGTACAGCGGGAACTCCGGTGCCGGCACTGTTCCTCGCGGCCCGTCCACGGCCCACGCAGGGCTCTGTGGCCTCTTCGGCCAAGAAGAACTAATCACACAAGAATGAATCTGGGTGCCCATGTCTCGCAACTGAGACATGGGATTTTCCCGAACGTAATGAGTCGCCCCTGCTCGCCCAACACGGAATTGTCATCCCGAGCGAAGTCGAGGGACCTGCTGTTTTCACACTCAATCAGGAATGACGCGAACGAATTTACGCCTGGGGCTCTTTCACCGAACGCGGCGACAACTGCTTCGCCGTCCGTGGCAGTGCGCGTGCCACTGCATCCAGAATTCCATTCAGAAAATGGATTGATTCCGGTGCCGCGTATAACCGCGCAATTTCCAGCGTCTCGTTGATGATGATCGGCAGCGGTGTCGCCGGATATCCCAGCATCTCCGCGATGGCAGCCCGCAGCAGGTTGCGATCGACAGCCGCCATTCGCTCCAGCCGCCAATGCTCGCTGGCCGTCGCAATGTAGGTATCAATCTCTTCCTGTCGCGCAATGGCGACGCGAAAAAGATCCTCGGCAAATCCCTGCGTTCCCGGATCGACCTTCTCGCGCGCCTGCCAGAACGTGCGCTGCACGTCCTCCGCGCTTTGCCGGCCAAGGTCCGCCTGGAACAGCATCTGCATCGCAATTTCACGGGATTTGCGGCGTTTTCCCATGATTTACAGGTCCGCCGTCATATCTGTCACAGTAGGAGTTACAATTTTCTTCTTCACCGAGGCCATCTCGATCGCCGCCAGCGCTGCTTCAAATCCTTTGTTCCCCATCTTCAGTCCGGCGCGATCCAGCGCCTGCTCCAGCGTCTCACAGGTCAGCACTCCAAACGCATGCGGCACACCCGTGTCCTGCTGTGATTGCCCAATCCCGCGCGACACTTCCGTGTAGATCGCCTCATAGTGCGCCGTCTCGCCGCGCAGCAACACGCCCAGCGTCACGATCGCATCCACATTGTTGCTTTCTGCCAGCAGGCGCGCCGCCCCTGGAATTTCCCACGAGCCCGGAACACGCACCACCCGGATCGCATCCTTGTTCGCTCCACTGCGCAACAACGCATCCAGAGCTCCCTGCAGCAGACGATCCGTAATCACCGCATTCCATCGCGATACTACAATCCCGAATCGCATCCCCGCGGCGCTCAGGTCGCCTTCGATGGCCACCGGCTTGCCGTGATGCACATTTTCCGACTCCCAGAATCCGAACACCATGCCCGGCACCGGCTCCGCAGTAAACAGGCGGGAGTTCCAATGAGTCTGCGTGATATCCGAAATCTTTCGTCCACCCTCGGCCGCAACCGAATTCTTCTTTATCCAGCTCGCCGCGACACCATGCACCGCCTCCAACCCCGTCACTTCAATCAGGATTTCCGGCGTGGCTGACATTTTTCCAGTAACAAATTCCAGATTGCCCAGCGGCGCAAGAAAAGGTGCGGTGCGAAATTGCTCGCCCGCCGATCCTTTGCCGGGTTCAAATCCCAGCGCAGAAAAAAAGCTCTCCAGCGTCTTCAATTCCTCCGCCGTGCGCGCCGCGCGCACCCATGTAATTCCTTTGATCATGTTTCGATGGTACAACGTTGCCGCCCACCACACCTCGCCCGCAGATTGAAAGCGACCGCCAACCGTCGACCAGAAACGGTCAATTTCTACGGATGAAAGCTGATGAGATCGATCCCGCTCTTTCCATCTTCCACAACAAAAGACAACGTATATAAAGTTCCATCGGAACCAATCACCAGGCTTTGTGGCGGATCAATAGGATCACCATTGCCCAATACAATCTCGCCATGGTCCACATATTTGCGGTTTGAAATATCGTAGGTGATTAGATCAGTCCCATCCTTTCGCTCTGCCTTCGAGCTCCCCTTATCGCTCGCAAGTGGAGCTCCGGTCAGGTAGTACAGCGTGTGCCCATCCGCTCCCAGGGCAAGGCCCAGGTATCCGTATTCCATCCCGTCGAACATCCCTGTTTTCTTCGACGCCTCCGACGTTAGCCGCGCCAGCACTTCAACAGTTCGCGCAGTGGGATCGAAGCGAAACAAATATCCGGATCGTCCATTCACCCCATAAATCGCATGCTCGGATGGTACCCAGATCGCGGCTCGCCAGTTGTAGGCCATGCCATGCAGCGCCGGATTATACGAACCGAAATAATCTTTCTTCAGGTTCACGCCCGCCACCGTTTCTACTTTGTCGCTGGCGTAGTCGTAACGATGGATGGTTCCATCTCCCGTCGTAAAGTAAGCGCTGCCGTCCTGCGGATCGATGACGATCCTGCGGCAAATGGCTCGGTAGGTGGTCCCCAACGTGCCAAGCTCGCCCCCATGAAACAGGGTTCCAAGATCTTTCAATGTTTTGGTTTTCAAGTCATACCGCAAAAAGTCGCCGGCCGGCCACGTGATGCCGTACAAACGTCCCCGCTGCACGTCCATGTTCATCGCAATGATTCCTTGGCCGCCCGGTGCAATCGCAAGGTTCGTAAATTTTCCGGTCTTCATGTCATACGACATAAAATGTCCGCCGGGATAAGGCCGATAGCCATTGGGAGCGGCTGCCGTCCGCTCAACCCCGCCCGCATTGTTGTAGTACCCCAGGTGCGTCGAAAAATAAAGCTTGTCACCGTCCTGGACAAAGTTCACGTGGCTTTTTCCCTGCGCCACTGCCTTCATGTTTCCCTGGCCGACCGCATCGTTCAAATTGGCGATGTGCGTAATTGCCTCGGTCTTCGGATTGAAAGAATACATCTGTCCAGGAATGTTGTACTGCGCGGAAGAAAGCACGTAATAAATCGTCCCATCGCTCGCTACACCGATCCCGTTGTAGGCTTCCCCGGGTTTTGCGGCGTCAGGGAAATGAGAATCGTGTGCCGTGGCTCGCAGCCCATGGTGGTCGACGCCTTGACCGTACAAGGTGGACGCGGGTGCACTCAGAATCAGTAGGACGATCGCAAATCGGCGGACAGCAACAAGGGTTTTCAATCTATATCTCCTCGAACCTGGAAAGGGAATCGAGTGCCGGCGACAAGGCACTCGGCGAGCGATCTTCAATCACTATCTTGCCGGAACAAGCGTGCGCCCGGCATTTCCTCGTATCTCAAACATCGATTGACGGCAGCGGGCGATGATTTTCTGTTTTCATTTGTCTTCAGCGTAAGTATATAAATACACCAGTCTTCCAACCATTGCTCTGTGAAGGCTCGATCGAAAGGGTCTGCGATATCTATGGCGCCAGAAAAAACATTGGAAAATATTCAGCTCGACATTCGTGACGGCATCGCCTTTCTCACCCTCAACCGCCCTAAGGTTTTGAACGCGCTCAACGCCGCGACTCTGCGCGAGCTGCAATCCGTCATCGATACCGTCAAGTCCGACAATTCCATTCGCGTCGCCATCCTCACCGGTTCGGGAGAAAAAGCTTTTGCCGCCGGTGCTGACATTCAGGAACTCGCCCAGGTCAACGGTGTCGAAGGTCGCGATCTCGCCTTGCGTGGTCAGGCTGTCCTTCGCGCTATTGAAACCTGCGGCAAACCCGTGATCGCCTGCATCAATGGATTTGCTCTCGGCGGCGGCTGTGAGCTCGCCCTCGCCTGCACCCTCCGCATTGCCAGTGAGCACGCCAAAATGGGACAGCCTGAAGTGAAGCTCGGCCTCATCCCCGGCTATGGTGGAACCCAGCGTCTCGCTCGCCTTGTCGGCAAAGGCGTCGCTCTGCAGATGATTCTCACTGGAGAAATTTATTCCGCTGCCGACTGTCTGCGCATCGGTCTCGTCAATGAAGTTGTCGCTCCCGATCAGCTGCTCCCGCGCGGAGAAGCCATCGCCCGCCTCATCGCCGGCATGGCCCCGCTCGCCATTCGCTACGCGTTGGAAGCGGTCGATCGCGGCTACGATCTGCCGCTGCAGGAGGCGCTGTTTCTTGAGGCGGCTCTGTTCGGCACCAGCTGCGGCACCGCCGACAAAGGCGAAGGCACCGCTGCTTTTCTCGCCAAGCGTGCCCCCGTGTGGCAGGGCCGTTGACCCACATGCCGCGCTGATATTCTGAAGACAATGCTTCCTATCCGCCTCCGCTTTTCCGGTCTTCGATCCGTCGCACTGCTTGCGCTGGCAATGGCCGCGACGCTCGCCATTAGCGGATGCAGAAATTCCGACAACTTCGATATGTCTCGCCACGCGGCCAAATGGGCGGCTGCCAAAACCTCCGCCCGTCAGGAACTCACCCAGATTCCGCCTCCCTTGAAAAGTGTCTACCTCAATATCAATCAGGAACCGCAGTGGCAGAATCCGTACCTCAGCGTGGAGCAGAACATGATTCAGCTGCGCATCTATCTGCCGGATGAAAACGCCAGTCCCATCGATCGCGGCGGCATCACCCGCCTAAGCTCGGCCCGCAAACAGGTGGTCAACGTTCGACTGGCGGAGTTGCCCCGCGCTCTTTCCTCGTTGCCCAACGGCGCGTGGCCCTATGGTCGCGTGGTCGCCATCGGTAGAGAAAAAGACACGCCACAAAATCGCGCCTGGTTTCCCAATCATCTCGACATCACCGTTCACGCCCTGCAGGATATGGGCGTCGTTGTTGACGATTGGAATCATCCTGTTGCCCTTCCGTAACTCGAGCCGCCGGCATCCCTTACGCTGCGTCGACGTCCAACAGACAGAGGAAGTGAAATGGCCGAGCCGAAATTTCCGATTCTGGTCGAACAGAAACCACCTCATCCGCACGAGCATTTCTCTGCCCATCGCGATCTAGAAGCAGCCCTTCGCCAGTCCGTTCGCGGCGAGGTCCGCTTCGACTCCGGCAGCCGTGCCCTCTACGCCACCGACGCTTCCAATTATCGCCAGCTTCCCATCGGCTTGGTGCTTCCGCTCGACACCGCGGATGTCGAAGCCGCCGTCGCCGCCTGCCGCAAATTTGACGCGCCGATTCTTTCTCGCGGCGCTGGTACCAGCCTCGCCGGCCAATGCTGCAACGTTGCCGTGGTCCTCGATTTTTCAAAGTATGTCGATCGCATTATCAAACTCGATGTGCAACGTTGCCAGTCGCGCGTCGAACCGGGGATAGTTCTCGACCGCGTGCGCGAGGCCGCCGAGCGACATCACCTCACCTTCGCCCCCGATCCCGCCACTCACAGCCGCTGCACTCTCGGCGGCATGATCGGCAACAATTCCTGCGGCGTGCACGCGCTCATGGGCGGCAAAACCGTCGACAACATTGACTCCATGCGCATCCTGCTCTACGACGGCACCATTCTTGAAGTCGGCGCAACCTCCGACGTCGAATTTGAAGCCATCGTCGTCGCCGGCGGTCGTCGCGCAGAAATTTACACCGCCCTGCGAACCATTCGCGATACATACGCCACGCTGATTCGCGAGCGCTATCCGAAAATTCCGCGCCGCGTCTCCGGCTACAATCTCGACGACCTGCTTCCGGAAAACGGCTTCCACGTCGCTCGCGCCCTGGTGGGCAGTGAAGGCACCTGCGTCACTGTGCTCGATGCAACCCTGCGCCTCATGCCCAGTCCGCCCTGTCGCATTCTCGTCGGCCTCGGTTTTCCCGATGCCTACATCGCCGCGGACTGCGTGCCCTTTGTGCTGCAGCACAAGCCCATTGGCCTGGAAGGTTTCGATGGCCTGCTGGTCGAATTTATGCGGCGCAAACATCTTGTCGAAAACGATCTGCAACTGCTTCCCAACGGCGACGGCCACTTGCTGGTCGAGTTTGGCGGCGACACACTCGAAGATGCCCAGGCGCAAGCCACCGCCATGATCGAGGCGGCGAAAAGAATCTCTCGCGCTCCGCACACCCGCCAATACTCTCAGTTGGAAGCCGCACGTGTCTGGAAGGTGCGTGAATCGGGCCTCGGCGCTACTGTCTTCGTTCCCGGCGAACCGCATGGCTGGGAAGGCTGGGAAGATTCTGCGGTTCCTCCGGAAAAAATGGGCAGCTACCTGCGCGAATTATTTGCCGTGGCCAAACGCTACGGCTATCGTTCGCCGATCTATGGCCACTTCGGCCAGGGATGCGTTCACATGCGCTTCAACTTCGATCTCGAAACTGAAGCCGGCATCCAGAAATATCTCCAGTTCATCAATGAAGCGGCCGACATCGTCATCGCCCACGGTGGCTCGCTCTCTGGCGAACACGGCGACGGCCAGTCCCGCGCCGCGCTGCTGCACAAAATGTTTGGTCCGGAACTAGTGCAGGCTTTCCGCGAATTCAAATCCGTCTGGGATCCCACCAATAAAATGAACCCCGGCAAGCTCGCCGATCCCATCGCCGTCTATGGCCCGCAGGAAAACCTTCGTCTCGGCGCAGGATATGAAGTTCAATCCGTCAAAACTCATTTTCAATTTCCAGACGACGGTGGATCATTTTCAAACGCCACCCTGCGTTGTGTCGGCGTCGGAGCCTGCCGCAAAGAGACTTCCGGCACCATGTGTCCCAGCTACATGGCCACGCGCGAAGAACAGCACTCCACTCGCGGCCGCGCTCATCTTCTGTGGGAAATGTTGCAGGGCGAACTGCGCCATCAGGGCTGGCAGAGCGAGCCCGTGAAAGATGCGCTCGAGCTATGCCTCTCCTGCAAAGCCTGCAAGCATGAGTGTCCGGTCAACGTCGACGTCGCCACCTACAAGGCGGAATTTCTCTCGCATTATTATGAGCATCATCGCCGCCCCATCCATGCCTATGCCTTCGGCATGATGGATCAATGGGCTCACCTGGCTTCTGCCATGCCGCACCTCGCGAATCTTCCTGGTCAACTGCCCGTCGTGCGAGATGTCGTGAAGGCTGCCATCGGCATGGCGCCGCAGCGAACCATTCCCGCCTTCGCCTCACGCACATTTCAGCGCAGTTTCCATTCCCAATCCACTGCGCAAAAAAACTTGCGCCCCTCCGTCATGCTCTGGCCGGATACGTGGAACAATTATTTCTATCCGCAAGCCTCCCAGGCCGCGGCCCAGGTGCTGGGCGATGCCGGGTTTGCCGTGCAGGTGCCGCGCGGTCATCTCTGCTGCGGTCGTCCGCTCTATGACTTCGGCATGCTCGACCGCGCCAGACGATATCTGCTGCGCGTGCTCGATGCGCTCGCCCCGCAGCTCCAGTCAAACACGCCCATCGTCGTGCTCGAGCCCAGTTGTGCCAGCGTCTTCCGCGAGGAATCGCTGAACCTGCTCGCCAACGATGCTCGCTACGCCGAGCCTGCCAGAAAGCTTGCCGCTCAAACCTATCTACTCAGCGAATTTCTAGTGCACAAGGCAGACCACTACACTCCGCCCAATCGCCACGATCAGCGCATTCTGCTGCACGGCCATTGCCATCAGAAGCCAAGAATGTCAGAAGAAGTCGAATTACTCCGCGCATCCGGCGCTCAGGTCGAACTGCTCGATTCCGGCTGCTGCGGCATGGCCGGTCCCTTCGGTTTTGAGAAGGAGAAATACACCATTTCCACCGCGCTCGCCAACCGCGTCCTGATGCCGGCCGTCGAATCCGCCGAAAAGGAAACAGTCATTGTTACAAATGGCTTCAGTTGCCGCGAACAGATCGCCCAGCTCTCCAATCGCCGCGCCGTCCATCTCTCCCAGGTCCTCGTGCGTACCGGCGACTAATAGCCCGCGTCGTTCACCTGGTTCAGCATCGGCTCCCCCGCCATATAGCGTCGAACCTGCTCGCCGGCGAACTTGTATCCGCGGCTCGAAAATCCTGCCACCGATCCCGCTATGTGCGGCGTGATGAAGCAATTCGGCGCGCTCCAAAGCGCATGTCCCTTGGGCAGTGGCTCCGGATCCGTCACATCCAGCACCGCATGGATGCGCTTGGCTTGCAGCTGCCGCAGCAACGCGTCCGTATCCACCACCGGACCCCTCGCCGCATTGATCAGCAACGCCCCCGGCTTCATCCGTGCCAGCATGTCGGCATTCATCATGCCGCGCGTGGTCTCCGTCAGCGGCACCAGCAGCACCACCACATCGGCCTCCGGCAGCAATCCGGCCAGCTCGCCAAAGGCTGAAACACCTGGCTTTGCCGTCCGCGCCACCCGGATCACCTCGACATCGAATCCCTTCAAAAGCCGTTCCACCTCGGAACCGATGCCGCCATATCCGACGATCATCACCTTCTTGCCATGCAGCTCATCCGCCAGGATGCGATACGAATGCGGGCCCGCCTTCGTATCCGCTGGAGCTGCCTGCGCCCCTCCCGCCCCCTTCAACAAGACCTGCCCGTCCCAATACTGCTCGTCCTGGCAATCGCGGTAATGCGGCAAGCGCCACAGACTCGCCAGGATCGCCCCCACAACCCACTCCGCCACCGGAATATTGTGCAGCCCCTGACCATCGCACAGCAGGATTCCCTTCGGCAGCCACGGCAAAATCCAGTCCACCCCCGCCAGCAAACTCTGAATCACTTTCACGCCGCGAAGGTGCGGAAACATGGGCGTAGCCAGCCATCCGAACGTCGGAGGAATCCAGAATTCCACCTCCACAGGATGGTCCAGCGTATCCGGCAACCGTATCAGTTCAACGTTTTCTTTCGGAAAATCGAGCAGGAAATCCTCAGAGATACTCGCGGGCAGGCCTATTTTCAACATGGCCTGATGATAATCAGCAGACTTCCATGCGGGCAAACCTGCACACACTTTTTACCGTCGTGGAAATCGTCTGGGGGTACACTTGAGGCGACTTCCCGGCAGAGTGAAAGAATGGATATAGCAAACCCCCGAATCTTTCCAGAGGCGGAAGTCATACCACTCGGAAGGGAATTCCGGAATCAAACGGAACTGTGATGAAGGTTAAATTCTTAAGAACTGCAATTGCCTTGTGCGTCGGCGTCGTCTTTTCCCAATCGTTGTGGGCTCAGAGCCAGTCTGTCGAAACTCCTCAAATGCTGGATGAGGGCTTCCACGAGATGTACAACCTCCACTTTCAGGAAGCGCATTCCATCTTCGCCAAGTACATGATTGAGCATCCTGAAGATCCCATGGGTCCGGTCTCCGATGCCGCGGCCTACCTTTTTTCGGAGTTCCATCGCACCGGCGTCCTCGACATGCAGTTGTTCACCAACGATACAAATTACCTGCAACACAAAACCGTCCCCGATCCGGAGATCAAGAAAGGGTTCGACGCCGCTCTCGATAAGGCAGATGGCTTGTCCGACACAATTCTCGCCAAGCATCCTACCGACGCCACTGCCTTGTTCGCCAAAACGCTCGCCTTCGGCATGCGTGCGGATTATGCTTCGCTGATTGAACGCCGCGACCTCGCCGGATTTCAATTCACCAAGCAGGGCAGCGCCTTTGCTCACCGCCTGCTGGCTGTCGATCCCACCGCCTACGACGCCTATCTCGCCGTCGGCATGGAAAATTACATTCTGGGATTGAAGCCGGCGCCGGTTCGCTGGCTGCTGCAGATGGCGGGTGGAGAAACCAACCGCGTCCTCGGAGAGCATGACCTGGAACTGACCGCTGGCCAGGGTCACTACCTCAAACCGCTGGCCAAACTGCTGCTCTCTGTCGCTGCGGTTCGCGATAAGGATACCGCCAAAGCTCGCGAATTGCTGGGCTCTCTCGCTCAGGAATTTCCCAACAACCCTCTCTACGCGCAACAACTGGCCAAGCTCAAATAACCGCGAAATGTTCCACGTAGACCCCGGACTTGAGTCCGGGGAACCAACCTCCAACGCAACACGCCTTCACAGGTCGCGGAAAAACGCTGCCTTGTATCAGGGCACGACTTGAGTCGTGCCGTAAGTGCAGCCAAATCAGGCCGGGCGTTAGCCGCTGCCACGTCTGTTCGGGCATTTGGTCCCGAAATTCGGCCTCTTTTCGCCGCCTGTTCAGGCGCTCAGGTCCGTCCACCCGATCTCAGCCGAATGCCTTCAACGTTTCGCCGCGTCCACCCAAAAAAGAAAGGGCGCGGATTTCTCCACGCCCTTTCTTTGTTCTGCGCTGCCGCGTTTACGGCAGGTAGTAGCGGAACGACGTGAACACCATGTTGTCATTGCCATGTGCGCCGCCGCCCGGGTTCAAAGTGCCACCCGCGCCGGACCACAGGTCACGACGAATGTTGCTGTACTGGATGCCCTGGCGAAGTCCGCCCTTGGGCCCGTTGTGAATGTAGAACCAGTATCCAGCTGTGAACTCCGCCACGTCTTTGTTGTTGTTCTTGCAACCGTTGGTTGCGTTGCCCGGAGTGGACGGGTCCGAAGCCGGGAACGAGGCGGTGGAAGCGGGCTCAATCTTGCAACCCGACATATCGGCCGTGTAGATGCCGTAGCCGACCTGCTTGCCCCCGCTGATCGTATAGTCGCGGCCAAGATAGTCGCCGCCGTAGTTGAAGTAAATGTTCAGGCGCTTGTTGGGATTCACCTCAACCGTGCTCAGCGCGGAGAAGCCGTGGATCGGAGAAAGCGTGCCGTTCGGCCGAATGGTCACGTCGCCGAGTTGGGCGTTACCGTACCGTCCAACACCTTCGCCATAGAGTCCTTTCAGGCCAACCACGAACATCTTATGCACGGTAACCCGTCCGCTGGCCCCGCCGCCGCCACCAACCACCGTGCTGTTGTATGGCGCGACTCCCGTCGGATAGATGCGGTCACGGTAGAAGCTGGCAATGCCGAAGAGTTCATAGTGTTGTCCCGGCGCCGGCTCCGCGACCAGCTTGGCGATCATATCCGGGGCCAGGTTGAAGGAATAGTTTGCTGTTGAGTTGTAGAGCCCGCCGCCCGTACCACCCGAACCAATCAGGATGTTGGTTGGCAGATTGCTACCCCCCGGATTCAACGTCTCGGGATTCTCCGCCGAAGCGCCCAGCCAGAGTTTGTCTCCGATCTGCTTCACGACCCGGAAGCTGTACTGGCGAGTCCAAACAAAGCCAGCCGTATACTGCGGATCGATGGTTCCCGGCAGGATCTCCGTTCCGCGGCTCTCGCCCTGCGTCGTTTCAGTCGCCAACGACCATCCCATGCCGCCGGAAAAATCCCAGCCATTGTTCAGCTTGGCATCCGCCCACAATTGCCGCATGCGAACCACGTAGCTGTTCGATTGGTTGTTGTTGGAGGTGATGCCGGTACCCAGCCAGTCCATTTCGTAGTAGCCCGTCATGGTCCAGTCCGGCAACTTGCCAATTGCCTTGATGGCAATACGCGACTGCCGGCCGCTACCATCGAACTCACTCATCTGCGCGGCTGGCGAATTCTGCAGCGGAACAGACGTAAATGCCGTGTTCAAACCGCCGCCGGTCGCCCCGCTGCGCCAATCAGTTTCAGCCGCCAGGAAGCTGCCCTTCGGAGAGATCGTGATGCCCTTGTAGAAGATGTCATCCGGATGGGTGACCTTCTTCTTCAAAGCCTGCTGGTCCTGCTGGGTCATGGTGGCCGTCTGTTGCGCTTGCTCGGCCTGCGCCTGCACATTCTGCACCGCTTGATGCAGATTGGTATAGGCCTCATTGCTCTGGGTGGCACTCTGCTGCGCTGCCTGCACCTGAGCCTGTGCCTGTTGTGCAGCCTGCTGCGCCTGTTGCGCTGTGTCCTGCGCCTGCTGCAACTGCTGGTCGCGGCTTTGCAGCTGCTGCCTCAACTGGTTGATCTCGTCCTGCTGCTGCTGAAATTGCTCCCGCATCTCCCGCATCTGCTGCTCGATACTGCTGGGCTTTTTCGCTTTCTTGTGGACGGTTGTGGTTGTACTCGATTGTGCGAATACAGATTGACCTGCCTGCGGCACCATCGCCATGCAGGATGCAAGAATCAGGATTTTTACCTTGTTCGGTCCGCGTTTCATTCGGCCTCTCACTCGTGTTGTGGTATTGAAGTTCCTAAGTTCCTAAGAAGGTGCAATACCCGCCGTCCTACTCTGGGAGCGCAGTGGTTCACTGGGGTTGCGAGTACATGTCGCTGGCAAGGTTGTTCATTCACACCGCGAGTAGTCTTACAGTGGCCTGTGAATATCCTGAAAACAGAAGATGAATGGGAGATGAATTCATGCGCCAAGTGTGGATTTGGCACCCTTTCGCCGCATAAGGGTCATCCGGGAGGACGACCCCTCTCGCCAGCCACAACCGGCCCACTCGACCCAAGCTGTCGCCAATAGACCCCGCCTTTGGCCGAGGGGATCAACTTCGAATCGGTATCGCGCCTTGAGTCGCTGAGGTACGCCACCACGCAACTCGGCGCCCCTTTGTATCAGGCCACAACTTCAGTCGTGCCGCCTTACACAAGACGATCAAGGGGTTTTTACCCCTGCGGGGAACTCCGCCCCTACGGCAAATTTCCCAGTTGATAGTTCAACGCCGCCAGCGACAGCTCGTACTCATACCGGGCATTCACGTTCTCAATCGACGCCTGCGTCTGTTCCAGCTGCGACTGGCTCAGCTCCACGATGGAACTCAACCCCAGCCTGTACCGCGCCTGCGCCAGCTGCAGGCCCATGTTCGAGGCCTTCAGCAGCTTCTCCGTAACAGCGATCTTCTGGTACGACGTATTCGTCAGCAGCCACGCGTCACGAACATCCCGCACCACCCCATCACGCAGGTCGCGAACATTCTCCTGCGCCGCCTGCGCCCGGTCGTCCGCCTCGTGCGCTTGAGAGGTATAGCGGAATCCGCTGAAGATCGGCACTTCCAGGTCGACCCCCACCGCGCCAAACCAGTTGCTGGTGAAATACTGGTCGTCTCGAATTGGCGTTCCACCCACAACCGCCATCGTGTCCAGCGTCGGCATCAGCTGTTCCCACTGCGCCCGCGCATACTTCTTCGCCGCTTGCTGGTCATAGTCCAGCGCCATCAGGTCTGGCCGCTGCTTCAGCGCCATGGCTACCAACTGGTCCTGGTCCGGAGGAGGCGAAGAGACGGCATTCCCGGTTTCTTCCACCGTGTACGTCATCGGCCGGTCGAATCCCAGCACCGCCGTCAGCCCATTGATCGCGTTGTTATATTGCGTCTGCGCGTCCAGAAGTAGCAGTTGCGCCCGCGCCAGGTCTTCGTCGGCGAACGCCAGGTCAATCGTCGATCGCAGCTTGTTGTTTGTCAGCTCTGTAATCTGCTGGTCGGTGGTCTTGCGCGTGTCCACAGTTTGCTGCGCAACCTGCACCAGCGCCTGCGCTTCCAGCGCGTCGTAAAACGCCTGATCGGTGATCAGCACAATATCCAGCGTGCTCGCCTGTGCCTGCGCGTCCTGCGCCTTCTCGTACAGCTTGGACGACGCCATCAGGTTGGTCGTACGACCGAAATCTGTCAGCAATTGGTGAAAGTCCAAACCCCCGCCCGCATGCGTGATCAGTCGTGTCGAGCGCAATCCGTCAAAGGTGAATCGGCTTCCACTATTCGCCTTCGCGGCCACCGCTCCACCATCCAGTTGCGGCAAATAGCCGGCGCGCGTCTGGCGATAGACCTGGTGCTGCGCCCGCGCCAACAGCTGCGCCACCCGTATCCGTGGATTGTTGCGGATGGCAATCTGCTCGGCATCGTGCAACGTCAGCTCGGCTGGAATCGACGTCACCCGTTCGCCTGTCATCGTCTTGCCCGATCCCATGTCCGGAACCGGCTGGCTTAGCGTATCGCCCGGCCTCGACGACGCGTGCGGCGCAACCGGAGACGCACTGGCGTCCGCTTGTTGAATGTTCTTCGCCAGCATCACCGCCGACGGATCATCCGCCAGTTTCTGCGCCCGTAACCTGCACCGGCCGCTCAACATCGCCACCAGCGCCACTAGCGCCAGGATGAAAAATCGTGGATGGGTTCGCATTATGCTTGCACCTCCAGCATCTCGTTCTCGTCAGAATCATGTTCTTGTCTGCGGTGAATCAGGTAATACACCGTGGGGACCAGGAAGACCGTCACCACTCCTGAGACGGTCAGACCGCCCAGGATGGCTCGCGCCAGCGGCGCGTACTGTTCGCTGCCCGCCTCCAGCCCCAGCGCCATCGGAATCAATCCCAGCGCTGTCGCCAGCGTGGTCATCATGATGGGCCGCAGGCGAACTCGGCAGGCCTCGCCAATCGCCAGCTTCAGCGGCTTGCCGGCGCTTCTTTGAATGCCGATGAAGTCCACAATCAAAATGCTGTCCGACACCACAATTCCGGTCATCATCAGGCAGCCCATCAGTGACATGATGTTCAGCGAAGTCCCCGTCACCAGCAGGAACAGCAGCACACCCGACATCCCCGGCGGCACCGCCAGCAGAATCACAAACGGATCGGACAGCGATGCGAATTGCGCCATCAAAATCAGGTACACCAGGGTCACCGCCAGCACCAGCCCAACCGCGAAACTGCGGAAGCTGTCCTTCATATCGTTGATTGATCCGCCAATCGTGATCAGCGTCCCGTGCGGCGGATGGGTTTGGTTGACGACTTTCTGAATCTGCCTGCCCACCCGCCCCAGGTCTTCGGTTTTCGGCATAACGTACACATCGAACACCGGGCGCAGTTGATAGTGGTCCACCACCGTCGGCGTGCTGATGTACTTGACGCTCGCCACCGCTTCCAGCGGGACCACGTTGTCGTGCGGCGGCTCCGTCTGGCTAGGCTTTTCTGAGCTTCCCGGCGGCACATAGGCCGTCGGACGGCTCGCCTGCAATGGGATTTGGTCAAAGTCCTTCAGCGTCTGGATCTGGCTCTTGTAATACTGCACCGTCAGCATGTAGTTGTTGCCCGTCTTGGGGTCAACCCAGTAGCTGGGCGCGATCATGCCGTTGGAAGTCAGCGCCGTAATCACGCCATCCACAATGTCCTTTTCCGTCAGCCCAAGAAACGCCGCCTTCTGCCGGTCCACATTCAGCTGCAGCCCCGGATAACCAATATCCTGCGGAATCAGTACGTCGCTTACCAGTCGCAGGCCCCGCACCTTGGTAGCAATCTGTTGCGCGACAGCATAACCCTGCCTCAGGTTCATCGTGCTGATGCGAATATCGAACGGCGCCGGCTTGCCCTGGTTCACCACCGAGTCCACCAGTCCGCCGGTTTGAAAATACGTCTGCACATCCGGGATCTCTCGCCGCAGCTCTCGCCGCACCCGCGCCATATACACATAGCTGCCGACCGCGTGCTCCTTCTTCAAGCTCACCTGGATGAAGGCGTTGTCCATTGCCGTGTTTGTCGTGTAGATCGCCGAAAGATCCGGATACACGCCGATATTCGACACAATCATGTTCAGGTCAGACGGTGGCACCACCTTCCGGATAATGTTTTCAACCTGCGCGCAATATTGGTCCGTCAACTCCAGCCGAGTTCCCGCAGGCGCTTTCATGTCGATCACAAACTGGCCCGGATCAGTGCGCGGAAAGAATGCCAGGTTCAACAACGGATACAGCGCCAGGCTGATGACCACGAAGGCCGTAAATCCGATGGTGACCATCACCGGCCGATCGAGGCATTTCAGAATGGCTCCGTCATACTTCAACTGGATCCACAGGAAAAACTGGTTGAATCGCCAAACCACGTACTGAAAAGGGGATTGACGAAGCTCTCCATCCGCCGTCTCTTCCGCGGCCGCTTCCGGCAATGCGAGTTCTTCCGCAGCATGCTCCCCATGCCCTTCAAACTGGATGAACTTCGCGCAGAACAGCGGCACCACCGTCATCGCCACAATGTAGGAGGCCGCCATGGCCAGCACCACACCCAGCGCCAGCGCGGTGAACAGGTATTTGCTCACGCCGCTCAACAACACCACCGGGAAAAATACGATCGATGTGGAGACCGTGGCCGCCAGCACTGCCAGCTGCACTTCCTTGCCGCCCTGCTCCGCCGCGACCATGGGTTCTTCGCCCATTTCCATGTGCCGAAAAATGTTCTCCAGCACCACCACGGAGTTGTCGATCAGTCGCGATAACGCCAGCGCCAGCCCGCCCAGCACCATGGTGTTGATCGTTCCTCCCAGCGAATTCAACAGTAGGAATGCAGCCAGAACCGACAATGGAATCGACAGCATCACCGCCACCGTCGCTCGCATATTGCCCAGGAACAGCAGAATCATCACCGCCGTCAGCAGCAACCCAATGCCGCCTTCGCGGATCACGTTGTTGACCGCCATCTTCACAAAAATCGACTGGTCGAACACCACCCGCGCCTTCAACTGCGGCGGCACATCCAGCAGATGTTTCACCCGCTGCCGCACTCCATCCACAATCGTGATGGTGTTGCTGCCCCCGCCTTGTTTGAATATCGGAAGATAGACAGATCGCTCTCCACCCACTCGCACCACGTTGTACTGCAGCTGCCCGGAATCCTCGGCGTGCCCCACATCGCCCACCAGCACCGAGGAATTTCCTGACGTCTTCAGCGGAATGCTGTTCGCATCCGACGGCTTCAGCACCTGGCTGTTGGCGTAAATGTTGTAATCCTTCGGCCCAATCCGCACATCGCCCGCAGGCAAAATCAGGTTGGAGTTATTGACCGCCTGGTACACGTCGTTGATGCTCAGCCCGTTGGCTTCGAGCTTCATCGGATCGACGTAGACCATCACCTGCCTATACGTCCCTCCATACGGCTGCGGTACCGACGCCCCCTTCACGCTCGCCACTTGATCGCGAATTTCAAACTGCGCATAATCCTTCAGCTGCGTTTCATTCAGCCCTTTGCCTTCCACCGTAATCAGGCAGACCGGCAGGTTCGACGCATCGAAGCTCAACACCACCGGCGGCAATGTTCCCGGCGGCAATCGCCGTAAATCCGCCATCGCCAGATTTGAAATGTTGCTCACGTCCGCATTGGGATTGGTCCCCGCGTGGAAGTACACCTTGATCAGGCTGACGCCGGTCATCGAACGCGATTCAATGTGGTCGATCCCGCTGCCCAGCGTGAAAAACCGCTCAAACGTATCCGTGATGTCGGCTTCCACCTGCTGCGGCGGCATGCCGGAATAAAACGTCGCCACCACCACCACCGGTATCTTCACAGCCGGAAATAAATCCACCGGCATATTCAACAGGTTCACCGTTCCAATCACCACAATGGCCAGACAGGCCATCAGGATGAAATATGGATACCGGATTGCAAACGACGACATCTATTTCGCAACTCCTTCGCTGCTCTTTCTCGCATTGTCGTAATCACCGGCTTCGAGCTTGCCTGCGAACAGGGCACGTACAGGGGCTACTACGGCATCATGATTGCGTCTCGAGATTCGGCATTTCTTGCTCGCCGGAGTCGTGTTCTTGATGGCGATGAATCAGGTAGTACACCGTCGGCACCAGAAAGACGCTGACCACCGCGGAAATTAGAACTCCGCCCAGCAGCGCTCTGGCCAGCGGCGCATACTGCTCGCTGCCCGCTTCCAGCCCCAGCGACATGGGAATAATTCCCAGCACCGTCGCCAGCGTGGTCATCATGATCGGCCGCAAACGGAACCGGCAGGCCTCAACCAGCGCGGTCTTCAAAGGCTTGCCTTCCTCGCGCTGCTTGCCGACAAACTCCACAATCAAAATGCTGTTTGACACCGCCATTCCGGTCATCATCAAAAGTCCCATCAAAGACATGATGTTCAGCGACGATCCCGTCACCAGCAGCGTCAGCACCACTCCTGCCACTCCCGGCGGTACCGCCAGCAGAATCACGAACGGGTCCGAGAACGATGCGAACTGCGCCATCAACACCAGGTAAATCAGCACCACCGCCAGCGTCAGGCCCATCGCAAAACTACGGAAGGCCGCATGCATATCTGTCACCGAGCCGCCAATCGTGATAATCGTTCCCGATGGCGGATGAATACTGCTCACGACTTTCTGAATCTGCTTGCCCACCGTGCCCAGGTCTTCGGTTTTCGGCATGATGTACACATCGAACACCGGTCGCAGTTGATAGTGGTCCACCACCGTCGGCGTGTTGATGTACTTGATGCTGGCCACGGCTTCCAGCGGCACAACGCTGTCGTGCGGCGGCACCGTCTCGCTCGGCCGTTCAGAGCTTCCCGGCGGCACATACGCCATCGAATGCTCGGCGCGCAGTGGAATCTGCTTGAAATCCTGCAGGCTCTGGATCTGGCTGTTGTAGTACTGCACCGTCAGCATGTAGTTGTTGCCCGTCTTCGGGTCAACCCAGTAGCTGGGTGCGATCTGGCCGTTGCTGGTCAGCGCCGTAATCACGCCATCCACCACATCTTTTTCCGTCAGCCCAAGAAACGCCGCCTTCTCCCGATCCACATTCAACTGCAGCCCCGGATAGTCGATATCCTGCGGAATCAGCGTGTCGCTCACCAGTCGCAAGCCCTGCACCTTAGTGGCAATTTCCTTGGCGACAGCGTAGCCCTGCTTCAGGTTCATCGTGCTGATGCGAACATCAAACGGCGCCGGCTTGCCCTGGTTTACCACCGAGTCCACCAGTCCGCCTGTTTGGAAGAACGCCTGCACATCCGGAATCTCGCGCCGCAGCCGCCGCCGCACCCGCGCCATATACACATAGCTGCCCACCTTGTGATCCTGCTTCAGGCTCACTTGGATAAACGCATTGTCCATCGCTGTGTTCGTGGTGTAGATCGCCGAAAGATCGGGATACACGCCGATATTCGACACGATCATGTTCAGGTCAGAGGGCGGCACTACCTGGCGAATGATGTTTTCAATTCGCGCGCAGTATTGATCCGTCAACTCCAGTCGAGTTCCCGGCGGCGCTTTCATGTTGATCACAAACTGGCCCGGATCGGTGCGCGGAAAAAACGCCAGGTTCAACAACGGATACAGCGCCAGGCTAACCACCACGAATATTGCAACCAACACAGTTACAAATACAGGACGACGCAGGCAGTACTCCACGCCGCGGTCATATTTGCTTTCCAGCCGGTGATAGTAGTGATTGAATCCATCCACGATTCTCTGGAAGAATGACGAACGTCTGGATTCCCGCGCCTCCTTCGCCCTTCGCTCGTCGATCAGCAGCTCCGACGGCTCCCAGGGATTGGATTCTGTTTCTGGTCCCTGCGCGTCGTGCCTTTCCAGCCGAATGAACTTCGCACAGAACAATGGAATTACCGTCATCGCCACCACGTAGGAGGCGAACATGGCCAGCACCACGCCCAGCGCCAGCGCGGTGAACAGGTATTTGCTCACCCCGCTCAACAACACCACTGGAAAAAATACGATCGATGTGGAGACTGTGGCCGCCAGCACCGCCAGATCCACTTCCTTGCCTCCATGTTCGGACGCGCTGATGGGCGCCTCGCCCATCTCCATGTGGCGGAAAATGTTTTCCAGCACAATCACGGAGTTGTCGATCAGTCGCGACAACGCCAGCGCCAGCCCGCCCAGCACCATCGTGTTGATGGTGTTGCCGGTGGCATTCAGCAACAGAAAACCCGCCAGCGTTGACAGCGGAATCGACAGCATCACCGCTACCGTCGCTCGCAGGTTGCCCAGGAACAGCAGAATCATCACCGCCGTCAGCAGCAACCCAATGCCGCCTTCGCGGATCACGTTGTTGACCGCCATCTTCACAAAAATCGACTGGTCGAACACCACCCGCGCCTTCAACTGCGGCGGCACATCCAGCAGATGTTTCACCCGCTGCCGCACTCCTTCCACAATCGTGATCGTGTTGCTGCCGCCGCCCTGCTTGAAGATCGGCAGATATACCGACCGCTCGCCGTTCACGCGCACGATGTTGTATTGCAGCTGCCCAGCGTCTTCCGCGTGGCCCACATCGCCCACCAGCACGGAGGAGTTTCCCACTGTCTTCAGCGGAATGTTGTTCGCATCCGACGGCTTCAGCACCTGGCTGTTGGCGTAAATGTTGTAATCTTTCGGCCCAATCCGCACATCGCCGGCCGGCAAAATCAGGTTGGACTGGTTCACCGCCTTGTACACGTCGTTGATGCTCAGCCCGTTGGCTTCGAGCTTCATCGGATCGACGTAGACCATCACCTGCCTGTACGTCCCACCGTATGGCTGCGGTACCGAAGCGCCTTTCACGCTGGCGACCTGGTTACGGATTTCAAACTGCGCGTAGTCCTTCAGCTGCGTCTCGTTCAGACCACTGCCTTCCACCGTAATCAGGCAGACCGGCAAATTCGAAGCATCGAAGCTCAACACCACGGGCGGCAAAGTTCCCGGCGGCAATCGCCGAAGATCCGCCATCGCCAGATTTGAAATGTTGCTGACGTCCGCATTCGGATCGGTGCCCGCGTGGAAGTACACCTTGATCAGGCTGACGCCAGTCATCGAACGCGATTCAATGTGGTCGATGCCGCTGCCCAGCGTGAAAAACCGCTCAAACGTATCCGTGATGTCGGCTTCCACCTGTTGCGGCGGCATGCCGGAATAAAACGTCGCCACCACCACCACCGGTATCTTCACAGCCGGAAATAAATCTACCGGCATGCTCAACAAATTGACCGTTCCAATCACCACAATGGCCAGGCAGGCCATCAGGATGAAGAACGGATACCGGATCGCGAACGACGACATTTATTTCCGGCCTCGTGGGGCAGGCACAGCCGAGGTGGCCGACGGGTTGGGCGGCGATGTCTGTCGAAACGCCGTCAAATCCATATCCACGGCACTCGGCGATACCACTTGTCCCGGCTGATAATCCGACTGGTTGCCGACGATCACTCGATCGCCCACGTTCACTCCGCTGACCACCTGGTAGAAGTTCGGACCCTGGATGCCCAGAACCACCGGGCTCTTCACCACGTGATTGGTGGCGTCCACAATCAGCACGTAAGGCTGATCGCCCTCGACAATCGCATCGATCGGCAACATCATGGCGTTGCCGTCGCGCTGCAGCGGGAATGTCGTGTCGGCGTACATTCCCGGCGCCAGGTGCAGGTCCGCATTGGGAATATCTACTTCCGTCAGCATGGTTCGCGTACTGCGGTCCATGGAGCGCGTAAAGCGCACAATCTTCGTATTGATCGTTTCTCCGGTGGCCTGCACTCGCACCACCGCCGGGCCGCCGATCTTCATATAGTCCGCATCGGACTCCGGTACCGGCATGCGCAGACGCAACACGCCGCTCTGAGCCAGCCGCACAATCGGCATTGCGTTGCTGCTCTCGTCCGTGCCCGCTGCAATCAGCGCTCCCGTGTCCGCATAGCGATATGTCACCACCCCATCGAACGGCGCCCGCACATAGGAGTAGGCCTGCAGCGCCTTGAAATGTTCCAGCGTTGCCGCATCTTCGCTCATCTTTGCCTGCGCCGCCGCAAATGCAGATTTTGCCGCGTCAATCTGCGCTTCTGAAGACAGATCAGCTGCCTGCTTATTGTCGATATCCTGTTGCGCAACCAGTCCCGGCATGGTGGCGGCCGCGGTCTTCAGCCGGGCATATTCCGTGTGCAGCGCGGCATGGATCGCCACGGCCCGCGACTCATCGTTGCGCGTCCGTTCAATTTCGGATTGATCGCGCTGGACCGCCGCCTTTGCCGAATCCACCTGTGCATTCAACTCCGGAACTTCCAGAATCGCCAGCACCTCTCCCGTGTGCACCCGATCGCCGATGTCCACAAAAATTTGCTTGATGTAACCGGAGACCTTGGCGTGGATCAGCACATCCTGATATGCCTGGAAAACTCCCGGCACCGTGATGGAAGAGACGGCGGGCCGCAGCCGAACCGTTGCTACCGCCGCTGAAGGCGCATCGTTAACGGAGGTGTTGCTGGCCGCGTCCGCTCGTTCGCTTCCGCGCCGGTTCAGTCCAAACCAGATAGCAGCGACCGCAACAAGAATGACCGCTACCAGGACAGCAGTGCGTTTCGAAGGATTCATAGAAAACTTTCCTGCCTATGCCGGGCGGCATAGATCTGGAACTGCAGAAAGAGTTCCCGCCACGCAGAAGCACCGGATCAACAACGATACCGGCAACTCAACTGCAATGACAGGGGCTTCTACAACTCAGACAATAGCGAAGGAGGGGGTAAAAGGAGGAAATGATCCAGGCAGGGTCGCATGCCCACGTCCGCATGCTGGTCCGACTGATCGCGCTGCACGCGATAGGCTATGGCCGCCGCGGTATTACCGGCGGAATTGAAGCTCAGCGCGAAGGCAAATGCCAGCAGAAACAGTGCGATCGCATCCGTTGCGCGCTGCGAAGGCACGCTGATTGGATTGCGCTTGGTAACCGTCACTTTGATGGCGGTCGACTGATGAATGGCTTGTTGCGGCGCATCGTATTGCGTCAGCCGGCGATGCACAACCCAGCCGAATACGGCCAGCACCACGATAAACAGGCACACGCTGAACCGCCCACGTAACGGGCGCGTTCCGGAATTCATCCGGGCGTACCATAAGCGTTCCATTGTGGTGGTGTCGTGCATGTACCCTTTCAAATTCTTCCCTTGCTCAGATGCGATTTCGCAGGGGTTCGTTGAGCCGTTTTCCAAAGAATTTCGCGAGCCACCTACGATTGTAACCTGTGGCTGCAATTCGCCGACGCAATGATAGGTCGTCAAATCTCTGCAGGGGGAAATCATCGCATCGTTACAGCGCGGAGCCTCGTCGGCATCCAAACACACTGAGTCCGCTTTTATTCGACGTCCAGGAAGCGAAAAGGTTACACCTGAATTGAAATTGATCGGGCTTGTCCCTCGACTCACCCCAAAGTTTAGAGATAATAAAGATGTCTACGTTCGAATCCTATGGCAGCTGCTAGAACCGCAGAAAGCAAACTTCACCTCACACCCGCCGAGCGAATTCTGCGCCGCCGGCTGATCGTTCAGGATAGTTTGTCGCTCCTCAGCTTGACCCTGATCACCATCGCCATCGCCGTTCTTACCTATTTCTTCTTCCACTCCTTTACCGAACACCGCAGCGTTCTTGAAATACGCTGGTACGAGCGAGGTCAGGCTGCGATGGCTGCCGGTCATCCCGCCGAAGCTGTCGAAGATTTCCGCTCTGCTCTTTCCTTCACCTCCACCAACACGGACTATCAAATGGCGCTTGCCGAAGCGCTCGCCGCCTCCGGGCGCACGGAAGAAGCCGCTGCCTACTTTTCTACGCTGCACGATGCTGAACCCGGCGATGGATATCTCAACCTTCAGCTGGCGCGCCTCGCCGTGCGTCATGGAAATCCTCAGCAGGCCATCGACTACTATCAGGCCGCGTTGAACGGCCTCTGGCGCGGGCAGGGAACGGAACGCCGCCTGCAAATCCGCCTCGAGCTGGCACAGTATTTCATCTCCCTCGGGCGTCCAATCGAGGCCCAGGGACAGCTTCTCGCCGCGGAAGGAAATTCCCTCGACAATCCCGCGGCCCTGTTCCAGATTGCCAATCTGCTGCGCGAAGCGGACGATCCTACCGATGCATTGACCACCTATCAGCGCGTGGAACATCACCGCAACGCCGCCCCTGCACAGGTGCTCGCCTCCCTCGATGCCGAGTCGCAGATCGCCGCTTCCCTCGGTCAGTACAAACGAGCTTCCCAGGCGCTCAACCGCTACATGGCGAGGTTGCGTCAGCATCCTTCTGCAGGAACACCGCAGCAAAATCAGTCCGTCGAATTGCAGTTGGAGAAATACCAGCGCATGCTGCAGCTGATTCCGTTCGACAGCTTGCCTCCCCAGGTACACGACGCCCGCGTTTTACAGGCCGCCAATATTGCCCATCAACGCTATGAGAGTTGTCTCCAGACCCTGCAGTCGCATAACGATCCAAACATCACCAACCCCGATCTGGTTGCCCTGGGAACTCAGTGGACTGAATTAGGCTCACCCAACGTCCACGCCCTTGAGGGGAATGCGCCGCTGCAGGATCGAATCAATACCTGGACTGCCCAGGCAGAGATCGTGACCGCGAAAGTATGCGGACCGCCCCACGGCGATGATGCGCTGTTGCTGCAACTCGCGCAGACTCCGGACAAAACAGAATGAGTGATTTCACCGCCCGCTCGACCGCAACTCCCGCCTCCGCGCCACGGCTGCCGCTCGCCGCTCCCCCACCGGTAGCGTCCTTCCAGCTTACCGATGCGGAAATTCAACACGTCGCTCCCACCCGCGGCGATCGCCTCTTTCTTGTTCTCTCCATCTTCATCGGCATCCTCTCAGGACTGCTGGTCGTCTGCTTCCGCATGTCCATCGAGTGGCTGCGCGTGTGGCTGCTCGGCTCCGTGCCGCACCCGGGTCAATATCGTCTGCTGCTTGCTCCCATGCTGGTCGGCCTGCTGCTCGGCCTCCTGGTCAAATACCTCTTCCCCCAGGCTCGCGGCAGCGGCATCAATCAAACCAAGGCCGCGCTCTACATCTACAACGGCTACATTTCCGTTCGCACCATGATCGGAAAATTCATTACCTCCGCCCTCGCCATCGGTTCCGGCCACTCCCTCGGACCCGAAGATCCATCGCTGCAGATCGGCGCCGGCATCGCTTCGCTGATCGGCCGTCGACTGCATCTCAGCCGCGAACGCCTTCGCCTGTTCGCTCCTGTCGGCGCGGCTGCCGGCCTGGCCGCTGCTTTCAACGCGCCCATCTCCGCCATTCTGTTTGTTATTGAAGAAGTCATTGGCTCGTGGAGCGCCGCCGTCCTCGGCTCCATCGTGCTCGCCGCCGTTTCCAGTGTCGTCGTCGCCCGCCATTTCTGGGGCTCGCAACCCTTGTTCACTGTTCCCGCCATCACCCTGCGCGACAACCGCGAGCTGCTGGCCTACGCTGTCCTGGGTCTCGTCGGCGGATTTGCTGCCGTCCTCTTTTCCCGCCTGCTCGCCACCCTGCGTCCCTGGCTCCGCTCGCTTCCTAATTGGACCCAGGTCTATCAACCCGCCGTGGCTGGTCTGCTCGTCGGCTGCATCGGCTTCTTCGGATTTCCCCAGGTGATGGGCGCCGGTTACGAAACCATCGATCATGCCATGCATGGGCAATATCTCTGGCACGTCCTGCTCGCCCTGGCCATCCTCAAAATCCTGGCCACCACCATATCCTTTTCCAGCGGCACTCCCGGCGGCATGTTCGCTCCAACTCTATTTATAGGGGCGATGCTGGGCGCATCCGTCGGCAGCTTCGAAAAACATTTCTTTCCCGCACTCACCGGTTCGGTCGGCGCCTACGCTCTGGTCGGTATGGGAGTGTTGTTCGCCGGCTTCCTCCGCGTCCCTCTCACCAGCGTCTTCATGGTCTTCGAGCTCAGCGGAAATTACTCCATCGTTCTGCCCGTCATTCTCGCCAACACTCTCGCCTATCTCATCGCCCGCAGCCTGCAGCCCGTCCCCATCTTTGAAACCTTCACCCTGCAGGATGGTCTGAACCTGCCCTCCATGGAAGAGGTCCGAGAAGAGACCGCTTTGCGTATTGAGGACGCACTGCGTCCATTTGACGGCCAGGTCTTCGTCGGTTCCGAGCCCGCTGCCGTTATCGCCGCCAAGGTTCAGGAAGAAAAAGAAGAGGTCGCCCTCATCCGTACCGCCCGCAATCGCTGGTATGTTCTGCCCGCCGCCGATCTGCCCAAGCTGGTGCAGGCCTCCACCCGCGTCGATCAGCCCATTGAGGAGTTGCTCCCCGACGATCGCGCGCCCTTCCTCTATCCTGACCTGCCGCTCAACGAAACCCTGGCCCACTTCAATCGCTGGCCGCTCCTGCCCATCGTCAACCGCGCCGTCTCCGGCCTGCTCGAAGGCGTCGTCTCCCAGGCCGACGTCCTCAAGTGCTACCAAGAACACGCCCACGTCCAGGGCTAGCCGATTTCCTCTGCCCGCCCTCAACACCACGACGATGAGGGTGCCCCATCCTTCGCGTTCTTAGCGAAGGGTGGGATGAAGAAATGCACGTGCCTCAATCAATCGTTCTTTTTGCTTGAGTGGGATTTGAGATTGCCCGGACGGAGCCTGACCTACTGTAGGAGATAACTGCTCGTTCGCGTATGCGCTCGCACCCACGCAATTTTTCCGACCACCACCAGCGTAGGCACCAAATCCAGGATCCACGGCAGGAACACACCCCGAACCGCACCGCTGGAGCGCAGCCAAAGCTCGCAAAAGGTGAGCAGCAGGTAAAGAACCGCAGCGACGACTGGCGTACGCAAAATCGTCGCCAGACAAACACATCCAACCAGGTCCCCGAACAGAACGATTCCGATCGAGGGAACCGCATAGTGCACTGCGGCAAGTTCAACTACGGTTGGAAAAGCGTAAAGCAGGATAATAATCGCCAGAAAGAACAGCGGCATATAGGGCATTTGTAGACGCGCGGCAGTGCTCAGAAATCTGCTCGACAGGCCTTCGCTCGATGTCTTAATTCCAGTCGAGATTTCCGTCACAGCTTGTTTCTGGACGGCGACAGGGTGCCGCGTACACGCGTGCACGTTTTCCAGCGTCAAAGCTGCGGATACGTTCCCCGCGGTCCCGATGGTGGAAAAGCATCGCAGACAAATGACCACGCAACTTCCATCCGGATTGTATCGGCGAAAGTATTCCATCCCCCGTTCCTCACTCTCAGCCCAGTTGGCATTCACATTTCTTAGTGAGCAAGCTTGCACCCGAATCCCAGGCGAAGACATACATCTCGAGTGCCAGAACCAGAAGGCCTAAGCCGGCACAGGGTCTGCAATTGAATCGGAGATAGTTCGCTGTCTGCACGTGATTCAAAAACGTTCGGTCGAGCTCTTGGCCCATCCATAATATCGCAGGTTTACGCCGCGGTATTCTTGATCGTATATTCGATGCGTCTTCGGTACTTGCCCATGGTAGAGTGGCCCCGAGATCATCGTCGCAGCGCACTGGTCACAAGGAGGCTCAACGATGCGAGTAAGCGCACGTCGTCGATCCATGGCAGCCATTGCGGTGCTCTTCTTCTCTTGCTCGCACCTGTTTGCTCAAAGCATACAGACGGAGAACATTCCCGAAGAGTTTCTTCGTTCCGCTTCTTCCGGACCTTTTGCGCGGTCATACGGTTTAGATGGAGCCATGAATCCCTTCTACTTACGAGGAGATTTCGATGGCGACGCCCAGCCAGACTACGCATTCTGGATCAAATCGAAAAAACATGGGGAGGTAGGGATTGCCGTTTGGCTCAGCTCTCTCCAGGGGTATCGAATCCTCGGCGCGGGTACTCCGTTCAAGGTGTCTGGTTTAGCCGTCTCTAACCTGGATTTTCTGAATACCTGGCAAGTCTACGGGAAGGGGCCAGTCGAGCGAGGAGTCGAAGCTGGTTCTCCTCCACACCTGCTCGGCGACGCATTATTAGTCGGTAAGAGTGAGAGCGCCAGCGGGCTGATCTACTGGAATGGAAAATCATTCGTGTGGTATCAGCAAGGGGATTGAGACGCGCAAATCCAATCCCCGCTATCGCTCCATCCGTGTTTACGTTCCCTAAGCGTAAAAGCCGCGCGAGTCCCCGCGCTGAAAGGCACACCCGAGGATACGATATTTGAGTGGATTCGAGTTGCTATGCGTCGAATGCGGAACTACTCAGGAAATTTTGTGTCGAGGGCGTAAATCTCTTCGATGCTGATATCCCGTATGCCCAAAATCGAGCCGTCAGGCGTTACCCCGGTCCATAAGTTAAACGTGGCCGACACCAGCTGTCCGCCTTCGGCGAGATTCACCAGCAACTGCGGTTTCCGGTCCGAAAGGCAAATCCGGTAATACGGCTCCTCCTGTGCCACCGATTGGATGCTTAACGAGTTAAACAAAACGCACCGGCTGTCGGCAGTCCAGTTCGGATAGGCGGCCACCAGATTCGTGAGTTGCTCCCATTTTCGAGTCGCGAAGCTGTACAGCTCTATCGCAAACGTGTCATCGTTGAGGGCCAGCAGCCAGCGTCCATCCGGCGACCATCGAGGGGAAAAGTAGCCGCTCGAGTCAGGCAGCTCCGTGACAGCGCGGCTGCTCACGTCAACAATCTGAATCGGCTCGTGCTGCAGCTTGGGTGCGGACGGATCGAGACTGCCAAAGGCTAGTGCATTTCCGTCCGGGGACCAGGATGGGTCACTGTCATTCAACTCCCCCGCAGTTACCTGTTCCGCAAAGCCTCCTGCGGCCGGCACGATAAAGATCTTTGAGGGCTTCCCGGACTCACGGGTAGCGAAGGCGATCCGCGTCCCGTCCGGTGACCAGCGTGGAAAAAAACTCCGCATGGGCGGGAAGGTCAGCTGGTGGCGATCGGAGCCGTCTGCCTTGCTCTGCCAGAGTGTGCCCTCCGGCACAGTGGTCCACGCGACCCTCGATCCATCGCGCGAAAAAGCCAGACCGTCCGCAGAGAGCCCCGGAAGATACGGCACGAATAGCCGCTTTTGCAAGTCGTAACGCACCAGTTCACCGCGCGGGGTAGACCCGATGAAAAAGATTGTTTTCCCATCCGTGCTGGGGAGCGGGCTAACTGAGCTCATCTGCCCGACGGTCAGCCGCATCGGCTCCGGATCGGTCCTGCGCCACCACTCCCGCTTTTCCCGCATCGCCCAAAGATTCCAGCTGCCGCCTCGCGTCGAAGCAAATATGAAGTACTTACCGTCGGGAGTCCATGAGCCGCAACACGCATTCCATCCTGGCAGCACAGGCCGCAGATTGCTTCCGTCGGTCCTCGCTTCCCACACCGCGTTCGTATTATGGGCCTGGTCAAAAGCGCCGAATCGAATGCGCTGGCCATCGTGCGAGAACCGAATCCAAGTCAGCAGACCTGGCCTGCTCAGAATCTTCCGCGGCTGGCTTTCATCGTTGCGCGCCACCCAAAGGTCGGATCCAATCGTGTAGTAGATCCAGTCCCCATCCGGACTCCATGTCGCATCGTAGACTGCAAGTTTTCCATTGCTCTGCGGCTGCCCGGTCGGCAAAGGCATCGTCCACAATACATTCAGGGTTTCGGTCAAGTTGACCGGTGTGAACAGCAGCACTTTCGATTGCGATACAGAGAGGTCCGCCAGCCCCACAAAATCGAAAGGGACCGGTACTTGCTCCGACTCGCCACCCATGGTGGAGACCTGCATCACCTTGTTCTGCAAAGTGTCGCCTTCCCCAAAGTAGACACGCGACCCATCCGTGAACATTTCCGGTGGCATCGCGGCAACCCTAAGAATGAGCTTAATCGTCAGATCGTGTGTGAGTTGTCTCATGCCAATCACCTGCGGAGGCGGCACGGTTGGCCGCAGAAGATACGCAATGACCAGAGCCGCAATCGCAAGCGCCGACCAGCTCGCCATGCGTGATATCCCAGGAAATCGCGAGTGAGTAGTCTGCGCCCGCGCGATCTCCGCAGCATTCGCCAGCATCAGGGGAGCGATTTCTTGCCCCGGGGTGGCGATTGCATCGTCTTCGCTCACATTGCTGGATGCGGATTCCGTTCCGTTCGGAAACGCCGGCGATGCGGACTGGAGGCTTTCCACCTTGCCAATGAATCGATAGCCACGCCGGGAAAGTGTCTCAATATATTGCGGGCGATCCGAGGAATCGTTGAGCGCCTCGCGAATTTTGTTAATGGCGGTATTCAGGTTGTGGTCGACATCCACAAACGTGTCCGGCCATAGGCGCTTTTGAATTTCCTCCCGGCTCACGACCTCGCCCGGCCGCTCCAGCAAAATCGCCAGAACTGCGAACGGCTGCCCGGTCAGCTTGCGCCTTCGCCCGCCCTTCCACAGTTCTTTCGCCCGAAAATCAACTTCGTACGCGCCGAACCGCACTCGCTGCTGCGGGAATTGGGGCGACTCTGCCAAGCCTGTTGCCTCATGACGGCCGCCCGACCAGCGTGGCGCGGCATTGCGCGGATTCTATTCCTTCCGCCGAAACGCGTGCAACCTCTAGTGCATTCGCCACTTAGTCATTGACTTTTTTTTGTCCTAACTTCAATTTTCAATCCACCTTCCATGCATTGCGATTGATGTGGCCCCCGCCTACTGTCGCCTCAACGTGGCGGCCAGAAACAGCAAAAGCCGGCACACAAACTCAAAAGGAGACACGACCATGCAACGGATTACGGTAATAACGTTCCTCACCCTCGCAAGCACTCTCGCCCTCGGCAGCGCCTCGGCGCAAATGCAACCGCGGCAAGTCCATGCCACGGTACCCTTCGACTTTACGGTCGCAAACAAGCAGCTCCCGGCAGGGACCTATTCCATCGCTCGGGCAAAAGACGGCACCATTCAGATTTTGAACCGCAAGGGGATCCCGGTGGTGATGACTCTGGCATCCGAGAACGGCAGTGCGTCGAAGGGATGCGACCTGAATTTTGACCGGCGCGATGGACAGTATTTTATGCGGGCTGTCCAATGCGAATCGGCTGCCATCAGCATCAATTTTCCTGTTTCCAATCTCGAGAAAAGAATTCCTGTGGAAGTAGGCAAGCTGCACGAAACCGATGGTCCCGTCCTGATCGCAGCCCGGTAAATGTTCGCCAAACCGAAGCCCCGCCAAACAATCAAGGCCCGGAATACCCATCTCCGGGCCTTTGCTTCTGCCGCTGGCTAGGCTCAGCGGCGGGTGGCCCAGATGTGAGATGAAACCAACTCGGTTGCCTAACGGCTCGCATTTGACTCGTTGCCCACACGCCGAAGTGTCCGCCACACAGTCAAGTCGCGCAGGTGGGGAAACCCGCCAACAGGCTGACCAACTCCGCCTGTCGTCGTGTGCCGGTCTTGAGAAAGATGCTTTTCATCTGGGAGCGAACTGTTTCCCTCGACACACGGTTTCCCTCAGCAAATTCGCCGAGGCTGCGACCTTCGAATAGCGCCAGCGCAAGCCTGGCTTCAGCAGGCGTCAACCCATAGGCCCGTTGAAGAATATTGTCCGGGAACCCCGCTGCCCGGTCCGGATTCCCGATGAACACTATCGCCGAATATTGTGCCCCCGCCGCGACCCGTTCGCAGGGGAACGGCGCGATTCGCAACTGCAGGGGCCTGCCATGTTGCCGGCTGATGGCAACGGTATCGCTGCGCGCCGACTCTTTGCGCTGCTCGCTGGCTACGGCCCGGCGGATATGTTCGACAAGCATCTCCGACTCACGCGGATCTGCAGCAGCTAAACGATTGCCGATGAAGATCAGTCCATCCCGTCGATCCAATATGCGCCGCGCGGCTCGATTCACCAGTGCGCAACAGCCAAAGCAATCGAGCAGGATAACGGCAGCATCCGCTGTATCGATGGCCGCTGTTAAATCGTGGGCCGCCCCTTCCAGCTGAACCAGTTTTGCCCTGATCCGAAGCGCATTGTTCAGATGCGGAGCGACCTCGCGCGCCAGTGCCAATTTGTCGGGTCCCGGCGGGTCGTGATTCCACCCATGGTAGAGGCTGATGTTTTCGACCACTGTGTCTGTGCGCACGGTCGCAACCGCGCACCATAGCCGAATGTCAGCACGATGCAGGATGTCCTCGCCAAACGCGGTTTTCTTGATCTGTTGGAAGCTGCACAACTCGTCGCCCATCAGCAGGTCGCCGTGCCGGCCCTGTAACTTCAGGAAACGCGCGCGGTAGACATCGTGATTGCCGTAGCCTGCCGCATACAGCCGCTCCACTTCCGGATCGATGCCGCGAGAAGTGTAAATTCCATTCGCTCTTCGTGTCAGATCCGTATGCACAATCGCGCTGCCGTTCAGGTCAAGCAGATCCGCCAGCTTGCCCAAAAACTCCGGCCATAATTCGGGAGACATCGGTGCGGCATAGAGCGTGGCCAGAAGGCCATTGAAGTGACGATCAAGTGACATATGCCCCTCCATGAACAGGCATCCGTCGTCAACGATGGAAGGGGAATGTCGCGAGGCTATCACAGATTCATCACGAGGTTCGTGATTATTCACCCAAATGGGGGATGACAGCCATCATGCTTCGGCCCCATCTTTGGGAACAGCGTTTACCCACCCTTACCCCACAAGGTGTAAACCACACAAGGTGAATCCTATGCGACTAAGAATGCACGCGGTGTTGCCAATCGCATGTCTGGTCCCGCTCTTGCAGCTTCCGGCAATGTCTCAAATCAGTCCGTCCAGCCACATCGCTCCCAGCTACGACCTGATCAACCTCGGAACGCCTCTCGGCGGTATTTTCGCTATAGCTTCCACCATCAACCCTCTGGGACTTATTGCCGGATATGGATATATTGCCAATAACGAAGAGGAACACATTTTTTTGTATTGGGGCGGCTTGTCAAGAGATATGGGCACGCTGGGAGGGCCTAATAGCGCGGTGCTGGGCAATTTCTCAGGGTTCTCGGAGTCCGATACAGTCGATCCTCTCGGGCAGGATTTCTGCGGTACCGGCACGGGCTACGAGTGCTTGCCCGTTACCGTGCAAACTGGAAAGCAACAGGCACTGCCCTTGCTGGGCGGCTTCAACGGAGCAGCGTTTGCCAATAACAACGTAGGTGAAGTGGTCGGGAATTCCCAGACGAACGTCATCGACGACGGTTGTCTGCCGATTGGCTTCAGCCAGCAATTCGTGCCTGTCGCCTGGGAACACGGCCAGATCCACGCTCTGCCGATGCCATCCGGCGATATGGAAGGATGGGCTTTCAGCGTGAACGACCTGGGTCAAATCGTTGGATCGACCGGCAACTGTACTTCAAATTCAAATGCCCATGCAGTTCTTTGGAACAAAGGGAAAGCGATCAACCTGGGCACTTTCGGCGGCTTGATGGGCAACTATGCCGAGTCCATCAATGACAGCGGCGATGTCACCGGAGCTTCCGACCTGCCCGGCGATGCCACCGGCCATGCCTTCCTATGGCATAAAGGCATTCTGACGGACATCGGTACTCTTCCGGGGGATTATGTCAGCGCCGGCCTTTCGATAAACGACTCCGGCGAGATTCTAGGCGAATCTTGCGATATCAACAATAACTGCCGATATTTCCTATGGCAACATGGCGTCATGGTTGATCTGGGCACGCTCACCCCGGCCAACTCGCCGCTGTTGATTCAGTCGCTCGGGATGATCAGTGATTACGGTGCGATCGTGGGTTTTGCTTACAATCCGAATGCCGGCAACTTCCCGGCGATTCTCCTCGTTCCGAATTACCGGCCAGCCACTCAGACGTCTACTTTTGCCGCGCAGGAACCAAATATCCGGCTCGCTGCTCCCCCCAGCACTCCCATGCCTCATCGCGCGATCCCGGGGCATTTCCAACCGAGAATTCCAAAAGGCTAGGGAGCCTAGAAATTTGGCCGAATCCGTTGCCGCATCGCCTCACTGAATGTCTCACCCTTCGCGCTGCCGTCATGCCCGGCCGGGGGTGGGACTTTCTGTGAGCCGTCTCTCTACGCGTAAAATCCCCGCTGACGAATCACTCCCGCCACCCGATCCATCGCCAGCATGTACGCCGCAATCCTGTTGTTCACTTTATGTGTATGCCGGTAATGCACCACATGCTCAAAGCTCTTGACCAGGATTTCATCCAGCCGCTCATTCACAACTTCTTCCCGCCAGAAATATCCCTGCCGGTCCTGCACCCACTCAAAGTAGGAAGCCGTCACGCCCCCCGCATTCGCCAGAATGTCCGGGATAATGAACACACCCTTCTCTTTCAGGATGTCATCCGCAAACGCCGTCGTCGGCCCGTTCGCTCCCTCGCACACAATCCGCGCAGAAATCCTCGCCGCGTTGTGGCTGGTGATCACATTCTCCGTCGCCGCCGGAATCAAAATCTCGCACGGCATCAAAATCAGCTCCGCCGACTCCACCGCCTCCGCTCCCTGGAACCCCACAATCGTCCCATGATGTTCCCGGTGCCGCAGCAGCGCATGAATATCCATGCCGTTCGCGTTGTAGAGGCCGCCATCGTACTCCGCGATCCCGATAATTTTGCAGCCCACTTCCGCAGCAGCTCGGCCGCATTCGATCCCACATTGCCAAATCCCTGGATAATAATCCGGCATCCTTCCACCGGCATCTTCAGATGTCGCAGCGCCTCCAGGCATACAACCCGCACCCCGCGCCCCGTCGCCTGCCGCCGCCCCCGCGAGCCTCCCAGCTCGATCGGCTTGCCTGTCACCACCGCCGTCACCGTCTGCCGCATGTGCATGGAATACGTATCCATAATCCACGCCATGGTCTGCTCATTGGTGTTCACATCCGGCGCCGGCACATCTTTTTCCGGCCCTAGAAATTCGATGATCTCCGACGTGTACCGCCGCGTTATCCGCTCCAGCTCGCCCTTCGACAGCTTCTTCGGATCGCAGATCACTCCGCCCTTCGCCCCGCCAAACGGAATATCCACCACCGCGCACTTCCACGTCATCCAGCTCGCCAGCGCCCGCACCTCATCCAGGTTCACGTCAGGACCGAAGCGAATCCCGCCCTTCGCCGGCCCTCGCGCCAGCGAGTGATGTACCCGGAATCCGGTAAACAGTTCGACGTGCCCGTCATCCATCAACACCGGAAAATGCACAATGATCTCCCGGCTCGGCGACCGCAGCACCTTCCACAAATCGTCTTCCAGGTTCAGCTTCCGCGCCGCAAAATCAAACCGCGCCGCCTGCGCTTCCCATGGATTCATTTCCTGCTCAATTGCAATCGTTGCCATAAATGTTGCTCCGCTTCTGCTGGCCGAGGTTTCACGTGTCAACCGTCTCGCCGCGGAGAGTCCGATCACCCGCGCGAACCTTGGTCGCCGCAAACTGTATTTAGGCCAAACCTACGGAGTATAGGCCCGCCCCAACACCTCCGGCAAGCACCGAGATCACCGTGGTAACTAGCCCGGAATTCTCTTGGGATTGGACCTTAAGTTTCACAACATTGACTCTGGACACTGTTGATTCATTGCCCGAAGCTAGAGGTATTAACGCCATCTTGTAGGAAGTTTAGAAGGGAGAATATGCTTTGATTATTGGGCAGTCTTGATCTCTTAAATTGCTGATTATAGATCGGCGTGGATGAATATCCACACAAGGGAGGAGATTCCAAGAAGAGACAGACTGCTATTCTTCAACTTCTCTTGGAACTGAGGCGGATCCCAATGGCAGATTCAGAAGATGATCGCCTGGTGGAGTTGTCTAAGGCCGGCATTTGCCCAAATTGTGGGGACGCCATAATGCCCGGGAAAGCAGTTGTTCGAGGAGCCGGTTCATTCTGCGGTCTGGACTGTGTTGCCTCTTATCACCAAGCGGAATTCGCTGAGCGTGCAAAGCGATTGGCAGCCGCAGCGCAGAATTAACGATAGGTACATGGAGGAAATCTTGGCATCAGATTCGTTGTTTCCGGCTCGGCGACCCAGCGGCGATGGCATCCTGCCTTCTCAAGAAATCAGGCAATTTGTCGATGCTGGCATTATCAACAGCCCGGGCCACGAGATTTCAGATGACCAGATCCAGCCAGCGAGCATCGACCTGCGTCTGTCGAACGAAGCGTACGTGGTCCGCGCCAGCTTCTTACCGGGAAAATCCACCACTTTGCTTACAAAAGCTACAACTAATGGAATGCTCAGCAAGACCATCGATATTTCCAAACCAACGGTATTTGAACCCCGCGTTATTTACATTATTCCGTTGATAGAGAGCCTTGCTCTGCCTTCAGATGTCTACGGCGTAGCCAACCCAAAGAGCACGACCGGCAGATTGGATATTTTTACGCGCCTAATTACTGAGTATGGTGATGAGTTTGAGCGCGTGCGAAGGGGCTATCGCGGAAGGTTGTATATCGAGGTGATCTCTCACACGTTCCCCATCATTGTCCAGGGTGGAATGAAGCTTAATCAACTTCGATTTGGACGTGGAAAATTCGTTGTTGTGGGCGATGGTTCTTTGAGGCAACTAGACCAAGACGATTCCCTTATTCATGCGGATGAAGACAACAGCCAAACGAACATAGATCGAGGGGTGCGAGTTCATATTGATCTAAAAGGGAATGGTTCCGAGGTTGTGGGCTATCAGGCGAAGAAAAATTCTCCAGCGATAGATCTTAGCAAGATTGATTATTACGAGATATCGGACTTCTGGACTCCTATCCTCCGAAATGACATGCTCCAATTCATTCTTGAACCTGGAGCGTTCTATATTTTGGCCTCAAAGGAGCGAGTTCGTGTACCGCCCACTTACGCGGCGGAGATGCTACCTTACGACCTAGCAACACAAGAATTTCGTGTTCATTACGCTGGTTTCTTCGATCCCGGGTTCGGCTACGGGATACAGGGAGAAATTCCTGCAACCAAGGCAGTCCTTGAGGTGCGGGCAAGTGAGATGCGGATTCTCTTAGAAGATAACCAGTTTGTAGGTAGGCTGAATTATTACAAGATGGGGGCGCCACCCCTCAAGGTATATGGCGGCTCGATTGGGTCGTCCTACCAACAACAAGGCTTGGCACTCAGCAAGCAGTTTAAGCGGGAGCCGCAACACGCTGCAGGGCTGTCCCATAGCGCTGCCAGCGCAGGAATGAAAACCCGAGAGGGTTCTGGAACGCAAACGCTGGAGAATGACGACGAAGACGGCGAATCGAACTCCAGATTCGCTTTCCCAGATGGAACCAGCGGAGAGCGCCGTGTAGACGCCAAAAATCGGTGACAAGTGAAAGGTACAGACCGGTCAATCAACGCTTTCCTGTTGACTCCTCTTTCACCTTGTTCCACTCTTTTTTTAAATAATCCCCGGTTGCATCACGGAGCGTAAGCAGTCCTTCTGAAACCTCTTGGGAACTGATTCCTCGGTCCGTAAGGTCCTTAACGTAATCAACAAGAGTTCTAATTCGCTGATCTTCTGGGTCGCGTGGATTAAGATGCAGAACAATTTGGTGAAGTAGAGTATCGCGCTTCATCATGAGCGCTCCTCCGTCCCTATTCCCCAGCGGCGCGCCAGGGTCTAGGAGATTCGTGGTAACCGCGATGAACTCCGAAACCTTGTCACGCAGCGAATTGATCCACTTCAAACGCGACGTAGTGACCGTGTTCACGAATGAGGTTTGCTTGCTACTCCACAGACTGTACGCAAGGTTTACAGAACTGACGACGAAGGTAACCCCGATACCGGCAATGGCAATTACGTCCTTGGCTTCCATGTACCTGCCCACCTCAGCAACGCTTCAAGTTGAACCTCACAACCTTCGTGCAAAACTGCCTTAATAACCTCCACGGATAGTCCCTTCTACAGCGGAGGCGGACCCTTCGCCGTATTCACAATGCAAAAAAAATGCCGCCCAGGAACGCACAACCCAGCAGCACCGCACATCACGCCACAGCTTGCGCCGCCTTTTTCGCTTCCGCAGAATCGAAGCTTTCGCCGTAAATCGCCGGTACTTTGCCACCCATCGGCCGCAAGTACGTCGACAACTGGCCGCGATGATGCACCACGTGCAGCAGGCCCGACTGAAGGAACACGTATGCCGGCCGCTGGAAGGCTCCGCGAAAATCCACCATCCGGATCAACTGCTCCCCGGACAATTGGCTGACCGCCTCAAAATTCTTCGCGTGCTCCTGCCCGTACCACTCCGCCACCTCTTCCGGCGTCTTCACGTCTTCCGGAATCTTCACGCTGCCCGGCACAAACGCGCCGTCCGCCACCGACTTCAGAAAGAAGTTGTCTGCGCTGGCGATGTGCCGAAGCAGTTCGTTGGCCGTTCGTGTCGACGGGTCAGGCCGATAATCCAGGCGATCCTTGGGAACCGCGGCAAGAACTGCCCGCGTGGTGCGGCTTTCGTTCTTCAGAGTGCCCAGCAGCAGATTGTGGACAAGCAGGTGCGCTTGTTCCGCGTTGATTTCGCTCACAGCAGTTCTCCTTGGGATTTCGATGAATTCGAGGGCCGCGTCTCTAGCTCCCGGTGCACGTTGGATGTGTCTCGGCAGGATTGGTCGCGCAATCTTCGAAGAATGCGTGACTATTTCCCCAGGTCTTCAAACTTCACATTCAGGATCGGATACTGTTTCCAGTCCTTGTAGTCGAAGTGCCACCACTCCGTCGGGTTCACCGTAAAACCCTGCTTCTCCATCACGCGCCGCAGCAGCGCTCGCTTGGCCCGCTCACCCTCCGTGCCGCCGGGGTAGTCCGCATAGGCGCGCTTGGTCATTTCATCGTAGCCGCTCGGCATCTGCACTTCCTCGCCCGTCTTCAAGTCGTACAACGACAAATCGACGGCGCATCCGCGATTGTGGACGGAACCCTTCGCCGGATTGGCGACGAAAATCTTCTGATAATTCGGCGTCGCATCCCAAAAAATCTTCGTCACATACCACGGCCGATACCCATCATGGATGATCAGGCCATATCCGTACGGCTTCAGCTCGCGATTGGCGCGCACCAGCGCCTCCGCCGCCGGCCGCTGCAGAAACGCACGCGCCTCGGTATACACCGGCGTCTGCAGAAAATTGTTCGTGGTCGCATAACGGATGTCGAGCTTGATCGTGGGATCGAGCGTGATCAACTCCACCAGGTCAGGTTTGCGGAAGTTTCCCGACTCCTGCGGCGGCCGCGCCTGCAGCGCTTCGGCACGCAACTCCGGCACCGGTCGCAGAGGAGTGATGTGGAAGCTGACCTGTTGCCCAAAACCAGCTTGCAACAGCAGCAGCAAACAGCCAAAGAGAAGTGTCCAGCGCAGCCAAAATTTCATACCGCCCATTTCACCATATTTCCCCCGCACTCGAACGCAATCCCATCTCTCCGCTCACCGCTCTTCCTCCGCGCACGCAACGTAGACCCCGGACTTTACAGGTTGCGGAGGAACGCTGCTTTGTATCAGGGCACGACTTTAGTCGTGCCGTAAGTGCAGCAAAATCAGTCGGGCTTTAGCCCCTGCCACGCACTGTTCTTGAGTCCGGGGAAAGAATGGCTCGCACACGCCTTCAGGCGCTGAGGTTCGAATCATCGAGCCCCGTCGCAGGATCAACTTCGCAGAAATCGCACCAAAATTGGTGCAGAATTGACTCTTCTCGCAAACTGCCCCGCAAGAGGTGCAGAACGATCCAAAATCTGCACAGAAAACCGTGCAAAAAGATAGTTGCCTTAGCAACCATATGCGCGAAAAACAGCGTTTTTGGTTGCTAAGGCAACTATATGTTTTTAGGCCGGAATCGGTAGAGAAATTTTGAAAGTGGTGCCGCTTTTCCCCGGACGCACACTGCTCCGCAGTTTGATCTTGCCCTGGTTGTGCTCGACAATTTTTTTCGACAACGCCAGCCCCAATCCGTTCCCGGCTTTTTTTGTTGTGAAGAACGGCTCAAAAATTCGACTCATCACGTCCGCCGAAATTCCGTGTCCGTTGTCCGCCACCACAATATGAATTTCTCGATTGCGTTTCCTCAGACGCATCCAGAGAGTTCCATCGGGCGGCAAGGCATCGAGTGAATTCACGATCAGGTTCGACATCACCTGCAGCATTTCTGTGGTGTACACATGCGCGATCAATTCCTGGGGAAAGTCCTTAACCACGCGGATTTGCTTGGCTCTCATCGCGGTTTGATGAATCCGCAGCGCCGCCTCGGCCAGCGTTTCCAAACGAACTTGTTGCGGAGAATTTGTGGTTCGCGCAAATCCCAGCGTCTGACTTGCAATGTGATTCAGCGTCGCCAGTTGTTCTTCAATGCGTCGCAAATACGAACGCACCGTTTCAGCGTCGTCCGCTTCTTCCATCGCAAGATAGGTCAGGTTTCCGACCGCTTCCAGGGGGTTGCGGATTTCGTGCATCAACTCGAGCGCCAGCAATCCAGGCGTAGCTCGCTCTTCCGCGCGCCGCAATGTTTCGCTTAAGTCCGCCAGCTTCGACTGAAGGTCTGCAATCGCACTTGTTTCATTCACAGAGCCCTCCCCCTAGGCGCTGGAGAGGACGCTCATTTTTTTTGAGTCGCCGTATATGGAGCTTTCACTCCGCAGACCAGTGGTGCTGAAAACTTCTCTACGGTTAGTGAGATGCCCTCACCTTGAAATATGTCGCCCACCCGACATTTCTGTTCAGCACAGAGGATAGAGATGTGATCGCGCCAGAGTGAGATTTCGGAAGATATCGAATCGGCCCGTCATTTTTCTACTGTATGTGTCCGGTAGACGACATAACTTCTTTGTTTTCCAAGGTATATTCGACTTCAGAGCAGACGAAAAGCTGCCCGATATACGATCAGAAGCGTAATTTTCTGCCGGTTTTGGCAGTCCTTTGCGACCCCTGACGAAGGGCTTGTCATGTTTACGGTGATGGAAAATCTCCTATTAGCTTCGCTCTCCGCAGAGGGCCGCGAACTTATTTATTCTCAATGTGTTCCGGTGACGCTTTCCCTGCGATCTGTTCTTTACACGGCCAGCACAGTTCCTGCGGACGGGTACTTCCTTACATCAGGCATGGCTTCGATTGTCGGTTCCACTTCAGACGGAGAAACGGCAGAGGTTGGAATCGTGGGGCGCGAGGGTCTGGTGGGCGCGATGCATTTGCTGGGTCCCGCTATGGCTCCCACTGAGTGCTTTATGCAACTGGCAGGGTCGGCGCTGAAGATTCCATTTCCTAAACTCCAGCAATTGTTTAAGAGCTCGGAAGAAATCCGTGGACGCATTCTTGAGTTTGTCCAGGAGCAGACGCTGAGTTTGAGTCAACTGGCGACCTGCAATCGTCTGCATAACGCGGAAGAGCGCCTGGCGCGATGGTTGTTGATGGTGGATGATCGTATTCAGTCGGACACGATCGATCTGACCCAGGAATTTCTGGCGCAGATGCTGGGGGCGCAGCGTACAACAGTCACCATGGTCGCCGGCACGCTCCAGCGAGCCGGCTTGATTGAATACAAGCGTGGCTGCCTGCATATCGTAAATCGCAAGGAATTAGAAGCGGCCTCCTGCGACTGCTACGGTGTGACCAAAAAGCTGTACTCCAACCTGTATAAAAAATAGCTTCGCCCGAGCAAATGGACTTCCGTAGATCGACTCCCGTATGAAGTTGACGCGAGAACTTGTGCCTAAACCGCGTTGGGCGAATAGGGAGACGGTTCGAGTGACCGACGAAATTCTTCGTTTTACACTGGAGGCTCACGAGGTGCGGGATGAAGACGTTGCGCGATGCAACGGTGCAAGGCGAAATTCGATCGCGGATAGAAGGTTTGACTGCGGAAGACGCGGCTCGATGGGGAAAAATGTCAGTCCATCAGATGATTTGCCATCTTCGGGACAGCTATGGGGTCGGATTGGGAGAGAAGAAAGTAGCCATGGTGGCGATTCCGATGCCGCGTGCGTTCATGAAGCGAGTGGCACTGCAGGCTCCGATTGAGTGGCGGAAGGGATTCAAGTCGGCGCCAGAGGTGGCGCAGGATGTAGATGGCACGCGGCCGGTGGAGTTTGAGAGCGATCGCGCGGGTCTGCTTTTGGCGGTGGAGCAATTCTGCGGTCGGTTGCCGGAGCCTTGCGCGTCTCACCCGTATTTTGGAGACATGACCGCCGACGACTGGTGGCGGTGGGGCTACCTGCATGCCGATCATCATCTGCGCCAGTTCGGACGATAGCGATCCGGAACCGCCGCGAATTTGCGGCCTGGGCGAATCTATCCTGCTATCAATGATGTAGACCGGAGCAGATTCCAAGTCAACTTGACACGCATCTAAAAAAATCCTGATACGCTTCTAGCTCTGAACCGTGTACGATTGGCGTTGATTTATGTCGACTCACACTGCCATTACCCCGACTTTGTCTGAATTTCAGCGTCTGGCGCGCAGCCATGACCTGGTGCCCATTTGCAAGTCCTGGACCGCCGACCTGGAAACGCCGGTTTCGGCGTTTCTGCGGGTTGCCTACGGGGAGCCCGAGGCCTTTCTTCTGGAGTCTGTCGAAGGCGGGGAAAACGTTGGCAGATACACGTTTATGGGGATCCGGCCCTATAAGAAAATCATCGCGCACGGCGACCAGATTACGACGTACACAGGCGCGCACGCTGAATCGAGCGAGGGAGACGTTTTCGAACTTCTGCGCGACTCTCTTGCGGGTCATGCGGCGGCGAGGTTGCCGGGGCTGCCGCCATTTACCGCGGGAGCAGTGGGATTTTTCTCCTACGATGCGGTTCGCCTGATTGAGAAATTGCCGGAGACAGCCAAAGACGAGTTGGCGATGCCGGAAGCCTGCCTGATGTTTTTTGATACGGTGCTGGCCTTCGATCATGTGAAGCAGGAAATTTTGTTGATTGCGACCGCCGATCTGCAGCGGCATAAACCGCAAACCGCATATGCGAATGCGGTGCGCCGATTGCATGATCTGGAGCGGCGGCTGGCCAAGCCGTTGCCGAAGCAGACGCGACACACGGTCAGCGGAAAACTGCAGTTGAAGCCTCGCACGCGGAAGAAGGATTTTCTGGCGGGAGTGGAGCGGATCAAGGATTACATTGCGGCGGGAGATATTTTTCAGGCGGTGTTGTCGCAGCGATTTGATGTGGAGCCGGGCGTGGATCCGTTTTCTATCTATCGCGCGCTGCGGATTGTGAATCCGTCGCCGTACATGTATTTTCTGCGGATGGGATTGCGACGGCCGGGGGATACGAGCCTGGCGGGCTCGTCACCGGAGCTGCTGGTGCGGGTGCATGGACGCACGGTGGAGTATCGCCCGATTGCGGGCACACGGCCGCGAGGCGTGGATGAAGTGGATGATCGCCGCATTGAAGCGGAGTTGCGCGCGGATGAAAAGGAAACGGCCGAACACATTATGCTGGTGGACCTGGGGCGCAACGATGTGGGCCGGGTGAGCGAATATGGGACTGTGCAGGTGAAGGATTTGATGTTCGTCGAGCGCTACTCCCACGTGATGCATTTGGTGAGCGCGCTGGAGGGAACATTGCGGCATGAGTTGTCGGCGGTGGATGCGTTTCGATCTTGCTTTCCAGCGGGAACTCTGACGGGTGCGCCGAAAGTGCGGGCGATGGAGATTATTGAAGAGCTGGAACCGGCGCGGCGCGGGGTGTATGGCGGCAGCGTTTTCTATGCGGATTTCTCGGGGAATTTCGATTCCTGCATTGCCATTCGAAGCCTGTTGATGCGCGGACGGCAGGGGCATATTCAGGCGGGAAGCGGGATCGTTGCGGATTCGGTTCCGGAGAAGGAGTTTGAAGAGAGCGTCAACAAGGCCAAAGCGGTGGTGCGGGCGATTGAGCGGGCGCGGGGGTAGGGAATGGGCGCGCGGCGGGACGGATATAGGTAGGGGACGGAGAGCAAATAATTTGAAGGATTGTGCAGCCTAATTGAAGGTTTGTGCAGCGTAGTTGAAGGATTGTGCAGCCTAATTGAAGGATTATGCAAGCGCTGGAATCGATCTAAGCTGCTGATTCCAAGGTGCTTCGCAGGGATTTGATGGGGAATGCGCGGTGATTTTTCTGCTTTCCCGCAAAAAAACGCACGTCTTGTGCCAAAGAGGTACGGGATGCACTCCAACTCCTACTACCATTCTACCGCTTTGAGCCTATATTCCACGCCAAGTGGGCTGGCGCGTGTGCGCATGACCGCGCGCAGGGTGGACGCGGTTTGGACGGCTGAAGAAAGCGAACACGAACCCCCCAGGTTCCAGGGAAATATCGCCATTTCACGCGGGCTTCTTTCCGACATACTCCACCACGCCGCGGTCGCGAACCGGCCGCTCCTGATGGTGCAGCACCGACACTGCAGGAAGCAGCGATAGGATTTCGCTCTTCGCCAACGGTCTTAGATTGACCGGAGCGATTCCTTCGTAAGGATGATCCCAGCAGGCGCTGCTTTTGCAAATCAGGAAGCCGCCAGGCTTTAGCGTCGAAAGCACCCGCGGACAGATGTCTCGATCGAAGTGGTAGAACATCACGATCAGGTCAAAACGAGCAGGTTCGAAGCTATATTCTCTGACGTCCTGAGCCAACAAGTTTAACGTCACGTCCAGTTGTTGCGCCCTTTGGCCGAGTTTGCGGATCGCAACGGCAGAGATGTCTACGACGGTAACCTGCCAGCTTCTTTTCGCCAGCCAAAGCGCATGTCTGCCGATACCTCCGGCGAGGTCGAGAGCTGTGCCGCCGTCGGGAAAGGAATCCGCCACGAACTGATCGAATGCCGACAGGAAGAATGGATCTGGCTTCTCCAGGGAAGGAAGGCCCTGTTCATACTTGAGGTCCCAATGGGAGCGCGGCTCATTCGATGGCATGTTCTCAAATATACTATAGGGGATTATATTATCTGGGGAGGCAATGCATGGCCCATACCATCAAAGATAAGAGGAAGCTGCTGTCGCGCATTCGTCGAATCAAAGGACAAACTGAGGCGATTGAACGGGCTCTTGAAGGCGAGGTTGAGTGCGAAGACATTCTGCAGTTGGTCGCCTCATGCCGCGGAGCTCTCAACGGTTTGATGAGCGAGTTGATTGAGGGACACTTGCGCTTCCATGTTCTGGACCCTAGAGGCAAGGTTCATCCCTCTCAGCTTGAGGCCGCCGACGAGCTGATGGCTATTGTCAAAAGGTACTTGAACTGAACCATGGAGAGTCCCATGAGCCTTACAAGCGAGCCATACCGCAGCTCCGGCGCTGCTGATGAAGTTTCTATCCACTCCCATTCCGCATGCGCTTCTTGCAGCCAAACACAGGAAGAACACGATGATGGCCACGATCACGAGCATGGCTTTGAACTGTTCGAGGTTCTTCGCGTGGTGTTTGTCGCAGTTGCCGCGGCGGCGGTCTGGTTCCATCTGTGGGAGCCGTTCCATACGGTCAGCGTGATCGGGCTGGCGGCTACGCTGATCGGAGGTTACCCCATCTTCAAAGAAGCATTCGAGAACATTCTCGAACGCCGCATGACGATGGAACTTTCCATGACCATCGCGCTGATCTCCGCACTGGCGATCGGAGAGTTCTTTACGGCGCTGGTCATCACGGCCTTCGTGCTGGCGGCTGAAATCCTGGAAGGCTTGACGGTGGGGCGCGGGCGGCGAGCTATTCAGGACATGCTCAACTTCCTTCCGCAGACCGCCAGCGTGTTGCGTGACGGCCAGACCCTTGAAGTGCCCACCCATACTATCCTGCCCGGCGAGATCGTCCTGATTCGACCTGGCAGCCGGATCCCTGTCGACGGCCAGGTGGTTAGCGGCCACTCCTTTGTAGAGGAAGCGGCTATTACCGGCGAAGCTATGCCACGTGAAAAGACAGTGGGTAGCGCCATCTATGCGGGGGCCATCAATCAGAACGGCACGCTGCAAGTCCGGGCCGAGCGCTTAGGCAAAGAGACGACTTTCGGCAAGATTATTGAAGCGGTGGAGAAGGCAGAGCATTCCCGCGCGCCCATCCAGAGGACCGCCGACCGGCTTGCCGGATATCTTGTCTATTTTGCACTCGGCGCCGCCGTGCTTACCTTTCTGATTACGCACAACACCCGTTCGACCATCTCGGTCATCATCGTGGCTGGCGCTTGCGGTATCGCTGCGGGGACACCGCTCGCGGTGCTTGGCGCAATAGGCCGCGCGGCGCAGCAGGGCTCGATCATCAAGGGTGGCATCTATCTAGAGGCGTTAGGCCGTCTGGATACCGTCTTCCTCGACAAGACCGGCACGCTGACGTATGGGATGCCTCTTGTCACCGAGATCCATCTAGTTTCGGGTGTCTCTGAGCAGGCAATGCTCCAGGCGGCCGCCAGTGCTGAGAGCGGTTCGGAGCATCCTTTGGGCCGTGCCATCGTTCGCTTTGCCGAAGGGCAGAATATTCCAGTCATCCATCCCGAACATTTCGAGTACCGGATTGGGCGTGGGGTAGTGGCTTCACTGCATGGGGAGCAGACCGTGATTGGCAACAGGGCCTTGCTTGAAGAACTCGGAATCGACTTGCCTTCCCGGACAAATGCCTCTCAGGGAACCGAGGTACTGGTTTCGCGGGGAGGCCGCTATCTGGGCTCCATTCTGGTGACGGACCCGCTGCGTGATAGCTCCGCCCCGGCAGTCAAGGCGCTCACGGACATGGGCATTCAGGTTGGATTGCTGACCGGAGACACTGAGTTGGTCGCCAGGGCAGTTGCCGAGCGGTTGGGCATCCGTGAAGTCCACGCCGAACTGCTCCCGGAGCAGAAGACTGCCTTTGTCGCCGAGCAAGTCAAGAAAGGCAAGACCGTGGCGATGCTCGGAGATGGAATCAATGACGCTCCTGCGCTCAGCGAAGCGACCGTCGGTGTCGCGATGGGAGCAGGGACCGATGTGGCCCGCGAGAGCGCCGACATCGTGCTGATCGGTAATGACCTGATGAAGTTCGTTGAGACGGTCCGCATTGCCCGGAACTGCCGGCGTATTATCTTCCAGAATTTCTATGGAACTCTGATCGTCGATACCATCGGCATCGGCCTGGCGGCAGTGGGTCTTCTCAATCCGTTACTGGCAGCGTTCATTCACGTCGCGTCCGAGTTGACCTTCATCCTGAATTCGACGCGACTGCTTGCACCCAGGCAGAAAGAGGGCGTATCTCAATCTATGGCTGTCAGTACAGCCAGTGCATAGGTCTGTGACAACGAGCGGGAAGTCGGATTGTGTTTGCTGGTCGGGGTGCGGCACGGTCGGGATGACAAAACTATTCTTCGCATCCCACTCAAGCCAACTGAGGGCTTGCATGGGGCACCGTCGGGGGTGGGACTGCGAGCGGCTGAAGTACATCGACTGCTGGGAATGGTGGTTCATTGAGTCAAGATGAGATCAAGGTTGCGTGGCTGTCTGGGCGATTCCATATTGAATGGCGGCTTGGAGTACGTCGAGTTTTATCTCTGCTAGTGTTTTGAACTTGATGCAATAGCCGGTGACGGTGGCTTTGCCGAGTTTCTTTCCAAATGCCTGGGCGAGGTACTTCTTGTCATTGACTCCCATAATGTAGACGGAGATGCCGGTCGTATTCGCGCTGATACCGATTTGATAGAACTCCCTGGTTTTTCCATTGGCATATTTCATGGTTTGAGATCCATAGCCAATGTTTGGGTTGGAGACGATTTTTCCTGTCTCGTCTTTTCCATCCAGGAACCACAATTTACATGCGGGCATCATCGCCAAAATCATGTGATGGAGCTGCTGCATGTCGCTGCGTTTTGGCTCCGGTTGAGCGGCGATGTATTCCTTCATTTGTTTCTGCGCGTTCATGGAAATCTCCCTGGCTTCGCGATACCCATCCTAACTCAGTGAGTGCATGGGGCGAGGATGCACTCACCGAGATGCGGCGATTTCAGATGGCCGACATGCCGCCGTCGACGGACAACTCCACGCCGTTCACGAAGCTGGAATCGTCTGAGGCAAGAAACAGCGCGACCGTCGCGATTTCCTCAGCTTGACCCATGGTTCCGCGCGGGATCAGGGACTCGAACATCTGCTTCGCCTCTTTGGTGAGAACTTCTTCCTGCATGGGTGTGGCGATCGGCCCCGGGCTCAGCACGTTGACGCGGATCTTTCTGCCCTTCAATTCGTTGAGCCAGGTGCGTGCGAAGGAGCGCAAGGCTGCCTTGCTGGCCGAATACACGCCGAAACCAGGAAAACCTTTCACCGAAGCGACGGATCCGGTCATGATGATCGATCCACCATCGTTGAACAGCGGCAAAGCCTTCTGCACCGTAAACAGCGTGCCGCGCGCATTCAGGTTGAAGGTGGCATCGAAGTGCTGCTCGGTAATCTCGCCCAGTGGCAGGGCTTCGCCTCTGCCGGCGCTCGCGTAGAGGACGTCGATCTTGCCCTTTACCCGCTTGACTGTATCGAACAGGCGGTCGAGGTCGTCGAGATTGGCCGCGTCACTGCGCACGCCGGTCACGTTCTTGCCAATCAACTTGACGGCCTCATCGAGTTGCTCCTGCCTCCTACCCGTGATGAAAACGTAAGCACCTTCTTCAACGAACCGCCTGGCGCTGGCCAACGCCATGCCGCTCGATCCACCCGTGATGACTGCGACTTTACCTTCAAGCTTTCCCATAATGACTCCCTTCGTATTCGGTACAGTAGAGTAGATTCTTTGGCGGTGGACGAGAACTGCTCAGGAGTCCTGATCTTTTGTCTATTCGTCCAAAAGGGGAGGTTAGGTTGGACCCGATCACAGACATCTTCCGAACGATGCACGTCACCGCTTTTGGTCTGCACAGGCTGGAAGCCACGGCCCCGTGGGGGGTGAAACAGGAAAATCAGGCCGAGGTAAAAGTCACGCCTTCCGGCAAAAAGATTTCGCCCACAGATTTGGCGCACTTCGCCATGCTGTCGCGCGGTAACTGCTGGCTGAGTGTGGAAGGGATTGCGGAGCCGATTCCCCTGACCGGTGGTGACTGCTTTTTGCTGGCGAAGGGGACGTCGATTGTATTGCGCGACAGCCCGCGAACACGTCCGAAGTGGAGTTTCAGCGAGATTGGGGCCAGGGCCAACGGCAATGTCGCTATTTATGGAGGCGGTGGCGCTCCGACGACAATCGTCTGCGGGTCCTTGAGTTTCGATCGCGCCAGCGTGAAGCCGATCTCTCAGTTATTGCCGAGCTTCATTCTGATGAAGGCCGATCAGGCGCGTACGCTTGCGCTTCACAACACGATGCAGGCGCTGGCGTCAGAGATGACAGAACAGGCGCCGGGATCGGAAGTGGTCGCGAGTCGACTGGCCGAGGTTCTGTTCATCCACGTACTGCGGGCGCATATTGCGTCGGGACCGGAACGCAAGAAAGGATGGCTGCGAGCAATTTTCGATCCTCAACTCGGCGCTGCTCTGAGTGCCATTCACAACAGCGTGAATACACCGTGGACAGTCGAATCCCTGGCCGCAGCGGCGAGCATGTCTCGCTCCGCATTCGCAGTCCGTTTTAAAGAACTGCTGGGACAAACACCGCTGGAATATGTCACCGAGTGGCGGATGCAGAAGGCGATGCAGTTACTCGAACAGCGTGACAAAAAGCTCATCGACGTTGCCCGGTTGGTCGGATACGAGTCTGATGCTGCGTTCAGTAAGGCGTTCAAGCGAGTGGTGGGGGCCAACCCTGGTGAATACGTCAAACGCGGTATTTGAAGACGCGGATCATGCCGGAACCAGCCTCCACTTGACACTAGTAAGCCGTCTGTGTATTAAGATGTCTTAGTATGAAAAAAGCAGACACCATGCAGGGCTCGCTCGACCTGCTCGTTCTTAAAGTGCTTTCCCGCCAGCCCAAGCTGCACGGCTATGGCATCATGACGGCCATCAAGCACATCTCCGGCGACGTTCTCAACGCCGAGGTGGGATCGCTCTACCCGGCGCTGCACCGCATGGAGGAGGCCGGGTTGATCCGTGCCGAATGGGCCCCCAAAGACAGCGGCCGGCGAACACGGCTCTACCAGCTGACCGCCGCGGGCAAAAAACAACTGGCCGCAGAGGTGCCTCGCTGGCTCACCGTCAGCTCCGCCATCCATCGCGTTCTGCAGGAGGCTTAACATGTCGTTCTGGTCGCGCATCAGCTACGTCTTCCGTGGGGACCGTCTCAATCGTGAAATTGACGAGGAATTCGCCGACCACATGGAAGAAGCGATCGCGGCCGGAGATGACCCGGCCGAAGTGCGTCGCAGCTTCGGGTCGCAACTCCGCCTGCGCGAACAAAGCCGCGAGGCCCGGATTGTCTCGTGGCTCGACTGCTTGCGTGCCGATGTGAATTTCGGCTGGCGTCAGTTGCTGAAGCGGAAAGTGACTACGGCGGCGGCGATCCTCTCGCTGGCCCTGGCCATTGGCGCCTGCACTTCCGCCTTCCGGCTCATCGATGCGCTGTTCCTCCGTCCACTTCCGGTTGCGCACTCCGATCGTCTGAAAGTGGTCGCGGTTCGGGTTCCCGATGGCAATCGCGCACCCCGCACCTTCGAGCAATTCTCTTATCCAGAATTCGCCCGCATGCGCGCCGCCGCTCGGGGTCAGGCTGAACTGATCGCCGCCTCCTTTACCAGCCGGACCGACCTGACCTATGCCACCGACAATGAAATGGAAAAGGGGTATGTGCAGTACGTCTCCGGCTGGATGTTTCCCACCTTCGAGCTGCAGCCCACACTCGGCCGTCTGTTCACCGCTAACGACGACCGCACTCCCGGCGCCAGCCCCTACGCCGTCATCTCCTACAACTACTGGACCCACCGTTTCGGCAGCGACCCTAACGTTCTCGGCCGTTCGGTTCACATCGGCGGCCAAATCTTTCAAATCATCGGCGTCGGACCCAAGTCCTTTACCGGCACTGAGCCGGGCATCATCACCGATATTTTTCTGCCCGCCATGATGAACCCGCTGGTCACCCGCGACGATAGTCGATGGCTCCGCATCCTGGTCATCGTCAATCCAGGCGTCACCATCGAGCCGCTGCGGGCAAAGCTGGATGCGGTCGGCCTGCACTTTGAGACCGAGCGAGCCCGTGGCTTTGTCGGCATGTCGAAACACGACATCGCAATGTTCCTGCAAATGAAGATCCTGATCGAGCCAGCCGCTTCCGGTGTCTCCAGCCTGCAGAACGATTACCGTCGCGCTCTGGTCTGGCTCGGCATCCTGGTTGTTCTGGTGCTGTTGATCGCTTCCGCCAACGTCGCCAACCTGATGACAGCGCAAGCCGCATCCCGCACTCGCGAGATGGCCCTCCGCATCTCGATCGGAGCCGGTCGCTGGCGCCTTATACAACTCGTCCTGGTGGAGAATGCCATGCTGGCGTTTTTCTCTGCCGCATTGGGAGCGATCTTCGCCTGGTGGGCCGCGCCTTTTGTCGTCAGCCGCATCAACCCGGCCGACAATCCTGCGCACCTCTTCCTCCCCGCAGACTGGCGAGTCCTGGTCTTCGGCCTGTTGCTCACGCTGGTGGTCACGCTTCTTTTCGGACTCGCACCAGCCCTGCGCGCTTCGTCCATCCAGCCGGTCACCGCACTCAAAGGCAATGAGGAGCCACACTACAAACGCCGCTCCATGTATGTGTTGATCGCCGCACAAGTCGCTTTTTGCTTCGTTGTCCTGTTTCTCGCCGGGCTTTTCGTCGCCACCTTCCACCATCTCTCCAGCCAGCCGGTCGGCTTTGACGCCAAGGACCTGCTGCTGCTCGAAACTGTCGCCCCGAACGCCCAGTCGCCGGAGTCATGGTCGCACGTGGCGGACACCCTGCGCGCTGTTCCCGGAGTGAAGGACGTTGCCATCGCGAGCTGGCCGCTGCTCTCGCAAGTCAATTGGAGCGACTCCCTCTCCATCAATGCCGGACCGCCCACAGATGCGTCGGGCTATTTTCTGTCCATTTCGCCCGGTTGGCTCAAGACAATGAAGATGGGGCTCATCCAAGGGCGCGACTTCAACTCTACTGACTCCTTCCCGGGCGAAGCGATTGTCAACCAGACCTTCGTCAAAACTTTCTTCAACGGTGGCGATCCCATCGGCCACACCTTCGAAAAGGTAAATCCCGATGGTTCACGTCAACTCTGCCAGGTGATTGGTGTGGTTGCAGACGCGGCCTACAGCAGCCTGCACGATCCCATCCTCCCGGTCGCTTATGTCCCGGTTCGCGCGTTCGATTCCAAAGGCGGTATCATTCCGCTCGATGGCGGAACCTTCCTGCTGCGGACCTCCGGCATTCACCCGCTCTCTCTGGCGCCGACGGTGCGCCGCCTGATCGCGCAAACCAACCGCGCCTATCGTGTCAGCAATGTGCAAACCCAGCAGGAACTGGTTGACAACCAGAGCATCCGCGAACGGCTGCTGGCCTTGCTTGCCGTCTTCTTCGCGGCGATTGCACTGCTGCTTGCCGCCATCGGCCTTTACGGTGTGCTCAGCTACACGGTGCTGCAGCGTGAGCGCGAGATCGGCATTCGCATCGCCGTGGGCGCCCGCATTGGCAGCATTGGCCGCCTGGTCACTACGCAAGTTTTCGTCACGGTGATGATCGGGGCAGCGGTCGGCATCGCACTCGGCATGGTCTCAGTCCGCTACGTCCAATCGCTTCTCTTCGGAATTAAAGGCACCGATCCAAGGATGCTGATCGCACCGGCACTCGTGCTTCTCGCCGCTGTCCTGCTGGCGGCGCTACCCGCGGTACTTCGCGCGGCACGCATTGATCCGTGCATCATGCTTCGTGCGGATTAGGGCTTTTATATTTTGTGCCCAACTCATGCGTCAGCAGCGATGGATACGCGACGCACGAGTATTCAGGATGTCGGCTGATCGAAAAATCGCCGAGTTTCTATGTTTCAATGCGCATCCCATCCGGGCCGAGCATCAACCGTAGGTGAGATCGGTGCTTTGTCCGACTTCGATAATGTAACCGTCAGGATCGCGGATGTAGCAACGTATCTCGCCGTACTTGGGTATTGGCTCGGTGATGAACTCGGCTCCTCGACTTTTCCATAACTGATAGCACGCTTGAATATCCGCAACACGGAAATTCATAAAGCTGCTGACCTTATCCGGGTCGGCGGGAACGCTGAGCGTTACCGATGGCTTGTCCGGGGTGGGCCCGCCCCCGACGTTGACAATCAGCCAGGTATTCGCGATTTGAATATGCCCGGACGCGCCCTTGCTGTCGCCTCTGCTGAGAACGCGACCGCCGAAGACTTTTTCATAAAAATCAGCCGATCGGCCGATGTCGGCGACGGTGATGAAATGTGTCACGGTGAAGCCGACGCGCGGGGGCATCTCATAGTTCTTTTGCTGGATTTGTACGCTGCTCATTGGCGGCTCCAATTCCGATAGACCATGCTCAGTTGCTGATTCCGGTTGCTTGGTATCGACATCCTTGATTGATGAGAAAGAGCCCGAACACCCGGCGGCACACCATGTGCGAATAAGGGCGCGGGACGGGTAGAGGCTTTCACCAACATTCTACGGTTTTGGGGCTATATTTGATGCCAGATGAGCCGTCGTGTGTGCGCCTTCGGTGAGTGTGACGCGGTGCCGGCAGGCGAATGATCGTGGTGGATGAGATTGAAGCTGTCGCAAATTGAGTGGCCCTGCTGAAGCGAAGATCTCGGCAATCAGAGTGGATTTGAGAGGAGCTCCAAATGTCGACAAAAGGAAAAGTCCTGGTGCTGGTTTCGAGCGGTCGCGGCTTGCCGTTGAAGGATGGCAAGATCTATACCGGCGCTGGTTACTATCTGAACGAGCTGACGGTACCAGTTCGCGCCCTGATGAAGGAGGGCTACGACATCACCTTCGCCAACCCCACAGGCAACACGCCCCAGGTGGATGTGCATTCAGAGGTCGCGGATTTCTTCGGCGGGGACGGGGCCAAGCTTGAGGACTATATGCTATTCCGCGACGGCCTGCTTGGGCTGAGAGACCCAATGCGCATCTCGGATGTGATCGCGTCGGGCCTGGATCAATATGACGCTGTTTTCGTCCCCGGCGGCCATGGCCCGATGATCGATCTTCTCGATGATCCGAGCGCTGGCATCGTGATGCGACACTTTCACGAAACATCCAAGCCTACAGCCGTGCTCTGCCATGGCCCGATTTCACTGCTCTCGGCGCTTCCGAATTCGAAGGAGTTCGTGGCAGCGCTGGCAGCGGGCGATACCGCTGGAGCACAGGCAAAGGCCAAAGGCTGGATCTATGCCGGATATAAGATGACGATATTTTCGACGGCGGAAGAGCAGCAGCGGGAGCCGCTGGAGATTGGCGGCAAGGTTTGGTTCTATCCGGACTTCGCCTTGCGTACTGCGGGCGGTGACGTCAGTGTGCTCGCTCCATGGTCGAGCTATGTCCTTCAAGATCGCGAGTTGATCTCCGGTCAGAACCCGTTCTCGGACGAGGCAGTTCTGAAACTTCTTCTTCCGGCACTGAACGCGAAGAAGAAGTGAATCGGCAAGTGAATCCTCCACATTTGTCGTTTTTCTGAGTCGCCCGCTGGCTTGGGTTGACATTCTACCCGAAGAGGCGCATACTCGGGTCGAATGGCTACCCAAATGAACAATGACGACCGCATCGCCCTGTTGCAGGGCACTCTCGACCTGCTGATTCTGAAAACACTGCTCCTGGGACCCTGCCACGGGCAAGGCGTGGCGCGTTCCATTCAGCGGCAATCGGAAGAGGTGTTGTTTGTCGACCATGGCTCGCTCTATGTCGCGCTGCAGCGATTGGAAGACAGAAACTGGATCCGCGCCAAGTGGGGCGTAAGCGAAAACAATCGCAAAGCTCGCTTCTATTCCCTGACGCCGAAGGGGCGTGAACAGCTGGTGGAGAAGGCCGATGAATGGCGACGGCTGACGCGCGCGATGGGTTTGATTCTCGATTCGGGTAACGGGCCATTGGGCGAGGAGGGATAGTCATGTTCAAGCGCAAGCGCAGTGCAGAAGATTTCAAGGCAGAGATCGAGGCTCATCTGGAACTGGAAGCCGAGGACCTTCGGCAAGAGGGAATGAGCGAGGATGAAGCCCGCAGGAAGGCGCGGTGTGAGTTTGGCAGTCTTCCCGCAGCGCAGGAACGCTTTTACCTGCAGGGGCGCCTGGCGTGGGTTGAAAAGCTGCTGCGCGATCTGCGATTCGCATGTCGATCGCTATTGCACAGCCCGGGTTTCGCGATCACCGCAATTTTGACGCTGGCGCTTGGCATTGGCGCCAACACAGCGGTGTTCAGCGTGATGAATGCGGTACTGCTGCGCACGCTGCCAGTGCGCGACCCATCTCGCCTGGTGTATTTGCGGACCTCCAGTCCTCCGCAGGGAACGGGCACGATTGATACGACGCAGACCTTCTCCTACGCTGTCTACGATGTGCTGCGACATGAGAAAAGCGGTCTCGCGCCCATCATGGCGTATGTGCCGCTGTCGAGCAGCAAGGTCGCGGTGCGTTACGGAGCGAGTCCGGAAGAAGCCGAAGGCGACATGGTGAGCGGAACTTTCTTCTCGGGCCTGGGCGTGCATCTGCCGCTGGGCCGCGGCTTCAACGAAGAGGACGAGACCCGTCATGCGCCCATCGTCGTGATCAGTTACAACTACTGGACGCGGCGCTTTTCGCGTGATCCTGATGTGTTGGGAAAGACGCTGTATGTGAATGCAGTCCCGATGACAATTGTTGGCATCACGTCCGCGGGCTTTGAAGGCGTTGAAGCCGGAAGTTCGACGGATTTCTGGATTCCGCTGCAGGATCGCAGGGAGCTGAATGCGTGGGGGAATCCGCCGGAAGATGGCAAGCTGTACACTTCCGACGCCACCTGGTGGTGCTTGCAACTGGTGGGCCGGCTTGCGCCTGGAGTGAACCGGTCGCAGGCGCTGGCGCAACTGCAACCGGTGTTTCAATCGGCGGCGTATATCGGTCTGGGTGGTTCGCCGAAGCGCGGCGAGAAGCGTCCTGTACTGAGCTTTGCTGATGTAAAGGGTTTTCGCGGGTACGACCAGAGCTATGGCAATCCTCTGCGCATATTAATGGCCATGGTTGGTTTGGTGCTGCTGATCGCGCTGGCCAACGTGGTGATGCTGCTGCTGGCGCGCAACGCGGCGCGGCAGCGGGAGTTTTCTCTCCGTCAGGCATTGGGAGCGAGCCGAGGTGAATTGTTCCGCCAATTGCTTACGGAGAGTTTGATCCTGGTGTCGGCGGGGGGCGCGCTGGCGTGGGCTTTCGCAGAGATCGCCACCAGGCAGCTGGGCAGGTGGGCACATATTGAATCGAGCCTGGCTCCGGACAGAACTGTGCTGCTGTTCACACTGAGCGTGCTTGTCATCGCCGGATTGCTGTTTGGCCTGGCGCCGTTGCGCGTAGCCCTGGCCGGGAAGGCGGAGCTGGCAATTAAGACCTCCGCGGCAACATCAAATGCCGATGCGGGCAAATCGCGCGTGGGCAAAATCATTGTCGCGCTACAGATGACGATGTGCGTGGTGCTGCTGGTGGGGGCGGGATTGCTGATTGGTACGCTGCGCAATCTGGAAAATACGCCGCTGGGAATGCGGGTCGACGGCCTGGTGATCTTTGGAGTCACACCGAGCGTTCCCTCCATCCCGCAGGGCCGGATCTTCTATCGCGACCTGCTGAGTCGTCTGCGCCAGTTGCCCGGTGTGCAATCGGTGACCGCCAGTGAGGAGCGCCTTGGAGCCTGGTCGTCCGACAACAATGCCATGATGGTGGACGGCAAGCTCCCCGAGGTCGGCAGCGGCGCTTCCAATTCTGTGCGAAGCAATGTGGCCGGGCCGGATTTCTTCACAACGCTGGGTGTGCCCATCCTTTCCGGCCGCGATTTCGCCGATTCCGACACGGCGGCCTCCGCTCCTGTCGGCATCATCAACGAAGAATTTGCCAGACGCTTCCTGCCCAATCAAAATCCTCTGGGTCATAGCATCGGATCTGATGACGGGCGATACACCATGACCATTGTCGGCGTGGTGAAAGACCACAAATATCGCAGCATCGACGAAGATCCTATTCCCATGGCGTGGTACATGTATGCGCAGATCCCCATGGTGGGGCCGATGACCGTGGAGATGCGCGTACACGGAGAGCCGCTCGCCATTCTGCCGGCAGCGCGCAAGGTACTGCAGCAAATCGACCCCGACATGCCGCTGATCCAGCCGATGACCCAGCGCGCCCAGTTCGATACCACCATCTCGCAACAGATGCTGTTTGCGCACCTTGCCGGCTTCTTCGGTTTTCTGGCTGTCATTCTGGTGGGCACCGGTCTGTATGGAACCCTGGCGTACCGCGTGAACAAGAGGACAGCGGAGATTGGCGTCCGCATGGCCGTGGGTGCGCGGCGCGAGCAGGTGGTCTGGATGATTTTGAAGGATAGCCTGGCGCTGACCTGCACCGGAGTCTTGATCGGTGTTCCGCTGGCAATGCTGGCAGGGCGCGGGCTGACCTCTTCGCTGTACGGCGTGAAGCCCCTGGATGGGTGGATTTATTTGTTAGCTGTGGCGGGAGTGGCGCTGGTTTCTCTTGTTGCCAGCGCTGTTCCTGCAGGCCGCGCCGCCAGCGTCGACCCGATTCGTGCCTTGCGCCAAGAATGATGGTCCGCGCTCCGGATTGAGAGCGTTGACGATTTTTTGGTGGATGCGACAGGGTCGAGCTACGTGCTTCAAGATCGCGAGTTGATCTCCGGTCAGAACCCGTTCTCCGACGAGGCAGTGCTGAAACTTCTACTACCGGCACTCAACGCAAAGAAAAAGTGACTGCGTAGGGCGAGCTGGTTGTACTCTCCACTGAATTGAGTCATCGCCGCGAGTTGCTTTTGGCGTTTTCCGCGAGATGGGAGTTTCCGGATACCGGCGCTTCGGAGATGACGCTATAGGTCCTGCTTTATAGTGACGATGCTACCCAGAAGAACCAGCATCGTTGCAGCAGCCAGAAATCCTGCGATGGGGAACAGGGGATAGGTGTTGGTCCATAGCATGGTGGTGCGGTCGAGGTAGTGAGGGAATACGCCGGTCATAAAGTCCGCCACGTGCAGATGGAAGCGACCAAGGCTGGGGTGGCGTACGGCAGCGAGGTAGAACACGTAGACCAGATACGCGACCGCAAGCGAAACATACTCGCTGGAAAACAGGACGGAGGCGAGGAACGATACGGCGAAGGTGAAGATACCGCCTGCGGTCCAGAGCGGGATGAAACGCAGAGCGTAGACGATTGGAAGCTGTTCCCCGGCCAGATGCGACGCGGGGGTGAGGAGCAGCGACGGCAAGACGGAGAGAGCGAGCACCTGGAGAATGCCCAGCGCAGCGCGCGAGGCTACCATCTTGAGGCGGCTGACGGGAAGGGCGAGTGTGAAACCGAGTGTGTTCTGCTTGCGGTCGCGTTGCAGGCCGCCGAGGCCTAGGACCAGGCAGCAAAGCTGCAGCAGGCCGCGGGTGGCGCCGCCGAAGACGGTCCAGTGGATGTATTGGATATAGCTGCGGACGTTTGGATGGTCGTGGGTGACGCCCGGATAGAGCCGCGCTTGAAACAGCGTGTAGGCCAGGCACATGGCAGCGATGATTCCGGCACTCAAGAGAAACCGCATTTGGCTTTCGCGCCAGGCTTTGTACCACAGCATAGGGTGTTCTCCTTAAAAGTCGAGCGGCTGGATGCGCCGCGCGGCAAGGATGATGAGGGTTGCGCCGACGGCGAGCATGATGGCCAGGGCAAGCCAGGGCAGCGGAGCGACGAGCAGATGCCGGGCCTGGTTGAAGAAGGGCATATCTTCGCCGTTGAGGATATCGAAGATGTTGAGCATGCGCAGGCGAGAGAGCCAGGGCAAATTCAGCACGGCGCTGTAGAGCAACAGCAAGGGTATGGCGAGCAGCACGGAAATGTAGTCTGCCTCCAGCCGGTGCGCCAACAGGAACGTGAGGCCGTAGAAGACGGCTCCGCAGCAAGCCCAGAGGAAGAAGAAGCCAATATTCTGCGCAACGGGATATGGCTCGCCAATGTAGTGCGAAGCGATGGGCACAACTACGATGGGGACCGCCGCGATGGCAAGCACGGCAAGGTAGCCGATGACGGCGCGGGTGACGACGATTCTGCGACGGCTGACGGGAAGAGCAAGGGTGAAGCCGGCGGTGCCGTGCGCACGCTCCTGCAAAAGACCGCCAGAGCCGAGGATGACGGAGAGGAAGATGAAAATATCGCGTCCGATGCTGTCGTAGACCGACTTCCAGATGTACGCGACATAGGTGATGGAAGCATCGGCATGCGCGCGCATGGTTTGCTGGTCGAGCACGATCAGAGCGCACATTGCGGCCATAGCCGTGATGCCGACAAGCGTGACGTTGCGGATCTCACGGAACGACTTATACCAGAGCATCTTCGTGCTCCAAGTGACGCTGCTGGTCATGCCGATTGCGCTCCTGCACCGTCTCCAGAAAAATCTCGCGCAGACTGACGGGAGAGACATGAATGTCGACTGCGCCGCGTTCGCGGCCTAGTTGTGCGATCGCGTCCGCATTGCTGCTGGCGAGGATGGTGATCTGCCGCCCGTTGCAGCGCATCTTCTCGATGCCGAGAATGGATTCAAGCTGCGGCGGTGCTGTGGAGAAGCCGAGCGAGATGCGGCGATAGTTTTCGCGAATCTGCTCAAGCGACATGTCGAGGACAGCGGAGCCGCGGTCGATCATGAGGATGTCATCGGCGATGCGCTCGACCTCAGAGAGTTGATGCGAAGAGAAGAAAACACTGGTGCCATTGGCGGGGGCGGAGACGAGTGTTTGCAGCAGCTCCTCAATGGAGACCGGATCGAGCCCCTCGGTGGGCTCATCGAGGATGAGCAGGGCCGGACGCCGCGAGAGCGCGAGCAGCAGAGCAAGTTTTGTGCGCATGCCCTTGGAGAGCGCCTTCACCTTGCGGCGAGAAGGAAGGCGATACTCGGCGAGGAGGCGACGTTCGACCTGAGGTTGCCAGTCATTGTAGAAGGAGCGCGTGAAACGAATCAGCTCGGCGACGGTCATGTAGCCGTAGAGGCCCTTGTCCTCGCCAACGTAAGCAATGCGGCGGCGGATCTCGATGCTTTGTGCGTGATCATCAATGCGGTAGCCGAGGACAGTGCCGGATCCGGAGGTAGGACTGATCATGCCCAGCAGCATCTTGATGGTCGAGCTTTTCCCCGCACCGTTGCGACCCAGAAAGCCGGTAATCCGCTCGGCGCGGACGCTGAGATTGAGGTGATCGACTGCGCGGAAGCTGCCGTAATCCTTGGTGAGTTCGCAGGAGTGAATGATGCGCTCGGGAATCATGACTTCCTCTGAGTAGCGGTGGTGTGGATGAGCTGGGCTTCGAAGAGGCGGCGGATCTCTTCGGCGGAGAAGCCGTCATCGCGCAAGTCTTCTACAATGTCGTGGACACGAGTTTGAGCTTTGAGGAGCTTGGCAGAACGCGCCTTCGCACTGCGTGGCGCGGAGATGTAAGCGCCGGAGCCGTGGCGGAGCTCAAGCAGGCCCTCATGCTGAAGCTCCATGTAGGCTTTGGCGATGGTGTTGTGGCTGATGACGAGCTCCTCGGCAAGGGCGCGGATGCTGGGCATCAGGTCGCCGTCCTGCAGAACGCCGGTCTCGACGGCGTGACGCACCTGCTCGATCAGCTGTAAGTAGAGAGGATTTCCAGAGGAGGGATTCAGCCGGAAGTTCATGGAAACGACTGTACCACAGTTATGGTACAGAATGTCAATTGGGAGGGGCACTTATTGTCGACTGTGGTGCGGACAGGAACAGCAGGTCCCTCCACTTCGGTCGGAATGACAAATCTTTTCGGGATGACAAAACATTTCTTCTCATCCCGCTCGAGGCAACGGCAGGCTTGGATGGGGCACCGGGCTAGCGGCGGGAGGCCCGGTCGAACCGAGCCTCTGTCGCCAGCCTTCGGTGTATCTGGAGCATGACGATCGTGGAAACTTCAACTTTTATTTCGACTGCACCAGCTCCGCAAGAACGACAGCAATTTTATCGAATACCTGGTTCCAGCCCTCGAGTTGACCACTGTCTCTTGCGCTCTCCAAGGGTTCATTTCCAATGAAGGTGAGTTTCGTCCGGCCGTTTCCGAGATCCTCAAAGAGAGTCACGTCGAACGCACCGTCGATGGCTTCATGTTCTATTCCTAATGTCGCAGGGTCAACCTTGTTTCCCTTCGAGTCGGAAAAATACATCAAGGAAACGATCTTCTCGTACGGAACAATCTCGTAGTATTCAATCGCGTTCCAGAACTCCTGCCCATCCGGTGCCTTCATGCAGCAGAGAAGTTTTCCTCCAACGCGAAAATCCATCTTGCAAGCCGGCGAGGTAAAATCTTTCGGTCCCCACCACTGCATGATGTACTTCGGGTCTGTCCACGCCTTCCAAACCAACTCGCGTGGGGCATCAAAAACTCTTGTGATTACCATTCGCTCTGTTTCGTTGACCGTGTTTTTTGTCATCTTTCTCCTCCGCTTTTTTCATTTCCTTCACAACCACTTCCAACTTGTCGAAGCTCTCTTCCCAGAATCGGCGATAGCTAAACGCCCAGTCGCTGACGGTCTTAATCGCCTGCGGTTTGAGGGTGCACACACTTTCTCGTCCATGCTTGGTCTTGACTACAATCCGCGCCCGCACCAGGTAGGCAATATGTTTTGAAATCATTTGCTGCGAGAGTGCAAACGGTTCTGTTAATCCATGCACAGAGGCGGGCCCACGGGAGAGTCGTTCGATCATCGCCCGGCGGGTTGGATCTGACAAAGCCGCGAAAGTTGTGTTCAATTGATCCACAACCATATGGTAGTGGATTGTTAGGGAATGTCAAGTGTGAATTTTGCGATTGCGAAAAATTCTACGGAAGCTGAAACTGGGCCCTAGCGGCTGAAGCCACCGATATCTTTTCAGCGAGGTATCCCCGGACTGTTGTACGGGGTCTACCGGGTGCTTACGGGCCTGATCACGCGCGGGAAGGTGAATCGCGATCGCGTCGAGTGCTCACGTATTCTATTCAGATGGAGATCATCCACTGATTCGTCAGCGACGTGCCGTGGTGCTGGCCGGTGGTGGCTACGCTGCGAGCGCGTGGGAACTTGGCATGGTTACGGGAATGGCTGACGGGGGTCTCGACGTCAGAAGCGCCGACCTTTTCGTGGGAACCTCTTCCGGGTCCAGGGTCGCGCTTCATCTTGCCAGCGGAGTTGCGCACGAAGAGGCATTTCAGCATCGTCTTCAACCCGAGCCGCCGTCTTCCGAGCGGCCTGCAGTCGTGGACTGGGCAGGACTTCGCGAAAGTGTTGCCGGCGCGAAGCAAGCCGGCGGCAGCCCGACTGAAATTCTGCAAAGAATCGGATCGCTGGCGGTAGCGGCAGCTTCGGGCAGGATTGGATCAAGCCGACGGGAGATCGTCGCGGCCCAGCTTCCACTGAAGACATGGCCGGAAAAAAGGCTGCTGATCGCCGCCGTCAATGCGGAAACTGGAGAGCGACGCGGCTTCGATCGCGACAGTGGCATTGATCTGGTCGACGCGGTCATTGCCAGCACCGCTTCCTTTGGTTGGCCACCCACCCTGTTTGAAGGCGAGCATTATATTGACGGCGGGTTCTATTCCACGAACAACGCGGATCTGGCGACCGGCTTCGGTCGGGTGATGATCCTGGCGATGAAACCGCCCCCGGGAGTTCCGATTCCGTCGATGAGTCTCGTCACACTGGAGGAGACGGTGAAAGCACTGCGAGACAACGGTGCTTTGGTTGAAGTTCTCCATCCCGATGAAAACACTTTGGCGGCCCTCGCCGCGGCGGGTGGGGTGATGAATCCGGCGATTTCCGCGCCAGCGGCAATGGCTGGACGTGTGCAAGGCAGAAGCATGGTGACCGATCGCATCTCGTCGTTCTGGCAGTCATAACGGTAACAGCCTCAACCACGCGCAGGAGTTTACGCTGGCCAGCGGTCAGTCAGGATAGAACGCTCAGGGTGGGCTTCGACCCCAGCGAGCAAAAATCGCTCGCCGGGGACCCCGGTGGCTTCCACCCCAGCGAGCAAAGATCGCTCGCTGGGGACCCCGGTGCATGGGGCAGACGGTGAGTGGGCAGATCGCATTCCGATGAGACGTGACAGGTATCACTGATCGGCAGGCATCGCTGGCTGGATACTTAGAGACCATACTCTGGAGGTCTGTCCGTGAATCGTTTCTATGCGCGCATGTTCGTTCTCGCGTTGTTCGTTTGTCTCTTTTCGGCGATTGCTGTGCGACCTGCCATGGGTCAGCAGGATCAAGCCAAGCATGTGTTCCATCGGGGAATTCCAGCCGGGGATACGTGTGCCACCTGCCACAAGGCGATTTATGACCAATGGAAAGCCAGCCCGCATAGCGCCAACGGTGTGGAATGCACGGTGTGCCATGGCGAGCCAGCCTCAGCGGACTTTGCGGGCATGCCGGCGTTAAGCACATGCGCGAACTGTCACGGGGACCAGGTGGCACAACTGAAGTCGGATCCATTCATGAATGGCAAGACGTGTGTGAGCTGTCACCAGGCGCACATCTTCGTGGAGCACAAGAAGGCGGCCCCAGCAGGCGAGTGAGCGCCAGGCGTTGCGTTGTGGAGCGGGGGCGGTGCATCCGCGCCCACGGCCGTGGAATCGTGTCATCGCGTGGAAGCGTCCGAGATGAAAGAGAATCCCAGGTCTCAAAATCGAGACCTGGGGCACCCATGCCTCGCCGTGAAAATTCCTCGTCGCGCATTCAGTAACTTGGAATGCTAGAGCAAAAATCCTAAGAAGGTCTCCCTAACCCCAGTGGCTAAAGCCACAGATATAGTTTCGGTGGCATATCCCCGGCCTAAAGGCCGGGGTCTACCTTAAGTGACATATTCCGGGCCTGAAGGCGGGGTCTACCTTAATCTCGCGCGGCTGGGCACGCGAACGTGATTCGCCCAGGGGTTCACCTGAGCCTCGCGCTGCTGAGCATGCGGTGCGGTTCAGTGGAAAATGCAGGACTTGATATCCTGAATGCAGCTAGCTCAGCCTGCCCATGATCTTTGTCCTCGACAACTACGATTCGTTTACTTACAACCTGGTGCAGTTGCTGGGAGAACTGGGCGCGGAGGTGGAAGTTCGCCGCAACGACCAGGTGACGCTGAAAGAGATTGAAGCGCTGGCGCCGGAGCGGATCGTCATCTCGCCGGGACCGTGCACGCCGCAGGAAGCGGGCATCAGCATTCCGCTGGTGAAACACTTTGCCGGCAAAGTTCCGATCCTGGGAGTGTGCCTGGGGCACCAGGCGATCGGCGCGGCGTTTGGCGGCAGAATTATTCGCGCGCCGCGATTGATGCACGGCAAAACCAGTTCTGTGGAGCACGACAGTCGCACGATTTTTCGCGGTATCCCCAGCCCGATGACGTGTACTCGCTATCATTCGCTGATCGTGTCCGAAGATGGCTTGCCGGAGGAACTGCAGATTTCCGCGCGCTCCGAGGGGCTGATCATGGGGCTGCGGCATCGCAACTTTCCCGTGGAAGGGGTGCAGTTTCATCCCGAGAGCGTGTTGACCGGTGATGGCGCGCGACTCGTCGCCAACTTCCTGAAGCTGGAGTAGAGGATGTTTCTTTGGCGTCCGGGTTGTGCCGCGGGATGGCTGTTGATGTTCGCGTTGGCGGGGATCGCGAGGGCACAAACAGCCGCATCGCCGACGAGCGCTCCCACGCCGGTGGCGCAGCAGACGATTGGGCATCTGGATGTTTCGGCCACTACAGAAAAAGTGCAGGTATCCGGCGCAGTCACATTAACCGGAGACGGTACGTCACTGGGGAATGGCAGCACGGTGACGGCGGGCAAGGTGACGCTGCCGATACATCTGACGCGGGGCGGGCACCTGGATCTGTGCGCGACGACCACCGTGCATCTTTCGCAACAATATAATGCGGCCGACTCCAACAGTCCGCTGATGGTGGCGCTGGATCATGGCGCGATCGAGGCGCATTACAAGGTTGGGAAAAATTCCGATGTGGTGCTGACTCCGGATTTGCGCATTTTGCTTTCCGGCCCCGGGCAGGCGGATGTTCGCATCCGGTTGAACGATCATGGCGACACCTGCGTGGCGAATCGCGGCGACAATGCGCCGTACGTTACGGTGAGCGAGCAGATGGGTCCGGGTGTGTATCGCGTGATGCCGAATCAGCGGGTGATGTTCGAGCAGGGCAGTGTCCGCAACGTGGTCGACAATGAATCGCAACCGTGTGGATGTCCGGCGGCGCCGGCGATTTCCGTGGCGAGCGCTGGTGCAACCGCTGCCCCGGGACAGGCGGTGGCAAAGCCGGGAGAAGCGGTTGCCGCCAAGCCGGCGGAGAAGGCGGAGCCTTTGGGTGGTCCCAGCTCGACGCCTGCGGATACCGCGTTTCCGCTAGCGGAAAGTGAAGGGCTTGCGCCGGCGCCCGCAGCTCCGACGAAACCGGTTGTGCCGCTGGGGGAAACTCACTCTGAAGTGACCACGACGCTGAGCTACACTGCGCCGAAGCAGACGGTGCCGACGGGAACGCCGAACGGAATGGCGACTCCGGAAAGTGCGGCTACGGTGGCGAGTGCGCCGGTGCCGGGATTCGGACCCTCAGTGAATACGGGGCCGGTCGCGGTGGCGGAAGAACCGCCGGTTCCAGAGGCGAAGCCGCATAAGTCGGGATTCTTCCATAAGATTGGAAGATTTTTCGCGAAGATTTTCGGATAGACACCGCTAAGAATATCTTCGAAGGCATTTTCAAGATTACTGTAAGGCGGGCCTCGCTCTGTCCCACCCTAGCAAAGCCAGGATGGGGCACCCATGACATTCCATCGTCTGTGACGATGCTCGAAAAAATGGCGGTGGCGATCGAGCGTCTACTCGGTGCGAAGGGCACGCACGGGTTCGATGTGGGACGCGCGGATGGCCGGCACGACGCAGGCGATGATCGCGGTCACTAGAAGACAGCCGATCACGACTGCAATGACGCCGGCGTCGAGTGGGTGAACTCCATAGAGGATGGAGCGAATCATCGATCCGGCGGCGATGCCTCCGCCTAATCCCAGAAGCAGTCCGAATACGACCGGGCGCACGCCATCCATCAGCACCAGGCGCAACACCTGGGCTCGTTGTGCGCCGAGGGCGAGGCGGATGCCAATTTCCTTGACGCGCTGGGTGACGAGATAGGAGAGCACTCCGTAGAGTCCGATGGAAGCCAGAAGCAGTGAGAATGCGGCGAACGCAAGGACGAGTGTGGCGCTGAAGTTTTGGCTGATGGTGCTTTCACTGACGATCTGCTGCATGGTTAGCACCCGATAGACAGGAAGTTGAGGATCGAGTGCCGCAACCTGCTTCTGGATGGGAATCGAGTACGCGAGCGGATCGCCCGCCGTGCGCGTTACCACTGTGGCGACGTTGGTTAAAGAGGGAATGCCCGCGAGAATCGGAAAATACATGGTGGCTTTGACGGGCTGGGCGACGTTATACACCGTGTCGCCGACCACGCCGATGATCTGGAAGTTCTCCAGCTTACCGTTCACCCCTGGAGTGGTGATCTGCTCGCCGATGGGATTTGCGTTGGGAAAGAATTGGTCGGCGAATTTCTTGCTGATGACGATGTAGTGGTAGCGATCCAGACGCTCCTGCTCGGTGAACACCCGGCCGCGGAGCAGAGGAATCTGCATCGTCCGAAAATAATCCGGACTGGCGGTGCGAGTGAGCGCATCATCCTGTAGTTGAAAGCTGGTCGACGGTCGCGAGGGGATGGTGAAAACATTGTCGCCATCCCTTCCGGCTCCGGGAGCCATGGAGACAAGGGCCGCGGCGCGCACTCCGGGTAAATTTCGCACGCGCTCTAGCAGGGATTCGTGAAACGCGATGATTTTTGACGGAGTGTCGTACTGTTTCTTGGGCAAGGCATATTGCATCGTCAGCACGTCATTGGTGGCGCATCCAAGATTGGCGCCGCGCAGGTGTAAGAAGGTCTTGAAAAGCAGTCCGGCAGAGATCAGCAAGACGACGGTGAGGGCGATCTCTGCAACGAGCAAGACCTTACGCAGCACAGCGCGCGATGCGCTGCCACTGGCGGAACGCGAAGAGTCCTGCAGCGCGGCAGAGACGCCTTTGCCGGTGGATGAAATGGCGGGCACCAAACCGGCAATGGCGGCGGTAAGAAGCGATACAGCAAGAGTGAAGGCGAGCACACTTCCGTCGACGTGAATTCCGTTGGCGCGTGGCAAGCCCTGCCAATGGAGGGCGAGCCATTGCGTGGCGAAGATGGACAGAAGAAGCCCGAGACCCCCGCCAAGCAGGCAGATCAATAGGCTTTCCGACATTTGCTCCAGAATGAGCGCGCGACGGCTGCCGCCCAGGGCAAGGCGTACCGCAACCTCTTTGCGCCGCGCCGCGCCACGGGCTACGAGCAGGTTGGAAACGTTCAGGCAGGCGATGATGAGCATGCACCCCACGGCACAGAGCAGGACGATCAAAGGCGTTTTGAAATCGAGCACCACGTCATCGATCAAGGGGCGCGTTACGGCATCTTCAGCGACGGGAGCGTTGAGATTTGCGAGATGCATCTGGTACTGAATCGCGCTGATGGGACTGACTGCTGCTGCGGCCGAGGACCCGGGACGCAGCCGGGCAACCACCAGGGTCTGATGGAAGTCGTGGTGGCCGTACATCTCCGGCGTAAAAACGGAAGCGTAGGGCACCCAAAGCTGCGTGAGCGGACCGGGATAGTTGAACCAGCGCGGCAGCACGCCGACCACGGTATACGGCATGGTGTCCATATGAATTTGTTTGCCGAGAATGGAAGGGTCGCCATGGAAACGCCGCTGATACAGGCTCCAGGTGAGAATGACAACGTGGTTGGCACCGATCCGGTCTTCCTGTGGAGTGAAGGAGCGGCCCAGCGCCATGGGCACGCCAAGAACTGAGAACAGGTTCCAGGAGCCTGCGGACGCGGCAACGCTCTCGGGTAACTCTCCGCTGTCTTCGGTGAGACTGAATCCGGTATATCTCCATGCCGCCATGTCTTGAAAACTGTGGGAGTGCTGGCGCCATTCATTGAAGTCTGCGGCTGAAACCCAGTTGTAATTGAAGCCGTCACTGTTGGAGGCCGCGGCGCGGAAATGTTCGTAGATCATGACCAGCCGGCCGGGATCGCGGAAGGGCAGCGGCTTGAGCAGGACCGCGTTGACGATGGTGAACAGGGATGCGGTGGCGCCAATGCCGAGTGCCATGACCAGGATGGCGATGATGGCGAAGCCAGGCGAGCGCTTCAGGGTGCGGGCGCCGTAGCGCAGGTCGCGCAGGAATTTTTCCAGACCGTTCCAGCTCCACTGCGAGCGAGCCTGATCGCGCAGCAGGGTGGGATTGCCAAAGGTGCGCAGGGCGGCGGAGCGAGCTTCGTCCTCGGTCATACCCTGGGCCCGGTTCTCGGCGATCTGTTGTTGCAGATGAAATTGCAGCTCATCGTTCAGGCGCTCGGTTTCTGCGTCGCGATGAAACAGCATCGAGATGGCCATACGAAAACGATCGAAGAATCGCATTGGAACTCTCCTGTTCAGGCTTCATCCACAACCAGGTTGATGGCGGTGGAGAGGCGGGACCAGCTTTGCTTTTCGCGTTCGAGCTGGGAACGACCGGCGGCGGTGAGGGAGTAGAACTTGGCCTGGCGACCGCCTTCGGTCTCGCTCCATTTAGCGCGGATCCAGCCTTGCTGCTCCAGTCGATGCAGGGCGGGATAGAGCGAACCCTGCTGGACCTGCAGAACTTCGTTGGAAATTTGTTGAATGCGTTTGGCGATGGCCCAGCCATGTTTCGGCTCAAGGGAGATGGTTTTCAAAATTAAAAGATCGAGCGTGCCTTGGACGAGATCACTCGGTTTACCCATACTATGACTATCTACACTAGTGGATTGTAGATAGTCAACACCAGAGCGGAAATGGATTGCGGGCAGCGATTGGCGCCGGCCAAGGCGCGGCTCGTAGAATTGAGCGATGAAATTCAATGCCGAGCTGGTGGATGCAATCGGTGTGCTGGTGACGGCGATGGCCACGATTTTTCTGGTGATCGCGACGGTGTTGCTGGCCAGGGCGACAAATCGCCTGAATCAAATTTCAGAAGACCTGAAGTCTACGCAACACCGGGCAGCGCTGACCCAGGCGCTCAATGTGCAGAATTCCGTGGTGCTGGGCAGCGATGAAAACCTGATGATTGCGGAATCGCTGGTCGCGGAACCGGGAGTGGAACTGACAGCCCGAATCGCTCGAGAACGCTGGGTTTGTTTCGTTCTGCTGAATGTGCAGGCTCTGATCTTCTCCACGCGCGATCAAGACCCATCGATGCAAGAGACCTGGGAGGCAGTACAGCGCGGGGTTCTCGATCATTTGCTACGGAACGAGTCGGTGATGCATCTATTGCGCACTCGAGGATATGCGTTGGAGTTCGTGAAGTATTGCGAAGCGCGGCGGGAAAAAATCCTGCAGCGGGTTGCGAAATGATCGCGCCTATCGCAAAACATAGATGCGGTAGCCGTATCCGAGTAAGCCGGGTTTGGGAGGAGGAAAGCTGCGTTCGGCGTACAGCGTGTAATGTTGGTTGAGATCGTCCCGGAACGCCGGCCAGCGGTTTAGCTTGCTGTAATCATCCGCGCGTTCGGGATAGAGCCATCTTCCCAGGATGATGACGCGGGGGCGATTGGCGACGAACTGACTCCAGAAGCGTTGCCGAACATACGCGATGGCGCGATTCTTCTCTGGTCCGAAAATGTAGTAGTCGTAGACCAGGCCGGTTGATTGCAGGAGATGTAGACGGTAAAGGGTTGTCGCGCATTCCGGAGACATCGTAACGCATTGGACCGAGCCGGAAAGGTTCGATCCGCCGAGAGAAATCAAGTCGTGCTGCAACGCTTGATTGTAGGTTTCATCCCAGGTGCGGTGGATGGCGCGGAGGGTAAACATGCCGGCGACAATCGCTCCGTACACGAGTCCCGCATACGCGAGCTTGCGAGGCAAGCCCCCGCGGTGGATGGCGATTGCGAACTCGATGGCGACCAAGAGCAGTGCGAAGGCGGCAAAGGGATAGCGATGATAGAGAAATCCTTTGCCCTGGGCAATGTCCGATAGTGCTCCGAAGAGAATTCCAGCGACGAGTACAGTGCGTTCCCAAGTCCATTTTTCCCGCTGCAAAATTGCAATCACTACGGCAAGAAACAGGAGTGCTCCGATGGAGTTGACGAGGAGCAAACGAAGCAAGGACGGCACGGAATGTCGACCCAGCGTGGCATAGTACGGCAGCAGAGTTCGCTCGGTGACAAAGAATGCTTCGAGCGCATGCTCTTTAAGTAGAAAGCCGAATGCCAGCAGGATGGGGAGGGCCATACCGGCGATGCTCAACGTTGCTGCTTGCAGCAACGGCTTCTGCTGGGATCGCAGGCGCCAGCAAAGGGCGACCAGCAGGAAGAAGGTCAACAGCAGAGATTGCGGCTTGTAGGTGATGGGTGCCGCAGAACAGATGCCGAAGAAAAAGAGCAGCCAGTTCTTATCGCGTCGCAGGGCTTCGAAAAGGAAGGCATAGGCGCAAAGAAACAGGACGGTGACGATGAAGTCGCGCTGACCGAGCTGGGCGGGGCCGTCCTGGCCATGAAACAGGGCGAACAGGGCTCCCGCGAAGAAACCCGTACAACCAGCCGTGCGTGCGGGCAATGAAAATCATTGCGGCCAGTGCCGCGGAAATTAACAGAAAATCGAAGGTGCGCCACGAAAGCGAGCCGGTCCCTAGAACATGGGCGACGCTCCAGTTGGTGAGATAAATCCCCGGCATGTTCATCTCGATCAGATACCGGTAGGGCGCGAACCCATGATCCATCAGGAAGCAGAGATAGCTGATCTGCGCAGGATCGTTGACCTGAGGCCAATGAATGGAGCGAACCAGGAATATGCCCAGACAGACGGCGAGCCAAATGAAAAGGGCGGTGCGGGCGATCGTCCGAATTGGGGAGAGCCGGTGACGATGCAAGGCTTGATTTGCCGGAAATAAGCTCATGAATCCATGTGACGACTTCAATGGTTGAATACATGCCGGAGAACGAACGTGACTTGCGGCTCTCGAGGCTAAAGCGGCGGCGTTGGAGCCGGCGTTTCGCTTGCGCCCGGTCCAGTCCTTGCCATTCTGATGTCGTTCAGACGCAAACGAACGCGATGTTTCGGCCGTTCATCCTGGAACGTAGTGGAGTGTATCACCTTCATTTTCGCCAGGTTCGGGTTGGGTTGCGAGCTTTCCGGGGGCGGTCCGGTTCTGCTCCCCGGGCTAGGCTACACTGGAAGGGTTGACCTTCGCGTTCGGCGGGGCACCCGCTGCGAACGAAATTCTGACATTTGTTAAGGAGCAAGCTTTCTTATGGCGATTCCCGCCACTCAGTTACGTCCCGGCATGATCATCAAGCACAACGGTGAACTGCATTCCGTCTTCAAGGTAGAGCATCGCACCCCCGGCAATTTGCGGGCGTTTATCCAGGCCAAGCTGCGCAACCTGCGCACGGGCGCCATGTACGAACACCGTTTCCGTTCGCCCGACCCGATCGAGCGCGTGATTGTGGACGAAGTTGCGATGGAGTTTCTCTACTCCGATGGCGACGACTACTACTTTATGAACACGGAAAATTTCGAGCAGACGAATTTGAACGGTGAAACGCTGGGCGACGCCGTGGAATACCTGATCCCGAACCTGCCGATCAAAGTTTCATTCTTCGACGGTGTACCGGTGGGCATTGATCTGCCGCAGACCGTGGAAATGACCGTAGTGGAGACGGAGCCGGGCCTGAAGTCGGCTACAGCCTCGTCCGTGACCAAGCCTGCCAAGCTGGAAACCGGGCTGGTGGTGCAGGTGCCTCCGTTCATCAACGAGGGCGAAAAGATTCGCGTCGATACGGCCGAGGGCGCCTACCTGTCTCGCGCCTAGCGAGCGGGTGTTACACATTTCCTCACCCAGGGGACCAAGTCTGAGTCTTTAACGTATAAGAGTAGACGGGATGTTCCTTGGGGGGCAGAAATGTCTAGCGGGATGATTCCGTACGCGATGGTGAAGTGGGTCTGGATCGTCTTCATTGTTTTTTGGGTGCTGGCCGCATTTGTACAAAAACGCAACGCACGCCGCCAGACCGTGGGCTCGCGGCTGATGCAGTTCTCGATCATTTTTCTGGTGCTGGTGCCGTTCTTTGTCGAAAGTGGACGAGCGGGCTTTCTCTATCGGCACCTGTATCCCAATCTGCCGGTCCTCCAGTACTTTGGCGTTCTGCTGCTGCTGCTCGGTTTCGGATTCGCAGTGTGGGCGCGCTTCGTGCTGGGCCGCAATTGGAGTGGCATTGTCACGGTGAAAGAGGACCACACATTAATTACGCGCGGACCCTACGCATGGGTGCGGCATCCGATTTATACCGGGATTTTGCTGGCGCTGCTGGGCACGGCGGTCACCCTGGGAACGGTGCTCAACTTCTTGGAAGTGCCTGTGGTCGGGCTGGCACTTTGGCTGAAGCTGCGCACGGAGGAGAGGTTCATGATTGAAACCTTCGGCGAGCAATACACGGCCTATCGCCGGCACGTCAAGGCGCTGATTCCACACCTGATTTGATCCGAAGTAAATTCCAACGCGGGTTTCATCTTCCACCGGTTGCACATGTCTCTCGTCATCTGCGACACTGCCCTTGCCGTCATGGTCTGCCACTACATCGTAAAAGGTCGCGTGCAGGGAGTGGGCTTTCGCTGGTTTGTGCAGCGCGAGGCGTACGAAATCGGCCTGCGCGGATGGGTGCGCAACACAGCGGATGGAGACGTGGAAGTGCTGGCGGCCGGAAGCGAGGAGCAAATCCGCAAACTGCATGCAGCCCTGGCACGAGGTTCGCGAGGATCCCGGGTGGACGCCATCGAACAGCGTAGCCGACCGGAGGCAGAGGCCGAGAACTTGCAGGCATTTGAAATTGAAGGAGCATGGTGAGTGAGTTAGCAGGGCGCAGCCACCGAATACCATGCTTCGCACGCGCTATTCTGACGAGACATACCACTCATTCGATACACTCGAAACGACCAACACGAAGGAGAACCGCTCCGCATGTCGCAACTGCATATTGATTGTGAACCATTGAAGAAATTGATTCGCACGGTTCCAGACTTTCCCAAGCCGGGCATCCTGTTTTACGACATCACCACGCTGCTGAAAGACAAGAGCGGTTTCGCGATGCTGATTGACGCGCTGGCGGCCCATTATTTTGAGAAAGACATTGACCTGGTGCTGGGCATTGAAGCGCGCGGATTCATCTTCGGGCCGGCGCTGGCCTATCGACTGAATGCGGGGTTTGTCCCGGTGCGTAAGCCGAAAAAGCTGCCGGCAAAAACTGCGCGAGTCACCTATGACCTGGAATATGGCACCGATGCGCTGGAGATTCATCTGGATGCGATTGAAAGCGGGCAGCGGGTGGTGATTGTGGACGATCTGCTGGCCACGGGCGGCACCATGGAAGCGACGGTCAAGCTGGTTCGGCAACTGGGCGGCGATATTGCTGGGCTGGCCTTTGCGGTCGAGCTGGACTTTCTGAAAGGCCGGGAACGATTCGAAGGTCTGGACGTGTTCAGCCTGCTCCATTACAACGAATAACTTGACGTGCGAATGGAATGATTCGGCGAGATTGTGTCTTTTTGGCCCATTGAAACGGAATCGCCCGGGTTGCACCTTCGGATACTGACAGTTACTCATCCTGCACGTAGGAGACTATTCTCCTTGACGGGCGTTGTACGCGAATGTAATTCTGCTTCCCGACCTCACAATTGAATGATGTAGACGCACCCCTGAGTGCAAGCGCGTGGCGCGAACCGCCTTGTGCGAAGCGCACTTGCTGCGACAGAGGGTGTGGGTAGGATGTGCTGCATCTGCGCTGGGAATGCGCGATGACGTTGCCGATGTGTTTGAAAACCGCCGACTTAGGCGGGGCATGGTTGGAACATTACTTGCGATAGTCGCTGGGATTGCGTTGAAGATGAATCGGCAGAAGCTGTTGTGCGTTTTATTGATGTGCTTTGGTTTCTCTCTTGTGTATGCGGCGGCGCAGACGCAGCCAGCGGCAGGTCCGCCTGCGGCTGCGCCAGCCACAAACCTCCCCCCTATACAAGCTACGCCTGCTGCGTTACCCGATCCGCAGACGCCGGAGGAATTTTTTGCGCGGGCGCGGCAGTTGAGCGATCTGGAAGCGTCGGGAATTCCATTCCATTTGAAAGCTACTTACGTTGCGAGCGGAGATGCGGAGTTCACCGGGAATGGCGCGTATGAAGAGTGGTGGCAGTCGAAGGATGTGTGGCGGAAGGAAGCGACGCTGGGGGACTACAAATACGTGGCAATCAAGGACGGCGACAAGCACACGGTTTATGGAAGCTCGCAGTATATTCCGCTACGACTGAGGCAAATGCTCAAGGCAATCGTGGTCCGAATTGCTCCCGATGCAGGATTGACGAGTGACTGGAAACCGAAAAGTGAACAGCTGAATGGAGTTGATCTGGCGGTACTCTCCGTCCATCTTCCGTGTGGACCAAGCGTGGAGTGCCGGGTCGAGAACTACTTCACGCCCCAAGGCCTGCTGCGTATCCGCGTGGATGATTCAATCGAGACGCTCTACAACGGATTTGAGGGATTCCATGGCAGCGTGATCCCTCGCTCGATCGTTGTGGCAGGAGGGAAGGGTGAGATTCTGAAGATCTCGATCGTCTCCCTTGAGTCGCTGAGCCCGGACGAAAACAAATTTCTGCAAGATGCTACGCCCGGGGCCAATCTGCCAGCGATCCAAATCCCGGATGTGCCGGCCGGCAAAGACCTGAAGCGTGCGCACGCCACCGCGGCCAAACTTTTAAACCAAACGGAACCTGTCTACCCGCCGTATGCGAAGCAGCATGGAATCCAGGGCACGGTTGTGATTGAGGCGTCGATTGACGAAGACGGTAAAGTTCGAGAACCATATCGTGATCAGCTCGGCAGGACCTTGCTGGATGTGGCTGCAATGGATGCGGTAAAGAAGTGGCGCTATCGACCGACCAACGATCGATGGCATGCCGATTAGCGTGACGACGACGATTAGGTGGTTTTTGAGCTGGCGACCCTAGGCTGGCCTGGGAAGTGGAAGACTGATCTATGCCAAGAGGTGTCCGCTGATATTGCGCTGGAGAGGACTGGCATTGGCGATGTTTCGACGGCGATGTGCGTGGGGGTTTTTCATTGGCATTGGCTTGCTGGTTGGCAATGCGGCGGCTCAGACGCAGCCGGCGGCAGGATCTCCTGCGGCTACAGCTTCGCCTGCCACACCGCTTAACCCGGCGACACCTGCTGCAGCTCCTTTACCAGATCCGAAGACGCCGGAGGAATTTTTTGCGCGGGCGCGGCAGTTGAGCGATCTGGAAGCTTCGGGAATTCCATTCCATTTGAAAGCTACGTATGTTGCGAGCGGGGATACGGAATTTACCGGGAACGGGACGTATGAAGAGTGGTGGCAGTCGAAGGATCTGTGGCGAACGGAAGCGACGCTGGGCGACTACAAATATGTCGTCACCAAGAATGGCGCGACGGCGAGGGCTTACGCAACCGGGCCATATTTGCCGCTGCGTTTGCGGCAGGCGATGCTTGCAGTGCTCGTCCGCTTTGCAGCCGATGCAGGCACTTCGCACAAATGGAAGATCCAGCATACGAAGTTGGGCGGGTCCGATTTTGCGGTTCTTTTCAAGCCGGATTTCTGTGAGGGCTTCGAGGTGGCGTGCTTCCAGAGTTATTTCACAACGGATGGAATGTTCCGAGGGCGCGCGCTCAATGGGAGGATCCAAGTCCTGTATAACAGCTTGCAGCCGTTTCAAAATCTTGAGATCGCCCGGAACATTACTAAGGAGATGGATGGAATCCCGATTCTTAGACTTTCCATCACGTCGATCGAACCGCTAGGCGCGAGCGCAACTATCTTGTCGCAAGATACGTCTGCGCCGGAAAATCTGGTGGAGTTGCCAGTGGTGCCATTTGTTGCTCGGGTAGATTCCGATCTGAGCCTTCCGGAGTCCAAGGAAGAACGTCGGGCTGAGCGTGTGACCGCGCCCAAGCTTGCGCATGAGGTGGATCCAAAATTCCCTGAGGTGGAGCGCGAGCGCCATCGCAGTGGCAGAGTCGCTGTGGCCTGCACGATCGACGCCAACGGCAATGTGCGCGAGCCCTATGTTCAAGCGTCCGGTGGGGCAGCATTCGACCAAGCTGCGATGGATGCCGCTCGTCAATACCGGTTTAAGCCCGCGGTGAAGCGTGGCGAACCTATGCTGGTCGATCTGATCATCGAGATCGATTTCCACGGAGGTTGAGGAACGCTCGCATCCCAGGTCTCAGCAACCAGATCTGGGGCAGCCAGGATGGTGTGCTCTAGTTTTGTCTCAGCGGTGGTAGATACTAGAGGGGATGCCATTACGTTCTGGATTTGTTTCGATATTGGGCCGGCCGAATGCCGGCAAGTCGACGCTGGTGAATGCGCTGGTGGGCGAGAAAGTCGCCATTGTGACGCGCAAGCCGCAGACGACGCGCAACCGCATTCACGGGGTGCTGGAAGTGGATGCGGTGAAGGGGCAGGGGGGGAGGGCTGGGCATCCGGCGGCGCAGATTGTGTTTGTCGACACGCCGGGCGTGCATAAGCCCACCAACCTGCTGGACAAGCGCATGCTGCAAGAGGTGTATGACGCGCTGGAGTCGCGCAACGTGGTGCTGCACGTGGTGGATGTGACGCGGCGGCTGCGTTTGCCGGAAGTGAAACCGAAGGTGACGGAGATTGATCTGGATGCTCTCCTGTTGGGGGAGCAAACAGCCGATCCCTCCACTTCGCCCGCGGAAGCAGACTTCGGTCGGGATGACAAATCTGTTCCGCAACAGCCCGCGGGGGAGCCGCGCCAGTCGCAGTCGCACTCGCTGGAGAATGAGGATGCTTTCATTCTGGAGATGGTAAAGAAGCTGGAGTGCCCGGTATTCCTGGTGCTGAACAAGATTGATGCGATCGACACGAAGGAGTCGCTGCTGCCGCTGATTGCGCAGTTCAGCGCGCTGCACAATTACGCCGAGGTGATTCCGATTTCCGCACGCGGCGGGGATGGTTTGGAGCGGCTGATCGACAAGCTGGTGGAGTACATGCCAGAGGGGCGACGGCATTTTCGCAAAGGACAATTCACGGATCAGCCGGAGCGTTTTTTGGCGGCGGAAATTATTCGCGAAAAAATTCTGAATTTGACGGGCGAAGAAGTGCCGTACTCCAGTGCAGTGGTGATTGAGCGGTTTGAAGAGAGAAAGATGCGCGCGCCGCTGCCGGGAAAACCCAAACCGAAGCCGCTGACGAAGATCTCTGCGGCAATTTTTTGTGAACGCTCGGGGCAGAAAGCGATTTTGATTGGCAAGGGCGGTTCCATGCTGAAGCAGATTGGCATTGCGGCGCGCAAGGAACTGGAATCGTTCCTGGGGGTGCAGGTACATTTGGAGTTGTTCGTGAAGATTGCGGATGACTGGCGCGGATCGAGCGCGTTTCTGGATTCGCTGGACTGGCGGAATCAGCTGGAGAGTTTGGGGAAACTTCAGCAGATGAAAGATTCGCCGGAGGAATAGTGGCACCCGGATTTTCGTGGTGCGAGCCTACTACTATCCCACATCTCAAAATCGAGATGTGGGGCACCCAGGGATTTCTCTACTCATAAGAATCGACACCTTAGGCTTCTTTGGTGTGGATGCCGAGGGCTTTCATTTTGCGATAGAGGTGGCTGCGTTCGAGGCCGAGAATTTCCGCGGCGCGGCTGACGTTGCCATGGCAGTCTTCCAATTTGCGCAGGATGTAGTCGCGTTCATAGGCTTCGCGGGCCTGCTGCAGTGACGGGAACTCTTCGGCATGGCGGCCGGGGCTGCGCGCGACCAGTACCGGCAGATGCTTGCGCTCGATGCGTGACACCTGCGGATTGAGAATCATCACGCGCTCCAGAATATTTTTCAGCTCGCGGACGTTTCCCGGCCAATGATGGAGTTGCAGGGCGGCCAGCGCGTCAGCGGAGATTTCTATTCTTGGCCGGCCGTATTGACGGCCGAATTCCCGCAGCAACTCGGTCGCGAGCAGGGGAATGTCTTCTTTCCGTTCGCGCAGAGGCGGCACGTAAAAGGGAATGACGTTGAGGCGGTAAAAAAGATCTTCGCGAAAATTTCCTTTGGCGATTTCCTCTTCGAGATTTTTGTTGGTCGCGGCAATCAAACGCACATCAATGCGAATCGACTGGGCGGCACCGACGGGAGTGAATTGCTGCTCGTCGAGCGCTCGCAGCACCTTGGCCTGGGTCTTGAGGCTCATGTCACCGACTTCGTCGAGAAATAGTGTGCCGCTGTCGGCGCGCTCGAAAGTGCCGCGCTTTTCCGGGGGACCACCGGGCAGAGCGCTGTGACGATAGCCGAACAGTTCGGTTTCGATGTAGTCCTCGGGAATAGCGGCGCAATTTAACTCGACAAACACGCGATCGGCGCGCTGACTTTCGGCATGCATGGCGCGGGCAATCACTTCTTTGCCGGTGCCGGACTCGCCGTAGATCAAGACGCGGCCGTTGGTGGGCGCCATCAGGCGAATCTGTTGCCGCAGCGCTTTTACGGGAACGCTTTCTCCCGTGATGCGGGCGCGGGCGGTGAGCTGCTGCTGGAACTCGCGATTCTCGATGCGGAGGCGCCGCGATTCGACAGCATTCTTCAGGATGATCAGCGTGCGTTCCAGAGACAGCGGTTTTTCGAGGAAATCATATGCGCCCAGCTTGGTCGCCCGCACGGCTGTCTCGATGGTGCCGTGGCCGGAGATGATGATGACTTCCGGGCCGGCGATGGCGTCGAATTTACGAATCTGCTGCAGGACTTCCAGGCCATCGCGATCCGGCAGCCAGATATCCAGCAGCACGGCATCAAAAATGGCGTCGCGGATCAGATCGAGCCCTTCGGTTGCGGTACCCGCCGTGGTGACGGTGTAGCCTTCCTCGGCGAGAATCGCTTCCAGAGTGGTGCGAATATCCGGCTCGTCGTCGACTACCAGGATGTGATTCATCGCTCGACCACGCTGATGGAAGGAGCGGAGATATCCGATATCGACGAGGATTCAGCGAAGGGAATCATGATGACGAAGCGAGCGCCGGCGGGAGAATTGGTTTCGACGTGGATATTGCCTTGATGCTCCTGGACAATTTTCGCAGCGATGGAAAGACCGAGTCCGGTGCCACGGCGGCGGGTAGAAAAGAATGGCAGAAACAGGCGCTCGCGGATCTCATCGGTGATGCCATGACCGGTGTCGGCAATGACGATTTCCGCCATGGTTTGGGTTTCGTTGCTCCCAGTGCGTACGGTGAGCACGCGAAGCAAGGTCGACTGCATGGCTTCTGCAGCGTTGTCGATGAGGTTGCTGAACGCGCGCTTCAGCGCTTCTGCGTCAGCCATCACTGGAGGAAGATTATCTGCCAGGAGCAAGCGAACTTCAATTCCTTCCAGGCGGCCCGCAAATAGGGTGAGGGTGTTTTCCACGATGCGATTGAGGTCGGTCGGGGTACGGTTGGCTGCGGGGAAGTCGGCGAGGGCGGCAAATTGATCGACCAGCTGACGCAGCGTTTCAACCGACGAGCGAATGACTTCTGTCGAGCTGCGCAGCACCTGCGCCGAATCCCCGGTGAGGCCGCGATCGACGTGGCGCTCGATGCGTTCGGCGGAAAGAGCGATCGGGGTGAGCGGGTTTTTGATTTCATGGGCGACGCGCTGGGCCACTTCTTTCCACGCCATTTGTTTCTGGGCGCGCAACACATCGGTCACGTTGTCCATCACCACTAAATGTCCGTGAAGGGAACCGCGAAGCTGGGTGACAGTAAAAATTAAATGCAGGGGACCGCGCGAGCTTTGGGCTTCGACTTCTGTCGAGACTACGGGCAAGCGACGGCTGCGGCGCAGCACACGGCCAATTTCGAGTGCGGATTCCGTTGGAAAAAGGGATTGGATGAGCTGGCCTTCGATCGGGAGTTCCCCAAGGGGATCGAGCATTTCGCAGAAGGCGCGATTGGCCTGCAGGATTCGCAGATCGTTGTCGAGCGTGGCCACGCCGCTGGGAATCGTCTCCAGCACGGTTTCCAATTCTCGTCGGCGCTCGTCGATGGCGGCGTTGGCTTCAGAAAGCTTGTAGGTGGAAGATTCAAGCTGGGTCCGGCTATTTTCAAGATCGGTCGCCATGTGGTTGAACGAACGCATCAGTTCGCCCAGTTCCCCGGAGGCGGCAATGTCGACGCGTGATCCATAATCTCCGGAGGCCATGGCATCCATCGCATCGGCCAGGGCTTCGACCGGGCGGGTGACCTGCTTGGAAAGAAACAGCGCGAGCCAGCTGCTGACAAACAGAGTCAATCCAGTCAGCAGAAGCAGGACGAGGAGATAGGTCTGACGAACTCGACGGCGCGCTCGTAACAGGGTCCAATATCGTTCTGTGCCGCTTGCGATATCGCGGACGGCCATGCCAACGTCAGGAGGCAGCGGCAAGCCCACGACGACGACCACGCCGTTTTGTGCGGGAGCATCGCCCACAGAGTAGGCTGACTGGCCAATCCGCAAGATGGGATCATCCGTGCGCTCGGCGGCCTGAAAAATTTCGTCTGAGAGAGGTATTTGGTCCGGCATCATCTGCGCCTGTTCATTGGGGCGAACGCTGGAGAGCAGGTTGACGGGACCGCCGTCGGTGGGAAACTGATATTTGTCGATCACTTTTCCGTCGCGGTAGATCGCGACAAATCCACCCTGCAGGGTGACCTTGTGGCGGCGAAATAATTGCAGTAATCGCTCGGGGTGCGCCGGCAGGTCGGCAGAGACAACTTCGGGTTCATGAGCCAGCGACTCCGCCTCGGCGCGGGCATTGTCAGCTGCGTATCGAGACATCTCCATGGCGAGTTGCATGGACTCATCGCGCAACTGGACGACGGGCTGAGAAAACCAGCGGTCGATGGAACGGTTCATTAACAAGTAGTTAAACGACAGCATGAAAAATGCAGGAACGACAGAAAGCAGCAGCGCTCCCAGTAACATGCGGGCACGCAGCCGGGAACCGAGTACGCGACTTTGCCCGCTGGCGTAGAGCTTGAGAATATTTCGCAGCAGCAGGACCACCAGCATAAGAAACAGCAGAAAGCTGATGCCTGAAAGAGCTGAAAACAGCAGGATGGAACCGGTGTTGTTGGGGGAGAGAAATTTCAGGTTGAAGGCATTCTCTGCGATCAGGAAAAGCAGGATGACAAGCGCCAGCGAACCTAATACCACCACGGCCGTTCGTCGGTTGCTGGTTCCCATCCCGGTTGGCTCTCTCAACAGTGATTATAGGTTCGAGAATCGCTGGCGCGAGGCCTTTTTCAGGAAGGGGAGCGTCCAACAATACGGCCATCCAGGTCCGCTGATTCGCAATTTTGTGTGTCCTGCGGCGCTTGACAGCGGCCCACGATTGAATCAACCTGCAAACGGAGGTTCTATGATTCGCGAAGCACGTATTGGTCTCCGAACTTTGCCGTTGGCATTGGTGGCGGCAATGGTTTTGATGGTTGGCTGCTCGAAAAAGCCGACAGATGCCCAACTTGAAGCCGATGTGCAGAAACAGATCGCAGCCGACACCGCGCTGCAGGGCCAGCCAATTTCAGTGGCGGCGAGCAACGGCGTTGTGACCCTGACTGGCACAGTGAGCGGACCGGGATCGCGAGAGCTGGCGAGCAATGATGCATCGAAGGTATCGGGAGTGAAAACGGTGGTGAACAACTTGACCACGGCGAACGGAGCAGACACGGGCCAGGCGCCGGCGAACGACCAATCGGCGCAGAGTGGCGCGGGTATGCCCCCGCCTCCGCCGCCATCGATGAATGGCGCGCCGGCGCAAGGTGGTGCAGCGCCTCCTGCGCAAGGTGGTGCAGCGCCTCCTGCGCAAGGTGGTGCAGCGCCTCCTGCGCAAGCTGCAACGCCGCAACCGATCGTGGTCCCGGCTGGAACAAGGATCCGGGTCCGATTGGGGCAGACACTTTCGACCAAGGAGAGTCAAACAGGCGATCCGTTCACCGGAGTGCTGGTGGATTCAGTCCGGGTGAATGGACAGACGGTGATTCGTGCGGGTGCGCGGGCGCGCGGCGTAGTTACGGAGTCGAAGGGCCTGGGGAAATTTAAGGGGCAGGCGGTGCTGGCCATCCGGCTGGAAAGCGTCAGCGCAGACGGACGGACGTACCAGGTCCGCACCAGCCACGTGGAGCGGGTGGAGCAGGGAAAAGGCAAGCGATCGGCCGTGATGACGGGCGGTGGGGCAGGCCTGGGCGCGCTGATTGGCGGCCTTGCCGGCGGAGGCAAAGGAGCCCTGATCGGCGGCCTGCTGGGCGGCGGAGGCGGTGCAGCCGGGAGTGCGTTTACGGGGAATAAGGACCTGGTGATCCCGGCGGAAAGCATTCTAACCTTCGATCTGGAACGTAGTTTGACTGTTAATCCGTAGACGGACCGCATCTAACCTGGAGGATTGAAAATCGGAACGAGGAGCGTGCGATGGATACTCGCAGGTGGCAACATTTCACTGCCATGGCATTAATCGGGGACGGGATGATGGCGATTGTGCGGCCTCACCGGGATGCACAAGCATGGAACGTCGGGCCGAAACCCTGGCGAGGCTTGATGCGGTTTATGGGTGGGCATCCGACGTTGACGCGGTGCATCGGCGTTGCGCAGGTGGTGGCGGGAATCATGTGGGCCACCCGGGAAGAAAAAATCCTGGAGAAGTAGAGGTCGCCGGGCGTTGATAGGCGGCCGCGCCATCGGCGGAGGATGGCGCGGCGGACCGTCCTGATTATCGACTACTGATCAACATGATTCCATTGGGAACCACGTGGCAGGTGTGTTGTGCGGTCGGCTGCCATGTCGAGCCGCGGGCATAGCGGATGGAATCGACACTGAGATATGTCACCGTAGTAAATCCATTCAGCATCAATTCCACGGACCCTGTCGATTTCGGATTCACCTTCAAGTCCAAGTTGATAGTCTTCTCAATTGCGGAAGAATCATTTGACTCCACGTTCGCCGGCGTCAACTGGCCTTTGGCATTCAGGCCGTAGGCGGTGACTCGCACGCCAACAATTTCTGAATACGAAGTGTTGTTGAGGGTGAGTTGAAGAGCTTGACTGGGCCCTGGATCCTGCCGCCCATTGTCGAGGCTGCGTTGCATCTGCCCAGGGCCAAGACCTCTCTTCGCGCTGATATCAACTGGGCAATTCATGCTGCCCGGGATAACGACGGTCACGGCCGGTTTTGAAGCGTTGCGCCCAGAGGTTTGGGCCAGGCAGGTCATCGAACCAAGAACAACGGCGATCGAACAAAGACCAGCGAGTTTCATGGTCGACTCCAACGAGCGAAAGATGCGCGCACGCGGACAGCATACGCCTGCCACGGATCCTTCGACAATCTGCTTGACGCGACGTGACGCCGTGGCGTGAGACACGGGTGTGCTTGAGGAGGAACGAAGGCCGGAGTAGTCTTGGCAGGGAACGATCTGCTGCGGGCGACGAAGAAATTTGGAGAGGTTCGCGAGGCGGAAAGACAAGGCGGCGAGGCGGTTCGCAGTCGAGTGATATGTCGTTGACATGACGAATTGAAGGTGAGGCGATGAGCATTGAAGTGCGGGAATTGCGGGCGGAAGATGTGCCTCGCATTGCGGAAACTTATGGCGGAGCGGCCTGGCACGGCGGGGCGAAGAAGTGGGATCAGCGTTTGGTCGAACACGCTCACGGCCAGCGACTGGTGCTGCTGGTGGTGGATGGGACGGATGTTCTAGGGTACGGTTCGCTGCTGTGGGTCTCCGGGCATGCTCCATTTCGCGAGGCGCGGATTCCGGAGATCAATGACCTGGTGGTGTCGGAAAAGTGCCGCAACCAGGGGATCGCGACGAAACTGATTCACGCGCTGGAGGAGCGGGCGCGGGCAGCGCACTGCCCGAAAATCGGCGTAGGAGTGGGGTTGTTCAGCGACTACGGTGCGGCGCAGCGGCTGTACGTTCATCTCGGATATGTGCCGGACGGAAAAGGAATGGCTTCTGGAGGGCTGCCGGTTGCGGCTGGCGATAAGGTGCTGGTGGATGATGATTTGGTGCTGTGGCTGGTGAAGGAACTGGACGCGCAAGCAACAAAATGACGGTGTGACTGAGGTGTGATGCGAGGTTTCGATAGACTCAGGCGGCTTCGATTTCGACGCGAACACGGCGGCCGAGGCTGGTGGCGATGTTGACAAGAGCGTCGAGTGAGAACCTTGAGACGCGGCCGCGGAGAAGATCATTCATGCGCGGCTGAGTGATGCCGCAGCGTTTGGCTGCATCTGCTTGCGTCCACCGATTTTTCTTCACGATGGCGGCGATCTTTCGCATGAGGTCCGCACGAGCGCGCAGGTTGGCCGCCTGCTCCGGAGTATCGGCCAGGGCGTCCCAAACGCTCGCATAGGCTTTGGACTTGTTCATCTCTGTTGTTCCCTTAATTGCTGGAGTCGTTCTCTCGCCAGATCGATGTCGCGTTTTGCCGTGGCCTGGGATTTCTTTTGGAACGCGTGCAATACGTAGACTGCATCGGCCAGCCGAGCGGTATAGATGATCCGATAAATTCCAGAGTCATCTCGCAGTCGTATTTCTTCCACACCTTTGCCGATGCTGCATCGATTTGAAGCTGCCGGGCTGATCGCCGCGCTGCACTTGCTCCAACTGATATCCCGCATGGTGTTTGGCGTCTTCTGGAAATTCGCGCAATCGTTCCAGTGAATCGCCCAGAAACCGCACAGGCTTCATGGAGTTATTATACTGGTTTGGATATATTTCGGGCAAGAAAAGCTGAGATCAGGCTTGTGAAACCTTCCATTTGTCAAAGGCAAGTCGAAGGGCACGAGGCGCTTGGTTTATGGATGCCTGAGGAATCTCAGGTAGAAGGCGGCGAAGACAAGGACGATGCCGATGTTCGCGATCAGTCGTTCCCAAAAGCGGTTTCTGAAAAACGCGACATCGATGCCGACGATGACGGCGATCATCACCACCGCATACAGGGCGCTGGGTATCCGACTGCTGGTTTCGGGAGGGATGGCCATTTTGAGTCCTCCATCATGGTTCAATACTGTGGCGACCAAGGATGTGGCGTCAAATGCGAAGCTGGCGCCCGCGATTCAGTTTCTCTCAGGCCGAAGAGCGGATTAAATCGACACCCGCGTGCCAATGGTCAGGCGGCTTCGACGGTGAGTTTGAGGCCGATGGCTTTGGTGACGGCGACCAGGGTTGAGAGGCGGGGATTGCCTTTGGCCGATAGAGCGCGGTAGAGGCTTTCGCGCTCGATTCCAGCGGCCTTCGCGACCTTGGCGATGCCCCCTCTGGATTCGGCGATCTGTCGCAAGACAAGGAGAAGCACACGCGGATCGTCCTCGTCGTCGAGCGCGGCGCGAAGATACTCGGCGGCAAATTTGGGGTCGTCGCGAAGCTCGCGAATGATGGATTCGTTGTGGGAGATGCTGGCTGGCTTTTTCATTCTGGGTTGAATGTAACTTATAAATCACAAACGCGGGCAAACTGCAATCAGGATTTGCGCAATGCTTTTAATTGTAGCTACAAAAATGCATTATAATATTGGCAGACATGATTCTGTTCGAGTGGGACGAGGCGAAGGCGGAGAGCAATCGACGCAAGCACGGCGTTAGCTTCGACCTTGCTTCGGAGGTCTTCGACGATCCTTACGCGTTGGCCGAGCAGGATCGTGTCGAGGATGGTGAGCCGCGATGGCAGACGATCGGAATGGTCGAAGGTGTGGTTGTGCTGCTGGTGGCTCACACTGTGCAGGAGGGAGAACCTGATGAAACGGTCCGCATCATTACAGCTCGAAAAGCCACACGGAAGGAGCGAGAACGGTATGAAGAAAATCGTGAGAAAAACGATGGCTGAGGCTAAAGCCATGCCTGGACGAAGGCGCGAGTTGGCGAAGCTGGCGGCGATGCCTGACCGCGAGATCGATGTTGTCCGATTTGCCGGAACTGACGGATAAGTTCTGGCAGAATGCGGTGCCGAACCCGTTTTATCGACCGGTGAAGAAACAGATCACCTTGAGGATCGACGCGGATATTCTGGCATGGCTGCGCCAGCAGGGGACGGAGGGGTACCAGTCCCGACTGAATGCGCTGCTGCGAAGCGTGATGTTGCGGGATTTGGAGAGCAAACGGAAGCGGGCCTGAAGGGATGATGATGGGTTGAGGTAAATCCTCGCACATCTCAAAGGCGAGATGTGGGGCACCCAGATGTCAGATGTGGGTCACCTGCCTGCAGCAGCGATCCGTATCGTTACCAAGTCTTCGGCTCGACGGCTGAGACAACAACCAGGAATTTTTCGGGCCGAATGGTCTTGGTAAGGCTCAATCCAAGTTGACTCCGAAGCGCATCTTGCAGCGAATTTACATCGCGAGGGGTCCATTTCAAGTCGAAGTCATAACGTCCAGACAGGTTGGTCTCGTCTACAATCTCGATTCCACCCAGGTCGGTCGCCATCTTTTGAATCAGTCGAGGAATTCCGGTGGCGACTCCGGTGAAATGACCCGGTTGCGCAAGAAAGCCGAGGGAGGGAGTGGCATGGGATATTTTCAATCGAGCTTTCGCGTCCGGATCAACACGCAACACATAAACTTTGGTCGGTCTTGTTTCGTGCCGAATCACTAACCCGAACGTTTCCGTAATCGCCCCTCTAGCCAGAGATCTCTGCAAGTCCTCTCGATGTTGCGGTACCACTGTGAACAAATCGTACCGATTCTGATCGAACCAATCCGGAGCGATGATATGGTCGCCGCGGGTGTTGTTCGCATACTCGAGAAGCATGCGCAACGTGGCTCCGTAAAAGTCGAACTGGCCGCCGGACTGCCATGTCGCACCGGGACTGAATCCGCTGACTGAAACGATCGCGGCAGGACGGATCAGAACCTCCAGTAGAGGTGGCGGCGTTCCCGGACTCTGGCTGACACCGCTGGCGACTGGTTTACTGGTTGGGGGAACAGCACCGACTGCCGCTCCCGAAATCAACCGGTCGATCATCGCGACAGTGACCTGGTCAGGCGATGTCAGGCCCCGCACCACTCCATGCGAATCGATCAGGACTGTTTGCGGTCGGCCGACTATCCCATATCTTTGAAAAGTGCCCCCGTTCGCATCGATACCGATCCATCCTCGCATCGGCCGCCGTTGCAAAAATGACTGCACGACGACGGGCTCTTCATCTGTGATGGAGAGAAATACGACAGGCCGATCTTTAAACTGGTTGGCGAGATTATTCAGATGGGGGATTTCGGCCACGCAGCCTCCGCACCAGGTCGCCCAAAATTCAAGCACCACCGCTTTCCCTTTGAAGGCGGCGGACGAACGCGGCGTGTCGCCGAGGGCTTGAAGGAGGTTGGCTAGTTCCACTCGGGGTGCTGTGCTACCGACTCGTGGGAGTGTGTTCTGAGCGAAGCAGCTCATCGAAAAGAAACAGATTGCGAGAAGGGTCTTTGTTCCCATCCAGAAATTATCCTCGGCCACGATGCGATCATAATGGCGGTGGCTCGATTCCGGGTTTTCTTGTGGCAACACTAGCAGCGGTTATTCGCAGCGCGGGGTACGTCTGGATTCTTCGCTGCGCTCAGAATGACTCTCTCTTTTTTCGCGAGGATTTCAACGCGGGCGCCCAGATTTTCGATCCGGGCTCGTCTCCTGAATCTGCCCCACTCAAGCCAAAGAACGGCTTGAATAGGCCACCGTCTGGAATCTTGGTCGTGGGTCACTTTGATTTCCATAGAAGCATTGAGAAAGCAAGAACGCCAGCGCAAGCCAAAAGGAGCCAGAAAACGAAGCGCCTGAAAAATGGGAGTCGGCTGTCTGGGAATATTTCCTGATAGCTCGCGGCAACCTCATCACCCCCGCGCCTCCACCACGCTATGTTGTTACACGAAGCTCTTTTTGTGAGGCGAACCCTCATAACGATCTCGCCAAAGATAGTCAAGAGCCCCACGACGACCAAAATTGAAAAGAAAACACCAAACATTCCAGCTCGCCCTTCTTCGAGCGCTTTCAGGATAATCTCCCGATTCCATCGCCGGTGGCTTAATCAGGCGTCGGTTGCTTCCGTCAGTTCGGAGGCGACCGGCTGCTGTTGACTCTAGCCCCATCCCTTGATATTCTTGTGAAGTTTGGCGAGCGACGGTAGTGTGCCTGTGGGAGGCGCCGTCCAGTTCCGCTGGCAGTCGACAGCGGATTGCATCGGTTTCAGTTTTCGGAACAGCGGATTCGATACTCGTCCTTTTGCACCTGCGACACCGGCCACCCTGGCGGGCTATGCGGGGCAGAACAGCGAAACGGAGCGGGCAAGCGGTACGAGCCGGTCACCGTCGTTGTTTCAGTCAGACTACAGAATTTGGATGCAACTCCGCCCTATGTGCGAGAAATCGCGCGTGTGCGGAAATCGCCAGTCCGCCATTGTGTGGGCAGGCAGTTTGTGCGGCGAACGTGGGATGAAGTATGAGATCCTTCGCTTCGCTCAGGATGACGGCGTCTTCAAGGGACGGACATTGGTTCCCTCCCACCCAAGCCAAAGGACGGCTTGAATGGGGCACCCGAGTGATTCTGGGGTGAAAAGTTTTCAGAGATTCAGCAGCACGGTATTAAAGGAGATTGTTCTTGCCTACATTTAGTCAGCTTGTCAGGAAAGGCCGGACGGCGCCGCGGTATAAGACCGCCAGCCCGGCGCTGCAGGGATGCCCGCAACGGCGCGGTGTTTGCACCCGCGTATATACGCAGACACCCAAGAAGCCAAACTCCGCACTGCGTAAGGTTGCGCGTGTTCGTCTGACCAATGGAATTGAAGTCACCACCTATATTCCCGGCATCGGCCACAACCTGCAGGAGCACTCGATTGTGCTGATCCGCGGCGGCCGTGTGAAGGATTTGCCGGGTGTTCGCTATCACGTGGTTCGGGGCACGCTGGATTCAGTGGGCGTGGCGAATCGCAAGCAGAGCCGGTC